>NZ_CP108644.1:7252828-8621271 GCF_041435495.1 Streptomyces sp. NBC_01116
TCCTGCTCTACTTCGCCGGGTTCACCTCGATCTTCTTCGTCACGACCCTCTACCTCCAGTCCGGCCTGGGCTACTCCGCCCTCCTGGCCGGACTCGCCATCACCCCCTTCGCCCTCGGCTCCGGCGTCGCCGCGTCCATCGGCGGCCGGCTCGTCGGGCGCTTCGGCCGCCCCCTCGTGGTGGCGGGCCTGGCCATGGTCGCGCTCGGCCTCGCCGGAACCGCGCTCGCCGTCCACCTGGTCCCCGGCAAGGAGGCGGGCTGGGCCATGGCCGCCCCGCTGCTCCTCGCCGGTCTCGGCAGCGGCCTGGTCATCGCCCCGAACCAGACCCTGACCCTCGCGGAGGTGCCGGTGGACCGGGCCGGAAGCGCCGGGGGCACCCTGCAGACCGGCCAGCGGGTCGGCTCCGCGATCGGGATCGCCGCCGTCGGCGCGGTGTTCTTCGCCCAGGTCGGCCCGGACGGCTGGGCCGACGCCTACGACCACGGGCTCGTCGTGTCCGTCGCCTTCGTACTGGCTGCCCTGATCGTGGCGCTGGCCGAGGTGGGCGCCGACCGGCGGGGCAGACGACGTACAGCACACGAACCGAGCGACGCATCGAGGAGCGCGGTATGAACGGCACGACAGCGGACAGCGGCGGAGCGGACAGCGCCGGGAGCGACGGCAACACCTCCTACGGCCACAAGCCGTTCAAGCGGTCCCGGAGCCACTTCGCCGACCGGATCACCGCCGACGGACGCGACGGCTGGCCCGTGGAACCTGGCCGCTACCGGCTCGTCGTGAGCCGCGCGTGCCCCTGGGCGAGCCGCGCCCTGGTCTCCCGGCGGCTCCTCGGCCTGGAGGACGCGCTGTCGCTCGCCGTCGCCGACCCCATCCAGGACGACCGCAGCTGGCGGTTCACCCTCGACCCGGGCGGCGCGGACCCGGTCCTCGGCATCCGCTATCTGAGCGAGGCCTACGACGCCCGGGAGCGCGGTTATCCCGGCGGTGTCAGCGTGCCCGCGATCGTGGACGTACCGAGCGGGAAGCTGGTCACCAACGACTACCAGCGGATCACCCTCGACCTCGCCACCGAATGGACCGCCCTGCACCGGCCCGGCGCCCCCGACCTCTACCCCGAACCGCTGCGCGACGAGATCGACGAGGTCATGGAGGGCGTCTACCGGGACGTCAACAACGGCGTGTACCGCGCGGGGTTCGCCAGCTCCCAGGAGGAGTACGAGGAGGCGTACGCAGCCCTGTTCCGCCGCCTCGACCTGGTCTCCGCCCGCCTCGCGGACCGCCGCTACCTGGTCGGCGACACCATCACCGAGGCCGACATCCGCCTCTTCACCACCCTGGTCCGCTTCGACGCCGTCTACCACGGCCACTTCAAGTGCAACCGGAACAAGCTGACCGAGGACCCCGTCCTGTGGGGTTACGTGCGCGACCTCTACCAGACGCCCGGATTCGGCGACACGGTCGACTTCGACCACATCAAGCGGCACTACTACCAGGTGCACACGGGTATCAACCCCACCGGCATCGTCCCCGTCGGCCCCGACCTCTCCGGCTGGACCGCTCCGCACCACCGCGAACAGCTCGGCGGGCGCCCGTTCGGCGACGGCACACCCCCGGGGCCCGTGCCCCCGGGCGAGCGGGTCACCCCCGTGACCGCCCCCTGACCCGGGCGTTCACCGAGGCGCGGACGGCGGTGGCGGTGGCGGTGGCGGTGGCGGTGGCGCGAGCGTGCCCGCCGCCAGCGGTGTACGGGCGAGCCGCACGCACCCCGCGGCGATCAGGGCCAGCGCCGCCAGCTCGGGCAGCAGCCACCAGCCGGTCCGCAGTTCCTCGCCGAACAACGTCACCCCGTACAGGATGCTGATCAGCGCGTCCCCCAGGGTCAGCATCGGCTGCACGGCCACCAGACTGCCCGCCTGAAGAGCGTTCTGGAGCAGGAACAGCGCGCCCACCCCGGCCGCCGCCGTCGCGTACAGCTGCCAGGACGCCAGCAGCGCCGGAGCGCCGCCGTCGTCGAGGTTCGCCATCGCGTCCTTCATCAGAGCGGCCGTCAGCGCGTAGCCGCACGCGGCGGCCAGCCCCAGCAGGGCGGCCCGCGGGTTGCCGCGCGTCCGCAGCGCCGCGCCGATCAGCGCCGCCTCGAACACAGCCCCGTCACCACCAGCGCCGGAATCCACGCCGCGTCCCGCACCGTGTCGCTGCCCTCGACCGGCGCTGCCGACACCATGCCGATCGCGAGGCCGACCGTGACGGCCGCGACGCCGTACCGGACGGCCCGGTCCACCCGGACCCGCATCACGAACCCGGCGATCAGCAGCGTCGCCGGAAGCTCGATCACGAAGATCGGCTGGACCACCGCGATCGGCCCGGTGGCCAGGGCGACCGCCTGGCAGACGGCCGCCACGATCACCAGCCCGATCCCCGCCAGCCACACCTTCTGCCGCAGCAGATGACCGATCAGGGAGAGCCGCATCGCCTCGCTGTCGGGCACCCGCATCGCCGCCCGGCGCTGGAGCACCGAGGCGGAACCGTTGCTGAGCGCGGTGAGGACGGCGAACAGGACACTGATCACGGTTCATCATGGAACCGGCCCCGGCCGGGACGCTCGGCGCACGCGTCCGGTGGGCGTAACGCACCCCCGCCCTCCCTTGCGGACCGTAACGGTCCGCAAGCCCCGGTAACGTGCGGACCATGGCAGCGAAGACGCACCGCACCGCCGCACACCCCACCGCCGCGCATTCCGGCGTCCTGTCCACCCGGGCGCTGAACCGGGCGACCCTGGACCGTCAGCTCCTGCTGCGCCGGTCGGAGAGGTCCGCGAAGGACGCGGTCGCCCACCTCCTCGGGCTCCAGGCCCAGAACACCAAGCCGCCGTACTACCAGCTGTACGCCCGGCTCGCGGACTTCGACCCCGAGGAACTGTCCGCTCTGATGGAGTCCCGCGAGGTGGTCCGGATCGTCACCCTCCGCTCCACCCTCCACACCCACACGGCTGACGACGCGCTCACCCTGCGCCCCCTGGTGCAGGCGGCACGCGAACGGGAGCTGAAGACCTTCCGGCGCCGGCTGGAAGGAGTGGACCTGGACCGGCTCGCGGCGGTGGCCGAGGAGCTGGTCGTGGAGCGCCCGCGCCCGGTGAAGGAGCTGCGGGAGGAACTGCTCGCCCACTGGCCGGACGCCGACCCCCTCGCGCTCACCGTCGCCGCCCGCTGCCTGCTGCCGCTCGTCCAGGTCACCCCGCGCGGGCTGTGGGGCCGGAGCGGAGGGGTCGCCCTGACCACCGTGGAGCACTGGCTGGGCCGGCCCGCCGAACCGGTGCCCGCGCCCGACGCCACCGTGCTGCGCTACCTCGGAGCGTTCGGCCCCGCCTCGGTGATGGACTTCCAGTCGTGGGCGGGGCTCACCCGCACGAAGGAGGTCTTCGAACGGCTCAGGCCCCGGCTGCTCACCTTCCGGGACGAGCGGGGCGTCGAGCTCTTCGACCTCCCGGACGCCCCGCGCCCCGACCCCGACACCCCGGCCCCGCCGCGCTTCCTGCCCGAGTTCGACAACCTCCTCCTCGGCCACGCCGACCGCACCCGCGTGATCGCCCCGGTGAACAAGGGGCGCAACGGGGTGGGCAACCAGGCGTACGGGTCCGTGCTGATCGACGGGTTCTTCGACGCCGTCTGGCGCGTCGAACGCGAGAGGGGCACCGCGATCCTGACCGTCCAGCCGCTGCGGAGCCTGGTCCGCGCCGAGCGCGCGGAGATCACCGAGGAGGCGGCGCGGATGCTGACCGTGATGACGGACGCGACCGACCACGACATCCGGTTCGGCACGTTCCTGGACCACGGCGACTGAGACCCCCGAGGCCCCGCGGCCCGCAGGTCAGGGCAGCAGCCCCGCCCGGCGGGCCGCCACCACGGCCTCCAGCCGCGTGTGCGCCCCCAACTTCCGCATCGCGGACCGCAGATAGCCCTTCACCGTCTCCGGCCGCAGCCCCAGCCGCTCGGCGGCCGCCGCGTTCGTCGCGCCCGCCGCCACACACGCCACCACATCCACCTCGCGCGGCGCGAGGCTGATCTCCCGGGCCGCGGGCGCCTTGGCGCCGGCCGCCGAGGCCAGCCGCCCGCAGACGTCCAGCAGTTCGTCGCGCAGGGCCGGGTCGACGACCCTCGGGGCCAGCGCGCGCAGTTCGCGGTGGGCCTCGCGCACGTCCTCCCAGGCCCCTGGGGCCGTGTCCGGATCGGTCACCTGCTCCCGGCCCGCCGCCAGCAACTGCCGCACCTCGTCCCGCACCGCGAGCGACTGCTCCACGTCACGGGCCGCCGCCACCATCGCGTCGAACGTCCGGTCGCCCAGCGTGACCGGCGTGCGCATCGCCCCGTACAGCACGCCCCGCACCGCACGCCGTACGACGACGGGGACCGCGACGACCGAGCGCAGCCCCTCCGCCGCCACCGCCGCGTCGTACTCGTGGCTGATGTGGCGCGCGGAGGCGTAGTCCGTCACCGCACAGGGCCGGGACAGCGCGATGGCCTTGCCGCCCAGGCCGCTCCCGGCGGAGATGACCAGCCCGCGCAACGCGCTGGTCTGCGCCCCGTTCAGCTCGGCGATCCGCGCATGGCGCGCGTCGGACAGCAGGCCGCCGAAGACCACGGGGAGCCCGCTCGTGCGGCGCAGTCTCAACAGCGCGGCCTGCATCTCGACCGCGTCGACCCGTTCCGGCACTCCGACGTCCTCCCGCCCGGCCCGTGCCGCTCTCCCCCGCACGGGGGAGCGGACCACCCCCGTCCGGGGGTGGTGAGACCTGGGTCACTGTTTACATGATGTTAGGCGACCGGTCCGTAATGAGGAGGGCACATGTCGGCAACCAGCGCTACCGAGACGTTCCGGGCCGCCCGGGACTTCCTGCTGGAGCACCGCGAGGACTACGAGCGGGCCTACGCGGGCTTCCGCTGGCCCCGGCCGGACCACTTCAACTGGGCCCTGGACTGGTTCGACGTCATCGCCGAGAACAACGACCGCACCGCCCTGCACATCGTGGAGGAGGACGGCCGGCGCACCGAGGTGTCCTTCGCGGCGATGTCGGAGCGCTCCGACCGGGCCGCCAACTGGCTGAAGGCCCAGGGCGTACGGGAGGGCGACCGCGTCCTCGTCATGCTCGGCAATCAGGCCGAGCTGTGGGAGACCGCCCTCGCCGCGATGAAGCTCCGCGCCGTCGTCATCCCCGCCACCCCGCTCCTCGGCCCCGCCGACCTGCGCGACCGGGTGGAGCGCGGGCGGGTGCGCCATGTGCTGGTGCGGGACGCGGACACCGCGAAGTTCGACGAGGTCCCCGGGGACTACACCCGGATCGCGGTGGGCGAGGAGGTGGCGGGCTGGCTGCCGTACGCGGGAGCGGCCGAGGCGTCCGCCACGTTCACGCCGGGCCGGGAGACGGACGCCGACGAGCCTTTGATGCTCTACTTCACCTCCGGCACCACCGCCAGCCCCAAGCTGGTCGAGCACACCCATGTGTCCTACCCCGTGGGCCACTTGTCGACGATGTACTGGATCGGGCTCAGGCCGGGCGACGTCCACCTGAACATCTCCTCGCCCGGCTGGGCCAAGCACGCCTGGTCGAACCTCTTCGCCCCGTGGACCGCCGAGGCCACCGTCTTCATCTTCAACTACACCCGCTTCGACGCGGGCCGTCTGATGGCGGAGATGGACCGCTCGGGCGTCACGAGCTTCTGCGCCCCGCCCACCGTCTGGCGCATGCTCATCCAGGCCGACCTGAGCCAGTTGACGACCCCGCCGCGCGAGGTCGTCGCGGCCGGCGAGCCGCTGAACCCGGAGGTCATCGAGACGGTCCGGCGGGAGTGGGGCGTCACCATCCGGGACGGGTTCGGCCAGACCGAGACCGCCGTCCAGGTCGCCAACACCCCCGGCCAGCTCCTCAAGACCGGCTCCATGGGCCGGCCGAGCCCCGGCTTCACCGTCGAACTGCTCGACCCGGTCAGCGGTCAGCCGGGGGCGACCGAGGGCGAGATCTCCCTCGATCTGGCCGACCGCCCGATCGGCCTGATGACCGGCTACCACGGCGACCCGGACCGCACCGCCGAGGCGATGGCGGGCGGCTACTACCGCACCGGGGACATCGGCGCACGCGACGCGGACGGCTACATCACCTATGTGGGCCGCGCCGACGACGTCTTCAAGGCCTCCGACTACAAGATCTCGCCCTTCGAGCTGGAGAGCGCCCTGCTGGAGCACGAGGCGGTCGCCGAGGCCGCCGTCGTGCCCGCCCCCGACCCGCTCCGCCTCGCCGTCCCGAAGGCGTACGTCGTCCTGGCGGAGGGCTGGGAGCCGGGGCCGGACACCGCGAAGGTCCTCTTCGCGCACTCCCGGGCGGTCCTCGCCCCGTACAAGCGCATCCGCAGGCTGGAGTTCGCGGAGCTGCCCAAGACCGTGTCCGGCAAGATCCGCCGCATCGAGCTGCGGGAGCGCACCGCCCTGGGCTCCGGCGCCGAGTTCGACGAGGGGGACCTCACATGAGCACCCAGGCGTACGCGCACGGCGTCGGCGGCACCGCGCTGCTCGGCGACACCATCGGCCGCAACCTCGACCGGACGGCCGCGGTGCACGGTGACCGCGAGGCGCTGGTCGACATGGCCTCGGGCCGACGCTGGACGTACACCGAACTCGTCGCGGACGTCGACATGGTGGCCCGCGCCCTGATGGCGTCGGGGGTGGCGAAGGGTGACCGGGTCGGCATCTGGGCGGTCAACTGCCCCGAGTGGGTGCTCGTCCAGTACGCCACGGCCCGGATCGGTGCCGTCATGGTCACCATCAACCCCGCCTACCGCGCCCACGAGGTGGAGTTCGTCCTCAAACAGGCGGGCGTCTGCCTGCTGGTCGCCTCCCTCTCCCACCGCACCAGCGACTACCGGGCCCTCGTCGAACAGGTCCGCGCCGACTGCCCCGGCCTCCGGGCCGTCCACTACATCGGCGACCCGTCCTGGGACGAGCTGACCGCCGCCGCGCCCGCCGTCACCCGGGAGCGACTGGCCGCCCGCGAGGCGGAGCTGTCCTGCGACGACCCGATCAACATCCAGTACACCTCGGGCACCACGGGCTTCCCCAAGGGAGCGACGCTCTCCCACCACAACATCCTCAACAACGGCTACTTCGTGGGGGAGACGATCGCGTACACGGAGGCCGACCGGATCTGCCTCCCGGTCCCCTTCTACCACTGCTTCGGCATGGTGATGGGCAACCTCGCCAGCACCTCGCACGGCGCCTGCGTCGTGATCCCGGGACCGTCCTTCGAGCCCGCCGCCGTGCTGACCGCCGTCCAGCAGGAGCGCTGCACCTCGCTGTACGGCGTGCCCACCATGTTCATCGCCGAGCTGAACCTGCCGGACTTCGCCGCGTACGACCTCTCCTCGCTGCGCACCGGGATCATGGCCGGTTCTCCCTGCCCGGCCGAGGTGATGAAGCGGGTCGTCGCCGAGATGCACATGGCCGAGGTGTCCATCTGCTACGGGATGACGGAGACGTCCCCGGTCTCCACCCAGACCCGCCGCGACGACGACCTGGACCGCCGCACCGGCACGGTGGGCCGCGCGTTGCCGCACATCGAGGTCAAGGTCGTCGACCCGGTCACCGGTGTCACGCTGCCGCGCGGCAGCGCCGGTGAACTGCGCACCCGCGGCTACAGCGTGATGCTCGGCTACTGGGACCAGCCCGACCGCACCGCCGAAGTCGTCGACGCCGGGCGGTGGATGCACACGGGGGACCTCGCGGTGATGCGCGAGGACGGTTACGTCCAGGTCGTCGGCCGGATCAAGGACATGATCATCCGGGGTGGCGAGAACGTGTATCCACGGGAGATCGAGGAGTTCCTGTACGGCCATCCGAAGGTCGCCGACGTCCAGGTGGTCGGGGTGCCGGACGAGCGTTACGGCGAGGAGATCCTGGCCTGCGTCATCGCCCGCGACCCCGCCGACCCGCCCACCCTGGAGGAGATCTCCGCGTACTGCCGGGAGCGGCTCGCGCACTACAAGATCCCGCGCAGGCTGCGGATCCTGGAGACCTTCCCGATGACGGTGAGCGGCAAGGTCCGCAAGATCGAACTGCGCGAGACGTACGCGGACTGAGCGGGCGCACGCGGACCGAGCGGACAGGCGTGCGGCGGGGCGGGCGGACGGGCGGTGGGTCAGGCGGCTTCGACGATGTCGTGGTCGCCCCGGGTCGCCGCCGCCCATTCGATCAGCAGCACTTCGTACGTCGCGGACTCCATCTCGGACCAGTCCTGCCCGGAGGCGTCGACGAGGGCGCGGATCGCCTCGTTGGCCTGCTCGGCGGCGGGTCCGGGGCGGTCTGCGGGAAAGGAGCTGTCGGGGAGTAAAGCCATGCGCACAGCTTACGGGCTGCCACTGACAGCGACGGCCTCCACCGTGTCAGGGGCCGCCGAGGCGTCCGGCATACGCGGAATCCTCACGGCCCCCGCGGCGCCCGACGGCCGGTCTGCGGGCGCCAGTTCGCGCCGCATGCAGACCCGGGGCCAGCGGTCCAGGCCGTGCTGGGCCTCCTCGGCCCGGATCGCGCGCAGCCCGTCGGTGAGTTCGGGATCGGTCAGGATCCGGAAGCCGATGCGGGCGTAGTACGGGGCGTTCCACGGCACATCGGTGAAGGTGGTCAGGGTGAGCGCCGCCATGCCCCGGGGCGCGGCCAGGGCGGCGAGATGGGCGATCAGGTCCCGGCCGATGCCCCGGCGGGCTGCGGCGGGGTCGACCGAGACCTGCTCGATGTGCAGGGCGTCGTCGACGGGGTCGGCGAGCACATAGCCGAGCGGCCGGTCGCCGCTGCCGGAGAGGGGGTCGGTGGCCACCCAGCAGCGGCCTGCCTGCCGGTAGCTCTCCAGCAGGTCGAGCGGGGGCGGATCGTCGTCGGCCACGAAGGCCATGCCCAAGTCCCGGAACGGTTCCCCTGCGGCGCGCTCGATGTCCTGGAGCAGCGGGAGATCCGAGCGTCTGGCGGAGCGGATACGCATGTACTCAGTGTGCCGCGCCGGACGGCGGACCGGTACGAAGTGGCCGGATCAGGATGTCCGCGGGACCGCCGGACGGCCCCGGAACACACGTCCAGGAGCCTCCTAGGTCCTGTCGTCGAACTGCCGTCGTCGCCCGGAGGGCGGCCCTGCGGGGTCAGGCGGCAGTTCGACGACAGGGCCCAGGGCTGCTCGTGGCCGTCGACGTTCAGGCGCCCGTGCTCACCAGCTCGTCCGCGGGGCTGTTCACCGGCTGGGGGCTCCCGGTGAGGTCCATGACGAAGAGCGGGAGTCCGACGCCGTCCGCGCGGGCCCCGGCGTCGGCCGCGTATCCCGCGAGGGAGAAGAACACCCCGGTCGCCGATGTGCTGAGCGCGTTGAGCCAGAGGGTCTCGACCGCGCGGAGCGTCGTCGGCCGGGTGCTGGAGTCGACCCGCGCGATCAGCCCGTCCGCACGCAGGTCGATCCCGGAGGCCGGGCCGGCTCCGGGCCTGCCGACGTCGCGGTAGCCCAGCCAGGTCAGATAGAGGCCGGCCGCGCTCACCGCGTCGTGGCCCGTGCGGATCGTCATCGGCCGGAAGGCCGGGCGCGGGTGCGCGGCGGTGCGCGGCAGCGGGATGTGGGCGGGGGAGACCGGCGCGGCCGGGTCCGGTGCGCCGGCCACCGGGCGTACCGGTATCCGCAGGACGGTCCCGCACGGGCAGCACAGCTCGGGCTGGGGCCACTGGTTCTCCCGGGCGCAGGACGCGCAGCGGACGGTGACCCACGCGTCGTTCCAGCTGCGGTGGGCGACCCGGACCGCCGGGGCGCCGCGCAGCAGCGGCGGGGCGGTGGGCGTCCCGCACGGGCAGGGGTAGGCCGGTGTTCTGTAGGCGTGGTCCCGGTTGCAGACAGGGCACCGGACCGGCACGGACTCCACGATCGTCTCCCTCCGGCACGGTTGCGCGGCCGACCGCGCTCCGTGCCTCCCTCGTCACGCCATCGTCCACCAGGAGCGGGGCTCTGGGGAGGGGGTCGGCGGACTTCGTGGGGGCGGGTGGCCGTCCGCGCCCTTGACGGGGGTCGTTCCACGTTTTAGATTGCTTCCGTATAGCAGAACCGAATTTCCGTAATGCGGAATTGGTGCTCTCAGGTGGCGCGACAGAGCCCGACTCCACCAATCCCGAGCAGGAGCACTCAATGCCTCGTATGACCGCTGCCCGAGCGGCAGTTGAGATCCTCAAGCGCGAAGGCGTCAGCAACGCGTTCGGTGTGCCGGGTGCGGCGATCAACCCCTTCTACGCGGCCCTCAAGGCCTCCGGCGGGGTGCAGCACACGCTGGCCCGGCACGTCGAGGGCGCCTCCCACATGGCCGAGGGCTACACCCGGGCCAAGGCCGGCAACATCGGCGTCTGCATCGGCACGTCGGGCCCGGCGGGCACCGACATGATCACCGGTCTGTACTCCGCCATCGCCGACTCCATCCCGATCCTGTGCATCACCGGCCAGGCGCCGACCGCCGTCCTGCACAAGGAGGACTTCCAGGCCGTCGACATCGCCTCGATCGCCAAGCCGGTCACCAAGGCGGCGACCACCGTCCTGGAGGCCGCGCAGGTCCCCGGCGTCTTCCAGCAGGCCTTCCACCTGATGCGCACCGGCCGGCCCGGCCCGGTCCTCATCGACCTGCCGATCGACGTCCAGCTCACCGAGATCGAGTTCGACCCCGAGCTGTACGAGCCCCTCCCGGTGCACAAGCCCGCGGCCTCCCGCAAGCAGATCGAGCGGGCGGTCCAGATGCTGAACGCCTCGGAGCGCCCGCTGCTCGTCGCGGGCGGCGGCATCATCAACGCCGACGCCTCCGAACTCCTGGTGGAGTTCGCCGAGCTGACCGGCGTCCCGGTGGTCCCGACCCTGATGGGCTGGGGCATCCTCCCCGACGACCACGAGCTGAACGCCGGCATGGTGGGCCTCCAGACCTCGCACCGCTACGGCAACGCGAACTTCCTGGAGTCCGACTTCGTCCTCGGCATCGGCAACCGCTGGGCCAACCGCCACACCGGCAAGCTGGACGTCTACACCCAGGGCCGCACCTTCGTCCACGTCGACATCGAGCCCACCCAGCTCGGCAAGATCTTCGCCCCGGACCTCGGCATCGCCTCCGACGCCAAGGCCGCGCTGACGCTCTTCGTCGAGGTGGCGCGCGAGCTGAAGGCGAAGGGCGAGCTGAAGGACCGTTCGGCCTGGGCCGCGTCCACGCAGGAGCGCAGGGCGACCCTCCAGCGCCGCACCCACTTCGACAACGTGCCGCTGAAGCCGCAGCGCGTGTACGAGGAGATGAACCGGGCGTTCGGCCCCGAGACCCGTTACGTCACCACGATCGGCCTCTCCCAGATCGCCGGCGCGCAGATGCTGCACGTCTACAGGCCGCGCCACTGGATCAACTGCGGCCAGGCGGGCCCCCTCGGCTGGACGATCCCGGCCGCGCTGGGCGTCGCCACCGCGGACCCGGAGGGCACGGTCGTCGCCCTCTCCGGCGACTACGACTTCCAGTTCATGCTGGAGGAGCTGGCCGTCGGCGCGCAGCACCGCATCCCGTACGTCCACGTCCTGGTGAACAACTCCTACCTGGGGCTCATCCGCCAGGCGCAGCGCAACTTCGACATCGACTTCCAGGTCAACCTGGAGTTCGAGAACCTCAACTCCCCGGAGCTGGGCGTCTACGGCGTGGACCACGTCAAGGTCGTCGAGGGACTCGGCTGCAAGGCGATCCGGGTCACCGAGCCGGACCAGCTGCTGCCGGCCTTCGAGGAGGCGAAGAAGCTCGCCGCGGAGTTCCGGGTGCCGGTGGTCGTCGAGGCGATCCTGGAGCGGGTCACGAACATCGCGATGAGCGGCAGTGACATCGCGTCGGTCAACGAGTTCGAGGACATCGCCACGGACGCGTCCCACGCGCCCACCGCGATCCGCCCCCTGACGGCGTCCTGACGGACTCACCCGCACACGGCGAGGGCCCCTGGCCCGGAGGTTCACTCCGGACCAGGGGCCCTCGCCGTGCCCTCCCTCGGACGCGGAGAGCCGCACCACTCGAACGGGGGACGCGTCTTCGGGCCATGATTGCGCGGCACGGAGATGGCCCGCGAACACCCCTCCCCGCGGGCGCTCCGCCCCTCCCCGCGGGCGCTCCGCCCCTCCCCGCGAGCGCTCCGCCCCTCCCGGCGGACGGACAGCGGTCGCCCGCCGACGGGACCCGCCGGCGCCGGGCCGCGGACCACGCGGTTCAGGCCTGCCGCCGCGTCCTCGCACGTGACCGGAATACGGCGTCCGTGCGGCAGGACGCGGTCTCCTGATCAGGAAAGCGGATTCCCCGCCCGAACCGCCGGGGAGGGTGTCGGACGCGGCCCGTCGGACGCGGGCTCCCGGAGTCGGCCCGATGCCGTCCACCGACCCCCGACGAGTCGCACGCGTCTGCCCGACGGACGGCGACGCACCACCGAAGAAGGAGAAGCCCCAGCATGTCCACAGTCACGACGTCCGGAATCTGGACCGCCGTCAGCCCCGCCCCGCCCAACCTCGCCGGTCTCGGCGCCGACCACGTCCACTGGGGCGTTCCCGTCGGCGGAGGCAAGAGCGGCTACGTGTTCGCCGGCGGAACGGTCGAGGCGAAGGTCGACGGCGCGGAGTTCACGCTGGGCACCTTCACCCACCAGAACTTCCCCATCCAGGGCGGGGCGGACAACCGGTTCGCCGTCGATCTCGCGGTGGGCGTCCGGTTCGAGGAGGACGACACCGACCGGGACTTCACCTTCCGTTTCCACCACTTCGAGACGCCCAACGACGGCCCCACCCCCGACGACGAGGTCGACCTCCCCACGAGGGTGTCCCCGGAGAGCGTGACCATCGACGGCGAGGAGTACGCCGTCGTGATCACCGGCTTCAAGCAGAACGGCCAGATCGTCAACAAGTTCATCAGCCCGGAGAACGGCGCCAACAGCGCCCACATCGTCGCCGCGCTCTCCCGCGTGGGCGCTCCGGACGTGGTCATCGCCGATATCCGCTACAAGGGCGCGGTCAAGCGCACCCAGGCCGACGAGTACGTCGAGATCGTCAACCGGGGCACGGCCCCCGGGGACATCTCCGGCTGGACCCTCTTCGCCGACGACCCCGGCCAGAACTTCACCTTCCCGCCGAACACCGTGCTCCAGCCCGGCCAACGGATCCGTATCTACACCAACGAGGTCCACCCCGAGTGGGGCGGCCACGTCTACGGCAGTGGACGCCCCCTCTGGAACGACAAGGGCGACACCGCCCGCCTGCGCGACACCGACGACACCGTCGTCTCCGACTACAGCTACGGCGCCGGGACCCCCTGACCTCGGGTCCTCCCCGGCCCAGGGCCCGGGGCCGCGCACGCGGAAGGGCGCGGAGTACGGGACCGTATCCGTACTCCGCGCCCTCGTTGGGGAGCGACAGAGGTGTCGCCGGGTGACAGGGACCGCGGCGGCGGCGATCGGCCCGGGGGAGGGCGTCTCCTTCAGGTCAGGAGACGGTCCCCGGGTCCTTCACCACCGCACTGGCATCGCTCGACCGCCGCGGCCTCGTCGTCCTGCCCGTGCCGCGCGGCACCCCTCATCCGGGTGCGCGGTACGGGCAGGGTCCAGGGGGAAGGTCAGTCCTCGCGCAGGGCGCGGACGGCCTTCTCGACGCGCTTGCCGTAGTCGGCGTCGGCGGCGTGGAAGTGGGCGAGGTTCTTCTCGATCACGTCGTCGCGGGTGACCTGCGAGAGGCCTCCGGTGATGTTCGCGACCAGGCGGCCCTTCTCGTCCTCCGACATGAGCCGGAAGAGTTCGCCCGCCTGGAAGAAGTCGTCGTCCTTGGTGTGGGCGGGCGCCTCGTGGGTGCCCGTCCAGCCGTGGATCGCCAGCGGCGCGGCGAGCGCCGCGTCGGTCTGCGCCGGACCGGCGTACGAGTTGGGCTCGTAGTTCTTGTCGTGGCGCGAGCCGTTGCGGGTCGCGTGGACGCCGTCGCGGCCGTAGTTGTCGACGACGGCGGTCCGCGGGGCGTTCACCGGCAGGTGGGTGTGGTTGACGCCCAGGCGGTAGCGGTGCGCGTCCGCGTAGGCGAACAGCCGGCCCTGGAGCATCTTGTCCGGGGACGGACCGATGCCGGGCACGAAGTTGTTCGGCGAGAACGCGGCCTGCTCGACCTCGGCGAAGACGTTGTCCGGGTTGCGGTCCAGCACCAGGCGGCCGACCCGCTGGAGCGGGTAGTCGCTGTGCGGCCACACCTTGGTGAGGTCGAACGGGTTGAACCGGTAGTCGGCGGCGTCGGCGGCCGGCATCACCTGGACGTGCAGCGTCCAGGAGGGGTTGACGCCGCGCTCGATGGCCTGGAGCAGGTCCGTCTGGTGCGAGTTGGCGTCCTTGCCGACGAGCTCGGCGGCCTGGTCGGCGGAGAGGGACCGCACGCCCTGGTTCGTCTTGAAGTGGTACTTGACGAAGAAGGCCTCGCCCGCGGCGTTCGTCCACTGGTAGGTGTGCGAGCCGTAGCCGTTCATGTGACGGTACGAGGCGGGGATGCCGCGGTCGCCCATCAGCCAGGTGACCTGGTGCGTCGCCTCGGGGGCGTGCGCCCAGAAATCCCAGACGTTGTCCGGCTCCTGCTTGCCCGTGAACGGGTCGCGCTTCTGCGAGTGGATGAAGTCGGGGAACTTGATCGGGTCCTTGATGAAGAACACCGGGGTGTTGTTCCCGACCAGGTCGTAATTGCCCTCGTCCGTGTAGAACTTGAGGGCGAAGCCGCGCGGGTCGCGCACCGCGTCCGCGCCGCCGAGCGAGTCGGCGACGGTCGAGAAGCGGATGAACGTCTCGGTGCGCTTGCCCACCTCGGAGAGGAAGTCGGCGCGGGTGAAGCCCGTGACGTCGTCGGTGACCTCGAAGTAGCCGTACGCGCCGGAACCGCGGGCGTGCACCACGCGCTCCGGGATGCGCTCACGGTTGAAGCGGGCGAGCTTCTCCAGGAGGTGCTGGTCCTGGAGGAGGATCGGCCCGCCGACACCGGCGGTGGCGGAGTTCTGGTTGTCGGCGACCGGGGCGCCTGACTCGGTCGTGAGCACACGCTTAGCCATGTGGCGGGATGACCTTTCGTACGAGCTGCTGACGGCTTGAGGAGCGTAGAATCGCCGCGAGACAACGTCAACAGTTTGTTGAAAACGAAGTGTGTGGTTCCGGGCCGCGGCAGCGCCTGGGCGCGACAGGACAGGTGTCAGCGCCACCGCGGCCCGGAGATCAGGGGGCCCGTTCGTGCGGGCCGTGGCCCCGTACGAGGCCGGGGGCTCCTTGCGGAGCGAGGGGTCAGACCTGGGAGCCGGACAGCCGCTCGACCGAGCGCAGCAGTGCCGAGTGGTCCAGGCCGCCGTCGCCCTGGGCGCGCAGCGAGGCGACCAGCTGGGCGACCACTCCGCCGACGGGCAGGGCCGCGCCGACGTTGCGGGCGGCGTCCGTGACGATGCCCATGTCCTTGTGGTGCAGGTCGATCCGGAAGCCGGGGGCGAAGTCCCGCTTCAGGAAGTTGTCCTTCTTGCGGGTCAGTACGGTCGAGCCGGCGAGGCCGCCGCCCAGGACGTCCAGCGCTGCGGCGAGGTCGACGCCGGACTTCTCCAGGAAGACCACGGCCTCGGCGCAGGCCTGGATGTTGACCGCGACGATCAGCTGGTTGGCCGCCTTCACCGTCTGGCCGGAGCCGTGCGGGCCGCAGAGCACGATGGTCTTGCCCAGCGCCTCCAGCAGCGGCTTCGCGGCGTCGAAGTCCGCCTGCTCGCCGCCGACCATGATGGACAGGACCGCCTCGATGGCGCCGGCCTCGCCGCCGGAGACCGGTGCGTCCAGGACCCGGATGCCCTTCTCGGAGGCGTTCTTGGCGAGGTCCACGGAGGTCTGCGGGGTGATGGAGGACATGTCCACCAGCAGCGCGCCGCGCTTGGCGTTCTCCAGGATGCCGTCGGGGCCGTAGGAGATGGCCTCGACCTGCGGGGAGGCGGGCACCATCGTGATGACGACATCCGCGTCCTCGACCGCGTCCGCGATCGAGGAGGCGCCGGTGCCGCCGGCCGCGACCAGCCGGTCGACCTTGTCCTGCTCCAGGGTGTATCCGGTGACGTCGTAACCGGCCTTGATCAGGTTCTCGGACATGGGGGAGCCCATGATGCCGAGGCCGATCCACGCAACCTTGGGGAGGTTGTTGCTCATGAGGGTGCCTTCCTGAAAACGTGTGTACGTAGGGGGGTTGGGCTCGACCGGGGGTCGGCCCGGCCCGTCCGCAGCCGGTCAGCGGGCCGCTCGGGCCGACGCCGGGAGCCAGTCGAAGGACTCCGCGCTCGGACGGTCGCCCGGCTTGTACTCCAGGCCGACCCAGCCCGCGTAGCCGGCGTCCTTCAGCTCGTCGAGGAGCTGCTCCAGCGGGAGCGAGCCGGTGCCCGGCGCGCCGCGGCCCGGGTTGTCGGCGATCTGGACGTGGCCGGTCTTCGCGGCGTACGCCTTGATGACCTGGCTCAGGTCCTCGCCGTTCATCGAGAGGTGGTAGAGGTCCAGCAGGAACTTGGCGTTCCCGAGGCCCGTCGCCGCGTTGACCTTGTCGACGACCTCGATCGCGGCCGGTGCGCCGACCAGCGGATAGAGCGGCGACTCCGGCTTGTTGAGGGTCTCGACGAGGAGGATCGCCCCGACCCGGTCCGCCGCACGGGCGGCCAGCACCAGGTTCTCCAGGGCGAGCGCGTCCTGCGCCGCCGGGTCCGTGCCCTCGACGCGGTTGCCGTACAGCGCGTTGAGCGCCGTGCAGCCGACCGAGGCGGCGAAGTCGGCCGCCACCTCGATGTTGGCCCGGAAGCGGTCCGACTCCGTGCCGGGCACGGAGAGCGCGCCGCGGTCGGGGCCGGGCAGCTGTCCGGCGTAGAAGTTCAGCCCCACCAGCTGGGTGCCGGCGTCGTCGAGCGCCTTCTTGAGGGCGTCGAGCTCCGCCTGCGGAGGGGTGGGGGTCTCGATCCAGGGCCACCACAGCTCGACCGCCGTGAAGCCCGCCGCGGCGGCTGCCGCGGGGCGCTCCAGGAGCGGGAGTTCCGTGAAGAGGATCGAAAGGTTCACATCGAAGCGCTGGTCCGTGTATCCCATGAGGATGTCGGCGCTCCTTCCGTATTGCGGAAGATAGTTTCTGCTTAACGGAAGATTGCCCGGAGGGTGGTGAGGCTGTCAAGGGGGTGCCGGAAAATTCGCCCCGGCCGGCGGGCGTCCGGGCGTGCGGTCGTTCGGCGACCCGTCATCGCGTTGCGCAGGGTGCAACTCCGGTTGCACCTCTTGTCGAACGGTCGTCGGCGGGCCAGGGTGGCGAACGCATCCGAAGCAGCCGACTCCCCCCACACGAGGTGCCTCGCATGAACGCAGCCCCCCACCCGCGCCCCGCTTCCGGCCTCCCCGGCCGCCGAGGTCTCCTCGGCGGCCTGCTGGCGGGAGCCGCCCTGGCCGCCGTCCCCGCCCTCGCCGCTCCCGCCCGCGCGGAGGCCGGCCCGTCCCCCTCGCCCGCCGCCCCCGCCGGTCCGCGCGCCACCCGCCCGCTGCTGCTCGGCACGTACACCTCCGAAGGCGGAGGCGGCACGGGCATCGGCACCGCCGCGTACGACACCGGCACCGGCGCGATCACCCCCGGACCGGTGATCACCGGTGTCGAGAACCCCTCCTACCTCGCCGCGCACCCCTCCGGGGCCACCGTCTACGCGGTCGCCGAGCAGGCGGCGGGCGCGGTCACCGCCGTCGCGATCGGGCCGGACGGGACGTACGAGGTGCTCGGCAGCCGCGCCACCGGCGGCTCCGGCCCGACCCACCTCTCCGTCCACCCGTCCGGACGCTGGCTGCTGAGCGCCAACTACACCTCCGGCAGCATCGCCGTGCACCCGATCGCGGGGGACGGCTCGCTGGGGGAGCGCACCGACCTGGTCGTCCACAGTTCGCCGCCGCCCGGGCCCGGGCAGGGGGGACCGCACGCCCACCAGGTCGTCACCTCGCCCGACGGCGGTCACGTCCTCGCCGTCGACCTGGGCACCGACACCGTGTACACCTACCGGCTCGACACGTCGGCCGGGGCGCTCACCGAGGTCTCCCGGGCCGCTCTGGCGCCCGGCTCCGGCCCCCGCCACCTGGCCTTCCATCCCGGCGGGCGCTTCGCCTACCTGGCCTGCGAGCTGGACGACACCATGGTCGTCTGCGCGTACGACCCGACCACCGGCGCCCTCACCCCGGGGCCCGGGCAGTCCACCGGCACGGGGTCCGGCACCAGCTACCCCGCCCAGCCGGTGGTCACCGGGGACGGGGCGTACGTCTACCTCGCCAACCGGGGCCACAACAGCCTCACCCGTTACGCCGTGGAGGGCGGGGGCGCGGCCCTGCGGCTGCTGGACACCGTGCCCGTCGGCGGTGACTGGCCCCGCCAGCTCGCCCTGTCGCCGGACGGTTCCCTGCTCTTCGCCGCGAACCAGCGCTCCTCCACCGTCACCGCGTTCGCCGTCGGCCCCGACGGTTCCCTGACCGGTGCGGGCACCCCGTTCCCGGCGCCGGTCGCGGTCTGCGTCCTGCCGCTTCCGTGACCACCGCGTCCGGGTCCCCGCGCGCACCCGAGCGGGGCCCCGTCCAGCGGTTACAGTCGTGGCCGAGCCGCGGGAGCCCGCACCCGGGGCGAGGACACCATGGAGGCACAGTGCGCTTGAGGGTGGAATTCACCACCGAGCCGTTCGATCTCGACGAGGCGCCCACCCACGCGGTGGTGGCCCGCGAGGTGATCCAGGGCGCCGGGCTGGACGCCGTGGACGTCGGCCCCTTCGGCAACACCGCGGAAGGGGGCGCCGACGAGGTGCTCACCGCCGTGGACTCCCTGCTGCGGCGGACCCTGGCCTCGGGCGCCACCCGGGTCTCGCTCCAGGTCAACGTGATCGAGGGGGACGCGTCATGACCGAATCCGTCGATCACCCCCCGGCCGCTGCCCACGTCTCCGCCGCGTCCGACAACTCTTCGGCAACGCTCGACCATCCGCTGGTCTCCGCGGTCAAGCCGCTCGTCGACGCTATGGGCGCGGAGCTGCTGGGCCCCGATCAGGCCCAGCCGGACGACGTCGTGCTCGCCTGGGAGGGGCAGGACGTCATAGCCGTACGCCTTCCGCAGCTCTCCGACTCGCTCGACCACATCCTCGCCGCGCTGGAGCGACGGCACGGGATGCCGCTCGCCGACCTGGACCGCAAGGCCAAGCAGAGCGTCGTCCGAACGCTGGAGGCACGCGGTGCCTTCTCCGTACGGCACGGGGTGGAGACGGTGGCCGGCGCCCTGGGCGTCTCCAGGTTCACCGTGTACAACTATCTGAACCGGGAACATACGGCCAAGGGTGAGTAGTTGGCCGAACCCGCCGAACGCACAGGAAAGCCGCCGTCCGCATGTCGGGACGGCGGCTTTCTTCGTTCGCGAGATTTCAACAAAGTGTTGACGTCGTGTTGCGGAGGGCGTTAGCTATCCGCAGCCCGAACAACGCACAGCGAAAAACAGCCACGGAGGCTCCCGTGACTTCGAGCTCCACACCGGGCCTCACCCGGTTCAACACCCTGGCGGACGGCGAGGCCACTCCCGCACTGCACGAGGTGTGCGCCAGTGCGACCTGGGGAAACACCATCCTCGCCGGGCGCCCGTACGCCACCGAAGAAGCCCTGCTCTCCGCGAGCGACGCCGCCATGGCGACGCTCACCGCGGAGGACCTGGCCGAAGCGATGGCGGGCCACCCGCCGATCGGCCGCCCGAAGCCCGGCGACCCGACCTCCTCCCGCGAGCAGCGGGGGATGGCCGGCGCCTCCGAGGAGCTCAAGACCGAGATGCTCGAACTGAACCTGGCCTACCAGGAGCGGTTCGGACATGTCTTCCTGATCTGCGCCACCGGCGCCACCGGTGAGCAGATGCGCGACGCGGTGAAGTCCCGGATCGGGAACTCGCCCGAGCAGGAGCAGGAGATCGTGCGCACCGAACTGGGCAAGATCAACCGCATCCGGCTGACCCGTCTCGTGACGGAGACCCTCGCAGAGGGCACCCCCGCACAGGACTCTTGAGATCTAGGAGAGTGACGGTCTTGAGTACCGACACGACCGCATCGGTGTCCACCCACATCCTGGACACCAGCATCGGCCGCCCCGCCGCGTCCGTCGCCGTCTCGCTCGCCGCCCGCAGCGGAAGCGACGCGCCGTACGTGACGCTCGGAGCGTCCGCGACCGATGCGGACGGGCGCTGCAAGGACCTCCCGGCACTGCCGGAGGGGACGACCCATGTGCGTCTCGACTTCGACACCGAGACGTACTTTTCCAAGAAGCAAGCCGAGGCGCAGCAGGACGCCCCCCGCGTAAGGGACAGCGGCGCGTTCTTCCCGGAGGTGACCATCGCGTTCGCGGTCGCCCCGGGCGAGCACTATCACGTACCGCTGCTGCTCAACCCGTTCGGCTACTCCGTTTACCGAGGGAGCTAGCACCGACATGCCCACGATTCTCGGCCAGAACCAGTACGGCAAAGCAGAGAACCGCGTCGTAAAGATCACGCGGGACGGCGACACCCACCACATCAAGGACCTGAACGTCTCGGTCGCCCTCTCCGGCGACATGGACGACGTCCACTACTCCGGCTCCAACGCCAACGTCCTGCCGACCGACACCACCAAGAACACGGTGTTCGCGTTCGCCAAGGAGCACGGGATCGAGTCCGCCGAGCAGTTCGGCATCCACCTCGCGCGGCACTTCGTCTCCTCCCAGGAGCCGATCCACCGCGCCCGGATCCGGATCGAGGAGTACAGCTGGGAGCGCATCGCGACCTCCGACGGCAACTCCAGGTTCATCGGCGCCGACGAGGTCAGGCACTCCTTCGCCCGCAAGGGCATGGAGACCCGCGTCTCCCAGATCACCTACGACGGTGAGAACTGGGAGGTCATCTCGGGCCTCAAGGACCTGACCGTGATGAACTCGACCAACTCCGAGTTCTGGGGCTACGTCAAGGACAAGTACACGACGCTCAAGGAGGCGTACGACCGCATCCTGGCGACGGACGTCTCCGCGCGCTGGCGCTACAACTGGACCAGCGACGAGCAGCGGATGCCGAACTGGGAGAAGTCCTACGAGCAGGCGCGCAAGCACATGCTGCACGCCTTCGCCGAGACGTACTCCCTCTCGCTCCAGCAGACCCTTTACCAGATGGGTTCGCGCATCATCAACAGCCGCAGCGAGATCGACGAGATCCGGTTCTCGCTGCCGAACAACCACCACTTCCTGGTGGATCTCGAACCGTTCGGACTGAAGAACGATACCGCCGATGGTGCTGTCTACTTCGCGGCGGACCGCCCCTACGGTCTGATCGAGGCCACCGTGCTCCGGGACGGCGTCGAGCCGAAGATCCCGGTCGACATGACCAACCTCTGACGCGGCACTGAACCGGCCGCCGTCCGTCCACAGCCGGACGGCGGCCGGTCATCCCGGAGGGAAATCCCATGGCACAGCCTGCAACGGGGCCGGCCGAAGGCCCAGGCAACGACCCCTCGAAAACCCTCGTCGACACGGCGGTTCACCCGGTCGACGAGAAGCTTCCTCCCGCGCGGCTCGTTCCCGCCGCGCTCCAGCACATCGCCGCCATGTACGCGGGCGTCGTCACCCCTCCGCTGATCATCGGCCAGGCCGTCGGCCTGGACACCGCCGGCATGACCCGGCTCATCGCGGCGAGCCTCCTGATCGCCGGACTCGCCACCATCCTCCAGACGATCGGTCTCGGCCCCTTCGCCGGCAACCGGCTCCCCTTCGTCAACGCCGCGTCCTCCGCCGGGATCGCGCCGATGCTCGCCATCGCCGAGACCAGCGCACCGGGCCACCAACTCCCCGCGATCTACGGGGCGGTGCTCGTCGCCGGAGTCTTCTGCCTGGCCGTCGGCCCCTTCTTCGGCCGACTGCTGCGCTTCTTCCCGCCGCTCGTCACCGGCGTGGTCATCACCCTCATCGGCGTCACCCTCATGCCCGTGCCCGTCGCCTGGGCGCAGGGCGGAGACGCCACCGCCGCCGACTTCGGCGCCATGAAGTACCTGGCGCTGGCCGCCTTCACCCTCGTCGTCATCCTGCTCATCCAGCGCTTCGGCCGCGGCTTCCTCAAGCAAGTGGCCCTGCTCATGGGCATGTTCGTCGGCACGCTGGCAGCGATCCCGTTCGGACTCGCCGACTTCTCCGCGCTGAAGTCCGCACCGCTCGCCGCCCTGCCGACCCCCTTCGCCTTCGGCGCGCCGGAGTTCCAGCCCGCCGCGATCCTGTCGCTCTGCATCGTCATGCTCGTCCTGATGACGGAGTCCTCCGCCGGGATGCTCGCCCTCGGCGAGATCTGCGACCGCCGCACCGACGGCCGCACGATCACCCGGGGCCTGCGCACGGACGGCATCGCCACCCTCCTCGGTCCGGTCTTCGGCGGCTTTCCCACCAGCGCCTTCGCCCAGAACGTCGGCGTCGTCTCCCTGACCCGCGTACGCAGCCGGTACGTCGTCGCGGCCGCCGGCGGAGCCCTCCTGGTCCTCGGCGCCTTCCCGGTCCTCGGCGCGGTCGTCTCGCTCGTCCCGATGCCCGTCCTCGGCGGCGCCGGCATCGTCCTCTTCGGCTCCATCGCGGTCAGCGGCATCCGTACGCTCTCCGAGGCGGGCCTCGACGACAGCTCCAACATCATCCTGGTCGCCGTCGCGCTCGGCGCGGGCATCATCCCGCTCGCCGCGCCCACCTTCTACGCCGGCTTCCCGGCCTGGGCGCAGACCGTCCTCGGCTCCGGGATCAGCGCGGGAGCGCTGGTCGCGGTCGTGCTCAACCTGTTCTTCCATCATCTCGGCACCCACAGCCGCACCGCTGTGGCACTCAAATCCTCCTAGGGTCCTGCCGTGCCCACATCGCCACAGAGAGAAGAAGGAAGCGCCATGGCAGCTTCGGCAGACCCTCAGCGCATCGTCATCGAAAACTGTTCGATCGCCACCGTCGACGCCCACGACACGGAGTACGCGTCCGGCTACATCGTCGTGGCGGGCAACCGCATCGAGTCCATCGGCGCCGGCAAGGCTCCGGAGGGCCTGAGCGGAGTCGTCCGGCGGATCGACGGCACCGGGCACCTCGCGACACCCGGCCTGGTCAACACCCACCACCACTTCTACCAGTGGATCACCCGGGGCCTGGCCACCGACCACAACCTCTTCAACTGGCTGGTCGCCCTCTACCCGACCTGGGCGCGCATCGACGAGCCGATGGCCCGCGCCGCCGCGCAGGGCTCGCTCGCCATGATGGCCCGCGGCGGCGTCACCACCGCCATGGACCACCACTACGTCTTCCCGAAGGGCTCCGGCGACCTCTCCGGCGCGATCATCGGCGCCGCCCGCGACATGGGCGTACGGTTCACCCTCGCCCGGGGTTCCATGGACCGCAGCGAGAAGGACGGCGGCCTGCCCCCGGACTTCGCCGTCGAGACCCTCGAAGGCGCGCTCGCCGCCACCGAGGCCACCGTCGACGCTCACCACGACGCCTCCTTCGACGCCATGACCCAGGTGGCCGTCGCACCCTGCTCGCCGTTCTCGGTCTCCACCGAACTGATGCGCCAGGGCGCCGAGTTGGCCCGCCGCAAGGGCGTACGGCTGCACACCCACGGCTCGGAGACCGTCGAGGAGGAGCAGTTCTGCAAGGAGCTGTTCGGGATGGGCCCGACCGACTACTTCGAGTCGACCGGCTGGCTCGGCGACGACGTGTGGATGGCCCACTGCGTCCACATGAACGACTCCGACATCGCCGCCTTCGCCCGTACGGGAACCGGCGTCGCCCACTGCCCGTCCTCCAACGCGCGCCTGGCCGCCGGCATCGCCCGGGTCCCCGACATGCTCGCCGCCGGCGTCCCCGTCGGCCTCGGCGTGGACGGCACCGCCTCCAACGAGTCCGGCGAACTCCACACCGAGCTGCGCAACGCGCTCCTCATCAACCGCCTCGGCGCCCACCGCGAGGCCGCCCTGAACGCCCGTCAGGCCCTGCGCCTCGGGACCTTCGGCGGAGCCCAGGTGCTGGGCCGCGCCGACCAGATCGGCTCCCTGGAGGCCGGCAAGCTCGCCGACCTCGTCCTGTGGAAGCTGGACACCCTGGCCCACTCCTCGATCGCCGACCCGGTGACCGCGCTCATCTTCGGCGCGGCCGCCCCGGTGACCCTGTCCCTCGTCGACGGCAAGCCCGTCGTCGAGGGCAGCCACCTCACCACGGTGGACGAGGACGCCATCGCCCGCGTCACCCGCGACGAGGCCCGCCGCCTCGCGCAGATCGCCGCCGGAGCCTGATTCCGAGCGGTACCCCGCCGGAGTCCGACTCCGGGCGGCAACCCCGCGGAGCACGACTCCGCGCGGTATCCCCGACCGGCCGGTCGAGGGGGACGGCCCGAGACCGGCCGCCGTGGACCCGAGCGGGGTCCACGGCAGCCGGTCCGGCGGACGCGCGCATGGTGCGCGCCCGCCGGACCGGTGATGAACGCTGCCCGCACACACCCCCGTGCGCGCCCAACCGAACCCCCCACCTGCACGACCTGCACCACCTGAGAGAGCCGCACCGCCGCACCATTACGCACCACCTCCCTGAATCCCACGTCGCCGACGACGTGTAACCGACCGGAGGAACCGCCGTGGCCGCCAAGCCCAGGTTTCGCAAAGACGCAGATGCAGCCGCCCCCGACACCACGGCCGACAACGCCGCGGAAACGGGAGACGACCGGAAACACCCGGTCGACGAGACTCTCCCCCCACTGAAGATGTTCACCAGCGGCCTCCAGCACGTGGCCGCCATGTACGCGGGCGTGGTGGCCCCGCCGCTCATCGTGGGGCCGGCCGTCGGCCTCACCGCCAAGGAGACCGCCTTCCTGATGGGGGCGAGCCTGTTCACCGCGGGGATCGCCACCCTGCTCCAGACCATCGGCTTCTGGAAGGTCGGCGCCCGGCTGCCCTTCGTCAACGGCGTCTCGTTCGCCGGCGTCGCCCCGATGATCGCGATAGGCAAGGACCGGGGACACGACGGGATAGCCGTCATATTCGGGGCGATCATCGTCGCGAGCATCCTCGGCTTCGTCCTCGCCCCGTACTTCTGCAAACTGGTCCGCTTCTTCCCACCCGTCGTCACCGGCACCGTGATCACCCTGATCGGTGTCTCCCTCCTCCCGGTGGCCTTCAACTGGTCCCAGGGCGGCAACGCCACGGCCGACGACTACGGTTCGATGACCAACATCACCATGGCCGCCGTGACCCTGGTCATCGTGCTGGCCCTGCGCAAACTCCTGCGCGGCTTCCTCCAGCAGATCGCGATCCTGCTCGGCCTGGTCATCGGCACCCTGATCGCCATCCCGGCCGGCATCACCGACTTCGGCGCCATCAAGAACGCCGAAGTGGTCGGCTTCCCGACGCCGTTCGCCTTCGGCGCCCCGCAGTTCGAGATCGCCGCCATCATCTCGATGTGCATCGTGATGCTGGTCTGCATGACCGAGTCCACCGCGGACATGCTGGCCCTCGGCAAGATCGTCGGCCGCCCCGCCGACGAGAAGATCATCGAGGGCGGCCTGCGCGCCGACACCCTCGGCAGCGCCATCAGCCCGCTCTTCAACGGGTTCATGTGCAGCGCCTTCGCCCAGAACGTGGGCCTGGTCGCCATGACGAAGATCCGCAGCCGCTACGTCGTCGCGGCGGGCGGCGGCATCCTCATCGTGCTCGGCCTGGTCCCCGTCGCCGCCTCCGTCATCGCCCTCGTACCGCTGCCGGTGCTCGGTGGCGCGGGGATCGTCCTGTTCGGCACCGTCGCGGCCAGCGGCATCCAGACCCTGGCCACCGCCGCCATGGAGAAGGGCGAGAACGCGCTGATCGTGGCGGCGGCCCTCGGCATCGGCCTGATCCCGATCGCGGCGCCGCAGTTCTACCACGCCTTCCCGGAGAGCCTGCTGGTCGTCCTCGACTCGGGCATCTCCACCGGCTGTGTGGTGGCGATCGTGCTGAACCTCGCCTTCAACCACCTGGGCCGCAAGCCCGACACGGCGGACGACGAGGAGCAGGCACCGGGCGAGCACGTGGTGCCGGCCGCGGCCGGGGTCGGCGTCCACTGACCCGGCGGATTCCGACCGGAGCATCCGGGGCCCCGCGCGACGCGGGGCCCCGGCGGCCGTCCGGCGCCCGTCGGCTGTAGCGTCAGGGGCATGGAAGATCAGTCTGTTGTGGATGTCGGCGATGTGCGCCTCGCGTACCGGACCTGGGGCGACGCGTTCGGCTCGCCCGTCGTGCTGCTGCACGGCCTCGGCGGTTCGGCCGCGAACTGGGAGGCGGCCGGCCCCCTGCTGGGCCAGGAGTGGCGGGTCTTCGCCCTGGACCTGCGCGGCCACGGCGAGAGCGACTGGCCCGACGACTACGACCTGGACCTGATGGCCGAGGACGTCGTGGGCTTCCTCGACGAACTGGAGCTGGACCGGGTCGGCCTCGTCGGTCACGGCATGGGCGGGGTCGTCGCCCGGCTGGTGGCGCAGGAGCACTCCGACCGGGTGGAGCGCCTCGTGCTGGTGGAGACCCCGGCCCCGTTCCCCGGCGACCCGGGCCCGGCGGGCCGGCCCGAGGGGCCGGTGGACTACGACGAGAACGCGGTGCCCGCCGTACGCGACCAGCTCGCCGACCCCGGCCCGGACGCCGACGAGGCCCTCGGCGACATCGTCTCCCCGACGCTGATCATCACCGGCGGCCCGGAGAGCACGATGGAACAGCACCGTCAGGCCGACGTGGCCTCCCTGATCCCGGACTGCCGGCTGATCACGGTCCCGGGCGGCCACCGGATGCACGAGACCCGGGCGGACCAGGTGGCCGCGCACATCACGGAGTTCTTCACCAGCTGACCGGGCTGTCGGCAGGGAGGTTGCTCAGCGGGGCCGAACGACCAGGGGTGAACGATCAGCGTCGAACGATCAGGAACGAACGATCAGGGGCGAATGATCCTGCGGACCAGATCCGGTGTCCACTCGACGTACTCGATCTCCGCTCCGCCTGCGTGGCGGGCGTAGAGGAACCGCCCCGTCGGACCGCCGGTCACGGGAGTGGTGATCGTGGCCCCGGCGGATTCGAGAGTGGCCAGCAGGGCCTCCAGGTCGTCCACCACGACGGTCGCCGAGGCATGGCTGTACCGGGCGCGTTCCTCGGCCGGGCCCGCGACGACCAGGAAATCACCGATGGCGGCCAGGGCGATCTCCTGGAAGGCCAGGCGCAGGTGTGGCTGTTCGCCGGTCAGCTCCTCCAGCAGGGGCAGCGCCTGGTCGAGGTCGTCGGTCCACAGGCGTGCGTACGTCTTGAGAAGGGTCATGAGGGTGCTCGCTCCCAGCCGTCCCGGCTCGTCCGGTCTGCGGAGAACCGTAGGCGAGCCCGGTGGCGGACCGGAAGAGCGCACTTTCCGGTGAGTGAGGAACCTCGAGGAAACCGCGTGGGCGGTGCGTCCGGGCCCGCGAGCCGGTGGAGCCCGCCCCCTTTCAGCCGCCCGGCCGCCAGTCCGGACGGCGGCCGCTGAGAGCGATCACCCGGTCCAGCAGCGGGGCGTCGTCCGGCACCGGAACCGGCACCCCGAAGAGGCCGTCGGAGCCGTCGGAGCCGTCAGCGGTATCAGCGGATTCAGCGGCGGCAGCACCGTCCGGGCCCTCCTCCTCCGCCGGGGCCAGCAGGGCCTCGCAGGACCGCAGTTCGGCCTCGCCCGCCGCGTACGGCTGCCCGGTCGACCGGGCCAGGTCCCAGCCGTGGACGACGAGTTCGTTGAGCGCGACGGCCCCGGCCACCTCGCCGGGCAGCTCCACCCCGCCCGCCCGGGTCATGCCCGTCCAGGCGTCGGGCGAGCGCCAGGCCGTCGCCAGCTCGTCCAGCCGTCGGGGCAGCACCTCACGCCAGTCGTCGTCGAGTACGGGAAGGGCGGCGTCCGGGGAGACGGCGGTGCTCGCCCCGAGATCCTTGCGGGCGGCGTCGCGGAAGGCGGTGGCGAGCCCGGTGAGGTGGCCGAGCAGTTCCCGCACGGCGTAGTCGGGGCAGGGGGTGGGGCCGGCCAGCCGGCTGTCGCCGACCGGACCGAGCAGCGCGGTGATCCGCCGGGCGGCCGGCTCGAGGTCGGGAAGAGCGGCGGCATCCGACACGCGGTTCTCCTGTGTGTCCATACAGGTAAGACCCTTCGACCGCCGAAAACTCATCGACCGGCGAAGCGCGAGCCGTGACGCGCGACCCGGGGGCCGAGACCCTGCCCCATGGCCTGCCGGGACCGCGGTCGGGCGGCGCACACCGTCACATAGCGGATGGTTCCTCGCCGTCCTCTTGTCGGCGACCCCCGCGCCATGGCATACAGGTCTGGACCATTGCTGTCCGGATGGAAGGCACCACCGTGCAACGCCCCCACATCTCTGCCGCGTTGACCTGTTCCGCCCTGCTTCTCGCACCCCTCCTCTCCGCCTGCGGTGGCACCGCCGAAGCCGACACGCAGCCTCCCGGCACCCCCAAGGGCGTGACCGCCCAGGCCAGCAGCTCCACCTCGGTGCACGTCATGTGGGAAGGCGCCTCCGACAACAAGAAGGTCGCCGGATACGAGATCTACCGCGGAAAGGCCAAGGTCAAGAGCGTCCCGGCGACGAAGACCATGATCGACGTCGACGGGCTGACGGCCTCGACGGACTACACCTTCAGCGTCCGGACCAAGGACACGGCGGGGAACCTCTCCGCGCCCAGCAAGGCCGTCCCCGTCACCACCCAGGCCACCCCGCCCAAGGACGACACACCCCCCACCGTCCCGGCGAAGCTGACGGGCAGGGCCGACGGAAAGCGTGCCGCCACCCTCACCTGGGGCGCGGCCAAGGACGACGTCGGCGTCACCTCGTACGACATCTACCAGGAGGACTCCCGGATCCACAGCGTTCCGGCCTCCGAGACCACGGCGAAGCTCACGGGGCTGCGCCCGGGGACCGTCTACACCTTCACCGTGCGCGCCCGGGACGCCTCCGACAAGTCCTCGGCCGACAGCAACGCGCTCGACCTCACCACCGAGTCCGCCCCCGGCGCCCCCGCGAGCACCGCCCCCACCGGTCTGCGCACCGAGGTCGGCAAGGAGGGCGGCGACTTCGTCCTCGACCTGTCCTGGGACCAGCCCGAGACGGGCGGAGCCATCCCCGCCTACGAGCTCTATCTGGACGGCAAGCTGACCACCACGATCGTCTGGGGCGGTACGCCTCCCAAGGGTCGCGCCACCTACCGGCTGGACATGTCCGACCCGGCGGGCACCCGCTATTCGGTGAAGCTCAGGGCCAAGCTTCCGGACGGCAAGTGGGGTGACTTCTCGGCCCAGCGGACGGTCCTCCTGACGGACTGAGGCCCACGCGGCCGGCGCTCTCCAGGCGTGCGGCGCGCAGCCCTCCATGGTCCATTGGTCCCAGAAGGCAGGCCGGTGGACCGAAGGGGCTGAACCATGGACCTGGGAGACGACCTGAGCACGCGGGTCGACGCGCTGATGGACGGTCTCGTCGCCGACCTGGAACGGCTGACGGCCATCCCGTCCATCGCCTTCCCCGGCTTCCCGCCCGAGCCCGTGCGCGAGGCCCACGACCTCCTCGTGGACCTGTTGCGCGGCGCGGGCGTGGAACGGGTGGAGAGGCTGGACCTTCCCGACACCGCGCCGGTCATCGTCGCGGAGGTCCCGCCGCCCGCCCCGGGCGCGCCGACCGTCCTGCTCTACGGCCACTACGACGTCCAGCCGCCCGGCGACGAGGCTCTCTGGCTCTCGCCGCCCTTCGAGCCCACCCGCGTCGAGGGCGGGCTGCGGGCCCGGGGCATCGCCGACGACAAGTCCAACATCATCGTCCACCTGGGCGTTCTCCGGGCCTGCGCAGGCCGTCCCCCGGTCGGGCTGAAGATCGTCCTGGAGGGCCAGGAGGAGTACGGAAGCGCCTTCGACGACTACCCGCCCACCGACCCGGACCGGTTCGCCTGCGACGCGATGGTCATCGCGGACATGGGCAACCTCCGCCCCGGCAGCCCCACGCTCACCACGGGGCTGCGCGGCGCGGCGGAGGTCTTCGTGGAGGTCCGCACCCTCGCCGAACCCCGGCACAGCGGCGAGTTCGGCGGCGCGGCCCCGGACGCCCTGCTCGCCCTCCTCAAGGCCCTCGCCACCCTCCACGACGTCCACGGCGACGTGGCGGTGGAGGGCCTGCGCCGCGAGGAATGGACCGGCGCCACCTATACGGAGGACGAGTTCCGTTCCCTCGCCGGTGTCCAGGAGGGCATGCCCCTGATCGGCTCCGGGGGTCTCGGCGAGCGCCTCTGGAGCGGCCCGGCGATCACCGTCATCGGCATCGACGCTCCGGGCGTCGACCACGCGGCCTCCGCCGTCGTCCCGTACGCCCGCGCCAAACTGAATCTGCGCTTCCACCCCGAGCAGGACCCGAGGGAGGCCCAGGGCCTCCTCGTCACCCATCTGGAGTCCCTGCGTCCGTTCGGTATCCCGCTCACCGTCACGGCGGGTGACACAGGCCCCGGATTCGAACCCGCGACCGACGGTCCGGCGTACCGCGCCGCCCGTACCGCGCTCCGGGAGGGCTGGGGGAGCGAACCGGCCCTCGTCGCGAGCGGTGGATCGATCCCCCTGGTCAACGGCCTGGCCAAGGCGGTCCCGGGCGCCGAGGTCCTCCTCTTCGGCGCCCAGGACGGCATGTGCAACCTGCACGCCCCGAACGAGCGCGTCCTCTTCTCGGAGCTGCGGTCGGCGGTGATCGCGGAGGCCGCGTTCCTGCGCGAGTACGCGAAGACGTACGGGAGCACTACGGACGGGACCGCGACGGTCGGGACCGCGACCGGTGGTAGCACGACCGGAGGGACCGCGACCGGCGGGAGCACGGCATGAGCAGTGCGGCCGACACGAAACCGGCTCCGGAGGAAGAGCCCCCGGCCAAGAAGAAGTTCACCTTCCCCAGCGCCCTCACGATCCTCGCGGTCGTCACGCTGGCCGTCTGGGCGCTGGCCTTCCTGATCCCGCCCGGGGCCTACGACCGCGACGAGGAGGGGGCCCCGGTCCAGGGCACGTACCACCGGGTCGACTCCGACCAGAGCTTCGTGGACCGCCTGAACGACCTCTTCCTCTCCCCGGTCAACGGCCTCTACGGCGTCCAGGACGCCAAGACGGGCGAGGTCGGCCCGGACCTGGCCGGCGAGCTGTACGGCAGCGCGGGCGTGTTCCTCTTCGTGCTCGCCATCGGCGCGTTCATCACGGTGGTGTTCGCGACCGGCGCCCTGGACCGGGGCATCGGCCGCCTCGCGCACCGGCTGCGCGACCGGGGAGCGCTGCTCATCGCCGGAGTGATGCTGGTCTTCTCCCTCCTCGGCACCGTCGAGGGGTTCGCGGAGGAGACGCTCGGCTTCTACGGCCTGATCATCCCGCTGATGCTGGCCCTCGGCTACGACCGCATGGTGGCCACCGGCACGATCATCCTCGGCGCGGGCATCGGGGTGCTCTGCTCCACCGTGAACCCCTTCGCCACCGGAGTCGCGTCCTCCGCCGCCGACATCTCGCTCGGCGACGGCATCGTGCTGCGCGCGATCATGTGGGTGGTCCTGACGGCGGTGACGATCGGCTACGTCATCCGGTACGCGGTCCGGGTCCGCAGGAACCCGGACCGCTCGCTCTCCGGCTTCCTGCCCGGCGACCGCGAGCACGACGCGGCGGACGCGGGGGAGCCCCCGGAGCTGACCGGGCTCCACCGGACCGTTCTCGTGCTGGTCGCCCTGGTCTTCAGCTTCATGATCTTCTCGGTCGTCCCGTGGTCCAGCGCGATCACGGGCGACGCCGACGCCACCCCGTACGGCTTCGAACTCGGCTGGTCCTTCCCCCAGCTGGCCGCCCTGTTCCTGGTCGCGGCGGTCCTGGTCGGCGTCGTCGCCCGGTTCGGCGAGCAGAAGCTCAGCGCGACGATCATCCAGGGCGCGGCGGACTTCATCTCCCCGGCCCTGGTCATCGTCCTCGCGCGCGGCGTCACGGTCATCATGAACAACTCGCAGATCACCGACACGGTGCTGCACTCCATCGAGGGCGTGGTCTCGGGCACCTCGTCGGCGCTGTTCGCGGTCTTCGTCTTCATCGTCAACCTGCCGCTCGCCTTCCTCATCCCCTCCACCTCGGGTCACGCCACCCTGGCGATGCCGATCCTGGCCCCCCTCGCCGACTTCGCCGGTGTCTCCCGCGCCGTGGTCGTCACGGCGTGGCAGGCGGCGAGCGGCTGGATGAACCTCTGGGTCCCGACGACGGCGGTCACCATCGGCGGGGTGGCCCTGGCGAAGATCGGCTACGACAAGTACCTGCGGTTCGTCTGGCCGCTGCTGGCGATCCTGTTCGCGCTCATCTGCGGGTTCGTGGCGTTGGGGGCGGTGTGGACATGAGGGGCCGGGGGGCGGGCGCCCCGGGGCGCGACAACGGGTGACCCCGCCGGGAACACCACCGCCCCCGGCGCTCTGCGGTGCCGGGGGCGGTGGTGGTGCGGGTGGTGGTGCTGGTGTCGTGAGGTCAGCGCAGCTGCTCGTACGCCGGCAGGGTCAGGAAGTCCGCGTAGTCCTGGTCCAGGGAGACCTGGAGCAGGAGGTCGTGGGCCTGCTGCCACTTGCCCGCGGAGAAGGTCTCCTCGCCGATCTCCTCGCGGATCGCGGTCAGTTCCTCGGCGGCGACCTTGCGGGCCAGGTCCGCGGTGGCGTGTTCGCCGTTCTCGAAGACCACGTCGGCGTTGATCCACTGCCAGATCTGCGAGCGGGAGATCTCCGCGGTGGCGGCGTCCTCCATCAGGTTGAAGATGGCGACCGCGCCCAGTCCGCGCAGCCAGGCCTCGATGTAGCGGATGCCGACCGCGACGGCGTTGCGCAGGCCGTCGTAGGTCGGGCCGGCGTCGAGGGTGTCGATGGCGATCAGGTCGCCCGGGGCCACCGAGACGTCCTCGCGGAGGCGGTCCTTCTGGTTGGGCTTCTCGCCGAGGACCGCGTCGAAGGAGGCCAGGGCGATCGGGACCAGGTCGGGGTGGGCGACCCAGGAGCCGTCGAAGCCGTCGTGCGCCTCGCGGTCCTTGTCGGCCTTGACCTTCTCGAAGGCGACCTTGTTGACCTCGGCGTCGCGGCGCGAGGGGATGAAGGCGGCCATGCCGCCGATCGCGTGCGCGCCGCGCTTGTGGCAGGTGCGGACCAGGAGTTCGGTGTACGCCCGCATGAACGGGGCGGTCATCGTCACCGCGTTGCGGTCCGGGAGGACGAACTTGGCCCCGCCGTCGCGGAAGTTCTTGACGATGGAGAAGAGGTAGTCCCAGCGGCCGGCGTTCAGCCCGGAGGCGTGGTCGCGCAGCTCGTAGAGGATCTCCTCCATCTCGTACGCGGCGGTGATCGTCTCGATCAGGACGGTGGCGCGGACCGTGCCCTGCGGGATGCCGACGTAGTCCTGGGCGAAGACGAAGATGTCGTTCCAGAGGCGGGCCTCCAGGTGCGACTCCGTCTTCGGCAGGTAGAAGTACGGGCCCTTGCCGAGGTCGATCAGGCGCTGCGCGTTGTGGAAGAAGTAGAGGCCGAAGTCGACCAGCGCGCCGGGCACGGAGACGCCGTCCAGCTGGAGGTGGCGCTCCTCCAGGTGCCAGCCGCGCGGGCGCATGACGACGGTGGCGAGTTCGTCGGCGGACTTCAGCGCGTACGACTTGCCCGACCTCGGGTCGGTGAAGTCGATGCGGCGCTCGTAGGCGTCGGTGAGGTTGAGCTGGCCGAGGACGACGTTCTCCCACGTGGGGGCGGACGCGTCCTCGAAGTCGGCGAGCCAGACCTTGGCGCCCGAGTTCAGGGCGTTGATGGTCATCTTGCGGTCGGTCGGACCGGTGATCTCCACCCGGCGGTCGTTCAGAGCGGCCGGAGCCGGTGCGACCTTCCAGGAGTCGTCCGCGCGGACCGCTGCCGTCTCGGGCAGGAAGTCCAGCGTGGAGGTGCGGGCGATCTCGGCGCGGCGCTCACCGCGCAGGGCGAGCAGCTCATTGCGGCGCGGGGTGAACCGCCGGTGCAGTTCGGCCACGAACACGAGGGCCGCGTCGGTCAGGACCTCTTCCTGCCGGGGCAGGGGCTCGGCATCGACGATGGCCAGCGTGGACGGCGCTGGTGCGGACATGAGCTGTCACTCCTTCAGCGGGCGGCGGCGTCTCATGGCCGCCGGGTCGCCTGAGACGGCACGGCGTGCCATGGCTCCGAGATACGGCCGTGGGCGCCGTCTGAGGTTCAGAGGGCTTCTGACCAGTGGATAGTAGTTTCCTCATGGTGGAAGTTCAATGGTTTGTTGATGTCGAGATTCTCCGGGTCGACAGAAACGGCCCGATGGCGGCGCAGCGTGCCAGCGCGGCCACGCACGGTGGACGGGTGCGGGTCGGCACGGTCACTCCAGGTGCTTCAGATCCTGCGAGGTGTCGATGTCGTATGCCTCGGCCACATCCGAACACTCCACGAGCGTGATCGCATCGCGGTGCTCCCGCAGATAGGCCCGCGCACCCCGGTCGCCCACCGCGCCCGCCGCGATGTCCGCCCACCGGTCCACCCCGAACAGCACCGGGTGGCCCCGTTCCCCGCCGTACGAGGCGGCCGCCAGACTGGTCCGCGAGCGGTACGCGAGACGCACCCGCGCCACCGCCTCCGCCCCGATCCCGGGCTGATCGACCAGAAGGACGAGCGCCGCGTCCGCGTCCGTCGCGCCCAGGGCGGCCAGGCCCGACCGGAGGGAGGAGCCCATGCCCTCCTCCCAGTCCGGGTTCACCGTCACCGCGCAGCCCGCGAGATCCGCGCGGGCCCGCACCTCGTCCGCCGCCGCGCCCAGCACCACGTGCAGCGGGCCGCAGCCGCCGTCGCGCAGGGAGCGCACCGCGTGCTCGATCAGCGGGCGGCCCCGGTGCTCCAGGAGCGCCTTCGGCCGGCCGCCGAGCCGGCGGCCTCCGCCGGCGGCCAGCAGCACCCCCGCGACCTCGGGGTTCTTCGCGGTGGAAGCCATGTCCGCGGTCCTCTCCGTAGCCGTGCCTGTCGTCGTGTCCGTGGCCATGAGGTCTGGATACCACTGAGCGCTTCGCACACGCGACACGCATGTCACCCTCAGGGGTCACCCCGATTTCTTTCCGTGGGCTGGCGCGTACTGCCTGTCATGGCGTTAACTTGCGGGCACACCCGGTGACTTGGCCACAGCCCGGGCCCGGGGGTCACACCGGCACACGGACGTGCGAGGGGGAGTGCTGTGTTGCGAAGCGTGGGGCAGAAGCGCCTGACCGGCAGCGACGAGGACCCGAGGGTGGCCGAGCTGCGGATGGCCGTCTCCCGGCTCCGCCGCGAACTGGCCGGGCTCCGGGCCGAATTCCCGGACCGGCCGATCGCCGAGGACGAGCTGGCGGCCCTGGACGCGATGGCCGTCGGCGGCGTGCCGGAGATCCCCCGTATGCGCCGCTCCCTGCTGCTGATCGCGGGGGCGATCGGCTCGGTGAGCGCGGTGGCGGCAGCCCTGCGCGAGGTGCGCAACGCGGTCGACCTCTTCGGGGAGCCCCCACGCGGGTGAAGCGCGGCGCGGAGCCCCCGCGCGGCTGACCGGCGGGGCCCGGGCCCGGCTTCGGCGGGGCGGGCGAGCCCGGCCTCAGCGGCGGATGAGCCTGCGGGCCGTGGCCGCCGCGACCGCCGACGTACGGGAGTCGACGCCCAGCTTGGCGTAGATGTGCACCAGGTGGGACTTGACCGTCGCCTGGCTCAGGAACAGCCGCTTGCTGATCTGCAGGTTCGACAGGCCCTCCCCGACCAGCTGGAGCACCTCCAGCTCCCGCCGGGTCAGCGCCTCGGCCGGCGTCCGCATCCGGTCCATCAGCCGGTGCGCCACCGACGGCGCGAGCGCGGAGCGGCCCGCCGCCGCCGTGCGCACCGCCGCCGCCAGCTCCTGCGGCGGCGCGTCCTTGAGCAGATAGCCGCTCGCCCCCGCCTCGACCGCCGCCAGGATGTCCGCGTCGGAGTCGTAGGTGGTCAGGATCAGGACCCGGGGGCCCTCCGGTGCGGCGGTGATCGTCGCCGTCGCCTCCGAGCCGTGCATGCCCGCGCCGAACTGGAGGTCCATCAGGACCACGTCGAAGCGGCCCGCCGCGGCCAGGGCGACGGCCTCCTCGGCGGTGGCGGCCTCACCGACGACCCGGAAGTCCCGCTCGGTGTCCAGGACCGCGCGCAGCCCCGCCCGGACGACCGGATGGTCGTCCGCCAGCAGCAGCCGGATCGTGTCACCGCTCCCGCCACCGGCCCCACTCCCGTCACCGCTCCCGCCGCCGATCCCGCTCATGCCGCACGCTCCGCTTCCGCGACGGGCAGCGGCAGGGTGACCGCCACCGCCGTGCCCTGTCCCGGCGCCGACTCCACGCTCAGCGCGCCGCCGAGCGACCCGGCGCGCGCCCGCATCGCCGGCAGCCCGAAGCCGCCGTCGCCGCGCTCGTGGACCGGCGCCCCCGACGGGTCGAAGCCCTGCCCGTCGTCCACGACGTCCAGCGCCACCGAGGTGTCCATGAAGCTCAGGGTGATCTCCGCGCGCCCGGCCCGCGCATGGCGCACCGTGTTGGCCAGCGCCGACTGCGCGGTCCGCAGCAGCGCCACCTCGTACGGCGTCGGCAGCTCCACCGGGGTCCCGCTCACCGCGAACCGTACGGTCAGGTCGGGTGCGGTCGTCCGGGCGCAGAGCCGCTCCAGCGCGGCGGCCAGCGAACCGTGCTCCAGGTCCGGCGGCGTCAGCGCGCGGACGAAGGACCGGGCCTCGGCGAGATTGGCCTGCGCGGCCTCGCGGGCGGCCCGCACATGCCCGGCGGCCGGCGCGTCCCCGGGCAGTGAGCGCTCGGCGGCGCGCAGCAGCAGCTGGATGCTGGACAGGCCCTGGGCCAGCGTGTCGTGGATCTCCCGGGCGAGGCGCTCGCGCTCGGCGAGGGTCCCGGCCGTGCGTTCGGCCTCGGCCAGCTCCGCGCGGGTGGCGACCAGCTCCACGATCAGCTCGCGCCGCCGCTCGCTCTCCCGGAAGAGCGCGTCGTACCCGAGGACGGTGGCGACGGCGACCGCCGCGCCGATCAGCGGCCCGATGAAGGCGCCGGGCTCGATCTCCTGCCGGTGCACGACGAAGCCGGTGATCGCGGCGCCGGCGGTGACCACGACGGCGGGCAGCGCCCACCGCATCGGCAGGATGTGGAGCTGGAGGAAGTAGAGCGGGAAGGCCACCCACAGGGCGTCCGGCGACAGGACCAGCAGCCCGGCCCACAGGGCGCCGAGACCCGCCAGCCACACGGCCCCCGCCCGGTTTCCCGGCTGTACGGAGGGGGCGAGCGGACCCGCCGCGTACAGGGCCGCCAGCAGCACCGCCACCACCACGACCGCCGGTGCCCGCGACGCGTCCTCGCTCACCGCGCGGACCGCCACCAGGGCCAGTAGCCCGACCAGCAGGGCGTGCAGACAGAGCCGCAGAGCTGCCGTGACGTGGGTGTGCGAACGCGAATCCATGGTCCGTCCAGCGTAGCCGCGGCCTTCCCGGACCCGGTCAATCGAAAGGTTGATCCCTGGCCCGTCCGCCGCGCGATGTTTTCCCGCCCGCGCCGCACGACGCTGGAGCCATGTTCGTCGCATGGAGAGACCTCCGCTTCGCCAAGGGCCGGTTCGCGCTCATGGGCTCGGTCGTGGTGCTGATCACGCTGCTCGTGGGCCTGCTGTCGGGCCTGACCGCCGGCCTGGCCCGGGAGAACATCTCGGCCGTCACCGGTCTGGACGCCGACCACCTGGCCTTCGCCGCGCCACCCGACGGGCAGGCGGAGTCGTTCACCAACTCGACCGTCCGGGAGGACGACTGGCGGACCTGGGTCGCGCGGCCCGGGGTCGAGGCCGCGCAGCCGGTCGGCATCCGGACGCTGAACGCCACCGCCGCGGGTGGGCGGAGCGCCGCCGTCTCGGCCTTCGGCGTCGAACCGGACGGCACCCTCGGGCCGGAGGGGATCGGCCCGGGTCAGGTCGTGCTCTCCGAGAAGGCGGCAGAGGAGCTCGACGCCTCGGCGGGTGACAGGATCGCGCTCGGCCGGACCGAGCGCGCGGTCGCCGCCGTCGCCACGGACGCCTCGTACAGCCACGCACCCGTCGTCTGGACCTCGCTCGACGACTGGCAGCAGATCGGCCACGACGGCGCCGGGCCCGCCGAACAGGCGACCGTGATCGCCCTGACCACCACCGGAGGCGTCGACCTCGCGGCGGGGGACGAGGCGGCGGGCACCAGCACGCTCACGCTCGACGACTCCCTCACGGCCATCGGCTCCTACCAGTCGGAGAACGGTTCGCTGCAACTGATGCGCGGCTTCCTCTTCGCCATCTCCGCGCTCGTCATCGGTGCGTTCTTCACCGTCTGGACGATCCAGCGCAGCGGCGACGTCGCCGTGCTGAAGGCGCTCGGCGCGTCGACCCCGTACCTCCTGCGCGACGCGCTGGGGCAGGCCGTGGTGATGCTCGCCCTCGGTACGGGACTGGGCACCGCCCTGGCCGCCGGGGCCGGAGCCCTGATCGGCCGAGGAGCCGTGCCGTTCGTCCTGGACGCGGCCACCGTCCTCGTCCCGGCCGCCGTGATGATCGCCCTCGGCGCGCTCGGGGCCGCCCTGTCCATCCGGCGGATCACCGCCGTCGACCCGCTCACCGCACTCGGGAGTGCCCGATGACGCTCACCCTGACCGACGTCACCCTCACCTACCCGGACGGCGAGGGGCGGCTCACCGCTCTGGACCGGGTCTCGCTGGACGTCCCCCCGGGCACGCTCACCGCCGTCGTCGGGCCGTCCGGCTCGGGCAAGTCGAGCCTCCTCGCGGCCGCCGCCACCCTGGTCACCCCGGACTCCGGCGAGGTGGTGGTGGCCGGGACGCCGACGGGCGGCCTCGGCGGTGCCGGACGGGCGGCCCTGCGCCGGGAGCACATCGGCATCGTCTTCCAGCAGCCCAACCTGCTGCCCTCGCTGACCGCGGCCGAACAGCTCCAGGTGATGCGCCACCTGTCCGGGGGTTCCGCCCGGGCCGCCCGCCGCCGGGCCCTGGAGCTGCTGGACGCGGTCGGTCTGGCCGACCGCGCCGGCCGGCGGCCGCACCAGCTCTCCGGCGGGCAGCGCCAGCGGATCAACATCGCGCGGGCCCTGATGAACGAGCCGGAGGTCCTGCTCGTCGACGAGCCGACCAGCGCGCTCGACCACGAGCGCGGCGCGGCCGTGCTCGACCTGCTGGTCACCCTGACCCGGGAGCGCGCCACCGCCACGGTGCTGGTCACGCACGACCTCGCGCACCTGGAGCGGATGGACCGCACGGTGACGATGGACGACGGGCGGCTGACCGTACCGGCCGGGGTCTGAGCCCCGGGGCCGGAGCCGGGGCCGGAGGCTCTTCCACGGCGCCGGCCGGCCCGGCCCCGGGCCGGCCGGGACGGTGGGTGGCCGGATCGTGCGGGCTCAGCCGCCGTTCGTGCCGTTGCTCGCCAGCGCGTCGGACAGCTCTCCCGCGACCTGCTGGAGGATCGGCACGATCCGCTCCGTCGCCGCCTCCGTCACCCGCCCTGCCGGGCCCGAGATGGAGATCGCGGCCGAGGTGGGGGAGTTCGGCACGGGGACCGCGAGGCACCGCACGCCGATCTCCTGCTCGTTGTCGTCCACCGCGTACCCGGCGCGGCGCACCAGCTCCAGGGCGTCCAGGAAGCCCTCAGGGGTGGTGATCGTCTTCTCGGTGGCGGCGGGCATGCCGGTACGGGCCAGGAGCGCGCGGACCTCGTCGGCGGGGGTGTGCGCGAGGAGCGCCTTGCCCACACCGGTGGAGTGCGGCAGGACCCGTCGGCCGACCTCGGTGAACATCCGCATGGAGTGCTTGGACGGCACCTGGGCGACGTACACGATCTCGTCCCCGTCCAGCAGCGCCATGTTCGCCGTCTCGCCGGTCTCCTCCACCAGTCGGCTGAGGTAGGGGCGGGCCCAGGTGCCCAGCAGCCGGGAGGCGGACTCGCCGAGGCGGATCAGCCGGGGGCCCAGCGCGTAGCGGCGGTTGGGCTGCTGGCGCACGTATCCGCAGACGACCAGGGTGCGCATCAGCCGGTGGATGGTCGGCAGGGGCAGACCGCTGCTCGCGGACAGCTCGCTCAGTCCGACCTCGCCCCCGGCGTCGGCCATCCGCTCCAGCAGATCGAAGGCGCGCTCAAGGGACTGCACCCCACCGCTGGAACCGGAGGGCTTGGAGTCGGCTGTGCTGGCGTGGGACGGCGGCACGTCAACGGTCCTTTCGAAGCGGAAGGCAAGGCAGCAGCCTACCGGGCGGTTCCCGATCGGCCCACTGCTCCCCGGTCGGCGTCCGTGCCGGTCAGGGGCTGTTTTGTCCGGGTGCCGACGGTCGGTGCGGGCGGCTCGGCGCCGCCCCTCCTGGCCCATGCTACGTTCCGCAGTTCGAAATATGACTTTTACTTTGTGGAAACCTCCAGTCGGGCGGTGGGGGTGGCCGGGCGGGTCCCCGTGGCGGAAGGTGGGGTCTTGACGAGGGCGATTCCCGAGTGAAGACTCCATCGAAAGCTTCAACAGTTCGTTGAATTCCTGTTGTGATCATTGCTGGAGTGAAGGAGCACAGGTGTCCGGTCCGGACGTGAACCTGATACTGCGCTCGACGCGCGTCGTCACCCCCGAGGGCACCCGCCCGGCGGCGGTCGCCGTCGCGGGCGGGACGATCGACGCGGTCCTGCCGTACGACACCGAGACGCCCGCCGGCGCCCGGCTGGAGGACTTCGGCGACGACGTCCTGCTGCCCGGTCTGGTCGACACCCACGTCCATGTGAACGACCCCGGCCGCACCGAGTGGGAAGGCTTCTACACCGCCACCCGCGCGGCCGCCGCGGGCGGGATCACCACGCTCCTGGACATGCCCCTCAACTCGCTCCCGCCGACCACCACCGTCGAACACCTGCGGGTCAAGCAGCAGGTGGCGGCCCCCAAGGCGCACGTCGACACCGGCTTCTGGGGCGGGGCGATCCCGTCCAACGTCAGGGACCTGCGCCCGCTGTACGAGGCCGGGGTCTTCGGCTTCAAGTGCTTCCTGTCGCCCTCCGGCGTCGAGGAGTTCCCGGAGCTGGACCAGGAGCAGCTGGCCCGCTCCATGGCGGAGATCGCCGGATTCGGCGGGCTGCTCATCGTGCACGCCGAGGACCCGCACCACCTGGCCGAGGCCCCGCAGCGCTCCGGGCCCGCCTACGCCGACTTCCTCGCCTCCCGCCCGCGCGACGCCGAGAACACCGCGATCGAGGGGCTCATCGCCCACGCCAAGCGGCTGAACGCCCGCGTCCACGTCCTGCACCTCTCCTCCAGCGACGCCCTGCCGCTGATCGCCGCCGCCAAGCGCGAGGGCGTCCGCGTCACCGTCGAGTCCTGTCCGCACTTCCTCACCCTCACCGCCGAGGAGGTGCCGGACGGGGCCACGGAGTTCAAGTGCTGCCCGCCGATCCGCGAGGCCGCCAACCAGGACGCGCTCTGGGCCGGACTCGCCGACGGCACCATCGACTGCATCGTCAGCGACCACTCGCCGTGCACCACCGACCTGAAGACCCCCGACTTCGCCTCCGCCTGGGGCGGCATCTCCTCCCTCCAGCTCGGCCTGCCCGCCATCTGGACCGAGGCCCGCAGGCGCGGCCACTCCCTCGACGACGTCGCCCGCTGGATGTCCGCCGCCCCCGCGGCGCTGGCCGGGCTGACCCGCAAGGGAGCCATCGAGGCCGGACGCGACGCCGACTTCGCGGTCCTCGCCCCCGACGCGACCTTCACCGTCGACCCCGCCGAGCTGTTCCACCGCAACCAGGTCACCGCCTACGCCGGGAAGACCCTGCACGGCGTGGTCCGCTCCAGCTGGCTGCGCGGCGTCCGCATCGCCTCCGACGGCGTCCTCGCCGAGGCCGCGGGCCGCCTCCTCGAACGCGACCGCTGACGAGCTCGCCGGCCGCCCTCCGAACGCGACCGCTGACCGAGCCGACCGGTCCGCTCCTCGAACGCGACCCCTGATTGTGACCGAAAACCGTGACCGAAAGGACCCCCTGACCATGACGGACGCCGCGATACCGCGCTTCACCGGCGACGCAAGCCCCTACGCGGGCGGCGACCCGTACGCCGACCACCGCACCGCCGACCTCCCCTTCACCCACCTCGTCGACCTGGCCGACCGCCGTCTCGGGGCGGGTGTCATCGCCGCCAACGACGAGTTCTTCGCCGAGCGCGAGAACCTCCTCAAGCCCGGGCCCGCCGTCTTCGACCCGGAGCACTTCGGGCACAAGGGCAAGATCATGGACGGCTGGGAGACCCGCCGCCGACGCGGTGTCAGCGCGGCCGAACCGCACCCCACCGCCGACGACCACGACTGGGCCCTCGTCCGCCTCGGCGCGCCCGGCGTCATCCGGGGCATCGTCCTGGACACCGCCCACTTCCGCGGCAACTACCCGCAGGCGGTCTCCGTCGAGGCGGTCGCCCTGCCCGGCTCCCCGTCCCCCGAGGAGCTCCTCGCCCCCGACGTGAAGTGGACGGTGCTCGTCCCCCGTACGGCGGTCGGCGGCCACGCGGCCAACGGGTTCGCCGTCGACGCCGAGCAGCGCTTCACCCACCTGCGGGTCAACCAGCACCCGGACGGCGGGATCGCCCGGCTCCGCGTGTACGGAGAGGTCGCCCCCGACCCCGCCTGGCTCGGCGCGCTCGGTACGTTCGACCTCGCCGCGCTGGAGAACGGCGGGCAGGTCGAGGACGCCTCCGACCGCTTCTACTCCCCGGCCACCAACACCATCCAGCCGGGCCGCTCGCGGAAGATGGACGACGGCTGGGAGACCCGCCGCCGGCGCGACCAGGGCAACGACTGGATCAGCTACCGGCTCGCCGCGCAGTCCGGCATCCGGGCCGTCGAGATCGACACCGCCTACCTCAAGGGCAACTCCGCGGGCTGGGCGAGCCTCTCGGTACGCGACGGCGAGGACGGCGACTGGACGGAGGCCCTTCCCCGGACCCGGCTCCAGCCCGACACCAACCACCGCTTCGTCCTGGACGGGACCGTCCGGGCCACGCACGTACGCGTCGACATCTACCCGGACGGCGGCATCTCCCGGCTGCGGCTGTACGGATCGCTCACCGACGAGGGCGCCGCCGCCCTGGCGGCCCGTCACCGGGAGCTCGGCGGCTGATTCCCGAACGCGCCCGAAACCCGGCGCACCGCGGTCGCAGGGGGATCGCGGTGCGCCCGGCCGGTCCCGTTACGTGAGGGTGTGTCACCCTGGTCGAGCTGCGGTGAGCAGGCCCTGAAGGCCGGGCGAGCCGCACGTTCCGAGCCTCGACCAGGAGCCCCCATGATCTTCATCGCCGTCAGGTTCACCGCCCTCGACCCCGAGGAATGGCTCACCCGGCTGGACGACTTCACCGTCGCCACCCGCCGCGAGCCCGGCAACCTCTTCTTCGACTGGTCGCGCAGTGTGGAGAACCCCGACCAGTTCGTCCTGCTGGAGGCCTTCGCCGACGCGGCGGCGGGCGAGGCGCACGTGAACTCCGACCACTTCAAGGCGGCGATCGCGACGATGGCGGAGCTGGTGGCCGAGGTCCCCGAGATCATCAACGTCGAGGTGGAGGGCGCCGGCTGGTCCCGGATGGCGGAGGTCACCCCGCGCAACCGCTGACCGGCACCTCCCGCCGGACCCGCCGGCACGTGCCGCTCCGCCGAACCGTTGACGGGCACGTCCCGCTAGGTCCTGTCGTCAAACTGCCGCCTGCCCCGCGGTGCCATGCACGCGCTCTCGCCGCACCGGGCACAGGCCCGAGTACGTCCCGTACGAGGACCCGCACCCGGCACACCGGGAGCACGCACCTGACCCCGCAGGGCCGCCCTTTCGGGCGACGACGGCAGTTTGACGACAGGACCTAGAACTCCTCGTGTGACTCCGGGTCGCCGCCGAACCGCCGCTGCCGCCCGGACGCGATCGTCGTCAGCTCCTGCGCCGTCAGCTCGAACCCGAACAGATCGAGGTTCTCGGCCTGCCGGCCCGGGTCCGCCGACTTCGGGATCGGTACCGCGCCCAGCTGGGTGTGCCAGCGCAGCACCACCTGCCCGGGGCTCACCCCGTGGTCCTCGGCGATCGCCACGGTCGAGGGGTCCTCCAGCACCTCCCGCCCCCGGGCCAGCGGACTCCAGCTCTCCGTGACGATGCCCTTCGCCGCGTGCACCGACCGCAGTTCCTCCTGAGGCAGCAGCGGGTGCATCTCGATCTGGTTCACCGAGGGCAGTACGCCCGTCTCCCGCTCCAGCCGCTCCAGATGCGCGGCGGTGAAGTTGGAGACGCCGATCGAGCGGACGAGGCCGTCCTCGCGGAGCCGGATCATCGCCTTCCAGGTGTCGACGTACTTGTCGACGCGGGGGAGCGGCCAGTGGATCAGATAGAGGTCGACGTACTCGACGCCCAGGCGGGCCCGCGACTCCTCGAACGAGGCGAGCGTCTCCTCGTACCCGTGGTGCCGCCCGGGCACCTTGGTGGTGAGGCGGACCTCCTCGCGGGGGACGCCGCTGCGGGCGATGCCCCGGCCGGTGCCGGTCTCGTTGCCGTAGTCGAGGGCCGTGTCGACCAGCCGGTAGCCGAGCTCCAGGGCCCCGGCGACGGCCTCCTCGGCCGCCGCGTCGTCCAGCGGGTAGGTGCCGAGCCCCACCGCGGGGAGCCGCGTGCCGTCGTTGAGCGTCTGAACCGGTGTGCCGGACATGTGCTGGTCCCGTCCTTCCCGTCGCTGCCCCCGTCCCGGCCAGCGTAGGGGCGCGGCCGGGGAGGGGGCAGCCGGACGGGGCCGACGGGGGAGCGCTCCGGATGGCGGCCCGGGGAGCGGCCCGGGAGAACGGCCCGGGGGCGCTCAGGCCGCGTGGCCGCCGTCCACGACGATCTCCGTGCCCGTGATGAAGGCTGCCTCCTCGCTCACGAGGTACGCGACGAGCGAGGCGATCTCCTCCGTCGTGCCGAAGCGGCCCAGCGCGTTCGCCGCGCGCTGGCCCTCGGCGAACGGCCCGTCGGCCGGGTTGAGATCGGTGTCCACGGCCCCCGGCTGGATCACGTTCACCGTGATGCCGCGCGGCCCCAACTCCCTGGCGAGCGGCTTGGTCAGCCCGGTCAGCGCGGACTTGCTGAGCCCGTAGAGGGTGGAGCCGGGCCCGCCCGCGTACCGGCTCAGGGCGGAGCCCACGGAGATGACGCGGCCACCGTCGGCCAGCCGTTCCGCCGCCGCCCGGCAGGCGAGGAAGACCGCCCGCACGTTCACCGCCAGCGTCCGGTCCACCTCCGGCCCGGCGAGCCCGGAGATCGGCCCGAGCACACCGATGCCCGCGTTGTTGACCAGGACGTCGAGCCGGCCGAGCGCGTCCGCGGCCCGGTGCACGGCGTCGGCGGCCGCGTCGGCGTCCGCCGCGTCGCAGCGCAGGGCGACGCCACGGCGGCCGAAGCCCTCGATCCTCGCGACGACCGCACGGGCCGCCGCCTCGTCCTGGACATAGGTGACGGCCACGTCCGCGCCCTCCTGGGCGAGCCGCAGCGCGATCGCGGCGCCGATGCCCCGGCTGCCCCCGGTGACCAGGGCGGTCCTGGCCGGGAGGCCGGTGGGAAGGGTGGTGGGGGCAGGCGTGGACAGGGTGCTGGACATGGCCGGTTCCTTTGCTGGAGGACGCCGTCGCTCGACGACATCCCCCAGCAAACGCCCGCCGGGGCCCTCGCACCGGCGGGTATCGGACGCCCACGGCCGCCGGGCCACGGGCGCGGTCGCCCGTCTACCGCGAAGGCAGCAGCGCGGAATCCGTCGCCGCGGCCCGCAGCCGGACCAGGATGGCGCGGGCCGCCTTGTCGTAGCCGAGGTTGTTGTTCTGGAGCACCGACTCGGCGTTGGCCAGCTCCAGCAGGGCGATCACTTCGAACGCCAGTTGGCACACATCGGTGTCCCCGGCCAGCTCCCCGGAGGACCTGGCCTCCTCGATCGTCTGCTCCACGAAAGTGACCCAGCCCGTCTGCGCGGACGCCAGGGCGTCATGCACCCTGCCGCCGCGCGCGTCGAACTCGGCGGTGGCGGCGTAGAAGAAGCAACCGCCCCGGAACACGCGCTCGCGGGAGTACGCGATCCAGGCCTCGCAGAGCCGCCACACCCGCCCGAGCCCCGGCGGCACCGACCGGGTGGGGCGCAGCACGTGGTCGACGTATATGGCCACCGCCCCCCGCACGGTGGCCAGCTGGAGCCCCTCCTTCGAGCCGAACAGGGCGAACACCCCGCTCTTGCTCAGCCCGAGCTCGGTGGCCAGCCGCCCCAGCGACAGGCCCTCCAGCCCTTCGACCGAGGCGATCTGCACCGCCCGCCCCAGGATCAACTGCCGGGTCTGGTTCCCCCGCTCGACCCGCCCGTCCGCTCTCAACGACGTCATGTGACCACTCCGTGCCTCAGAGTTATCGAGGCGTCAGTCTAGGGAGCGGCGGCGCGGCCGACGGACCCCCGGCCGTCCGGCAGAACGGCCCGACCGCCGCTGACCACGGGCGATGCCCCGAAACGATCCGAGCGCTGAGACAGGTGTTCCTTTTTCAGGGGCCCGGCGGATAGCGTGATCGCTCCGCGTGCGAGCCGGTGAGGTCTCCACAACGCATTCCGTGGAGATCCAGGAGACCCCGTTGTCCGTTGCCGCCGTGCCCGCCCTCGCGCCCCCGCGCCGGGCCTGGGCCACCGATCTTCCCGTGCTGGCGGTCGCCGCCGTCTGGGGCGCCAGCTACCTCGCGGCCAAGGGCATCACCACCGCCCACACCGTCATCGCCGTCCTCGTCCTGCGCTTCGCGATCGTGCTGCCGGTACTCGTCGCGACCGGATGGCGCAGGCTGCGGGCGCTGACCGGCGCGCAGTGGCGGGGCGCGGGGCTGCTGGGCCTGGTGCTGAGCGGGATCTTCCTGCTGGAGACGTACGGGGTGGTGCACACCTCCGCCACCAACGCGGGGCTGATCATCAGCCTCACCATGATCTTCACGCCGCTGGCCGAGGCCGCCGTGACCCGCGTGCGCCCGTCGGCCGGATTCGTCGCGGCGGCCGGGCTCTCCGTCGCCGGAGTGGTCCTGCTGACCCAGGGCGGCGGGCTCACCAGCCCCTCGGGCGGTGACCTTCTGATGCTCCTCGCCGCGCTCGCCCGCACCGTCCACGTCCTGGCGATGGCCAGGATCAAGGCGGTCCAGGACGCCGACCCGCTCTCGCTGACGACCGTCCAGCTCGGGGCCGCGGTCGCCGTCTTCGCCGTGCTCGCCGCCGTCCCCGGCACCGGCGCCTCGCCGTGGAGCGCGGCGGCGGACTTCGGCGCCCGGGAGTGGGCGGGCCTGGTCTTCCTCTCGGTGTTCTGCACGCTGTTCGCGTTCTTCGTGCAGATGTGGTCCGTACGCCGCACCTCACCGTCCCGGGTCAGCCTGCTGCTCGGCACGGAACCGCTGTGGGCCGCCGCCGTCGGCATCAGCCTCGGCGGGGAACGGCTCGGGCTGCTCGGCGCGGCGGGTGCGGTCCTCGTCCTGGCGGGCACCGCGTGGGGCCGACGCGGCGCGGACCGGGCCTGATCGCCGCCGCCAGGACATGTTCAGGGCCGTCAGGAAGTGTTCGGCCGGGGCTTGTTCACCGTGTTCAGGACTTGATCACCGCGGTCAGGGGGTGATCGTCGCTGTCAGGACTTGATCGAGTCCGCGGCGATCATCACGGCCGCCCCCGCCACGATCAGCACGATGTTGACGAACAGTCCGCGGTCGCTGAGGAAGTCGATCCGCCGCACCACCGTCCACAGCCTGAACCAGCCCGTCCACTCGTACAGCAGCCCGCCGGCGCCCTGGGCGAAGACGAGGAACCCGATCGTCTCGACGATTTTCTTCATGGGCCGAGCCTTCCGCCCGCCCCGCGCCCGCCGCGTCGGCCACCGGTCCCGTCCGCCGCGCCGAAAGTAGCCGGTCCCGCGACTTTGGTCGCTCCCTCGCCGCGCGGGGCCTCTCCGGGCCGCCCGGCTGCGTAACTTTGTCGATATGACGCGCACCGAGTACCGCTGGCTGCTCCCCTCGGCGATGGCCGACCACGAGCTGCCCGGCGACCGGGCCCGGACGAGCCGCACCGTGCGGGACTGGGCCGTCGACATCACGGCCTTCCTCTGCGCCGCGGGCATCGGCCTGCTGTCGCTCGCCGCGATCGACGCCGACGACACCACACCGGACGTCTTCGTCCTCGTCGACTCGGTGATCGGCGCGGCGGCGTGCTGCGCGCTCTGGCTCCGGCGGCGCTGGCCGGTGGGGCTCGCCGCCGTGCTGACCGTCGTCTGCATCGTCGAACCCGTGGCCGCCGGGGCGCTGATGGTGGCCCTGTTCAGCCTGGCCGTGCACCGCCCCTTCAAACCGGTGGCGATCGTCGGCGCGGGCGCGCTGATCGTGGCCCCCCTGCAACCCCTCCTGCGCCCCGACCCCGCGACGACCTTCCTCGCCTCGGTCATCTTCGGGGTCCTGCTCGTCCTGCTCGTGCTCAGCTGGGGCATGGTCGTACGTTCGCGGCGGCAGCTCGTCCTCAGCCTCCGCGAACGGGCCCGCCGGGCCGAGGCCGAGGCGGAGCTGCGCGCCGAACAGGCCCAGCGGCTGGCCCGGGAGGCCATCGCGCGCGAGATGCACGACGTCCTGGCCCACCGGCTGACCCTGCTCAGCGTGCACGCAGGGGCCCTCGAATTCCGGCCGGACGCCCCCGCAGCCGAGGTCGGCCGGGCCGCGGGCGTCATCCGGGACAGCGCCCACGAGGCCCTCCAGGACCTCCGCGAGATCATCGGCGTCCTGCGCGGGCCCGGCGACACCGACGAGGGCCACCGGCCGCAGCCCACCCTCGCGACCCTGGACGCCCTCATCGCCGAGTCCCGGCTCGCGGGCATGAAGGTCGTCGTCGACGACCGGGTCACCGACCCCCAGGACGCCCCCGCCGCCACCGGCCGCACGGTCTACCGGATCGCCCAGGAGTGCCTGACCAACGCCCGCAAACACGCACCCGGCACCGAGGTCACCCTCACCGTGGCGGGCGGCCCCGGCGACGGGCTCACCATCGAGGTGGCGAACCCCGCCCCCACCGAACCCTTCGAGCGCGTCCCCGGCTCGGGCCAGGGGCTCATCGGCCTCACCGAACGCGCCACGCTCGCCGGCGGCGGGCTGGAGCACGGTCCGACGAAGGACGGCGGCTTCGTGGTCCGGGCCCGGCTGCCGTGGCCCGCCGCGTGACGCCCGGGGGCGGGAAGCCCCGCCCGAGGACCGGGGCCGTGACCGGGGCCGGGACGACGCCCGCCCCGAGGACCGTGGCCGCGACGCCCGCCGTGCGGGGCCCGCTCACCGGCTGGCTACGGTGGCCGTCATGAACACCCCGGCGCCCCCGACACCTCCGGCCTCACCCACGCCCCCGCCCGTCCGGCTGCTGATCGTCGACGACGACCCGCTGGTCCGGGCCGGGCTGACCCTGATGCTCGGCGGCGACGAGGGCATCGACATCGTGGGGGAGGGCGCGGACGGCGACGAGGTCGAGGAACTGGTCGAACGGCTGCGCCCCGACGTCGTCCTGATGGACATCCGGATGCCGGTCATGGACGGGCTCACCGCGACCGAGCGGCTGCGCCGCCGGCCCGGGGCTCCCGAAGTCGTCGTCCTCACCACGTTCCACGCGGACGAACAGGTGCTCCGGGCCATCCGGGCCGGGGCAGCCGGATTCGTCCTGAAAGACACCCCGCCCGCCCGCATCGTCGATTCGGTCCGCCGGGTCGCCGCGGGGGACCCGGTGCTCTCACCTGCCGTCACCCGCCAGTTGATGGCCCGGGCCGCCGGCGGCCCGGGCGACGACCGGGCCGGCCGGGCCGACCGCGCACGCAGGCGTTTCGACCAACTCGCCGAACGGGAGCGGGAAGTCGCCGTCGCCGTCGGGCGCGGCGGCTCCAATGCCGAGATCGCGGGTTCGCTCTACCTCAGCGTCGCGACCGTCAAGACGCACGTCTCACGGATTCTCGCCAAACTCGAACTCAACAACCGCGTCCAGATCGCGCTGTTGGTCCATGACGCGGGACTCCTCGACACGGACGGGGAGGACGGGGGCGGCCTACGCTGACCGGAGCGGACCGGAACGGGCCGGAACGGAAGAGGGGCTGACCATCATGGCTGTGCTCGATCTGCGCGACCTGCCGGACTTCACCGCGGATCCCTATCCGTACTACGCGAAGCTGCGGGCCGAGGGACCGGTGCACGCCGTGCGCACCGAGGAGATGGAGCGGATCTGGCTGGTCGTCGGTTACGAGGAGGCCCGCGCCGCTCTCGCCGACCAGCGGCTCGGCAAGGACTGGCGGACCACCGGACGCTGGGAGGCGTCCGAAGCGATGCTGAGCGCCAACATGCTGGAGCTGGACGCCCCGCACCACACCCGGCTGCGCCGGCTGGTCATCCGTGAGTTCACCGCCCGCCGCATCGAGGCGCTGCGCCCCCGTGTCACCGAGATCACCCACGACCTCCTCGACGCCATGGTGCCCCGGGGCTCCGCGGACCTGGTGGACGCGCTGGCCTTCCCGCTGCCGATGACCGTGATCTGCGAACTCCTCGGTGTCCCGGACATCGACCGGGACACCTTCCGGACGCTCTCCAGCGGCATCGTCGCGCCCACCCCGGAGCAACGGGAAGCCGACCCGGTCGGTGCGATGAGCGCCTACCTCGTCCAACTGATCGAGGACAAGAGGCGTTCGCCCGGCGACGACCTGCTGAGCGCGCTGATCCGCACCCGGGACGAGGGCGGCGACTCGCTCTCCTCCGCCGAACTGGTCGGCATGGCCTTCCTGTTGCTGGTCGCCGGCCATGAGACCACCGTCAACCTGATCGCCAACGGGGTCCGGGCCCTGCTCGACCACCCCGACCAGCTCGCCCTGCTGCGCGCCGATCCGGGGCTGCTCGACAACGCGGTCGAGGAGATGCTGCGCTACGACGGGCCGGTGGAGACCGCGACCTTCCGCTTCACCCGCGAGCCGGTGACGATCGGCGACACCGTGATCCCGGCCGACGAGGCGGTCCTCGTCGCCCTGGCCTCCGCCGACCGCGACCCCGGCCGCTTCCCCGAACCGGACACCTTCGACATCCGCCGCGAGCCCCAGGGGCACCTGGGCTTCGGCCACGGCGCGCACTTCTGCCTGGGCGCTCCGCTCGCCCGGATGGAGGCCCGCATCGCGATAGCCGCCCTGCTGGAACGCTGTCCCGGCCTCGCCCGCGATCCGTCCGGCGGCGAGCTGGACTGGCTGCCCGGTCTGCTGATGCGCGGCGCGCGGGGGCTGCCGGTGCGCTGGTGAGGCCCGGCCCGGACCGCCCCCCTTCCCGTCCGCCCCCGACCTCCCGTCCGCCCCGACCTCTCCCGTCCGCACCCTCGTCAGCCCCCCCGCCCCCGCCTCCCGCACAGTGACCCGTCCACGAAGGGAACCGAGTTGACCACCGAACCTCTGGTCGATCTCGCCGCACTCGGCGATCAGTTCACCCGTGACCCCTATCCCGCCTACGCCGCCCTGCGCGCGAAGGGCCCGGTCCACCGGGTGCGGATTCCCGAGGGCGCGGACGCCTGGCTCGTCGTCGGATACGAGGCGGGCCGCGCCCTCCTCGCCGACCAGCGGCTCTCCAAGCACTGGAGCCGGGCCTCGCCGTCGCTCGGCGTCAGCAAGGTGTCCGCCGGTTCCTCGATGCTCGGTTCCGACGCCCCCGACCACACCCGGATGCGCAAGCTGGTCGCCCGCGAGTTCACCCCGCGCCGCATGGAGCAACTGGCCCCGCGTGTGCAGGAGATGACCGACGAGCTGCTGGACGCGATGCTCGCGGCCCCGGACCGTGCGGCGGACCTGGTCGAGGCGCTGTCCTTCCCGCTGCCCATGTCGGTGATCTGCGAGCTGCTCGGCGTCCCGTCCCTGGACCGCGAGGCCTTCCGCACCTGGTCCGGCCAGGCGGTCTCCTCCGTCGACCCGTCCCTGCGCGCCTCCTCCACGCGGGCGATGACCGCGTACATCGCGGGCCTGCTCGCCGACAAGCGCGAGGAACCGGGCGAGGACCTGCTGAGCGCGCTGATCCACACCTCCGACGAGGACGGCGACCGGCTGTCCGGCGACGAACTCATCGGTATGGCCTGGCTGCTGCTGGTCGCCGGACACGAGACCACCGTCAACCTCATCACCAACGGCGTGCACAACCTCCTCGCCCACCCCGATCAGCTGGCCGCCCTGCGCGCCGACTTCACGCTGATCGACAACGCGGTCGAGGAGATCCTGCGCTTCGAGGGGCCGGTGGAGACCCCCACCTACCGCTTCACGACCGATCCGATCGAGGTCGGCGGAACGGTGATCCCCGGCGGCGGCGAGCTGGTTCTCGTCGCGATGTCGGACGCCAACCGGGACCCCGCCCGCTACCCCGACGGGTCCCGCTTCGACATCACCCGCGACGCCCGGGGCCACATCGCCTTCGGCCACGGCATCCACTACTGCCTGGGCGCGCCGCTGGCCCGCATCGAGGCCAGGATCGCCATCAGGTCGCTGCTGGAGCGCTGCCCGGACCTGCGGCTGACCGCGGACCCGGCGACGCTCGCCTGGCGCACCGGGATGCTGATGCGGGGGCCGCTGAGCCTCCCGGTCGCCTGGTAGCGGCCGAGAGGCCCGGGCCAGGTTCAGCCGCCGGGGATCTCCGTCATCGCCACCGGCCGGCGTTCACGGCGGGAGACCTCGCACGCCTCGGCGATCCGCAGGGCGTGCAGGGCCTCCCGCCCGTCGCACGGATTGGCCAGCTCACCGCGGGCCACGCGCAGGAACGCGTCCAGTTCCGCCTCGTACGCGGGGGCGAACCGTTCCAGGAACCCCGGCCAGGGCTTCGCCGGAGCGCCGGGGCCACCGGGCTCGGCCGAGGTCAGCGGCGTACGGTCGTCCAGGCCGACGGCGATCTGGTCCCGTTCGCCGGCCAGCTCCATCCGTACGTCGTACCCGGAGCCGTTGCACCGGGTCGCGGTGGCGGTGGCGAGCGTCCCGTCGTCGAGGGTGAGCAGAGCGGCGGCCGTGTCCACGTCCCCGGCCTCCCGGAACATCGCGGGTCCGGCGTCCGAGCCGGTGGCGTACACCTCGCTCACCTCGCGGCCCGTCACCCAGCGCAGGATGTCGAAGTCGTGGACCAGGCAGTCGCGGTACAGCCCGCCGGAGAGCGGGAGGTAGGCGGCGGGCGGCGGGGCCGGGTCGGAGGTGACCGCGCGCACGGTGTGCAGCCGGCCGAGCCTGCCCTCCCGCACGGCGGCCCTGGCCTCGCCGTACCCGGTGTCGAAGCGCCGCATGAAGCCGAGCTGGAGGACGCTGCCCGCCGCCTCGACCTCCGCGAGCGCGGCGAGCGTGCCCGGCAGGTCCAGGGCGATCGGCTTCTCGCAGAAGACGGGCAGCCCGGCGCGGGCGGCCCGTGCGATGAGGCCGGCGTGGGCCGAGGTCGCGGAACAGATCACCACGGCGTCGGGCGGGCCCCCGGCCGCGCCCTCCCCGGTGAACAGGCCATCCACCGGGACGGCCGCCGCCCCGGTCCGCGCCGCGGCTCCGGCCGCCCGCTCCAGGTCCGCGTCCGCCAGCAGCAGGGCGTCCACGGCGGGGTGACGGCTCAGCGCCTCCGCATGGAATGTGCCGATCCGTCCCGTTCCGATCAGTCCGATGCGCATGATCCCCAAGGTGACGTTCGCCCGGTCGTCATGTCAAGCGTTTGTCCTGACAAATGGCCGCCGCATCGACCGGCCGCTCCCCGCCCCGGTACGCCATGGCTTTGTCCGGACAAGCGAACTACGCTCGCCCCGTGACCGCACATGGATCCGACCGGCCGCTGCCGCTGAGCGTGGACCGCACCAGCCCGGTGCCGCTCTACTTCCAGCTGGCACAGCAGCTGGAGGCCGCCGTGGAGCAGGGCCGGCTGGCCCCCGGCGCCCTCCTCGGGAACGAGATCGACCTCGCCGCCCGCCTCGGCCTGTCCCGGCCGACCGTCCGCCAGGCCATCCAGTCGCTCGTCGACAAGGGCCTCATGGTCCGCCGCCGGGGAGTCGGCACCCAGGTCGTCCACAGCAAGGTCCGCCGCCCGCTGGAGCTCAGCTCGCTCTACGACGACCTGGAGGCGGCCGGCCAGCGCCCCGCCACCGGCGTCCTGCGCAACACCACGGAACCGGCCACCGCCGAGGTCGCCACCGCGCTCGGCGTCGCCGAGGGCAGCGAGGTCCACCTCGTGGAGCGGCTCCGCAGCGCCCACGGCGAACCGATGGCCCTCCTGCGCAACCACCTGCCCCCGGGCCTGCTGCCCCTGCTCACCGAGGAACTGGAGGCCACCGGCCTCTACCGGCTGATGCGGGCCTCCGGCGTCACCCTGCACAGCGCCCGCCAGACCGTCGGCGCCCGCGCCGCGGACGACCGGCAGGCGCGGGTGCTGTCGGAGCCCGTGGGTGCGCCGCTGCTGACGATGGAACGCACGACGTACGACGACACCGGCCGGGTGGTCGAGTTCGGCTCGCACGTCTACCGGGCGGAGCGGTACGCCTTCGAGTTCCAGCTCCTGGTGCGCGCCTGAGCGGTGCCCGGACCCGCTGATCCGGCCCGTCCGGCGCTCCAGGACGGGCCGAGACGGTACGGGCACACGGGTTGCGCTCGACAGCCCCCGTGCCCCAGGCTCCGTGTCCGTCGGGCGCTCGGGGATACTTGGGCGGCCGGGCCGGGACCGTACACTCCCCGGCTCCGTCGAAGCAGCACAGCGAGCAGCAGTAGAAGGGCACGGCGTCGTGGCAAGGGTTCGGACAGGGGTACGCGCGATGGGCGCCGTGCTGGCAGTGGTGCTGGGCGCCTCCCTCGCGGGATGCAGCAGCACCGGCGGCAAGCGCGCCGAGGAGCGCGCGGCCGCCGCGGCCGAGGGAAGGGCCGCGGTGAACACACCGCGCTGGACCTTCGCCATGGTCACCCACTCGGGCGACGGCGACACCTTCTGGGACATCGTCCAGAAGGGAGCCGAGCAGGCGGCCCTCAAGGACAACATCAACTTCCTCTACTCGCACAACGACGAGGCCAACCAGCAGGCCCAGCTCGTCCAGACCGCGATCGACAAGAAGGTCGACGGACTGATCGTCTCGCTGGCCAAGCCGGACGCGATGAAGGCCGTGGTCGCCAAGGCCGTCAAGGCGGGCATCCCGGTCGTCACCGTGAACTCGGGCTCCGCGGAGTCGAAGGAGTTCGGCGCCCTGACCCACATCGGCCAGGACGAGTCGATCGCCGGTGAGGCCGTCGGCGACGAGCTGAACAGCCGGGACCGCAAGAAGGCCCTCTGCGTCCTCCACGAGCAGGGCAACGTGGGCCACGAGCAGCGCTGCGCCGGGGCGAAGAAGACCTTCGACGGCACGATGCAGAACCTGTACGTCGACGGCACCAACATGCCCGACGTCACCGCGTCCATCGAGGCCAAGCTCCAGTCCGACAAGAGCATCGACGCGGTCGTCACCCTCGGCGCCCCCTTCGCCGACGCGGCCGTCCAGGCCAAGCAGACGGCGGGCAGCAAGGCCGAGATCGACACCTTCGACCTCAACGCCAAGGTCGCCACCGGCCTCCAGAGCGACAAGCTCGGCTTCGCCGTCGACCAGCAGCCCTACCTCCAGGGCTACGAGGCCGTCGACCTGCTCTGGCTCTACCGCTACAACCGCAACGTCCTCGGCGGCGGCCTGCCCGTCCTCACCGGCCCGCAGATCATCACCAAGGACGACGCCGACGCCCTGGCCGACTACACCAAGCGGGGAACCCGATGAGCGGCTCCACCGCCGCGCCCCGGACGCCGACGGAGGTGGACGAGCGGCTGGTGCGCACCTCGCCGCTGCGCAAGCTGCTCGGCCGCCCCGAGCTCGGCTCGGTCGTCGGCGCGGCGGCCGTCTTCCTGTTCTTCGCGATCGTCGCCGACAGCTTCCTCCAGGCCTCCAGCCTCGGCACCGTGCTGTACGCGGCCTCCGTCCTCGGCATCATGGCGGCCCCGGTCGCGCTGCTGATGATCGGCGGCGAGTTCGACCTCTCCGCCGGGGTCATGGTGACCAGCTCCGCGCTGATCTCCTCGATGTTCAGCTACCAGATGACGGCCAACGTCTGGGTCGGCGTCCTCGTGTCGCTGCTGGTCACGCTCGCCATCGGCGCGTTCAACGGCTTCATGCTGACCCGCACCAAACTGCCGAGTTTCATCATCACGCTCGGCACGTTCCTGATGCTGACCGGTCTGAACCTCGGCTTCACCAAGCTCATCAGCGGCACCGTCTCCACCAAGGCCATCGGCGACATGGAGGGCTTCGACTCGGCCCGCGCGCTGTTCGCCTCGACGCTGACCCTCGGCGGCGTCGAGTTCAAGGTGACGATCCTGTGGTGGGCGGCGCTCGTCGGCGTGGCCACCTGGATCCTCCTGCGTACCCGCTTCGGCAACTGGATCTTCGCCGTCGGCGGCGAGGCCGACGCGGCCCGCGCGGTCGGCGTCCCCGTCATCCGCACCAAGATCGGGCTCTACCTCGGCGTCGCCTTCGCCGCCTGGGTCTCCGGCCAGCACCTGCTGTTCAGCTACGACGTCGTCCAGTCCGGCGAGGGCGTCGGCAACGAGCTGACGTACATCATCGCCGCCGTCATCGGCGGCTGCCTGATCACCGGCGGCTACGGCTCCGCGATCGGCTCGGCCGTCGGCGCCTTCATCTTCGGCATGACCAGCAAGGGCATCGTGTACGCCGAGTGGAACCCGGACTGGTTCAAATTCTTCCTGGGAGCGATGCTGCTCCTGGCCACCCTGCTCAACGCGTGGGTGCGCAAGCGCGCGGAGGCGACGGCATGACGGCCACCCCTGAAGATGCCTCGGGAGCGACCGGGGGAGCGACCGCCGGTGCCCTGGTCGAGCTGGACGACGTGTCCAAGTTCTACGGCAACATCAAGGCCCTGGAGCACGTCTCGCTGGAGGTCCACGCGGGCGAGATCACCTGCGTCCTCGGGGACAACGGCGCCGGCAAGTCCACCCTCATCAAGATCATCGCGGGGCTGCACCGGCACGACGCCGGACGCTTCCTGATCGACGGCGAGGAGACCGCCCTCGCCAACCCGCGCGACGCCCTGGACCGGGGCATCGCCACCGTCTACCAGGACCTCGCCGTCGTCCCGCTGATGCCGGTCTGGCGGAACTTCTTCCTCGGCTCCGAGCCCACCGTCGGCTTCGGTCCCTTCAAGCGCCTCGACGTCCGGAAGATGCGCGAGACGACCCGTACCGAACTGCTCCGCATGGGCATCGACCTGCGCGACGTCGACCAGCCCATCGGCACCCTGTCCGGCGGCGAGCGCCAGTGCGTGGCCATCGCCCGCGCCGTCTACTTCGGCGCGAAGGTCCTCGTCCTGGACGAGCCGACCGCCGCCCTCGGCGTCAAGCAGTCCGGCGTGGTCCTCAAGTACGTGGCGGCCGCCCGCGACGCCGGCCTCGGCGTGGTCCTCATCACGCACAACCCGCACCACGCCCACCTCGTCGGAGACCGCTTCATCCTCCTCAAGCGCGGCGCGATGTCCGGCAGCCACACCAAGGACGACGTCACGCTGGACGAGCTCACCCGGCAGATGGCGGGCGGCAGCGAGCTGGAGGAGCTCAGCCACGAGCTGGAACGCACCCCGACCCCCACCCTCCCGGGCGCCCACGGCACGAAGGACGGGACTCCCTGAGCGGCGACCGCCCCGGCGCGGCCCACCCCGCCCACCGGCTTCCCGGGGCCGGGCAGTGGCAGAATCGAGGCCGGCGGGCGCCGTCCGCCGCCGGCCGCGACAGCGGCCCGGCCCCCCAGACCTCGCAGGGACGATGAGCACGTACCGCGACTTCGCACACCGCGGCTCCGCCCGCGCCACCGTCCTCAAGACCGTCGGCACCAAGGAACGCCGCTCGCACCTCACCGCCCCCCGGGTCCCCACGGTCGGGATCGACATCGGCGGCACCAAGGTGATGGCGGGCGTCGTCGACGCCGACGGCAACATCCTGGAACAGCTCCGCACCGAGACGCCCGACAAGTCCAAGAGCCCCAAGGTCGTCGAGGACACCATCGTCGAGCTGGTCCTGGACCTCTCCGACCGCCACGACGTCCACGCCGTGGGCATCGGCGCGGCGGGCTGGGTGGACGCCGACCGCTCCAAGGTGCTGTTCGCCCCGCACCTCGCCTGGCGCGACGAGCCCCTGCGCGACGCGATCGCGTCCCGCCTGGTCGTCCCCGTCATGGTCGACAACGACGCCAACACCGCCGCCTGGGCGGAATGGCGCTTCGGAGCGGGCCGCGGCGAGGACCACCTCGTCATGATCACCCTCGGTACGGGCATCGGCGGCGCGATCCTGGAGGACGGCCAGGTCAAGCGCGGCAAGTACGGCGTGGCCGGTGAGTTCGGCCACATGCAGGTCGTGCCCTCGGGCCACCGCTGCCCCTGCGGCAACCGGGGCTGCTGGGAGCAGTACAGCTCCGGCAACGCCCTGGTCCGCGAGGCCAGGGAGCTGGCCGCCGCCGACTCCCCGGTGGCGCACTACCTGCTGGACCGGGTGAAGGGGAACGTCGCCGACATCACCGGGCCCCTCATCACCGAACTGGCCCGCGAGGGCGACGCGATGTGCATCGAGCTGCTCCAGGACATCGGCCAGTGGCTCGGCATCGGCATCGCCAATCTGGCCGCGGCGCTCGACCCGTCCTGCTTCGTCATCGGAGGCGGCGTCAGCGCCGCCGACGACCTGCTGATCAACCCCGCCAGGGACGCCTTCAAGCGTCACCTCACGGGCCGCGGCTACCGCCCCGAGGCCCGGATCGCGAAGGCGCAGCTCGGCCCCGAGGCGGGTATGGTCGGCGCCGCGGACCTGGCCCGGCTGGTCGCCCGCCGATTCCGCCGGGCCAACCGGCGGCGCGTCGAGCGGTACGAGCGGTACGCCCAGATCTACGACCAGGCGGCGAGCACCATCCGCAACACGCGCTCCACCCGTACCGCTGACTGAACCGCAGCCGCCCGTTCCGGCGTCCCTCCTTCAGTACGCCGTCACCGCAGCACCTTGAGGACCACCTGATCATGATCGCAGCCGGGCACCCCGTGGTGCCGCACCAGTCGGAGTCTCCGGGCGACGGCGGGGGCAAGCCGCCCGAGGACCCGCGGCACGTGTTCAAGCGGCGCTTCATCACCGCGACGATCATCGTGCTGCTGATCGGCATCCCGGCCGGCTACCTGCTGATCTCGGCCGGCCAGAGCCGCCGCTCGGGCCAGGACAAGGAGGCCGAGGCGGCCGCCGTGGGCCTCCGGGAGGGCTGGCCCTCCAAGATGCAGCGCCGGATCTTCGAGATCCCGATCCCCGGCAACGGACAGGGCGTCCAGTACTACGAGACGAACAACTGGAAAGCCAGCCGGATGTACGCGAAGTTCCGGACGACCTCCGCCGGCCTCGACCGCTTCCTGACCGGGGTCGGTACCGGACGCGCCGCGCTGGAGCCGGACACGATCGACATCAGCCCCCGGGACGTCAAGATCACCGGCTGGTCCTTCGGCCCGGGCGAGGAGTGGGCCGGCATCACGCACAAGAACAAGAAGCCGCGCCCCACCCAGAACATCACGGTCAACATGACCGACCCGGCCAGCCCGGTCGTGTACGTCGTCTCGGCGGCGACCCCCTGAGCCCTGCCCGGGCGGTAGCGTGACGGGCAGGGACGGACGCTTCGGCCGAACGGCTCCGCGGGCGGTGGCTTCGAGGTGGTGCACGTGCCGGACACCGGCCACTGCGTCCACCGCGACGACCTCGACGGCTTCCCGAAGTCTCTGGACGGCCGGCTCTGCCCCCGGCGCGCGAGCGCCCTGCCGGTATTCCGCCCCGTGCTAGGTTGCTCGAATGGACCAACTCCCCGTGCTGCACGGCTCGTTCTCGCTCGACATGAGCTTCACGGTGGCCCGGGCAGAGGTCTTCCGCGGCTTCGCCGACCCCTCCTTGAAACGTCGCTGGTCCCGTCTGCCCGGCGGGTCCGCCACCGCCGAGCACGAGCTGGACTTCCGGGTCGGCGGCGCCGAGAGCGCCCGCAACGTCTTCGTCTCCGGCGACACCGAGGAGCGGCTCGCCTACCGCTCCCGGTTCCTGGACATCGTGCCGGACGCCCGGATCGTCCACGTCTACGAAGCAGAGGTCGACGGCAGCGTCCGCTGGATCTCCCTCGTCACCGTCGAACTGGACGACGAGCCCGCCGGCTCCCGCCTGACCTGGACCGAGCAGTACACCTGGCTCGTGCCCACCGGAGACGGCACCCAGGACATCGCCCATCTCCGCGGCGGCACCCGCCTGCGGCTCAACGGCCTGTCCACGGTGGTGAACCCCGACCGCCACGTCGGCCTGCCCCGGACCGGGACACCGCTCGGCACCGACTCCACCGCACGGTAGCCGCCCTCGCTCCCGGGACCCGCGACCATCTCCACGACGCGCGCTCGTCGGGCTTCACGCCGTCGCCGGGACGGCGTGAAGCCCGACGCGTCGACGCCCTGAGTTGGGGGAGACGGTCGCGGGATGAGAGGGTCGAGAGGGTGAGCGAGACACCACGGAACACCCTCAAATACTGCGTCGACGGGCCGGAGGACGCTCCGGTCCTGGTCATAGGTCCCTCGCTGGGCACGACCTGGCACATGTGGGACCGCCAGATACCCGAGCTGTCCCAGCACTGGCGGGTCTTCCGCTACGACCTGCCCGGCCACGGCGGCGCGCCCGCCCACGCCGCCGCCTCCGTCGCCGAACTGGCCGACCGGCTGCTCGCGACGCTGGACGGGCTCGGCGTCCAGCGCTTCGGCTACGCGGGCTGCTCGATCGGCGGGGCGATCGGCGCGGACCTGGCACTGAGACATCCGCACCGGGTGGCCTCGCTGGCGCTCGTCGCCTCCTCGCCCCGGTTCGGCACGGCCGACGAGTTCCGCCAGCGCGGCGTGATCGTCCGCACCAACGGCCTGGAGCCGATCGCCCGCACCGCGCCGGAGCGCTGGTTCACCCCCGGCTTCGCCGCCGCGCAGCCCGCCATCGTCGAGTGGGCCGTACAGATGGTCCGCACCACCGATCCCGGCTGCTACATCGCCGCCTGCGAGGCGCTCGCCGCGTTCGACATCCGCGGCGCACTGGGCCGGATCGGGGTACCCACCCTGGTGCTGGTCGGGGCGGAGGACCAGGTCACCGGGCCCGCCGAGGCCCGCACCCTGGTCGCCGGAATACCGGACGCGCGCCTGGCGCTCGTCCCCGGGGCCTCGCACCTCGCGCCGGTCGAGCAGCCCGCCGCCGTCAGCGACCTGCTGCTGATGCACTTCTCCACCGCCTGGCAGCAGGACACCTCGGCCGCGATCCCCGTGCTGCCGACGGTCCCCGGGCCCGCGAAGCCCGCCGTCCCGTTCGCCCCGGTGGCCGAGATCGCCCCGGCCGCCCCGCCGCCCGAGACCTCCGCTCCGACCCCGGACGACCGGCACGAGCAGGGCATGAAGGTGCGCCGGGAGGTGCTGGGGGACGCCCATGTCGACGCGGTGAACGCCTCGGCCGACGGCTTCACCGAGGACTTCCAGGAGCTGGTCACCCGGTACGCCTGGGGCGAGGTCTGGAGCCGGGACGGCCTCGACCGCCGCACCCGCAGCTGCATCACGCTCACCGCGCTCGTCGCCTCCGGCCACCTGGAGGGCCTGGCCGCGCACACCCGCGCCGCTCTGCGCAACGGCCTGACGCCCGCCGAGATCAAGGAAGTCCTGCTCCAGACCGCCGTCTACTGCGGACTTCCGGCCGCCGGAGCCGCCTTCGCCGTCGCGCAGAAGGTGATCCAGGAGGAAACCACCCCGCCCGCGTAGCAGGATGGGGCCATGAACGCATCGCGCGGGGCTCTCACCCTCACCAAGAAGACCCACTCCTGCGTCCGCATCGAGAAGGACGGACGGGTCCTCGTCATCGATCCCGGCGGCTTCTCCGAGGACGACGCGGCGCTCGGCGCCGATGTCGTCCTGGTGACGCACGAGCACCCGGACCACTTCAACGAGGCGCGGCTGCGTGCGGGCCTGGAGGCGAATCCGGCGGCCGAGATCTGGACGCTGCGCAGCGTGGCCGGGCAGCTGTCGGCCGCGTTCCCCGGGCGGGTGCACACCGTCGGCGACGGGGACGCGTTCGCCGCCGCCGGGTTCGACGTCACGGTGCACGGCGAGCTGCACGCGGTGATCCACCCGGACCTCCCGCGGGTCACCAACGTCGGCTTCCTCGTCGACGGCTCGGTCTTCCACCCCGGCGACGCGCTCACCGTTCCCGACCGCCCCGTCGACACCCTCCTGCTGCCGGTCATGGCCCCCTGGAACAAGATCTCCGAGGTCATCGACTACGTGCGCGAGGTCAAGCCGCGACGCGCCATCGACGTCCACGACGCCCTGCTGACCGATCTGGCGCGGCCGATCTACGACAACCAGATCGGGGCCCTGGGCGGCGCGGACCACGGTCGGCTGGCCCCGGGCGGCACCACCGAGCTGTGAGCCCTCCGGCGGCTGTCAGTGGGAGCCGCTAGGTTGGCTGCCATGCGCATCGCCACCTATAACGTCAATTCGATCACCGCCCGGCTGCCGAGGCTTCTGGCCTGGCTGGAGAGCAGCGGCACCGATGTGCTGTGCATCCAGGAGACCAAGTGCACGGCGGAGCAGTTCCCCGCCGAAGCCCTGCGCGAGGCGGGGTACGAATCCGCGGTCAACGCCACCGGCCGGTGGAACGGGGTGGCGCTGCTCTCCCGCGTCGGCCTCTCCGACGTCGTCACCGGGCTGCCCGACGGCCCGGACTACGACGGGGTGCAGGAGCCGCGCGCGATCTCGGCGACGTGCGGCCCGCTGCGCCTCTGGTCGGTGTACGTGCCCAACGGCCGCGAGGTCGAGCACGAGCACTACGCGTACAAGCTGCGCTGGCTGGAGGCCCTGCGCAAGGCGGTGGCGGCGGACGCCGCGAAGGCCCTGCCGTTCGCGGTCCTCGGCGACTTCAACGTGGCCCCGACCGACGAGGACGTCTGGGACCCGGCGCTGTTCGTCGGCGCCACGCATGTGACGCCCGCCGAGCGCGCCGCCCTCGCGGCCCTGGAGGCGGAGGGCCTGAGCGAGGTCCTGCCCCGCCCCCTCAAGTACGACCGCGCCTACACCTTCTGGGACTACCGCGAGCTGAGGTTCCCCAAGAACAAGGGCATGCGGATCGACCTCACCTTCGGCAACGCCCCGTTCACCGCTGCCGTCAAGGACAGTTACGTCGACCGCGAGGAGCGCAAGGGCAAGGGCGCGTCGGACCACGCCCCGGTGGTCGTCGACCTCGACCTCTGAGCCGGGATCCACGGCAGGGGAGGCCACGTCGCACTGACAACTCAAGGTTGACACTGAATCGAGTGTCAACCTAAGGTTGTCACATGACGCAGCCTCTTCCTGTCACCCCTTCCGTGCGCCTCGACGATCTGATCGAGGCCATCAAGAAGACCAACGACGACGCCCTGGAGCAGCTCTCCGGCGCGGTGCTCGCCGCCGACCACCTCGGAGACGTGGCCGACCACCTCATCGGCCACTTCGTGGACCAGGCCCGACGCTCCGGCGCCTCCTGGACCGACATCGGCCGGAGCATGGGGGTCACCCGCCAGGCCGCCCAGAAGCGGTTCGTGCCCAAGAAGGGCGGTGGCTCCTCGGACCCGGACCCGAACGAGGGCTTCAACCGCTTCACCCCGCGCGCCCGCAACGTGGTGGTCGCCTCGCACAACGAGGCCCAGGCCGCCCGGCACGCCGAGATCGTCCCGGCCCACCTGATCCTCGGCCTGCTCACCGAGCCCGAGGCCGTCGCCGCCCGCGTCCTCACGGGTCGGGGCGTGACGGCGGACACGGTGCGCGCGGCCGCGGCCGCCGTGCTGCCCGCCGCCGTGGACGAGGCGCCCGAGCTGATCCCGTACGACGCGGACTCCAAGAAGGTCCTGGAGCTGACCTTCCGCGAGGCGCTCCGGCTCGGCCACAACTACGTGGGCACCGAGCACATCCTGCTGGCCCTTCTGGAGTTCGAGGACGGCTCCGGCGTGCTGACCGGCCTCGGCCTGGACAAGGAGGCCGTGTCCGCCGCGGTGGAGCGGGCGGTGGGCGAGGCGGCCCAGGCCCCCCGGCCGTAGAAGCCCCGAGGCCCCTCGCGTCGGGCGGCGGGCCCGGTGCACCGGTGCGCCGGCCACCGGGTACCCGCCGCCCGGCGCACCGGCCCTCAGTGCACCGAGAACCCGCCGTCCACGAACACCGACTGCCCGGTGATGTACGCCGAGGAGCGCCCCGCCAGGAACACCGCGGCCCCCGCGAAGTCCTCCGCGAGGCCGTTGCGGCCGACCAGGGTCCGGGCGGCCAGCGACGCCACCTTCTCCGGGTCCGACCGGAGACGCGCGTTCAGCGGCGTCAGCACGAACCCGGGCACCAGGGTGTTCACGGTGACGCCGTGCGGGGACCACGCCTCGGCCTGGGAGCGGGCCAGGGACTCCAGGCCGCCCTTGGACACCCCGTACGCGCCGCTGTCCACGAAGGCCCGGTGCGCCTGCTGCGAGGTGACGTGGATGATCCGCCCGTAGCCGCGCCCGGCCATGCCGGGCCCGAACCGCTGTCCCAGCAGGAACGGCGCCTTCAGGTTCACCGCCATCGTGGTGTCCCAGACGTCCTCGCCCAGCTCGGTCATCGGCGGGCGCAGATTGATCCCGGCGCAGTTCACCAGGATGTCCGGCTCCCCGAACGCCGCCGCGGCCTCGTCGGCACCCGCGCGCACCCCCTCGGTGGTGCTGAGGTCCGCGCTCACCCAGGCGGCCCGGCAGCCCTCGGCGGTCAGCTCGTCCACGGTCGCGCTCAGCTCGGTCTCCCGGCGGGCCACCACGACGACGCCCGCGCCGGCCCGGGCCAGGGCGCCGGTGATCGCCCGGCCGATGCCGGAACTGCCGCCGGTGACCACCGCCACCCGGCCTTCCAGCGAGAACAGTTCCGAAACGTAAGCGTGTGCACTCATGTGCGTACTTTAGATATCTGCTCGGATCCCCGGCCGGGGCGGGGTGGGGGATCGGTGAACGCCGCGCGCCCTGTGGTGCGGAACCCGGCCGGGATGGGACCCTAGTGGTATGAACATCCCTTTCTTGGACAACTGGCGTAAGCGTCAGGGTGGTACGCGTTCAGGCGCACTCGCCGCCGCCGTCGAGGCCGACCCCGACGGCGTGGCCGAACTGCTCGCCGAATGCGAACTGCTGCGCGTCAGGGCGGGGCAGCACGGACTCGAACTCGACGACACACCCTCCTCGTTGGCCGCGCTCGACCAGCTGCCGCCCCGCTGGCGCGACGACCCCGAGGAGCTTCCCTGGCTCGGCAACGACGCCGGTCTCTACCTCGGCACCGTGATCGTGCGGACCGTCCCGGGCGCCGCCTGGGACGTCTGGCCGAGCGGTCAGCCCGTGGTGCGGCTGGAGTCCGGGCGGGAGATCGACGTCGTCGCGGCCGGACTCGACTGGGCGATGGCGGGCAGCCCCGAGCTCTCCCAGGTGTACGCGGAGTCCGCCGAGAACTGAGCCGCGAGCCGGCCGGGAGTCCGCTCGCCTCGCCTAATCCAGTTAAAAAGCCTTTTGCGCTATTTACGCGTGTCGGGTGCGAAGTCCCTTTTCGCGATGGATAGTTTGCGCTGACCTCGACACAGCGACAAGTGGGTAGGGCAGCGCATGGCCGTCGATCCGTTGATCGAACTGAGGGACGTCAACAAACACTTCGGAGAGTTGCACGTACTTCAGGACATCAATCTCACCGTCGGCCGCGGGGAGGTGGTGGTGGTCATCGGCCCCTCCGGCTCAGGGAAATCCACCCTGTGCCGGGCGATCAACCGGCTGGAGACGATCGAGTCCGGCAGCATCACGATCGACGGCAGACCCCTCCCCGAGGAGGGCAAGGGCCTGGCCCGGCTCCGTGCCGAAGTCGGCATGGTCTTCCAGTCGTTCAACCTCTTCGCCCACAAGACCGTGCTGGACAACGTCTCGCTGGCCCAGCTCAAGGTCCGCAAGCGCAAGAAGGACGAGGCGGACCGGCGCTCCCGCGAACTCCTGGAGCGCGTCGGCCTGGTCGCCCACGCCGACAAGTTCCCCGCCCAGCTCTCCGGCGGCCAGCAGCAGCGCGTGGCCATCGCCCGCGCCCTGGCCATGGACCCCAAGGCGCTCCTCTTTGACGAGCCCACCTCGGCGCTCGACCCGGAGATGATCAACGAGGTCCTGGAGGTCATGCAGCAGCTGGCCCGGGACGGCATGACCATGGTCGTGGTCACCCACGAGATGGGTTTCGCCCGCTCCGCGGCCAACCGCGTCGTGTTCATGTCCGACGGCTGCGTCGTCGAGGACCGCACCCCGGAGGACTTCTTCACGAACCCTTCGAGCGACCGCGCCAAGGACTTCCTGTCCAAGATCCTCAAGCACTGAGGGGAGGCATTCCATGTTGCGTACGAGGAACACGCGTACGGGCAGGGCGGTCGCCCTCGCGGCCGGTCTCCTGCTCGCCGCACTCGCCGCGGGCTGCGGCAAGGAGGGAAGCCCGCCGGTCAAGGGGCCGAAGGCCGAGGCGCTGCCGGTGTACCAGGTCGACACCGGCTTCGAGCTGCCCGACTCCCGCACCTGGACCAAGGCGAAGAAGCGCGGCTATCTGGTGGTCGGCGCCAAGGAGGACCAGCCGTACCTGGGGGAGAAGGACCCGGCGAGCGGGGTCTACTCCGGGTTCGACATCGAGATCGCCCGGATGATGGCGGCCTCGCTCGGCTTCGAACCGAAGACGATCCGCTTCCGCACGATCGCCTCCGCCAACCGCGAGACGGCCCTGCAGAACGGCCAGATCGACTACTACGTCGGCACCTACACCATCAACGACATGCGCAAGAAGCTGGTGGGCTTCGCCGGCCCGTACTACATGGCGGGCCAGGGCCTGCTGGTGCGCACCGACGAGAACGACATCGACGGGCCGCAGGACCTGGCGGGCAGGACCGTCTGCTCGGCGGCCGGCTCCACGCCCTACCAGCGCATCGCCGCCGACTACCCCAAGGCGACGCTCGTCGCGTACGACACGTACTCGATCTGCGTCGACAACCTCCTCACCTTCCAGGTCGACGCCGTCACCACCGACGACGCGATCCTGCTGGGCTTCGCGGCCAAGGCGCCCGACGAGATGAAGGTCGTCGGCAAGCCCTTCTCCCAGGAGCCGTACGGCATCGGCGTGCCGCGCAACGACAACGCGCTGCGCAACGCGCTCAACGACGCGCTGGAGGCCAACGAGAAGGACGGCAACTGGAAGAAGGCGTACGAAGCGACGCTGGGCCTCTCCGGAGCGCCCGCGCCGAACCCGCCTCCCATCGACCGCTACCCGGCGAACTGAGGGGACGGCCCCACCCATGGACGTACTGACAGAGAACTTCTCCCTCTACGGCAAGGGCTTCCTCGGCACCGTCGAGCTGACCGTCTACGCCTCCGCGCTGGCGCTCGTCCTCGGCTTCCTGATGGCGTCCTTCCGGGTCGCGCCCGTCGGCTCCTTCCGGGTGCTGGGCACGGTCTGGGTCACCGTGCTCCGCAACACCCCGCTGACGCTGCTGTTCTTCGCGGTCCTGCTCGGCCTGCCCCGCTTCGGGCTCGTCCTGCCGTTCCAGGTCTTCGCCGTGCTGGCGCTCGGCTGCTACACCTCGGCCTTCATCTGCGAGGTGCTGCGCTCCGGCATCAACACCGTGCCCAAGGGCCAGGGCGAGGCCGCGCGCAGCCTCGGCATGAACTTCGGCCAGACCCTGAGCACCGTGGTGCTGCCGCAGGCGTTCCGGTCGGTGATCCCGCCTGTCGGCTCGACACTGATCGCGCTGGCGAAGAACTCCGCGATCGCCGGGGCGTTCAGCGTCACCGAACTCCTCGGCACCTACAAGACGCTCAACGAGCTGGGCTACAGCATCATCTGGTCCTTCATCTGGATCGCCGTCGGCTACCTGATCATCACCCTGACCATCAGCGCGGTGTTCAACGTGATGGAGAAGCGCTGGGGAGTGGCACGATGACCAAGACCCTCACCCGCAGGCCCACCATGCCCGCGGCCACCGCGCTCTACGACATCCCGGGCCCGGTGACCCGCAGGCGGCACCTGATGTACGGGGTCGCCTCGACGGTGGTGATCCTGGCGCTGTTCGGCTGGATCGTCTACCTGCTCTTCGACACCGACCAGTTCACCGCGGAGAAGTGGACGCCCTTCGCGTACAAGGGCATCCAGGAACTGCTGCTGCGCGGCCTCGGCAACACCCTCAAGGCGTTCGCGTACGCCGCGGTCCTCTCGCTCGTCCTGGGCGCGATCCTCGCGGTGGGGCGGCTCTCCGAACACCGGGTGCTGCGCTGGATCTCCACACTGCTCGTCGAGTTCTTCCGGGCCATGCCGGTGCTGGTGATGATCTTCTTCATCTTCGTGGCGCTGAAGGTCCAGCCGCTGCCCGCCCTGGTCGCCGGGCTGACGCTCTACAACGGCTCCGTCCTCGCGGAGGTGTTCCGCACCGGGATCAACTCCGTGGACCGGGGCCAGCGCGAGGCGGCGTACGCGCTCGGGATGCGCAAGACACAGGTCACCACGTTCGTCCTGGCTCCCCAGGCCGTACGCGCGATGCTGCCGACCATCATCAGTCAGCTGGTGGTCGCGCTCAAGGACACCTCACTGGGCTATCTGATCACCTACGAGGAATTCCTCCACGCCGGAAAGCTGATCGCGTCGAATCTCGACTACGATCTTCCCTTCATCCCCGTCGTGATGGTGATCTCTCCGATCTACATCGGGATGTGCATGCTGCTCTCGTGGTTCGCCACGTGGGTGGCCCGTCGTCAGCGGCGCAATCCGAGGACGAGGGCGGTGGGGGTGGCCCCGGCCGAACCGGGGACGCTGCTGCCGGGAGGGCAGTAGCCGGGCCCTGCCCGCCCGGCAGCAGTCGGTGATCACTTCTCGCGCAGCGGGACCGAGAGATGACTCGGGTCCGTGTCGGGCGAGGAGAAGGTCAGCTGCGCGCCGGTCGGGTTGTGCTCGATGTACAACGGATCGACGGTGTCGATCACCAGGGCGAGCCGGTGACCGGCCGGGACGTCGTAGGCCGTGGAGTACAGCTCCAGGTCGACGGGGAACGGCCGGCCCGGCGTCTGCCCGTGGAAGGTGTACGGAGCATTGCTGACCAGTCTGCCGATGCCGAGCGGCCCCACGTCGTAGAGATACGCGACGAGGGTGCCGCTCGGCTTCGTGGCTGTGACCGTGGTGTGCAGCGCGGACGTGCCCCGGATCCGCTGCTCGGTGGCGTACCGCTCCGACTGCCACACGCTCGCGAAGGTGCGCGGCAGCAGGGGTACGGAGACCGTCGGCGGCAGCTTCAGGAACTGGTCCAGCGCGTTGGACAGGATCGCGATGCCGCCGTTGGCGCCCGAGTCGACGCCTCCCCACACCTTCTTGGTGCCGTCCAGCGGGATCCGGTTCTTCACCGCGCCCACCGACTTCCAGTCCGGGTAGCCCTCGTACCCCTTCTCCGGACGGGACCTGAGCTGGACCGGCAGCTCGGTGTCGATGCCGTTGCGTTCGCCCCGGAGATAGCGGTCGAACCAGCGGCGGGTGCTCGTCCAGGTGTCGTTCGGCAGTCCTAGGAGGCCGGTGGCCTCGGCGGTCGCGTGGTCGCCCGGGCGGAACTCCAGCCGCTTGGGGCCGGTGAGCTTGTCGTAGAACGAGGCGTACTGGTTGGGCGGGAAGATGGTGTCGCCCCAGGCGTTGCCCATCATGATCGCCGCGCCGTTGGCGTTGATCCGGTCCAGATACGTCGCGGGGGAGCGCTTCTTCCCCCAGGCGATCATCTCGGGTTCCTTCTCCAGGTTGGAGCCGAGGAAGTCCTTGAGCGTTTGCGTCAGTTCGTCGCCGGGGCGGCCGGTGACCAGGCCCGCGCCGCCGAGCAGGGCGGCGGCCTGGAGGTGCTGGGTGCGCCCGCTGTAGATCGAGTCGATCAGATCGGCCCAGCCGCTCAGCGCGGCGACCGCCTTGATCCGCGGATCGTGCCCGGCCGCCAGCAGGCTGATGCCCGCCCCGTAGGAGACGCCGCCCATGCCGACGCGGTCCGGATCGGCGGAGGTGTGCTCCAGCGCCCAGTCGATGACGGCCGAGGCGTCCGAGATGTCCGGCGGGCCCGCCACCTCGATCTTCCCGCCCGAGAGCCAGAAGCCGCGCGAGGTGTAACTCACCACGACATAACCGGAGTCGGCGAGCTTCTGGGCCTGGGCCAGATACTCGATCTGCGGCATGGCCCAGCTCGTCGGGAAGACGATCAGCGGATGCCTCGTCCCCGCCGCCGCCCCGGCGGGCGTGAAGACGTTGCCCTTGAGGGTGATGCCCCCGGAGCCGGGGATGTCGTGGAACGTCAGGCTCTGGGCGGTCGTGCCCGCGGGCACGGTGCCGGGGGCCGCCGTCGCGGCCGGGGCGGCGACGAGCGCGGCCCCGGCGAGCAGGGCGGCGGCGGTGGTGATCGAAGCGGTGGTGCGCAGTGCCGGTTTCGGGCGTGCCACGGGTCACTCCTCACGCGTGTCGGTGCAAAGTGACCCGACGGTAACCCTGGTTGTTTACCTCTGGTAACTACCGGGTGCGTTGCGTGAGGATAACGATTGTTGGACGTGGCGTCAGTAGTGCCGCGGGCCCGGAGCGCGGCAAGTAGCGCTCGGGGCCCGCGGCACTGCTGACGTGCTCCGGGCCCGAACGGGCGCTACCGGGTCACCTCAGGGCGCTCTTCGCCGCCCAGTCCTCCCACGAGAGGTTCCACGCGCCGTACCCGTTGCCCTCGGCGACCGTGCCCTTGGCCTGTGTGCCGGTCATCTCGAACGGGTCGCCCACCCGCACCTGTCCGTACAGGGCCGCGGCGTCCGCGTCGCTCATCCCGACGCAGCCCGAACTCCGGTTGGCCTGACCGAAGTAGCCCGCGTTCCACGGGGCCGCGTGCACGTACATCCCGGACCACGTCAGCCGCATCGAGTAGTCGACCATCTTGTCGTAGGCGTCACCGAGGCCCACCGTCTCGGAGCGCATGTTGATCGTGCCCTCCTTCGACATCAGCACCGCCGTGCCCCGCCAGGAGGCCTTCTCGCCGCCCGGGGTACCCGCCGACATGGGGATGTCCAGGACCTGCTTCCCGTCCCGGTGCAGCGCGAGCCGGGACCGGTCCAGGTCGACCTTGACCACCTGGGCCGCGCCGATCGTGAACGTCGTCGTGTAGTCGCGGACGAGCCAGCCGCCGTCCGCACCCGTGTCGACCCCGTTCAGTCGGGCGTCCAGGGTGACCTTCGTGCCGGGCTTCCAGTACTCCTCGGGCCGCCAGTCGACGCGGTCCTTGCCCGAGTAGTCCTGGAGCCAGCCCCAGGAGCCCTCGGTGTCGTTGGACGTGGACACCTTCAGGGCCTTCTCGACGGCCGCCTTGTTCTTCACGGGGTGGTCGAAGACGACGGACAGCGGCTGCGCGATGCCCACGGTCGTGTTCTTGCCCGGCGCGAGGAGAAGCTTGTTGACCTTCTCGGCCTCGGCGGTGGCGAACGCGGCCCGGTCGCTGCCGCCGTCCGTGTCCTCGGCCTCGACGGTGTACGCGGTGCCCGGCGCGGCGACCCGATCGGACGTCCAGGTCCGGCCGTCGGCGGATATCTTCCCGGCCAGCACGCCGTCCTTGCCCGCCGTCACCGAGACCGTCCGCAGCTTCCCGTGAGCCAGCGTCACCTTCACCGGTCCGCCCGGGGCCGCCGTCCTGCCCTTGAGGTTCACCGAGACGCTGGTGTCGGGCGCCTTCTCGTCCCCGCCCACCTCGGCGGAGCCCGAGGGGCCGCCCGCGCACGCGGTGAGCGCGGCGGCGAGCAGGGCCGCGGGGGCGGTCAGGGCGAGCCGGGCCCTCCGGCCGGACGGGGCGGAGAGACGGATGCGCGGACGTGCGGAACTCAACGGAAAAACCTCCAGGGCAGGTGTGCTCACCAGGGGAGAGGCATTTCCCTCATGTCGGGTTCCTTCCTTTCTCCGGAGAAGCCTCTCCGTCGTCCCGCGCGCCACCGGCTTCGTCCGCTCGGCCGTCGTCGACCGGAGCCGGACCCCGGGGGCGCCTGTACGGAGGGGCGCCCCCGGGGTGGTTCAGCCGTGTTCACCCGGGAGTGGCAGGGCGGTGTGCGGCGTCAGAGCGTGCGGGCTGCCGAGGCGATGGCGGACGCGAAGGTCGAGACCTCGGTGTAGACGCCCGGGTAGCCGGGCCGGGCGCAGCCGTAGCCCCAGCTGACGATGCCGACCTGGATCCACTCACCGGTGTCGTCCTTGCGGAACATCGGGCCGCCGGAGTCGCCCTGGCAGGTGTCGACGCCGCCGGTGTCGGGGTATCCGGCGCAGATCTCCTCGTTGGCCACCAGTTCGTTGCCGTAGGCGGAGCGGCAGGCGGCATCGGAGACGAACGGGACGCCGGCCTTGAGCAGGTAACGCTGCTGGCTGCCGCCTTCGCGGTTGGCGCCCCAGCCGGCGACGGTGAACGTGCCCTGGTTGTAGGCGGTGGTGGTGGCGATCTTCAGGGTGGGCTGGTTGATGGGCTGGGCGAGCTTGATGAGCGCCCAGTCCTTGCCGGTGCCGTTGTAGCCGGGGGCCTGGAGGACCTTGGTGGAGCGGACCTTGATCGCGTTGGGCGACTGCAGGTCGACGACGCCGCCGGTGGCGGTGATCGAGCTGTTGTTGCCCGATCCGCTCACGCAGTGGGCGGCGGTGAGGACGATGTCCTGAGCGTAGAGAGCGCCGCCGCAGCCCATGGAGAGGCGGACCATGAAGGGGAACTCGCCCTGGGCGGCGCGGGTTCCGCCGACTACGGGGTTGGGTGCGGCCGAGGCGGTGACGGGCTGGAGGCCGACGACCGCGATGGCGACGGTGGCTATGACGACGGAACATCTCTTCAGCGCGCGCAGGAGTTGATTCACGGAGTGCCTTCTTTCGTGGGGGGCGCGGTGGGAACCCGGACGGGAAGCCGTGGCATAGTCATGCACCCGTCAAGGTGATGTGATTGTCGAGAGCTGACGGCCGCTGCCACAAGATGCTGATTTCGGCCAAGCGGGTACGCGGTCGCTGTCGTCCCGCCCGAGGCGCCCGCCCGGCACCCGGGCCCGGCACATCCGTGCCGCAGGCGTCGGCGGGCCGCGGAGGGCTCGGTCAGCCGGCGGATGCTGCCGTCGGCGGGTGGCTCACGGCCGGGCGCGTGCCTCCACGCGCACGGGCCATCGGTCGTGGCCGCGCGGGGCATCGGTCATGCGGGTCACCGTTCGAGGCGGTCCTGACGATCCGGCTTCCCCGGGGCTACCCTGCGGCGGGAGATCCGTTGACTGGAGGTACGTATGCGCCGTTCCGTCGCCCGGAACACGTCGCTGTTGGCCGTCCTCGCCGTGGTCGCGTCGCTGGGAGCCGCCGCCCCGGTGGCCTCGGCACCGTCCGCCGCCCCACGTCCCGCGCCGCCCAAGTCCCCGGTGGCGGTGGGCCACGGGGGAGCGGTGGCGAGCGTCGACCCGGACGCGTCGGCCGCCGGGATCGAGGTGCTGCGCAAGGGCGGCAACGCGGTGGACGCGGCCGTGGCCACGGCCGCCGCGCTCGGCGTGACCGAGCCGTACTCGGCTGGCATCGGCGGCGGTGGCTACTTCGTCCACTACGACGCGAAGAAGCGCACCGTGCGGACGATCGACGGCCGCGAGACCGCACCGCGCAGCGCGGACGCCTCTCTCTTCCTGGAGAACGGCAAGCCGATCCCCTTCGAAGAGGGCGTGACCAGCGGCCTCGGCGTCGGCACGCCCGGCACCCCGGCCACCTGGGAGCGGGCCCTGGACGCGTGGGGCAGCAAGTCCCTGCGCACACTGCTGAAGCCGGCCGAGCGACTGGCCCGGGACGGCTTCGTCGTGGACGGCACCTTCCGCTCGCAGACGGCCTCCAACCAGGCCCGGTTCGCCGACTTCCCGGCCTCCGCCGAACTGTTCCTGCCGGGCGGTGAACTCCCGGTCGTCGGAAGTGTGTTCAAGAACCCCGACCTGGCCCGTACGTATGCGAAGCTCGGCCGCGAGGGCGTCGAGGAGCTCTACCGGGGCGACGTGGCCGACGACATCGTCCGGACCGTGCGCAAGCCGCCCGTCGACCCGGACGCCACCCGGGTGGTGCGGCCCGGCGATCTCACCCGCGAGGACCTCGCCGACTACCGGACCCTGCGCAAGGACCCGACGAAGGTGAGCTACCGGGGCCTGGACGTCTACGGCATGGCCCCCTCCTCGTCCGGCGGCACCAGCGTCGGCGAGGCCCTCAACATCCTGGAGTCCACCGACCTTTCGCGCGCCGACCGGGTGCAGTACCTCCACCGCCTGATCGAGGCCAGCCGGATCGCGTTCGCCGACCGGGGACGCTGGGTCGGCGACCCAGCGTTCGAGGACGTCCCCACGAAGGAACTGCTGAGCCAGCGGTTCGCCGACGCGCGGGAGTGCCTGATCCGGGACGACAAGGCGCTGACCAGCCCCCTGGCGCCGGGTGACCCGCGCGACCCCGAGCGGTGCCGCAGCGGCGGCACGGCCGCGCCCACCACGTTCGAGGGCGAGAACACCACACACCTGACGACGGCCGACAAGTGGGGCAACGTCGTCGCCTACACCCTGACCATCGAGACCACCGGGGGCAGCGCCATCACCGTGCCCGGCCGGGGCTTCCTGCTCAACAACGAACTGACCGACTTCTCCTTCGCGCCCGCCAACCCGGCCGTGCACGACCCGAACCTCCCGGGACCGGGCAAGCGGCCGCGCTCGTCGATCTCGCCGACCATCGTGCTGAAGCACGGCAAGCCTGTGCTCGCCCTCGGCTCGCCGGGCGGGGCCACGATCATCACGACCGTGCTCCAGTCGCTCACCGGACACCTGGACCGGGGGCTCCCGCTGGTCGACGCGATCGCCGCGCCGCGCGCCAGCCAGCGCAACGCGCCGACGACGGAGATCGAGCCGGAGCTGTGGAACAGCCCGGTCCGCGCGGAGCTGGAGAAGCTCGGCCACGCCTTCAAGCAGAATCCGGAGATCGGGGCCGCCACCGGGGTGCAGCGGCTTCCCGACGGACGCTGGCTGGCGGCGGCGGAAAAGGTGCGCCGGGGCGGCGGCTCGGCCATGGTGGTGCATCCGGGCGGCGGTCACTGAGCCGGCCGGACGAAGCAGGGCCCCGGGGCCGGTATCGCGCGACACAGCGCGCGGTGCCGGTCCCGCGGCCTTGGCGCACCCGCCCGGCCGAGCCGGGCGGGCCGGGGGAGGGGCGTCGCTCCAGGGGACCGGTACCGGTCCCCCGTCCACCGGAAGGGTCCTCCCGTACGATGCGCACTCGCATGCTCGCCCTGACATCAGCCGCCTGCGGCGCGGCACTGCTCCAAGCGGCGGCGCTGCCCGCGTCCGCCAATGGCCCGGGGACCGGCCCCGGGGCCGGCCAGGAGCGGGGAACGGCCGGAGTGGGTGCCGCCGGAAGGGACGCGACCGCCGCCGAACTGCTGGCCGAGGTCCGCGCCTGCGCCCGTATCTCGAAAGGCGCCTACCGCACCGACAGTGGCAGCCCCAAGGCGACGGTGCCCGTCTGCGGAACCGAGGACGCCGTCTTCTGGAAGGCGGACATGGACATCGACTGCGACGGCAGGAGGACGAAGGCATGCAACCGGAAGACCGATCCGTACTTCCTCCCGGAGACCGCCTTCCAGAGCTCCCGCGGCGAACCCCTGGACTCGGCCGCCCTCCCCCATGTGGTCGTACCGGGCCCGAGCAGGGTGTGGGACTACCGGAAGCCGGGGCTCACCGGCGGCAGCGTCGTGGCGGTCGTGTACCGGGACCGGGTGCGGTACGGGGTGATCGGCGACACCGGCCCAACGGGCATCATCGGGGAGGCGTCGTACGCCATGGCGAAGACCCTCGGCATCGATCCCGACCCGTCGACCGGCGGAGCCGGGTCCGGCGTCACCTACATCGCGTTCAAGGACTCCCGCGTCTCCCCGATCGAGAGCCGCGCACGGGCGCGGAGCCGGGGAGCGGAACTGGCCCGGGAGTTCGTCGGGCGCTGACGGCGCCGGGCCGGATCCTCCGCGGGCGTGGCCCCGCACCACGACGGCATGATCCGCCACCGACGACGCCACCCTCGTCCACGACGAGGCCGGCTCCCCGTTCCGGGGCGACAACGGCCGAAGGGGACGCAACCGGTCCGGGCGACTCCCCGGACTCGTCCGTTCCGAACGGAACGCCCGGGGCGCCGGCCTCCTGTGACGGACGGCCCGCTCAGAGCGCGGTGAGGACGCGCGGGCCGTCGTTCGTGATCGCCACCGTGTGCTCGGCGTGCGAGGCCCGGCTGCCGTCCGTCGTCCGCAGCGTCCAGCCGTCCTCGTCGTGGCGGAAATCGTCGCCGCCACCGCCGATCAGCATGGGCTCGATCGCCAGGACCATGCCGTGCCGCAGCGCCATGCCGCGCCCCGGCCGTCCCTCGTTCGGCACGGACGGGTCCTCGTGCATGGACCGGCCGATGCCGTGGCCGCCGTAGCCGTCCAGGATGCCGTAGCCCGCCTTCCGGCAGACCGTGCCGATCGCGTGGGCGATGTCGCCGATGCGGTTGCCGACCACGGCCGCGCCGATCCCGGCCGCCAGGGCCTCGTTCGCGGTGTCGATGAGCCGGGTGTCGGCGGGGCGGGCCTCGCCCACGGTGAAGCTGATCGCCGAGTCGCCGGCCCAGCCGCCCAGGAGGGCTCCCGCGTCCACGCTGACCAGGTCCCCGTCGCGCAGCGGATCGGCCGAGGGGATGCCGTGGACGATCGCGTCGTTGACCGAGACGCAGATGACGGCCGGGAACGGGGTGGGCGCGAAGTGCGGCCTGTAGTTCAGGAACGGCGAGGAGGCCCCGGCCCCGCTCAGCACCTCGCGGGCCGCCTCGTCCAGGTCGCGGGGGCTCACGCCGACCGCCGCCGCCTCCCGCGCCCGGGTCAGGATCTGCGCGACGACTCGTCCGGCCTCGCGCATCGCTGCGATGTGTGTGTCTGTCTTGATGTGCACCATGCCCATTACTATACCGGTAGAAGCGGTATAGTAATGACGGTATAGAAATGGCATTCCGTAGTAGGGTGGGTCCATGGTCCGTACCCCTCTGACACCCGAAGAGCGCCTGCGCGGCGAACGGCTCGGCGCACTGCTCCGCGCGGCGCGCGGGGAGCGCAGCATGGCCGCCGTCGCCGCGAGCGCCGGAATCTCCGCGGAGACCCTCCGGAAGATCGAGACCGGCCGCGCACCCACGCCCGCCTTCTTCACCGTGGCCGCCCTCGCGGGCGCGCTGGGCCTCTCCATGGACGAGATCCTCGGCCGGTGCGCGCCCGAACCGGCAGCCACCCCGCTGATCGCGTGACGCGGGGCGGGTAGGGTCGCGCCGTGACTCTCCAGGACTTCGCGCGCAGCGAATACGTCAGCCTGACCACGTACCGGAAGAACGGCACCCCCGTCGCCACGCCCGTCTGGGCCGCCGCCGAGGGCGATGTGCTGTACGTCTGGACCCGCTCCGACTCGTGGAAGGTCAAGCGGCTGCGCAACAACGGCAAGGTCCTCGTCACCGTCTGCGACGTACGCGGCAGGATCGCCGAAGGGGCCCCGAGTGCGGAGGGCGCGGCGAAGCTCCTCGACGAGGACGGCACCCGCGCGGCGCGCAAGCTGCTGGCGCGCAAGTACACCTGGAAGTTCTGGCTCGTCGACTGGCCCGCGACGGTCGCCCGGCTCGGCAAGCGCCCGCACACCGGGATCGCCATCACCTTCTGAGCCCGGCCGCCGCCGGAGCGCGAAGGGGTGCGCGGCCGACCGGTGCGCTCCCGCCGCATCGTCCCCGAAAGCCGCGCGTAGCCGTCCCGTAACACGCCTGCGGTCGAATGCCTCCGGACGGGAAGGCTCCCGTCGGCGGTCGGCGAGGGCGACGATGACGGTGCATCAGCAGGCTTACGAAACAGGCGCGTTCGCGCGCTACCTGCGGGAACTGGTGGCACGACTGGACCCCGGGCGGGGCTGGTACGGGGTCTTCGCCCGGCGTGACCCGGTCGGTATGCGCTCCTGCCTGGACGGGGCGGAGATCCCGCCCTGGGATGTGGTGGAGTCGCTGCTCGCGGACCTGGCCGCCCTGCACGGCCCCCGGTTCGCCGAGCGGCTCTCGGGCCGGGCCGCCGCGCTCCACGCCGCGTCCGCCGCCACCCACGACCGCCGGCCCGGTGGACGCCAGGAGCTCGTCCACCGGCTGGAGTTGATGATCCGCGAGCAGCGGCGGACGGCCGAACGCCTACGCGACGCGGGGCCGGGCGGCCCGCACCCGGCAGAACCGGAAGCGCTCGCCTGGGCCCGCGACGACCACCAACGGGCCACGGCCCGCTGCGCCGAGCTGCGGGAGCGGCTGGCCGCCGTGACGGTTCCCGAGGTCCGGCCGAGGGATGAGGGCGAGGACGCCTACGGGCCGCCTGCCGGGGGCTTCGAGGGGGTCCGGCCAGACGCCCCGGCCCCCGCTTCGCCCGACGCCCCGCCCCGCGACGCCTCGGCCCGCGACGCCTCGGCCCCCAGCGCTCCCGCGCCCCGGCGCGGGAAGCCGCGGGGTGCCCGGTTCGCGGGTCTGGAGGTCGATGCGGAGGGGGCCGCCGATCACGCCCCCTCGCCGCTGCCCGGTCCGCCCGCGCCCTCGCGCTCGGGCGCGTCCGCCCCGCGCGGCGCACGCTTCGGCGGCGGCGCGGGGGAGGGGAACCGCGAGGGCCGGGGCACGGCCGGGCGGGACCGCGCGGCGGAGGCCCTGCCGGACCCGGCTGCCGGGCAGGCCGTCGCCGGGGCCGTCGCCCGACTGGTCCGGCTGCGCGCCGAGGGCCGCAGCGGTGAGGCGCACGGGGTGCTCTGCGAGGTCGCGGCCTGGCCCGCGCCCCGGCTGCCGGTGCTCGCGGTCGCCCTGTACCGCGCCGGGCTCGCCGCCGACTGGACGACCCTGCTCTGGGAGGCGTCCTCGCTGCCGCCCGCCGGATTCGCCGCGGCCGCGGACGCCCTGGCCGCCGCCGGGCGCGAGGCGGACTGCGGGCTCCTGCTGCGCCAGGGTGTCGCCCGGCCCGCCGCCGAGGTGGCCGAGGCGGCGGACGCCCTGGACGGCGCCGGCCGGGAGCGGGAGGCTCGGGACCTGCTCGGCGCCTTCGTCCGCGTACGCACTCCGCGGGAGGCCGCCGAGCTGGCCGGGGCCGGCGGGACCCGGCTGCTGCCCCTCCTCCTGGCGGCGGCCCGCGAGGTGTCGGCGGAGCGGGAGTGGGACCTGGTGCACGCGCTGCGGGTGGCGGGAGTGACGGGCGTCTGAGGTCCTCGGCCGTGCTCCGAGGCCCGCGGAGGCGTCGTGCACACCGCCGGAGACCGGGACCGTGTCCGTTGTGGACCGGTCGGGTGCGAAACATGATCGACTCCGCCGGTTCACGGCGATGGTCTTGCCCCGCCGGACGGAGGGGCTTACGTTCTCCATCCATGCACCGATCTACGTGCGTAGAGAACGTAGAGGCTCTCTGACGCCGCGTCGAAGGAGCAGCTCATGTCCCACGTCGTACGCGCCGCACTCGTCCAGGCGACCTGGACCGGCGACACCGAATCCATGATCGCCAAGCACGAGGAACACGCGCGCGAGGCCGCCCGGCAGGGCGCGAAGATCATCGGCTTCCAGGAGGTGTTCAACGCCCCCTACTTCTGCCAGGTCCAGGAGCCCGAGCACTACCGCTGGGCCGAGCCGGTCCCGGACGGGCCGACCGTCCGGCGCATGCAGGATCTGGCCCGCGAGACCGGCATGGTCGTCGTCGTCCCGGTCTTCGAGATCGAGCAGTCCGGCTTCTACTACAACACCGCGGCCGTGATCGACGCCGACGGCTCGTATCTCGGCAAGTACCGCAAGCACCACATCCCGCAGGTCAAGGGATTCTGGGAGAAGTACTACTTCAAGCCCGGCAACGCCGGCTGGCCGGTCTTCGACACCGCCGTCGGCAAGGTGGGCGTCTACATCTGCTACGACCGGCACTTCCCCGAGGGTTGGCGTCAACTCGGACTCGGCGGAGCCCAGTTGGTGTACAACCCGTCGGCCACCTCGCGCGGACTCTCCAGCCATCTCTGGCAGTTGGAGCAGCCGGCCTCCGCCGTGGCCAACGAGTACTTCGTCGCCGCGATCAACCGGGTCGGCCAGGAGGAGTACGGCGACAACGACTTCTACGGCACCAGCTACTTCGTCGACCCGCGCGGCCAGTTCGTCGGGGACGTGGCCAGCGACAAGGAAGAGGAACTCCTCGTACGCGACCTGGACTTCGACCTGATCGAGGAAGTCCGGCAGCAGTGGGCCTTCTACCGCGACCGAAGGCCCGACGCCTACGACGGGCTGGTGGAGCCGTGACCGGACTGCACGAGCGCCACCTCGCCGTCAGCCCCGAGTGGCTGGCCCTCTACTACCGCCACCCCCTGGAACTCACCCACGGCGAGGGCCGCCACGTCTGGGACGCGGACGGGAACCGCTACCTGGACTTCTTCGGCGGCATCCTCACCACGATGACCGCCCACGCCCTGCCCGAGGTGACCAAGGCGGTCGCCGAGCAGGCCGGGCGGATCATCCACTCCTCCACCCTCTACCTCAACCGCCCCATGGTGGAGATGGCCGAGCGGATCGCCGCCCTCTCCGGCATCCCCGACGCCCGGGTCTTCTTCACCACCTCCGGCACCGAGGCCAACGACACCGCCCTGCTGCTCGCCACCGCGTACCGCCGCTCCAACCAGATCCTGGCGATGCGCAACAGCTACCACGGCCGCTCGTTCTCCGCGGTCTCCATCACCGGCAACCAGGCCTGGTCGCCCACGAGTCTGTCCCCGCTCCAGACCCTGTACGTCCACGGCGGCGTCCGCACCCGCGGCCCGTACGCCGAGCTGAGCGACGAGCGGTTCATCCAGGCGTGCGTGGCCGACCTGGAGGACCTCCTCGGGCACACCCGCAATCCGGCGGCCCTGATCGCCGAACCCATCCAGGGCGTCGGCGGCTTCACCTCCCCGCCCGACGGCCTGTTCGCCGCGTTCCGGGAGGTCCTGGACCGGCACGGGGTGCTGTGGATCTCGGACGAGGTGCAGACCGGGTGGGGCCGGACCGGTGACCACTTCTGGGGCTGGCAGGCGCACGCCGAGCACGGGCCGCCGGACATCCTCACCTTCGCCAAGGGCGTCGGCAACGGCATGTCGGTCGGGGGAGTGGTGGCCCGCGCCGAGGTGATGAACTGCCTCGACGCCAACTCCATCTCCACCTTCGGCGGTTCGCCGATCACCATGGCCGCCTCGCTCGCCAACCTCTCGTACCTCCTGGAGCACGACCTCCAGGGCAACGCGCGGCGCGTCGGCGGGCTCCTCATCGAACGGCTGCGGGGCATCGCCGCCGCATCGCCCGCCGTGCGCGAGGTGCGCGGCCGGGGCCTGATGATCGGTGTCGAGCTGGTGAGGCCCGGCACCGACGAGGCAGCCCCGGAGGCCGCGACTGCCGTCCTCGAAGCGGCCCGCGCGGGCGGACTGCTCATCGGCAAGGGCGGCGGCCACAGCACCAGCGTCCTCAGGATCGCCCCGCCGCTGACCCTGACCGTCGCCGAGGCCGAGGAAGGCGCGGCGATCCTCGCGGACGCCCTGCACGCGGCGGGCTGACCCCCGACCGGGCGTTGCCCGTACGTAGACGAACCGCGCGGGGCGGCCCCGGCCGTACGCCCAGAGGGCCGGCGGGGGCCGCCCCGAGTTAAGGAGACACCCATGAGCCGCACCGTCATCCACGGTGGCCTCGTCATCACCGCGTCCGACGAGATCCACGCCGACGTGCTCGTCGAGGGCGGCCGGATCGCCGCCCTCGCCGCCCACGGAACCGACGCCGCCGCGGGCTGGAGCGCCGACCGGCGGATCGACGCGACGGGCAAGTACGTCATCCCGGGCGGCGTCGACGGGCACACCCACATGGAGATGCCGTTCGGCGGAACGTACGCCGCCGACACCTTCGAGACCGGCACCCGGGCCGCCGCCTGGGGCGGTACCACCACCATCGTCGACTTCGCGATCCAGAGCGTGGGCCGCTCCCTGCGCGAAGGGCTCGACGCCTGGTACGCCAAGGCCGACGGCAACTGCGCCATCGACTACGCCTTCCACATGATCCTCGCGGACGTGAACCCCTCCTCGCTCAAGGAGATGGACCTCCTCGTCTCCGAAGGGGTCACCTCCTTCAAGCTGTTCATGGCCTACCCCGGCGTCTTCTACAGCGACGACGGACAGATCCTGCGCGCCATGCAACGGGCCGCCGGCAACGGCGGACTGATCATGATGCACGCCGAGAACGGCATCGCCATCGACGTCCTCGTCGAGCAGGCCCTCGCCGCCGGCCGCACCGACCCCCGCTACCACGGGGACGTCCGCAAGGTCGCCCTGGAGGCCGAGGCCACCCACCGCGCCGTCCAGCTCGCCCGGGTCGCCGGATCGCCCCTCTACGTCGTCCACGTCTCCGCCGACGAGGCCGTCGCCGAGATCGCCGCCGCCCGCCACAAGGGCCTCCCCGTCTTCGGCGAGACCTGCCCGCAGTATCTGTTCCTCTCCACCGACAACCTCGCCGAGCCCGACTTCGAGGGCGCCAAGTACGTCTGCTCCACCCCGCTGCGCCCCAAGGAGCACCAGGAGGCCCTGTGGCGGGGCCTGCGCAACAACGAGCTCCAGGTCGTCTCCACCGACCACTGCCCCTTCTGCTTCTCGGGGCAGAAGGAGATGGGCCGCGGCGACTTCTCCAGGATCCCCAACGGCATGCCGGGCGTCGAGCACCGCATGGACCTGCTGCACCAGGCCGTCGTCGACGGGCACGTCACCCGCCGCCGCTGGATCGAGATCGCCTGCGCCTCCCCGGCCCGGATGTTCGGCCTCTACCCGAAGAAGGGCACCATCGCCCCGGGTGCCGACGCCGACATCGTCATCTATGACCCGGCCGCCGAGCAGACCCTCTCCGCCGACACCCACCACATGAACGTCGACTACTCGGCGTACGAGGGCAAGCGCATCACCGGCCAGGTCGAGACCGTGCTCTCGCGCGGCGAACTCGTCCTCGAAGGACGGAAGTTCACCGGCCGCGCCGGGCACGGCATGTACACCCCCCGCGCCACCTGCCAGTACCTGGACTAGGAGATCCCGCCATGGACTTCGGACTCGTCCTCCAGACGGACCCGCCCGCCTCCGCCGTCGTCGGCCTGATGCGGCGCGCCGAACGCAACGGCTTCCGCTACGGCTGGACCTTCGACTCGGCGGTGCTCTGGCAGGAGCCGTTCGTCATCTACAGCCGCATCCTGGAGCACACGGAGAAGCTGACCGTGGGCCCGATGGTCACCAACCCGGGCACCCGCACCTGGGAGGTCACCGCCTCCACCTTCGCCACCCTCAACGACATGTACGGCAACCGCACCGTCTGCGGCATCGGGCGCGGCGACTCCGCGATGCGCGTCGCCGGCCGCGCACCCAACACCATGGCCCGGCTCGGCGAGGCCATCGACGTCATCCGGGACCTCGCGGAGGGCCGGGAAACGGCGGTCGACGGGCAGCCGCTCCGGATCCCCTGGGTGAAGGACGGGAAGCTGCCGGTGTGGATGGCGGCGTACGGGCCCAAGGCCCTCGCCCTGGCCGGGCAGAAGGCCGACGGGTTCATCCTCCAGCTCGCCGACCCGTTCCTCACCGAGTGGATGGTCAAGGCGGTCCGGCAGGCCGCAACCGAAGCGGGCCGCGACCCCGACGCCCTCACCATCTGTGTCGCCGCCCCCGCGTACGTCACGGCCGACGACTCGCCCGAGGCCCTGGCCCACGCCCGGGACCAGTGCCGCTGGTTCGGCGGGATGGTCGGCAACCACGTCGCCGACCTGGTCACCAGGTACGGCGAACACTCCGCGATGGTCCCCGAGGAGCTGACGGCGTACATCAAGGACCGGCAGGGCTACGACTACTCCCACCACGGCCGCGCCGACAACCCCGACACCGCCTTCGTCCCCGACGAGATCATCGACCGCTTCTGCCTCCTCGGCCCCGTGGAGGCCCACGTGGAGAAGCTGCGCCGGCTGAAGTCCCTGGGCGTCGACCAGTTCGCCGTCTACGACATGCACGACAACCGTGAGGGCACCATCGACGCCTACGGCTCCGGCGTCATCCCCGCCCTCCGCTGACGCAGTCGCCCGGTCCGGGCACCGGCGCAGATGCGCCGGCGTACGACGTACCGCATGCTCCTCACGCTGTTCAGAGGTCAGAGGCGCCTTGCGGGCACGGTGTCCTTGGTCAGCAGGGTGCTGCCGGACCAGCAGAGCCGGTAGAGGTCGACTTCGTCGAACAGATCGCGGCCGGAACGGTAGAACTCGCAACGGGCACCGGGCGGCCAGGAGGCGGAACGGGCGTGGTCGGACGGGTAGGGATAGGTGCGGTCCGGCAGCAGAGGGGCGAGTTCGGCGCGCGGCCGGCCGACGTTCAGCTCGTCGAAGCGGGAGGGCGGCAGCACGCTCGTCGTCAGTTGCCAGGCCAGGTAGACGGCGGAGGGAACGAAGAACACGGCTGCGACGACAGGTGCTACGAGGGCGACGACGGAACGGCGGCGGGCGTCGCTCCGTACGCGGGCGAGCCGCTCGGCGGACTCCGGCAGATCCGTGCCCGGGGCCGTGACCGTGCCTGGGGCCGTCTCCGCGGCCGGGTGGGCGGCGGTCTCCGACGGCACCGCGGGCAGTCGGGCCCCGACCGGCCGCCCGGGCGCCGGCCCTGGTGCCGGTGCCGACATCCCGGTGCGGGCGGTCGCCCGGTGCGGGAGGACGGCGGTGACATGGAAACGGCCATGGTCGGGACCGGTTCGCAGGGAGCCGCCGAGGACGGTCACACGCTCGTGAAGGCCTATGAGTCCCCGGCCGGCGCCGCGTTCCGGGCCGACGCTCGTGCGCGCCGGGAGGCCGGCCGGCGGGACGGCGTTCACGACGCTCACGCGGGTACGGTCGGACTCGTGGACGATCCGGACGCTGATGGGACAGTCCGGCGCGTGCTTCGTCGCGTTGGTGAGGGCCTCCTGCACCACCCGGTACATCCCGCGCTCGACCAGGGAGGACAGCGGAGGCGACGCCTCGCGCCGCTCCCAGCGCACCGGTACCCCGGAGGCGACCGCCCGTGAGAGGAGGTCCTCGACGGTGTCGTTGACCGGCAGGCCCGCACTCCCGTCCCTGCCGGGCGGGTCCTGCAGGACTGCGACGGTCGCCCGCAGCTGCTCAACCGCGTCCGCGATGGTCCCGCGGAGATCGGCGAGGTCGGAGCGGTCGCGGTCGGTGAGGTCGGGCGAGAGTTCCAGAGCTCCGGCGCGCAGGGCGACCAGGCTCAGGGCGTGCCCGAGGGAGTCGTGCATGTCGGTGGCGATCTCCGCGCGTTCGGTCAGGCGCGCCCGTTCTGCGACCAGATGCTGCCGCTCTTCCAGGCCGCGGGCCAGCCGCCAGCCCTCCCGCACGAGTTGGCGCCGACCGCGCCGGTGGCGTCCCGCGAGCCAGGGCAGCAGCAGAGCTGCCGGCAGGACGGATAGCGCGTAGAACCACCACACCGGCGGTGCCCGCAGCACCGCGCAGGTCGCGAGATCGACGGCAGCACACCCGGCGAGCACCAGGAGCGGGCGCCGTGCCGAGGCTACGCGGGCGCCGAGCAGACAGCTGAGGACCGCCAGCGACAGCACGTGGGCGTTGCCTGGTGTCGCACTGTCGGCCAGGCCCATGACGCACAGGCCGTTGACGAGCACGACGGCGGCTGCCGGGCGGCGGCGAGACCACGGCACGGCCACGCCCAGGACGGCCAGAGGCAGGAACGGGTCCATCGTCCACGAAGCCGTGGCCGCTTCCCGGAACCCGTAGCCCGTGGTGGCGGCGAGCGCGGCCCACAGCGCCACGTCGCCGACGCGCGCGGACCTGGCCGGGGTTGTACGCGTTCGCGGCATGGTGCGTGGGCCGCCCTTCCGCTGGTTGTCCTCACTGTCAGGGACGATTCTGTGGGACGCGCCCGGCCGCCCCGGCCAGGGGATGTGCTCGGTACAGGCGTCAGGGGGCGTTTCCGCCGCGGTTCAGGCGTCCCGTCGTCGCAGCACGAGAAGACCGGCGATCTGGGCGGCAACGGCCCACCCCAGCAGGATCAGCAGACTCACGGCGTCCGGGAACGGGGCCTTCCCGTCACTCGACATGAGATAACCGCCCACGGTCTGCGGCAGGTACGCGTTGATGGCCAGGAGCACCGGACCTCCCAGTCCGACCAGCATGCCGGGCAGGGCGGACACCACGAAGAAGACCACGGCCACGGCGCCGGCCGCCGTCCGCAGGGCGAACGACACTCCTACCGTCAGCACGCAGATCAGCGCGGAGTACACGCCCATGGCCGCGGTCTGGTACGCCACCTCCGGCAGCTCGAAGCCGGCGTGCCCCTGGAAGGGGCCCCAGGCCAGGGCGATGCCCAGCACCGCCCACACTCCCGCGGTCACGAAGCCCACCAGGGCACTCAGCGACGACTTGGCCAGCTGCACGCGGGCCCTGAGCGGCACCCACAGCAGCGAGGTCCGCACGCTGCTCGTGGAGTATTCGCTCGTCACCATCGTCATCGCCAGAATCACCAGGGCGAACTGGGTGAGGATGACCGAGGACACCGAGGCGTTGCCGACCGGCTGTACCGGCTTGTCGTTGATCCGGGCGATCGACCCGTAGTAGAAGGTGAAGACCGCGGTCACGACGAGGCCGACCAGCAGGCAGACGTAGGGCGTGCGGATCGTCCACAGCTTGGTCCACTCGGAGGCGAACGCGCCGACGAATCCGCCACCGGTGGGGCCGGGATCCGTACGGCCACGGGGGCCGTCGCTCACGTCGGTCGATACGGTTCCCACGCTCACGCTCCCGCTCCCTGCGTCTGCCCGGTATCCGTGCCGCCGAGCACCGCGCCGCTCGTCTCGTACTCCACGCTCTGTGCGGTGAGTTCCATGTAGACCTGTTCCAGCGAAGCCGAGACGGTCCGCAGTTCGTGCAGCCGCAGTCCCAGCCCGTGGGCCAGGTCGCCCACCTGTTCGGCGGTGCGGCCCTTCACCACGAGTTCGCCGGCCGCGGGCGACTCCACGTTCACACCGCCCTCCTTCACGAGCCGGGCGGTCAGCGTGCGCAGGTCCGCGATGCCAGGGGTCCGCACCCGGACCGACGACAGCGAGCTGCCGGCCAACAGATCGGCCATCGGCGTGTCGGCCAGGAGCTTCCCCCGTCCGATGATGACCAGTCGGTCGGCGGTCAGCTGCATTTCGCTCATCAGGTGGCTGGACAGGAAGACCGTCCGGCCCTCTGCGGCCAGGGACCGCACGAGCTCGCGCACCCAGCGGACGCCGTCGGGGTCGAGGCCGTTGACCGGCTCGTCGAAGATGAGCACCTGCGGGTCGCCGAGCAGCGCGCCCGCCACGCCCAACCGCTGGTACATGCCGAGGGAGAACGCCCCGGCGGAGCGTCTCGCCGCCTTCGCCAGACCGACCTGCTCCAGCACCTCGTCCACCCGGCCCACCGGTATGCCGTTGCTGCGCGCCTGCGCCACCAGGTGGCCGCGTGCGGAGCGAGCCGGGTGCAGCGCCTTGGCGTCCAGGAGCGCGCCGACCTCGCGGATCGGGTGGCGCAACGAGGAGTACGGCCGTCCTCCGACGAGCGCTTCGCCCCCGGAGGGATGGTCCAGGCCGAGGATCATGCGCATCGTGGTCGACTTCCCGGCGCCGTTGGGCCCGAGGAAGCCGGTCACCAGACCGCCTCTGACGTCCAGTGTCAGACCGTCCACGGCGACGGTCTCGCCGTAACGCTTGGTCAGTTCCCGAAGGGTGATCACGGAGCTCCTCGGTGCACGGTCGTGGAACGCGAAGGCCGGCGGCGCCCACCGGCCGGCACATGGTGCCCGGCTCCGGAGCGGGGCCGCCGCGGCGATTCCTGTACGAGAACGACGCTAGAAGTCCGCAGCCCCGGCGCCCACCGGTCGAACGGCAGCGGCGTCCTGCCGTTCGTCAGGGGTGCGCTCCGCCCGGGGGCTGATCCGTGGAGGCCACCCTTGGTCACGGCGCTGAGTCAGCCGTAGGCTCGCCGCGTGGAAGAGACGACACCGGGCAGCCGTCCGGTCCGGGTGCTGATCGCCGACGACGAAGCGATGATCCGGGCGGGGGTACGGGCCATCCTCGCCCGGGACCCGCACGTCGAGGTGGTCGCCGAGGCGGGCGACGGGCACGAGGCCATCGCGCTCACCCTCCGGCACCGGCCGGACGTGGTCCTGCTGGACATCCGGATGCCCGGCCTGGACGGGCTGACGGCGGCGGCACGGCTCCACCGCGCGTCGGAGGCGGTGGGCGTGATCATGCTGACGACCTTCGGCCAGGACGAGTACGTCACCCGAGCGCTGGAGGAGGGCGCCGACGGCTTCCTGCTGAAAGCGGACGACCCGAGAGAACTCCTCAACGGGGTGCGGGCGGTGGGGGCCGGCGGGGCCTACCTGTCCCCGCGGGTCGCCGGCCGGGTCATCGCCGGGATGCGCGCACACCGGGCGGCCCACCCTCACCGTTCACTGGAGCGGCTCACCAAACGGGAACGCGCCGTACTGGCCGGACTCGGGGCGGGCCTGTCCAACGCGGAGATCGCCGGCCGTCTGCACCTTGTGGAGGGCACGGTGAAAGCACACGTCAGCGCCGTACTCACGAAGCTGGGCGCCCGCAACCGCGTGGAGGCGGCCGTCTCCGCGTACGAGGCCGGCCTGGTCCCACCCGGTCGTCGCTGACCGGACTCGGCCTCCCTTGCCCCCTGCTGCTCCGGGCGGGGGCGCAGGGGCCTCATACGGGTGTGATGCTGCGCCCCAGCAGGGCCGTGACATCCACCGTCTCGTCCGCCGGGGGAGTGGCCGTGGGCACGGGCCGGTCGAATCCGGAGAAGTCCACGGTCCCCGTCTCGTCGGCGTTGCGCACGGTGAGCCGCACCGGGTACGGCGTGCCCTCGGCGGACACGTAGGCCGTCAGGCGCTCGTCGCCCTCGGCCCGGGTCACCGGAACGACGGGCGCACCGTTCACCTCGGTCCTCCCGCCCTTGGTCAGGGTGGACCGGTCGGCGGTGTCGGCGTTGTCCGTGATCAGCTCGCGGAAGGTGTCGAGATCGCAGACCGTGGTCACGCTCAGCAGTCGCGGGTCGTCCGCCTCGGCCTTCAGGTAGCGGCCGTCGAGGATCGCGTCGAAGGTGGAGCCGCCGATCGGCACATGCTTGTTCCAGAAGGCGGCGTCCGGCTTCAGCCAGACGTCGTCGCCGAGTTTCACGATCTCCACCGAGCCGTCCTCGCCCATGTCGACCCCGCCCGTACAGTTCCCCTCGCGGTCCAGGGTGAGGTCGAGGCTCATGTCCGGGCCGCTCCCGTCGAGACTCCCGCGCGCGCTCAGGTGCAGGGAGTCCACGTCGAGCAGGGCGTCGCGCGAGCGGTCGGCAATCTCCTCGGCGGGGAGCGAGTCGATGTCGTCGTCAGCCTGCGCGACCACACCACTCGTCAGGGTGAGGACAACGGTCGCGGCCCCTGCCGCCGCACGTGCGGCCCAACGGTGTGCGTTCACATCGTCTCCTCGAAAACGCCCCGGTCAGGGGGTGCGTTCCATGAGAACCGGCACATTCGAGCCTACGCCGCGAGCGGGGGAGCCGCCCGGCGCACTCACAGAGCGTGAGAAGTGGCCGCGTTTCTCGTTACGGAGGGTGGGCAGAGCTGCGGTGATCCCGCCCGGGATCACACTGGGCACGCAGCACGTAGGGAGAACCATGAAGCTGTTCACGGGGAACAGGCCGTTCACGGGGAGCGACCGCTCCCGGTCGGCCCGGCGGGCCGTCGCCGCGGCCTCCATGGCGGCAGCGCTGGCGGTCCCGGTCACCGCGGCGACCGCGACCGCCGCCCCGGCCGCGATCCCGCCCGGCCTCTCCTGCGACACCGGCAAGCACGCCATCGACGACTACACGGGCTTCGCGCTCTGCCGCAACAACGGCAGCCAGACGCAGACCTTCTGGGTCCACCTCGTCTGCGGCTGGTCCCCGGACGTCGACGGCGAACACGTCACCCTCAGGCCCGGAGAGTCGGGCCAGTCCACCGCCCACTGCGCGGGCCTCGGCACCGGCATCGGCGAGATCCACGTCCGCCCGTGACCTGATGCCTGTCCCGGCCCCCGCTCCGGCCGGAACGGTTGAGCGTGCCGCCTCCTCTCGTTACCCTCCAGTAAGTACGTGGGGGCGCAGCCGGGACGACCGGCCGGCCCGCACCACGAGGGAGGCGGCACGCCCATGTCCTCAGCGGAGCCCACCGAAGCGGAGCCCACCGGGCAGACCGGCCCGGTCGTACGGGAGACCGGACGCGGCCCCCGCCCCACCGCCCCCGTTCCGCCGCCGGGTCCGGGGCCCGGGCTCGCGGAGAGCGCCCGTCGGCTCGCCGACTCCGCCACCACCTCCACCGCGCTCGTGACCGACGCCCTCACCCGCATCGAGGCCGCGCAGCCCACCCTCAACGCCTTCCGCCACCTGCGGGCCGAAGCGGCCCTCGCCGAGGCCGCGGAGGCCGACCGGAGGCTCGCGGCGGGGGAGCGGCTGCCGCTCCTCGGCGTGCCGGTCGCCGTCAAGGACGACACCGATGTGGCGGGCCTGCCCACCCACTTCGGCTGCGACGGAGAGCGGCCCCCGGCGGCCTCCGACAGCGAGGCGGTCCGCCGGCTGCGCGCCGCCGGAGCCGTCGTTGTCGGCAAGACCAACTCCTGCGAGCTGGGCCAGTGGCCCTTCACCGAAGGTCCCGCCTTCGGGGCCACCCGCAACCCCTGGAACACCGAACACACCCCGGGCGGCTCCTCCGGCGGATCGGCGGCGGCCGTCGCCGCCGGACTCGTCCCCGCCGCCCTCGGCTCGGACGGCGCCGGATCCGTGCGCATCCCCGCCGCGTGGACGCACCTCGTCGGCATCAAACCGCAGCGCGGGCGCATCTCGGTCCACCCGCACAGCGACGCCTTCCAGGGGCTCACCGTGAACGGCACCCTCACCCGTACGGTCGCCGACGCGGCGCTGCTCCTGGACGCCGTCGCCGGAGCGCACCCGGAGGACCTCCACCGCCCGCCCGCCGTGCGCGCCGCCGACGCCGCCCGCCGCGACCCGGGCCGCCTGCGCATCGCCCTCGCCTGGCGTCCCCCGCTCACGCTCACCGGCGCCGGACCGGACCCGGAGGTGCGCCGGGCCGTCACCGCGCTCGCCGAGACCCTCGCCCGGCTCGGCCACCACGTCGAGGAGGCCCGCCCCCGGTACGGGCTGATCGGCCTCGCCTTCGTGCCGCGCGCCACCGCGGGCATCGCCGAATTCGCCGCCCGCCACCCCGAACCCGCCCTGCTCGACCCGCGCACCCGCAGCGCCCTGCGGACCGGGACGCGGCTGGGCGGACGCGTGGTGCGGGCCGCCCGCGCCCGTGAAGTGCGCCAGCACCGCAGGATCGGCGCCCTCTTCGACGCCTCCGGCTTCGACGTGCTGCTCACCCCGACCACGGCCGCGCCACCGCCCCGGATCGGCGCCTTCGACCGCCTCAGCGCCTGGCGCACCGACCTCACGATGGCGGCCGCCTGTCCCTACGCCTGGCCGTGGAACGTCCTCGGCTGGCCCGGCGTGAACGTCCCGGCCGGCTTCACCCGGTCCGGGCTCCCGGTCGGCGCCCAACTGCTCGGCCCCTCCCGGAGCGAGGAGCGGCTGATCGCGCTCGCCGCCCAACTGGAGGACGACCTGCGCTGGTACGAGCACCGCCCGCCGGTCTGACGGCCGGGGCTCATCCGCGGGCGTACGCTCGGGCGTCCCCCGGGGCGGTCAGCTCCGCCTCCACCCGTTCCACGGCCGGCATCGCGCCGAACGCGACCAGGTGGACCAGGCAGTGATCGGTGAACGGCGGCACCCGATGTCTTCGAGGCGCCGCGCGCCGGAGCCGCGGGCTTCCTCCTGAAGGACACCGAGCCCGCCGATCTGCTCCGGGTGATCAGGGTCGCCGCCGCCGGTGACGCCCTCCTCCCGCCCGCGATCACCCGCCGGCTGATCGGCGAGTTCGTCGCCCGCCCTCCGGACCGCTTCTCCGCTCCCGGACCGGATTCCCTCACCCGACGTGAGCGGGAGGTCACCGCGCTCGCCGCCCGCGGCCTCAGCAACGACGAGATCGCTGTCCACATGGTGGTCAGCCCCTTCACCGCCAAGACCCATGTGAGCCGCGCGATGATCAAGCTCGGCGCCCGCGACCGGGCCCGGCTCGTGGTCTTCGCCTACGCGTCCGGGCTGGTCGAGCCCCGGTCGCGGACCGACGAGGGCCCGGCCCCGGGACGCGGACGCGCCCACGGTGCGTGAACCCGTGCGGGGGCCTTGTGGAGCCCGGCACGGTGAAGAGATATCTTGATGTCAAGCAATGTTGCAGACGTGGAGCGGAGCACCCGGTGACTGACTCGACCATCATCTATACGCACACCGACGAGGCCCCTGCCCTGGCGACCTACTCGTTCCTGCCCGTGGTCGAGGCCTACGCCTCGACCGCAGGCGTCACGGTCGAGCGCCGTGACATCTCCCTCGCGGGCCGGATCATCGCCAGTTTCCCGGAGCACCTCAAGGCCGAGCAGCGTATCGATGACGCTCTCGCCGAGCTCGGCGAGCTGGCCAGGACGCCCGGCGCGAACATCATCAAGCTGCCGAACATCTCGGCGTCGATCCCGCAGCTCAAGGCCGCCGTCGCCGAGCTCCAGGAGCAGGGCTACGCCCTTCCGGACTACCCGGACGACCCGCAGACCGACGAGGCCAAGGACGTCCGCGCCCGGTACGACAAGGTCAAGGGCAGCGCCGTGAACCCGGTGCTGCGCGAGGGCAACTCCGACCGCCGCGCCCCCGCCTCCGTCAAGAACTACGCCAAGGCCCACCCGCACCGCATGGGCGCCTGGACGGCCGACTCGAAGACGAACGTCGCGACCATGGGCGTCGACGACTTCCGCTCCACCGAGAAGTCCGCGGTCATCGCCGAGGACGGCTCGCTCCGCATCGAGCTCCACGGCGACGACGGCACCACCACCGTGCTCCGCGCGTCCGTACCCGTCCTCAAGGGCGAGGTCGTCGACGCGGCCGTCATGCGCGTCGCCGCGCTGCGCGAGTTCTTCACCGCGCAGGTCGCCCGCGCCAAGGCCGAGGGCGTGCTGTTCTCCGTGCACCTCAAGGCCACCATGATGAAGGTCTCCGACCCGATCATCTTCGGCCACGCGGTCCGCGCCTTCTTCCCCGACACCTTCGCCAAGTACGGCGAGCAGCTCGCCGCGGCGGGCCTCACCCCGAACGACGGCCTGGGCGGCATCCTCAAGGGCCTGGACTCCCTGCCGGGCGTCGGCGCCGAGATCCAGGCGTCCTTCGAGGCCGAGCTCGCCGAGGGCCCCGCCCTCGCGATGGTCGACTCCGACAAGGGCATCACCAACCTGCACGTCCCCAGCGACGTCATCGTCGACGCCTCCATGCCCGCCATGATCCGCACCTCGGGTCACATGTGGGGCCCGGACGGCAACGAGGCCGACACCATCGCCGTCCTCCCGGACAGCAGCTACGCCGGCGTCTACCAGGTCGTCATCGACGACTGCCGCGCCAACGGCGCCTTCGACCCGTCGACCATGGGCTCCGTGCCCAACGTCGGTCTGATGGCGCAGAAGGCCGAGGAGTACGGCAGCCACGACAAGACCTTCGAGATCCCCGCCACCGGCACCGTGCGCGTCGTCGACGCGAGCGGCGCGGTCGTGCTGGAGCAGGCCGTCGGCGCCGGCGACATCTTCCGGATGTGCCAGACCAAGGACCTGCCCATCCAGGACTGGGTCAAGCTCGCCGTCACCCGCGCCCGCGCCACCGGCAACCCGGCCGTGTTCTGGCTGGACGAGACCCGCGCGCACGACGCCAACCTGATCGCCAAGGTGAAGACGTACCTCGCCGACCACGACACGGACGGCCTGGACCTCTCGATCAAGTCCCCGGTCGAGGCCACCGCCTTCTCCCTGGAGCGCATCCGCCGCGGCGAGGACACCATCTCCGTCACCGGCAACGTGCTCCGCGACTACCTCACCGACCTCTTCCCGATCCTGGAGCTCGGCACCAGCGCGAAGATGCTCTCCGTCGTCCCGCTGATGAACGGCGGCGGCCTCTTCGAGACCGGTGCGGGCGGCTCGGCCCCCAAGCACGTCCAGCAGCTCGTCAAGGAGAACTACCTCCGCTGGGACAGCCTGGGCGAGTTCCTGGCCCTCGCGGTCAGCTTCGAGCACCTGGCGACCACCACGGACAACGCGCGGGCCCAGGTCCTCGCCGACACCCTGGACCGGGCGACGGGCACCTTCCTCAACGAGGACAAGTCCCCGAGCCGTCGCCTCGGCGGCATCGACAACCGCGGCAGCCACTTCTACCTGGCCCTGTACTGGGCCCAGGAGCTGGCGCGGCAGACCGACGACGCCAAGCTCGCCGAGGCGTTCGCGCCGCTCGCCAAGACGCTGGCCGAGCAGGAGGAGACCATCGTCGCCGAGCTGATCGCGGTGCAGGGCTCCCCGGCCGAGATCGGCGGCTACTTCCAGCCCGACCCGGCCAAGGCCGAGGCGGTCATGCGCCCGTCCGCCACGTTCAACCAGGCCATCGCGTCGCTCGCCTGACCTGAAGAGAGGCGGACCCGTCCACCTCACCGCACCGCCCCGGCAGGCCCCGCGCCCGCCGGGGCGGTGCGCGTTCGGAGCCCGTACGGGGGACGGACCAATCCGCCGGGTCCGGGGCTCCGAATGACGACCGTGAGTATCACCCGGAAAGCCCTGACCCGCGGCGCGCTCGCCGCACTGAGCGGACTGCTCGCGGGATTCGCCTCGCTGGCCGTCGCCGAGCTGGTGTCGGCGGCCGTCAGGCCCGAGGCGAGTCCCGTGACGGCGGTCGGCGGTGCGGCCATCGACCGGACGCCCGCCGCGGTGAAGGACTGGGCGATCCGGAACTTCGGCGAGGACGACAAGCTCGTCCTGCAACTCGGCATCGTCGTCACGCTCGCCCTCTTCGCCCTGGTCGTGGGCCTGTTGGCGCTGCGGCACCGGCGGGCCGGCTCCGCCGCCGTCCTGGTCTTCGGTGTGGTCGGCACCGCGGCCGCCGTCAGCAGGCCGGACTCCACGGGCCTCGTGGACGGTCTGCCGTCCCTGGTGGGGGCGGTCGTCGGGGCCGTACTGCTGTACGTCCTGATCGGCCGGCTCACCGGCCCGCACCGCGACACCGGGGACGAGCCGGACGGCGAACGGGCCGACGAGCCCCAGCACGAGGCCGGTTGGGACCGGCGGGGCTTCGTGATCGCCGCCACCGCCGCGGCCGCCGCGTCCACGGCGGCCGGCGCCGTCGGCCGTGCGCTGAACAGCCGCAGCAGCCAGAACGCCGTCGCCTCCCGCGAGGCCGTGACCCTGCCGAAGCCGGCCTCGCCCGCGAAGCCGATCCCGGCGGGCGCACAGCTGAGGGTCCGCGGCCTCAGCCCCTTCACCACCCCGAACGGCTCCTTCTACCGGGTGGACACCGCCCTCGTGGTCCCCAAGGTCGACGCCAACTCCTGGCGGCTGCGCGTCCACGGCAAGGGCGTGCGCCGGGACCTGGAGTTCACCTACCAGGACCTGCTGCAACGGCCCTTGATCGAACGCGAGATCACCCTCTGCTGCGTCTCCAACGAGGTCGGCGGACCCTACATCGGTCACGCCAGGTGGATCGGCGTGCGCCTGGCCGACCTGCTCAAGGAGGCGGGCGTCAAGCCGCCGTCCCGAGGCGGCGAGGCCGACCAGATCATCGCCCGCTCGGTGGACGGCATGACGCTCGGCACCCCCGTCGAGGACGTCATGGACGGCCGGGACGCGATGCTCGCCGTCGGCATGAACGGCGAACCGCTGCCCTTCGTCAACGGGTTCCCCGTCCGGATGCTCGTCCCCGGCCTGTACGGGTACGTGTCCGCCTGCAAGTGGATCGAGGACATCGAGCTCACCACGTTCGACGACTACGACGCCTACTGGGTGAAGCGCAAGTGGGCGCGGAAGGCCCCGATCAAGACCCAGTCCCGGATCGACACCCCCAAGCCCTTCGGACGCCCGGAGGCCGGCACGGTGATGGTGGCCGGGGTGGCCTGGGCCCAGCACCGCGGCATCGAGAAGGTCGAGATCCGGGTGGACGACGGTCCCTGGCGGCCGGCGCAACTCGCCGAACAGGGCACGGTCGACACCTGGCGCCAGTGGTCCTATCCGTGGAAGGCGACCCCCGGTGGTCACACCCTGACCGTCCGCGCCACCGACGGCACCGGCGAGCTCCAGACCGAGGAGCGCACCAAGACCGTTCCCGACGGCGCGAGCGGCTGGCACTCCGTCGTGGTGACGGTGGACTGACGATCCCTCGTCGTGGTGACCGTGGGCTGACGCATCGTCAAGTGTTGCCCGTGGCAGGGCGTTCGCGCCGCCTCACGGGGCGAAGACCCTGCCGTTCGCCGACGACAGCCCCCGGACCGTCGGCGGACACAGCCGGGCGCCGAGATAGCCGTCCGGCCGCACCACGAAAGCCGTCCCCTCCCCGGCCCCGTACTGACGCGCGAACTCGCCGAGAGAGTCCCGGTGGAAGGGGACCGGCGCCCCGGCGGGGGCGGTCGCGTCTGCGGGCAGGATCCAGCGGGTCTCCATCAGGCCATGGGACGACTCCCGTGCCGCGGCGGCGAGATCGGCCGGCGTGTCGCCGGCCGGGTGGGTCCCGTAGACCAGCAGGACGTGCCCGCTCCCGCGCAGGACGTCGAACAGCCGCATCGGATACGCGGCGATGTCGCCCGTGAGGCCGCCGCAGTCCGGCGCCCGGTCCCCGGGGCGCGGTACGCTCCCGTCGTCCGGGCCGAGGGGCGTCACCAGCGGGCTGTCCCGGTGGTCGATGAGCAGCTGGGCCTCGCGCAGCAGCAGCGTGCCGGGGTCCGCCGGATCGGCCTGGACGCCCTCGGCCGCGTGCCGGACGGTCCGCCCGACGACCTCCTCGCCGACCGGACGGCGCTCGGCGTCGTAAGCGGTGAGGACGTTCGGACCCGCCGCGTCCCCGACCGCCAGTGCCAGCTTCCACGCCAGGCCGCAGGCGTCCTGGATCCCGGTGTTCATGCCCTGGGCGCCGGTCGGCGGATGGATGTGCGCCGCGTCCCCGGCGACGAACACCCGGCCCCGCCCGTACCGGTCCACCAGCCGGTGGCTGATCCGGAACACCGACGACCAGCGGAGCGCGGACGCCGTGACCGGTTCCGGGGCCAGCCGGACCAGGACCTTCTGGATGTCGGCGAGGGCGGGCGCGGTGCCGCCCTCCAGACCGTGGGCCACCCCGTCGCCGCCCGCGGTCCCGGACGCCTCCGCCTGCCGTGCGGCGGACAGCTCCGGCGGCACCAGCATCGACATCCGGTAGCGGCCCGTCCCCGGCAGCGGGATGCAGACCAGCAGGTCGTCGATCGCGCCGTCCTCGCCCCGGTGCATGGAGCGCACCCCGTACCCGGGCGGCAGACCCCAGTCCACCTCCACATCGGCGAGCATGTACTCCTCCGGGAACGCGCCGCCCTCGAAGGACAGCCCGAGCCCCTTGCGGACCAGGCTGTGCGCCCCGTCGCACCCCACGAGGAACCGGGAGCGGACCTCCTCCTCACCACCGGCCGACGTGGTCAGCCGGCTCGTCACCCCGTCGGCGTCCTGGGCGAACGCCACCAGTTCGGTGGCACGCTCGATCAGGGTGCCGAAACGCCCGAGGAACTCCTCCAGGACGCGCTCGGTCTCGTACTGCGGCAGCGCCGCGAAGCCGTACGGCACCTCGGGCGGCAGGACCAGCTCGATCCGTTCCTGCGCGACCCCGTTCACGTACGTCAGCTGTCCGCGCATCGGGACGGCGGCATCGAGCATGTCCCGCACCAGGCCCATCCGGTCGAAGAGCTCCAGGGTCCGCGGCTGGACGCCCACCGCCTTCGCGAACGGCAGCCGCGCCGGGAGCCGGTCCACGATCCGGCAGGAGACCCCCGATCGCCGCAGCTCGGCGGCGAGCATCAGCCCGACCGGGCCCGCGCCCGCCACGAGTACGTCGGTCGATTCGCTGCGTGCCACCGGGGCCTCCCGCCGTGGGCCCCCCTGGGTACGGTTTCCTCCATCGTCCTGCCATCGGCGGTCTCCGGCACCCGGGGAGCCTCACGCCCGAGCGGGTGGGGGCGGCGGAGTCATCGCCCACCGGATCGTCCCCGTCAGGGCCCTCCCGGCGGGCCGTACGCAGATCCTCTCGACCATCGGCAGCCGGGGCAGCCGCAGCTGTTCCCCGGCCCACGGCGGCAGGGCTGCCGCGGCGTTGGCGGCGAGCACGGCGTACGGGGGACGGGCCGGCCAGGGCAGCGGCGGATGCCGGAGAATGAAGCGGGCCGCGTCCAGCGCCTCCTGGGTGGCGCGCAGCTCGGGGCGGTAGGCGGCGATGCGTGCCGCCAGCTCCGCCCGGTCGCGCGGCGGGTCGGGGATGCCGAGGGCCCGGGCCACGGTCGCCATGTCGTCGATGTACCCGTCGCACCCGGCGCCGTCCAACGGCCGTGCCCCGTACCGCTGGTGGGCGCGCAGGAAGCTGTCCACCTCGGCGATGTGCACCCAGCACAACAGGTGCGGGTCGGCCGCGTGGTAGGGCTCGCCGGAGGACGAGATTCCGCGCACCCCCTCGTGCACGGACCGGACGCGGTCGACCGCCTCCTGGGCGTGCTCCGCCGTACCGAACGTGGTCACCGCCAGGAACGTGCTGGTCCGCTGGAGCCGCCCCCACGGATCGCCCCGGAACCCGGAGTGGCCCGCGACGGCGGCCATGGCGAGGGGGTGCAGCGACTGGAGGAGCAGGGCCCGCAGCCCGCCGATGAACATGGACGCGTCACCGTGCACCCGGCGCACCGGCCGGTCCGGGCCGAACCAGCGGGGGCCCGGGGTGCCATGGATCCGGGCCCGGTTCTCCGGGCCGGAGGGGCCCGCGACCCGGGAGAACAAGCCCCTGCCGATCCGTTCCCGCACCCCGGCGCCCGGCGTCACCCTGTTCATGGGTCCCAGTATGCCGGGCGGACGTCCGACGGGTCCGGGCTTCGCTAGGGCACCCGGGCCGTCCACTCCGGCGTACCGAACTTGGTGCGTACGAGTTCCTCGGCGCGCGCCAGTTCGTCGTCCGTCACGCTGCCCGTGGTGAGACCGTGGCGCTTGCGGAACGACTCGATCATGCGTTCGATGACGGTCTGGCGGGGAAGCCCCGTCTGCCGGCGGAGCGGATCGACGCGCTTCTTCGCGGAGCGGGTGCCCTTGTCGGACATCTTCTCCTTCCCGATGCGCAGTACCTCCAGCATCTTGTCGGCGTCGATGTCGTACGCCATGGTCACGTGGTGCAGCACGGCGCCCGGCCCGCCGTCCGGTCCGACCATCCGCTTCTGCGCCGCCCCGGCGATCTTGCCGACCTCGGTGGCGATGTCGTTGAGCGGCTGGTACCAGGCCTTGATGCCCATGTCGGCGAGGGCTTCGAGGACCCAGTCGTCCAGATAGGCGTAACTGTCGGCGAACGACAGTCCGGAGACCAGGGACTGCGGGACGGCCAGCGAGTAGGTGATGGTGGAGCTGGGCTCGGCGAACATCGCGCCGCCGCCGGAGATCCGGCGCACCACGTTCACGCCGTGCCGCTCGACGCCCGCCGGGTCCACCTCGTTGCGCAGCGACTGGAAGCTGCCGATGATCACGGCGGGGGAGTCCCACTCCCAGACCCGCAGCGTGGGCGGCCGGACCCCCGCCGCGACCTCGGCGGTGATCACCTCGTCCAGCGCCATGTGCAGGGCGGGCGACTGCGGGGCCTCGTGGATCAGCTGCCAGTCGTAGTCGCTCCACTCCGTGGCCTGCGCGAGCGCCCGGCGCACGGTGACGGCGACGCCCTCCGCGCTGAGTCCGAGCATCACCGTGGAGTCGGGCAGCGCCGCCTCGATCCGGGCCGCGAGCCCGGCCGTGTCGGTGTTGGCCGGGGCGCCCTCCAGTGCCGCGTCGATCGCGAGGATCGCCTCGTCGGGTTCGAGGAAGAAGTCCCCGGCGACGCGGACGTTCCGCAACGCCCCGCCCTCCACATCCAGGTCCACCACGACCAGCTTGCCGCCGGGAACCTTGTACTCACCGTGCACAGCGCCGCCTCCAGTTTCCGATGTCCGTTGTGCGGGGCCGGCTCGGCGACGAGCCGGACACACCCACCTATAACGCGCGCGGGAGTGCCGATCATCCCCGGCCCGGGACACCGTCCGCCGGAGTGCGCCGGGGCGTCAGCGGTGGGTGAACTCCGCGGGTCGCTTCTCGGAGAACGCCTTCATGCCCTCCTTCTGGTCGTCCGTCGCGAACACCGCGTGGAACAGGCGGCGCTCGAAGCGCACCCCCTCGGCGAGCGTCGTCTCGAAGGCCCGGTTCACCGCCTCCTTCGCCATCATCGCGACGGGCGCCGACATGCCGGAGACCGTCCCCGCGACCGCGAGCGCCTTCTCCAGCAGGTCCGCGTCCGGCACGATCCGGGAGACGAGACCGGCCCGCTCCGCCTCCTCGGCGTCCATGGTCCGCCCGGTGAGGCAGAGGTCCATCGCCTTGGCCTTGCCGACCGCCCGGGTGAGCCGCTGCGAGCCGCCGATGCCGGGGATCACGCCGAGCCGGATCTCCGGCTGCCCGAAGACGGCCGTGTCCGACGCGATGACCAGGTCGCACAGCATCGCCAACTCGCAGCCGCCGCCGAGCGCGTATCCCCGTACGGCCGCGATCGTCGGGGTGCGCAGCCGGCCGAGCCGGTCCCAGGCGGTGAACCAGTCGCTGAGGTACATGTCCATGTAGCTCCGCGGCTGCATCTCCTTGATGTCCGCCCCGGCGGCGAACGCCTTCACCCCGCTGCCGGTGATGACGATGCAGCCGACGTCCGGGTCGCGGTCGAGCGCCTCCGTGGCCTCGACGGTCTCCCGCATGACGTCCAGGCTCAGCGCGTTGAGCGCCTCCGGCCGGTTCAGGGTGAGCAGGGCGGTACGGCCCCGGCGTTCGACCAGGATGGTCCCGTACGGCCCCGGGCCGGACGTGCTTTCGCTGTGCTCGCTCATGCGGTGGCGCCCTTCTGCGTGTCGGTGGTGTGCGTCGAGGCCGCCCGGATGGCGCGGACGATCCCGGAGAAGTCCTGGTCCGCTCCCGCGCCCTCGGCGAACCGTGCGTACAACTCGGCTGCGCGCAGGCCCAGTTCTGCGTCGACTCCGCCCGCGCGGACCGCGTTGGCCGCCAGGGAGAGGTCCTTGGCCATCAGCGGGGCGGCGAAGCCGGGGCGGTAGTCGCGGTTGGCCGGGCTGGCCGGGACCGGGCCGGGGACGGGGCAGTTGACGGTGAGGGCCCAGCACTGGCCGGAGGCCGCCGACGCCACGTCGTACAGCGCCTGGTCGGAGAGGCCGAGGCTCTCGGCCAGCACGAACGCCTCGCTGACGGCGATCATCGAGACGCCGAGGATCATGTTGTTGCAGATCTTCGCCGCCTGCCCGGCGCCCGCCGCCCCGCAGTGCACCGCCTTCTTCCCCATCACCGACAGCAGCGGCTCGGCCGCCGCGAACGCGGCCTGCGAGCCCCCGGCCATGAAGGTGAGCGTGCCCGCCTCTGCGCCCACCACCCCGCCGGAGACCGGGGCGTCCAGGGAGCGGTGGCCTGCCGCCTGTGCCGCCGCGTGGGCGGCCCGGGAGTCGGCCACGTCGATGGTCGAGCAGTCGACGAACAGGGTGCCGGGGCGGGCGGCGGCGAGCAGGCCCTCCGGACCGTACAGGGAGAGCACATGGCGGCCCGCGGGCAGCATCGTGATCACCACGTCGGCCGCCGATGCGGCGTCGGCGGCGGACTCGGCCCGCTCGACCCCGCTCATAGCGGCGGCCGCCAGACAGGCTTCGACCAGATCGTGGCCGAGCACCCGGTGTCCGGCCCGGACGAGGTTGGCCGCCATCGGGCCGCCCATGTGGCCCAGTCCGATGAAGGCGACGGTCGTGGTCACCAGGGCACCTCCTGCGGTGAGTCGGATGCGGCGAGGGAGAGTCCCTCGTCGCCGGTCGGTGCGAAGTACCGGGCCACGTCCGCGTCCGTGACCTCGACGAGCGTGCCCGGCGACCACCGGGGCGCGCGGTCCTTGTCGATCACCTGGGCGCGGATGCCCTCCACCAGGTCGGGGGAGGAGAGAGCCGCGCAGGAGACGCGGTACTCCTGCTCCAGCACCCGCTCCAGCGGGCCGAGTCCGCGGCTCCGGCGCAGTGCGGCGAGGGTGACCTTCAGCGCGGTCGGCGAACGGCCGAGGATCGTGGCGGCCGCCTCGCCCGCCGCCGGGACGTCGGAGGCGAGCAGCCGCTCCACGATCTCCTCGACCGTGTCGGCGGCGTAACAGCGGTCGATCCAGGAGCGGTTGTGCTCCAGAACCCCGGGCGGCACGTCCCGGACGTGGCGAGGGAGCGCCGCCGCCGGGGCCTCGCCCGCCAGCGCGGCGAGGAACGCGGGCAGCTCCGCCCCCGGTACGAAGTGGTCCGCGAGCCCGCACAGCAGGGCGTCCCCGGCCCCCGCCACCGCACCGGTCAGAGCGAGATGGGTGCCCAGCTCACCGGGTGCGAGGGCCAGCAGATAGGTCCCTCCGACGTCCGGTACGAAGCCGATCCCGGTCTCCGGCATGGCGACCCTGGACCGCTCGGTGACGATCCGGACGCTGCCGTGCGCCGAGACCCCGACCCCGCCGCCCATCACGATGCCGTCCATGACCGCCACGTACGGCTTCGGGTAGCGGGCGATGCGGGCGTTGAGCCGGTACTCGTCGCGCCAGAACGCGGCCGTCGCCCCGCCGTCCGCGCGGGCGTCCTCGTAGATCGACCGGATGTCGCCGCCCGCGCACAGGCCGCGCTCCCCGGCCCCGGTGAGGACGACGGCGGCCACCACCGGGTCGTGCTCCCACCGGTCCAGGGCGGCCGTGACCGTCTTCACCATCGCGTGGGTGAGCGCGTTGAGCGCCCCCGGCCGGTTCAGGGTCAGCACCCCCGTACGTCCCTCGACGCGGGCGAGGACGAGCTCCTCGGTCATCGCAGGGCTCCCGTCAGGCTCCGGGCCACCATGACGCGCATGATCTCGTTGGTCCCTTCCAGGATCTGGTGGACCCGCAGGTCCCGGACGATCTTCTCGATGCCGTACTCGGCCAGATAGCCGTAGCCGCCGTGCAGTTGGAGCGCCCGGTCGGCCACCGAGTAGCCGGTGTCCGTCGCGAAGTGCTTGGCCATCGCGCACAACTGCGGGGCGGCGGCCACGTTCCGGTCGAGCGCCTCGGCCGCATGCCGCACCAGCGCCCGGGCGGCGGCCAGTTCGGTGGCCATGTCGGCCAGCCGGAACTGCAGCGCCTGCGCGTCCAGCAGCCGGACGCCGAACGCCTCCCGGTCCGCGAGATGCGCGAGGCTGCGGTCCAGAGCGCTCTGCGCCCCGCCCAGCGAGCAGGCGGCGATGCCGAGGCGGCCGCCGTTGAGCCCGTTCATCGCGATGCGGAAGCCGCCGCCCTCCTCGCCGAGCAGCCGGTCGGCCGGGATCCGCACCTCGTCCAGCAGGACCTGCCGGGTCGGCTGGGCGTTCCACCCCATCTTCTTCTCGTTGGGCCCGAACGTGAGCCCGGGGTCGTCCCGTTCGACGAGGAACGCGGAGATTCCCCGGGCCCCGTCGTCGCCGGTGCGGGCCAGTACGACATAGAGGTGCGAGGCGCCCGCCCCGGAGATGAACTGCTTCGTCCCCGTCAGCACGTAGTGGTCGCCGTCGCGCACCGCGCGGGTGCGCAGCGCGGCGGCGTCGGACCCGGCGCCCGGCTCGGTCAGGCAGTAGCTGCCGAGCCGTTCCATGGTGCAGAGCTCCGGCAGATGGCGGGCCCGCTGGTCCTCGGTGCCGTACCGGTCGACCATCCAGCCGACCATGTTGTGGATGGAGAGATAGCCCGCGATGGACGGGCAGCCGGTGGCCAGGGCCTCGAAGACCAGGACGCCGTCGGAGCGGGACAGCTCGGAGCCGCCCCTGTCCTCCCGCACGTACACGCCGCCGAGGCCGAGCCCCGCCGCCTTGCGCAGCACGTCGACGGGGAAGTGCTTGTCCTGGTCCCAGGTCACGGCGTGCGGGGACAGGTGTTCCTGGGCGAAGTCCAGGGTCGTCTCGACGACCGCGAGCTGGTCGTCGGTGAGGAGCGTGGTCACGGCACTCATCCCATGGTCGGAATCGTGAAGCTGGCCCCGTCCCGGATCCCCGAGGCGGGCCAGCGCGAAGTGACGGTCTTGGTACGGGTGTAGAAGCGGATGGCGTCCGGCCCGTGCTGGTTCAGGTCGCCGAAGCCGGACCGCTTCCAGCCGCCGAACGTGTGGTAGGCCACCGGCACCGGGATCGGCACGTTGACGCCGACCATGCCGGTGTCGACGCGGCGCGTGAAGTCGCGGGCGGTGTCGCCGTCGCGGGTGAAGAGCGCGACGCCGTTGCCGTACGGGTGCTCCGAGGGCAGCCGCAGCGCCTCCTCGTAGTCCGCCGCGCGGACCACGGACACCACGGGGCCGAAGATCTCCTCCTGGTAGATCCGCATGTCGGGAGTGACCCGGTCGAAGAGCGACGCGCCCGCGAAGAAGCCGTCCTCGTGCCCTTCCAGCGTGAAGTCCCGGCCGTCGACGACCAGTTCGGCGCCCTCCTGGACGCCGAGGTCGACGTAGCCGCGCACCCGGTCCACCGCGTCGCGGCCCACCAGCGGCCCGAAGTCGGCGTCCGGGTCGTCCGAGCGGCCGATCCGCAGCCCGGCGATCCGCTCGGTGAGCCTGGCGACCAGCGCGTCCGCGGTGGCCTCGCCCACCGGCACGGCCACCGAGATCGCCATGCACCGCTCGCCCGCCGAGCCGTAACCGGCGCCGATCAGCGCGTCCACCGCCTGGTCCAGGTCGGCGTCCGGCATCACGATCATGTGGTTCTTCGCCCCGCCGAAACACTGCGCGCGCTTGCCGTGGGCGGCGGCGGTGGCGTAGAGGTGCGCGGCGACGGGCGTCGAGCCGACGAAGCCGAGCGCCTTGACGCGCGGATCCTCCAGGAGGGTGTCCACGGCCTCCTTGCCGCCGTTGACGACGTTGAGAACCCCGGGCGGCAGGCCCGCCTCCAGGAACAGCTCCGCCAGCCGCAGCGGCACCGACGGGTCCCGCTCCGAGGGCTTGAGGATGAAGGCGTTTCCGCAGGCCAGGGCTGGCGCGGCCTTCCACAGTGGGATCATCGCGGGGAAGTTGAACGGGGTGATGCCCGCGACCACCCCGAGCGGCCGGCGCAGCGAGTGGACGTCGATCCCGGCGCCCGCGTTGTCGCTGAACTCGCCCTTCAGCAGATGCGGGACGCCGGCGGCGAACTCCACGACGTCCAGCCCGCGCGCGATGTCGCCGTGCGCGTCGGCCACGGTCTTGCCGTGCTCGGAGGAGAGCAGCCGGGCCAGGGAGCCCTTCTCCTTCTCGACGAGTTGGAGGAAGCGCAGCAGCACGCGGGCGCGGCGCTGCGGATTCCACTCGCCCCACGCGCGCTGGGCCTGCTCGGCGTCGGCGATGGCCGCCTCGGTCTCGGAGCGGTCGGCCAGCGGCACGCGGGCCTGGACCCGGCCGGTGTTGGGGTCGAAGACATCGCCGTAGGTGCCCGAGGTGCCGGGTGTGTGCTTGCCGCCGATGACATGGGTGAGTTCGCGGACCATGGAAGCCTGCTCTCGTCGGTGAGATGGTCAGGTGAGATCCGGGGATGGCGCGCGGCGGCCACCGGCGCACGGCGCGCCGGTGATCCGGTGCGCGGGCGCGGAGGGGCCGACCGATGTGGACGCGGAGGGCGGGGCCGTCAGGGGGCGGGAAGAACCGCTCGCCGTGACGTGCCTGCGGGGCCGGGAAAACGGACCGGTGCCATGCGTGTCTGCTCCATCCTCGTGGAAACACGGAACATCCCGCGGCCGGTATCCTGACTCCCGGATCAGCGCTCGCCCTCATGCCTTCCCGACGGCTGCTTCGCCGTCAGTGGCGTGTCCTGCGAGGACGAACTCCCCGGTCACAGTGGCGGGACCGCGCCGGACTCGCACCGGCTTCCCTGACACCACGGGCCTTGAGGGCGTCCGGCTGCGCACCGGCCACCCCGCTGCCCCGACGATATAGTTGGACGTCCTAGTAAGTCCACCCCGCCTCGCTCCGGACCCGATCCGCACCCGGACGCCCGCCCGCGCCGCCCCCCGGGAGCCAGGCTTTAGGGTCGAGGGCATGCGCATCGTCTCGCTCCTCCCCGCCGCCACCGATCTGGTGGCCGTCCTGGGGCTGGCCGACGCCCTGGTGGGCCGGACGCACGAGTGCGACTGGCCGCCCGGAACGGTCGACTCCATCCCCGTCGTCACCGCCGCCGAGTTCTCCCCGGACACCCTCACGAGCCGTGAGATCTCCGACGCGGTGGGCGGCGCGGCCCACTCCGGCTCCTCGCTCTACACCCTGGACACCGAGGCCCTGGCCGCGCTCGCCCCCGATGTGGTCCTCACCCAGGACCTCTGCGACGTGTGCGCTCTCTCCTACGCCGGCGTCTCACGGGCGGTACGGGAGCTGGACGGCGGGCCCCGCGTCCTCAGCCTGGAACCCCGCACCCTCGACGACGTACTCGACTGTCTGACCAGCCTCGGCGACGCGCTCGGCGTGCCGGAACGGGCCGCACTACGACGGGCGGAGCTGACCGCCCGGCTGGCTGCCGTGCGCCGCCTGACCGAGGGGCTCCGGCGGCCGCGCGTGGTGGCGATCGAATGGCTGGATCCGCTCTGGCCGGCCGGTCACTGGGTCCCGGAACAGATCACGGCCGCGGGCGGTACGCCGCTGCTCGCCGCGCCCGGCGAGCACACGAAGCCCATGGACTGGGACGCCGTACGGGACGCCCGGCCGGACGTCGTCCTGCTGCTGCCCTGCGGATTCCCGCCCGGGCGCACCGTACGCGAGCTGGACCTGCTGACCTCGCTGCCCGGCTGGGACGACTTGCCCGCCGTACGCGCCGGGGAGGTCTGGGTCCTCGACGGCCCGGCCCACCACAACCGCCCCGGCCCCCGGGTGGTCCGGGGCGCCGAGGTGCTGGCGCACGTGCTGCACGGGGTCCGGGCGGGGGAGCCCGTCAGCGGGCACGAGGCGCAGCGCATCGCAGGTACCACCAGGAGGAACGGCTGACATGAACGACGCACCCCGTCACATCCTCGTCATCGGCATGGGCGCCGGCGACCCCGACCACCTGACGCTCGCCGCGGTGAAGGCCATGCGCCGGGCCGACGTCTTCTTCGTGCTGGGAAAGGGCAAGGAGAAGGACGCGCTGACCCGGCTGCGGCGGGACATCCTCGACGAACACCTGACCGGCCCCTACCGCGTCGTCGAGGCCGAGGACCCCTGGCGGGACCGCACCCAGCAGGACGCCGGGCGCTACGCCTCGGCGGTGCACGACTGGCGCCACCGCCGCGCCGACATCTGCGAACGCCTGATCGTGGAGGAGCTCGCACCGGGGCAGTGCGGAGCCTTCCTGGTGTGGGGCGACCCGTCCCTGTACGACAGCACCCTCGCCATCCTCGACGACATCCGAGGCCGCGGGACGGTGGAATTCGGCCACGAGGTGATCCCCGGCATCAGCAGCGTCTCCGCCCTCGCCGCCCGGCACCGCGTCACCCTGAATCAGGTCGGCCGCCCCGTCCACATCACCCCGGGACGGCGTCTCGCCCGGGGATTCCCCGAGGACTGCGACCTCGTCGTGATGCTCGACGGCCACGAGAGCTTCACGCATCTGGCGGGCGTCGGGTGGTGGATCCACTGGGGCGCCTACATCGGGACCCCGGAAGAGATCCTGGTCTCCGGCCCGCTCGACGAGGTGGCCGGCCGGATCAGCGGGCTGCGCGCGGAGGCCCGCGAACGGCATGGCTGGATCATGGACACCTACCTGCTGAGCCGGGCGCCGGGCGCCGACGGCGACTGACGGCCGCCGGCTCACGGGTCCGCGCCGAGGCGCGGGCGGCGAGGGCCTCCGCACCTCGTCGTCGGACCGGCCGAGGTGTCAGGAGGCGTCAGCGCCCGGTCTCGTGCGCCCTGATCACGCCGAGCCCGTGCCCCAGGCTCGGGCATTCGGCGGTGAGGTCGTCGCCCCGCACCAGGTAGTCGTGCACCCGGCCGTCCGCGGGTCGTTCGATCGCGCGATACAGCGTGCCGTTCACGGTGATCGTCCAGTCGTCGCCGTCCTGGGCCCACCCGACTGTCTTCTTCATCTGGCGTTTTCCGTTTCCTCGGTCGGCCTCGCCGCGGGTCGGCGGCCGTGTAGTGGGAAGAAGAACGGCTTGTGACGCTCGGTGGTTCCGCAGTCCCTACGCCATTCGGTTACATCTGTGTCACTGTCGCGTCCAGTGGACGCGCCCGACCTGACTGGCGGTCAGCACGGCGCTGACGAACAGCCGAACGAGCGGAGAACGCGCGTAGCTCGACGCTGTGACCCGCCGCGACGGAGTCCGGCCCGGAGCCGGGGAGTGCGCCGGCCCGTGTCCCACGTCACCGTCCGAAGTGTGAACAACGGTGTGCGCGGGCCGGGCGTCCCCTTAGGGTGATCGGTGCAGCTGGTTCACCCTGTCCGCCAGACAGGGTGTCGCAAGAGGGAACCCGGTGGGAATCCGGGACTGCCCCGCAGCGGTGAGTGGGAACGACCGCCGTCATACGCACTGGGCCCGGCCGGGTCTGGGAAGCGACGGCCAGTAGGTGTCTGCCCCGGCAGACGTGCCCGCGAGTCCGAAGACCTGCCCGTTGCCCGCACGCGACCGTTCGCGTGCGGAGATCTCGGTGACCTCGTGGGCGGGTCGGCGTAACCATCGGGCGGACGGACACGGATGCGACGTGTCCCGGTCTCCGCCCGATGCGTCATCCCTTCGCGTCCGCGTCCGGTCCCGGGGTCCGTCCCGCAGACACGCTCGCGAAGGAGAGTCACGTGACAGCGAAGCCCGCAGCCGCGGCAGCACGAGCCACCGTGTACGGCTACCCCCGCCAGGGCCCCAACCGCGAACTGAAGAAGGCCGTCGAGGGCTACTGGAAGGGCCGCGTCGACGCCGACGCCCTCCGGGAGACCGCCGCCGAACTGCGCCGGGGGACCTGGCGGCAGCTCGCCGAGGCCGGCGTCCACGAGGTGCCGACCGGCGACTTCTCGTACTACGACCACGTCCTGGACACCAGCGTCATGGTCGGCGCCATCCCCGGGCGGCACCGCGAAGCGGTCGACACCGACGCCCTCGACGGCTACTTCGCCATGGCCCGCGGCACGCAGGACGTCGCCCCGCTGGAGATGACGAAGTGGTTCGACACCAACTACCACTATCTGGTGCCCGAGTTGGGGCCGGACACGGTGTTCACCACCGACTCCGCCAAGCAGGTCGCGGAATACCAGGAGGCGCTGGCCCTCGGCCTGACGCCCCGGCCGGTGCTCGTCGGCCCCGTCACCTACCTCCTGCTCGCCAAGCCGGCCCCCGGCGTCGCCGCGGACTTCGAGCCGCTGACCCTGCTGGACCGGCTGCTCCCCGTGTACGCCGAGGTCCTCGCCGATCTGCGCGCGGCGGGCGCCGCATGGGTGCAGCTCGACGAGCCCGCCCTCGTCCAGGACCGCACCCCGGCCGAGCTGAACGCCGCCGCCCGCGCCTACCGTGAGCTCGGCGGACTCACCGACCGGCCCCGACTGCTGGTCGCCTCCTACTTCGGACGACTCGGCGAGGCGCTGACGGTCCTGGCCAAGTCCCCCGTCGACGGGCTGGCCCTCGACTTCACCGAGTCCGGCGCGGGGAACCTCGACGACCTCGCGGCGGCCGGCGGACTGCCCGGCAAGCGCCTGGTCGCCGGTGTCGTGAACGGCCGCAACATCTGGATCAACGACTACGAGAAGTCGCTCGCCACCCTCGGCACCCTCCTCGGCCTCGCCGACCGGGTCGACGTCTCCGCCTCCTGCTCCCTGCTGCACGTCCCGCTGGACGCGGACGCCGAGCAGGGCATCGACCCGGGGATCGCCCGCTGGCTCGCCTTCGCCCGGCAGAAGACCGAGGAGATCGTCGTCCTGGCCCGCGGCCTGGGCGCCGGCACGGACACCATCGCGGCCGAACTCGCCGCCAACCGCGCCGACCTGGCCTCCCGCGCCGACGCCGCGCTCACCCGCGACCCGGCCGTCCGCGCCCGCACGGCGGCCATCACCGACGCCGACGGCCGCCGCTCGCAGCCGTACACCGAGCGCTCCGCCGCCCAGCGCGCCCACCTCGGGCTGCCGCTGCTCCCGACGACCACGATCGGCTCGTTCCCGCAGACCACCGAACTGCGCACCGCGCGCGCCGACCTGCGTGCGGGGCGGATCGACGAGGCCGGGTACGAGGAGCGCATCAAGGACGAGATCCGCGAGGTCCTCTCCTTCCAGGAGAAGGCCGGGATCGACGTCCTGGTGCACGGCGAACCCGAACGCAACGACATGGTCCAGTACTTCGCCGAGCAGCTCACCGGATACCTCGCCACCCAGCACGGCTGGGTGCAGTCCTACGGCACCCGGTACGTCCGGCCGCCGGTCCTCGCGGGCGACATCTCGCGCCCCGAGCCGATGACGGTGCGCTGGACCACGTACGCGCAGTCGCTGACCGCACGCCCCGTCAAGGGCATGCTCACCGGCCCCGTCACCATGCTCGCCTGGTCCTTCGTCCGCGACGACCAGCCGCTAGGCGACACCGCGCGCCAGGTGGCCCTCGCCCTGCGGGACGAGGTGAATGACCTGGAGGAGAGCGGCACTTCGGTGATCCAGGTCGACGAGCCCGCGCTCCGCGAGACGCTTCCGCTGCGGGCGGCCGAGCACGCCGCGTACCTGGAGTGGGCGACGGAGTCCTTCCGGCTCGCCACTTCCGGGGTGCGGCCGGACACCCAGATCCACACCCACATGTGCTACGCGGAGTTCGGCGACATCGTCCAGGCCATCGACGATCTCGACGCCGACGTCATCAGCCTGGAGGCGGCCCGCTCCCACATGCAGGTCGCCGGCGAACTGGCCGCCCACGGCTATCCCCGCGAGGCGGGCCCGGGCGTCTACGACATCCACTCCCCGCGCATCCCCAGCACCGAGGAGGCTGCGGCCCTGCTGCGCAAGGGACTTGAAGCCATCCCGGCGACACGTCTGTGGGTGAACCCGGACTGCGGCCTGAAGACCCGTGGCTGGCCCGAGACCCGGGTCTCCCTGGAGAACCTGGTCGCCGCCGCGCGGGAGATCCGCGCGGAGCTTCCCACCGAAGCGGTGTGAGCCGGGCCCGGTGCGGGAGCGGCCACGACCGCCCCCGCACCGGGACCCGTCCGCGCCGCCGGACCGGTGCCGGCTTGGGCCGTCGGCTCCGTCCCGACTACGCTCGGGGGAACGGCAGTTCGGGCACCGGCGTGTCGTCCCGTACGGCGGGAGCGCATTCTTCCGCAGGGTCGGAGTTAGGTTAGCCTAACCAACGAATGCCCGGTTGTGGATCTTTCCGTGACCGGTGCCGCCCCGTGCGCGGGGCGGCACACCCGCACGACCCGCCGCGCACTCCGACCGAAGGACTCCGCCATGTTGCGTGCTCAGGGCCTGCCGCCCCGCGAACTCCCCGTGGAGCGTGGGGTGTGAGCGACGGTACGTCGCCGGCCCCCGGCCCGTCGGGTCCGCGGGAAGGCCTCGTCGCGGGCGGTGCGCACGGGCCCGGCCGGCTACGGGCCCTCACCGCGATCGTCCTGGACGCGCTGGAGAGCGCCGCCCCCGCCCGGGGCGGACCGCTGCCCGCCGGAGGACCCGAGGCCGTGGCCCTGAGCACGCTCGCCCTCTGCGCCCCGGTCCTGCCGGAGGAGGGCGTCGGGCCCGAGGCCGCGCTCGGGGACCTGGTCCGCGCGGTCGCGGAAGGCGCCGCCGATCCGGCCGACCCCGCCTGCGTCGCCCATCTGCACTGCCCGCCGCTCGCCGTGGCCGTCGCGGCGGACCTGGCCGGGGCGGCCCTCAACCCCTCCATGGACTCCTGGGACCAGGCGCCCGCCGCCGGGGTGATCGAAGAGCTGACCACGGCCGCACTGGCCCGGCTGATCCACCCGGCGGCCCCGGCCCCCGACGCCCTCATCACCAGCGGCGGCACCGAGTCCAACCTGGTCGCCCTGCTCCTCGCCCGGGAGCGGGCAGCCCCCGGCACCCTCCGGGTGGTGACCGGCGCCAACGCCCACCACAGCGTCCACCGCGCCGCATGGATGCTCGGCCTGCCCGCCCCCGTGACCGTCGCCTGCCACGACGGGCGGATCGACCCGGCAGCCCTCGACGACGCCCTGACCGCCCTGGCGGGAGCACCGCTCCTGGTCGTCGCCACCGCCGGTACCACCGACGAGGGGCGCATCGACCCGCTCCCGGAGATCGGGCGCGTCGCCGAGCGGCACGCGGCCAGGCTCCACGTCGATGCCGCCTACGGCGGTCCGCTGATGTTCAGCGAGCGCCTGGCCCCGCTGCTCGCGGGCCTGGAACACGCCGCGTCCGTCACGTTCGACCTGCACAAACTCGGCTGGCAGCCGGTCGCCGCCGGAGTGCTGGCCGTCGCGGACGCGGAGATGCTCGCCCCGCTGTCCCTGCGCGCCGACTACCTCAACGCCGACGACGACACCGAGGCAGGGCTCCCGGACCTGCTGGGCCGCTCGATCCGCACCACCCGGCGCCCCGACGCCCTGAAGATGGCGGTCACCTTCCGAGCGCTCGGACGCCGGGGTCTCGGCGAGCTGGTGGAGCACTGCGTGCGTACGGCCCACGAGTTCGGCGGGGCCGTCGACGCCCGCCCCGCACTGCGTCGCCGCCCCGGCGACATCGGGATCAGCACCGTGCTGTTCCGCCCCGTGGTGGCCGACGCGCTGCCGGACGAGGCGGGCGACGCGGTGGTCGCCGCCGTCCGCCGCACCCTGCTCGCCGAGGGGCGCGCCGTCCTCGGCCGCGCGGTGGCGGAGGACGGCGACGGACGGCGCCGCCTGTGGCTGAAGGCCACACTGCTGCACCCGGACGCCGCTGCCGCCGACCTGCTGCCGCTGCTCGACCTCGTCGCGGCGGCGGCGGACCGTGCCGCGACCGAAACGGCGGCGGATCGAGCCGCTCCCCAAGCCGCGGCGGCCGAGGACACCGAAGCCCCCGTGGCGGAAAGGCTGTCGCCATGACGCTGACGACGTGCACGACGCGTCCGGAACGACGCCCCGGACGCCCCGCCGCCCCAGCGATCCCCGCCGGAGGAACCCGATGACGCCAGGACCGCGCACGCCGCCCCTCGATCTGCTGGGGGTGGGGGCAGGCCCCTTCAACCTCTCCCTTGCCGCACTCGCCGACGGCGTCCCGGGGCTGCGCACCGTCTTCCACGAGCAGCGAGCGGCCTTCCACTGGCACCCCGGGCTGCTCATCGAGGGGGCGACGCTTCAAGTGCCCTTCCTGGCGGACCTGGTGAGCCTTGTCGAACCCACCAGCCCCTGGTCGTACCTCAATTACCTCAAGATCCGCCGCAGGCTCTTCCCGTTCTACTTCGCCGAGCAGCTCCACATCCACCGCTCCGAGTTCGACAGCTACCTGCGCTGGGTGAGCACCGAACTCCCCGCCACCCGCTTCGGCCACCGGGTCGACACGGTGGCCTGGGACCCAGGACAGGACGCGTTCGCCGTGGAGTTCACCCGGCTGGGCGCCGACGGCGAGGCGCCCACGACCGGGCTCGCCCACGCCCGCAACCTCGCCCTCGGCGTCGGCACGGCCCCTCACGTCCCGGAACCCCTGCGGGAGCTGGTCCAGGACCCGGCCGCCGTCGCGCTGCACTCCGCCGACTATCTCTCGCAGCGGGACCGGCTGCTGGCCGCCCGCCACGTCACCGTCGTCGGCTCGGGCCAGTCGGGCGCCGAGGTCCTGCTGGACCTGCTGCGGTCCCGGCCCGAGGGGGCGGAGGGGCTGACCTGGCTGGCCCGTACGCCCGCGTTCGCGCCGATGGAGTACAGCAAGATCGGCCTGGAGCAGTTCACCCCCGATTACACCCGCTACTTCCACGGACTTCCGCAGGCCACCCGGGACCGCCTCCTGCCCCGCCAGTGGCAGCTGTACAAGGGCGTCAGCGGGGAGACGCTCGGGGACATCCACGACGAGCTGTACCGGCGCAGCCTCGGCGGAAGCTGGCCCGAGGTGACCCTCACCCCCGGCATCGAGGTCACCGATGCCACCGTCACCGGGGCGGGGCGCATCGAACTGGGCATCGAGCACGGCCAGCAGGAGGCGCGGGGCCGACTCGTCACGGACGCCGTCGTCCTCGCCACCGGATACCGGGAGCGCCCCGTCGACACGCTGCTCGCCGCTCTCGACCCGTACATCGTCCGCGACGAGGCCGGGCGTCCGCAGGTCGACGCGGCCCAACGCCTCGTTCTCGCACCGGAGATAGCCGGTTCCGTCTTCGTGCAGAACGCCGAACGGCATACGCACGGCGTCGGCGCACCGGACCTGGGTCTGGCCGCCTGGCGTTCCGCCGTGATCGTCAACGCGCTGACGGGCAAGGAGTTCTACCCGTTGCCGGAGCGCACGGCCTTCACCACGTTCGGTCTCGGCGCGCAGGACAGCGACGACCGGGATGCCGCGTCGCGCCGGGCCGAACCGCGACGGTGACAGCGGTGCGGAACGGCCTCGGGCCGCGCGGTGGTGTGCACCGTGCGGCCCGGGGTGTGGTGTTCGCGGGAGGGGTCAGCCCTTGCGGGTGTTGATCTCTTCGGTGAGCTGGGGCACGACGGCGAAGAGGTCGCCGACGACGCCGTAGTCGACGAGTTCGAAGATCGGGGCCTCGGCGTCCTTGTTGATCGCGACGATCGTCTTCGAGGTCTGCATCCCCGCCCGGTGCTGGATCGCGCCGGAGATACCGGACGCGATGTACAGCTGCGGCGAGACGGACTTGCCGGTCTGTCCGACCTGGGAGGTGTGCGGATACCAGCCCGCGTCGACCGCGGCACGCGACGCGCCCACCGCCGCACCCAGACTGTCCGCGAGCGCCTCGATGAGAGGGAAGTTCTCCGCACCGTTGACCCCGCGGCCACCGGAGACGACGATCGCTGCCTCGGTCAGCTCCGGACGCCCCGTCGACTCGCGCGGCGTACGCGAGGTGACCTTCGTACCCGTCGCCGCCGCACCGAACGACACCGACAGGCTCTCGACCGCACCCGCGGCGGCCGCCGGCTCGACCGGGGCGGAGTTCGGCTTCACCGTGATCACCGGAACACCCCGGGAGACCCGGGACCTCGTCGTGTACGAAGCGGCGAACGCGGCCTGCGTCGCGACCGGACCCTGCTCACCGGCCTCCACGTCCGTGGCGTCGGTGATGACACCGGAACCGACCCGCAGAGCGAGACGCGCGGCGACCTCCTTGCCCTCCGCGGACGACACCACCAGCACCGCCACCGGCGACACCGCCTCGAACGCCGCCTGCAGCGCGTCCACCTTCGGCACCACCAGATACTCCGCGAACTCCGGCGCATCCGCGGTCAGCACCCGCACCGCACCGTGCTCACCCAGCACCCCGGCCGTCGCCCCCGCACCCGCACCCAGCGCCACCGCGACCGGGTCACCGATCCGGCGCGCCAGCGTCAGCAGCTCCAGCGTGGGCTTGCGGACCGCACCGTCCACGTGATCGACCAGAACAAGAACTTCAGCCATGACAACGCACTCCAGGAAGAGAGAAGGAAGGAAGAGGAGGGGAGGGGAAGACGGGAAGGGGGCTAGATGAACTTCTGGCCCACGAGGAACTCGGCGAGCTGCCTGCCGCCCTCACCCTCGTCCTTCACGATCGTGCCCGCCGTCCGCGCCGGACGCTCCGTCGCCGAATCGACCGCCGTCCACGCACCCGCCAGACCCACCTCGTCCGCGTCCAGCCCCAGATCGTCCAGGTCCAGCGACTCCACCGGCTTCTTCTTCGCCGCCATGATCCCCTTGAACGACGGGTAACGAGCCTCACCCGACTGGTCGGTCACCGACACCACCGCCGGGAGCGACGCCTCGACCTGCTCGGACGCGGTGTCACCGTCACGCCGGCCCGTCACCACACCACCCGCCACCGCGACCTCCGACAACAGCGTCACCTGCGGCACTCCCAGCCGCTCCGCCAGGAGCGCCGGCAGCACACCCATGACCCCGTCCGTCGACGCCATCCCGCAGATCACCAGGTCGTAACCCGTCTTCTCCACAGCCTTCGCCAGCACCAGCGACGTCCCCATCACATCACTGCCGTGCAGATCGTCGTCCTCGACGTGAACCGCCCTGTCCGCACCCATCGACAACGCCTTGCGCAACGCGTCCTTGGCATCCTCCGGACCCACCGTCACCACGGTGATCTCCGCATCGTCCGCCCCGTCGGCGATCTGCAACGCCTGCTCGACCGCGTACTCGTCCAGCTCCGACAACAGACCGTCGACATCCTCACGGTCCAGCGTCAGGTCATCGGCGAAACGCCGGTCACCGGTCGCGTCGGGCACGTACTTCACACAGACAACGATCCTCAAGCTCACGCCGGCTCTCCTGCCTACCTGGGTGTGGTCCCACCTGGGTGTCATTCGTTCTGATGGACAGATTATGGCACTCAGTACCCTCTGTAAAGGTACGCAGTGCCAAAACGCTCCGTCCGGTGCTACGTTTCGCCGCATGAGCGAGGCACGAGGACCCGAGAAGAAGGCACCCATGCGGGAGGTGCTCGCGCAGGCGGCCTTCCAGCTCTTCCTGGAGCGGGGCTTCGAGCGGACGACCGTGGACGACATCGTGGCGCGGGCCGGAGTGGGCCGGCGCTCGTTCTTCCGCTACTTCCCGTCCAAGGAGGACGCGGTCTTCCCGGACCATGAGCGCTGCCTCGCCGAGATGACCGAGTTCCTGGCCGCCGTCGACGACAGCGACCCGGTCGGCGCGGTGTGCGACGCCGCCCGCATCGTGCTGCGGATGTACGCGGCCAACCCGGAGTTCTCCGTACAGCGCTACCGCCTCACGCGGGAGGTGCCGGGGCTGCGGACGTACGAACTCTCGGTGGTGCGCCGTTACGAGCAGACCCTCGCCGGGCATCTGCGCGGCCGGTTCGGTGAGGGCGGGGACGGGGAGGGGGACGGGGAGTTGAGGGCCGAGGTGATCGCCGCCTCGGTGGTCGCCGCGCACAACAACGGGCTTCGGCTGTGGCTGCGTTCGGGCGGAGAGGGTGACCCCGAGGTGGCCGTCGACCATGCGCTCGCCCTGGTGCGCGAGGTGTGGGGGCGGTCCGCGGGAGTGGCGGGCGCGCTGTCGCCGGAGGGGGAGGGCGGGCTCCCGGACGGATCCGTGTCCGGCCCGGACGCGACGCTTCCCGTGCCGGCCCTTCCCGCCGGCTCTCCCGTCTCCGGCCTTCCTCTCTCCGGCCTTCCCGTCTCCGCGCTCCCCGTCTCCGGCGACGGAGAGGTGATCGTGATGGTCGCGCGGAAGGGCACCCCGATGTGGCGCGTCGTGCAGCAGATCGAGTCGGCCGTCGGCGAGAACTGAGTATCAATGGGCACTCAGTGCCTTTACTGTCCGGCACTGAGTGCCATATGGTGCGGACGCGCCCGCAGTGCAGGTGCGGCGCGTCCGAGACGAGCGCAGGGGGTCGAGCCGTGTCCCAGAGAGTCATGGGCACCGTAATGGGCACCGTCCAGAAGGCGCACGAGGAGTGCGGCCTCTCCTACAACCGCTGCCGCTGGTGCGGTACCGCCTCGTTCCGGCGGCTGCTGTGCCCGGTGTGCGCGTCGAGCGAACTGGAGCCCGAACGCACCACCGGCCACGGGGTGGTCGTCCGGACCGCCGTGGTCCACCGCTACACCGAGGCGGCGCGCAACGAGTCCCTCGTGCGGTTCTCCGAAGGGTTCGTCTTCCGCTGCCGGATCGTGGGGGCGGCTCCGCACCTGGTGACGGTCGGCGCGCGCGTCCGGCCCGTCTCCGGGGACGAGCCGGAGACGGGCGAGGTGGTCCTGGAACTCTGCGAGCCTCCCGCGCGGCGCGACTGGGTCTGAACGGCCCGGCCGGCCGGGCGGCGAACCGCCGATCGGCCGGTCAGCCGAGCCGGTTGAGCATTTCGGCGGCCAACGGGACGGAAGAGGCCGGATTCTGACCGGTGATCAGATTCCGGTCGGTGATGACGAAGGGTGCCCAGGGCTCACCCTCCTGGAAGTCCGCGCCCAGCGCCACCAGCCGGTCCTGGAGCAGCCACTTCGCCTTGTCCGCGAAGCCCGCCTGCGTCTCCTCGGTGTTGGTGAAGCCGGTCAGCCGATACCCGGCGAACGCGGACCGGCCGTCGGGGCCGGTCGCGGCCAGCAGGGCCGCCGGGCCGTGGCAGACCACGCCGAGCGGCTTGCCCGAAGCCAGCACCCGGGCGAGCAGCCGCCCGGAGACGGGGTCGACCGCGAGGTCCTCCATCGGGCCGTGGCCGCCGGGGTAGAAGACGGCGTCGTACGCGTCCGGGTCCACGTCCTCCAGCGCGACCGGCCGCCGCAGCTCCTCGAACGCCTCAAGTCCGGCCGCCACCGCGTCGGCGCCCTCCTGGCCGCCGTTGACGTCGGGCGCCAGGCTGCCGCGGTCCACGGTCGGGACGACGCCGCCGGGGGTGGCGACGACGACCTCGTGACCGGCAGCGGTGAACGCCCGGTACGGAGCCACGGCCTCCTCCGCCCAGAAGCCCGTGGGGTGGGCCGTGCCGTCCGCCAGGGTCCAGTGGTCCGCTCCGGACACCACGAAAAGGATCTTTGCCATGTCGTACATCTCCGTTGTTCGGGGTGGCTGACCAGGCCGACGGTAGGCCCGGCCGGGCCTGGATCCGCCTCCTGCCCACGCGTGCCGGAAAGAGGCTTCCGACGGGGCGGCGGTGATCGGCCGTCCGGCGGATCGCCTGCCCCCGGCGCACGGTCCGAATCATCCCGGTCAGGACGGTCCGCATCGGCCCGTTCGCACGGAGGACTCCCGGCGGCCCGGTCGGACGTCGCCGGTCCGGGCCACCCGCCCCGGGTCGTACCGTGCGGGCCCCGTCCGGAATCCGGACCCGGTCCGGGTCGCGGATGTCCGCATTCACCCGGAGGGTGAGCGCTCGCACGGGCGTGCTTAGCTGGGGCCATGATCGATGACTTCCTGTACGGGACCGCCGGGCGCACCGGACCGCCGGCCGAGGTCGAGGCCGCCGTGCGCGCCGCCGCCGCGGCCGAGATCATGCCGCGGCACCGGAAGCTCGCCGCCCACGAGATCATCGAGAAGAGCGGCCCGCACGACCTGGTCACCGCCGCCGACCGGCTGGCCGAGGAGCACCTCACCGCCGCCCTCACCAAGCTGCTGCCCGGCTCGGTCGTCGTCGGCGAGGAGTCCGTGCACGCCGACCCGGCGGTCTACGACGCCCTCGGCGGCGACGCCCCGGTCTGGATCGTCGACCCGGTCGACGGGACCCGCCAGTTCGTCCGGGGCGAGGCCGGCTTCTGCACCCTGGTGGCCCTCGCCCTCCACGGCGAGGTGCACGCCTCCTGGACGTACGCACCGGTCCGGGGCGAGATGGCCGTCGCCGTACGCGGCCGGGGCGCCACGCTCAACGGGGTGCCGATACGCTCCGGGGCGCCCGCGCCCGGCGCCGTGCTGAACGTGGCGATGTCGCACCCCGACTACACCACCGAGGCCCAGAAGCGGGCCCTGCTCGGTCTGCGCACCGAAGGCATCGCGGCCCGCCCCTGCGGCTCGGCGGGGCTCGAATACCTCGCCGTGGCCCGCGGCGACCTGGACGCCACCGCCTTCAACTGGGAGTACGCCTGGGACCACGCCGCGGGCCTCCTCCTGGTCACCGAGGCGGGCGGCACCCAGTCGACCCTGTCCGGCGCCCCGTTCCGTATCGCGGGCGGCAACGACCTGCCGTTCACGGCCGCCCGCGACGAGGCCACCGCCCGGCGCGTCCTGGCCGCCCTGCGCACGGACGGCTGACCGGTACCGGCCGAACCCGGGGTACCCGCGTACGCACGGTCGGTGGCGACGCATACCCTGGAGGTCCGCCTGCCGGCCGACGAAGGAGTCCCAAGGTGCCGTCGATGCTCGATGCGGTCGTGGTGGGCGCGGGGCCCAACGGACTGACCGCCGCAGCCGAACTGGCCCGCCGGGGCTTCGCGGTGGAGGTCCACGAGGCGCACGACACCGTCGGCGGGGGAGCCCGCACCGAGGAGCTGACCCTCCCGGGGTTCCGGCACGACCCCTGTTCCGCCGTGCACCCCCTCGGGATCGGCTCGCCCGCCTTCCGGAGCATGCCCCTGGACCGGCACGGCCTTGAGTGGCTGCACCCCGAGGTCGACCTCGCGCACCCCTTCCCGGACGGCACCGCGGCCACGCTCACCCGCTCGGTGGGCGAGAGCGCGATGTCCCTCGGGGCCGCCGACGCCGGGGCCTACCGCCGCCTCATGGCCCCCTTCCTCGGCCGCTGGGACACCCTGGCCGCCGACTTCCTGCGCACCCCCTGGGACGGCCTGCCCCGCGACCCCTACCGGCTGGCCCGCTTCGGACTGCTCGGCCTCCAGCCCGCCACCTGGGTCTCCCGCCGCTTCGCCGGTGAGAAGGCCCGCGGCCTCTTCGCCGGGCTCGCCGCCCACGCCATAGCTCCCACCAGCGGCTTCGCCACCTCGGCCATCGCCCTCGTCTTCGCCCTCGCCGCCCACGAGAACGGCTGGCCGGTGCCGCGCGGCGGCTCCCAGGCCATCTCCGACGCCCTCGCCTCCCTCCTGCGCGAACACGGCGGCACGATCCGCACCGGCAGCGAGGTCAAGCGCCTGGACGAACTCCCGCCCGCCCGCGCCTACATCTTCGACACCTCGCCCTCCGCGCTCGCCCGGATCGCGGGCCTCGGCTCCGCGTACCACCGCTACCGCTACGGCGCCTCCGCCTTCAAGATCGACTACGCGCTGTCGGGCCCCGTCCCCTGGACCGCGTCCGCGGCCCGCCGCGCGGGCACCGTCCACATCGGCCCCGACGCCGGGACCATCGACACCGCGCTGAAGGCGGCCGTCGACGGCCGCGACCCGAGCGTCCCCTTCCTCATCACCGCGCAGCCCAGCCTGACCGACCCCTCCCGGGCCCCCGAGGGACGCCAGGTCTTCTGGGTGTACGGGCACGTGCCGGCGGGCTGGGAGGGCGACGCCACCGACGTCATCGAACGCCAACTGGAGCGCTTCGCCCCCGGGTTCCGCGACCTCGTGCTCGCCCGCGCGCTCTCGGGCCCGCCCCAGCTCGCCGCGCGCAACGCCAACTACGTCGGCGGCGACATCGCGTGCGGAGCCTTCGCCGGCCTCCAGACGCTGATCCGCCCCAAGCTCGCCCGCGTCCCCTACGCCACCGCGCACCCCGCCGTCTTCCTCTGCTCCTCGGCCACCCCGCCCGGACCCGGGGTCCACGGCATGTCCGGCCACCACGCCGCCAGGGCCGTATGGCGAAGGCTGCGGGCCTCCTGACCGGACCGGGCGGCGAAGGCCCCCGGCGCGCGGCATGATGTCCGCATGAGCACCTCTGTCTCCCCCGCCGTACGTCTGGTCCGCGGCGACATCACCGACCAGTCCGTCGACGTCATCGTCAACGCGGCGAACTCCTCCCTGCTCGGCGGCGGAGGAGTCGACGGCGCCATCCACCGGCGCGGCGGACCCGACATCCTCGCCGCCTGCCGGGAGCTGCGCGCCTCGCGGTACGGAAAGGGGCTGCCCACCGGGCAGGCCGTCGCCACCACCGCCGGGCGCCTCGACGCCCGATGGATCGTGCACACCGTCGGCCCGGTCTTCTCCGGCGCCCAGGACCGCTCCGCCCTGCTCGCCTCGTGCTACCGCGAATCCCTGCGCCTGGCAGCCGAGTTGGGTGCCAGGTCCATCGCGTTCCCGGCGATCTCCACGGGCATCTACGGCTGGCCGATGGACGACGGGGCCAAGATCGCCGTGCGCACGGTCCTGGCGGAGACCGTGGAGCCGGTCGAGGAGGTGCGCTTCGTGCTCTTCGACGCCCACGCGTACGTGGAGTTCGAGGAAGTCCTCGCGATGCGCTGAGCCTGCCCCCGCCCCGAAGGCTCCGTGCCGCGCGGCCACCGGAAGGATGCGGACGGCTGTCGGATTCCCGCGTGAGGACCCTGTCGGATTTCCGCCAGCCAAGCCGCTGACCGGTGCACCATCCTGGAACCATGCACACCGACACCGAGCGCTGCGTGCGGGCCGTCCAGTCCAAGGACGCCCGCTTCGACGGCTGGTTCTTCACCGCGGTCCTCACCACCCGGATCTACTGCCGCCCCAGCTGCCCCGTCGTGCCGCCCAAGGTCCGCAACATGACCTTCTATCCGAGCGCCGCCGCGTGCCAGCAGGCGGGATTCCGGGCCTGCAAGCGGTGCCGCCCCGACACCAGCCCCGGATCCCCCGAGTGGAACGCCCGCGCCGACTCCGTCGCCCGCGCCATGCGCCTGATCCGGGACGGGGTCGTCGACCGCGAGGGCGTACCCGGGCTCGCCTCCCGGCTCGGCTACTCCGCACGGCAGATCGAACGGCAGCTGCTGGCCGAGCTGGGCGCGGGCCCGCTGGCCCTGGCCCGCGCCCAGCGGGCGCAGACCGCCCGCCTCCTCATCGAGACGACCGCGCTGCCCATGGCCGAAGTCGCGTTCGCCGCCGGCTTCTCCTCGATCCGCACCTTCAACGAGACGGTCCGCGAGGTCTTCGGCCTGGCCCCCGGCGAACTGCGCACCCGGGCCGCCCGCGGCCCCCGGCCCGCCACCGTGCCGGGCGTCATCGCGCTCCGTCTCCCGTACCGGACCCCGCTCAATCCCAGCAACCTCTTCGGCCACCTCGCCGCGACCGCCGTCCCCGGCGTCGAGGAGTGGCGGGACGGCGCGTACCGGCGCACCCTCACCCTCCCGTACGGCCACGGAACCGTCGCCCTGGCCCCGAAGCCCGACCACATCGCCTGCCGGCTCTCCCTCACCGACCCCCGCGACCTCACCCGGGCCATCAGCCGCTGCCGCTGGCTCCTCGACCTGGACGCGGACCCGGTCGCCGTCGACGCGCAACTGCGCACCGACCCGCTGCTCGCCCCGCTGGTCGACGCGGGCCCCGGCCGCCGGGTGCCCCGCACCGTCGACGGGGCGGAGTTCGCCGTGCGCGCGGTGCTCGGCCAGCAGGTCTCCACCGCCGCCGCCCGCACCCACGCCGCCCGGCTGGTCACCGCCCACGGCGTCCCGGTCGAGGACCCCGAGGGCGGGCTGACGCACCTCTTCCCGACCCCGGAGGCGCTGGCGGGGCTCGACCCGGAGGCCCTGGCCCTGCCGCGCACCCGCAGGACGACCCTCACCACCCTCGTCGCCGCCCTCGCGGAGGACCGGCTGCGGCTCGACACCGACACCGACTGGGAGCGGGCCCGCGCCGAACTGGCCGCCCTGCCCGGCTTCGGCCCCTGGACGGTCGAGTCCATCGCCATGCGGGCCCTCGGCGACCCCGACGCCTTCCTCCCGACCGACCTCGGCATCCGCCGGGCGGCCGAGCGGCTGGGCCTGCCGGCCACCCCCGCCGCCCTCACCGCACGCGCTGCCGGCTGGCGCCCCTGGCGGGCGTACGCGGTGCAGTACCTCTGGACGGTGGACGACCACCCCGTCAACCACCTGCCCGCCTGACGCCTGACGCCTGACGCCCGACGCTGACAAGGACACGGCTTCCATGACCACGACCGGCACCACCCCCACCTCACCGGCGACCAAGCAGCACACGGTCGTCGACAGTCCCTACGGCCCGCTCACGCTCGTCGCCACCGACGGAGTCCTCTCCGCCCTCTACATGACCGACCAGCGCCACCGCCCGCCCCAGGAGGCCTTCGGCGTACCGGATCCGGAGCCCTTCGGCGACACGGTCCAGCAGCTCACCGAATACTTCGCCGGGGACCGCACCGCCTTCGACCTCCCGCTGAGCCTGGCGGGCACGCCGTTCCAGCGGAGCGTGTGGGAGGAGCTGCTGAAGATCCCGTACGGCGAGACCCGTACGTACGGCGAGCTGGCCGAGGAGCTCGGAAAGCCGGGCGCCTCGCGGGCGGTCGGACTGGCCAACGGCAAGAATCCCGTCGGGATCATCGTGCCGTGCCACCGGGTCGTCGGAGCCTCCGGGAGCCTCACCGGCTACGGCGGCGGCCTGGACCGCAAGCAGCGGCTGCTCGCCTTCGAGAGCGGGGCGACGGACGACGGGGTGCGGGCCCTGTTCTGAGAGCGGGGCGGGGGCGTGCCGAAGCCGGCACGCCCCCGCCCCCTCCCGCGTTCCTCAGCCGGTGAAGATCTCCACGGTCGTCCAGACGGCGAGGCCCAGCATGCAGATCCCGCCGACGCGCTGCACGGTCTTCAGCGGTACGCGCTTCGCGATGAACTTCCCCGCGAGCAGCGCCAGCGCCGAGACCGACATCAGGGCGGCGGCCGCACCGATCGCCGTGGACCAGGTGCCGTTGCTCGCCGCCAGGTTGGCGGTGGTGATCTGCGTCAGATCGCCCCACTCGCTGATGAAGACCGCCATGAACGCGGTCGTGTAGACCGGCCAGAACCCGGTCACGGTCTTCACCTCGGCGTCCTCGTCGTCGTCCCCGCCGCTGCCGCGCAGCAGCATGAACGCGCCGAACGCGAAGAGCGAGGCCGAGACGAGCTTGACGGTCCAGTCGGGCAGCAGCCCGATGAGGCTGCCCGCGCCGACGGCGATGGCGACGTGCACGACGAACGCCGACGAGGTGCCGAACCACACGTAGAGCGGCCGCATCCGCGTGCCCATGGCCAGCGAAGCGAACATCGTCTTGTCGGGGAGCTCCGCGAGGAAGATCAGCCCGAAGGCGGTGATGATCGCCAGAGGGTCGAGGTGCATTCCGGGTGGCTTTCTGTTCGAGCCGGGCCCCGGATCTTCGCGAAGCGCCCGATCGGGCTTTTCCGGAGGACCACTCGGCCCGGCATGACGGCTCCGCCCACGGGACGTGGACGTGTCATACAGGACCGAAGGTCTCGCCCGCCCGTGAGAATCCCTTGCAGGACACACGAGCCCGGCCACCGGGAACCCGAAGGCTCCAGTATGTCGACGACCGGTTTGCGGGGCTACTCCCCTTCGCAGCCGTCAACACTACCCCACCCGGCCGGACCTGAGGCCTGGTGTTCGAACCGTGAGCACCTCGGTAGCATCGTGATGATCACCCGACCGGTGGTGGTCCGCCGCATCCGACTCCACCCCACCGCGACGGGAAGTGCCCCCATGAGCCGCCGCCCCCGCAAGGACGTGCCCGCCCAGGGCGCCCCCCGGCCCACCGTCAGCGTCTGCCGCGGCTGCTGCTGCGGCACGGAGAAGATCCCGGGCGTCGACCACGCGGCCCAGCTGACCCGGCTGCGCACCGGCCTGGAGGGCGCCGCCACCGTACGGGCGGTCGAGTGCCTGGACGCCTGCGAGCAGGGCAACGTCATCGTGGTGCAGCCCTCGTCCGAGGGCCGCCGCGCCGGGGGCCGGCCGGTCTGGCTGGGCCTGGTCAACGACGAGCACGCCGAGCAGGACATCGTGACCTGGGCGGCGGCGGGCGGCCCGGGGCTCGCGGACGCCCCGGACATCCTCGACCTCTACGTCTTCCAGCCCTCGCGCCGGGTCCGGGCCGGTCTGGACGGCTGAGCCCGTCCGGCCGGGCGCGTCCCCCTTCCCGTCACAGGCCCTTCGCCAGGCGGTGCAGCCGCAGGGCCAGCTGGATCTCCAGGGTGCGGGCCGGCGTGTTCCAGTCCTGGCCGAGGAGCCGGCCGATGCGCTCCAGCCGCTGCACCACCGTGTTCACATGGACGTGGAGCAGGTCCTTGGTACGGGTGAGACTCGCCCCCTGGGCGAAATAGGCGTCCAGGGTGGTGACGAGGTCGGTGCCGCGCCGGCTGTCGTAGTCGAGTACGGGCCCCAGCGTCCGGTGCACGTACCCGCCGAGGTCCGCCTGGTCGCCCAGCAGCACGCCGATGAACCCGAGGTCCCCGACGGCCCCGCCGCTCCCGGTGTGCCCGAGGGCGCGCAGTGCGGCCAGGCAGCGGTCTGCCTCGCGGTGCGCGTGCGGCAGCTCGGCCGGACCGGTGGCGGGGCCCGCCGAGCCGACCGTGACGGGGAAGCCGACCGCCTGGCCCAGTTCGGCGGCGAGCGCCCGGGCGGCGGGCCCCGGTGCGTCGGACGGCGCCACCAGGACGATGTGGTCGTGGTGCAGCCCGGCCAGACCGTTGCGGGCCTGCGCGCTCCGGGCGGCCGCGGCCAGCAGCCGGTGGCGGGGGGCCACCTCGCTGTGCGCGACGAACACGCTGTGCCGCCCGCCCAGGTCGACGCCCAGCCGGCGGGCGCGGGCCGTCAGGGTGCCCGGGTCGCCGGTGCGCGCGAGCAGATCGCCCAGCAGCTCTCCCCGTACCCGGTCCTCCGTCTCGGCGACCGACCGGCGCAACAGCATGAGCAGCGCGGTGACGACGCCGGCGCGCTCGAACAGCAGCCGGTCGGCGTCCGCGAGCCCCGCCCGGCCGGTCAGCGCGATGGAGCCGAGGAGTTCGGGCCCCGCGAGGACGGCGCAGACCCAGGTGCCGCCCAGCGGTACGGCCCGGCCCCTGGCCCGGGACGCCGACACCGCGGGGATCGGCTGCGGCAGCGGCTCGGTGCGGGCGCGGGCCAGTTCGGCGCCGTCCGCGTCATGGATGAGGATCCCGCCGTCCAGGATGTCGGCGAGGGCCGCCGCCACGTCGTCGGCGCCGCGGCCCTGGAGGACGAGGTCGGTGAGCTGGTCGTGGGCCTCCTCGGCGCGGCGCATCGCCTCGCTGTGCGTCCGGATGGTCTCCGACGCGGCGTTGAGGTCGACCAGCGCGGCCCGGGTCTCCTCCAGCAGCCGTGCCCCGTCGATGGCGATGGCGGCGTGGTCGGCCAGGGACGAGAGCAGCGCCACCTCGGTGGCGGTGAACTCGCGGGGCGCCCGGTCGGCCGCGTACAGCACCCCGATGACGCGGGCGCCGAGGCGCAGCGGCACCCCGAGGATCGCCCGCAGGCCCTCGTCCAGGACGGCGCTGTCGATGGTGGTGGTGTGGTGGAACCGGGTGTCGGCCTGGTAGTCCCCGGTGGCGTACGGGCGGGCGGTCTGGGCGACCAGTCCGCCCAGGCCCTCGCCCATGCCGAGCCGCACCCGCTGGAAGGCCTCGGCCACCGACCCGTCGGTGACCCGCATGTAGGTGTCGCCCGCGGCGTCGTCGTTGAGCGAGAGGTAGGTGACGTCGGTGCCGAGCAGCAGTTTCGCCCGGTGGACGATGGCCCGCAGGACGGCGTCCAGGTCGCGCAGGGCCGCCAGGTCGCTGGCCGTGTCGAACAGAGCGGTGAGCTGCGCCTCGCGCACCCGGTGCTGGCCGAGCGTGCGGCGGATGCGCAGGGCCACGGCGGCGGCCTCGGCGATCTCGGCCAGTTCGGCCGCGGTCGCTCCCGCCTGCCGGGCGGCGGCGGCCGGCCGGTCGAACTCCTCGGCCGCCGCACCCCGGGCCAGCAGGTCGAGCAGCCGGCGCAGGGCCGGAGCGGAGTGCTGGGCGGCCGGTGGTGTCACGCCGGTGAGCATACGGTGATCGCCTCCCGGGAGGGGCCGAGCGGGCAACGGGGGACAGCCCTCCCGCGCACCGCGCGGAGCGGTGCGCGGGAGGGCGTGGGATCAGTGGCCGAGGGGGACCGAGTCCTTGACGGCCGCGGCCGGCGCCGCCGGGACGGAGTCGTCGGGGCCGTCCTTGGTGAGGTCGCGGCCGCGGGTCTCCTTGGCCACCCAGACCGTCACCGCGGTGACCAGGGAGGCGAAGCAGAGATAGACGGAGATCGGGACGGAGGACCCGTAGTCCTGGAGCAGCTCCACCGCGATGAGCGGAGCGAGGGCCCCGCCGATGATCGAGGCGAGCTGGGAGCCCATCGAGGCACCCGAGTAACGGACCTTCGTGTCGAACATCTCCGAGATGAAGGCCGCCTGCGGACCGTACATCGCACCGTGCAGCAGCAGGCCGAGGGTGACGGCGAGAACGATGACGGGGAAGGACTTGGTGTCCAGGAGTGCGAAGAAGCCGAACGCCCAGAACGCCATGCCGACCGCGCCGATCAGCGTGACCGGGCGGCGGCCCAGCCGGTCCGAGAGCGCACCCCACAGCGGGATGGTGACGAAGTGCACCGCGGAACCGATCAGGACGGCGTTGAGTGCGTCGCTCTTGGACATCTCCAGGTGCACGGTCACGTAGACCAGCAGGAAGGCGGTGAGGATGTAGTACGAGATGTTCTCGCCGAAGCGCGTGCCGATCGCGAGGAGCACCTCGCGCCAGCTCTTGCGGAACACCTGGACGACCGGGGGCTGTTCCTTGACGCCCTGCTCGGCCGCGGCGGCAGACTTCCGCTGCGCCTCCAGGAAGACCGGGGACTCCTCGACCGAGATCCGGATCCACAGACCGATCATGACGAGCACACCGGACAGCAGGAACGGTATGCGCCAGCCCCAGGCGAGGAACGCCTCGTCGGACTGGACGGCGGCCAGCAGCGCCAGGACGCCGGTCGCCAGCAGATTGCCGCCGGGCGCACCGGACTGCGGCCAGGAGGCCCAGAAGCCGCGCCGTTCGTCGCCGCCGTGCTCGGAGACGAGCAGCACCGCTCCGCCCCACTCCCCGCCGAGGGCGAAGCCCTGGACCAGGCGCAGGACGGTGAGCAGGATCGGCGCCCAGACGCCGATGCTGGCGTGGGTGGGGAGCAGACCCATGGCGAAGGTCGCGCCGCCCATCATGAGCAGGCTGAGCACGAGGAGCTTCTTGCGCCCGATCTTGTCGCCGTAGTGGCCGAAGACGACGCCGCCGAGCGGACGGGCGGCGAAGCCGACCGCGTACGTCAGGAAGGCCAGCAGCGTGCCGACCAGCGGGTCGCTGCTGGGGAAGAAGAGGGTGTTGAACACGAGCGCGGCAGCCGAGCCGTAGAGGAAGAAGTCGTACCACTCGATGGTGGTGCCGACGAGACTGGCCGCCACGATGCGGCCGATCTTGCCCTGGGAGGGCTGGACGGAACTGGTGGAACCCATGGTGGAGTCACCGCGTTTCATTGGCAGGGCTGTCAGGGACGGGGGTGCGGGTCGGGGCGGGAGTCGCGAGCGGTGGCAGAGGTGCGAGCGGTGCAGAGGTACGAGCGGGTGGAGCGGTGCGAGCGGGTGGAGCCGGCGCCGACGGTGGGGGACCGTGGCGGATGGGGGTCAGTGGGCGCCCCAGCCCCCGTCGACGGGGAGCGAGACGCCGGTGATGTAGCCGGTGTGGGGGCCGCAGAGCCAGCGGCAGACCGCGGCGACCTCTTCGGGCTCGATCAGCCGCTTGATCGCGGACCGGTCCAGGAGGACGTCGGTGACGACCTCCTCCGGCGGGATCCCGTGCGCGGCGGCCTGGCCGGCGATCTGGCCCTCCACCAGCGGCGTGCGTACATAACCGGGGTTGACGCAGTTGCTGGTCACCCCGTGCGGGGCGCCCTCCAGCGCGGCCACCTTGCTCAGCCCCTCCAGGCCGTGCTTGGCCGCGACGTAGGCGGACTTGAAGGCGCTGGCCCGCAGCCCGTGCATGCTGGAGACGTTGACGATCCGGCCCCACCCCTCGGCGTACATGTGCGGGAGGCAGTGCCGCATCAGCAGGAAGGGGGCGGTCACCATCACTTTCTGGATCAGCTCGAAGCGGTCCGGCGGGAAGTCCTCGATGGCGGCCACGTGTTGCAGCCCGGCGTTGTTGACCAGAATGTCCACCCCGGTCGGCAGCGTCCCGATCGCCTCGGGTTCGGCCAGGTCCACGACGTGGGCCACGCCGCCGATCGCGGTGGCGACGGACTTGGCGCTCCCGGCCTCGCGGTCGACCACGTGAACGAGGGCGCCGGCGTCGGCGAGGGCCTCGGCGGTGGCCCGCCCGATGCCGCTGCCGCCGCCGGTGACCAGGGCGGTACGCCCCCTGAGGTCCACGGCCCCGGCGCCCGGCGCGGAGGAACCGGAAGCTGCGTGAGATTGGCTCGTCATGGCCGGAAACGCTAGACACACCCGACCGGACATCCCATGGTGCGGATCTCCACAGCGAGCGGGCGGAGCATGTCGGTCATCGCCACCCTGTGCGGGGGAGCGGCTACCCGTCCAGCGGGCAGCGGCCGAGCAGTTCGGCGGGCCCGGCTCCCGCGGGCAGCTTCAGGGTGCGGCGCGCGGCGATGGCGGCCGACCCCATAGCGGGGCCGGGAAGCATGGTGGTCGCGACGGTCCGGCGCGATGCTCTTCGGGGAATCCGGCCCGCGTGCGGAGCACGCCGGGTAGGGTCCGCGCATGGCCAAGGTGACCGTCAGTCTGGATGCCGAACTCGTCGTCGAAGTGATGGTGCTCGCCGGGGTCGGCAGCCCCCAGGACGCCGTCGAACTCGTCGTGCGCGACTACATCGCGCGCGGCCATCGCACCGAGGCCCTGGTCGCCGACCGCGAGGGTGCGGTGCGCGACGTGGAGATCAAGCCCGAGGCGCAGCAGGGCTGATCGCCGGGTCGGGGACCGGGCCGCGCACGGCCGATCGCCCCGTACGGGGCCACGCCCGGCACGGCCGATCGCCCCGTACGGGGCCACGCCCGGCACGGCCGATCGCTCCTCGCTCCCGCGCGGCCGGTCCTACCCGACCGGTTCGCCGTTCTCCAGTTCCACGGTCCCGTCGCCGGACGTCAGGACCTCCAGCGCCGCCCGGACCCTGCCCCCGAGCGTGCCGAGCAGAAAGCCGTCCAGATCGGCGGGCGCCACCAGCCGCCAGGACAGCAGTTCCTCCTCCTGGAGCCGGATCGCCGCCAGCTGGTCCGCCGTGAGCACCCCGCCGTCGTACAGATACGCCACGATCGGCGGGCGGCCGGGGCCCCGCGCCCAGTCCACGGCGAGCAGCCGCCCCGGCGCCACGTCGAGGCCGATCTCCTCCGCCGTCTCGCGCCGCGCGGCCTGCCGGGGCCCCTCGCCCGCCTCCGACTCGACGGTCCCGCCGGGCAGCGCCCAGCCCTCGCGGTAGTTCGGTTCGACGAGGAGGAGCCGTCCCTCCGCGTCACGGAAGAGCGAGGCGGCGGCGGACAGGACGCGGGGGAGCCCGGCGATGTACGCGGCGTAGTCGGCATCGGGAGTCGTCACGGCCGCCAGCGTAGTGGCGGCGGCCCGGCCCCGGGGTGCCGATCGCGCGACCGTGGACGGCCATGGGCAGATCAGGGGGCGTGCGGATAAGGTCGGGGCGGCGCGACTGCCTGTTCGAAAGCAAGGGATGCAAGGTGACGGACGGAGCAGAAATGGAGACCGCCCGCGTGCTCGTGGCGGCGGACAAGTTCAAGGGCTCGCTCACGGCCGTGCAGGTCGCGGAGCGGGTGACGGCCGGGCTGCGGCGCGTCGTCCCCGACGTGCCGGTCGAGACCCTGCCGGTCGCGGACGGCGGCGACGGCACGGTCGCGGCGGCGGTGGCCGCCGGATTCGAGCGCCGCGAGGCCCGGGTGACCGGCCCTCTCGGGGACCCGGTGACGGCGGCGTACGCGCTGCGCGGGTCCACCGCCGTGGTGGAGATGGCCGAGGCCTCGGGCCTCCAGCACCTGCCCGACGGGGTGTTCGCCCCGCTCACGGCCACCACGTACGGCTCGGGCGAGCTGCTGCTGGCCGCCCTGGAGGCGGGGGCGACGACGATCGTGTTCGGGGTCGGCGGCAGCGCCACCACGGACGGCGGCGCGGGCATGCTCGCCGCGCTCGGAGCCCGCTTCCTGGACGCGGACGGCAAGCCCGTGGGCCCCGGCGGCGGCCCTCTCGCGGAGCTGGCCGAGGCCGATCTCACGGGGCTCGACCATCGGCTGGCGGACATCGACCTGGTCCTGGCCAGCGACGTGGACAACCCGCTGACGGGACCCAAGGGCGCGCCCGAGGTGTACGGCCGCCAGAAGGGCGCGAGCGAGGAGGACATCGCGGTCCTCGACGCGGCCCTGGCGCACTACGCCTCGATCCTGGGCCCGGACACGGCGGCCCTGCCCGGCGCGGGCGCGGCCGGCGGCATCGGCTACGGGGCGCTCGTCGCCCTCGGCGCCCGCTTCCGCCCCGGCATCGAGGTGATGCTCGACGTGCTCGGCTTCGCCCCGGCGCTCGCCCGCGCCACGCTGGTCATCACGGGCGAGGGCTCGCTCGACGAGCAGACGCTGCACGGCAAGGCCCCGGCCGGGGTCGCCGCCGCCGCCCGCGCGGCCGGGATCGAGGTCGTCGCGGTCTGCGGCCGGCTCGCCCTGCCCCCGGAGGTCCTGGAGAAGGCGGGCATCCGCCGCGCCTACGCCCTGGCCGAGCTGGAACCGGACCCGGCCGTGTCCATGGCCCAGGCCGGGCCGCTGCTGGAGCGGGCGGCGGAGTCGATCGCGCGGGACTTCCTGCTGCGCTGACGCGGAGCGGTCGTCGGCGGATCCGGCGTCCGCGAAGCAGGTGTACGCGAAGCACACGTCCGCGAAGCACACGTCCGCGAAGCACGCGTACAGGAGGAGCACAGGGAGGGGCCCGGGGACAGACGCCGGGCCCCTTTCCGTACGCCGGGCTCTCCCGCGTTCGCGTGCCCCGCGTCCCCGCCCCGACCCACCTCACGGCGGCACCGACGACGACAGCCTCAGCACGTCCAGCGCCAGCACCAGATCGACCAGCTCACGTGGCCGGGACAGCGAGCGCGCGGTCAACCGCTCCAGCCGCCGCAGCCGGTTGAACACGGTGTTGCGATGGCACCGCAGCCGTACCGCGGCCCGCCCCACCGAACCCCCGCACTCCAGCCACGCCTCCAGCGTCCCCACCAGCACCGCGCGCTCCGCCGGAACCACCGCCAGCAGTGGACCGAACACCTCCGCGAGGAGCCGGGCCGACAGCTCCGGGCCGCTCACCAGCAGCGCCGTCGGCAGCCGCTCGTCGAGCCGTACGACCTCCCGGCTGCCGGGCGCACACGTCAGCAGCGCCGTACCCGCCAGCCGCCGTGCCGCGCCCAGCTGCGACGGTGAGCCCACCACCGGACTCATGCCTCCCGGCCCCGCACCGTGCTCACCGAGTCGCGCCACCGCCCCGGCCGGACCCGCCGCACCCAGCAGCACCACCGCGACGTCCCCGTCCCCCGCGCCGCACCACCACCAGCGCGCCCCGTCCGCGTCCGCGCCCTCCGCCACCGCGGCCTCCGGCACGGGCCCGCCCAGCACCACCACCGCGTAACGCCCCCGTTCCGGCAGCCCGAGGCCGCGCGCCGCACGCTCCACCAGGTCCGGCGGCGCCCCGCCCGCCAGCAGCGGGCCGAGCAGCGCCCCGTACCGCGTCCCACACCGCATCCGCCGCTCCGTCCCCCGGGTCCGGGCGTTCCTGATGACCGATGAGGATGCCAGCGGCCGGACGGGCGGGCGCCCGCCCGTCACCGCGTCTGTGCGCGTGCACAACGAGGCTCTTCGTTCGCTGGTCGCCCGCATCGAGTCGGTCCCGCGCCGTGGACGCACGTCCCGCCCGGTGCTGGTCTGTGGCACCACACACGACGCCACGCCTTCACCGATGAGCACGACAGGTGAACACGACGCGACACGACAAGGCGGAAGGAGGAGGACGCATGGCAACGCTAGAGATCCGCGGGCTGTCCGTCGGCTACGGCCCGGTCCGGGCGCTGCGCGACATCTCCGTAGATGTGCCGGACGCCGGGATCACCGCCGTACTCGGCGGCAACGGCGCGGGCAAGACCACGCTGCTGCGGGCCGTTTCGCGGACCCTCGGCTTCCACCGCGGGACGGGCACCGGAACCATCCGGTTCGACGGCCGCCCCCTGGAGGGGCTGCGGCCCGCCCAGGTGGTGGCCGCCGGAGTGGTCCAGGTGCCGGAGGGCCGGCAGGTCTTCGCCCGGATGACGGTGGCCGACAACCTGCGGGCGGGAGCCCTCGGGGCACGCGGCGGGCGCAAGGGGGCGAGCACCGCGTTGGCCCGGGTGCACGAGCTGTTCCCGGTGCTCGCCGACCGCGCGCACCAGCGGGCCGGGCTGCTGTCCGGCGGCGAGCAGCAGATGCTGGCGATGGGCCGCGCCCTGATGGCGGGGCCCCGGCTGCTCCTGCTGGACGAGCCCTCGCTCGGCCTCGCCCCGCTGATGGCCGCCAGGATCGCCGAGACCGTGCAGGAGATCAACGCGAGCGGCACCTCCGTCATGCTCGTCGAGCAGAACGCGGCCATCGCGCTGCGGCTCGCCTCCACGGCGTACGTCCTCGACGTCGGCGAGGTCGCCCTGTCCGGGCCCGCCGACGAACTCGCCGCGTCCGACGAGGTCCGCCGCCGCTACCTCGGCGTCGTCGACGAGGACGCGGCGGCGGACGCCGACCCGGCCGCCCGGAACCGCCGCACCCTGAGCAGGTGGTCCGCGTGACCACCACCACCGCCACGGCCTCCGCGCACAGCACCACGGCCGCGCTCGCCGTCGAGGACGTCACCGTCCGCTTCTCCGGGCTCACCGCCCTGGACGGCGTCTCCTTCACCGTCGAACCCGGCAGTGTGCACGCCGTCATCGGGCCCAACGGCGCGGGCAAGTCCACCTGCTTCAACGTCCTCTCGGGCGTCTACCGCGCCACCTCCGGGCACGTCCGCCTCGGCGACACCGAACTGACCGGACTCCCGCCGCACTCCATCGCGGACCTCGGGGTCGCGCGCACCTTCCAGAACCTGGCGCTGCCGCCGCACGCGACCGTCGCCGACAGCCTCCTGCTCGGCCGCCACCGGCTGACCCGCTCCGGGTTCGTCGCCACCGGCCTGCGGCTCCCCTCCGCCGCCCGGGAGGAACGGCGCCACCGTGACCGGGTCCGGGAGATCGCCGAATTCATCGGCCTCGCAGAGGAGTTGGAGCGCCCGGCGGGATCACTGCCGTACGGGCAGCAGAAGCTCGTCGAGCTGGGCCGCGCCCTGTGCATGGAGCCGAAGGTCCTGCTCCTGGACGAACCGATCGCCGGGATGACCGCGGACGAGCGCCGCCGCACCGCGGCCGTCGTGGCCGACGTGCGCGACAGCCTCGGCATCTCCATCGTGCTGGTCGAGCACGACATGGGGGTGGTGATGCGGCTCGCGGACGCGGTGACCGTACTCGACTTCGGACGACGCATCGCCGGGGGCACCCCCGCCGAGGTGCAGAACGACCCGGCCGTCGTCCAGGCCTACTTGGGAGCACCTCAGTGACCACGTTCCTCGAACTCCTCCTCGGCGGCTTGTCGATCGGCTCGGTCTACGCACTCATCGCGCTCGGGTTCGTCGTCATCTTCAAGGCCACCGAGGTCGTCAACTTCGCCCACGCGTCCCTGCTGCTGGCGGGCGGCTACGTCACCGCCGTGCTCCACGACGACATCGGGTTCTGGCCCGCGCTGCTCGTCGGGATCGCGGGGGCGGCGGCCGTCGGGGCGGGCATCGAGTTCTTCGTGATGCGCCGCTACCGGGGCAGCGATCACAGCGTCCTGGCGATCGTCACCATCGGCGTCGACATCCTCCTGATCACCGAACTCACCCGGCGGATGGGCACGGACGTGCTCGCCCTCGGAGACCCCTGGGGCAACGAGGTCGTCACGATCGGCGGCGTCACCCTCGCCCAGACCCGTATCGCGGCGTTCCTCGCCGCCGGGCTGCTGATCACGGTGTTCCTGCTCGCCTTCCGCTACACCTCGTGGGGCGTGTCGATGCGGGCCGCCGCCGAGAACCCGCAGACGGCGGCGCTCATGGGCATCAAGCTGGGGCGGGTCTCGCTCGCCGCCTGGGCGGTCGCCGGCGCACTCGCCGCCGTCGCCGCCCTCTTCCTCACCGTGTTCCCGACCCCGGGCCTGGAACGCGCCACCTCGCTCGCCGCGCTCAAGGCGTTCCCCGCGGCGATCCTCGGCGGACTCGACTCCACCACCGGGGCGCTCGCCGGGGGGCTCATCGTCGGGGTCACCGAGTCGCTCGCCACCGGCTACCAGAGCGACCTGGCCTTCCTCGGCCGGGGCATCGGAGACCTGGCGCCCTACCTGGTGATGGTGGCGGTCCTGCTCATCCGGCCCGCGGGCCTCTTCGGCACGAAGGAGCTGGCCCGTGTCTGACACCACCGCCGAAGCCGCCCCCGCCGCCGAGGCCCCAGCCGCACCGGCCCCCGCGCCCACCCGCGCCCAGGGCCTCACCGAACGGCTGCGCAGGCCCCGTACGTACGCCGTCCTCATCGGCTCCCTCCTGCTCCTCGTCCTCCCCTTCTACGTGGACCGCTTCTGGCTCCAGGCCGGGCTGTTCGCGATGGCGGCGGCGATCGGCGCCATCGGGCTCAACATGCTCACCGGCGCCACCGGGCAGCTCTCCATGGGCCACGCGTTCTTCCTCGCCGTCGGCGCGTACGGCTACTGCGTCCTGGCCGGTGGGAGCAGCACGGAGAACGGGCACACGCTGACCGGACTCGGGCTGCCCACCTGGCTGGCCGCGATCCTCGCCGTGCTGCTCGCCGGAGCGGCGGGCGGGCTCTTCAGCCCCATCGCCGGCCGGCTGCGCGGCGCGTACCTCGGCATCGCGACCCTCGCGCTGATCTTCATCGGGCAGCACGTCCTGTTCAACGCGGACTCCCTGACCGGCGGTTACAACGGCCGGGCCGTACCACCGCTGTCCGTCTTCGGGTTCACGTTCGACGACACCGAACTCGTCGTCGCCGCCGTCCCGTTCGGCTCCTCGGAGAAGCTCTGGTACGCGGGACTGCTCGCGCTCCTGCTGAGCGCGCTGTTCGCCCGGGGCGTGCTGCGCGGCCGGCCCGGCCGGGCCATGAACGCCATCCGCGACCACCGGATCGCTGCCGGGGTGATGGGCGTGCCCGTGGCCCGCTACCGGGCCGGGGTCTTCGTCCTGTCCTCGATGTACGCGGGCCTCGCCGGCGTCCTGCTCGCCCTGGTCTTCCAGCGGACCGTGCCCGAGTACTTCGGCATGATCCTGTCCCTCGAATACCTCGCCATGATCGTCATCGGCGGGCTCGGCAGCGTCGGCGGAGCCGTGATCGGCGCCGCCTTCGTCACCCTGCTCCCGCAGGTGTTCACGCACTACAGCGACTCCCTGCCGCTGGTCTCCGCCCCCGGCACGGGCGGGCTGGCGCCCGGTGAGGCGTCCCGCTATCTGTACGGCGCCGCGGTGGTCGCGGTGGTCCTGTTCCTGCCCGGCGGCCTCGCCCGCCTGGGCCTCGCACGCGCGAAGAAGCCCGCGGCTCCGAAGAATCCAGGGGAGAAGTCATGAAACTCAGAGTGCTCACGGCCGTGGTCGCGACCCTCGCCGTCACCCTCGTCGGGTGCAGCGGCAAGGCGACCGACGGCAAGGCGGCCGAGGAGGGCGAGGGCGGGATCAAGACGGGCCCCGGGGTCTCCTCCTCGACGATCTCCCTCGGCGTGCTGACCGACATGACCGGCGTCTACGCCTCGCTGGGCAAGAGCGTCACCCAGGCGCAGCAGCTGTGGGTCAAGCAGACGAACGACGAGGGCGGCATCTGCGACCGGAAGATCGAACTGACGGTCCGCGACCACGGCTACGACCCGCAGAAGGCCATCGCCGCGTACACCGAACTGGAGCCGGAGGTGGTGGGCTTCGCCCAGTTCATCGGCTCCCCGTTCGTCGCCGCCGTCGAGCAGCGCATCGACGGCCAGGACAAGGGCCTCGTGCTGCCGCAGGCGTGGTCGGCGAATCTGCTGGGCTCCCCGTACGTCCGGGTCATCGGCGCCACCTACGACGTCGAGACGATCAACCTCATCGACTATCTCCTCGCCGAGAAGCGCATCGCCAAGGGCGACAAGATCGGCCATGTGTACTTCGAGGGCGACTACGGCGAGAACGCGCTCGTCGGCTCGGAGCACGCGGCGAAGGAGGCCGGTCTCACCGTCGTCGAGCAGAAGATCAAGCCGACCGACAACGACATGACGGCCCAGGTCGCCGCCCTCAAGCAGGCCGGGGTCAAGGCCGTGATCGTCAGCGCTGGCCCGCGCCAGGCTGCCTCGCTCGTCGGCGTCGCGGCGGCCACCGGCTTCGACGTCCCGGTCGTCGGCAACAACTCGGCCTTCGCCCCGCAGCTGTTGAAGACCCAGGCGGGCCCCGCGCTGCTCAAGGACTACTACGTGGCCGCCTCCACGCTGCCCATCGGGGACCCGGGCGACGGCCCCGCCAAGCTCGCGAAGGAGTACGCCGCCCAGTACCCGAAGGACGTGCTCGACAACGGCGTCGTCGCCGGTTACACGGCGGCCTCCCTGTTCGGCGAGGCCCTGTCGAAGGCCTGCGACGACAAGGACCTCACCCGTGAGGGCATCGACAAGGCGCTGCTCACGATCAAGGGGTACGGGAGCGAGTTCGGGGTGTCGCACGACTTCTCGGACCCGAAGGCCCCGTCCACCCGGGAGAGCGTCATCATGAAGCCGGACGCGGGCGCCGCCGGCGGGCTGAAGGTGGTCCGGCCGGCCGAGGTAGCAGCGGCGGCGGAGTCCTTCACCGCCGGTTCCTGACCGGATCTCCGGCCCCGGGAGGCGTACGGGCGCACCTGGCCCGTACGCCTCCCGGCGCGCTCGGCACGGGCTTCTCGGCCGGCCGGCGGCGGTCCGGCCGGACGCCCTCGCGGGCGGGCGGGTCTCCGTACCAGCCGGAGTCGCCGGCGCCCGGCCGATCTGGAAGCCCCCGCCGACACCGTCGTGGATCGGCGGTGGACCGGACGACGTCGGTGAGCGTCGCCCGGCCCGGTCCGGATCCGCAGGGCGGAGGCGCCCGCCCCGTCGACCTCGACGTTCCTTGGGCTCAGCCCGTTCGTCGCACCCTCGATGAGATCGCTCCGAGATCACCGGCACGCTTGCGGAGCGGCCGTTCAGTTCCCGGAGCCGACGATGGCGGTGACGCGGATCTCCACGCGCATGGCGGCCAGGCCGAGGACCGTGACGCCGGTCTCGGTCCAGATCGGCGCCCGGCCGTCGAGGCGGCGGCGGAACTGCTCGGCCATGACCCTGTTGTGGTCGTCGCCGATGGCGTCGTCCCCCGGTGCGACCTTGTGGTACGAGTTCACGTGGATGACGTCCTTCCAAGTCGCTCCGACCGTGGCGAGCGTGCGTTCGACGTTGTCGAACGCCTGGACGATCTCGTCCTCCAGTGAGTCCGGGATGGCCAGGTCGTCGTCCACCCCGGCCTGGCCGGAGATCTCGACCCGGTCGTCGACGCGGACGGCCCCGCTGTATCCGAGGGCCGCGTGCAGCTTCTCGCCGAAGCCCGGAGTGACGCCGAAGGTGACGGTGCTCATGATGCTCCCTCTTCCTGTCCCGGGGAGGTGCTTCCCGGGGTGCGTGACGGAGTCGCGCTCGGGTGCGCGTTTTCTCTCGTATGAGTTCACGCGTAAAGTGATAGTAGCGAGCGATGACTTCAAGCGCAAAGTGATGGCGGATGTCGCCGAAGGAGCGGGTAGATCCATGAGCAGCACGGAAGGGTCCATGAGCGGTACGGAAGAGTCCATGAGCGGTACGGGAGAGCACGAGGACGACGAGGAACTCCGCTGGCTCGACGAGCAGGAGAAGGCGGCCTGGACGGGGCTGATCTCCCTGGTCCTGCTGCTGCCCGGCAAGCTGGAGTCGCCGCTGCGCCAGGAGCACGGCCTCACCCTGTTCGAGTACCTCGTGCTCAGCCATCTCTCCGAGGCCCCGGGGCGCAGGCTGCGGATGGGAGAGCTCGCCTTCCTCGCCAGCGGGTCGCTCTCCCGGCTGTCCAACGTCGTCAAACGCTGTGAACACCGAGGCTGGGTCGTACGGACCCCCGACCCGGCCGACGGCCGGTACACCCTCGCCGAACTCACCGACGCGGGCTTCGACATCGTGCGCCTGGCAGCACCCACACACCTGCGCGCCGTTCGCGCCGTCGTCCTCGACGCGCTCAACGCGACCGACCAGAAGGCGCTCACGCGCATCGCCGAGAAGCTCAGCATCGTCCCGGACGACTTCGGCTGACGGACGGGGCGGGCGGGAGTCGAGCCACCCGGGCCGTCCGGAGGATCGGCCCGTTCGACGGGTGTGGCGCCTACACCTCCCGGCCGTCCATCCCGATGTAGCGGAAGCGCCCGCGCTCCACGCGGTAGACGAAGACCCCGGTCCCGGTGTACGTCCCGTTGGCGGGCTCGAAGGCGTAGCTCTTCGACACGCCCTTGTACGAGGTCGTCCGCAGCGCGGGCAGCAGGTCCTGGCGGCTGATCCGCTCCCGGCCCAGCCCCCGGGCACAGGCGGCGATCAGCCCGACCGCGTCGTACGCCTCCGCCGCGAACAGCGGCGGCGCGCTGTCGAACCGCTTGCGGTAGGCGGCGGCGAACGGGTGCACCGAGGGCACGGAAGCCGGGTCTGCGGCCGTCGAGACGACCAGCCAGCCCGCCGCGTCCTCGCCGGCCTCCGCCAGGAACCGCGGGTCGTGCACGGCCTGGGTGCCGATCTTCGGCCCGAGGAACCCGGCCCCGGTCAGCGACTTGGCGAACCGTCCGGCGTCCCGCCACCCGCCCCCGTACACCACCGCCCCAGGCCGCTTCGCGGCGATCCGCTCAGCCTCCGCGTCCAGGTCGCGCGTGCCCTCCCGTACGGTCTCGGCGAGCACCGTGCGGCCGTTGCCGCGCAGCCCCGCGTCGAGGAAGCGGGTGGTCTGCCGGCCGTACTCGGTGCCGTCGTCGACCAGCGCGATCCGGTCGATCTCGTACGCCCCGAGGAACTGGGCCACCGGCAGCATCTGCAGGTCGTTGCGCGGCCGGGCGCACAGGAAGATCCGGTTCAGGTGCCGGATGTCCCCGTCGACCACGCTGAGCAGCGGCAGCGCCGCCTCGTCGTACGCGACCAGCGCCTCCCGCGCCGCGTCCGTGCCGGTCGCGCCCAGGGCGGCCACCAGCAGCGGGTCCTCGGCGAACCGGCGCACCGCCGCCCTGGCCCGTTCCTCGTCGCCCCCGTCGTCGACCGTGGTCAGCCGCAGCGTGAACGGCGTGTCCCCCTGAGCGTTGTGCTCCGCGACCGCGAGCCGCGCCGCCCGGTCCTGTCCCGTGCCGAGGGCCGCCGACGGGCCGCTGAGGTCGGCCTGGAGCCCGATGTGCAGCTCCGGGCGGGCCGCCTTCCCGCCGTCCCCCTCGCCCCTGCCGCCCCTGCCGCCCGAGGCGTCGCCGTCGCCGGAGGAGGCCAGCCACGCGGCGGTGCCGCCCGTCGCCGCGAGCGCCGCGCCGCCGACGACGTACGCGAGGAGGCGGCGACGGGCGGGGGAGGCCGGGACGGTGGCCGCGTCCCGGCCGCCGGTTCCGGCCCCCGTGCCCGCCGTGTCAGCCGTGCCCGTCCTCGTGCCCGTCTCCGCGCCTGGCGCCGGGCCGTCCGTCGCGCCGGCGTCCAGGCTCGTCGCGTCGATGTCGGGCAGGGCGAGCATCCGCGCCGAGCGCTCGGCGATCAGATGGGTGACCGGGCCGGGCAGCCAGCTGCCGCCCGACACGTCCTCGGCGAACGCCCGGCGGATGTCCGCCGCCGCGGGACGGTCCCCGGGGTCCTTGGCCAGGCACGCCTCGACGACCGGGAGCAGCCCGGGCGGCAGCGCGCCCAGGTCCGCCGTGTCGTGCACCGTGCGGAACAGCATCGCCTCCACCGGGCCGCTGCCGAACGGCCGCCCGCCGGTCGCCGCGTACACCAGGACGCAGCCCAGCGAGAAGACGTCGCTCGCCGGTCCGATCCGCCGCCCCTGCGCCTGCTCGGGCGAGAGGAAGCCGGGGGAGCCGACGATCACGTCCGTCGCCGTGAGGACGGTGTCGTCCAGGGCCCGCGCGATCCCGAAGTCGATCAGCCGGGGCCCGTCCAGGCCCAGCAGCACGTTGCCCGGCTTCACGTCCCGGTGCACGAGCCCCGCCGTGTGGACCGCCTCCAGCGCCTCCGCGAGCATCGAGCCCAGCGCCCGCACCCCGCGCTCCGGCAGCGGCCCCCCGCTGCCGACCGCCTCGCCCAGGGCGGGCCCCGGCACGAACTCGGTGGCCAGCCACGGAGCCGGGGCCTCGGTGTCGGCGTCGACCACGGGCACCGCCCACCGGTTGCGCACCTGCCGGGCGATGGCCACCTCCCGCCGGAAGCGGGCGCGGAAGGCGTCGTCGTCGGCGTACTCCGCGCGGATCAGCTTGATCGCCACCAGCGCGCCGCCGGGCGACCGGCCCAGCAGCACCACGCCCATGCCTCCGGCGCCGAGCCGGCCGAGGACGCGGTACCCGGCGATCCGTGCCGGGTCGGTGGAACGGAGCGGTTCCATCAGGGGTCAGTGCCTCTCGTCCGGGCTTGCGGTCACTTCAGCTCCAGCTCGACGCGGTAGAGCACCTTGGCGCCGCCCTCGGCGGCGATACGCAGCAGGTCGCTGTTGCTGTAGCCCTTCGCGCCCTTGACCGACACGGCCGTCGTCACCGGACCGATCCGGGACTTGGTCCAGACGTAGTCCTGGATCCCGCCCGACTCCGGGCCGGTGTACTTCCCCGCCTCGAACAGTGAGGCGTCCGCGTTGCGCACGTCCTTCTGATCGAACTGGAGCGACATCAGACCGCTCAGGCGCCGGCCGCCGCCCAACTCCTGCTGGGGGCAGCGGAAGCTCTCCTGGACGGTGTCCTTGATCTCCTGGTCCGCGCCCGCCGCGCTCCGGTGCACGGTCACGGTCACCGCCCCCTGCACGCGGCCCCTGCCCTCCCGCGCCGGGATGTCGAGCCGCCGCGTGAAGCGGTCCAGGACGCCGGACGGCAGCGCGGAGCGGCTCCAGACGCAGGAGTCCGCCAGCACGGGCCAGGTGCCGCCGCTCTCGTACGGAGTGTGCCGGACCATCCCCGCCGTCCAGTCGGCCTCCCCGAGCGCGGCGCCGCGCGTCAGCTTCCGTGCCTGGGCCGCGCTCTTCGGGACCCGCGCCGGGTCCGGCGTGAACGTGTAGGCGCTGGGCAGCGCCCCCGGCAGCGTGGACTCCTTCGCGTCCGGCTTCCCCGTCGCCCCCGTCTTCCCGCCGTCCGCCGCCCGGCCGCCCTGCTTCACCGATCCGCTCGGCTCCGGGTCCGGCCCGTCCCCGCCCCTCGACGCCGACCCGCCGCACCCGGCCAGCAGCATCCCCGCCGCCGCGACCGCCGCCACGCGTGTCCCCACCGGCATCAGCTTCATCATCGGCCCCCCTGGTCCCCTGTGCGCCGCGCCCTGGCCGAACGGTCCGGGCGTCGGCAGCGAGGCGATCCTAGAAGCGGATCGCGCCGCGGTGACGGGAAGCCGCTACTCATCCGGTCGGTGGAACGGCTCAGCCGACACCGGGGTTCCGCCTCTGGCGGCCAGGCGCGCGGGATGGTAGGCGCCGGACATGAAGGACGACCGCGGATGGCCGGATCTCAACTGTCGTACGTGGGCGAGAAGCCGGTTCCGGCGCGGCGTCAGCGGGGCTCCGGCTTCTGGCTGCCGCTCTTCCGGGCTTCATGATCGGCGGAAAATTGGTCTGGACCACATGGAATGCCGGTGATTAGCTCATTCCGGACTCCGCGCCTTCGGGCCGGGTCCGCCCCACTTTGACCATGCCCTGTCGAGTCCTGCTGAGGGGATCCATCCGTGATCGACATCGTGGCGGTACTCAGGGCCGAGGACGCGGCCCTGGACTTCCTTTCCGTGCTCAGCGGCCAGGAGACCGAGGTCCACGTCCTGTGCGGCGACACCGGCGAGCGCCTGGTGCTCCAGGCCGGCCGGCCGCTCGCCGAACGGCTCCACGCCCTGGCCCCGCTGGTCGGCCCGGTCGACGAGCACGCCGCCTCGCCCGGACCCGAGGCGCTGGCCGCCCTCGTCGAGGCCTCGGCCCAGGGCGGCCCGGCCCGCCTCTGGACCCACTCGCCCGCCGACACCCGGCGCAGCCGCGGCCGTCTCGGCCGGGACACCGCCGACGCCGCAGGGGAACGGCCCGTCCTGCACGCCGTCGGCCACTCGCCCTACCTCCAGTTCATCAGCGACCTGGACCGCCCCCTGGACCGGGCCGCGGTCGCCGCCAAGCTCGGCTTCGTCAACCGGCACTGCGGGCACCTGCTGCGCACCGCCTCGGAGGAGCACGTCGTCCGGACCGGGCGGGTCCACGCCACCGAACGCTTCTTCGCGGCCGGACCCGACGAACGCGAGCGGCTGTTCGCGCTCCTGGCCAGCCTCGACGAGGACGCCGCCTCGGTGCCCGACCCCTGGGAATTCGCCACGTCCGCCTACGAGGCGGAGCGGCTGGACACCACCGTCGCGTGGATCGCCGGGCACTGCCCGCCCGGCAGCGGGCCCCTCGTCGAGGCCGGAGCCTGCGAAGGGGCCCTCACCACCCGGCTCGTCGACAAGGGCTTCACCGTCCACGCGACCGAGCCCAACCCGGTCTTCCGCCACCGGCTGGCCGCCCACGCCGGGGACGGCGCGCACATCCACGCGGAGTCCCTGGAGGACCTGGCAGCCCGCCCGGAACTCCCGGGCGCGGCCTACCTCCTGATCGAGATGCTGTACTACGGCCAGGATCTCGCCCTGCTCGACCGCCTCCCCGCCGACCTGGTCTTCGTCGCCCTGGCACCGGAGACGCTCGCCGCCCGGCTGACGCCCTGGCTGGAGCACACCCCGCACTGGGAGAAGGCCGACGAGACGCCGCTCGTCGCCCCGGCGCTGGAGGCCGTCTGCGGAGGCCGCGCCTATCTGAGCAAGCGCGGCAGCATCGGAGTCCTGCTGCGGCGCACCGGCGTCTGACGGAGTCCGCGATGTACGACCTCTGCGTCGGGCTCGGCTACCACTGCGAGTCGACCTACCAGCTCCGCCGGATCACCGGCGTCGAGCGGGCCCACTTCTTCGACTGGCTCGACCTCGATCTCGTCGCCGTGAAGGAGACCATCGAGGCCGACTTCGCCAACGTCCTCCGCCCCGGCCTCGGCGAACCGTTCAGCGACGGCGCCTGCGTACGGGACCGGGGCTCCAACATCCGCTTCTTCCACGAGTTCCACGCCCCGGAGGGCGCCCCGCTGACCCCGGACCTCATCGCCGAACAGCATCCGGCGGTCCGGGCCAAGTTCGCCCACCTCGCCGACCGCTGGCGGGCCCTGACCGCCTCCCGGTCCCGAGTCCTGTACGTCCACCAGGACGCGTTCGACGAGAGCGGCGCCCCGGAACTGGCCGGCCTGCACCGGCTGCTGCGCACCCGCTACCCGGACCACGACTTCGACCTGCTGTGGCTGCGCCGTACGCCCCCGGCGGACACCGCCGCCCTCCCGCCCGGCGTCCTGTGGGGCACAGCCGCCCTCAGCCCGGGCCGCTGGGAGGGCGACGACGCCGCGTGGGACGCCGCCCTGGCCCCGCTGGACATCCCCCGCCGCACCCCGGGGCCCTGAGGAACCCGCCGAGCCACCCGCAACCCCTCCGGAGGAACCGTGCCCATCGCCGTACCCCCGCCCTGGCGCACCGTCGTCATCTCGCCGCACTTCGACGACGCCGCGCTCTCCCTCGCGGGACTGCTGCCCACCCTGCCCGGCCCCCTCGCGGTGGTCACCGTCCACGGCGGCTCCCCGGCCCCCGGCCTCCCGGTCTCGGACTGGGACGCCTTCTGCGGGTTCAGCTCCGCCGTCGAGGCGTACCGGGCGCGCCGGGCCGAGGACGCCCGCTCCTGCGCGCTCCTCGGGGCCGAGCAGGTCCTCGTCGACCACCCCGACGGTCCGTACGTCGGCGAGGGCGACGAGCCCTCCGGCCTCGACCCCCTGCTGCGCTCGCTGGCCCCCGGCACCCGGGTCCTCGTACCGCTCGGCACCAACCAGCCCGACCACGAGGCCGTCCGGCTGCGCACCCAGCGGGTCCTCGCCGCCGCCGGCGCGCCCGAGCCCTGGGTCTACGCCGACCTGCCCTACACCGGACACCTCCCGGAATGGGGCACCCCCGGGGCGGGCGAGGCGCTGGCCGGGAGCGAGGACTGGGGGCCCGCCTACCAGGCGCTGAGCCGCACCCGCCGGCTCACCGTCCGCCACGAGCTGGTGCTCTCCGACGAGCAGTGGGCGGCCAAGCGCGAGGCGGTCCTGTGCCATGCCTCCCAGCTCGCCGCGCTCGCCCCCGTCCACGGCGCCGTCCTGTCCCGGACGGGTCCCCTGCGCGCCGAGCTGATCTGGAGCCCGGAGCCCCGCGACGACGGCTGAGGCCCGACGCAGGGAACGCACGAGGACCCGGTGCCTCACGAGCACCCGGGAACGCACGAGGGCCCCGGATGCCGGGGAGCATCCGGGGCCCTCGCCCTGTCTTCGCGTATCCGCCGCTACGGCAGCTGTGCCGCCCGCGCCTCGCGCCGGTTGTCACGGAACGTGTTCACCCGTCGCGCCGTGGCGAACAGTGGGATCACCGCGCCGAGCACCACCTGGAGCGCGCAGCCGGTCTGGAGGAGCAGCTGACCGCCGGGCGCGTCGAACGCCCACGCGGCGAGCAGCCCCATCGCGGCCACGATCCAGCCGAGCATCGCCACCGCGAGGACGCCCCGCGGCTTGGGGTACTCCACGCGGCTCACCATCAGCCACGCCACACCGACGATCGCGAGGAGCGTCGGGATGAACGGCAGCTCCAGGAGCACGATCGAGACGACCGTCAGCGCGCCGAAGGGGCTCGGCATGCCCTGGAACATGCCGTCCTTCAGCGTCACGCAGGAGAATCTGGCCAGCCTGAGCACCACCGCCAGCAGCACGACGATCGCCGCCAGCGCCGACACCCGCTGATGGGCGTCGTCGGCGACCATGCCGTACACGAGCACGAAGTAGGCCGGTGCGAGCCCGAAGCTGATCAGGTCCGAGAGGTTGTCCAGCTCGGCGCCCATCGGCGAGGAGCGCAGCTTGCGCGCCACGAGACCGTCGAACAGGTCGAAGATCGCGGCCATCAGCATGAGGATCACGGCGGTGGCGGCCGAGTGCCGGGCCATGCCCGTCTCGTCGCTGCCCGTGAGGTGCGGGATCAGAATGCCCGTGGTGGTGAAGTACACCGCCATGAACCCGCACGTCGCGTTACCGAGCGTGAGTGTGTCCGCTATCGACAGCCGCATCGAGAGCGGCATCTCCTCAGCGCCGTCGACGTCGCTCTCGTCGTCGGCCTCCGGCACCCAGCCGGCCTTGGTATCAGGATCAATCACGGTCAATTCGAGTCACCCCCGCGGTGGTGGTCTGACCGACCTCGACCGCGACATCGATCCCCTCCGGGAGGTAGATGTCCACGCGCGAGCCGAAGCGGATCAGGCCGATGCGCTCGCCCTGTTCCACCTTCGTGCCCTGGGGGAGGTACGGCACGATCCGACGGGCGACCGCTCCCGCGATCTGCACCATCTCGATGTCGCCGAGCTCGGTGTCGAAGTGCCAGACAACGCGCTCGTTGTTCTCGCTCTCCTTGTTGAACGCCGGAACGAAGCCGCCCGGGATGTGCTCGACCGACGTCACGGTGCCCGCCAGCGGAGCGCGGTTCACGTGGACGTTGAGCGGGCTCATGAAGATCGCGACGCGGGTGCGCCCGTCCTTCCACGGCATGATGCTCTGCACCACACCGTCGGCCGGGGAGATGACCCGGCCGTCAGTGATCTCGCGCTCGGGGTCACGGAAGAACCACAGCATGCCCGCCGCGAGCGCGGTGGTGGGCACGGCCGCTGCCGCCCAGCGCCCCGACTTGCGGGCGCGGGCCAGGCTGAGGGCTGCGGTGGCGACGGTCGGCAGGAGCCACGGCGATGCTCCGCGGGCGATGCGGACCCCGCCGCGGGATGCGGAGGAAGTGCTGTCGGGCATGAATGACCTTCGTAGCGGATGATGCCGCGCTGGCAACGGGGGACGGCGGCTTTCCGGCGATGCTATCGGTTGCCGGGCGCAACTGGGCAAGCCAGCAGCCGAGTCGGACGGCGGAAAGGCACCCGCCGAGGGTGACCCGGTGTGATGTTCTTCGCCACCAAATCACCTCGAAAGGGACAATCAGCCCTGGAATCGGTACTCCTCCAGGAGGCGCCGGCCAATGATCATTTTCTGGATCTCGGCGGTACCTTCACCGATCAGCAGCATCGGAGCCTCACGGTAGAGGCGCTCGATCTCGTACTCCTTGGAGAAGCCGTAGCCGCCGTGGATACGGAAGGCGTCCTCGACGACTTCCTTGCAGTACTCGGAGGCGAGGTACTTCGCCATCCCTGCCTCCAGGTCGTTTCGTTCCCCGGAGTCCTTTTTGCGTGCTGCATTCACCATCATCGCATGAGCGGCCTCGACCTTGGTGGCCATTTCGGCCAGTTTGAACTGGATCGCCTGGTGCTGGGCGATCGGTTTGCCGAAGGTGTGGCGCTGCTGCGCGTACGAAACGCCCAGCTCGAATGCACGTTGTGCGACACCGCAACCACGCGCGGCGACATTCACCCGCCCGACCTCGACGCCGTCCATCATTTGGTAAAACCCTCGGCCGGTCGTACCCCCGAGCACACGATTGGCCGGAATGCGCAGGTCGTCCATGATGAGTTCGGTCGTGTCGACGCCCTTGTAGCCCATCTTGTCGATCTTCCCGGGGATGGTCAGGCCCGGCCGGACCTCTCCGAAGCCGGGCTCCTTCTCGACGAGGAAGGTCGTCATCGACTTGTGCGGCGCGGTGCCTTCCGGGTGGCCTTCGTCACTTCGGCAGAGTACGGCCACCAGAGTCGACGTTCCGCCGTTCGTCAGCCACATCTTCTGGCCGTTGAGAACGTACTCCTCGCCGTCCTTCACGCCCTTCGACGAGATCGCCGAGACGTCCGAGCCGAGCGCCGGCTCCGACATCGAGAAAGCCCCGCGCACCTCGCCCAGCGCCATCCGGGGCAGGAAGGTGTCCTTCTGTTCCTGGGTGCCGTGCTGCTTGAGCATGTAGGCCACGATGAAATGCGTGTTGATGATGCCCGAGACGCTCATCCAGCCGCGCGCGATCTCCTCCACGCACAGCGCGTAGGTGAGCAGCGACTCACCCAGACCCCCGTACTCCTCGGGGATCATCAGCCCGAACAGGCCGAGTTCCTTGAGCCCCTCGACGATGTCCGTGGGGTACTCGTCGCGGTGCTCCAGCCGGGTCGCGACCGGAATGATCTCCTTGTCGACGAAATCCCGGACCGTGGAGAGGATTTCCCGCTGGATGTCGTTCAGACCGGCGGTCTGGGCGAGTCGCGTCATGGCTGCTTCTCCTGTGGCTTCACGCGGATGGCCTTAAGGCTGCACACGGTTACTTGGCGGGCGTCGGGCGGCCGGGCTGCTCTCCGCCGCGCTCCTTGATGTACGTCTCGGTCGGGACCATCACCTTGCGGCGGAACACGCAGACGACGGTGCCGTCCTGCTTGTAGCCCCTGGTCTCCACGTACACGATGCCGCGGTCGTTCCTGGACTTCGACGGCGTCTTGTCCAGCACGGTCGTCTCGCCGTAGATCGTGTCGCCGTGGAAGGTCGGCGCGATGTGCTTCAGCGATTCGACCTCCAGGTTGGCGATGGCCTTTCCGGAGACGTCCGGCACCGACATGCCGAGCAGCAGTGAGTAGACGTAGTTGCCGACGACGACGTTCTTTCCGAAGTCGGTCGTGCTCTCCGCGTAGTTGCTGTCCATGTGCAGCGGGTGGTGATTCATGGTCAGCAGACAGAAGAGGTGGTCGTCGTATTCCGTGACCGTCTTTCCGGGCCAGTGCTTGTAGACAGCACCGACATCGAACTCCTCAAAGGTGCGTCCGAACTGCATGATCAGGCCTCCGGGGCTTCGAACTTCGAGGTGCGCTGCATTCCGGCGGCCCGGCCCTTGCCCGCGATGACGAGCGCCATCTTGCGGCTGGCCTCGTCGATCATCTCGTCGCCGAGCATCGCGGAGCCCTTCTTGCCGCCCTCCTCGGAGGTGCACCAGTCGTAGGCGTCGAGGATCAGCTCGGCGTGGTCGTAGTCCTCCTGCGAGGGCGAGAACACCTCGTTCGCCGCGTCGACCTGACCCGGGTGCAGCACCCACTTGCCGTCGAAGCCGAGAGCGGCGGCGCGGCCGGCCACCTCACGGTAGGCGTCCACGTCCCGGATCTGGAGGAACGGGCCGTCGATCGCCTGGAGGTCGTGCGTGCGGGCCGCCATGAGGATGCGCATCAGGATGTAGTGGTAGGCGTCCGCCGGGTAGCCGGGCGGCTGCTGGCCGACGACCAGGGTCTTCATGTTGATCGAGGCCATGAAGTCGGCCGGACCGAAGATCAGCGTCTCCAGACGGGGCGAGGCGGCGGCGATGTCGTCGATGTTCACCAGGCCCTTGGCGTTCTCGATCTGCGCCTCGATGCCGATCCTCCCGACCTCGAAGCCCATCGTCTTCTCGATCTGGGTCAGCAGCAGGTCCAGCGCCACGACCTGCTGGGCGTCCTGGACCTTCGGCAGCATGATGCAGTCGAGGTTCGGCCCCGCGCCCTCGACGACCGTGATGACGTCCCGGTACGTCCAGTGCGTCGTCCAGTCGTTGACCCGCACGACCCGGGTCTTGCCGCTCCAGTCACCGTTGTTCAGCGCGTCCACGATGGTGTGGCGGGCGCCCTCCTTGGCGAGCGGCGCGCAGGCGTCCTCCAGGTCCAGGAACACCTGGTCGGCCGGGAGGCCCTGGGCCTTCTCCAGGAAGCGCGGGTTCGAGCCCGGCACGGCCAGGCACGAACGGCGGGGGCGCAGCCGGTTCACGGGGGCGGTGGGCGTGGTCATGCGGGGACCTCCAGAGGGTCGAGCTTGTTCGCTTTCCGGATCTCGTCGACGATACGGCCGATGATCTCGGTGATGCCGAAGTCCTTCGGGGTGAAGACGGCGGCCACACCGGCTTCGAGGAGCGCGGCGGCGTCGGCCGGCGGGATGATGCCGCCCGCGATCACCGGGATGTCCGGGGCCCCGGCCTCGCGCAGCCGGTGCAGGACGTCGGGGACCAGCTCGGCGTGCGAGCCGGACAGGATCGACAGGCCCACGCAGTGCACGTCCTCGGCGATCGCCGCGTCGGTGATCTGCTCGGGGGTCAGCCGGATGCCCTGGTAGACGACCTCGAACCCGGCGTCCCTGGCCCGTACGGCGATCTGCTCGGCCCCGTTGGAGTGCCCGTCCAGGCCCGGCTTGCCGACCAGCAGCCGCAGCCGCCCCACGCCCAGGTCGGCGGAGGTGCGGCTGACCTTCCCGCGGACCAGGGCCAGCGTGCTGCCCGGCTCGGCGGTGACCGCCACCGGGGCCGAGGAGACCCCGGTGGGCGCGCGGAACTCGCCGAAGACGTCCCGCAGCGCCCAGGACCACTCGCCGGTGGTGACGCCCGCGCGGGCGCACTCGACGGTGGCCTCCATCATGTTCTCGGTGCCCGCGGCGGCCTTCTTCAGCGCGGCCAGCGCCTCGGAGGCGCGCGACTCGTCGCGGTTGTCCCGCCACTCGTGCAGGGCGGCCACGACCCGGGCCTCGTTCTCGGGGTCGACCGTCATGATCGCGCCGTCGAGGTCGGCGGTGAGCGGGTTGGGTTCGGTCGTCTCGTAGATGTTGACGCCGACGATCTTCTCCTCGCCGCCCTCGATCCGGGCCCGCCGTCTCGCGTGCGAGGAGACCAGCTCCGACTTGAGGTAGCCGGACTCGACGGCCGCCATCGCGCCGCCCATCTGCTGGATCCGGTCGATCTCCGCCAGCGACTCCTCCACCAGCGAGTCCACCTTGGCCTCGATGACGTGCGAACCGGCGAAGATGTCCTCGTACTCCAGCAGATCGCTCTCGTGCGCCAGCACCTGCTGGATCCGCAGCGACCACTGCTGGTCCCAGGGCCGGGGCAGTCCCAGCGCCTCGTTCCAGGCCGGCAGCTGCACGGCGCGGGCGCGGGCGTCCTTGGAGAGGGTGACGGCCAGCATCTCCAGGACGATGCGCTGGACGTTGTTCTCCGGCTGCGCCTCGGTCAGCCCGAGGGAGTTGACCTGGACGCCGTAGCGGAAGCGGCGCTGCTTCGCGTTCGTGATGCCGTAGCGCTCGCGGGTGACGCGGTCCCAGATGCGGCCGAAGGCGCGCATCTTGCACATCTCCTCGATGAAGCGGACGCCCGCGTTCACGAAGAACGAGATGCGGGCGACCACGTCACCGAACTTCTCCTCGGGCACCTGGCCCGAGTCGCGGACCGCGTCGAGCACCGCGATGGCGGTCGACATGGCGTACGCGATCTCCTGGACCGGGGTGGCCCCCGCCTCCTGGAGGTGGTAGCTGCAGATGTTGATGGGATTCCACTTGGGGATGCGGTTGACCGTGTACGTGATCATGTCCGTGGTCAGCCGCAGCGAGGGCACCGGCGGGAAGACGTGCGTCCCGCGCGAGAGGTACTCCTTCACGATGTCGTTCTGCGTGGTCCCCTGGAGCTTGTCGGGGTCGGCCCCCTGCTCCTCCGCGACCACCTGGTAGAGCGCCAGCAGCCACATGGCGGTCGCGTTGATCGTCATCGAGGTGTTCATCTGCTCCAGGGGGATGTCCTGGAACAGCCGCCGCATGTCACCGAGGTGCGAGACGGGAACACCGACACGGCCCGCCTCGCCGCGGGCGAGGATGTGGTCCGGGTCGTATCCGGTCTGCGTGGGCAGATCGAAGGCGACCGAGAGACCCGTCTGGCCCTTGGCGAGGTTGCGGCGGTACAGCTCGTTGGACGCCTCGGCGGTCGAGTGACCGGCGTACGTCCGCATGAGCCAGGGCCGGTCCTTCTGACGTTCGTTCATCGCGGAACCTCAGACGTTGCGGAAGCGGTTGATGGCGTCGATGTGCTGTTCGCGCATGTCCTGGTCGCGCACGCCGAGGCCCTCGCCGGGCGCCAGCGCCAGGACGCCGACCTTGCCCTGGTGCAGATTGCGGTGGACGTCGTAGGCGGCCTGACCGGTGTCCTGGAGGGAGTAGACCTTGGAGAGCGTCGGGTGGATCCTGCCCTTCGCGATCAGCCGGTTGGCCTCCCACGCCTCGCGGTAGTTGGCGAAGTGGGAGCCGATGATGCGCTTGAGCGACATCCACAGGTAGCGGTTGTCGTACTCGTGCATGTATCCCGAGGTGGAGGCGCAGGTGGTGATGGTGCCGCCCTTGCGGGTGACGTAGACCGAGGCGCCGAAGGTCTCGCGGCCGGGGTGCTCGAAGACGATGTCGATGTCCTCGCCGCCGGTGAACTCGCGGATGCGCTTGCCGAAGCGCTTCCACTCCTTGGGGTCCTGCGTGTGCTCGTCCTTCCAGAACCTGTAGCCCTCGGCGTTGCGGTCGATGACCGCCTCGGCGCCCATGGCGCGGCAGATGTCGGCCTTCTCCGGGCTGGAGACGACACAGATCGGGTTGGCGCCGCCGGCCAGGGCGAACTGGGTCGCGTAGGAGCCGAGTCCGCCGCTGGCGCCCCAGATCAGCACGTTGTCGCCCTGCTTCATGCCCGCGCCGTTGCGCGAGACGAGCTGGCGGTACGCGGTGGAGTTGACCAGGCCGGGGGAGGCGGCCTCCTCCCAGCTGAGGTGCTGGGGCTTGGGCATCAGCTGGTTGGACTTGACGAGGGCGATCTCGGCGAGGCCGCCGAAGTTCGTCTCGAAGCCCCAGATCCGCTGCTCCGGGTCGAGCATCGTGTCGTTGTGCCCGTCGGAGGACTCCAGCTCGACCGACAGGCAGTGCGCGACGACCTCGTCGCCCGGGTTCCAGGCGTTCACGCCGGGCCCGGTGCGCAGGACGACGCCCGCCAGGTCGGAGCCGATGACGTGGTACGGCAGGTCGTGGCGCTTGGTCAGTTCGCTGAGCTTGCCGTAGCGCTCCAGGAAGCTGAAGGTCGACACCGGCTCGAAGATCGAGGTCCAGACGGAGTTGTAGTTCACCGAACTGGCCATCACGGCGACGAGGGCCTCGCCGGGGCCGAGTTCGGGGACCGGGACGTCGTCCAGGTGGATCGACTTGCGCGGGTCCTTGTCGCGGGTCTCGAGCCCCGCGAACATCTCCGCCTCGTCCTTGTGCACGGTGATCGCGCGGTAGGACTCGGGGAGGGACAGGGCCGCGAAGTCCGCGGCGGTGCTGTCCTCGGATTGGATCGCGTCCAGGATTTCCTTCACGGTGTTGCCTCCGGTGGTGCGGCGTCGAGGGAACGCTTGAGGGGCCCTGCTGGCAGGGGGGAGCGGTGTGGAGGTGGTGCCGTCGGTTCGGCGGGTGGAGCTCGGCTCTGCTGGGTGGAGCAGAAGGGTGCCTGTGACGCAGGCGTCCGGGCGCGCAGCACGGTGGTTGCGGGGACAGCCGGCGTGCGTGTGAGGTCTCAGCACGCCGGCCGCCCGGACACCTTCAACGTATGGCACTCCGTGACACCTGACAAGGCACCGAGTGCCAAAAATTTCCCTCACTTGCCATCCCGTGGGCACGCATGAGCAACACGATGGGTGTTATGGGGCGTTCTGTCCTGCTGGCGGGCGGCTATCGGGCCGGGCGGTACACATACGGCGTCGTCGTGCCGAGGGCCGTGAAGCCGAGCCGGCCCAGGATCGGCGCCGACATGTCGGTCGCGTCGACCTGGAGGTAGCGGTAGCCGCGCTCGGCCGCCACGGCGGCCCGGTGGGCGACCAGGGCCCGGTACAGGCCCCTGCCGCGCCACTCGGAGACCGTTCCGCCGCCCCAGAGCCCGGCGAAGCCCGTGCCGGGGTAGAGCTCCATGCGGGCCGAGCCGACCGGCTCCCCGCCGGCCATCGCCACCAGGGCCACGAAGTCGTCCGGAGCCCGCTCCAGCCGCGTCAGCACCTGGCGGCGCAGCCGGCCCGCGTCCGTGCCGAACGCCCGCTCGTGGGCCAGGGCCATCAGCTCCGCCCCGGCCGCGTCGGTCACCGGGCACAGGGTGACGCCGCCGGGCAGCCCGGCCCCGGGCGGGGAGGCCGGCGCCTCGACCGGGGCGACCAGCAGGCTCTCCGGCGGATCCGGTACGAAACCGGCCGCGCGCAGCCGGTCGCCCAGGTCGGCCGGCCGGTCATGGGAGTAGAGCTTCCACTCGAACTCCCCGTGGCCGAGCGCGGTGTAGTGCCCGATCTGGGCCATGATCGCCGCGTCGGCCCCCGCGGCGTCCAGCTCCGGGGCCGACCAGACGATCCCGTTCCAGTCGTCGGGGCCGCCGACCTGGCGCACCACGGGCCCGGCCCGCTCGACCTCGACCCCGGGGCCCTCGGGGCGGGCGTGCTCGCGCATCGTGCGGTCGTACAGGTCGCGTACTTCGTCGGTTCGCATCCGCGCACCTCAGCACGGCGGCGACCGGCGGACCAGTGGATTTCGGCCGCCTGCCGCGAAGAACGACTCGGGGCCGACGCGTCGGAAGCCCGGATCGGGGCAGGTGGTCCAGGCAAGTGATCTTGAACTGGCCGCAGAAGCAGGGGTGGGGCACCGATGGCGATACCGATCCGCAGACGGACCGTCCTCGAGCGGCGCACTCCCTTCGACCTCCGGCGCACCACGTTCGGTTTCGCGCTGATCGCGCTGATCGTCGCGGGCGGCGGGATGGGGCTGCGGGCCGCCTGGCGCGGCACCGGGCTCCCTCCGGCCGCCGCCGTGGTCCTGGTCCTTCTGGGGTTCGTCGTGGCCGTGCTGGTACTGCGCCGCCGGCGACGGGCCCGGTGGGTCGCCGAGACCGTGACGGAAGCGGCGTACGGGATCGTCGACGCGGGCCTCGCGGAGCTGGACGCCGCCGAGGCGGCCCGCGCGGAGGCCCGGGCGCGGGCCGTCCCGGAGCTCCCGGAGCCCGCCCACCCCGTCGACTACGCCCAACTGGACCCCTACGCCTTCGAGGAGGCCGTGGCCGACCTCTGCCGCCGCGACGGCTGCGCCGACGCCGAGGTGGTGGGCGGCGCGGGCGACCTCGGCGCCGACGTCCTGGCCACCACCCCGGACGGCCGCCGCCTGGTCGTGCAGTGCAAGCGCTACGGGCCGGACAACCGGGCCGGCTCCCAGGACCTCCAGCGCTTCGGCGGCACCTGTTACGCGGTCCACGAGGCGGATGTCGCGCTCGTCGTGTCCACCGGAGGCTTCACCGAGCCCGCGCTCGACTACGCGGAGCAGTGCGCCATCCTCTGCTACGGCCCCGAAGAGCTGGCCGCCTGGAGCGAGGGCGCCGCGCCGCCGCCCTGGGAGGCGGCGGTCGCGGTCGACGCCGGGGAGCCCGCCGCCGGACTCAGCGGACCTTGAGCGCCTGCTGGATCGTCCGCATGACCTCGTCGAGGGGGGCGTCGGTGCGCGCCACCGCGACGAGCACCTCGCCGTCCGCGGCCACCGTCGCGGCCGGGGCGCGCTCGGGCTCGGCCCCGGCGGTCCGCCCCGCTCCGATGCCCGTGCCGAAGGTGTCGCGCACGATGGCGAAGGCACGGTCGAGCTGGGCCTCCACGTCACCCTGCCCGCCCGCCCGCAGCCAGCGGCGCAGCACATGGTTGTGCGCGGTGACGACGGCGGACGCGGCGACCTCCGCGAGCAGCGGGTCATCGTTGCCCACATGGTGGTCGCGCTCGTCGAAGTGGCCCAGGAGATAGCGGGTGAACAGCCGCTCGTAGCGGGCCACCGACGCGATCTCGGCCTCCCTGAGGGTCGGTACCTCACGGGTCAGTTTGTAGCGGGCCACGGAGACGGCGGGCTTGGCCGCGTACATCTTCATGACCTCTTTGATGCCGCGGCAGACGGTGTCGAGCGGGTGCTCGTGCGCGGGTGCGGCGTTGAGGACGGCCTCGGCCCTGACGAGGGTGTCGTCGTGGTCCGGGAAGATGGCCTCTTCCTTGGAGCGGAAGTGGCGGAAAAACGTCCGCCGGGCGACGCCCGCGGCCCCCGCGATCTCGTCGACTGTGGTCGCCTCGTAGCCCTTCGTCGCGAAGAGCTCCATCGCGGCGGCGGCCAGTTCGCGGCGCATCTTGAGCCGTTGGGCGGCGGCGCGCGTCCCCGCGGTGGTGGTCTCCGGGGCGTCGGTCGCGGCGGTGGCACGGGGTGACTTGGCGGGCTGGGACATGGCATGAACGTAACGCATCGGTGCAGGAGAGCGCGCCTGCGGGGGCGGACCGCCGGAGGGTCCCAGCAGTCCGCCCCACCCGGCTCCCGGGTCAGCGTCGGGCATATTCGCGGAAGCCGCGCCCCGTCTTGCGGCCGAGGCACCCCGCGGCGACCAGGTGCTCCAGCAGAGGCGCGGGGGCCAGACCCGGATCGCGGAACTCCTTGTGGAGCACCTTCTCGATGGCCAGCGAGACGTCCAGGCCGACCACGTCGAGCAGTTCGAACGGGCCCATGGGATAGCCGCCGCCCAGCTTCATCGCCGCGTCGATGTCGTCCAGCGAGGCGTAGTGCTGCTCGACCATCTTGATCGCGTTGTTGAGGTACGGGAACAGCAGCGCGTTCACGATGAACCCGGCCCGGTCCCCGCAGTCCACCGGGTGCTTGCGGATCCTCGCGCACACCGCGCGGACCGTGGCGTGCACGTCGTCGCCGGTCAGGACGGTGCGGACCACCTCGACCAGCTTCATCGCGGGCGCGGGGTTGAAGAAGTGCATCCCGACCACGTCCTCGGGGCGCGCGGTCGCGCGGGCGATCGCGACGACCGGCAGCGAGGAGGTGGTGGTGGCGAGCACCGCACCCGGCCGGCAGACCTTGTCCAGCGTGGCGAACAGCTGCCGCTTGATCTCCAGGTCCTCGGCGACGGCCTCGACGGCGAGGTCGACCTCGGCGAACGCGTCCAGCGAACCCGCCGCCGTGATCCGCGCCAGCGTCTCGTCCCGGGCCTCGGCGGTGAGCCGCCCCTTGGCCACCGAACGCTCCAGCGACTTCGCGATCCGGCCCCTGGCGACGTCGGCCTTCTCCTGGGACCTGGCGGCCAGCACCACGTCGTAGCCGGCCTTCGCGAAGACCTCCGCGATCCCGGAGGCCATCGTCCCGGAGCCCGCGACGCCGACGGACGCCACCTCGCGCCCGGCTCCGGAGACGGCGTCCGCCGCCGGGGTCAGCGCGTCGGGCACCACGGTCTGGCCGCCCGGGGCGTCGTAGGTGTAGAAGCCGCGCCCGGCCTTGCGGCCGGTCAGACCGGCGCTGCTGAGCTGGCCGAGGACGGGGGCCGGGGCGTGCAGCCGGTCGTGGGACTCGGCGTACATGGCCTCCAGGACGCTGCGGGCGGTGTCGACGCCGATCAGGTCCAGCAGGGCGAGGGGCCCCATCGGCAGCCCGCAGCCCAGCTTCATCGCGGCGTCGATGTCCTCGCGGGAGGCGTAGTTCGCCTCGTACATCGCGGCGGCCTGGTTGAGATAGCCGAAGAGCAGCCCGTCCGCGACGAACCCGGGCCGGTCGCCGACCGCGACGGGCTCCTTGCCCAGCTCCCGGGCCAGCGCGGTGACGGTCTCGACGGCGGGCGGCGCGGTCAGCACCGAGGACACCACCTCGACCAGCTTCATCGCGGGCGCCGGGTTGAAGAAGTGCAGGCCGAGGACGCGCTCGGGGTGCTGGGACTCGGCGGCCAGCCGGGTCACCGACAGGGCGTTGGTGCCGGTGGCCAGGATGGCGGTGGGGGAGACGATCGCGTCGAGCTCGCGGAACACCTGCTGCTTGATCTCGTACGTCTCGGGCACCACCTCGATGACCAGCTCGGCCCCGGCGGCGGCGCGCAGATCGTCGGACGTACGGAACCGGGCCAGCGCGTCGGTCCGCTCCTGCTCGGTGATCCGTCCACGGCTCACGGCCCGCGCGATGGACGCTTCGAGGGAGGCGACGGCCCCCAGGGCGGCCGCCTCGCTGATGTCGATGCCGATGACCTCGCGGCCCGCCAGGGCCAGGACCTCGGCGATGCCGGTGCCCATGGTGCCGAGGCCGACGACGGCGATGGTGGAGAGAGAGGTGTCCATCAGGGGACTCCAGGGTGAGTGACGACTGTGGGAGCACGGAACGCGCGGCGATGAGGGAGCGGCGCGTGGCGTACGGGAGGTGCGTGTCGTGGTGCACGGGGCCGGCGCGCGAGGAGCGCGCCCGGCCGTGGGGGTGACGGACTCTGTCCCGAAGTCACGTCGCACGGAAAAGCCGAACCGACAAGCACTCCGGATGGCTGCGTCACCAGGCCACCGGAGCCTGCGGGGAGTGTGCCCCGCTCAGATGAGAGTAACCGGCGAGTAACGAGCGCGCCACCCCTGGGCCCTTGTGCCCTGGACCACAGGAACTCCTCGATGCCGCCCCGTACGGAACGTGTCCGTCGATACGCTGAGCGTCATGGATGAGGAGTTCCGTTCACTCATGGACCGGCTGGAACCCGAGGCGGCCGGGTCGCCGCAGTACGCCCTGCTCGTCGCCGCCGAGGACCCCGAGGAGCTGGCCCGGGTCCTGGTCGAACCGCACCGCCCGCTCTGGGCCCGCGAGATGGCCGCCTTCCGGCTCGGCTGCGCGGGCGACCGTCGCGCCTTCGAGGCGCTGGTGCTGCTGCTCAACCACCGCGACCCCGAACGCTGCGTCTCCGCCGCCCACGCCCTGGCCCGGCTGGGCGACCCCCGCACCCCGAGGGCGGCCGCCGCCCTCGCCACCAACACCCTGCGCACCGCCTACGCCCTGCACCCGGTGCGCCTGCTCGCCGACCTGCGGGCCCCCGAGTCGGTCCCCGCCCTGGTCGCCACCCTCCAGCGCCTGCTGGCCCCCGGTGATCCGCACTGGCGCGTCGCCCTCGCCTGCGTCGAGGGCCTCGGCCGCCTCGCCGACGAAGAGGCCCGCCCGGTCCTCACGGCGGCCCTGCCGCACCCGCGCCTCGGCACGGCCGCGGCGGAGGCGCTCAGGAGGCTGCCGGGGGAGTGAGCGGGCGGGCCCGTGCCGCTCAGCGGCGGAAGCCGAGCAGGCCGTGCAGGCGGCTGCCCTCGCTGTTGTCCACGGACTGGGCCGCCGCCTTCTCGGCGGGCAGCGGCTCCGGGTCCGGGAGGGCGGCGCAGACCGCGTCCACCTCGCCCCGGCCGCGCGGGACCGTGCCGTCGGTCAGATACGCCGCCAGGTGCTTGTCCAGGCAGTCGTTGCCGCTCAGCGTGATGCCGTGGTTGCCGCCGCCCTCCTCCACGACCAGGCTGGAGCCCGTGAGCTTGCGGTGCATGCTGACCGCGCCGCCGTACGGGGTGGCCGCGTCGTCCGTGGCCTGGAGGATCAGCGCCGGGGGCAGCTGACGGTTGTTCACCGGGGCCGGGTGCAGCGGCGCCACCGGCCAGTTCGCGCACGGTGCGTTGTACCAGGTGTTGTTCCAGGTCATGAACGGCGCCTTCTCGTGGATCCGGCGGCTGTCGTTGCGCCAGGTGCTCCAGTGCTCGGGCCAGCCGGCGTCGCGGCACTGGACGGCCGCGTAGACCGAGTAGCCGTTCTCGCCGCTCGCGTCGACCGCGCCGAAGTTCTCGTACACCTCGACCAGCGCCTCGGCGTCCCCGTTCTCGACGTACGCGGCGAACGCCTCGGCGAGGTAGGGCCAGTAGCCGTTGTAGTACCCGCCGGGGACGAAGGTGTCCTCCAGCTCGCTCGCGCCGACCGTGCCGCCCGCCGGCTCCCGCGCCACGTCCGCCCGCATCCGGTACCAGGCCGCCTCGACCTCGGCCGGGTCGCTGCCCAGGCCGTACGCGGCGTCGTTCTTCGCGACCCAGGCGGCGAACGCCTTGTGGCGGTCGTCGAACGCGTGGTCCTGGCCGAGGTTGCCCTCGTACCAGACGTCGTCCGGGTCGACGACCGAGTCCAGGACGAGGCGGCGCACGCGTTCCGGGTACAGCTTGGCGTAGACCGCGCCGAGGTAGGTGCCGTAGGAGTAGCCGAAGTAGTTGATCTGCCGGGAGCCCAGCGCCCGACGGATCACGTCGAGGTCCTTGGCGGCGCTGACCGTGTCCATGTACGGCAGCACGTCGCCGTGCTTCTCCCCGCAGGCCTCGGCGAACGACCGCGCCCGGTCGCGGTTGATCCGCTCCGAACGGGCGGAGTCCGGCACCGAGTCCGGGCGCACCGGATCGAAGTGTCCGGGCAGGCAGTTCAGGGCCGGGGTGCTCCTGCCGACCCCGCGCGGGTCGAAGCCGATCACGTCGTACTGGGCCGCGACCTTCTTCGGCAGCGAGGACGCCACGAACCCGGCCATCGACAGGCCGCTGCCGCCGGGGCCGCCCGGGTTGACCAGCAGCGGGCCCTGGAAGGTCTTCGCGGTGTGCGGGACGCGGGACAGGGCGAGCGTGATCTGACGGCCCGAGGGGTGGCGGTGGTCCAGCGGGGCTCCGACCTTCGCGCACTGGAGCGTCGGGTAGCTGTCGGTCGGGCAGTCGGTCCACTTCGGCTTCGGGGCGGGCGGCGCGCTCGCCGCGGTGCCGGCGGCCGGCGCGGGTGCGGCGCTCAGCAGACCGGCGACGGTCGCACCGACGGCGACCAGAATTCCTGCACGTTTCGTCATGGGGCCTCCCGGGGTGACGGGACGCGGCGCCGGTTCACCGGTCCCCGCCGCATGTTCCCCGAACACCCCCGCGGAAGGCCCTGCTCCGCGCGGAGCCGACCCGTACGGTCACGCCATCGGCCCTGCGGGCGGTCGCCCGGACTCCGCCCGCACCCTCACAGCAGGGTCAGCTGGGTGGGGCCCGGCTCCGGTGGGGCGGCCGGAGCCGGACCGATCCGCCGGGGCTCGCCCCGGCGCGCCGGACCGATCCCGAACTCGTCCGCCAGTTCGTGCACCTGACGCGTGATCCGCCGCTGGTACCAGGTGGGGGCGTACGCCCCGTCCGCGTACATCCGCTCGTAGCGCTCCACCAGCCGCGGATGGTGCTGCCCCAGCCACCGCAGGTACCACTCGCGCGCGCCCGGGCGCAGATGCAGCACCAGGGGGGTCACCGAGGCCGCCCCCGCGTCCGCGATGGCGGCGACGGTGGCGCGCAGCTGCTCCGGGCGGTCGCCGAGGAAGGGGATGACCGGGGCCATCAGGACGGAACAGCCGATCCCCGCGTCGGTGAGCGCGCGCACCACGTCCAGCCGGCGTCCGGGGGAGGGGGTGCCCGGCTCCACGGTCCGCCACAGCTCCGGGTCGGTGAAACCGACGGAGACCGAGACGCCGATCTCGGCGACCTCGGCGGCCTGCCGCAGCAGCTCCAGGTCCCGCAGGATCAGCGTGCCCTTGGTGAGGATCGAGAAGGGGTTCGCCCGGTCGCGCAGGGCGGTGATGATGCCCGGCATGAGCTGGTATCGCCCTTCCGCCCTCTGGTAGCAGTCGACGTTCGTGCCCATGGCGACGTGCTCGCCGCGCCAGTGCCGGGAGGCCAGCTCCCGCTGGAGCAGCTCGGCGGCGTTGACCTTGACGACGATCTGGGAGTCGAAGCCGATGCCGGTGTCCAGGTCCAGATAGCTGTGGGTCTTGCGGGCGAAGCAGTACACGCAGGCGTGCGTGCAGCCCCGGTACGGGTTCACCGTCCATTCGAACGGCATCCGCGAGGCGCCGGGGACCCGGTTCAGGATCGAACGGGCCCGGATCTCGTGGAAGGTGATGCCCCGGAATTCCGGGGTGTCGAACGTGCGCGTGGTCACCGCGTCCGCGGCGAAGAGCGCGCTGTTCCCGGCCGTCGAGTTCTTCTCGACCAGATTGTCCCAGCGCATGGACGCCTCCTCGGTAGCACTCCCCGCAGAATAGAACAATTGTTCCCATGATCGTGCGAGGCGCGGTCCCGTGGCGCCCTGCGACTAGCGTGTGGCCCCTGACAGGTCCGCTGTATCCGGCCGGGAGGTCCCGACGATGGCCAGTAGGTTCACGGAGCTCGCGATCGACTGCGCGGATCCCGTCGGCCTCGCCCGGTTCTGGTGCGCGGTCCTCGACTACGAGGTGCGGGACGAGGGCGAGGAGGAAGGCGTCGTCACCATCGGCCCGCCCGTGGCGCGTCAGGGAACGGACCGCCCCGGCCCGGTGCCGCCGGTGCTGACCTTCGCGCGGGTGCCCGAGGGCAAGAGCGCCAAGAACCGGCTCCACATCGACGTCAGCCCCAGCGACCGGGAACAGGGCGACGAGGTCCGCCGGCTGATCGCCCTGGGCGCCCGCCGCGCCGACGTCGGCCAGGGCGACGCGAGCTGGGTCGTGCTCACCGACCCGGAGGGCAACGAGTTCTGCGTCCTCGGGGGCCGCCGCCCGTGAGCGTCGAGCCGATCTTTGAACGGTGGTGCACGGGGGCAGGACCGGGACGCCGCTGACGACCCCGGTCCGGACCGACATTCCCGATGGCCGTCCTGGCGGCGTTGGAGTGGATCAACCGCCGCGCCCGCCACCGCTCCGGCGTTCGCCACCGCTGATCCAGAACAGACCGATAGGGCGTCACTGCACCGGAACCGACCTCGCGACCTGCCCGCCTATGGTGGTGCGCGCGCCGGGCCGACCGCCCGGGTGCGAGGCGTGGTGACAGGGTCGCGGATCGCCGCAGGTCGACAGCTTGCCTGCTCAGGCCCGTGCGCCCCTCGTGCTGCCGTGCTCATCCATGCGCAGGTAACAGGTCGTTATGATGCGTGACACCACGTGGGCACCATCCGAGTACGTCGCTGCATCTCGTCGAGCAGGGAGAGCGTCATGCCGTCCACACCCATCCGTCCCGCGTTCGAACTACGCATAGGCGAAGTCCACTTGACCGTCCAGCGCATCCCCGGACGGCTGGTGACGGCCCTCGCCACAGCAGTGGGCAGCGCGCTCGCCGCATGGTTCACGTCCCTGTGACCACAGGTACCGGAACCGGTCACGACCGGTCGTGATTTTGAGCGGCTGCGCCCGAGGTGGTTGGCTCAGCTCACCCACCGAACAACCGAGTGCTGGAGGAACAGCCATGGCGCAGGTCGAGGCCACGACGGAGCGGATCATCGCGGCGGACGCGGAGGCGGTGTTCGACGCGCTGGCCGACTACAAGGACGTCCGCGGCAAGGTGCTCACCGCGCACTTCAGCGAGTACGAGGTCCGGGAGGGCGGCGACGGCGAGGGCAGCCTCGTGCACTGGAAGCTCCAGGCGACCAGCAAGCGCGTCCGCGACTGCCTGCTGGACGTCAGCGAGCCGACCGACGGGCAGCTCGTCGAGAAGGACCGCAACTCCTCCATGGTCACCACCTGGACCGTCACCCCGGCCGGCGAGGGGAAGTCCAAGGCCGTCGTGACCACGGTCTGGGACGGTGCGGGCGGCATCGGCGGGTTCTTCGAGCGCACCTTCGCGCCCAAGGGTCTCGGCCGGATCTACGACGAGCTGCTCCAGAACCTCGCCACCGAGGTGGAGAAGTAGGACCGAACGGCCACGGGGGCGTTCCGACTCCCCCTCCCCGCACCGGAGGCCGGACAGGTCCGGCCTCTGCGGGACGAACGGCCTCACCGGAACGGGTGGTTTTCCGGAACGGCCGGTTGTGCGCCGTAGCACCTCCCACCGGCACATAAGCCCTCTGTGCGCGCCGCGTACGCCCCTCATCACGTTTGCCCCGCCTCGCCGCGCGATGCGAGAAATGGGCGGCGCAGGTGCGACGAGGGGAGCGTTACGTGGTGGGTGGTATCACGCTGGTGAAGGACGAGCCGGACGGCCCGGGACCGGACGGCCCGGCGCCGGACGGTACGGCGACGACGGTCGAACTCTCCGCCGCACCGACCCCGCCGGCCCCTCCGGCGGGACCCGGGCCAGGCCCGGACGCGGCGGAGATCAGCCCCCGCAAGGTCCGCATGGTCTTCCTCGGGCTGATGCTCACCCTGCTGCTCGCGGCGCTCGACCAGATGATCGTCGCCACCGCCCTGCCGAAGATCGTCGGGGAGCTGCACGGCCTGGAGAAGATGTCCTGGGCGGTCACCGCCTACCTCCTCGCCTCCACCATCGTCCTGCCGCTCTACGGCAAGCTCGGCGACCTCTTCGGCCGCAAGGGCGTCTTCCAGTTCGCCATCGTCGTCTTCATCATCGGCTCCGCCCTCGCGGGCTGGTCGCGCACGATGGACGAACTGATCGCCTTCCGCGCCCTCCAGGGCATCGGCGGCGGCGGTCTCATGATCGGCGTCCAGGCGATCATCGCGGACATCGTCCCGGCCCGGGAACGCGGCCGCTACATGGGCCTCATCGGCGCGGTCTTCGGCCTCGCCTCGGTCGCCGGCCCGCTGCTCGGCGGATTCTTCACCGACCACGTCTCCTGGCGGTGGTGCTTCTACATCAACGTCCCCTTCGGCCTGGTCACCCTGGCCGTCATCGCCGTCGTCCTCAAACTGCCCAAGCCCGCCGTCCGGCCCCGGCTCGACGTCCTGGGCGCGGTGCTCCTGGCCGTGGCCTCCACCTGTCTGGTGCTGGTCACCAGCTGGGGCGGCACCGAGTACGCCTGGGGCTCGCGCACCATCCTGGGGCTCGCGGCGGGCGCCGTCGTCACGACGGTGCTCTTCGTCGCCGCCGAACACCGGGCCGCAGAACCGATCATTCCGCTGCGGCTCTTCCGCGACTCCGTCTTCAACATCACCGGTCTCGTCGGCGCGGTCGTCGGCATCGCGCTCTTCGGGGCGGCCAGCTACCTCCCCACCTACCTCCAGATGGTCGACGGGGTCAGCGCCACCGAGTCCGGGCTGCTGATGCTCCCGATGATGATGGGCATCGTCGGCGGCTCCATCGTCTCCGGCCAGCTGATCACCCGCACCGGCCGCTACCGGATCTACCCGATCATCGGCAGCGCCGTCTCGGTGGTCGGCATGGGGCTGCTGTCCCTGCTGGAGGCGGACACCTCCGCTCTCGCGTACAGCTTCTACCAGGCCGTCCTCGGCACCGGCATCGGACTGGTCATGTCCGTCCTCGTGCTCGCCGTGCAGAACTCCGTGCGCCCCTCGGACCTCGGCACCGCGACCAGCGCCAACAACTACTTCCGGCAGATCGGCGGCAGTGTCGGCGCGGCGATCTTCGGCACGCTGTTCGCCGGGCGGCTCTCCGACGCCCTCGGGGTGCGCCTGCCCTCCGGTGCGGAGCTGCCCGATCCCGAGTCGATCACCCCGCAGATCGTCCACGCGATGGAGCCCGCGCTGCGGGACGCCTACATCCAGGCGTACGTCGACGCGATGCCGCGCATCTTCCTCTTCCTCGTGCCGGTGCTCGTGCTCGGCCTGATCCTCGCCTTCTTCCTCAAGGAGAAACCGCTGGTGTCCCACCACAGCCCCGAAGCCGCCGCCGAGGCCATGGCCTCCCCGATCCCCGCCGCCCGCGCCGACTCCGGCCGGCCCGCTTCCGGCTACCTCTCCGGCGTCCCGGTCCACGGGAGCGTCCAGCACCCCGACGGCACCACCGTCACCCGTGCCGCCCTCACCCTCATCGACGTCCAGGGGCGGCAGATCGGGCGCGGGGCCAGCGGCGAGGACGGGCGGTACGCCCTGAGCGTCCCCGGCGCCGGGTCCTACGTCCTGATCGCCGCCGCGGGCGGACACCAGCCGCAGGCCGTCAGCGTCACCGTGGGCGAGCGTCCCGTCGAGCTGGACGTGGTGCTCGGCGGCGCCGGACGCCTCGCCGGATCCGTCCTCACCCCCGACGGTGCCCCCGTGCGCGACGCCGCCGTCACCCTGACCGACGTACGCGGCGAGGTCGTCGCCTCCACCCGCACCGGCCATGAGGGCGGTTACGTCATCGGTGAACTGGTCGCCGGCGAGTACACGCTCGCCGCCAGCGCCCCCGCCTTCCGCCCGGCCGCCCTCCCGGTCAGCGTGCAGGCCGCCCGGGAGACCCGGCAGGACATCGAGCTGGCGGGCGGGGCCGTCCTGCGCGGCGTCGTCCGGGCCACCGGCGGACGCCCCGTCGAGGACGCCCGGGTCACTCTGCTCGACGCGGCGGGCAACGTGGTGGACACCCTCACCACCGGCCCGGACGGATCGTTCCGGTTCGTCGACCTGTCGTCCGGCGAGTACACCGTGATCGCCGCCGGATACCCGCCGGTCGCCACCGTCCTCCAGGTCGCGGGCGGCGGCCGCACCGAACGCGACCTCCAGCTCGGCCACGAGGACTGAGACGTACGGGTGCCGGGGCCGGCGGGGTTCTTCAGGACAGAGCCCGCACCGGCTCCCGCACCGGCTCCCGCAGCGGGTCCTGCCGCACCAGCCGCATCAACGCCCGGGCCCCGGGGCTCAGGCTCCGGGCCGCCGGAAGCACCACCACGCTCTCGTACACCGGCCGGCGGGCCCCCGTCAGCTCCACGGCGACCAGCCGGGCCGCCTCCGGCTTACGGGAGAAGTGGTGCGGCACCACCGCGATCCCCAGCCCCTCCTGCACCAGCTCCAGCAGGCTGTGCACATCGTTGACCTCCAGGCCCACCGTCCGGCGCACCCCCGCCGCCGCGAACGCCTCGTCGGCGGCCCGGCGGGGACCCCAGTCCGGATGGAAGTCGATGAACGACGCCCCCGGCAGCTCCTCCCAGCCCACCTCCGGCCGCCCGGCGAACTCATGGCCCGCCGCGCACAGCAGCACCATCGGCTCCCGGGCCAGCGGCACCAGCTCCCCGCGCCACTCCGCCGGACTGACCGTCGCGGCGAACGCCAGGTCGAGGCGCCCGCCCGCCACCCCGTCCAGCAGGCTGCTGGTGCCCTCCTGCCGCAGCCTCAGCTCCAGCTGCGGATGCTCCCGGTGGAACGCCGCCAGCAGCCGCGCCGGGCTCACCCCCGCCACGCACTGCTCGACCCCCACCGTCAGCGTCCCGCGCAGCAGCCCCCGTACGGCATCGACCGCGTCCCGCGCCGCCCGCGCGCCCGCCAGCGTGCGCTCCGCCTCCACCAGCAGCGCCCGCCCGGCCTCGGTGAGCCGGACCGTGCGCGTGGTCCGGCTGAACAACGGGGTCCGCAGCTCCTGCTCCAGCGCCCGTACGGAGGCGGAGAGCCCGGACTGCGACACGGCCAGGCGCTCGGCGGCGCGGGTGAAGTGCTGCTCCTCGGCGACGGCGACGAAGTGCTCCAGTTGACGCAATTCCATGATTGAGCAATCTAGGCGATGAATCCGAGCGGAATCTCCTGTTGGACTGATGGATCCATCTGCGGAAGCCTGGACCGGGTGCGCGCCGGTCCCGGCACGCCGCCCCCGTACCCCTCCCGCGGAGCCCCGTATGTACCTTCCGTCCGCCGACCGCTACTCCGCCATGCCCTACCGGCGCACCGGCCGCAGCGGTCTGAAGCTGCCCGTGCTCTCCCTCGGCCTCTGGCACAACTTCGGAGGCGACAGGACGCCCGAGACGCAGGCCGCCATCCTGCGCCGCGCCTTCGACCTCGGCATCACCCACTTCGACCTCGCCAACAACTACGGCCCGCCGCCCGGCTCCGCCGAACTCACCCTGGGCCGGGCCCTGGCGACCGACTTCGCCCACCTGCGCGACGAGCTCGTCATCTCCACCAAGGCCGGCTACCACATGTGGGACGGGCCGTACGGGGAGTGGGGCTCGCGGAAGTACCTGCGCTCCTCGCTCGACCAGAGCCTGGGGCGCCTCGGCGTCGAGTACGTCGACATCTTCTACTCCCACCGGCCCGACCCCGAGACCCCGCTCGAAGAGACCATGGGCGCGCTCGACACCGCCGTACGGCAGGGCAAGGCGCTGTACGTGGGACTGTCCAACTACTCGGCCGCGCAGACCCGTGAGGCCGCCGCGATCCTGAACGACCTCGGCACCCCGCTCCTCATCCACCAGCCCCGTTACTCGATGCTCGACCGCCGGATCGAGGACGACGGACTGCCGGACGTCCTCGACGAGCTGGGCGCAGGCTCCATCGCCTACTCGCCGCTGGAGCAGGGGATTCTGACCGACCGCTATCTGAACGGCATTCCGGCCGGGTCCCGGGCGGCCGGCGCCAGCCCCTTCCTGAGCGCCGACGCCGTCACTCCGCAGCTGGTGGAGCGGCTGCGCGCGCTGGACGCCCTGGCGAAGGAGCGCGGCCAGTCGCTCGCGCAGCTGGCCCTGGCGTGGGTGCTGCGCGGCGGCCGGCTCACCTCCGCCGTCGTCGGCGCGAGCAGCGTCGCCCAGCTGGAGAACAGCGTCGAGGCCGCCCGGAACCTGGACTTCACCGGGGACGAGCTGTCCCGGATCGAGGAGCTGCTGCGGGACGCGAAGAGCGCCTGACTCGGGTCAGGTGACGGAGCGGGCGGGCGGCGCGGCCGGCAGGACGTGCTCGCCGCCCTTGTCCGTGCTCAGGCACAGCGAGCAGACCATGGCCTCGTGCGCCGGGCAGGCCGCCAGGTCGGGGCGTTCGTACGACTGGCGGCAGACGTGGCAGTCGTAGGTGACCGCGCTCGGGTTGCCCTCGGCGTCCAGCAGCGGCGCCGGGATGCCGTCGTCGCTCCGGCGCAGGTAGTACCTGCCCCGGGTGACGACCGCCATGAGCGGGGTGAGGACGAAGGCGATCACGACGGCGGCGACCGGGGAGTACGGCTGGAGCGTGTCCCCGAAGGCGTGGAAGTACATCGCGATGGACAGCCCGGAGGCGGCGGTGAACGCGGTCACGCCGACCGGGTTGACCGCGTAGAGCATGCCCCGGCGGAATTCCGGCGCGTGCGGGGACAGCTTCAGCAGGTACTTGTTGACCCCGATGTCGGTGGCGACGGTGACCACCCAGGCGATGGCGCAGTTCGCGTAGAAGCCCAGGATGCTGTTGAGGAAGCTGAACATGTCGGCCTCCATCAGGATCAGCGCGAACGCCAGGTTGACCAGGACGAAGACCATGCGGCCCGGGTAGTGCCCGGTGACGCGGGTGAAGGAGTTCGTCCACGCCAGCGAGCCGGAGTACGCGTTCGTGACGTTGATCTTGATCTGGCTGATCACCACCAGCACCACGGCCAGCGGGACCACCAGCCAGGACGGCATCATCGCGTCGAACGCCCCGCGGAACTGCTGGATCGGCTCGGTCGCCGCGGCGGGTCCCACCTCGGAGAGGATGTAGACCGCGAGGAAGACCCCGATGGCCTGCTTGAGCGCGCCGAGCACCACCCAGCCGGGACCGGCCATGACCACCGCCGTCCACCAACTGCGCCTGTTCGCGGCGGTCTTCGGCGGCATGAAGCGCAGGTAGTCGATCTGCTCACCGATCTGCGCGATGAGGGAGAGGCAGACGCCCGCGCCGAGGAGCACGGACGCGGTGTCGAGGCCGCCCTCGCCGTCGGTGCCCGCGTAGGCGAGGAAGCTGTCGACGGTGCCCGGGTCGGTGGCGACCAGATAGACCAGCGGTCCGATCATCAGCAGCAGCCAGATCGGGGTGGTCCACACCTGGAGCCTGCTGAGCGCCTTCATGCCGTGGACGACGAGGGGGATGACCATGAGCGTGGAGACGGCGTAGCCCAGCCACAGCGGCAGCCCGAAGCCGAGCTTGAGGCCCTGGGCCATGATCGCGCCTTCGAGGGCGAAGAAGATGACGGTGAAGCTGGCGAAGATGACGCCGGTGAGGACCGATCCGTAGTAGCCGAAGCCGGAGCCCCGGGTGATCAGGTCCAGGTCGATGTTGTAGCGGGCGGCGTAGTAGGCGAGCGGGAAGCCGGTGACGAAGATGAGCGCCGCCGCGACGGTGATCGCCACCAGCGCGTTGCCGGTGCCGTGGGCCATGGCGATGCCGGCGCCGATGGAGAAGTCGGCCATGTACGCGATGCCGCCCAGCGCGGCGGTCGCCACGACCATCGGGGTCCAGCGGCGGTAACTGCGCGGCGCGAAGCGGAGGGTGTAGTCCTCCAGGGTCTCCCGCACCGCCTGAGCGGTGTCCGGTGCGGCGGGCGGTGCGGGGTCCGGTGGGGCCGGTTCGGCGAACTGAGTGCGGGTGTCCATGGCGGGCGACGGTAGGCAGCCGCCGTTTCCCTCGCGTACGGCCGGTGTGACGGGGGAGTTTCGGCACGCTCACGGGGTGCCGACGGTGCGTCAGGAAGCGCCGGAGCCATGCGTTCACGTGCGAGCGACGCGTGCTCTGCGGGCATCACGCACGCGGCCTGCTCGTGGACGGATCCAGCCGGCCTGCTGCGGTGCGGACGGCGTTGCCCGGCCGAGGACCGGGCTTTCGGTCGTGCGGAGGGAGCGGGAGTCCCGGCCGCTCAGGCGGTGGCCACGGCGGGCCCGGCCTGCGGGGGCGCCGTTCTGACCGCGATCAGGGCGACGTCGTCCGAGCCGTCTCCGGCCAGGCCTTCCAGGATCTCGTCGCAGAACGTCGTGAGCGGCTCGCGGGCCAGGGCCGCCGCGTGCTGCCTCAGGCGCGCCAGACCTCGGTCCAGGTCCTCCTCGCGCCGCTCGACGAGGCCGTCCGTGTAGAGCAGCACGGTCGAGTTGGGCGGCAGAGTGTCGGTCGTGGCGGGGCGGTGGACTTCGGGCTCCACCCCGAGCATGACGCCGCGGCCGCCGGTGAGGAAGCGGGTCTCCCCGTCGTGCGTCACGAGCAGGGGGGCGGGATGGCCCGCGACCGCGTAGTGCAGCAGCCACGGCTCGTCCGCGCTCAGCCGTTCGACCAGCGCGTAGATACAGGTCAGCGTCTGATGGGGATAGAGGATGTGATGGGCCGCGTCCAGCCGGGCGAGGATCTTGCCGGGCGGCTCCTTGCGGTCGCAGGCGATGCCGCGCAGCATGTTGCGGGTCTGGCTCATCATGACGGCGGCCCGCAGGTCGTGCCCCGCGATGTCACCGATGATCAGTGTCATCGCTCCGTCCGGCAGCACGAAGGCGTCGTACCAGTCGCCGCCGACGCGCGCGGTGGTGCTCGCGGGCCGGTACCGGGCGGCCACTTCGAGCGGCCCGTCCGTGGGCAGCTCGGGCAGCAGGGAGCGCTGCAACCGCTCGGCAGTGTGCTGGGCCTCGGCGTGCAGGCGCGCGTTGTCGACGGCCAGCGCCACGCGGTGGGCGAGGTCCTCGACGAGGGAGAGGGTGTCCTCGGTGAGCCGGACTTCCCTGCGGGTACGGACCAGGGTCAGCACGCCGAGTACCTGCCGCCGGGCTCTCAGCGGGGCGACGACCGCCGTGTCGGCCGCGAGCCGCTCGAAAAGTTGCCTCTCCCGGAGGCACAGGGGGTCGTCCTCGTCCTTCGGCGGGGGAAAGTCCGTGAGAAGTACGGGGCCCACACCGAGCAGCGCCCGGGCGACCGGGGCCGAAGACCCTTCGGCCGGAGGCAGCAGCCCCTCGTCCAGGCCCGGGGATGTCACATCGGCGTCCCGGTGCTCGACGACGGTCCTGCGCAGCCGTCCGTGGTCGTCCAGCAGGTCGACCGCGCACCAGTCGGCGAGGCCGGGGACGAGCGTGCGGCAGAGTCGGCGGAGCCCCTGGTCCACTTCGAGCGTGCTGGAAAGGGCCTCTGCCGCGTTGATGAGCAGCGTGAGCCGGTCCAGGGCGCGCTGAACCTCCTCGTCGACCTCGAAGTGATCCGAGCCGTCCGTGTCCCGTTCCGTGCCGGACCCGCGGTGAGGCGTGGCACCCGCGTCATCCTGCTTCGCGCACATACTGGTTCCTGGCCCTTCTCGCACGTAACGCCGGGGACGTGAGCCGTCGGTCCCTCCCAGTCTTCAGCACGCGGGGGCTCCGGGCATGCGGGCCGCCGAGGTCCCGCACGGCCCCCGGACGACCGGCGCTCAAGGCCCTCGGTGGAGCCGGGCCGGGCCCCGGGCGCCCGACGAGGGCCACCGCCGGGAGCGAAGGCGGGGCAACCGGCGTGAGCAGCGACGTGAGCGTCGGCGCGCGCACCGGCGGGGCCACGGGAGGGACCTTCGGCGGACTGGACCTCTGACGGGCCGCCCCTCCCTGGCCCGCGCCGCTCACGGCGCGTACGGTGTGGCGGCATGAAGATCCTCATCAGCGCGGACATGGAAGGCGCCACCGGAGTGACCTGGCCGGCCGACGTGCTGCCGGGGACGCCGCAGTGGGAGCGCTGCCGGTCGATGTTCACCTCCGACGTGAACGCGGCGGCCCTCGGCTTCTACGACGGCGGCGCCGACGAGGTCCTGGTCAACGAGGCCCACTGGTCGATGCGCAACCTGCTGCTGGAGCACCTGGACGAACGCGTCCAGATGCTCACCGGCAAGCACAAGTCGCTGTCCATGGTCGAGGGCATCCAGCACGGCGACGTGGACGCGGTGGCCTTCGTCGGCTACCACACCGGAGCCGGCACGGAGGGCGTCCTCGCCCACACCTACCTCGCCAACTCCATCACCGGCGTCTGGCTCGACGGGGTCCGCGCCAGCGAGGGGCTGCTCAACGCGCACGTCGCCGCCGAGTACGGCGTGCCCGTCGTCCTCGTCACCGGCGACGACCTGACCTGCGTGGACGCCGAGGGATACGCCCCGGACGCCCGGAAGGTCGCCGTCAAGGACTACGTCTCCCGCTACGCCGCGGTGTGCCGCACCCCCGCCCGTACCGCCGCCGACATCCGGGCGGCGGCGAAGACGGCCACCGCGCTCGCGGGGCGTCGGGACCCCGTCACCGGGAAGACGTTCACCGTCGAGCTGGAGTTCGACGCCGAACATCTGGCAGCCGCCGCGACCGTAGTGCCCGGTGTGGCGGCGAGCGGGGAGAGGCGCGTCGCGTACACCAGCGCGACGATGTACGAAGGAATTCGCACGTTCAAGGCGGTGACGACGATCGTGTCGGCCGCCGTGGAGGAACAGTATGGCTGAGGCCCCCGACCTGCTCGGACCCGTCGACCGGCAGGCACTCGACGAGGTGGTGACGTTCACCTCCGAACTCATCCGCATCGACACGACCAACCGGGGCGGCGGCGACTGCCGGGAACGCCCGGCCGCCGAGTACGTCGCCCAGCGGCTCTCCGACGCCGGAATCGAGCCGACGCTGCTGGAGCGGACCCCCGGCCGGACGAACGTGGTCGCCCGGATCCCCGGCACCGACCCGTCGGCCGACGCGCTGCTCGTCCACGGCCACCTCGACGTGGTGCCCGCCGAGCCCGCCGACTGGAGCGTGCACCCCTTCTCCGGCGAGGTGAGCGACGGAGTCGTGTGGGGCAGGGGCGCCGTCGACATGAAGAACATGGACGCGATGGTCCTCTCCGTCGTACGCGGCTGGGCCCGCGAGGGCTTCCGCCCCCGGCGTGACATCGTCATCGCGTACACCGCCGACGAGGAGGACAGCGCCGCCGACGGCTCCGGCTTCCTCACCGATCAGCACCCGGAGCTGTTCGAGGGCTGCACCGAGGGCATCAGCGAGTCGGGGGCCTTCACCTTCCACGCAGGCGACGGTCTCTCGCTGTACCCGATCGCGGCGGGCGAGCGCGGTACCGGCTGGCTGAAGCTGACCGCCGAGGGCCGGGCCGGCCACGGCTCCAAGGTCAACCGGGAGAACGCGGTCAGCGCCCTGGCCGCCGCCGTCGCCCGGATCGGCGAACACGAGTGGCCCATCCGCCTCACCCCGACCGTCCGCGCCGCGATCACCGAGATCGCCGCCCTGCACGGCATCACCGCCGATCTGGACGACCCCGGCTTCGACGTCCCCCAACTCCTCGGCAAGCTCGGCCCGGCCGCGTCCCTGGTCGAGAACACCGTCCGCAACAGCAGCAACCCGACCATGCTGGACGCCGGCTACAAGGTCAACGTCATCCCCGGCCACGCCACCGCCTTCATCGACGGGCGCATGGTCCCCGGCGGCGACGACGAGTTCCACGCGACCCTGGACCGGCTGACCGGACCCTCGGTCTCCTGGGAGTTCCACCACCGTGAGCAAGCCCTGACGGCCCCGGTCGACTCACCGACGTACGCCAAGCTGCGCGCCGCCGTCGAGCGGTTCGACCCGGACGCGCACACCGTCCCGTACTGCATGTCGGGCGGCACCGACGCCAAGCAGTTCTCCCGCCTCGGCATCACCGGCTACGGCTTCACCCCGCTGAAGCTGCCCGTCGGCTTCGACTACCAGCGGCTCTTCCACGGCGTCGACGAGCGTGTCCCCGTCGATGCCCTCCACTTCGGCGTCCGCGTCCTCGACCACTACCTGCGCACCGCCTGACAGTCTGCCGACCCGATCAGCGCCCCGGGGGGACCGAACTACGTGAACACCGTGCCAGCAGCCCCGTACGGAACCTGGCCGTCGCCGGTCGACGCGGCACTCGCCGCCTCGCACGACGGACGCCCCGACCACCTCGGCACCATCGGGGACGAGGTGTGGTGGACCGAGCCCCGCCCCGCCGAGGGCGGCCGGCGCGCCCTGATGCGCCGCCGCGCCGACGGCTCCACCGCACCCGCCCTGCCCGCCCCCTGGAACACCCGCAGCCGGGTGGTCGAGTACGGCGGACAGCCCTGGGCGGGCACCGTGCGCGAGGACGGCGAACTCCTCGTGGTCTTCGTCCACTTCACCGACCAGCGGCTGTACGCCTACGCCCCGGACGGTCCCGGCGCGCCGTGGCCGCTCACTCCCGTCCCGGACGTCGCCGGCGGGCTGCGCTGGGTGGACCCCCGGATCCGCCCGGAACACGGGGCGGCGGGCGAGGTCTGGTGCGTGCTGGAGGAGTTCACCGGACCCGCGCCCACCGACGTACGGCGCGTCGTCGCCGCCGTGCCGCTCGACGGCTCGGCGGCCGACGACCGGGCGGCGGTCCGTGAACTCTCCGACGACCGGCACCGGTTCGTCACCGGCCCCAAGGTCTCCCGCGACGGGCGGCGGGCGGCCTGGATCGCCTGGGACCATCCACGGATGCCGTGGGACGGCACGGTGGTCATGCTGGCGGACATCGGCGACACGGGGGAGTTCACCCGCGTACGGCCGCTCGTCGGCGACCTCGACGAATCGGTCTGCCAGGTGGAGTGGGACCGCGACGGCAGCCTCCTGTTCGTCTCCGACCTCGCCGGCTGGTGGGAGCTCCAGCGCATCCGCCCCGACGCGGCTCCCGGCGGCGCGGTCCCCAGCAGCCGCCTCCTGCCGCCCCGGGGCGAGGAGTTCGGCGGACCACTCTGGAAGATCGGGCTGCGCTGGTTCCATCCGCTGGACAACGGGCTGGTCGCCGTCCTGCACGGCAGGGGCGGCATGCGGCTCGGCATCCTCGACCCCGAGACCGGCGAACTCGCCGACGTGCCGGGCCCCTGGACCTCCTGGTCCGACACGCTCGCCGTCCACGGCAGCCGGGTCGTCGGCGTCGCGGCGAGCCCCCACAGCGCCCCCGAGGTCGTCGAGCTGGACACGGCGACCGGGCACACCCGCGTCATCGGCGCACCCCACCACGACGCGGTCGACCCCGCGTACTACCCGGCGCCCGAGGACCGCACCTTCACCGGCCCCGACGGCCGCGAGATCCACGCCCACGTCTACCCGCCGCACAGCCCCGACCGCACCGGCCCCGAGGGCGAGAAGCCCCCGTACGTCATCTGGGCGCACGGCGGGCCCACCGGCCACGCCCCGCTCGTCCTGGACCTGGAGATCGCCTACTTCACCTCGCGCGGCATCGGCGTGGCCGAGGTCAACTACGGCGGCTCCACCGGCTACGGCCGCGGCTACCGCGAACTGCTGCGCGGCAACTGGGGCGTGGTCGACGTGGCCGACTGCGCGGCCGTCGCCTCGGCCCTCGCCGAGGAGGGCGCGGCCCACCCGGACAAGCTCGCGATCCGGGGCGGCAGTGCGGGCGGCACGACCACCGCCGCATCACTGACCAGCACGGACGTCTACGCCTGCGGGACGGTTCTCTACCCGATCCTGGATCTCGAACGGTGGGCCACGGGCGAGACCCACGACCTGGAGTCGCGGTACCTGGAATCCCTCGTCGGCCCGTTCGCCGAGGTGCCCGAGCGCTACCGGGAACGCTCGCCGCTCCACCGCACCGACCGGCTGGACACCCCCTTCCTGCTGCTCCAGGGCCTGGACGACGTGATCTGCCCGCCCGCCCAGTGCGAGCGGTTCCTCGCCGCCCTCGCCGGACGGGGCGTCGCCCACGCCTACATCGCCTTCGAGGGGGAGAGCCACGGCTTCCGGCGCGTGGAGACCCTGGTCCGCGCACTGGAGGCCGAACTCTCCCTCTACGCGCAGACGTTCGGATTCGAACGCCCCGACGTGCCGCTCCTGGAGCTGACCACGTGACCCGCGAGGACACGGGCCCGGCGCTGCCCCTCGCCCGGCCGCCCCGGCTGCGCGCCGGCTCCCGGGTCGCCGTCGTCGCGCCCAGCGGGCCCGTCCCCGCCGACCGGCTGGAGGAGGGTCTCGCCGTCCTGCGCGGCTGGGGGCTCGACCCCGTCGTCGGCGCCCATGTCCTCACCGGGCACCCTGAGCTGGACTACCTCGCGGGATCGGACGCGGGCCGTGCGGAGGACCTCGAACGGGCGTGGTGCGACCCGACCGTGGAGGCCGTCATGTGCGCCCGAGGCGGCTACGGCGCCCACCGGATGGTCGACCTGGTCGACTGGCCGGCGGTCCGGGCCGCCGGGCCCAAGGTGTTCGTCGGCTACAGCGACATCACGGTGCTGCACGAGGCGTTCGCCGTGCGCGCCGGGTTCGCGACCCTGCACGGGCCGATGGCCGCCACCGAGGTGTTTCTCAGGGACGCGGCGACCCGTGAGCATCTGCGGGCCACGCTCTTCGCCCCGGAGACCGTGCGCACCCTCGGCCTGGAGTCGGCCGGGGCCCTGGTCCCCGGCCGGGCGCGGGGCGTCCTGTACGGCGGTTGCGTCAGCCTGCTCGCCGCCGGAACCGGCGCCCCGGGCGGCCGGACCCACGCCCGGGGCGGACTGCTGGTGATCGAGGACACCGGCGAGGAGCCCTACCGGCTGGACGGCATCCTCACCCGGCTCCTGCGGTCCGGAGCCCTGGACGGAGTCGCCGGGGTGGCCTGCGGCTCGTGGCAGGAGTGCGGCCCGTACGAGAAGATCCGTGCCGTGCTCGCCGACCGGCTCGGCCCGCTGGGCATACCCGTGGTCGAGGAGCTGGGCTTTGGCCATGGTCCGACCGCGCTGACGATTCCCCTGGGCGTGCCCGCGGTGCTCGACGCGCCGGCGGACGGCGGGCGTTGCACGCTGACCGTCGAGACCCCGGCCCTGCGCTGACCCGCCCGCCTCCTCGGCCGCCCCACCCGGTATCGGCGTCCTGTGACGCGCGTCCGTGCCGTGGTCCGCGCGTCCGCGCCGCTGTCCGTCGGTCGCACAGCCGCACGGATGTGTGTTTTCGCGCAGGGGACGTGAACATCCGTCAAGAACCCCTGGCCGATACGTTGACACGGCTATGAGCTGTGTCACAGCATGAGCGCGGCCCAATACTTACCGGTCGGTAAGGTGTCCTCGGTGTGGAGGTCTTCGTGTCAGGTGCTGTTTCCAGAGTGCGCGGCCCGCTCGTGGCGGTCGCCGGGGCGGCCCTCGTCGCCCCCCTCGTCCTCGCCGGCCCGGCCCGCGCGGCGGCCGATCCGTACACCGTCACCCCGCTGACGTTCACCGTCGAGGCGGGCGACCGCACCTGCACGGTGGACGCCGACCTCTACCGGCCCGCCGGGGCCGACGCGGACAGCCCCGCCCCCGCCGTCCTGGCCACCAACGGCTTCGGCGGCAGCAAGTCCGACGGCTCCACCGACGCCATCGGCAGGGCCTTCGCCGAGCGCGGCTACGTCGGGCTCGTCTACTCGGGCCTCGGCTTCGGCGCGTCCGGCTGCCTGATCACCCTCGACGACCCCGCCATCGACGGCAGGGCCGCGGGCGAACTCCTGGACTTCCTCGGGGGAGTCCGCGCGGCCGACGACGGGACCAGGGCCGACTTCGTCACCCGGGACGCCGAGGGCGACCCCCGGGTCGGCATGATCGGCGGCTCCTACGGCGGCGCGATCCAACTGGCGACCGCCGCCGTCGACCCCCGGGTCGACGCCCTCGTCCCGCTGATCACCTGGAACGACCTCGCCTACGCACTGGCCCCCAACAACACCGGGGCGCGCACCGGCGTCACCTCCGACACCCCCGGCGTCTTCAAGTGGCAGTGGACCAACGGCTTCTACCTGATCGGCGAGGGCCAGCCACTCCTCAACCCGAGCCTGGACCCCTCCCGCATCAACAGCCTGGACTGCCTGCACTTCGCCACCCGCGCCTGCGAGACCATCCGGCTGCTCAACTCCGGCCGCTACCCCGCCGACCGCACCGAGGAGATGCTCGCCTACGCGCGCAGCGTCTCGCCCGTCTCCTACCTCGACCGGGTCAAGGCGCCCACGCTCATCGTCCAGGGCCAGGCCGACAGCCTGTTCAACCTCAACGAGGCCACCGCCACCTACCGGACGCTCAAGGCGCAGGGCACCGAGGCGAAGATGATCTGGCAGTCCTGGGGGCACAGCGGCGGCCAGGTCCCCGGCGAACTCGACCTGAGCCAGGGCAATCTGGAGACCAGCCACGTCGGACAGCGGGTACTGGCCTGGTTCGACCGCTACCTCCACCAGAAGACGGGCACCGACACCGGACCCGCCTTCTCCTACTACCGCGACTGGCAGAGCGGCTACGGCTCCGCCGCCGAGGTCCCCGCCCTCTCCCGGTCCCTGTACCTCTCCGGCGACGGCAAGCTCGTCGACAACCGCTCCAAGGTGGCGCGCGGCAGCCGCCAGTACACCAACTGGCTCGTGCCCACCAGCCACTCCGAGAGCTCCATCGCCCCGCTGATCGGACTGCCCGACCCCAAGCCGTACGACACCAGGGGCACCTACCTCGGCTGGCGCAGCGAACCCCTCGCCGAGCACCTCGACGTCGTCGGCGCACCGAAGGCCACCCTGAAGGTCGTCTCGCCGAAGGCGGAACGGGTCCAGAACAGCGGCGACGCCTCCGACAGGCTCGTCCTGTTCGCCAAGGTCTACGACGTCGCGCCCGACGGCAGCCGTACGCTGGTGAACCGACTCGTCTCCCCGGTCCGGGTCCCCGACGTCACCCGGCCCTTCACGGTGGAGCTGCCCGGCATCGTCCACCGGTACGAGAAGGGGCACCGCCTGGAGTTCGTGATCGCCGCCAGTGACACCGCCTACTTCGGCAACCGGGGCGTGAAGCCCGTCACCCTCGTCCACGCCCCCGAGGACACCGGCGTACTGGAACTCCCGGTGGTCCCGGCCGGCTGACGCCCACCACCCCGTTCACCCGAACGGCCGTACAGCACCGCCCCCCGGACCCGGCAGCCGGACATGCTGGGACCCCGGGGGGCGGCCGCGTGCACGACGGGCGGGCCGGACGGCGAGAAGCGAGCGGAAGGGCCGGACCATGAGCCCCAAGGACGTATCGAGCGGCAGCGGGCGCGGCACGGGATGGCTCACTCCGGGGCGCATCGTGGTCGCCGTGGTGATCGTGCTCGTCATCGTGTTCATCTGCGTGAACACGAACGAGGTCACCATCAGGATGCTGATCCCCGAGGTGACGATGCCCCTCTGGTTCGCCCTGCTGGCCATGTTCCTGATCGGCCTCGGCTGCGGCGGCTACCTCTTCCGCCGGAAGGGCAGGTGACCAGCGCCCCGGGCCCCGGCCGCGGACGATCGCGCGCATCCACCCGCGCCCCGGGCCGCTCCCGTGGGCCCCGGACCGCGGCGGCGCTCCGCGGGCGCGCGGAAGTGTGACCGACGGGACTCTGTTCCCCGCGGCCACCTGCGTGTTCCATGGTCACCGGGGGCGCCCGGACCTGCGGCGGCCCGCCGCGAGGGAACGAGGGTGCCTTGGCCACGACCGTACGACGAGCCGTAGTGAATCTGCCCGCAGCGCCGCTCGGGCCGGAGAACCCGCTCCCGCCGCTGCGGACACCCGCCGCGCCACCCGTGCTCGACCACCGCGACCGGGCGGACCTGCCCCGCGACATGGCCCGGCAACTGGGCCACCGACCGCTGCGCACCGTCCTGCCCACCCGGCTGCTCGACGGCTACGGACGCGAGCGCACCCCCACCGCCATCGACGCCGTCGTCATCGAGAACGCCCGGCTGCGCGTCACCGTGCTGCCCGGACTCGGCGGCCGGATCCACTCCCTGCACCACAAACCCACCGGCCGCGAACTGCTCCACCGCAACCCGGTCCTCCAGCCCGCGGCCTTCGCCCTCAACGGGGCCTGGTTCTCCGGCGGGATCGAGTGGAACATCGGCGCCACCGGCCACACGACCCTGTCCTGCGCACCGCTGCACGCGGCGCTCGTGCCCGGTCCCGACGGCTCCACGATGGTCCGGCTCTGGGAATGGGAGCGCCTGCGCGACCTGCCCTTCCAGGTGGACCTCTGGCTCCCCGACGATTCCGACTTCCTGCACGTCGGCGTACGGATACGCAACCCGCACGAACAGAGCGCACCGGTCTACTGGTGGTCCAACATCGCCGTCCCGGAGACTCCGGACACCCGCGTACTGGTCCCGGCCGACGAGGCCTGGCACTTCGGCTACGACCAGGCCCTCACCCGGGTCGGCGTCCCGGAGGCGGGCGGCCTCGACCACACCTACCCGCTGCGCTCCGAGTACCCCGCCGACCACTTCTACGAGCTGCCCGACGACGCCCGGCGCTGGATCGCCGCGCTCGACGCGGACGGCCACGGACTCGCCCAGACCTCCACCGACCTGCTGCGCGGCCGCAAACTGTTCCGCTGGGGTCACGGGCGGGGCGGCCGCCGCTGGCAGGAATGGCTGAACGGGCCCGGAGACGGCGGCTACGCGGAGATCCAGGCGGGCCTCGCCCGCACCCAGCTGGAGCACGTCCCACTGGAGGCGGGCGCCGCGTTCAGCTGGCTGGAGTCCTACGGTCCGCTCTCCGCCGACCCGGCGGCCGTGCACGGCCGGGACTGGGCCGCGGCCACCGAGGAGGCCGCCGCACGGCTGGAGGAGGCCCTCCCGCGCGGCGTCGTGGAGGAGGCGTACGCGGCCTGGCTGCCGCACGCCGACACCGAACCGGGCGAGGTGCTCGCCGCGGGCTCCGGCTGGGGTGCGCTGGAGGTGCTGCGGGGCGGCCACCGGCTGCCCGGCACTCCGTTCGCCACCGCCGCCATCGGCGACCAGCAGGCCCCCTGGCGGGAGTTGCTGGAGCACGGCACCCTGCCGAAGCCGGACCCGGACGGCATCCCCGGCCCGACACCGGTCTCGCCGCCCTGGCGCGACATGCTGGAGACCGCCGACGCCGACCCGCACACCGAATACCACCTCGGCATCGCGCAGTGGCACGCCGACGACCGGGCCCAGGCCGTCCGCAGCTGGGAGCGCGGCCTGGAGTGCGGCCCCGCGCCACGCTGGCCGCTGCTGCGCTGCCTCGCCGTCGCGGCCGAGGAGAGCGGCAGGGCGGACCACGCCGCCGACCTGTACGCCGAGGCCTTCGCGGACCTCGGCGGGCCGGGAGCGGGGGACCTCGCGGCGTCTCAGGAGGGCACGGCTCTCCTCGCCGCCCTGGCCCGCGAGACCGTCGAGGCACACCTGTCCGCCGACCGGCCCGGGGCGGCCCGGGCCCTGCTGGCCGGGCTCCCCGCCGTGATCCGTGAGCGCGGACGCTTCCGGCTGCTTTTCGCCCGGGCCCTGGTCGCCGAGGGCGACACCGGGGCGGCCCGGGCGATCTTCGACGCCGGATTCGAGGTCGCCGACCTGCGCGAAGGGGCCGGAATCCTCGGTGAACTGTGGGCGTCCGTCAGCGACGAACCGCTGCCGGACGCCTACGACTTCCGTATGCGCCCGCCCCAGGAGTGATCAACGCGCCCCGGGCGGCCGGTCAGACGGTGACGTTGCGGTCCACGTACTCGAAGACCGAGCCGTCCGGGTGCAGCGCGATGAGGTTGCGGCCCGCAGGGGTCGGCACCGGTCCCGCGATGACGCGCGCGCCGGCCCGGGTCAGCGCCGCGTTCGCCTCGTCGACGTCCTTGACGGCGATGGTCGCGCCGACCTTGCGCAGCACCTCCAGCTCCGACTCCGGCCCGCTCATCAACAGGAAGCAGCCGATCGCGGCCACCGACACCCCACCGCGCTCGAAGCGCAGGGCCGACGTGCCCGTCAGCCCCTCGTAGAAGGCCACCGAGGCCTCCAGGTCGTCGACGCAGATACGCAGCGTGGTTCCGAGGATCTCCATGCCTACGAGGGTAGTTGGCGGCCGCCACCGGTGTGATCGATTCCGGGCGGGCCGAACGTCTCTTCGCCCCGCGCCGCGTCCGCCCTCACCTCACACCCTGCAGAGCACCTCGCCGTGCGGGACCATGAACCAGCCGTCGCCCTCCTCGCCCCAGGAGCGCCACGCCCCGGCGATGGCCGTGAGCTGCTCGGCGCTCGCGTGCCCGCCCCGCTCCGCCAGCTCGGCGTAGACCGAGTCCGTCGTCCGGTCCGCCCACAGGCCGCTCCACCAGGCGCGGCTCTCCGGGGTGCCGAAGCACCAGGCGGCCGCGGTGGGGGTGATGTCGGTGAACCCGGCCCGCCGCGCCCAGGAGAGGAGCCTGCGGCCGGCGTCGGGCTCGCCGCCGTTGGCGCGGGCCACCCGGCCGTACACCTCCAGCCATGTGCCGAGCCCGGGGGCCTCCGGGTACCAGGTCATCGCCGCGTAGTCGCTGTCCCGCGCCGCGACGACCCCGCCCGGGCGGCAGACGCGCCGCATCTCGCGCAGCGCCTGGACCGGATCGCCCACGTGCTGGAGCACCTGATGGGCGTGGACCACGTCGAACGAGTCGTCGGGGAAGTCCAGGGCGTGGACGTCGGCCACCGCGAACTCGACGTTCTCCAGGCCCCGTTCGGCGGCCACCGCGGCGGCCTGGTGGAGAATGTCGGCCGCGGCGTCCACCGCGGTGACCCGGCCCGGCGCGACCAGCGCCGCCAGGTCGGCGGTGATGGTCCCGGGGCCGCAGCCGACGTCCAGCACGGCCAGGCCGGGGCGGAGTTCGTCGAGGAGGTACGCCGCCGAGTTGGCGGCGGTCCGCCAGCGGTGCGAGCGCAGGACCGACTCGTGGTGGCCGTGCGTGTACACGGCGGTCTCCTTCGGCATGGCGTTGCGTCCTCTCCCGAAAACCTCGCGCCGACGGGCGCGGCGACAGGACCCACCGTACGCCGGGATGTCGGATGGTGAGATGGGCGTCTTGGGATGTGGACCACCGGCCGGTCCGGGTCAGGTCGGCATCGGGCAGTAGACGGTCAGCGCCTCCGGCAGCTTGTCGATGATCAGTTCCGTTCCGGAGTGGGCCACTTCACCGTCGTACGCGTACGGAGTCCCCGGCGCGAGGCCGCCGATCCGCACCCGGCGCCGCCGCACCGCGGCATGGGCGGGGGAGCGGGTCAGGGGTCCCGCCACCGCCGCCGCCATCAGACGCAAGGCCGGGGTCCGGCCGCCGTGCACCACCCGGACGTCCAGCAGCCCGTCCGCCAGGTTGTGGCGGCGCCCCGGCGCGGGGCCCACCCGCTGGAAGAGTCCGTTGCCGACGAACAGCAGCCACAACGGACGCCTGCGCCCCTGGAGTTCGGCTTCCAGCGGCTGCCGGCCGCGCAGTACGTGGAAGGCCGCGAGCACACCCGCCGGCCAGCCGCCGATCCGTGGCGACCAGTGTTCCCGGGTGCGCACCAGCTCCGGATAGACGCCCAGCGAGAAGGCGTTGAGGAAATACCCGTCCGCCCCGTCCGCACCCCCGGGGCCCGGCCGGAAGCGGCCGAGGTCCACCTTGATGGCATCGCCCGCGGTGAGGGCGGCGGCCGTGTCGTGGACGGTCTCGATGCCCAGGTCGTAGGCGAAGTGGTTGAGCGTGCCGCCGGGGAAGACCGCCAGCGGCATCCCGTGCGTCGCCGCCACGGAGGCCGCCAGATTCACCGTGCCGTCGCCTCCGCAGACGCCCAGCGCCCGGCCGCGGCCCGCCGCCCTCTCCATCGCCGCCGGCAGCTCCTTCGGGGGCACCTCCACCACCTCCGCCGCGGGCAGCGCCCCGCGCACCAGCGACGCGGTCGCGGTGGCCGTGCCCGACTCCTGGTTCACCACCACGACGAGGTCCTTCCCCGCGGGCAGCGCCGGGGCCGCTCCCGGCGGGCGGCCGGGAGCGGGCAGCTGGCCCCGGGTCGGCACGACCCCGCGCAGGGCGAACGCCGCGCCGACGCCGAGCGCCGCACCCGCCAGCACATCGCTCGGATAGTGGACCCCGGTGTAGACGCGGGAGGCGGCCACCGCCACCGCGACCGGGGCCACGACCGCGCCCCAGCCCCTGGACTCCAGAGCCACCCCGGTGGCGAAGGCCGCCGCCGACGCCGCGTGGCCCGAGGGGAAGGAGGTGGTGACCGGCTGCCGCTTGAGCTGCCGCACCACCGGCACCAGGTCCACTATCGGCCGCTCGCGGCGCACCGCGCCCTTCCCGACCGTGTTGATCGTCGCCGACGCCACGGCGAGGGACGCCACCCCGCGCAGCGCGGCCCGGCGCGAGCGCGCACTGCTGCCGAGGGCCGCGATCCCGGCCGCCGCCCCGAACCAGAGCAGCCCGTGGTTGGCGCTCCGGCTCAGCTTGGGCAGCAGTGGATCGGCGCCCGGCCAGTGCCGGTCCGCGACGCTCCGGAAGACTGACAGGTCCCGCGCCTGGAGCCAGCCGCGCAACCGGGCGGTGGCGGGAGCGGTGGCGGGTGAGGTTCTCGGTGTGGACATGGATCAGCGAATACCCGGCCGGGCCGCGCTGAACCAGCAGGCGCGCTGAGACCCCGGCCACGCATTCGCCACCGACCGGCGGGAGCACCCCTGCGGCGAGCGCCCCGGCGCGGGCTCTGGGCGGGCGGTGACCGGGCGGCGGGCGACTGGGCGCGCGGTGACCGGCCGCGGGTGACCGGCCGTGGGTGACTGGGCGGGCGGGTCGCCCGGATCCTCCGTATAAAGAAGCCAGAGGCCGTCGGCCGGAGCCGGAGGCCGTCGGCGGGACGCCCCGGCTGCGGAGCGGAGAGTGGCGGAGGAGGGCCGGATGCACGGGACCGAGGGCCACGCACCCGCGCACGAGGACCACGGCCCCGTCCGCTACGGGCCGCCCGCCCCCGACCCCGGCCTCCCGGTCCTGCCCGAACTGGCCGCCGTCCTCGCCGCCGCCTCCGCCCGGACCCGCCCGGAACCCCCCGGCGGAGGGCCCGCCCTGCGCGAGGCGGCCCGCGGCTACTGGGACCGGCGCGGGCTGCACGGCACGGCGGGCGGCATCGCCGCCGCCCCCGGCGCCCAGCCGCTCCTCCTGGCCCTGATCGGCGCACACGGCGGGGACGTCCTCATGCCGCGCCCCTGCCCGGCCTCCTGGATGCCGCAGGCCCGCCTGCTGGGGCGTCCCGCCTACCACGTGCCGACCCCGGCCGAATGCGGCGGCGTGCCCGACCCGTACGCCCTGCTGGAGACCGTCCGCCGGGTCCGGGCGGAGGGCGGCCGGCCGAAACTGCTGCTGCTGTCCGTCGTGGACGACCCCACGGCCACCGTCGCCCCGCCCGAACTGGTCCACGAGGCGTGCGAGGCGGCGGTCGGCGAAGGGCTGCACATCATCAGCGACGAGACCTGGCGCGACACCGTGCACCGCACCCGCGACACCGTCCTGCTCAGCCCCGCCGAGATGTGCCCGGACGACGTCACGGTCATCGCCGACCTGTCCGGAGCCCTCGTACCGGCCGCCTGGCCGGTCGCCGTCGCCCGCTTCCCGGACACCGCGCGGGCCGCCGTCCGGCACGCCCGCACCCTGGACATCCTCACCGCGCTCGGCGCCCTCGTCGCGGCTCCGGTCGCCCACGCGGCCGCCCACGCGCTGAGGGAGCCGGAGCCCGTACGCGACCGGATCCGGCGGGCCGCGGCGCTCCAGGCCGAGGTCGCCGCCGCCGCCCACCGTGCGGTCCTGGGCTCCGGCGCGCTGGCCCGCCCCCCGCAGGCGGGCCGACACCTCTACGCCGACCTGGGCCCGCTGCGCTCCCGGCTGGCGGACCTGGGCGTGACGGACTCCATGGAGCTGGAGGAGTACCTCACCGACCGGCTCGGCGCACCGGCCCCGGGCGGGCACCGCTTCGGGGACGAGCTGGGCGCCCTGCGCGTACGCCTGGGCACCGGACCACTGCTGGGGGCCACCCCGCAGCAGCAGACGGAGTCCCTCACCGCCGCGAGGCCCCTGGAGCTCGCCCACGTGGCGCGGGCGCTGGACGGTTTCGCCGCGGTGTTCGGCGCGCTGCGCTGAGGGGCTGCGCTGCGCCGAAGGCGCGCTGCGCCGAGGGGCGGTCACGGAGAGGCCGCCCGGGACGCCCGGCACGGTGCGTGGACGTCGGGTCCCGGCCGCCCCCGGCGGTGGCGGAACGTTCAGCCCGTCGCGTCGCCGGTTCCGTGGCCGAACCGCGACCGCAGCCTGCGCCACACCGCCGGAGCCCCGCTGATCAGCAGCGTCAGGGCGACCGCCGCGACCACGCCCTGCCACGGCTCCGGGAACAGCGAACCGCCCAGGATGCCGATCAGCTGGTAGGTCGCCGCCCAGGCGAGGCAGGCCGGAACATCGCCCCGGGCGAACTGCCGCAAGGGCATTCTGCCCAGCAGACACGCCAGCATCACCGGGATCCGCCCGGCCGGCACCAGACGGGACAGCACCAGCACCGTCCCGCCGTGCTCGGCCAGCTTCTCCTGCGCCTGGGCCAGCCGCTCCGGCGCGGCCCGGCGGGTGATCGCCTCCAGCCACTTCGAGCCGTTCTTCGACCGGACCCCGCGCTGTCCCAGCCAGTACAGGCAGACGTCCCCGAGGAACGCGGCGGCCGACGCCGTCAGGAACACGAAGAGAAGGGTGAGCGGCGACGTCTGGTGGAAGGCCACCACCGCCGCCGAACTCACCAGCGCGCCCGTCGGCACCACGGGCACCAGGGACCCCAGCGCCACCAGGGCGAAGAGCGTCGGATAGCCGACCGCCTGCTGGGTCGACTCGGTGGGCAGCTCCCGCACCACCTGCTGGATCTCCTGGATCACGGGCCGGCCTCCGGTCTGACGCGGTCGCCGTGCCCCAGCAGATGTACGGTCACCTCGGGCGCCCGCTTCGCCGCGTGCCGCACGAACTCGTCGCCCGGCGCATGGAACTCGTGCGGGCGCACCCCGTCCAGGCCGATCGGCCAGTAGGTGCCGTAGTGCACCGGCACCGCGGACCTCGGCGCGAGGCGGGTCAGCGCCTCGGCGGCGCGGGCCGCGTCCAGATGGCCGTGCCCCAGGTAGGGGCCCCAGCCGCCCACCGGCAGCAGGGCCACGTCCACCGGTCCCACCGCGTCGGACATCCCGTCGAAGAGACCGGTGTCCCCGGCGAAGTACGTCCGGGCCTCGCCCTCGACCACATAGCCGAGCGCCGGCGCGCGGTGCGGCCCGACCGGCAGCCGCCGCCCGTCGTGCAGGGCGGGCACCGCTCGCACCCGCACCTCGCCGACCCGCACCGTGTCGCCCGGTTCCACCTCGGTGACGTGCAGCTGCCGCATCCGCCGCAGCGCCCGCAGACCCGGCACCGCGGCCTGCGCGCCGCTGGGCACGACCAGCCGGCTGCCGGGCGCCAGCCGGGCCAGCGACGGCAGATGCAGGTGGTCGGAGTGCAGGTGGGAGACCAGCACCACCTCGGCGACCGCGGCCTGCGGCGGCGGCACCTCGCCCCGGCGGCGGCGCAGATGCGCGAAGCGCCGTACGAACAGGGGGTCGGTCAACACCCGCACCCCCGAGTCCTCGATCGTGCAGGTGGCATGACCCCACCAGGTGATCTCCACCGGCGCCTCGGCCTCCTCGCTCGACCCTCGTCGTTCGTTTCCGCAGTCCGCAGTCCGCAGTCCGCAGTCCGCAGTCCGCAGTCCGCAGTCCGCAGTCCCTGATCCCGGCCTCGATCCCAAGGGCCCCTGGACCCGAGAACCGCGGCGCGCGCGGCCCGCATCCGGTTGCGCGCCACCGGTACGAGCCTATGCGCCCCCCGTGCCGTTCCGCCGGGCCCGGGCCGCTCCCGCCGGAGCCGGTGACCGGCGCCGGGCCTGTGAAAAGCTGAAGGGCGGGCCCGGAGGACCGGGACCCGGGGGCGGAAGGGCGTGAGGTGGACCGGCGTGGGTGACGGGAAATGGCGTACGGCGGGCAGAGCCCTGCTGCGGGTGACCGCGGTCTGGGCGGTGTCCACCCTCACCATGCTCGCCCTGGCCGGAGCCCTGCCCGACTTCCAGCTGGAGGCCGACGACGGCGACACCATCACCAAGACGGCCTTCACCGCCGCCTGGGGCGCGGGCGCCTTCGGCCTCCTGTCGGCCCTGGTCTGGCCCGTCCTCGTGCGGGCCCTGCTCATCGTGCCCGCGCTCGTCCTGGGCGCCCTGGTCTTCTTCCTCAACGGCTCGCTGCTGCTGATAGCGCTGCGCCTCATCCCGGACGGGCGCGGCGACGCCAACCCGGAGACGGCGGTCGTCGTCGCCGCCGTGATGTCCGCCGTGGCCTCCGCCACCTCCACCGCCCTCGCCGTCCGCGACGACGAGGCCTACCGCCGCCGGCTGTCCCGGCTCGCCGACCGGCGCCGCCGACGCGGCCGCCCCCCGGGACCGCCGGAACCGGGCCGCGACGGTCCGCCCGGCACCGTCTTCCTCCAGCTCGACGGAGTCGGCCACGACGTCCTGGTGAAGGCCGCGGCCGACGGGCTCATGCCCACCGTCGCCGGCTGGCTCGCCGACTCCTCAGGACACCGGCTCACCCCCTGGCGCACCGACTGGTCCAGCCAGACCGGCGCCAGCCAGCTCGGCATCCTGCACGGCAGCAACCACGACGTGCCCGCGTTCCGCTGGTACGAGAAGGAGACCCGCACCGTCATGGTCTCCAGCCGTCCCGCGAGCGCCCTCGAAATGCAGCGCCGCGCCATCGCGCGCACCCGCGACGGCGGTCTGCTGACCATCGACGGCGCGAGCCGGGGCAACCTGTTCAGCGGAGGAGCCGGACAGCTGGCCCTGGTGCTCTCCATGGCCGCCCGTCGCGGCAAGGGCCGCCGCTCCCGCGCCGGATACTTCGCCTACTTCTCCGACCCGGCCAACGCCACCCGTACGGCCCTCTCCTTCGTCGCCGAGGTCCTCCGCGAGATCGGCCAGTCGACCCGGGCCCGCGCCCGGAAGGTCACACCGCGGATCAAGCGCGGCGGGCTCTACCCCTTCATCCGCGCCTTCGCCACCGTCGTGGAGCGCGACGTGGTCGCCGCCGCCGTTCTCGGCGACATGTTCGCCGGACGCACCGCCGTCTACGCCGACCTCGTCGCCTACGACGAGGTCGCCCACCACTCGGGGCCCCACAGCCGCGACGCGGAGAAGGTCCTCGTACGCCTCGACCGCTCCCTCGCCCTGATCGCCAAGATCGCCGACCACACCCCGCGCGCGTACCGGATCGTGCTCCTGTCCGACCACGGACAGAGCCCCGGGGAGACGTTCGCGGGAAAGTACGGGCTCACGCTCAAGGACCTCGTCCGGGCGGGCTGCGGGCTGCCCGTGCCCCGCCGGGCCCAGCGCACCCGCAGCGCCTCCGAGGCCCGTGACGCGGTGCGGATCGCGCTGCACCGCCCCGTCGAGGGCCAGGAGGCCGAGCACCCGGCCAAGCTCTCCGACCCGATCGTGCTGGCCTCCGGCAACCTCGGGCTGATCTCCTTCCCCGACATCGGGGGCCGCGCCTCGCGCGAACAGATCGAGCGCCGCCACCCGGCGCTGCTCTCCACGCTCGCCAACCACCCGGGAGTCGGCTTCCTCCTCGTCCGCTGCGGTGAGCACGGCTCCGTGGTGCTCGGGCCCGGCGGGGCGAAGACGCCCGTCGCCGACCTGACGGACGACGAGGGACCGCTCGCCGGCTTCGGCGTCGGGGCGGCAGCGGCCGTCCAGCGCACCGACACCTTTCCGCACGTCGCCGACATCATGGTCAACTCCATGTACGACCCCGCCACCGGGACCGTGCACGCCTTCGAGGAGCAGGTCGGCTCGCACGGCGGCCTCGGCGGCGAGCAGTCCCGGCCGTTCCTGCTCTGGCCGCGCGGGCTGACGGACCCGCTCGACATCGTGGCCGCCGAGACCGCGGAGGGCGCACCCGTGCCGCCGGGCGGCGGGCTGGTGGGCGCCGAAGCGGTGCACCGGGTGCTGACCCGCTGGCTCCAGGAGTCCTCCGGCCCGCAGGTACCGGTCCGGAGCGAGGGCTTCGGCGGGGCCGGCCTGGCGGACGAGCCGTTTCCGGACGGTGCCCCGGTGCGGGAAGCGCCCGGTACGACGGCCTGACCGGCGGACGTTCCTCCGGCGGCCCGTCGCGCGTCCGGATCAGGCCGACTGCCGTCGTACCAGCGTCGGCGGGAAGAGCACGGAGGGGGAGGGGCCGCCCGGCTCGCCGATCTGCTTCAGCAGCAGCCGGGCCATCTCCGCCGCCATCTCCTCGACCGGCTGCCGGACCGTGGTCAGGGGCGGGTCGCAGGCGGCCGCGGCGCTGCTGTCGTCGAAGCCGACCACCGCCACGTCGGACGGCACATCGCGCCCGGCCCGGAGCAGGACCGGGAGCGCGCCCAGGGCCATCAGGTCGGAGGCGATGAACACTCCGTCGAGGTCGGGTCGGTCCGCCAGCAGCCGCCGCATCGCCGCCGCCCCGCCCAGATGCGTGAAGTCCCCCTCGGCGCAGGTCACGTCGTCGATGCCGTGGGCGGCGACGGCCTCCAGGAAACCGGTCAGCCGCACCTGCCCCGCGGGCATGTCCTGGGGCCCCGAGATGGTGGCGATGCGCCGTCGCCCCAGCGCCGCCAGGTGATCGGCCGCCAGCCGCGCCCCGGCGTGCTGGTCCACCTCCACGTAGGCCAGCGGGGACGGACGGTGGGGGCGGCCCGCGAGGACGGCGGGCATCCTGGTGTCCTGGAGCTGCCCGGGGAGCGGGTCGTCGGCATGCGTGGTGATCAGGACGACCCCGTCGACATGGCCGTGACGCAGATACGAGAGCAACTGGCCCCGGGACGCCTCGTCGTCGGCCAGCATCACGACCATCTGGATGCCCGCGGGACGCAGCACCTCCAGCAGTCCGCTGACGACCCGCCCGAAGTACGGGTCCGAGAACATCCGGCCGACGAACGGCTCGGACATCGGCCGCCGTTCCCGCTCCGAGACCACCAGGGCCACCGAGTCGGTGCGCCGCGTCACCAGCGAGCGGGCGGCCCGGTTGGGCACGTAGCCGGTGGTCGCCACCGCCTCCTCGACCACGGTGCGCAGGGCGGGGTCCACGGTGGTCGCCCCGTTGATCACCCGGGACACCGTCGCCCGTGACACACCGGCCACGGCCGCCACGTCCTCCAAGGTCGCGGGGCGTACGGGCTGCGGCACTTCGGCTGTCATGCAGCCCTTTATACCCGCAGGCCGGCCGCCCCGTTCAGCCGAGGGCCCGCACCGCGCCCGGCAGCCGTTCCAGCTCGGCGAGGAAGGCCTCGCGCGCCGTCACGAGGGCGCGGGCCAGTCGGCGGGCGTCCGCCCGGCCGCCCGCGGTGATCTCGGAACGCGAGACCTGTGCGGACTGGCGCAGGTGGTCCCCGATCCGCGCGAGGACGAACCGGTCGAACGCGGTTCCTTCGGCTGCGCGGGCGGTCTCCAGGTCCTGTCCGGTCACCATGCCGGGCATGTCGTGCCCCGCGTGCACATCGGTGAGCGGCAGCCCCATGCGGCCCAACAGGGTTCGCAGTCGGCCGAGTTCGGTCTCGTGTCCGGTGCGCAGTCGCACCGCGAAGGCGCGCACCCGCGGTTCGGCGGCCCGCTCGGCGGCGAGCGTCAGGAGCTTCACCGCCTGCTGGTTCATGGGGGCCATCAGCTGGACCCAGCCGGCGTCGGTCGGGGTGGCGGACGCGGTGCCGGAGGGCGTGGGGGAGAGGCCCGGAGCGGACTCCCGTACCTCCGCGGTACGGGGCGCGGGACCCGCCGCCGACGAGCAGCCTGCCGCTCCGCCGAGACCCAGCGCGGCCAACAGGCCGAGGGCGGACGCCCGGTGGAGCGGCGGGTAGTTCATGGGGCTCCTGAGGTGTCCTCGTACGGGAGTGGAGGGGAGGAGTCCGCCCCGGAGCCGGGCCCCGGGGCGGATGTGGAGCAGTGCACGGAGATGACGAAGGATCAGGGTCGGGCGTCGAAACCGCACTTCACGATCGCGTTGATGCAGTCGCGGACGCGCTGCGCCATCTCCTCCTCCGGCCAGACGTTGAAGAAGTCGCCGTGCATCGTGTAGCCGGGGCCGGACGCCAGCCGGAAGCGGGCGGGGTCGCCGTTCACCGGATAACGCAGTACCTGCCGGAGCTTGGGCACCGGCACCGGGTGGGTGGACGGGCAGCCTCCGGCCACCGGGTAGGCCATGTGGCTCTTGTGGTCGGCCGAGTCGAGGTCCGTGCCGTTCCAGCACTGCGGGAAGTCCAGGTAGGACTCCATCATGGTGCCGGGCGGACAGTTCACGAAGTTCTGCGAGGGATTCACCTCACCGGCGTGCAGGCACGACCAGCGGGCGATCGTGTTGTCCTGCGGGCCGGTCGCCTTCGCGTTGCCCGCCACGACGCGCAGGCCCTTGGGGAAGGGCTCGATCCGACGGATGACGTCGTCGCTCACGCCTTCGCCCAGGTAGTAGAACGTGGTCCCGGTGGGCTCCACCTCCTTGTCGCCGTCGTAGAGGGTGGGCACCCAGTAGGACGACAGGTCGGTCTCGGGGGCGCACGACGTACGGCCCCGCTCCAGTGAGGCCAGATCGGAACCGGCGTGCGTGGTGTCGTTGCCGAAGAAGCTGTGCATGTGGGAGGCGCCCGGCAGCCCGGGGAAGACGATCGGGTCGTCGGGGGCCCGATGGGTGTACGGGCATTCCGCGAGGAACTCGGCCACCCGCACCACGTCGGCGGCGGCCTTCGGCGCGGCTTCGGGGGCGGCCCACTCGGCCGCCGCGTTGCCCGCGTTGGCCTGGAGGAGGGAGAGGGCGAGGGCAGCCGCGGCGAGTCCGGCGATGCGGTACCGCCAGGGCGGCAGGGATCGTTGGCGGCGGTGGTCGGGGTCGCGTCGATGGCGGAAGAGCACGGCACTCCTGTCCGGGGAAGTGGGGATTCCTTGATCATGAGAGAGAGCGCTCTCTCGGAGGAACGTAGGATCGCCTCGTGTGCATGTCAAGGGACTGCGCGGTACGGACAAACAAGCCTGGTCAGCGGCGAGTTGAGTTCGATTGCGTGTGAGAGCGCTCTCCCTTGATCGATGAGGAAGAGGGATCGGGGGCGTTGTCAGTGGTGGGCGGAAGAATGGTGGCCATGACGAACTCAGCTGCTGTGCTCGCCGATGCCGCCGCCTATGCCGCCGCGGTGGAAGAGGCCTCCCTCGCCGCCGCCGCGTACTACGCCTCGGGCGAGAGCGCGCTGGACGACGACGCCTACGACCGGCTGGCCCGCGGCATAGCCGCGTACGAGGCGGACCACCCGGAGGAGGTGCTCGCCGACTCGCCGACGGGCAAGGTCGCGGGCGGGGCCGCCGTCGGGGACGTGCCGCACACGGTGCCCATGCTCTCGTTGGACAACGTGTTCTCGGCGGAGCAGTTCGTGACCTGGACCGCGTCCCTGGAGCGACGGCTCGGCAGGCCGGTGACCGCGTGGAGCGTGGAGCCGAAGCTCGACGGCCTGGCGGTCGCGGCGCGCTATCGGGACGGCCGGTTCGAGCGCCTCATAACGCGGGGCGACGGCACGGCGGGCGAGGACGTCTCGCACGCGGCGGGCGCCGTCGTCGGCCTCCCGGAGCGGCTGGCCGCCCCGGTCACCATCGAGGTGCGCGGCGAGATCCTCATGACGAACGAGCAGTTCGAACAGGCCAACGCGATCCGTACGGAACACGGCGGCGCCCCCTTCGCCAACCCGCGCAACGGGGCGGCGGGCACCCTGCGCGCCAAGGACCGCGCCTACCGGGTGGAGACGACCTTCTTCGCCTACGGCGCGCTGCCGCTGCCCGATTCCGGAGAGCTCGCCGCGACCCTAGCCGAACTGCCCCACAGCGAGGTCCTGGCGTACGTCGCCGGCCTCGGCGTGCACACGGCCGCGGGCACCGACGTCGCGCCGCTCCGGGCCAGCACGGCCGAGGAGGTCCAGGCGCGGGTCGACGGGATAGGCACCCTGCGCGCCTCGCTGCCGTTCGGCATCGACGGGATCGTGATCAAGGCCGATCTGGCGGCCGACCAGCGTGAGGCCGGCTCCGGCACCCGCGCGCCCCGCTGGGCCATCGCCTACAAGCTGCCCGCCGTGGAGAAGATCACCCGCCTGCTGGCCGTCGAGTGGAACGTCGGGCGCACGGGCATCATCGCGCCGCGCGCCGTCCTGGAACCCGTGGAGATCGACGGCTCCACCGTCGGTTACGCCACCCTCCACAACCCGGCCGACATCACCCGCCGCGACCTGCGGCTGGGGGACCAGGTCATGGTCTACAAGGCCGGCGACATCATCCCGCGCATCGAGGCCCCGGTGGTGCACCTGCGCACCGGCGACGAGACGCCCATCAACTTCCCCGAGAACTGCCCGCAGTGCGGCTCGGGCATCGACACGAGCGAGCAGCGCTGGCGCTGCACCCGGGGCCGTGACTGCCGTCTGGTCGCCTCCGTCTCGTATGCGGCGGGGCGCGACCAGCTCGACATCGAGGGCCTCGGCTCCACACGGGTCGTCCAGCTCGTCGACGCGGGCCTCGTCGCGGACTTCGCGGACCTGTTCACGCTGGAGCGGGAGCAGTTGCTGGCTCTCGACCGGATGGGCGAGACCTCCACGGACAACCTCCTGGCGGCCATCGAGACCGCCCGGACCCGGCCGCTGTCCCGGGTCTTCTGCGCCTTGGGCGTACGGGGCACGGGGCGCTCCATGTCGCGTCGCATCGCACGGTACTTCGCGACGATGGACCGGATCGTCGCCGCTGACTCGGAGACGCTCCAGCGGGTCGACGGCATCGGCAAGGAGAAGGCGGCCGCGGTGGTCGCCGAGCTGGTGGAGCTGGCACCGCTGATCGGCAAGCTCGTCGCGGCCGGGGTGTCCATGACGGAGCCGGGAGCCACCCCGCCCCCGGAGCCCGGGGCGGAGGAGGAGACGGCCGCGACGGCGGGCGCGGGCCCGGAGGCCGGTGGCGACGCCGGCTCCACGCTGCCCCTGGCGGGAATGACCGTGGTGGTCACGGGCGCGATGTCCGGAGCGCTGGAGAAGCTGTCGCGCAACCAGATGAACGAGCTGATCGAGCGGGCGGGCGGCAAGTCGTCCTCCAGCGTCTCCAAGCGCACGAGTCTGCTGGTGGCCGGGGAGAAGGCCGGATCCAAGCGCACCAAGGCGGAGGACCTGGGGGTCCGGATCGCGGTGCCGGAGGAGTTCGCGGAGCTGGTCGGCTCCTTCCTGGCGGCGGGGGAGAGTGCCTGAGCCGGTCGGTCCCCGGGCGCGCCGCGATGGTGCGCCTGTGAATCAGGGAGGAAGTGGCGTTCCACCACCCCGTATTGCATAGTGAGGGCTCGGTCGTGCCTCGCTATCAGTGGGGCCGACGGGTGCGTGGGCGGCTGCGACGGGCGGCCGGGGGTGAGGGACGATGCGTTCTGTGCACGACGGACAGCGGCCGGGCCGCGCCGTTCCCGCGGCGACCCCCTCGACCGATCCCACCCGCTTCACCCCCGCCCGGGCGGCCCTCACTCCGGCCGTCCCGGCTCCGGCCTCCGTTTCGCCGGCCACCGCGGTCCCGGCCGTGCGCGTCCCGCTCACTTCCGCGCCCGGCGAGTGGCGAGGGCCGCTCCGCCCGGGTGCGGGCCCATGGGGGAAGGGCCCCGGACCGCTTCGTGACGGAAGCGGTGCCGGGGCGTTCGGGGCGGGGCGTTCCCACCCGGTTCTCCGGACGCGCCACCAGCGGCTGAGCGCGCCGGGCGCCCAGGGCGCACCGGGCGTCCCTCCGGCCGCCCGGGGGCTGGCCCTGGACCTGGGCAGCTCCCGCACCCGGGCGTGGGTGCCCGGCCGGGGGCTGGTCCTCGATCCGTTCCCCGGGGCCGGTCTGCACGCGGGCGAGGAGCGGCCGGTCCGGCGAGGGCGCATCGTCGACCCCGAATCCTGCGGCCGGCTGCTCGGCCGTATCGCGGACGCGGCCCTGGGCCCCGACCGCAGCGACAGCGTGATCGTGCTCAGCCACCCGGTGCTCGCCGGGGCCGAACACCGCACCGCCGCGCGCGCTCTGCTCGCCGGGCTCGGGACGACGCGCGTCCTGGTCCTCAGCAGCGCCCGCGCCGCCGCCGCGTACGCCGGGCCGAGGGACGCGGGACCTCTCCTCGTCGTCGACATGGGAGCCGAGCTGACCGAGGTCACGCTCCTCGTCAACGGACTGGTCGCCGACGCCCGGCAGGCCGAGAGCGGACTCGACGACCTCGACCCGGCGAAGCTGCCGGAGGTCCTCGTCCGTACCGTGCTCGACATGATCACGTCCATGTGGCGGCACGACCGGCACGGCGCGATCCGCGGAGCCCTGCGCAAGGGGCCGGTGCTCGCGGGCGGCGGCGCGCTGCGAGCCGACGTCACCGATCGCATCGCCCACCGCCTCGGCACCCGGGTGCGCCTGGCCGACGACCCGTCGACCACGGTCGTCCGCGGCGCCGGACAGATCCTCAGCTCCGTGCTCCGGCACCGGACGGCGTCACCCGACCATCCCGGCCGACCGAGGTGACGCCGTCCCCGGCACCGGCCCGGCCGAACGCGCCCAGGGCGCGATGCGCGCCGGCCACGCTGCTCCTCGCCGTTCTCACCGTCCTGACCGTCCTCACCGTGGTCGGTGCCGCCGCCTCGGCGACGGGCGCCGCGCCCGCCCCGACCTCCCGGAGCCTTGCAGCCGCCGTCACGGCCGCCGCCCCGGCTCCCGCCGCACCGCGGACCCACGGCGTCGCGCACCACACCGAGCACGACTTCCGGCACCGGGCCGGGCACGACTTCCGGCGCCACGCCGGGCACGCCACCGGGCAGGGAGCCGGGCACGACACCCGGTACGGGTCCGGGCGGACCAGCGGGTCCGACCTCGGCGGACCGGGCCACGCGAGCGGGGCCGCGGCCGTGTCGGGCACGGGTGCGGTGGCGCAGGCCGGGCACGAGCAGCCCAGGGCGGCGGCCGATCCGGCGCAGGCTCCCCGGGCGGGCTCCGGCCGGGCGTACCTCCTCCTTAACGCGCCACCGCCCCCGCACGACGCGCTGACGCCCGCTGTACCGGGGCCGGCAGAGCCGCGCGCAGGCGTCCGGCACGCCGCCGCGGACTCCTTCGACGCACCGTGCAGCCGCAGGGGCGGGCTCCCCGGCGTACGGGGGCCTCCGGGCAGGACCACCGGTCCCACGACCGGTCATCCGTCCTGTTCTGCCGAACCGGCGCCGCGTCCTCACTGAGGTGAGGGCGCTCGACGCCCCACCGGAGGATTCCCATGACTCGCGCCACCGCGGTGCGAGCGGTTCTGGCTGTCGCCGTCCTGCTCGTCTCCGTCTACATCAGCCTGACCATGTCGCCCAGACTCGGCCTCGATCTCCAGGGCGGCACCCGTATCGTGCTCCAGGCCCGGGACACCGCCACCGTCGAGGCGGACCGGGAGACCACCGACCGCACCCTGGAGGTGCTGCGACAGCGCATCGACTCGCTGGGCGTCTCCGAGCCGACCCTGACCCGGTCCGGCGAGGACCGGATCATCGTCGAACTGCCCGACGTCCAGGACCCGCGCCAGGCCGCCGAAGTGATCGGCCGGACGGCCCAGCTCACCTTCCACGCGGTCGAGGGCCCGGCGGCCGAGGAGCCGGACGAGAAGTCCTCGGGCTCCGACCCCGACCGGCTGGCCCTTCCCGACGAGCAGGGCCGTAACCTCGCCCTCGGTCCCTCCCGGCTCTCCGGCGCGGGCGTCGAGGACGCCACCGCGGGCTTCGACGCGCAGGGGGGAGCGGGCTGGAGCGTCTCGCTCGAATTCCGCAAGGACGCCGGTCAGGACTGGAAGAAGCTGACCGGCGAGGCGGCCTGTCATCCCGCCGGTGACGACCGTCGCAGGGTCGCCATCGTCCTCGACGAGAAGGTCATCTCCTCGCCACAGGTCGACCCCTCGGTCGGCTGCCGGGCCGGACTGCCGTCCGGGGCCACCCAGATCACCGGCTCGTTCAGCGCGGACGAGGCGCGCGACCTGGCGCTGCTCATCAAGGGCGGGGCCCTGCCCGTGCCCGTCGAGATCGTCGAGCAGCGGACCGTCGGCCCGACGCTCGGTGCTGCGGCCATCGACGCGAGCGCCCGGGCGGCCCTCATCGGCGCAGCCGCCACCGCACTCTTCATCACCCTCGTCTACCGCCTCTTCGGCGCGCTGGCCGCCGTGGCGCTGGGCGCGTACGGGGTGATCTCCTACGCCGCGCTCGTCGCCCTCGGCGTCACGCTGACGCTTCCCGGGCTCGCCGGTTTCGTCCTCGCGATCGGGATGGCGGTCGACGCGAACGTCCTGGTCTTCGAACGGGCCAGGGAGGAGTGCGCGGACCGGCCGAAACGCTCCCTGCGCTCCGCCCTGACCACCGGATTCACGAAGGCGTGGAGCGCGGTCGCCGACTCCAACGCGACCACGCTGATCGCGGCCGGACTGCTCTTCTTCCTGGGCTCGGGACCGGTCAAGGGCTTCGGGGTCACCCTCGCCATCGGGGTCGTCGCTTCGATGTTCTCCGCGCTGGTCATCGCCCGCGCCCTCACCGAGATCGCCGCGAACTCCCGCTTCGTCAGCGACTACCGGAACGTCAACGGCATCGCGCGCCCCGGCGCCGTACGGACCTGGCTGGTCCGCAAGGACCCGCAGCTCTTCCGCAAGCCGGTCCGCTGGCTCGTCGTCTCCGTGGCCCTGGTCGCCGTCGCTCTGGCCGGGATCGTGGTGCGCGGGATCGACCTGGGCGTCGAGTTCACCGGGGGCCGCCTGGTGGAGTACTCCACCAGCCGCCCGGTCGACGTCGAAACCGCCCGGGACACGCTCGCCGCCGCGGGGTTCGGCGACGCCGAGGTCACCACGGCCGGGGACGGCGATCTGTCCGTCCGCACCGGGAAGCTCGACAACGACGGCGAACACGCCATGCGGACCGCCCTCGCCGAGGAGGGCGGCGAGACGTCGAAGGTACGGGACGAGCTGATCGGCCCGAGTCTCGGCGACGAACTGCGGCGCAACGCCCTGATCGCCCTGGCGGTCGCGGTGGCGGTGCAGCTGGCCTACCTGGCGGTCCGGTTCCGCTGGACGTTCGCCGTGGCCTCCGTCGGAGCCATGGTGCACGACGTGATCCTCGTGGTGGGGGCCTTCGCCTGGCTGGGGCGGCCGGTGGACGGCATCTTCCTGGCCGCCCTGCTCACCGTCATCGGCTACTCGGTCAACGACTCGGTGGTCGTCTTCGACCGGGTACGGGAGCTGTGGGGGGCGAACCGGCGGACGCCGCTGGACACCATCGCCCGCCGGGCGGTCCTCCAGACCGTTCCCCGCACGGTGAACACCGGGATGGGGGCCCTGTTCATCCTGGCCGCCCTCGCCGTGCTGGGCGGCGACTCGCTCGCCGACTTCGCGCTCGCCCTGCTCATCGGCATCTGCGTCGGCACCTGGTCCTCGGTGTTCACCGCCGTACCCGGGGCCATCCTCCTGGAGCGGAACGCCAAGACCCCGCCGCCCGTCCCCGGGAAGCGGAAGGGGAAGGGCCCGGCGAGCGGGCGCCCGGGTGCGGCCCGGCGCGACCCGCTCGACAACGGGGCGCGCGTCTGAGGTGGTCCCGCGCTCCGGCGCCACGACCGGCCGCCCCCGGCGGGTCGTGGCACCGGGGGCGGGACCGGACGTGGCGCCGGGGGGCAGGGGCCGGGGGTCAGGACGGGACGTGGGCGTGCAGATAGGCGGCCGTCTCCCGGTCCGCGGGGAGGAACGTCTCGATGGCCAGCTCGGCCACCGTCACGTCCATCGGCGTGTTGAACGTCGCGATCGACGACACGAACGACAGGACCCGGCCGCCGTGTTCGAGCAGCATCGGCAGCGCGAACGCGGCGGACCGCTCCCGCCCCCTCCCGCCTGCCCCGTCGCTCCGCCGCACGGTACCGCCCGCCCCGTCGGCGCGGTCGGCGTCGGCCGCCCGTGCGGGGACCGGGTAGGCGGCCACCTCGTCGTACAGCGCCCGCAGCTCCGGCGAGCGTACGAGGGCGATCTGACGGTCCATCTGGGCCAGCAGGTCCGCCCGCCACTCCGGGAGGTTCACGATGCGCGGGGCGAGCCCCTCGGGGTGGAGGGTCAGCCGCATGGCGTTCACCGGCGGGGCCAGCAGCTTCTCCGGCACCCCCTCCAGCAGCAGGGCGATCCCCCGATTGGCCGCCACCACCCCGTAGGTGCCGTCCACCACGAGCGCCGGATACGGCTCGTACGCCGCGAGCAGCCGGTCGAGGCCCTCGCGGAGGGAGGCCATCGCGGGGTCGTCGAGCGGCGTCTGCGCGTAGCGGGGCGCGTAACCGGCGACCACGAGGAGGGCGTTGCGTTCGCGGACCGGGACGTCCAGCTGTTCGGCAAGGCGCAGGATCATGTCCTCGCTGGGCCGGGAGCGGCCCGTCTCGATGAACGAGATGTGGCGGGCCGAGGAGTCGGCGCGCAGGGCCAGCTCCAACTGGCTGATGCGCCGCTGTTCCCGCCAGTCCCGCAGCAGCGGCCCTACTCCCGTGTCGGGCAAGACAGTCGTCATGCCAAGACCGTAACGTCACCGGCGGGCCGGGGCCGGTACGGGCCGCCCCCGGCCCGCTGTGACGCATGCGCCGATCCACCGAGACCCACGGGAGCCGTTCCATGAGCGCAGAACCGCTGTCGCCGACCGAGACCGACCGCCGGCTGGAGAGCCTGCCCGGCTGGGCGCTGGAGGGTGGCCGGATCACCCGGACCTTCCGGCTGCCCTCCCACTTCGCCGCCGCCGCGCTGACGGTCCACATCGCGCGGATCCAGGACGAGTTGAACCACCACTCCGACCTGACGCTCGGATACAACACGGTGGCCCTCTCCGTCCACACGCACGACGCGGGAGGCGCGGTCACCGAGAAGGACCTCGCGCTCGCCGCCCGGGTGGCTTCCGCGGCCCCGGCCCACGGAGCCGAATAGTCCGGCGGAGCCGCGGCCGACAGCCCACCGGTCCGAGCCGTGCCTGCCACGGCGGGCGGCCGTCCCGCGGCCCGGATGCGGACCGCCCGGCTCCCCGGCCCGGATGCGGACCGTCCGGCCCGAGCCCGGCCCGGACCCGCCCCGGGCTCAGGCCACCGTGCCGAACCGGGGGTGCGCGCCGAGCCACTGCGCGTAGCTCGGGCTGCGCGACACCGCCTCCGCGTAGGCCGCGCGGGTCGCTCCGGCCACCGTCCCCGCCACGGCGTCCGCCGCGGAGGAATGGGGGTGCCAGCCCAACAGGTGACGCCAGCTGAGCGGCGCGCCGGCCAGCGGTCTGGTCACCAGGCCGGGCGCCGGCGGGAACGTCGCCCGGCACAGCCCTATCGCCCGCCCCACCTGCACCAGATGGACGACGGAGGAGGTGTCCGTCTCGTACACCGACACCGGGGTGAAGCCCGACCGCGCGCAGGCCGCGGTGAAGCAGTCGGCGAAGCAGCCGTCGCCGGGCACGTCCGCCCAGCACTCGTCCGCCAGCGCCGCCAGGTCCAGCTCCGCCTCACCGGCCAGGGCGTGGCCCTCCGGCAGCATCACGAAGACCGGGTCCACCCCGACGACCTCCCAGACCAGCCGGTCCGCCAGCGGCGGCGGACTCTCGCCGCACGTCCCGATCAGCGCGAAGTCCAGCCTGCCGTCGATGATCAACGAGGCGATCTCCGCCACCGACCACGAGGTGTACGTCGACACCGGTGCCGACGGGTGTGCGGCGGCCATCCGGTCCACCAGACCGCCGAGCAGCGGACCGTGCGTGCCGCCCAGCCGGAACCGGTCCAGCGACCCCGTGGCGTTGGCGAACCGCACCGCCTCCGCCTGGAGTTCACTGACCGCGGGCAGCACCACCCGCGCCCGCTCCAGCACCAGTTCGCCGAGCGGGGTGGCACGCGCTCCGGTGTGGTCGCGGTCGAAGAGAGTGCCGCCCAGGGCCTTCTCGATCCGCCGCAGTTGAGCGCTGAGCGCAGGCTGGGCAAGCCCCAGCGTGGCGGCGGCCTTGGTGAGGCTGCCCGTGTCGGCAATGGCACGGACCGTTCGCAGATGGCGCAACTCAAGCTCCATAAGGGCAAGTTATGGGCCCGGGAGTACCCCGGCAATATGTGCGCTCCGCCTACCGTTCGGTCGGTGTACACGTGCCGTGGGCCCGGTCGTCCCCCTGCGGTCCGCCGGGGGCGGGGCGGGACCTTCCGGTTCAGCCGTGCCAGGCGCCGTCCCCGGCGGCCTCGCGGACGAAGACGGAGAAGGCCTTCGGCTCCCGGCCCAGGACCCGCTCCACGTCGTCCGTCGTCGCCGTGTTGTGGCCGTCCAGCAGCGTCGCGAACAGCCCGGCCAGGAATTCCGCCTCCGGACCGAACACCCCGAACTCCTCCAGCAGCGACGCGTACGCGGTTCCCGTCACCGGCACGTACCGCACCGGCCGGCCCGTCGCCCGGCCCAGCTCCTCGGCCGCCTCCGCGAACGTCAGGCTCCGGGGGCCCGTCAGCTCGTACACCGCCCCCGCGTGCCCGTCCCCGGTCAGCGCGGCCACCACCACGTCGGCCAGGTCGTCGAGGTCCAGGAACGGTTCCGCCGACGTGCCCGCGGGGAACACCACCTCGCCGCCGAGCACGCCGTCCACCAGCGGCCCCTCGCTGAAGTTCTGGGCGAAGAACGCCGAGCGGACGACCGTGACCTCCGCAGTCCCGGCGGCCCCGCGCAGCGCCTCCTCGGCGAGGGCCGCCTGCGGTTCGCCGCGACCCGACAGCAGCACCACCCGGCGCACCCCGCACGCCGCGGCGGTCCGCCCGAAGGCGGCCATGGCCTCCACGGCCCCGGGCACCGCCAGGTCCGGGTAGTACGCCACATAGGCGGCCCGGACGCCGCGCAGTGCCGCCGCCCAACCCGACGCGTCCTGCCAGTCGAACGGCACTTCGCCCGTGCGTGAACCCGAGCGGACCGGCACCCCGAGGGCGGTCAGCCGCTCCACCACCCGACGGCCCGTCTTCCCCGTGCCGCTCGTCACCAGAACCGTCCCCGCCGCCGTTCCCGCAACCGTTCCCTCCGCCGCTCCCGCTCCCGCTCCCCGCTCCGCCACCTGTCCCACGCCCCGTCCACCGCTCTCGTCGTCGCTCGTGCCGTTGCCGTCGTCTCGTCGTGCGAACGCGTTCTCCGTCATGGCTCCAGACTCCCGGGCCCGCGACCGACCGGACATGCTCCAAAGACTCAGGCGCCTACTTCTCCGTCCACGAGGCGGCGCGTCCACGAAGCAGCGCGTCCACGAAGCTGTGCCCGCGCCCACGCGGCAACGCGCCCACGCGGCAACGCGTCTAGGCTGCGGCCATGGACCCTCTCGCCGGACTCCTGGACGGACCGCGCGCCCGGGGTGCGTTCCTGCTCCGCATGGTGATGGAGCCGCCCTGGGCGGTACGGGTCGAGGACCGGGCCCCGATCTGCCTCATGTCGGTCCGGCGCGGCACGGCCTCCATCGTCCCGTCCGGCGGAGGCGAACCGGCCCGCCTCGGCCCCGGGGACATCGCGGTGCTCCGCGGCCCCGATCCGTACACCGTCGCCGACGCGCCCGGGACGACGCCCCACGCGCTCATCGGCCCCGGCGGCGTCTGCACCACGCTGCACGGCCGGCCGCTCTCCCAGGACATGGTGCTGTCCGTACGGACCTGGGGAAACGCGGCCGACGGCGCCACGTCGGTCCTCGTCGGCACCTATCTGCTGGACGGCGAGATCAGCCGCCGTCTGCTGGACGCCGTGCCCCCGCTGCTCACGGTCCCGGCCGACGCGCGTACCCGGCCGCTGCTGGACCTGCTCGACGCGGAGATCTCCCAGGAGGAACCGGGCCAGCGCGTGGTCCTGGACCGTCTGCTGGACCTGCTGCTCATCGCCGTGCTCCGCGCCTGGTTCGCCCGGCCCGGGGCCGACGCTCCCGCCTGGTACCGCGCGATGGGCGACCCGGTCGTGGGCGCGGCGCTGCGGCTGCTGCAGCACGACCCGGGCTACCCCTGGACCGTCGCCTCGCTGGCCTCCCGGGCCGGGGTGTCCCGGGCCGGTCTCGCCCGGCGGTTCACCGAGCTGGTCGGGGAGCCGCCGATGGCGTACCTGACCGGTCGGCGGCTCGCTCTCGCGGCCGACCTGCTGCGCGAGAGCGACGCCACGGTGGAGGCCGTGGCCCGGAAGGTCGGCTACAGCACCCCCTTCGCCTTCAGCGCGGCGTTCAAGAGGGTCAGGGGCGTCAGCCCGCAGGAGTACCGCGGCGGTCCGCCGGGGGACCGGCTCGATTTGCCGGAACGGCAAAGAAGATTGCCGGGCGGCCGTCCTTCGGAGAGGCTGATCCCATGAGCAGCCACGCCGGTCACGGCCACCACGACGCGCACGCACCCGCCACGCCCGTACACGCCCACGCCCCTGCCCACGCTCATGCCCATGCGCACGGATCGGTCGGCGATCCTGCGACGGAGATCGACTGGGACGTCCTCGGGCCCCTGCTGGAGCAGGAGGCCGAACTGGGCGGCGCGCAGTACGAGGAGGCGGCCCGCTGGATCGCCGCCCTGCCCACCGCGCCGGCCGTCCGCCGGGTCCTGGACATCGGCAGCGGCCCCGGCGTCGTCTCCTGCCTGCTGGCCGAGGTCTTCCCGGAGGCCGATGTGGTGGCGGTGGACGCCACACCCGCCCTCCTGGACCGCGCGAAGAACCGTGCGCGACGCCTCGGCGTGATCGACCGCTTCCAGACGCTGGAGGCGGAACTGCCAGGAGACTTCGGCCGCTTGGGGGAGGCCGATCTGATCTGGGCGGGCAACTCCCTGCACCATCTGGGCGACCAGCGCGCCGCTCTGGCCGGTTTCGCCGGGCTCCTGCGGCCCGGTGGCACGGTCGCGCTGGTGGAGGGCGGGCTACCCACCCGCCGGCTGCCCCGCGACATCGGCATCGGGCAGCCCGGCCTGGAGGCACGGATGGGCGCTGCCGCCGCGACCCGCTTCGAGCACATGCGGTCCGAACTCCCGGGCGCGAAGCGGGAGACGGAGGACTGGAGTGCGCTCTTCACCGCGGTCGGCCTCGTCCCGCAGGGCACCCGGAGCTTCCTCCTGGACCTGCCCGCCCCGCTCTCCCGCCCCGCCCGCGACCATGTCGTCGCGAGCATCACCCGCGAGCGGGAGGTGCTCGGCGGGCTGCTGACGGCCGAGGACAGCGCCGTACTGGACCGGCTGCTGGACCCCGAGGATCCCGAGGGCCTCCACCACCGCCCCGACGTCCACCTGCTCACGGCGCGCACGGTGCATCTGGGCCGCCGCGGCTGATACCGGCGACGCCGTCCCGGGCTCCCGCTGCCCTGCCCTGACCCGCCCTACGCCACCGGCTCCGACCGCGTCACCGGCTCCAACTGCCACCACTGGAAGGGCGAGTCGGTGTCCTCCCACTGCTGAACCGTGCCCCCGGCCCCGGTGGACCGGTCGGCGACCTCCATGACGAGACCGCTGATGAAACTCACCAGCGTCACCGTCCCGGGCGCCTCCGGGTGCTGCTCGATCAGCCACTCCTGGGCGCCGAAGTTGTTGGCCTTCCACTGCTGGATCCGGGTGCCGTTCTGCGTGTCGGCTCCTGCCACGTCCAGCCGCTTCCCGCTGTGCTCGTTGACCAGGTGGAAGAGGGCCGCGCCCTCGTGCACCGGGGCCAGCCGCCACACCTGCGCGGCCGTCCCGTCGTCCTCGCCCTGCTGGACCCGGGCCCCACTGCCCTTGGCGGCGCCGTACACCTCCAGCACCAGCTTGCTGCCGACGTTGCGCAGGCGGTACGGACCCGCCTCGACGACGGGCGCGAGTTCGCCGCTCATGTTTCCTGTCTCCCCGGTTCGACGTGGGTACTGCCGTACTGCCGCCGGCGCACCGGCTGACGACGGCGCCCCCACCGTGATGTCGGTGGGGGCGCCGTCGGCCGGACGCTCAGGCGCCGGCGTTGAACTCCGCCGGGTCGGGGCCGAGCCGCTTGCCCTCGTCCAGGGCCGCGAAGGCGGCGAGGTCGTCGTCGTCCAGCTCGAAGCCGAACACGTCGAGGTTCTCCTTGATCCGCGACGGGGTCACGGACTTCGGGATCACGATGTTGCCGGTCTGCAGATGCCAGCGCAGCACCGCCTGGGCGGGCGTCCGGCCGTGCTTCTGGGCGATGGCGACGACCGTCGGCACCTCCAGCAGGCCCTTGCCCTGGCCGAGCGGCGACCACGCCTCGGTGGCGATGCCGTGGTCGGCGTGGAAGGCGCGGAGCCCGGCCTGCTGGAGCTGCGGGTGCAGCTCGATCTGGTTGACGGCCGGGACCACGGAGGTCTCGGCGAGCAGCCGCTTCAGGTGCTCGGGATGGAAGTTCGACACGCCGATGGCCTTCGCGCGGCCCTCGGCGAGGATCTCCTCGAACGCCTTGTACGTGTCCGTGTACGCGTCCTTCGCCGGGACCGGCCAGTGGATCAGGTACAGGTCGACGTAGTCCAGGCCGAGCTTGTCCAGCGAGGCGTCGAAGGCGCGCAGGGTGCTGTCGTGGCCCTGCTCGCTGTTCCACAGCTTCGTGGTGACGAAGAGCTCGTCGCGGGCGACGCCGGAGGCGGCGATGGCCTTGCCGGTGCCCGTCTCGTTCTCGTAGATCGCGGCGGTGTCGATGCTCCGGTACCCGGTCTCGATGGCCGTGGCGACCGCCTTCTCCGCCTCGTCGTCCGGCACCTGCCAGACACCGAAACCGAGCTGCGGCATGTCGAGGCCGTTGTTGAGGGTGATGGAGGGGACCTTGCTCACGAGCGGTCGATCCTAACGTCGTCGGTGGGTGACTCCCCACGACAACGACCGGGCGGGTCCCAGCATTCCCACCCACGTCCAGCAGCCTCGATCGCGCCGCCGAGTCCGTGGAATCGCGCCGCCGGGTCGCCGCCGGGTCGGCGGTCCCGCACCGCCGGGTCAGTGGTACAGCGCGTCGACCTCGACCGCGTACGCCGTCTCGATCGCCTTGCGCTTCAGCTTCAGCGAGGGCGTCAGCAGCCCCGTCTCCTCGGTGAACGGATGGGCCAGGATGCGGAACGTACGGATCGACTCGGCCTGGGACACCGCCGTGTTGGCGGCCACCACCGCCCGGCGGACCTCCATCTCCAGGTCCGGGTCCCGCACCAGGTCGGCCGGGCCGAGCGGAGTGCGGCCCTGCATCGACAGCCAGTGCTCCACGGACTCCTGGTCGACGGTGACGAGCGCCGCGATGTACGGGCGGTCGTTGCCGACGACGATGCACTGCGCGACCAGCGGATGCGCCCGTACGCGTTCCTCCAGACCGGCCGGGGAGACGCTCTTGCCGCCGGACGTCACCAGGATCTCCTTCTTCCGCCCGGTGATCGTCAGATAGCCGTCCTCGTCCAGCGCACCGAGGTCCCCGGTGGCGAGCCAGCCGTCCTGCAGCACCGTCCGGGTGGCCACCGGGTTGCCCAGGTAGCCGGAGAACACGTTCGGCCCGTGCACCCACACCTCGCCGTCGTCCGCGATGTGCACCGACGTCCCCGGAATCGGCTGTCCGACCGTCCCGTAGCGGGTGCGCTCGGGAGGGTTCGCCGTCGCCGCCGCGGTCGACTCGGTCAGCCCGTACCCCTCGAAGACCGCCACCCCGGCTCCCGCGAAGAACAGCCCGAGCCGGCGGTCCATGCCCGAGCCGCCCGACATCGCGTGCCGCACCCGGCCGCCCATCGCGTCGCGGACCTTCCTGTAGACGACCTTGTCGAAGAACTGGTGCTGCATCCGCAGCCCGGCCGAAGGACCCGGACCCTTCCCGAACGCCTTCTGCTCCAGGGCCTCGGCGTACTTCACCGCGATGTCGACGGCCTTGTCGAACGGCCCGGCCCGGCCCTCGGCCTCCGCCTTGCGCCGGGCCCCGTTGAACACCTTCTCGAAGATGTAGGGCACCGCCAGGATGAACGTCGGCCGGAACGTCACCAGGTCCGGCATCAGCGCGTTCGCGGACAGCTCCGGCTGATGCCCGAGCCGGACCCGGCCGCGGACCGCGGCGATCTCGACCATCCGCCCGAAGACATGGGCCAGCGGCAGGAAGAGCAGGGTGGCCGCCTCGTCGCCGGGCTTGGAGTGGAACACCGGCTCCCAGCGCGTGACCATCGTGTCGCTCTCGAACATGAAGCTCGCGTGGGTGATCACGCACCCCTTGGGGCGGCCCGTCGTCCCCGAGGTGTAGATGACGGTCGCGACGGAGTCGGGCGTCACCGCGCGCCGGTGCCGCTGCACCACTTCCTCGTCGATGTCCGCGCCCGCCCCGAACAGCTCGTCCACCGCTCCGGCGTCCAGCTGCCACAGCCGCTTCAGACGCGGCAGCCGGTCGATCACCGAGCCGACGGTCATCGCGTGGTCCTCGTGCTCGACCATCACCGCCACCACCTCGGCGTCGTGCAGCATCCACAGGACCTGCTCGGCGGAGGAGGTCGGGTAGATCGGCACCGACTGGGCCCCGACGGACCAGAGCGCGAAGTCGAAGAGCGTCCACTCGTAGCGCGTACGGGACATCAGCGCGACCCGGTCACCGAACCGCACCCCGTGCGCGATCAGCCCTTTGGCGAGGGCCAGCACCTGATCGCGGAACTCCCCGGAGGTCACATCACGCCACTGGCCACCGGCATCCTTGCGGCCGAGCGCGACGTAGTGCGGATCGTCCTCCGCGTAGTCGAAGACCACATCGGCCAGACCGCCGACCTGAGGTGCCGCCGGCATGGGTGGGACAGTGAAATCGCGCAATGACATGCTCCTCGTGGCGCTCCGCACAGCGCCGCGACGCTACCCCAAGCGGGGGCCCGGCGGGAGGGGCCGGGCCCGGCCGCACCTCCTGTCGTCCGCCCAGGTCAACCGTCGAAATCCGGCCAGATGGGCAAGGCTCGGGCGTCCGGCCGGTTCAGTTCTGCCGGAGGGGTAAGCGGCTCGCGCCGGAATCTCCACCGAATCCGACCGCCGTGACCACGGCGACCACCGACTGTCCTGACCACCACCGCGACCGTAGTGACCACCGACTGTCCTGACCTCCGTGACCTCGGCGACCACCGTGACCTCGGCGACCGTGACCGCTGCCGGTCCGTGGAGCGGCTACGCCCCTTCCCCGCCGCCGGTCCCGCGGTGCAGCCGGTCGCCGCCCGCCAGGATCGCGGAGGCCAGCGCGTCGGCCGCCTCCTGGGCCGCGCCCCGGCGGCTCCCGTGCAGCAGGACGAAGTCGACGCCGCCCAGCTCCGGCAGCCCCGCCCTGGCCGGAACCGGCGTCAGCCCCGGCGGAACCATCCCCCGGGAGTGCGCCATCACGCCCAGGCCGGCCCGCGCCGCCGCGACCAGACCGCTCAGGCTCGTACTCGTACAGGCGATCCGCCAGGCCCGCCCGTGCTCCTCCAGCACCTCCAGGGCGCGGGCCCGGGTGATGGCCGGTGGCGGGAAGACGACCAGCGGCACCGGGCTCTCCGGATCCACGCGCAGCTGCGGCGCACCGATCCAGTCCAGCGCGTCCTGCCACATCAGCTCGCCGTGGGTGTCGCCGGCCCGCCGCTTGGCCAGCACCAGATCCAGCCGGCCCGCCGCGAGCTGCCGGTGCAGCGTCCCGGACAGCTCCACGGTGAGCTGGAGCTCGACCTCCGGATGGTCGCGGCGGAAGGACTCCAGGATCTCGGGCAGCCGGGTCAGCACGAAGTCCTCGGAGGCTCCGAACCGCAGCCGGCCGCGCAACCGGGTGCCCGCGAAGAACGCGGCGGCCCGCTCGTGCGCCGACAGGATCGTCCGGGCGAAGCCGAGCATCGCCTCGCCGTCCTCGGTGAGGTCGACGCGATGGGTGTCCCGGGTGAACAGCTGCCGCCCGGCCGCGCCCTCCAGCCGACGCACGTGCTGGCTGACCGTGGACTGGCGGATCCCGAGCCTGCGCGCGGCCTGGGTGAAGCTCAGCGTCTGGGCCACGGCGAGGAAGGTACGCAGCTGGGCGGGGTCGTACGTAGCGTCCATGGGCCCACGCTATCGGGATGCGTGATGACAGTCAGAGCGGTATGCGTGATTCCCGATGGGGCGGAGCGGGAGCAGGATGGACGCCGACACCGCCCCCGCGCAGGAGCCGCCCGCTGAAAGCGGCACGCACAGCCGCCCGCCCGGCGCGGCGGACCGACCCCTGGAGAGAGACCCCCGAGCACATGACCCGCCGCATCCCGAGACCGTCGTCCTGGCTGCCGGTCGACGCCTACGTCCTGGCGCTGGCCGCGACCGTGGCCCTCGCGGCGCTGCTGCCCGCCCGGGGAACCGCCGCCGATGTGGCGGGCGGGGCCTCGACGGGAGCGGTCTCGCTGTTGTTCTTCCTCTACGGGGCGCGGCTCTCCACGGCCGAGGCGCTCGACGGGCTCAAGCACTGGCGTCTCCACCTCACCGTCCTGGCCTGCACCTTCGTCCTCTTCCCGCTGCTGGGACTGGCGAGCGGCGGGCTGGTGCCGTACGTGCTGACGCCCGAGCTCCAGGCAGGCTTCCTCTTCCTCTGCCTGGTCCCCTCGACGATCCAGTCGTCCATCGCGTTCACCTCGATCGCCCGGGGCAACGTGCCCGCCGCGATCTGCGCCGGGTCCTTCTCCAGCCTCGCCGGGATCTTCGTGACCCCGGTGCTCGCCGCCCTGCTCCTCGGTTCGACCGGGGGCGGGTTCTCGGCGGACTCCCTGATGAGGATCGTGCTCCAACTGCTCGTCCCGTTCCTCGCCGGGCAACTGCTGCGCCGCTGGGTCGGCGGTCTCCTCACCCGGCACAGGAAGGTGCTCGGACTGGTCGACCGGGGGTCGATCCTGCTCGTCGTCTACACCGCGTTCAGCGAGGGGATGGTCGCCGGCGTCTGGCACCAGGTCACCCCGGCCCGGCTCGGCGCGCTGCTCGCCGCCGAGGCGGTCCTGCTGGCGCTGATGCTCACCCTGAGCTGGTACGGGGCACGGCGGCTCGGGTTCGACCGGGCGGACCGGATCGCCATCCAGTTCGCCGGGTCGAAGAAGAGCCTGGCGGCCGGGCTGCCGATGGCGAGCGTGATCTTCGGCGCGCACGCGAGCCTGGCGGTGCTGCCGCTGATGCTCTTCCACCAGATGCAGCTGATGGTCTGCGCGGTGATCGCCAAACGCCGCTCCCGCGACGCCGAGCCGACCCGGGGCCCGGCGGATGCGGACTCCGCTTCCGGGGCGTTGTCGGACCCGCCGGTTACGGTGAGCCGGTAGCCGGTAGCCGGTAGCCGACAGCGAGGAAGCGCCATGAGTGACGAGCCCGGTACGCCCGCCGACGACTTTCCGCACGGGGCGGGCCATCCCGCCCGCGGCGCCCTGCGGGCGGCGGGCTACACCCGCCTCTCCCAGCTCACGACCGTGACCGCGGCGGAGGTGCTCGCGCTGCACGGGGTCGGCCCGAAGGCGGTCAGGGTCCTGCGCGAAGCGCTGGCCGCCGAGGGGCTGGCCTTCGCGGGGGAGTGAGGCCCGTACGCTCCGGGCCTCCCCGCACGGGGCTCCACCCCTCCGCGCCGCCGCGCCTCAGCCCCGGCGGGCCGTCGCCTCCAGCGCGATCCGGTGCTCACCGGCGTACACGTTCATCGACGGGCCGCGCAGGAAGCCGACCAGCGTCAGTCCGCTCTCCGCCGCCAGGTCCACGGCCAGCGACGAGGGCGCGGAGACCGCCGCGAGCACCGGGATCCCCGCCATGACGGCCTTCTGCGCCAGCTCGAACGAGGCCCGCCCCGACACCAGCAGGACGGCCCGCGACAGGGGCAGCCGGTGGTCCGTCAGCGCCCGGCCCACCAGCTTGTCGACCGCGTTGTGCCGGCCGACGTCCTCGCGGACGTCCAGCAACTCGCCCTCCTCCGAGAACAGCGCGGCGCCGTGCAGGCCGCCCGTCCGGTCGAACACCCGCTGCGCGGCCCGCAACCGGTCCGGGAGGGCGGACAGCAGCTCCGGGGTGACCCGCACCGGGGGAGCGTCGGCCACGGGGTGCCGGGTCGTGGTGCGTACCGCGTCCAGGCTGGCCTTCCCGCACAGGCCGCACGAGGAGGTGGTGTAGACGTTCCGCTCCAGCGTGATGTCGGGGACCCGGACCCCGGGCGCCAGCTTCACGTCCACCACGTTGTAGCTGTTCACACCGTCGGCCGTAGCCCCGGCGCAGTAGACGATCGACTGCACCTCGTCCCCCTCGGCGATCACCCCCTCGCTGACGAGGAAGCCCGCGGCCAGCGCGAAATCGTCGCCCGGCGTACGCATCGTGATGGCCAGCGGCCTGCCGTTCAGGCGGATCTCCAGGGGTTCCTCCGCCACCAGGGTGTCCGCGCGGGAGGAGACGGCACCGTCCCGGATGCGGAGGGTGCGGCGGCGTTCGGTGGCCCGTCCCATGGATGTGAACCCCGATCTCTCCGTGTGCGATGGCCGATGGTTTCCGTCCCTGCGGGCGGAAGCCGGAACCTGACCCCGCCATTGTCCGGCACCCGCCCCGGCGTGTCGCAGCCGCGGCCCCTGCACGCTGACCAGGCAGTTGTCAATGCTCCAACGTGTGGGCCGGATTCCTGTGGGATCACGTGCCCCCGTACCCGGCGGTAGCGACCAAGACTGGATGTTTCCTGCCCTACCCGACGATGGGAACCCGTATGACCGGCTCACGTGTCGTGGCGCTCGGCCACTACCAGCCCGCCAAGGTGCTCACCAACGACGATCTGGCGGCCATGGTCGACACGAGCGACGAGTGGATCACCAGCCGGGTCGGTATCAAGACCCGCCATGTGGGTGGCCCGGACGAGCCGGTGGACGAGATGGCCGCGCACGCGGGAGCCAAGGCGCTGGCCACGGCAGGGCTGGTGCCCGCGGACATCGATCTGGTGCTCGTCGCCACCTCCACCGCGATCGACCGGTCCCCGAGCATGGCGGCGCGGGTCGCGGCACGCCTGGGCATGGGCTCGCCCGCCGTGATGGACATCAACGTGGTGTGCTCCGGTTTCACGCACGCGCTGGCCACCGCCGACCATGCGATCCGGGCCGGTGCGGCGACCCGGGCCCTGGTCATCGGGGCCGACAAGATGGCCGACATCGCGGACTGGACCGACCGCTCCACCTGCGTCCTGCTCGGCGACGGCGCGGGCGCGGCGGTCGTCACGGCCGACCCGGCGGCCCCCGACACCCCGGAGGGACCCGGCATCGGACCGGTGCTGTGGGGCTCCGTGCCGGAGATGGGCAACGCGGTCCGGATCGAGGGGACACCGCCGCGCTTCGCGCAGGAGGGCCAGTCCGTCTACCGCTGGGCCACCACTCAGCTCCCCCCGATCGCCCGCCGGGTCTGCGAGAAGGCGGGCATCGCCCCGGAGGACCTGGCCGCCGTCGTCCTGCACCAGGCCAACCTGCGGATCATCGAGCCGGTCGCCCGCAAGATCGGCGCGGTCAACGCCGTCATCGCCCGGGACGTGGTGGACTCCGGCAACACCTCGGCGGCCTCCATCCCGATGGCCCTGTCCAAGCTGGTCGAGCGCGGCGAGGTCGCCTCCGGCGCGCCCGTCCTGCTCTTCGGGTTCGGCGGAAACCTCTCCTACGCGGGTCAGGTCATCCGCTGCCCCTGACCGCTTCCCGAGCGTCCCGGGCGACCTCCGGCCGAGCACCTTTGTCCTGAGTGTGGAGAAAGTTGGAGCGGATTCCTGCGCAACTTCTTCCCACTCCGGGAAAGCGCTGCTACGTTCCCCTCGAAAGCCCGACGGACTGGCCGATGTGGCGGGGAGGGACGCGTGAGACGCATGACGGCACGACCCGCGAACGCGCATCAGGCGCGGCTGCTCCGGCTGCTGCGCGACGGGGGCCCCAACTCCCGTGCGCAACTGGGTGATCAGGTCGAGCTGTCGCGCTCGAAGCTCGCCGTCGAGGTGGACCGGCTGCTGGAGACCGGCCTGGTGGTGGCCGACGGACTCGCCGCATCGCGCGGCGGGCGCCGCTCGCACAACATCCGGCTCGCTCCCGAACTGCGCTTCCTCGGGGTCGACATCGGCGCCACCTCGATCGATGTGGCCGTCACCAACGCGGAGCTGGAGGTCCTGGGACACCTCAACCACCCGATGGACGTGCGCGAGGGCCCCGTCGCCGTCTTCGAGCAGGTCCTGTCGCTGGCCGCGAAACTCCGGGCCTCCGGGCTCGCCGAGGGCTTCGACGGCGCGGGCATCGGGGTCCCCGGCCCCGTCCGCTTCCCCGAGGGCGTGCCGGTCGCGCCGCCGATCATGCCCGGCTGGGACGGCTTCCCGGTCCGCGAGGCGCTCAGCCAGGAGCTGGGCTGCCCCGTCATGGTCGACAACGACGTGAACCTCATGGCGATGGGGGAGCAGCACGCGGGCGTGGCCCGCTCCGTGGGCGACTTCCTCTGCGTCAAGATCGGCACCGGCATCGGCTGCGGCATCGTCGTCGGCGGTGAGGTCTACCGCGGTACGACCGGCAGCGCCGGGGACATCGGGCACATCCAGGTCGACCCGGACGGCCGGGCCTGCGCCTGCGGCAACAAGGGCTGCCTGGAGGCCCACTTCAGCGGTGCCGCCCTCGCCCGGGACGCGGAGGGCGCCGCCCGGGAGGGCCGCTCGCCCGAGCTGGCCGTCCGGCTGGAGGCGGCGGGGCGTCTCACCGCCGCAGACGTGGCGGCCGCCGCCGCTGCCGGTGACGCCGCCGCGCTCGACCTGATCCGCGAAGGCGGCAACCGGCTCGGCCAGGTGATCGCCAGTCTGGTCAGCTTCTTCAATCCCGGTCTGGTGGTGATCGGCGGCGGGGTCACCGGCCTCGGTCACAACCTCCTCGCCAGTGTCCGCACCCAGGTCTACAAGCAGTCCCTGCCCCTGGCCACCGGCAACCTCCCCATCGTGCTGGGCGAGTTGGGGCCCACCGCCGGAGTGATCGGCGGGGCCCGGCTCATCAGCGACCACCTCTTCTCGCCGGCCTGACCACAGGGCCGTACGCACCACCGCATTGGTCAGGTACCCGGCGTGAGCCAGGTACTAGTCAGGCACTAGCCAGTCACTCATCAGGCACTTGCCAGGTACTCGTCAAGCAATCACTCCTCAGGCAAACGCTCCTCAGGTACACGCTCCTCAGGTAATCGCTCCCAGGTACTCCTCAGCAGCCGTTCGCGGTGCCGCCGGCTCCACGGCACCTCCAGCCCTGCGCCCTGTCCGCTCACCGGCCCTCCCCGGCCCCTCGGCACCGCCCGAGCAGGGGAGACCCCATTCGCCGAGGGGATTCGTCATGGCACCAGAACCACCCCTGCTCACCATGTCCGGCATCACCAAGCTCTTCCCGGGCGTCCGCGCCCTGGACGGCGTCGACCTGGAGGTCCAGGCCGGCGAGGTCCACTGCCTCCTCGGCCAGAACGGCGCGGGCAAGTCCACCCTCATCAAGGTGCTCGCCGGAGCCCACCAGCCCAACGACGGCGAGATCACCTGGCGCGGCGAAACCGTCCAGCTCAAGTCGCCGATCGCCGCCATGCGCCTGGGCATCGCGACCATCTACCAGGAACTCGACCTGGTCGAGGGCCTGTCGGTCGCCGAGAACGTCTTCCTCGGCCACGAGCCGACCAGCGCCGGCTTCATCGTCCGTACGGGGGAGGGCCGTTCCGCCGCGAAGGCGCTCCTGGCCCGCCTCGGACACCCGGAGATCGACCCCGCCCGGCAGGTCGGGGACCTCTCCGCCGCCCAGCAGCAGATCGTCTCCATGGCGCGGGCCCTCTCCCACGACGTCCGGCTCATCGTGATGGACGAGCCCTCCGCCGCCCTCGACCCCGACGAGGTCGACAACCTCTTCCGGATCGTCGACGGCCTCACCGCCGACGGGGTGGCCGTCGTCTACATCTCGCACCGGCTGGAGGAGATCCGCCGCATCGGCGACCGGGTCACCGTCATCAAGGACGGCAGGACCGTGGCCGTCGGGCTGCCCGCCGCCGACACACCCACCCGCGACATCGTTGCCATGATGACCGGCCGGGACGTCGCCTATGTCTTCCCGCCGCGCCCCGAGGAGCCGGCCGCCACCACCGAACCCGTGCTCCGGGTCCAAGGGCTCTCCCGCAAGGGCGAGTTCGCGCCCGTCGACCTGGAGCTGCGGCCCGGCGAGATCGTCGGCCTCGCCGGACTCGTCGGCTCGGGGCGCTCCGAGATCCTGGAGACCATCTACGGGGCCCGCAAGGCGTCCACCGGGACCGTCACCGTCGCCGGAAGGCAGCTCCGCACCGGCAGCGTCCGCGCCGCCGTCGCCGCGGGCATCGGCCTCGCGCCCGAGGAACGCAAGGCGCAGGCCCTGCTGATGACCGAGTCCGTCACCCGTAACGTCTCGGTCTCCTCCCTCTCCCGCTTCGCCCGGATCGGCTGGATCGACCGGGGCGGGGAGCGGAAGGCCGCGCGGAGCGCCACCCGTGAGCTCCAGATGCGGCCCGACAACCCGGACGCCGCCGTCCGCACTCTCTCCGGCGGCAACCAGCAGAAAGCCGTCCTCGCCCGCTGGCTGCTGCGCGGCTGCCGGGTCCTGCTGCTGGACGAACCCACCCGTGGCGTCGACGTCGGCGCGCGCGCCGAGCTCTACGCCGTGATCCGCCGGCTGGCCGACGAAGGCCTCGCCGTACTGCTCGTCTCCAGCGAAGTGCCCGAAGTCCTCGGCCTCGCCGACCGGGTGCTGGTGCTCCGCGAGGGCCAGGTCGTCCACACGGCCCCCGCCCAGGAGCTCGACGAGCACCGCGTACTCGACCTCGTGATGGAAGGGAGCCCGACGCCATGACACAGCCCGCCCCGTCGGCGCAGCACAACGGGCCGGACAAGGGGACCCTCGCCGGCCCCTCCGACACGCCGCCCCGGAAGTCGGGCGGCGGCATGCCGGCCCTCGGTCTGCGGCTCGACGTCCGGATCCTGTCCCTGCTCGGCGTCCTCGCCGCCCTGATCCTGGTCGGCGGCATCACCGAACCGGACGCCTTCCTGGACACCGGGAACCTCCAGCTGATCCTGACCCAGGCGTCCGTCATCGGCGTCGTCACCGTCGGCATGACCTTCGTCATCATCAGCGGCGGCATCGACCTCTCCGTCGGCGCCATGGTCGCCCTCGCCTCGGTGTGGGCGACGACCCTGGCCACCCAGGAGTACGGCTTCGCGGGCATCGCGTTCACCGCGGTCGTCGTCGGCCTCGCCGCCGGACTCGTGAACGGCGTCCTCATCGCGTACGGCGGCATGGTCCCGTTCATCGCGACGCTGGCCATGCTCGCCTCGGCCCGCGGTCTCGCCCTCCAGATCACCGACGGCAAGACCCAGATCGTCACCGTGGACTCCGTCCTGGACCTCGGCCTGCCCGACTCCTACATCCTGGGCATCCCGCCGCTGGTCATCATGTTCGCCGTGGTCACCGTCGTCGGCTGGCTGATCCTGAACCGGACGACCTTCGGCCGCCGCACCGTCGCCGTCGGCGGCAACGCGGAGGCCGCCCGCCTCGCCGGGATCGACGTCCGCCGCCAGCGCCTCTACCTCTACCTGCTGTCCGGACTGTGCTGCGGCATCGCCGCCTTCATGCTCATCGTGCTCGCCGGCTCCGGCCAGAACACCAACGGCAACCTGTACGAGCTCGACGCCATCGCCGCCGCCATCATCGGCGGGACCCTGCTCAGCGGCGGCCGGGGCACCATCGTCGGCTCCGTCCTCGGCGTCCTGATCTTCACCACGATCACCAACATCTTCGCTCTCAACAACCTCCAGAGCGACGTCCAGCAGATCGCCAAGGGCGCCATCATCGTCGCCGCCGTCCTCGTCCAGCGCCGCACCATGCGCGGCAGGGAGACCTGAGCGGCCCCGGCCACCCCGGACACCCCGCCCCTGAACACCTCCCGCACCCGCACCTCGTACGCACCCACCGGATGAAGGGTCAGACCGTCATGCCAGAAACCAGCCGCAGAGGGCTGCTGTTCGGAACCGCCGCCGTCTCCGCGGGCGCGCTCCTCACCGCCTGTACCAGCAACGAGCCCAAGAAGACCGAGTCGGCGGCCAACAGCGCCCCCGCCGACGACAAGCCCGGCAAGGCCGTCACCATCGGCTTCGCCGGACCGCAGGCCGACCACGGCTGGCTCAACGCGATCAACGTCAACGCCAAGTCCCGGGCGGAGACGTACTCCGACGTCACCCTGGAGATCACCGAGGGCTCCAACGACACGGCCGCCCAGATCGGCCAGGTCAAGACCCTCATCAACAAGAAGGTCGACGTCCTCGTCGTCCTCCCCGCCGACGGTAAGGCCCTCACCCAGGTCGGCCTGGAGGCCATGAGGGCGGGTATCCCCGTCGTCAACCTGGACCGCATCTTCGCCTCCCCGCAGGCGTACCGCTGCTGGGTCGGCGGCGACAACTACGGCATGGGTCTCAACGCCGGGCACTACATCGGCGAGCAGCTCAAGGACAAGGCGAACGCCAAGGTCGTCGAGCTCGCGGGGATCGACAACCTGGAGCTGACCAAGCAGCGCAGCCAGGGCTTCGCCGACGCCCTCAAGAACTACTCCAACATCAAGCTGGTGGCCCGTCAGGCGGCCGACTTCACCGTCGAGTCCGGCCAGGCCAAGATGGCGCAACTCCTCCAGGCGCAGAAGCAGTTCGACGCCCTCTGGAACCACGACGACGACCAGGGCGTCGGCGCGCTCCGCGCCATCGAGCAGGCGGGCCGCGACGAGTTCATCATGGTCGGCGGCGCCGGAGCCAAGTCCGCGATGGACGCCATCAAGGCCGGCGACTCGGTGATCAAGGCGACCGTCCTCTACCCGCCGACGATGGCCGCGTCCGCGATCGACCTGGCCCGGGCGCTGGGCCAGGGCAAGGGTGTCGGCGGCCTCTCCGAGATGGAGATCCCGACCTCCCTGACCCTGTACTCCGCGGTCGTGACGAAGGACAACATCGACCAGTACCTGCCGACGGGCTTCAACTGACCGGGACTCCGGGGGGTGCTCGGAGCGCATCCCCCGGCCCGTTACCGCACATCGACGAGGAGGAAGTCCGCATGGCCCGTAGTCAAGAGACGGAAACGCACGGCCCGGCACCGTCGCCGCAGGAGGCGCAGGGAACGCTCGGGGTCGGCATGGTCGGGTACGCGTTCATGGGCGCCGCCCACTCGCAGGGCTGGCGCACCGCGGGACACGTCTTCGACCTGCCCCTGCGGCCCGCTCTCGCCGCGATCTGCGGGCGCGACCGTGCGGCGGTCGACGCCGCGGCGGCCCGGCACGGCTGGGCCGCCGCGGAGACCGACTGGCGGGCGCTGATCGCCCGGGACGACGTCCAGCTGATCGACATCTGCACCCCCGGCGACAGCCATGCGGAGATCGCCATCGCCGCCCTGGAGGCGGGCAAGCACGTCCTGTGCGAGAAGCCGCTCGCCAACACCGTCGCCGAGGCGGAGGCGATGGTCCGCGCCGCCGAGGCGGCCGCCGCCCGCGGGCAGGTGGCGATCGTGGGCTTCAACTACCGCAAGGTGCCCGCGATCTCCTACGCCCGGCAGCTCATCGCGGAGGGCCGGCTCGGCCGGCTGCGCCACGTGCGGGCCACCTACCTCCAGGACTGGCTGGTGGACCCGGCCTCCCCGCTCACCTGGCGGCTCAAGCGCGAGCACGCCGGGTCCGGCGCGCTCGGGGACCTCGGCGCCCACATCGTCGACCTCGCCCAGTACCTTGCGGGCGAACTGCTCACCGGAGTGTCGGCGGTGGCCGAGACCTTCGTACGCGAGAGGCCCCTGCTCGCCGGGGCGTCGGCCGGGCTCTCCGGCAGCGCCGACACGGTGGAGCGGGGCGAGGTGACCGTCGACGACGCGGCGATCTTCACCGGCCGCCTCGCCTCCGGCGCACTGGCCTCCTTCGAGGCGACCCGGATGGCCGCCGGGCGCAAGAACGCCCTGCGCCTGGAGATCAACGGGGAGCTGGGCTCCCTCGCCTTCGACCTGGAACGCCTCAACGAGCTGTCCTTCCACGACCACACCGAACCCGCGGCCACCGCGGGCTTCCGCCGCATCCTCGTCACCGAACCCGAGCACCCCTACCTGGAGGCCTGGTGGCCGCCGGGCCACGGCCTCGGCTACGAACACACCTTCGTCCACCAGGCCCGCGACGTGGTCCACACGATCGCCGACGGCACCGCACCCGTACCGTCGTTCGCGGACGGGCTCCAGGTGCAGCGGGTGCTCGCCGCCGTGGAGGAGAGCGCCGCCAAGAACTCCGTGCACACCCCGGTCCCGTCCTCGTAACCCAGGAGGTAGCCGCCCATGCCCCGCCCCTTCACCCTGTTCACCGGCCAGTGGGCCGACCTCCCGCTGGAGGAGGTCTGCAAGCACGCCCGGGACTTCGGCTACGACGGTCTCGAACTCGCCTGCTGGGGAGACCACTTCGAGGTCGACAAGGCGCTGTCCGACCCCGGATACCTGGACAGCAGGCACCAGCTGCTCGACAGGTACGGGCTGAAGTGCTTCGCGATCTCCAACCACCTGGTCGGCCAGGGCGTCTGCGACCACCCGATCGACGAACGCCACCAGGGCATCCTGCCCGGCCGCATCTGGGGCGACGGCGAGCCCGAAGGCGTACGGCAGCGGGCCGCCGCCGAGATCGCGGACACCGCCCGGGCGGCCGCCGCCTTCGGGGTGGACACGGTCATCGGGTTCACCGGCTCCTCGATCTGGCACCTCGTCGCGATGTTCCCGCCCGTCCCGCCGCACATGATCGAGCGGGGTTACGAGGACTTCGCCGAGCGCTGGAACCCGATCCTGGACGTCTTCGACGCCGAGGGGGTCCGCTTCGCCCACGAGGTGCACCCGAGCGAGATCGCGTACGACTACTGGACCACCAAGCGCGCGCTCGAAGCGGTGGACCACCGGCCCGCGTTCGGGCTGAACTTCGACCCGAGCCACTTCGTCTGGCAGGACCTGGACCCGGTGGGCTTCCTCTACGACTTCCGCGACCGGATCTACCACGTGGACTGCAAGGAGGCCCGCAAGCGCCTCGACGGCCGCAACGGCCGCCTCGGCTCGCACCTGCCGTGGGGCGATCCCCGGCGCGGCTGGGACTTCGTCTCCGCCGGTCACGGTGACGTGCCCTGGGAGGACGTCTTCCGGATGCTCCGGTCCATCGGCTACGAGGGCCCGGTCTCGGTCGAGTGGGAGGACGCCGGCATGGACCGGCTGACCGGCGCCCCGGAAGCGCTCGCCAGCCTCAAGAGGTTCGACTTCGACCCGCCGTCGGCCTCCTTCGACGCGGCCTTCGGCGGCGGCGAGTAGCGCGGACGTCCCAGCCCCGGGGGCATGATCCGGTCCACGGCTCCCCGCCCCCGGGGCTGCCTCGCGCTGCCCGGAGACTCCTTTGTCCTGGCGGAAGCAGAAGTTCGACCTACCTGTCGCACAAGGGCTTTCCGTCGAGGACGAACAGGTCTACCGTCCATTTCGTGTACACGACATGACTCGCGTCACCGGGGTCGCTCCCGTCCCCGGTGACGCATGCGCGGCAGTCCCCGCGCGGCACGGCACGGCTACACCCGCCCGTACAACCGGCACTCTCCGGAGGACCTACGTGCACAGAACCAGAAAGCGGCTCCTGGCCCGGACCCGCGTCCGTAAAACGCTCGCGCTGTTCACCGGCGGCCTGCTCGCCGCCGCCACCCTGACCCTCGGCTCCGCCCCCGGAGCCACCGCCCACCCGGGCCACCCCGGGCACGACGAGCCCGTGGCGGAGGACTTCCAGCAGGTCACCCTGGCCAAGGGCGCCGAGGAGACCGGCGAGCCCATGTCGCTCGCCGTCCTCCCGGACCGCAGCGTGTTGCACACCTCGCGCAGCGGCGAGCTGCGGATCACCGACAGCGCCGGCAACACCCGGGTCTCCGGCACCCTCCCCGTGTACACGCACGACGAGGAAGGCCTCCAGGGCGTCGGCGTCGACCCCGACTTCGCCGAGAACCGGGCGATCTACCTCTTCTACGCACCGCCGATGGACACCCCCGCGGGCGACGCCCCGGAGACCGGCACCGCCGCCGACTTCGCGAAGTTCGACGGCGTCAACCGGCTCTCCCGGTTCGTCCTCAACGAGGACGGCACCCTCGACACCGCCAGCGAGAAGAAGGTCCTGGACGTCCCCACCTCGCGCGGCATCTGCTGCCACGTCGGCGGCGACATCGACTTCGACGCCGAGGGCAACCTCTACCTCTCGACCGGCGACGACACCAACCCCTTCGCCTCCGACGGCTTCACCCCGATCGACGAACGCCCCGACCGCAACCCGGCGTTCGACGCCCGCCGCACCTCGGGCAGCACCAACGACCTGCGCGGCAAGATCCTGCGCATCAAGGTCGCCGAGGACGGCTCGTACACGGTCCCGGACGGGAACCTCTTCGCGCCCGGGACGGACAGGACGCGGCCCGAGATCTACGCGATGGGCTTCCGCAACCCCTTCCGCTTCTCCGTCGACCAGGCCACCGGCACCGTGTACGTCGGCGACTACGGCCCCGACGCCGGAGCGGCCGACCCCAAGCGCGGACCGTCAGGCAAGGTCGAGTTCGCCAAGGTGACGAAGGCCGCCAACTTCGGCTGGCCCTTCTGCGTCGGCGACAACGAGCCGTACATCGACTACGACTTCGGCACCAAGGCATCGGGCGCCGCCTTCGACTGCGCCGCCCCGAAGAACGAGTCGCCGCACAACACCGGGCTCGTCGACCTGCCGCCGGCCGAGGCCGCGTGGATCCCGTACGACGGCGGCTCCGTGCCCGAGTTCGGCTCCGGCTCCGAGTCCCCGATGGGCGGGCCCGTCTACCGCTTCGACGCGGACCTGGACTCCCCGGTGAAGTTCCCCGAGGCATACGACGGCGACTTCTTCGCCGGTGAGTTCGGCCGCCAGTGGATCAAGCGCATCGAGCAGGACGCCGACGGCAAGGTCCAGTCCATCAACGACGTGCCGTGGTCCGGCACGCAGATCATGGACATGGCCTTCGGCCCGGACGGCGCCCTGTACGTCCTCGACTACGGCCTCGCCTGGTTCGGCGGCGACGAGAACTCCGCGCTCTACCGCATCGAGAACGCCACCGGAGGCCGCTCGCCCATCGCCGAGGCCGCGGCCCACAAGACCTCGGGCACCGCACCCCTGAAGGTGAGGTTCTCCTCGGCCGGCACGGCCGACGGCGACGACGACCCGCTGACCTACGCCTGGGACTTCGGGGACGGCGGCACGTCCACCGCCGCCAACCCGACGTACACGTACAAGAAGAACGGCACCTACACCGCCACCCTCACCGCCGAGGACCCCACCGGCCGCACCGGCTCCGCCAGCGTCCACGTGACCGTCGGCAACACCGCCCCGACCGTGGAACTGGTGCTCCCCGAGGACGGGCAGCTCTTCGAGTTCGGTGACTCCGTGCCGTTCAAGGTGAACGTCGGCGACCCGGAGGACGGGACCATCGACTGCACCAAGGTCGAGGTCAAGTTCACCCTGGGCCACGACAGCCACGGCCACGACATCACCACCGAACACGGCTGTGAAGGCACCATCAAGACCGCCATGGAAGGCGGACACGACCCCAACGCCAACATCTACGGCGGCATCTCGGCCTCCTACACCGACAACGGCGGCGGCGGCCAGGCCAAGCTCACCGGCAAGGACACCTCCCGGCTCCAGCCCAAGCACCGCCAGGCCGAGCACTTCGACGCCTCCTCCGGCGTCACCACCCCGAACAAGTCCAGCGCGCACGGCGGCAAGACCGTCGGCGACATCCACAACGACGACTGGATCTCGTTCAAGACGTACGTCCTGGGCTCCACCACCAAGCTCACCGCCCGCGTCTCGTCGGCCGGCTCCGGCGGCTTCCTCGAAGTGCGCGCCGGATCGCCCACCGGCAAGATCCTCGGCTCGGGACCCGTGCCCGTGACCGGCAGCTGGGACACCTTCCAGGACATCGACATCCCGCTGCGCGGTGTGCCCAAGAAGCAGACCGAACTCTTCCTCGTCTTCAAGGGCGGCGACGGAGCGCTCTACGACGTCGACGACTTCGAACTGTCCAACACCCCGGTCGACAGGACCGCCAAGCGCGTCCTGGTCTTCTCCAAGACCGCCGGCTTCCGCCACGACTCGATCCCCACGGGCATCGCGGCGCTGAAGGAGATCGGCAAGGACACCAACATCACGGTCGACTCCACCGAGTCCGCCGCCCAGTTCACCACCAGCAACCTGGCCCGCTACGACGCCGTCGCGTTCCTCTCCACCACCGGTGACGTCCTCAACGCCGAACAGCAGAAGGCGTTCGAGAACTACGTCGCCACCGGCGGCGGCTACGTCGGCATCCACGCCGCCGCCGACACCGAGTACGACTGGGAGTTCTACGGCGGCCTCGTCGGCGCCTACTTCGACTCCCACCCGCAGATCCAGCCCGCCACCGTCCGAGTGGAGGACCACGACCACCCCGCCACCGCCCACCTGGACGAGGAGTGGCAGCGCACCGACGAGTGGTACAACTACGGCACCAACCCCCGGGACAAGGCCAAGGTCCTCGCCACACTCGACGAGACCACCTACACCGGCGGCACCATGAAGGGCGATCACCCGATCTCCTGGTGCCAGACCTACGAGGGCGGCCGCTCCTTCTACACCGGCCTCGGCCACACCAAGGAGTCCTACGCCGAGCCGGCCTTCCGCGGCCACGTGCTGGGCGGCCTGCGCTACGCCACCGGCCAGGTCAAGGCCGACTGCAAGCCGGACAAGGACTACCGGCCCATCTTCAACGGCAAGACGCTGGAGGGCTGGAAGCAGGCGGGCCCGGGGAAGTTCTCCGTCAGCGACGGCGCCCTGCACTCCGAGGGCGGCATGGGCCTGCTCACCTACCAGGCCAAGGAGCTGAAGTCGTACTCGCTGAAGCTCGACTGGAAGATGACCGGCGACGACAACTCCGGAATCTTCGTCGGCTTCCCGGAGTCCGACGACCCGTGGTCGGCGGTCAACAACGGGTATGAGATCCAGATCGACGCCACCGACGCCGCCGACCGCACCACCGGCGCCGTCTACACCTTCAAATCCGCCAACATCAAGGCCCGTGACCGCGTCCTGCGGCCGCCGGGACAGTGGAACAGCTACGAGATCAAGGTCCAGGGCGAACGTCTGCAGATCTTCCTCAACGGAGCGAAGATCAACGACTTCACCAACACCGACCCCGCCCGCAGTCTGAAGGACGGCTACATCGGCCTCCAGAACCACGGAGCCGACGACCAGGTGTCCTTCCGCGACATCCAACTGAAGGAGCTGCCCTCGAAGTAGGGCGGCCGCCTCTGCCGACGACGGGCGGGGGAAGCGCACACCTTCCCCCGCCCGCCGTCCTCCACCCCCGACATCCCCCCAGGGAGGCAGCCCGTGACCGCACGCGCCGATCGTGAAGGCCGAACCGACGCCCCAGGCCGCAGCAACGCCCCGAGCCCCTCGGAGGCCACCGGCCCCGCCGGAGCCGCGGGCCGCACCGGCGTCTGGTTCATCGGAGCACGCGGCTCCGTGGCGACCACCGCCACCGCGGGCTGCGCCGCCATCGCCGCGGGCCTGCACCCACCGACGGGCATGGTCACCGAGACGCCTCCCTTCGCCGACAGCGGCCTGCCCGCCCTGGCCGGCCTGGTCTTCGGCGGCCACGACACCCTCGACTGCCCGCTCGCCAAGCGGGCCGAGGCCCTGGCCGACGGCGGCGTACTGCCGCACGGACTGCCCTCCGCCGTACGCGCCGAACTCGACGCAGCCGACGCGGAGATCCGCCCCGGCGGACCGCTCCCCGGCGACACCCGCACCGACCACGAACTCATCGCCGCGTTCGCCGCCGACCTCACCGACTTCTCCCACCGCCACGACCTGGCCCGCACCGTCGTCGTCAACGTCGCCTCCACCGAACCCGCGCCGGGCCCCGGCGACACCCGGCTGCCCGCCAGCTCCCTCTACGCGGCCGCCGCCCTGCGGGCCGGCTGCTCCTACGCCAACTTCACCCCGTCCACCGGCCTGCGCACCCCCGCGCTCACCGACACCGTCGCCGCCGGCGGACTTCCCCACGCCGGACGCGACGGCAAGACCGGCCAGACGCTGCTCCGTTCCGTGCTCGCCCCGATGTTCCTCCAGCGCGCCCTCGCCGTACGGGCGTGGTCCGGGTCGAACCTGCTGGGCGGCGGCGACGGAGCGGCGCTGGCCGATCCGGCGGCCGCGGCGGCCAAGAACGCGGGCAAGGAACGCGTCCTCGCCGACACCTTCGGCACCGCCCCCGAGGGCGAGGTGCACATCGACGACGTGCCCGCGATGGGGGACTGGAAGACCGCCTGGGACCACATCGCCTTCGACGGCTTCCTCGGCTCCCGCATGATCCTCCAGACCATCTGGCAGGGCTGCGACTCGGCCCTCGCGGCCCCGCTGGTCCTGGACCTGGCCCGGCTGCTCGCCCGCGCCCACGAGAAGGGGATCAGCGGCCCCCTGCCGGAGCTCGGCTTCTACTTCAAGGACCCGGACGGCGGCACCTCGGCGGCACTCGCCGAGCAGTACGCCACCTTGCTCACCTTCGCCGAGCGGCTGCGGGACCAGGCATGAGGCGGCTTCGGAACGCCCTCCCGGCCGTTCTCGTCTCCGCCCTGTCGGTACTCCCGGCCGGGCGGCGGAACGGTGTCGCACACGGCGCGGGGACGACCGCCGTGACCGATGATCGTCTGTCCGGTGCGGGTGGGACTGCACCCGCACCGGACAGGCCCGGACCGACCCCCGCGGGCCCGGCCCCCACGGGCCGGAACGGGCGGCGGAGCGCGGACACCCCGGGCCGGGCGGACGCGGGATCCGGCCGGCCCGCGCCCCGGGAACGGCTGCGGGCCTGGGCGGAACTGCTGCGGGTCTCCGCCCTGTTCTCCGTGCCCGGGGACGCCCTGGCGGGCGCTGCGGCGGTGGGCCGCGGGCCCGGCCGGGGCACCGCCCTGGCGATGGGCGCGTCGCTGTGCCTGTACGAGGCCGGGATGGCCCTCAACGACTGGGCCGACCGCGACGAGGACGCCGTGGACCGCCCGCACCGCCCGATCCCCTCGGGCCGGATCAGCCCTGCGGCGGCCCTGGGCGCGGCCGGGGTGCTGACCGCGGCGGGCCTCGCCCTGGCGGCCCGCGCCGGCCGGCCCGCGCTGTGTGTCGCCACGGGCCTGGCCGCCACGGTCTGGGCCTACGACCTGCACCTGAAGCACACGAAGGCGGGCTCGGCGGCCATGGCGGCGGCCCGCTCGCTGGACCTGCTGCTGGGCGCGACGGCCACCGCCACGGCCACTGTTCCGGTGACGGGGTCCGGCACGCCGCGTGGGGGAAGGCGACCCGACAACGTTGCCGGAGGGGCGGCCCCGGCAGGGCCGCGCGGCGGACCGGCCGCCTGCCTGCCCGCGCTGCCCGCCGCCCTGGCGCTCGGGGCCCACACCTACGGCGTCACCGCCGTGTCGCGCCACGAGGCACAGGGCGGCTCCACCGGCACCCCGCTCGCGGTGCTGGCCACGACGACGGCACTCGCGGCAGCGGTGCTGAGGGAGCCCCGGGAGCCCCGGGGACGGACGCCCGACCGGCCCGGTGCGACGAGGGCCGACGCCGAGGGCATCACCGGCGCCGAGGCATTCACGCGACGTCTCGACGCGAGCCCGCTCGGAAAGGTCACCTACCCCCTCCGGCTCCTGACCATCGCGCTCACCGGCGCCTACCTCCGTACCGCCGGGCCGCCCCTCCTGCACGCCGCGCTCAACCCGTCCCCGCCCCTGACCCAGCGCGCGGTCGGCGGAGGCATCCGGGCCATGATCCCGCTCCAGGCCGCGCTCGCCGCCCGCGCCGGGGCGCCCGTCACCGCTCTCGCCGTCATGGGCCTGGTCCCTCTCGCCCGCAGCCTCTCCCGGAAGGTGAGCCCCACATGACCCTCCACCTCGGATACGGCACCAACGGGCTCACCGACCTGCGCCTGGCCGACGCCCTCGGCCTCCTCGCCGACCTCGGCTACGAGGGCGTCGGCCTGACCCTCGACCACATGCACCTGGACCCCATGGCCCCGGACCTCTCCGAGCGCACCCGCCAGGTCCGGCGCCGGCTCACCTCCCTCGGGCTCCGGGTCACCGTGGAGACCGGCGCCCGCTACGTCCTCGACCCGCGCCGCAAACACGGCCCCTCCCTCCTCGACCCGGACCCCGACGCCCGGGCCGCCCGCACCGCGCTGCTGGTCCGCGCCGTCGACGTGGCCGCCGAGCTCGGCGCGCACGCCGTCCACTGCTTCAGCGGCACCACCCCGCCCGGCACCTCGCCGGACACCGCGTGGAAACGGCTCACCGAGGCGATCGCGCCCGTACTCGAAGCCGCCGACCGGTCCGGCATCCCCCTCGCCATCGAGCCCGAACCCGGCCACCTCCTCGCCACCCTCGCCGACTTCCACCACCTGCGCGGCCTGCTCGGCGACCCGGGCCCGCTCGGCCTCACCCTCGACATCGGTCACTGCCAGTGCCTGGAGGAGGAGACACCCCTGGAGTGCGTCAGACAGTCCGCCCCCTGGCTCCGGCACGTCCAGATCGAGGACATGAGGCGCGGAGTCCACGAACACCTCCCGTTCGGCGAAGGGGAGATCGACTTCCCACCCGTGCTCGCCGCCCTGGCCGCCTCGGACTACCGGGGCCTCACCGTCGTCGAACTGCCCCGCCACTCCCACGCGGGCCCCGAACTGGCCCGCACCTCGATCGACTTCCTGCGCGACGCCATGAGGCGCGGTACCGCAGCGCAGGGAGCCGCCCCGTGCTGAAATCCCGCGAGGAACTCGACGCCGGACTCGCCGGAGCCGCCCGCGCCTGGCTCGACGTAGCCCTGGCCGAGGCCGCCCACGACGCCGCCACGCCCGACGCACCCGGCCGGGAGGCGACCGGCCCGTACACCTCCCCGCCGTGGGAACTGCGCTACGCCGCCGCCGGCCGCCACTGCGGACTGGAGCACGCCGACTCCGTACGCTCGCTCCTGCTCGTCGAGGCCCAGGCCACCCTGCCCTCCGTCACCCGGCTCTACGAACAGGGCACCGCCGCCGAACGCCGCGCCGTCCTGCTCACCCTGCACCGCCTCGACCTGGGCGACACCGCGCTCCCGCTCGTCGAGGACGCCCTGCGCGCCAACGACACCCGGCTGGTCGCCGCGGCCGTCGGCCCCTACGGTGGCGACCACCTGGACACGCACGCCTGGCGGCACGCCGTACTGAAGTGCCTGTTCACCGAGGTGCCCGTCGCGGCCGTCGCCCGGCTCGCCGACCGGGCCCGGGGAGACGCCGAACTCGCCCGCATGCTCGGAGACTTCGCCGCCGAGCGCACCGCCGCCGGTCGCATCATCCCCGAAGACCTGCGCACGGTCCTCGACCTCACCGCCCCGGCCGACGAAGGCGCCCACCGGGCCCCGCCGACCGCGGTTCCCGCAGCCCCCGCCCCCACGGAGGAGTCCTGATGCGCATCTTCGACCCCCACATCCACATGACCTCCCGCACCACCGACGACTATCAGGCGATGTACGACGCGGGCGTCCGCGCGCTCGTCGAACCGTCCTTCTGGCTCGGCCAGCCCCGCACCTCGCCCGCCAGCTTCTTCGACTACTTCGACGCGCTCCTCGGCTGGGAGCCCTTCCGCGCCTCGCAGTACGGCATCGCGCACCACTGCACGCTCGCCCTCAACCCCAAGGAGGCGAACGACCCCCGCTGCACCCCCGTCCTGGACGCGCTGCCCCGCTACCTCGAAAAGGACGGGGTCGTCGCCGTCGGCGAGATCGGCTACGACTCCATGACCCCGGCCGAGGACCACGCCCTGGCCGCCCAGCTCCAGCTCGCCGCCGACCACGGGCTGCCCGCCCTCGTCCACACCCCGCACCGCGACAAGCTCGCCGGTCTGCACCGCACCATCGACGTCATCCGCGAATCGAACCTCCCCCCGGAGCACGTCCTCCTCGACCACCTCAACGAGACCACGGTGCAGGCCGCCACCGACAGCGGCTGCTGGGCCGGATTCTCCATCTACCCGGACACCAAGATGGACGAGGACCGGATGGTCGCCATCCTCCGGAACCACGGCACCGAGAAGATGATCGTCAACTCGGCCGCCGACTGGGGGAGGAGCGACCCCCTCAAGACCCGCAAGGTCGCCGACGCGATGCTGAGGGCCGGCTTCACCGAGGACGACGTCGACCAGGTCCTGTGGCGCAACCCCGTCGCCTTCTACGGCCGGAGCGGCCGCCTCCAGTTGGACGTCCCGGCCCCCGATCCACTCCACGAGGGCAACTCCATCCTGCGCGGCGGGGAGTGAGGCAGCCATGCGCTTCCGCCACCCGGACGGCTCGACGGTCCACCTCGCCTACTGCACCAACGTCCACCCCGCCGAAACCCTGGACGGCGTCCGCGCCCAGCTCCGCGACCACTGCGAACCCGTCCGCCGCCGACTCGGCCGGGACCGGCTCGGCATCGGCCTCTGGCTCGCCCGGGACGCGGCCCGCGCCCTGATCAACGACCCCGCCGAACTCCGCGCACTGCGCGCCGAACTCGACAGCCGCGGCCTCGAAGTGGTCACCCTCAACGGCTTCCCCTACGAGGGATTCGGCGCCGACGAGGTCAAGTACCGGGTCTACCGGCCGGACTGGACCGAACCCGACCGCCTCGCCCACACCACCGACCTCGCCCGCCTCCTGGCCGCCCTCCTCCCGGACGACACCACCGAAGGCACCATCTCCACCCTGCCGCTCGCCTGGCGCACCCCCTACGACGGCGACCCCGGGGCGGCGCGCGCCGCACGCGCCGCCCTCACCACACTCGCCCAGCGCCTCGACGCCCTGGCCGAACTGACCGGCAAGTCCATCCGCGTCGGCCTCGAACCGGAACCGGGCTGCACGGTCGAGACCACCGCCGACGCCATCGCCCCGCTCACCGACGTCGCCCACGACCGGATCGGGATCTGCGTCGACACCTGCCACCTCGCCACCTCCTTCGAGGATCCCGCAACCGCACTCGACGCCCTGGCCGCCGCCGGCATCCGCGTCGTCAAGTCCCAGCTCTCCGCGGCCCTGCACGCCGACCACCCCCACCTGCCCGAGGTCCGCACCGCGCTCGCCGCGTTCGCCGAACCCCGGTTCCTGCACCAGACCCGCACGCGCACCGCCGCCGGACTGCGCGGCACCGACGACCTGGACGAAGCCGTCACCGGCCGGGCACTCCCCGACTCCACCCCCTGGCGCGCCCACTTCCACGTACCGCTCCACGCACCCCCGGCGCCCCCGCTGACCTCGACGCTGCCCGTGCTCCGCGACACGCTCGTCCGGCTCGTCGGCGGGCCCGTGCCCCTGACCCGGCACCTGGAGGTGGAGACGTACACCTGGCAGGCGCTGCCGGCCGAACTGCGCCCCCGCACCCGCACCCAGCTCGCCGACGGCATCGCCGCCGAACTCACCCTCGCCCGCGACCTCCTGGTCGACCTCGGCCTCAAGGAACTGCCATGAGCGCTCCCGAACCCGGCACGGAAACCGCACGCGGGACCGGCGGCCCCATCCCCCTCCTGGTCCTCGACGTCGTCGGCCTCACCCCGCAGCTCCTGGCCCACATGCCGAACCTCCGGGCCCTGGGGGAGCGGGGCGCGAAGGCACCGCTCTCCACCGTCCTGCCGGCCGTCACCTGCGCCGCCCAGTCGACCTTCCTCACCGGCACCATGCCCGCCGAACACGGCATCGTCGCCAACGGCTGGTACTTCCGCGAGCTGGGCGACGTCCTGCTCTGGCGCCAGCACAACGGGCTCGTCGAGGGCGACAAACTCTGGGACGCGGCCCGCCGCGCCCACCCCGGCTACACCGTCGCCAACATCTGCTGGTGGTACGCCATGGGCGCCGACACCGACTGGACGGTCACCCCGCGCCCCGTCTACTACGCCGACGGCCGCAAGGAACCCGACTGCTACACCAGGCCCCCCGCCCTGCACGACGAACTGACCGACAAGCTCGGCACGTTCCCGCTCTTCCACTTCTGGGGCCCCGGCGCCGACCTCGTCTCCTCCCGGTGGATCGTCGACGCCACCCGGCACGTCATCGCCACCCGCACACCCGACCTCGCCCTCTGCTACCTGCCGCACCTCGACTACGACCTCCAGCGCTACGGCCCCGACGACCCCCGCTCGCACCGGGCCGCCGCCGACCTGGACCGGGCCATGGCCCCGCTGCTGGACGACGCCCGCGCCGAGGGACGCACCGTCGTCGCGCTCTCCGAATACGGCATCACCCGCGTCGACCGCCCCGTCGACATCAACCGGGCCCTGCGCCGGGCGGGACTCCTGGAGGTCCACACCCAGGACGGCATGGAATACCTGGACCCGATGACCTCCCGGGCCTTCGCCGTCGCCGACCACCAGCTCGCCCACATCTACGTACGCCGCCCCGAGGACCTCGAAGCGACCCGCGCGGCCCTCGCGGACCTGCCCGGCATCGAGCAGCTCCTCGACGACGAGGGCAAGAAGGCGCACCACCTGGACCACCCCCGCTCCGGCGAACTGGTCGCCGTCGCGGAGAAGGACGCGTGGTTCACGTACTACTACTGGCTCGACGACGCCCGCGCCCCCGACTTCGCCCAGCTCGTCGAGATCCACCGCAAACCCGGCTACGACCCCGTCGAGCTCTTCATGGACCCCCAGGACCCCTACGTCCGGGTCAAGGCCGTCTCGGCGGTCGCCCGCAAGAAGCTCGGCCTGCGCTACCGCATGGCGGTCGTCCCCCTGGACCCCTCACCTATTCGCGGCAGCCACGGCCGCCTCCCCGAGAGCGACGACGAAGGTCCGCTCATCCTCTGCTCCACCCCCCACGCGTTCCCCGACCGGGTCAGGGCCACCGAAGTGAAGTCCCTGCTCCTCCAGCTTGCCGGACTGCACTGACATTCCCCGTCACGCACCGGCACCGCACCACTCACCCCGTCAGGCCACCAAGGGAGACACCCGAACATGAGCCGCACCTCCAAGGACACCGAACTCGCCCGCAGACTGAGCCGCCGCAACATCCTCGGTGTCGCCGCCGGAGCCACCGCCGCCACCATCATCGGCACGGCGAGCGCCCAGGCCGACAGCCGCGACCGAGGCCAGGGACACGGCAACGGCCACGGACACGGCCATGACCACGGGCACGGCCACGGTCACGGCAAGGGCAAGCCCGTCCTGCCGCCCGGCCGCCTCGGCATCCAGCTCTACAGCCTCCGCGACCAGATCTCCACGCTGGGCTTCGCGCCGGTCTTCGCCGAACTGGAGAAGTACGGCTACGACGAGATCGAACTCGCGGGCTACACCCAGGGCTCGGCCGGTCCCATCACCCTGGCCCAGCTCAAGCGCCTGGCCCGGGACCACGGACTCAACCCGATCGGCAGCCACGTCGGCTACTACGACGACAACAACCCCGGCGCCTACACCTTCGCCCAGAACCTGGAGAAGGTCCTCGACGACGCCCAGGCGCTCGGCCTCAAGCACATCGGCACGGCCTCCGGCCCCTTCCGCTACGGCTCGACCGTCGACGGCTGGAAGCGGGCCGCGGAGGAGTTCAACATCTACGGGGCGGCCGCCCGCAGGCGCGGCATGAAGTTCTACCAGCACAACCACGCCGAGGAGTTCTCCTTCGCGACCGACAAGCCCCGCGTGCGCCTCTACGACGTGCTGCTCGAAGAGACCGACCCGGACCTCGTCTACCTGGAGATGGACATCTACTGGGCCTACTGCGCCCAGTTCCGCTTCAGCAAGCGCGTGGACGGCAGCCGGGCCCCGCTCGACCCGCTGAAGTACGTCCTGAAGCACCCGGACCGCTATCCGCTCTTCCACGTCAAGGACGGGGTCCGCGACGAGACGACCCGCGACGGCTACCGCATGTCGGACGTGGGCGACGGGGACATCGACTACAGGACGTTCCTGTCCAAGGTCACCAGGCGCACCCACCACGGCCGGACCTACCACCACTGGCAGGCGGAGCACGACAACCCGGTCGAGTCGCTCGCCTTCGCCCGCAAGTCGAGCGAGCACCTGCACTCGCTGCGCGAGGGCCGCTGCGCCGACTGACGGGTCAGGCCCGGCCCGCCGGAATCCCTCCGGCGGGCCGGGCGCACCACTCACCGCGGTCCGGCCCCTACCCGATGCCCTGCCGGTCCGGGAGCAGGCCGAACTCCCGGTCGGCGGCCACCGCCACCGTGCGCTCCACGGTCTGGACGAGCAGCGCGCGGTGCCTGACCAGCGACTTCTTCCGGTCCTCCGGGACGAGCAGCAGGAGATCGTCCAGCCCCGCCATGAGCCGGCGCGACACCTGGGGACTGCCGGCGACACACCACCGGATCTCCTCGAAGCCGAGATCGACCAGGTCGTCCCACTCCGGACCGTCCTGCACCAGGCGTACCCGCCCGTCCCGGTCCCGGTGGTGGACGGCGCCGAGCGGCAGGTGCGCCACGGCCGCCAGGAACTGCACGATCCGGTCCAGGCACTGCACGGCGGTGGTCGGATCGTTCACCGACGTCGACAGGGCCCGCAGCGCGATGTCCGCGAGCTGACGCAGCCCGAACGCCAGATCCTGGTGCAGGGTCCGCTCCACCGAGACGGAGACCGCGTACCGCAGCCGGCGCGGCGGCGGCACGGCCCCGCCGTGGACGGCGAGCACCGGCATCCCCGGCACCACGAAGTCCCCGATACGGGGGATGAGCCGCAGCACGACGTCCTGCCGCCGCGCGGCCCGGACCAGCCGCGCCGTGTTCACGTCACGCAGCACCCCGGCCCGCCCCTCGTGCAGCACCCGCGCGGTCTCCGGCCCCGGCTCCTCCTCGCTCCGCTGTCCCCTCGGCATCCGGCCCAGCACCCGGAACGAGTCCCGCGCGATCCTGTCCACGACGGGACCCACCTGCATCAGCCGCAGTGTCGCGCTCACGTAGACGACGAAGAGCAGTAGGCTCAGCCCGAGCATCCCCAGGATGAGCAGGCTCTGGACCAACGGGACCGAGACCACCCGGCGCGGATCGCTCTCGCTCTCGTACGAGGAGAGCACCAGCAGCGAGAAGAGGAACGTCGCCAGGAACACCGTCAGCGTGAGCTTGCTGATCCGGCTCCTGACGAAGATCCGCACCACCCGGGGCGTCAGCTGGCCACTCGCCATCTGCACCGCGACCAGCGAGATGCTGAACACGACCCCGATGAAGGTCATCATCGCCGAGCTGATCGTGGTGACGATCGTCTTCGCGTCCTGGGAGAACGCCATCAGATCGCCCAGCTCGTCGTACGCCTCCTCCCGCTGGAGCAGCGCGACGATCGCGTCGTCCAGCTCGGTGGCGATCAACCACAGCACGAACACGCAGACGAACCCCGTCGTCGGGGCGAACCAGAACGTGTCGCGCAGATGCTCGCGCAGAGGGGACAGCGGACGGGGCCGGCGGTAGCCGCGATCACTCATGGACGCGAAGGTAGCCCCGGGACCTCCGAGGACCGGGGAGGCCGAGCTCCCACCGGCACGCCGCACCGCACTGACCACCGGATATGCGGGTGAAGGGCGCGCCGAACCCCTGGTATTGTTTTCCATGTCGCCGCGGGGAACACACCGCGAACGACAGACACCTTGTCCGGGTGGCGGAATGGCAGACGCGCTAGCTTGAGGTGCTAGTGCCCTTTATCGGGCGTGGGGGTTCAAGTCCCCCCTCGGACACCAGCTAAGACCCCTGTTGATCAGGGGTCTTTTGCTTTTCAGGCTGTGGCGTGACCAACCACGTGACCAACAGCCGAGAGATTCCCCAGGTCGGACCAGGGAGAACAGGCCGAGTCGGCCCGCTCCGGAGGTGCTCGCTCCCTTCGCTCTCTATGCCAGGCCAACGTGCTGGCCTGGGACGACCTGCCCGACAACGGCTGCCGCGTCTGTACGAGACCATGGGGCGAACGCTGAGCGACGCCCCGGCCCGCGGACGACTGAACCCTGCACGCCACCGAGCGGTGGAATCCGCACGCCACCCGTGTTGCCGAGGCGTTCTCACTGCCTCGCGGCGGCCGCGGCGCACAGCGCCCCCCATGCGACGGCGGCGCCCGCGACCTTCAGGCGCCTGGACCATCCGGTGAGCGCTGTGCCGAACAGGGCCGCATCGGACAGGTCGGCAGTGACACGGCAGGCAGTCGCGGTCCGCAGGGAACGGGCGTCGGGGGCGAGGAGCATGGCTGTGCCGATGGCGGCATCGCGTGCCCCCATCGCCCGAATGAGCAGAGCAGTTCCCACCGGCACGGTGCCATCGGCGTCGGTCAGGCCGCACGGTTTGGCCAGCAGGACTGGGCGGACCATGATCGCCACGCTGTAGGCCGCAGTCGCGGCACCCAGCACGCGTGGCATCGCGTCAGGCATCTCGGCGTCCTCTCGTCGTGGTGGACCGGGTACCCCCCTCCAGAAATACATGCATCCGACCTCCGCGCGACTTACGACACCTTGCCCGGAATCCGAAGTACGGCCTGGCCTTCGTCGACATCTGCCTGCTGCCGGCAGCCCTCGGCGCCACGGTGCTGCTGGCTGTGCGGGTGGATCGCCGGACGTCCTGGCCGCTGGCGCCCTACCTCCTGTGGGTCGGCTACGCAGCGGCTCTCAACCTCGCGCTCCGGCTGACGAACTGAGGCGGCCGTCTCTCCTCATGTGCCGCCCGCGTCGCTGTGCGTACCTCCATGTGCGCGTGGTCCGGGTATCCCGTTCACCCCGGCGTGGAACAGAGAGATGGGACACACCGGCGTTGCCGGGTTCTACGACCGTCGCTGTTCCACGATCAATCCTGTGGCTGTGGGACCGAAGGTGTTTCGTTCCTGGTGAGAGGGGCACAGGGAGGGGCCGCCACCGCGGGGCACGTTACGCGGACCGGGGGTCGGGACATCGTGGGAGAACCGGCCTCGCCGGACCTGCTCGTCAGTCGTGAAGGAGTCCGAATCATGCCAGCAGTCCCTGCTCTGACCGCCGAAGCGGCAACGACGGCGGAGGAGTTCGCCGACACGGTCGGTCGCATCGAGAACGGGCAGCTGAGTTTCCCCCTTCCTGGCTCCGGGCTCACCCGTGAGCGATTCGAGGCCCTGCGGGGCGTCGCCGAGTCCGGTCTGTGTACGGCGCGCCTGGTCGAGGGACATGTCGACGCGACAGCCATCCTCGCGGAGCTGGAGGCATCACCGCCGTCACCGGGCCAGCTGTGGGGTGTGTGGGCGGCCGAGCCTCCGGGCGAGGGTCTCACCGCCGTCCAGAAGGGCGCGGGCTGGGTACTGAACGGACTGAAGCAGTACTGCTCCGGCGCGCACAGCTGCACCCACGCCCTGGTCACCGCACGGGAGGGCGATTCGCGGCGGCTCTTCGCCGCGCGAGTGGACGGAGCCGGCTGCCGGCCGGTGGAAGGCACCTGGCAGGCCGTGGGCATGGCGGGCAGCGACACCCCGGACGTGCGGTTCACGGACGTCCCGGCAGCCGCGGTCGGCGGGCCGGAGGCATATGTGCGCAGGCCGGGATTCTGGCACGGAGGGATCGGGGTCGCCGCGTGCTGGCACGGCGGGGCGGTGGCGGCTTCCCGGGTGCTGCGCGAGGCAGCCGCAGGGAGGACCGAGCCGCACACCGATGCCCATCTGGGGGCGGTGGACGTCCAGCTGTACGCGGCCGGGGCGCTCCTGGAGCGGGCGGCCGGGGAGATCGACGCGGACCCCCTCGACGAGCGGGGGGAGGCCCGGCTGCGGGCGATGCGGGTGCGGGCCTTCGTCGAGTCGGTCTGCCGGCAGGTACTGGATCACGTGGGCCGGGCGACCGGAGCGGGGCCACTGTGTCATGACGCCGCGCACGCCCGCACCGTGGCCGACCTGAGCGTGTACATCCGGCAGCACCATGCCGAACGCGATCTGGCCGGGCTCGGCGCGTTCCTGGCCAGGCCGGAGGGCGAGCGATGACAGACACCTCGCACGACCGTTTCGCCGATCCCATCCAGGCGCCCGGCACCCCGGAGGCGGCATGGCAGGCATGGCCGGGCTGGGCCGGCCTTCCGGAGACTCCTCCGGGGCCGTTCGGCCGTGTTGTGGTGGTCGCTGCTCATCCGGACGACGAGGTGCTCGGTTTCGGCGGAGCGATCGCGCTGCTCTCGGCCTCCGGTACGGAAGTGACCGTGGTGGCCGTCACCGATGGTGAGGGCTCCCACCCGGGCAGCGATGTGATGACCGCGCGCGACCTCGCCGAGCTGCGCACGGCCGAGACACGGGCGGCGCTGGCCGAGCTCGGAGCCACGGCCGCGACCGTCGTACGGCTGAAAGTCCCCGACACGCGGGTGGAGGCGTACGAGGACGATGTCGCGGCCCGGATCGCGGGCCTGGCGGCCGGTGCGGACCTGGTCGTCGCGCCGTGGACCGGCGATGTGCACGGCGATCACGAGGCGGCCGGGCGGGCGGCCGTGCGGGCGGCGGCTTCAGCGGGCGTCGCCTGCTGGCTCTATCCGGTGTGGATGTGGCACTGGGCCGCGCCGGACGACCCCAGGGTGCCCTGGCGGCGCGCGGCTCTTATCCGGCTGTCTCCGGAGGTCCTGGACCGGAAGCGGGCCGCGGTGAGGCAGTTCGTCAGCCAGATCGCGCCCCTCGGCCCGGGCAAGGACGACGCGGCGGTCCTGCCTCCGGAGGAGCTGGCGCATCATCTGCGCGACCGGGAGGTGGTGTTCCGGTGAACGACGCACAGCACACACCGGACGTCTCCGGGACGGCGGGCACCCCTGCCGCGTACTTCGAGGGCATGTACCGCGACGCCCCTGACCCCTGGCACCTTGCCGAGCGCTGGTACGAGCGCCGCAAGTACGACCTCACCGTGGCGAGCCTGCCCCTGCCCCGCTATCGCCGCGCCTTCGAACCTGCCTGTTCCGTGGGCGAGCTGACGGTCCGCCTGGCCGAGCGGTGTGACCGGGTGGTGGCCTGCGACCGGGTGGAGTCCGCGGTCGCCACCGCACGCCGGCGCACGTCCGCCCTTCCCCATGTGGACGTGCGCCATCTGACCGTCCCCGGCCAATGGCCGCCTGGCCACTTCGATCTCGTCGTCCTGTCCGAGCTGCTCTACTACTTCGACACCCCCACCCTCCAGAGCGTCCTGGGCCTCGCCGTCGACGCCCTGGAGCCGGGCGGCACCCTGGTCACGGTGCACTGGAACCATCCGGTGCCCGACCACCGCGGAACCGGCAGCACGCTCGCCCGGACCGTCGGTTCGGTTCCGGGGCTGACCCTGACGGCCGACCACCGTGAGGACGATTTCGTGCTCCAGGTGTACGAGCGCGACAGCCTCGACGGCACCGCGGCACCCTCTCCCGCCGCCCGCGAGGGCCTCGTATGACCGCACCGCGCGGCATCGGAGCGATCGCCGTGGTGATCCCGGCCCGCGACGAGGAAGTCCTGCTGCCGGCCGCGTTGGATTCGGTGGGCGCGGCGGCCGGGCATGCCGCCATCGGGTCGTTGCGCGTGCTCACGGTGGTCGTGGCCGACTGCTGCACGGATGCCACCGCCGCTGTCTCCCGCGCCGCGGGCGCTCTCGTCGTACCGGTCCGCTACCGCAACGTCGGCCGGGCCCGAGCCGCAGGCGTGCGCGCCGCGCTCAGCACGCTCGGCGACACCCCAGGCGGTGTGTGGATCGCGTCCACCGACGCCGACAGCACCGTGCGGCCGGACTGGCTCGCTCATCAGGCGGCTCGCGCAGCCGAAGGCTGGGACGCAGTCGTCGGCACCGTGACCGTGGACCACTGGCCACCTCACATGACCGACCTGGCCGCCCGCCACCACCGCGCCTACGAGATGTCCCGCCCCCCGGCAGGCCGCCCGTGGCAGCACCCGCATGTGCATGGTGCGAATCTCGGTGTCAGCAGTCGGGCCTACGCAGCGGCAGGCGGCTTCCCGGCGGCCCCGCTCCATGAGGACCGCCTCCTGGTCGACGCGCTGACGAGCACCGGAGCGCGCATCCTGCGCACCGCCGACTCGCCCGTCACCACGTCGGCCCGCACGACACCCCGCGCACGAGGCGGCTTCGGTGACCACCTGAGCGACCTGAACCGTACGCGGCTCACCACGTCGGGAAACGAGGCATAGGCCGTCTTCACCGAGGATGCGGTCCGCACACTTACCCGGAAGACATCGTTCGCTGACGAGGAAGCACGGAGAGAAGGGCACGGCCGGAATCACGCCCGAGCCTCCGCGGCGGGTGTTTCGACAGGAAGCCGGCCTCCGAGGCCACATGTTGGCCTTTCTCACCGACGCGCGGAGGACTGAGACCGGCGGGTTGGGGAACCGGGTGGCTGGGGCCGCCTCCGGTCGTCCCGCAAGGAAGGAAGCAGGTGCTGCCATGCCGATGTGGCTCGGGAATGAACACGCTGACGGAATCAGTATCGCTGCCAAGGAGTGGGCGGGCGGAACCGTTCCGTTCATCGTGGGGCTCGTCGTGGTGGCCCTGCTGATCGGCTCGGTCATCTGGCGGAGCCGCAGGGGCAGGAGCCGGCCACCGCGTCCGGAAGAGCAGCCGGTGCGCCCCACGACGTCGCCCTCCATCCCGCGGGGAGACGGTCGCGCGGCCGACGACTTCGGTGCGGAAGGCGAGCGGCTCTCCCCTCATCAGATGAAGGGGAACGGCAACCAGGGCCGGTCATCCCGCTCCGCAGACGACCGGAGCGCAGGTCACGGCGGCTGATTCGCAGGGTCTGCGGCCGACCGCCTCGGTGCCGTTCAGCGGCGAGGCGGTCGCACCGCCGCCTCGATGCCCGATCGGCCCGGACTGGGCGGCGGAGGCCCGAGCGCGTCGGCCTCCGCTCCGGTCGAGAGGGCGGCCGGTACCTGGTCCCCGAGGTACCGGCCGCATGAGCGCGGAGCTCAGGCCGGCTTCTTCAGTGACGTGAGGTGGGCGAAGACCACGACATTCGCTGAGTAGCCGGCCTTCTCGTCGAATCGCCCGCCGCAGGTCAGCAACCGGAGTTCGGGCCGCCCGGTCTCCCCGTACACCTTGTCGTCGGGGAACTTGTCCTTCGTGTAGGTCTTCACCGCGTCCACCGTGAATACCGCGGTTCTGCGGTCTGCGCGCGCCACGCTGACCTTGTCGCCCCGGCGCAGCGCGTTGAGGTTGAGGAAGATGGCAGGGCCGGTCCTGGTGTCCCGGTGGCCCACGAGCAGGGCCGTGCCGTTCTCGCCGGGCGACGGCCCCTTCTCGTACCAGCCTGTCAGCTTGGGCTTGCTCAATGGCGGGGCTTCGAGCCGGCCCTCTGCGTCGAGGTCGAGTCCGGTGACCGGCGCCTCGATGAAGATGGCGGGAATGGCGACCTTCAGCGGGCGGGAGGGCACGAGTGGAGCGTGCGAGGCGGGCACGTGCTTCTCCGGTCTGTGCGGTGCCCGCCGGAACGGCTCCCGTCCGCCGCCCGCGGCGTCGCCGCCGTGGGCGGCGGTGACGGTCTGGGTGTCCTCGGAGGAGTCCGAGGACACCCAGACGATGCCGGCCACCAGAGAGAACGTCACGCACAGCGTCATGCTGAGACGGCATGCGCGCGTCGGTCCTCCTCGTCGTCGCCGTCGGCAGCGGACGTTACGCCTCGCCACGGGCACGGCGACGTGCGGACCGGCGCATCATGATCAGGCCCGCGGCTCCCGCGGCCCCGGCGGCCAGCACGGCGGCGGCTCCGACGTTCGAGTCGCTCTCGGAGCTGATGGGCTCCATGTCCGGGACACCGCCGCCGCCCGCGGGGACCGAGCCGATGGGCCTCTGCGGCTTGTGAGGCTTGCCGCCGCCGTGCCCGCGGTCGGGGCACTCGACTTTGAAGCTCTTCTGCTTCGGGCCTGCCGGGACGACCCACACCAGCTGGTACGTACCCTCCGGGAGCAGGTACGTCTCACTGCGCGCGCTGCCGTTGATGAGCGGAAGGGTGTCCAGCAGGGTGGTGCCCGGCGGCACGGTCGGCGGCTGCTCGGTGATCGTCCAGGGGACCGAGGGGAACGACTCGAAGTTGCTCGCCGCCAGCACGAACTTGCAGACCTCGACCCCGTCGCGGTCACCGCGCGAGTGCCAGCTGACCGAGCGGATGTCGATGTCACCGCTGTCGCCGGGGAGGGCATAGGCGGCGGGAGCTCCGGCCAGGGTGGCGCCGGCGACCGCGACCGCGACGGCCACCTTGGTGCCCGTGCGGACGCTGCGGGAGCGGAGGGAACTGGGGATGCGCATGAAGGCTCCTTCAAGCCGAGATGATTGTCATACTGATCACCCGATCGCCTAAGAGATGCCACGAATCGTCGTAAAAGTCAGATAAGACACGGGGATATGCCAGAAGTGCCCTGATTGGCGGACAGCGCGCGAGTTCAATCCGGGCGTGCGGATACGAGGGGGTGCGCGGGATCGCGTCCTCCGGCGAGCCCTGCCACGCGGCCGACCCGCACCTGCTGTGCTGGGTGCACATCGCCGAGGTGGACAGCTTCCTGCGCGCCCATCAGCGCTACGGGGCACGGCCGTTGGACGGCGCCGGGTGCGACGGGTACATCGACGGCACGGCGACCGTGGCCCGGGCCCTCGGCATCCCCGACCCGCCGCGCGACCGGGCGGAGCCGGCGACACGGATCGCCGCCCGGATGAGTCGCCAGTCGCGCAGAGGTCCGATGCTTGCGTCTCCTGGGGTGGGTACCTGGTGCGCAACGACGACAGGACGTCGAGATGCCGGGAGCGATGCCACGAATGCTGGGTGCCGCAACCGCGGCCCTCGCCCTGGCCGGAGTCCCGGAGCTCCTCGATCGGCCCGGGGTGCATGGGCGGCCCGGGCGGAGCCGTGGAAGAGCCGCTTGATCTCGCCGACGACGATGTAGGCAGAGCGAAGCAGGTGAACTCGACTTCGCGACTGAGCTCGAAGCGGTGGTCCTCGATCCATGACCCGCACCTGCTCGAAGAATGGAGCGCCCGGGGCCCGAGCGTCCTTCGGAGCCACCCTCCCGGGGGTTCTCGAACTGCGGAAGGTCCGTGGTCGGGGCAGCGCGGCGGCCGGGGTGGAGGTGCTGGTGGCAACCACGGCCTCCTCGGGTACCGATACGATCCTTCTCCTCTGCGGAGATGCCATCAGCCCCGCGATACGGGCGCGTGTACCAGGCCGGTGACCCCCTGCACGTACGACGACTCGGGCCGCGCGGCGATTCGATCGAGTCCCCTTCGACCTCGGGGTGCACTGCTCGCGGTCGGCGGAGACTTCGGGTCGCGCGCCCGGCAGGCTCGCGGACCTGCACGCCATTGAGGGCCAGGCGAGGAGGTATGCGGAGGAGCCGATCGTGCGAGCGGGCAGGGCGAGGGCACCTGAAGAGGCTGCCCGGCGGGGACTCTGGCCGCTGCCCTTCCTTCCGCATCCCACCTCACCCCCTCCCGTCACGATCCGGTCTCGGACGCGGGAGGGGGGCTTGTTTTTGGCCATGTAATCGATTCCAATCTTCCGTGTAATCGATTCCACGGCGTCGTGGACCGGTCTGTCGCCGGCCTGCCCCAAGGTTTCGAGGTGTACGGAAACCACAAGGAGGTGGTCCGGACATGGCGGGCATCAAAGATGTCGCGGCCGAGGCGGGTGTGTCCGTCGCCACGGTGTCGCGCGTGCTGAACAGCCATCCGTCCGTCAGCGAAGAGGCGCGTGTCCGCGTCCTCGCCGCCGTCGAGGCGCTCGGCTACCGGCCCAACGCGGTCGCCCGCTCGCTGCGCACCGCGCAGACCCGCACGCTCGGCCTGGTCATCAGTGATGTGCTCAACCCGTACTTCACCGAGCTGGCCCGCTTCGTCGAGGAGGAGGCCCGCGCGCTCGGCTACAGCGTCATCATCGGCAACGCCGACGAGCGGCCCGAGCTCCAGGACCACCACATCCGCACGCTCGTCGACCGCAGGATCGACGGGCTCCTCGTCTCGCCCGCCGACGGAGGCTCCCCGCTGATGCGGGACGTCGCCCTGAGCGGCACCCCGATGGTCTTCGTCGACCGCTGGATCCCCGGCATCGACGTCCCCGTCGTCCGGGCCGACGGTACGGGCGCGGTCAAGGATCTCGTCGCGCATCTGCACGGCCTCGGCCACCGCCGGCTCGCCATCATCGCCGGGCCCGCCGCCACCACCACCGGCAACGAGCGGGTGGAGGCCTTCCGGGACGCGATGCGCGAGCTCGGGCTCGCCCTGCCCGACGCCTACATCGGCCAGGGCGACTTCCAGGCGGCCAGCGGCCGCCGGGTCACCGAGCGCTTCCTCGCCCTGGCCGAGCCGCCCGAGGTCGTGTTCGCCGCCGACAACCTGATGGCCCTCGGAGCGCTGGACGCGATCCGGGCCCGGGGCCTGCGGGTCCCCGACGACATCGCGCTCGCCGCCTTCGACGACATCCCGTGGTTCGTCCACACGGACCCGCCGATCACCGCCATCGCCCAGCCGACCGCCGACCTGGCGCGGGCCGCCGTGCGCGCGCTGGCCGACCGGATCGAAGGACGGACCCCGCAGTCCGTCACCCTGCCCGCCCGTCTCGTCGTACGCCGCTCGTGCGGCGGGGCCGCATCGAACCAGAGGAGCGACCGGTGACCGCACCGGAGAAGCAACTGGTGACCGCACCAGACGAGTTGCTGCGCATCGAGGGTCTGCGCAAGACCTTCCCCGGCGTGGTGGCGCTCGACAACGTCGACTTCGACCTCCGCAGAGGCGAAGTGCACGTCCTGCTCGGCGAGAACGGCGCGGGCAAGAGCACCCTCATCAAGATGCTCTCCGGCGCCTACCGCCCCGACCACGGCCGCATCCTGGCCGAAGGGCGTGAGGTCCGCATCGAGGGCGCCCAGGACGCGGAACGGCTCGGGATCGCCACCATCTACCAGGAGTTCAACCTCGTCCCCGACCTCACGGTCGCCGAGAACATCTTCCTGGGCCGCCAGCCGCGCCGCTACGGGCTCGTCGACCACCGCCGGATGCGCGAGGACGCGGAGAAGCTGCTGCGCCGGGTCGGCGTCGACGTGCGACCCGACGCCAAGGTCCGTGAACTGGGCATCGCCCGGCTCCAGATGGTGGAGATCGCCAAGGCGCTCAGCCTGGAGGCGCGCGTCCTGATCATGGACGAGCCGACCGCCGTGCTCACCTCCGAGGAGGTCGACAAGCTCTTCGCGATCGTCCGTCAGCTCCGCGAGGACGGCGTCGGGATCGTCTTCATCACCCACCACCTGGAGGAGATCGCCGCACTCGGCGACCGCGTCACCGTCCTCCGCGACGGCCGCAGCATCGACCAGGTCCCCGCGTCGACACCGGAGGACGAACTCGTCCAGCTCATGGTGGGCCGCAGCATCGAGCAGCAGTACCCGCGCGAACGGCCCGACACCGGCAACGCGCTGCTGTCGGTGCGCGGGCTCACCCGTAACGGCGTCTTCCACGACATCAGCTTCGACGTGCACGCCGGCGAGGTCGTCGGCCTCGCCGGACTCGTCGGCGCCGGGCGCACGGAGGTGGCGCGCGCCGTCTTCGGGGCCGACCCGTACGACGCGGGCACCGTCGACGTACGCGGCGAACGCCTCGCCCGGCACGACGTGCCCGCCGCGATGGGCGCCGGGATCGGACTCGTACCGGAGGACCGCAAGGGCCAGGGCCTGGTCCTGGACGCCTCCGTGCAGGAGAACCTGGGCCTGGTCACCCTGCGTTCCGCGACCCGCTCCGGGCTCGTGGACCTCAAGGGGCAGCGCACCGCCGCCGCCCGCATCGCGCAGCAGCTCGGCGTCCGCATGTCCGGCCTCGGCCAGCACGTGCGCACCCTCTCCGGCGGCAACCAGCAGAAGGTCGTCATCGGCAAGTGGCTGCTGGCCGACACCCGGGTCCTCATCCTCGACGAACCCACCCGGGGCATCGACGTCGGCGCCAAGGTCGAGATCTACCAGCTCATCAACGAGCTGACCGCCTCCGGGCACGCCGTCCTGATGATTTCCAGCGATCTGCCGGAGGTCCTCAGCATGAGCGACCGGGTGCTCGTCATGGCCCAGGGCCGGATCGCCGGGGAACTCGCCGCCGACGAGGCGACCCAGGACGCCGTCATGGCCCTCGCCGTCGGCACCCCGGCCGCGACGCAGGACCACACTTCCACCGAACACCCCGCACCGAAGAAGGAAGAGGAGGGCCCCCGTGGCCACTGAGACAGCCAAGAGTGACGCGGGAACGGGCGGCGGAGTCTCCGTGATACGCCGCGTCCTGCTCGACAACGGCGCGCTCAGCGCCCTGGTCGTCCTGGTGGTGGCGATGTCGCTGCTCTCCGGCGACTTCCTGACCACCCAGAACCTGCTGAACGTCGGCGTCCAGGCGGCCGTCACCGCCATCCTCGCGTTCGGCGTCACCTTCGTCATCGTCTCGGCGGGCATCGACCTGTCCGTCGGATCGGTGGCGGCCCTGTCCGCGACGGTCCTCGCCTGGTCGGCGACCTCGGCCGGCGTGCCGGTCGTCCTGGCCGTCGTGCTCGCGGTTCTCACGGGCATCGCCTGCGGCTTCGTGAACGGCGCCCTCGTCTCGTACGGCAAACTCCCGCCGTTCATCGCGACGTTGGCGATGCTCTCGATCGCCCGCGGCCTCTCCCTCGTCATCTCGCAGGGCAGCCCGATCGCCTTCCCCGACTCCGTCTCCGTGCTCGGCGACACCCTCGGCGGGTGGCTCCCCGTACCGGTCCTCGTGATGATCGCGATGGGCCTGGTCACCGCGCTGATCCTCGGCCGCACCTTCATCGGCCGCTCGATGTACGCGATCGGCGGCAACGAGGAAGCGGCCCGGCTCTCCGGGCTTCGCGTCAAGCGCCAGAAGATCGTCATCTACGCGCTGTCCGGCCTCTTCGCCGCCGTCGCGGGCATCGTCCTGGCCTCGCGCCTCGTCTCCGCCCAGCCGCAGGCCGCGCAGGGGTACGAACTCGACGCCATCGCCGCGGTCGTCATCGGCGGGGCGAGCCTGGCCGGCGGTGTCGGCAAGGCCTCCGGCACCCTGATCGGCGCGCTCATCCTCGCGGTCCTCCGCAACGGCCTCAACCTCCTCTCCGTGTCGGCGTTCTGGCAGCAGGTCGTCATCGGCGTCGTCATCGCACTCGCCGTCCTGCTGGACACGCTGCGCCGCAAGGCCGGTTCGGGAGCGGCCTCCGCCGCGGGCACCGCCCCCGGCGCACCGGGTGCCGGCCGCAGGGGAGCGCTCAAACTGGCCGGCGCCGCACTCTGCGTCGCCCTCGTCGTCGGCGCGGTCTCCTTCTTCAACTCCGGCTCGTCCGGCGGCACGACGAAGGTCGGCATGTCCCTCTCCACGCTCAACAACCCCTTCTTCGTGCAGATGAAGGAAGGGGCGCAGGCGGAGGCGGAGAAGGCGGGCATCGACCTCACCGTCACCGACGCCCAGAACGACGCCTCCCAACAGGCCAACCAGCTCCAGAACTTCACCAGTTCCGGCGTCTCCTCGATCATCGTCAACCCGGTGGACTCGGATGCCGTCGGCCCGGGCGTCCGCAGCGCCAACAAGGCGGACATCCCCGTGATCGCCGCCGACCGCGGTGTCAACAAGGCGGAGACCGCGACGCTCGTCGCCTCGGACAACGTGGCGGGCGGCAAGCTCGCCGCCGACGCGCTGGCCGACAAGCTCGGAGGCAAGGGCAGCATCGTCATCCTCCAGGGCACGGCGGGCACCTCCGCCAGCCGTGAGCGCGGGGCCGGTTTCGCCGAGGGGCTCAAGGCGTACCCGGACATCAAGGTGGTCGCCAAGCAGCCCGCGGACTTCGACCGCACCAAGGGCCTGGACGTCATGACCAACCTCATCCAGTCGCACCCCGGCGTCACCGGCGTCTTCGCCGAGAACGACGAGATGGCGCTCGGCGCGGCCAAGGCGCTCGGCAGCAAGGCCGGGAAGTCCGTCTCGGTCGTCGGCTTCGACGGAACCCCGGACGGCCTGAAGGCGGTCGAGGCCGGCACGCTCTACGCGTCGGTGGCCCAGCAGCCCTCCGAACTGGGGAAGATCGCGGTGCGGAACGCCGTGAAGGCCGCGAAGGACGAGAAGGACGAGAAGGTCGAGAGCACGGTGAAGGTGCCGGTCAAGGTGGTCACGCGGGAGAATGTCGCCGACTTCTCCTGACCGCCATCCGGCACGTGAACCGGCCTGTTGAACCAGGCACACGAGTCGGCCTGTTGAACCAGGCAAGCGAGCCGGATTGTTGAACCAGGCACACGAGCCGGACTGCTGAACCCGGCCCGTGAACCGGCCTGTCGACCCTCGACCGACGAAAGCAGGAAGCACGCACATGCACGACAACGTCCCCGACGACCGGTACGACCTGCTGGTCGTCGGGTCCGCCAACGCCGACCTGGTGATCGGCGTCGAGCGCCGCCCCGCGCCCGGCGAGACGGTCCTCGGCTCCGACCTCGCCGTCCACCTCGGCGGCAAGGGCGCCAACCAGTCGCTGGCCGCCGCCCGCCTCGGCGCCAGGACGGCCCTGCTCGCCCGGGTCGGCGACGACGACCACGGACACCTCCTGCTGGAGACCCAGCGCGCGGCGGGCGTGGACACGGACGGCGTCCTGGTGGGCGGGGCCCCCACCGGGGTCGCCCTGATCACCGTCGATCCCTCGGGCGACAACAGCATCGTGGTCTCCCCGGGGGCCAACGGACGTCTCACCCCCGAGGACGTCCGGGCGGCGGCCCCGCTGCTGGCCGCCGCCCGGGTGATCTCCGTACAGCTGGAGATCCCGCTGGACACGGTGGCCGAGACGGTACGCGGCCGGGGGCCGGAGACCCGGCTCGTCCTCAACCCGTCCCCGCCCGCCCCGCTCCCGGAGGAGGTGCTCGCCGCCTGCGATCCGCTGGTGGTCAACGAGCACGAGGCGCGGTACATCCTCGGCGACCGGGCGGGGGAGTCCCCGCACGACTGGGCGCCGGCCCTGCTCGCGCTCGGCCCGCGCTCCGTCGTCATCACCCTGGGCGCGGCCGGGGCCCTGGTCGCGGACAGCCGTACGGAATCCCTGGACCACCTGGTCAGCCCGAAGGTCGAGGCGCTCGACACGACCGGCGCCGGGGACGCGTTCACCGCTGCCCTGGCCTGGCGGCTGGGCCGGGGCGACGACCTGCGGGAGGCGGCGGCCTTCGCGGTCAGGGTGGGCGCGGCGGCGGTCACGGCACGGGGGGCGCAGGAGTCGTTCCCGACACTGGAGGAGGTCGACGCGCTGTGAAGAAGTCGGGCATCCTCAACCGCCACCTGGCGGGCGCGATCGCCGAACTCGGCCACGGCGACACCGTCCTGGTCTGTGACGCCGGCATGCCGATCCCCCCCGGCCCCCGGGTGATCGACCTGGCCTTCCGCGCCGGGACCCCGTCGTTCGCGGAGGTGCTGGACGGCCTGCTCGACGAGCTGGTCGTGGAGGGCGCGACGGCCGCCCAGGAGGTCCGTGACGCCAACCCGGAGGCCGCGGCGCTTCTGGACGGTCACTTCCCCTGGCTGGAGGTGGTCCCGCACGACGACCTCAAGGCGCTCACGGCGGCGGCCCGCCTGGTCGTACGGACGGGGGAGGCCCGCCCGTACGCGAACGTGCTGCTGCGGTGCGGGGTCTTCTTCTGAGCGAGGGCGCGGCCCGGACCCGTAGCAGGACGGTACGGGTCCGGGCCGTCGTCGTACCCGGGGCGGTGCGGGGCGGCTTCCGGCCGGGGAACCGTCCTCAGCCTGCTGTGCCGGGGGCGAGTCCGCAGGTGCGGGACGTCTTCGCCCCGTCCTGTCCCGTCAGCGTCACGACTCCCCGGCCGTCGGTGGCCTCGTTGTAGGCGATCGTGCAGGTCAACTGACGTACCGCCGTGGCGTCCAGCCCCTGCACGGCCAAGGGCAGCCGCACCGCGATCCCGCCGTCCGACGCGACCCGGACCGCCACGGTTCCGCCCTCGTGGACAGCGGGAAGCGCGGTGGTCAGACCGGCCGCCCGGTCCGTCCTTCCCGGGCCGGAGAGCAGCGCCAGGACGACCTTCTCCGTGGGCGCGGGACCCGCCGGCCCCGTGGGGTCCCGTTCGCCGGAGCCCGGCTCGACGTACGCGTCGCCGAACCCGGACGAGGGCCTGACCGGCCGGATCACGGGACTCAACCCGCCGTCGGGGGAGTGGAAGAAGAGCAGCATGTCGTGGTCACGGTTGAGGAAGGCGTCCACGGTCGCGGGTCCCCCCGCCTCGATGGCATCGGACGCCTGGATCCCGCAGCCGCCGACCAGGGGCGCGCCGACCGCGACGAGGGAGCCCACCACGAATCCGCGCCACCCAGCACGCCTCATCCGCCGTCCTTCTCTACCCGGAGCGGTATCTCGACGGTGAAGACGGCACCGCCGCCGGGCAGGTTCCCCGCGCGGATCGCCCCACCGTGCAGCCGCACGTTCTCCAGGGTGATCGCCAGCCCCAGGCCGCTGCCCGGCGATCGGCTACGGGCCGCGTCGGCCTTGTAGAAGCGGTCGAAGATGTGCGGGAGCGAGGCCGGGGGGATGCCGGGGCCGCTGTCCGCGACCTCGGTGATGAGCACCTGGGTGCCGGAGGAGCTCGCCTCGGTGCGCAGGCGCACGGTGACGGGCGCGTCCCCGTGCCGCAGGGCGTTGCCGACGAGGTTGGCGACCACGATGTCGTAGCGGCGCGGGTCGAGGCGTGCCCTGATGCCGGTGGGGAGCTCGGCGCGGACCCGGTCGTCGTTCGACCAGTGCCGGGTCTGGAGGGACTTGCGGACGGCCTCGGCGACGTCGATCTCGTCGGAGTTCAGCTCGGCCGCGCGGGCGTCGAAGCGGGATATCTCCATCAGGTCCTCGACGAGCACGGCGAGCTTTCCGGTCTCCGCGCTGACCAGCCGGACCGCCTGGGCGGTGTCGGCGTCCAGGCGGTCCGCGTCCTGGTCGAGGACCTCGGTGACGGCGAGCATCCCGGCCAGGGGGGTGCGCAGTTCGTGCGAGACGTCGGAGGCGAAGCGACGCGCCCGTGCCTCGGCGTCGCGCAGTTCGCCTACGGACCGCTCCAGTTGCCCCGCCGACTCGTTGAACGTGTCCGCCAGGTCCGCCAGTTCGTCGGTGCCGCGTACCTGGATACGGGTGTCGAGCCTGCCGCTGCCCATGCTCCTGGCCGCGCGGCGCAACTCCCGCACCGGACGCAGCACACTGCGCGCGGCGATCAGGGCGGGTACGAGGGCGACGGCGAGGCCGGGCAGGGCCCCGTTCCGGGCGGCGACGAGCAGGGCGTCGACGTTGACCTGCTCGTCGGTCATCCGCATGACGGCGTACAGGACGAGTCCGGTGGGCAGCACGCTGTCCGGGCCGGTCCTGAAGACCGTGGGCATGCCGATGGTCAGGTACGGGACGCCGTCCTTGACGACCCGCTCGAAGCTTCCGTACCGGTCGGCCGACGCGGCCCGCCGCAGTTCGGGGGTGATGACGGTGGAGACCGGGTTCTCGCCGGAGGACGCGCGGAGGGTGCCGTACTCGGCGAACACCACCCAGGGGCGCGGTTTGCCCGTGCGGGCGAGGTCGCGCAGGACCTCCTCCAGCCCCTCCTCCTGGACGGGCAGCCCCCAACCCGTCCGCTGGACCTGGTCGCGGAACGTCGAGACCGCCGTGTCCTGGGCGGTCTTCAGCAGCGCGTTGCGGGCCTCGCGGTAGGTCAGCGCGGACGTCGTGCCGGCGCTGACCACGGCGACCAGCAGGTAGGCGGCCAGCAGTCGGGTACGCAGGCCGAACGCCCTGGGCCGTGAGCGCCCGCGGGTGCTCGTGGCCGGACCCGCGCCGTCCTGTGCTTCGCTCCCGCCGTCCTGTCTCTCGTTCCCGCCCCTGTGCGGGCGGTCGGACCGGGGGGCGGTGATCACAGCGGACCGAAGCGGTAGCCGAAGCCCCGCAGAGTCTGGACGTAACGCGGACTGCCGACCTCGTGCTCGATCTTGCCGCGCAGCCGGGCGACACAGGCGTCGACCAGTCGGCCGTCGGCGTGGAAGGTGTGCTCCCAGACGTTCTCCAGGAGCTGCTGCCTGCTGAACACCTGCTCGGGGGCGGCGGACAGGTGCAGGAGCAACCTGAGCTCCGAGGGAGCGAGCGTCAGGAGCCGGCCCGCTTTGGACACGGTCAGACCGACCCGGTCGATGGTGAGGTCGCCGTAGACCTCGATGGCCGGGCGGCCCGTGGAGCCGTCGTCCATGCGGCGCAGCACGGCCCGGATCCGGGCGTCGATCACCTCGGGCCGGGCGGGCTTGACGATGTAGTCGTCGGCGCCGGCCTCCAGGCCGATGACCACGTCGAAGTCGTCGCCGCGCGCGGTGAGCATGATGATCGGCAGCTGGCTGTGCTCGCGGACGTGCCGGCAGACCTGGACGCCGGTCATTCCGGGCAGCATCAGGTCCAGCAGCAGCAGGTCGGGGCGGAACTCGGCCAGGGCGGCGAGGCCCTCCTCGCCGGTCTCGGCTGCTCGTACGTCGTGGCCGCGGCGGCGCAGACCTAGCTGGACCCCCTCGCGTACGAAGGGGTCGTCCTCGACGAGGAGCACGCGGGGCATCGGTTGGTCTCCCTCGGTGGTGATGGTGGTCAGGTCCGGGTCCGGGGCCGCCGCCTGTCTACACGCAGGAGCAGCGCGTTCAGTTCGGCGAGCCGCAGCGGACGAGCGAGCAGGGCGAAGGTGAGCACGACGGTGGTCGCGCCGGCGACGGCGGCGGCCAGGGCTCCCGCCCGTGCCGCGCCGAGGGCCGTGAGGTGGCCGAGCGCGGTGGCGGGGACGGCGGCGACCAGGAGGCGCGCGTGGGCGGCCGCGGAGGACGACCGCCGCAGGGGGCGTACGACGTCGAGCCGGCGGCACAGCACCCTGCCGGTAAGTGCCCAGCCCGCGCACAGGGCCAGTGAGTAGGCCGCTGCCATGCCCGTGACGGCCCAGCGTGCCGGCAGGAGCTGCGCGGCGGCCAGGGACAGGCCCGCGTTGAGGACGACGATCACCAGGTTGAGCAGGAAGGGCGTGCGGGTGTCGGAGAGGGCGTAGAAGGCGCGGGACAGGACGTACTGGCCCGACAGGGCGATCAGTCCCGGTGCGAAGGCCATCAGGATTCCGGCCATCGCGGCCGTGTCGGCGGCGCTGGTCCTGCCGTACCCGAAGACGAGGGACGTCACCGGATCGGCGAGGGCGAGCAGCGCGCAGGCGGCGGGTACGACGGCGGCCGCGCAGACCCGCAGGGCGTGGGAGACGTCGTGCCGCAGGCCGGTGGTGTTCCCGTCGGCCGCCGCCGCACTCATCCGTGGCAGGAGCGCGGTCACCACGGACACGGTGATGATGCCGTGCGGGACGACCCACAGGGCGTAGGCGTTGTTGTAGGCACCGAATCCGGGTCCGCCGCCGAGGCCGGCGTCCGTGGCGAGCCGGGTGGTGACCCAGTAGGCGGCCTGGTTCGCGAGGACCAGCAGCACCAGCCAGCCGGCCGCTCGCAGGGGGCGGCCCAGTCCGCTGCCGCGTGGGCCGAAGCGGGGCCGCCAGCGGAAGCGGGCAGCGCGCAGGGCCGGGACGAGCGCGAGCGCCTGGACGGCGATGCCCGCGGTCGTGCCCCAGCCGAGCAGGGCGGTCCCGGTCGGTGTGAGGGTGTCCCCGCCGCCCAGGGACAGGGCCAGGTACAGCCCGAAGACGGCCATGACGACGATGTTGTTCAGGGCCGGCGCCCACATCATCGCGCCGAACCGGCCCCGTGCGTTGAGTATCTGTCCGAGCAGCGTGAACAGTCCCAGGAAGAAGATCTGGGGCAGGCAGTAGCGGGCCAGCGCAACGGTCATGGCCGCCTGCCGGCCGGTGTAGTCGGTGTAGACGTCGACGATCGCGGGGGCGGCCCACACCGCGGTCGCGGTGATGACCAGCAGGGCGACGACGCAGACCGTGACGAGCCGGTCGGTGTACGCGGCGCCCGCATCGGGGTGTTCCTTCGCGGCCCGGACCAGCTCGGGAACGAAGACGGCGTTCAGCGCGCCGCCCAGCAACAGCATGTAGACGATGGTGGGCAGGGCGTTGCCGACCGCGTAGCCGTCGGCGCTCGGCCCGATGGTGCCCAGAGCCGCCGCGACCACGGCGGACCGGGCGAAACCGGTGGCGCGGGAGACGACGGATCCCGCGGCCATGACAGCACTGCCGCGCGGAGCGGAGACCGCGCCCTCGCCTTCCGGACGGTCCGCGGCGGTGTGCGCCGTCGGGGATGTCTGCTTCATCTTCATCTTCATCTTCATCGGCGGTTCAGGTACGCCTGGAAGGCACGGTGAAGCGCGAGGTTGGCGCTGCCCCCCAATGGCCTCTCCCATTCCCCCAACGTCTCGACGACCTGCCCACCGGTGCCGAGCTTCCACCGCAGCAATCCGTAACCACGTTCTTCCGGATCGAGAGTGGAGGCTACCCCGCGCATGTCGTAGACGTCCGCCCCGAGGGCATGGGCGTCCAGCAGCATGCGCCATTGAAGGGCGTTGGAGGGGCGGACCTCGCGGCGGTGGTCGGCGGATGCGCCGGTCTGGTACCAGGCGCGGCGGCCCACGGTGATCAGCGTGTGGGCCGCCAGGACCTCGCCCCGGTGACGGGCCAGGTACAGCTTCATCCGCCCCGGTTCCTCGGTGTTGAGCGCGGCGTACTGGCGTTCGTAGTAGGCGAGCGAGCGGCCGAGGCGGAATCCGTCGCGTCGCTCGGTCATCGCGAGCAGGCGGCAGAACTCGGGGAGGTCCGCCGCACTGCCGACCACCACCTCCACGCCCTCCTTCCGGGCCCGGCGCACGTTGCGTCGCCACTCCTGGTTGAGACCGGCCCATACGTCGTCCGTGGTGCGTCCGGCGAGCGGCACCCGGAAGACGTGGCGGGGCTGGGCGTCCCCGCTCTGCGCGGGCCCGTCGCCACCGCAGCGGCGCCAATCCCTGGCCCGCAGCCGGTCGGCGACGGCGGAGCCGAGGGGGTCGACCTCGCTGGCCAGGACGTCGCCGAGGCGTCGGCCCGGGCCGGTGAGCGGCTTGAGCAGGGCGGCGTCCCAGCGCCGGTAGGCGGGCGACGGGCCGATGCGCACGGCGAAGGCACCCGCGCGGCGCAGGTGCCCCAGGAGTGGATCGAGCCAGTCGTCGACGTCGGGGTCGCTCCAGTCGGCGACGGGCCCTTCGGGCAGGTAGGCGAAGTACTTGCGCGTACCGGGGAACTGACGCAGCAGCACCAGGGCCACCTCTGTCAGCCTGCCCGCCTCCGGATCGGGCCCCCAGCCGATCAGTCGGGAGTCCCATCCCTCCTTGACGCCTGCCCAGGACGGGCACTGGAGGAAGCCGGCGCCGAGGGCCCGGCCTTCGGGGGACGCGAGAAAGCCGCGGTAGGTCTTCGGGGTGATGGTTCCCAGGGCCACGGCCCGGTTCCGTGCTCGGGGCACGGGGCTGGACGACGACGGCACGAGCAGCGCTGACACGGTCTGGCCTCTCCTTCTCCCCGGACCCGGTCGCGGGGACGGCTCCCCGGACCTTTCGCGGGGGATGGCTCCCCGGACGTTTTGCGGGGACACAGAGGATGCTCACAGCGCTTCGTGACCGCTCCGACCGGCGAATGTGACCGGACGATGACCGTTCCTCACCAGTCGCCGTCACATCGCTCCACAGCGTCTGACCTCGTCTTTTCCGGCTCTACAGTCGCAACATCGCCGACTCGTCCGGCTCTCTCGCGGCTCTCCCGGAGGTCCTGTTGTCCCGCTCGTCACGCACACCCGCACGCATCCGTGCCCGCGTTCGGGCCGCGGTCGCGGCCGCCCTGCTGGCACCGCTCGCCGCCTGCTCGTCGAGCGCCCCTCCCGGCGCCCCGGCCGCCGAGGTGACCGCGAGCCCCGGCGACCGCCCCGCCACGGTCTCCGTCACGCCCGCGGGCAAGCAGGCCCGGGCCGGTGAGCCCGTACGGGTCACGGTCTCGGGCGGCAGCCTCACGGCGGTGACCGTGACCGACGCCGAGGGCCGCCGGCTCGCCGGAAAGGTCGCCGCCGACGGGCGGTCCTGGGTCTCCGACCGCAAGTCCGTACCCGGTACGGCGTACGAGGTGACGGCCGCGACCCGGAGCGCCGGCGGAACCGCCCGGAGCGCCCGGGCCGGATTCACCACGGCGAAGGCGGGCAAGGTCAACAAGGTCGACTGGAGACCGGGCGCCGGCACCACCGTCGGCGTCGCCCAGCCGATCTCCCTGGTCTTCGACCACCCGGTCGGGAACCGGGCCGAGGTCGAGAAGCACCTCAGGGTCACCACCTCGGACGACACCGAGGGCTCCTGGGGCTGGATGCGCGACTGGTCGGGCCGGGACCGGGTGGACTGGCGGCCCCGGACGTACTGGAAGCCGGGCACCGAGGTCAGGCTGGACGCCGAGTTGAACGGCACCGACTCGGGCGCGGACGGCGGCTGGTTCGTACGCGACTACACGACGTCCTTCACCGTCGGCGACCGGCAGATCGTCGAGGTCGACCTCGACCGCCATCGGCTCTCCCTCGTACGGAACGGGAAAACGGTCCGCCGGATCCCGGTCTCCGGCGGCACGCCCGGCGGTGACAAACGATCCTGGCGAGGAACCGCCGTGCTCATGGCCAAGGAGGGCACGATCAACATGAACTCCGAGACCGTGGGCCTCGCCGACGCCTACGACAAAATGGTCGACCACTCGATGCGCTTGACCTGGTCGGGCATGTACGCGCACGCCGCCCCGTGGAACGCCCGCCACCTCGGCAGGGCCAACCGCAGTTCCGGGTGCATAGGAATGAGCGATGCCGACGCGTCCTGGTTCTACGGTCAGGTGCGGCCCGGCGACCCGTTCGAGATCACCGGCAAGGACACCAAGGGCGTGGTCGCCCCCGGGAACGGCTTCGGCGCGTGGAACGTCTCGTGGACCGAGTGGCAGGGGATGAGCGCGGTGCGCTGAGACGGGTGCCGGTCGTCTGCGGGAACCCTGAACCGCTGTGCTGGTCGGGCTGGGGACGGGGGCCCGGCGCTGCTGGTCGGGCTGGTCGACCAGCCCCACCGGAGCCCGCAGTCCGCCGGGCTCCTGATCACGGGTGCGTGCAGCCCGCGCTCCGCGGTGACGGTGAGCTCCGGCAGTAGCGCGTCCATGGTCGGCGAGTCGTCCACCGGAGGAAGCCGGACGGCGTGCGTCAGCTCCCCGGATCACCGACCGGAGGCAGCCGGTCGGCTCAGCACGGCCACCAGTTCGGCCAGCGCCCCGGCCAGCATGTGGAGCCCCGGCCCCGCCGGACCGCCCGGTTCGCTCATGTACGTGTCGCGCCGGATCTCGATCATCAGCGCGGTGACCCGGCGGTCCGTGCCGTAGTGCCGGAGGGGGACGTACGTACCCGCGAACGGGGTGTCGTGTCCGAGACCGTCGTGACCGACCCGGCTCCCGAACGCCGCCTCGGCCGCCGCGAGAAGCTCCGGCGGGGTGTGGAACGGATCGGTGCCCAGACAGACGGGAGGGCGGGGGCCGGTGCCGTGCAGTTCGTAGGGGAGGGGCGCGGTCGGGTACGAGTGGACGTCGATGATCACCGCCCGGCCGGCGGCGGCGATGCGCTCCTCGACCGCTCTCGTCATCGCGTCGGCGTACGGGTGGAAGTACGCGTCCAGCAAAGGGGCCGTGTCGGTCTCCGGTGGCCGGAGCCGTTCGCGGTGGGTCGTGCGGGTGTAGACGGCGCCCATGCCGACGGCGAGCATCTCCTCCCGCTCGTCCGGGAGGCGCTCCGGGTCGACGACCAGCCGGGAGAGGTCGTTGACGAGGCGCCACGGGGCGGCCGGGGCGATCGCCGTCGCCGCGGCCGCCAGTTCGGCGGTGTGGGCGTCGGTGATGTGGTCGAGCTCGCGCTCCAGGGCGGCATCGTCCAACGTGATCCCTTCGCGCACCTTCCGCGGGATGCGGCGGGAGCCGTGCGGGACGTGGAGGAGGACCGGTGAGTCGGCGGCTCCCGGGATGAGCGTGAACGGCTGCTGATCACTCACCAGTGCTCCTTCGGTGTGTTTCCTTCACTCCCGCATCAGCATCCCCGACGGCTCCGGCACGGTCGAGCAGCGGGTGGTCAGGAGCCCGGCGACGCGCCGTCCCCCTCCGGCGACGCGCGGAGGGGGACGGCGGGATCATGGTTCGGCTACTGGCCGGAGCCGATCACCGGGTAGTGGTCGGAGAGGTTCGTGTACGTGTAGTTCTTGCCCCAGCTGGACACCGTCCAGGGGGCGCTCTGCTCCTTGACCACGTCGTTCTTCCAGCCCGCCGGCTTGGCGTGGCCCGTGCGGTGCAGGACGTGGTCCAGGTCCTCGCGCGGGTCGTCGGGGTAGCGCTCGGAGGCTATGGAGTTGTCGCGGGTGTCGAAGGAGTACGCGTGGCCCGTCCGGGACTCCGGTGTGCTCAGGCCGGCGTCGGAGAGGAAGGAGGCGTACTCCGCCGAGTGCCCGTCGACGTTGAAGTCGCCCGCCACGACGACCTGTTCGGAGGCGGGGATGTTCTTCGCGTCGAGGAACGCGTCCATCTGCTGGAACTGCTTGCTGCGTACCTGTGCCGCCTGGCCCGCCGAGCAGCCGGGGTCGGTCGACTGGGCGTGGGTGCCGACGACGTGGACCCGGGCGCCGTTGACGTTCAGCACCGTGTAGGCGAAGCCCTTGTTCGAGAACCAGTCGCCGCCGCAGGCGTCCTTGAAGACGAACTGCTCCTTGCGCACGATCGGCCACTTGCTCAGGATCGTGACGCCGCCGTCCTCCGGCGTCGCCGCCGCGTACGAGCCGCCCGTCGCGTCCCAGCCGCTCTTGCTGCGGCCGACCACCGGGGTCTGGTACGGGTACTGGGAGGCGGAGTTCCGCAGCAGCGCGTCGGAGGCCCCGTTGTCGAAGGCCTCCTGGATCACCACGACGTCGTTGCCCCGGAAGAACGACGTCTTCGGGATCTCGGCAGCCCGGTGGTCCTGGCCCCAGTTGGGGTACAGGGTCTTGCTGAAGATGAACGCGTTGTACGAGAGCACCCGCAGCGACGGGGTCTCGGCGGCCGCCGCCTGCGGTGCGTTCACGGCGAGGGTGGCGGTGGCGAGGGCGGCGGACAGGGCCACGCCGGTCAGGCGGCGGAACGCGGTGTTCGGCACGAGGTCTCCTGTGGTCGAGTGGGGGGGGCGTACCGGTCGACCCCATCCAAGCAGCGGGAGTTACCCACGGGTAGACATCGGGTGGCACGAGTCTGTCCGGCCGGCTGCCATCCGGGTGCCGCGCGGGCGGGGTGCGCCGGCTCTCAGGCGAGGGCGCCGTACACGATGAGGTTGTCGACCGTATGGCCCTCGGCGTCGAACTCGCCGTCGCAGGTGATGAGCCGCAGTGTGCTGTCCTTCGTCGGGCCGTAGACCTTGTCGGTGGGGAACGCCTTCTTGCTGACCGCCTCCTTGCCGGTGACCGTGTAGCGCAGGGTCTTCCCCGCCCCGTCGCGGACGAGGACCTCGGCGCCCTCGCGGATGTCCTTGAGGTCGTGGAAGACGGCGCGGCCGAAGCGGGTGTCGTTGTGGCCGATCAGCACGGCGGGCCCCGGCGTGCCGGGCGCGGAACCGCCGCTGTACCAGCCCGCGGTCATGCCCTTCTCTGCGGGCGGGACCTCGACCGTGCCGTCCGGGTTGAGCCCCAGTTCCATGAGACTGCTCTGTATGCCGATCGAGGGGATGGAGACGTGGGCGGGAGCCGGCCGATCCGGCTCGTCCGTCCTGGACGGCTCGGTCGATCCGGTCGAGCCGGTCGTTCCGGATGCCGTCTCGCCCTGCGCCGGGGCGGAAGGCGTGCCTGATACGGAGGAGGACGAGGCGGTGGGCTCGGCGGACGAGCAACCCGCCAGTCCGACGCAGGCCGCCAGGGCGGTCAGCAGGGCGGCGGTCCGCCGGAAGCGGTGGGGCGTACGGGACGGCACAGAGAACTCCGGGATCGGGGCGGGGCGGATCGGGGACGGCGCTGTGTGGTGCGGGCCGGTGCGCGGGCGTGGCGCCGCCCCGGTGCGGGGGCGGCGCCACGTTCAGCGGTGGTGAGCGGTGCGGGTCAGCCGTTGAGGCCGGCCGCCGAGCGGCGGCGCAGCACGATCGTGCCCACCCCCGCGAGCAGCGCGGTCCCGGCCACCGAACCGACCAGCACCGCGGTGCTGTTGTCACCGTTGCCGGCGGGGCGTTCACCTGCGGCGACACCGCCGCGCGGGGTGACGGCCGGGCCGGCGTCCTTCGGCGCGGGCGCCGGGCGCTCGCCCGACGCCACGCCGCCGCGCGGGGTCACCGCGGGTGCGGCCTCCGCGGGTCCGGCCTCCTTCGGCGCGGGCGTCGGACGTTCGCCCGCCGCCACGCCGCCGCGCGGGGCGACCGCAGGAGCGGCGGCCTTCGGGGTCTCCGTCGCGGCCTCGGAGGGCTTCGAGGACAGGTCGACCACCGCGGGCTCCGACGCCTTCGGGGAGGCGTCGGCGAAGGCCGCGGCGGACGGGACCAGCACCGCGCCGGCCGCGACGGCGGCCAGGACGGCGGCACGCAGGGTGCGGCGAGAGGAGAAAGCGGTCATACGGATGGCTCCATTCCATACTCGGCCCCGTGAGGCCCCGGACGCGGGTTCGCACCGGGGACGGGGCGTGCCGCCAGGCTGGCCTGGAGATATGAAGAAGCTGTCAGAGCGCTGTGGTCATCCCATCAGGGGCCGGGTGGCGTGGTCCCGGGCAGCCGGAGGACGAACGTCGACCCCTCGCCCTCGACGCTCGCCGCGTCCACCGTGCCGCCGTGGGCCTCGACCAGCTTGCGGACGATGGCGAGGCCGAGGCCGCTGCCGCCCGTGCGGCGGCTGCGGGACTTCTCCGCGCGCCAGAACCGGTCGAAGACATGGGGAAGGTCCTCGGGCGGTATCCCCGATCCGGTGTCCGCCACCTCGACCAGCACCGCCCCGTCACCCTCCTCGGAGGCGTACGCGCGCAGCGTCACCCGCCCGCCCTCCGGCGTGTGCCGTACGGCGTTGGACACCAGGTTGCCCACCGCCTGCCGGAGCCTGACCGGGTCGGCGCGCAGGGCCGGCCCCGGGCCGGTGGCCGTGACGGCGAGCGTGACGCCCGCGTTCTCCGCCCGTGCCTGGTGGGCGGCGGCGACCTGGCTCAGCAGCTCCCGGGTCTCGACGGGTCCGGGATGCAGTCGCAGCACCCCGGCGTCGGCGGCGGCCAGGTCCTGGAGGTCGTCGATGATGTGCTGGAGCAGCACGGCCTCCTCCAGCAGCGAGGAGACGAACGCCGGGTCGGGGTCGGCCAGTCCGTCCTGGGCCGCCTCCAGCCAGCCCCGGATGTTGCTCAGCGGGGTGCGCAGCTCATGGGCGACGTCGCTCACCATGGCCTTGCGCTGCTCCTCCAGGCGCGCCCGGTGCGCGGACATGTCGTTGAACGCCGCGGCCAGCCGGCCGACCTCGTCGTCCCCCGAGACGGGCACCGACTCCGGCCGCTCCCCGTCGCGCATGCGCTGCGCGGCGCCGGTCAGCGCGTGCAGCGGGCGCACCAGCCGGGCTCCCGCGAACACCGACGCGCCCACGGTGAGGGCCAGCACGAGCGCCGCGGCCCCGGCGATCCTGGCGGTGTTCGCGGGGGAGAGGTCGAACCCGGGCAGCGTCGCGCCGCCCTCGTCGCCGATGAAGAGGAGGGCGGGAGAGGACACGTACGAGCTGAGCTGTTCGCTCCGGGCCGCGCTCACACAGGAGGCGATGGCCCGGTCGTTCTCCCCCGTGCGCTCGGGCGGGACGACGGACGGCGTGGCGTCCTCCACGGGGGCGTCGCTCGGCACCGGCGCCGGCAGCGGTACCCGTGGCACCAGCGGTCCGGCCTCGCCCGGCACGGCCGAGGACGACGGATCGCCCCAGGACAGGTCGCTGTTCAGCCGTACGCCCTCGCGGCCCTGGCGCTTCAGACAGGCGTCGGCCAGCTCCGTGAGCGCGTCGAGCGCCTTCTGTTCCGAACGGGTGGGCTCGTCCAGGGCGGCGAGATCGCAGCGCGTGCCCAGCGCGCGTTCGGGGTCGTTTCCCACGATCTGCACCCGGGGGCGGCCACTCGCGCCGACCACCACGTCCGAGGCGATGCCCGCCCGGTTCAGGCACTCCACCTGGTCGTCGGCGGTCCGCCGCAACGCCTTGCCGTCGGCCGCCGACAGCCGGAACGGCCCCACCGCCCGTGGGTCGATGCGGTCGGCCGCCGTGCCCTGCCCATCGGTCCCGCGCGCCGCCAGAACGGTGTCCACGGACAACGGGTCGACCACGGCGGACGCCTGCGGCGGGAGCGCCGGGGCGGTCGCCGCCGTGGCGGAGTCCGCCAGCGGCTGCCTGCCCTGCGTGGTCAGGGCGACCCGGCGGCCCGACTCCCGGGCCAGCTCCCGCACCGTCGCACCGACCCCGTCCCAGGTCGGGTTGCGGGCGGCGTAGTCCAGCAGCGTGTCGTAGATCCTGGCGTCCGCCGCGAGGTTCTGCCCCTGCTCCTGCTTGATCGCGCCGGAGGTCGTCTGCACGGCGATCCAGGCGGTGGCCGCCACCGAACACGCGGCCACCAGCGCGGAAACGGCGAGCAGCCGCCCCAGCAGGCTCCGGCGCAGCGGCAGCCGCGCCCGGCCCGGTGTCTCCCGCCGGCCCTCGCGCCGCCCGCTCCGGCCGGGGCCCCCGCCGTCCCCGTGCGTCCCGGGGCCGTCCGTCCCGCCGGTCCCGCCGCGCGCCCTACGCACGCCGGGCCGCGGCCTTCGCCGGGTCGGTGAGCTTGTAGCCGACGCCGAACACGGTGAGCAGCCGCTCCGGCCGCCGCGGGGCCCGCTCGATCTTCTTGCGCAGGTTCATGACGTGCACGTCGACGGTCCGGGCGCTGATGTAGCGGTCGAACCCGTGGAGTTCCTCCAGCAGCCTTTGACGGCTGAACACCCGGTCGGGTCCCGCCGCCAGGGCCGCCAGGATCCGGAACTCGCCCGGGGTGCACTCCACCGCCCCACCGCCCACGGACACCTGGTGCCGCTCCGGGTCGACCACGAGGGTGCCGACCCGGAGCACCGGGTCCTCGGCCACCGGCTCCGGGGACGCGGTCCGCCGGGCACGCCGCAACAGGGTACGGACACGGGCCATCAGCTCGCGCGGGCTGTAGGGCTTGGTCATGTAGTCGTCGGCGCCCAGGTCCAGACCGAGCAGGAGGTCGTCCTCGGTCGACCGGGCGGTCAGCATCAGCACCGGCAGCTCGCGGTTCTCGGACCGCAGCACCCGCACCACGTCCAGACCGTCGGCCCGGGGCATCATCACATCGAGAACGAGCAGGTCGGGTTCCTGGTGCCGGACGGCGTCGAGCGCGGCGAGGCCGTCGCCCACGATCCGTACGGCGTGTCCTTCCCGTTCCAGATAGCGGCGTACGAGCTCGGCCTGCTTCTCGTCGTCCTCGGCAACTATGACGTCAGCGCACACGCCCCGATCGTAGAGCGGCGGGATCGCGGTGCGAGCCCGGGGCGGTCACCACGCGGTGGGCGGATATCGGAGGAGAAGGGGCGGAGGTGAGGGCGAGACGTCCGGAACCCGGTCGAAAATGAGCGAGAACAGCTTCGACGTTTCACGCAATCTCCTTATAGTGGTGCCGCGTTGATCGTATGGTCGCAACGCGCGAAGCCGCCGCCCCTGGAGTCCGTACGATGACGAACCCCTCGTCCGCCACGCCCGCGTCCACGGCCGGCCCGGGCGGAGGCTGCCCGGTGGGCGCCGGTACGGGCGCCGTCGCCCTCGGCGGACCCGGCTTCCCCACCGAACCGCGGGAGCTCTACCGGTCCATGCGGCGCGACCACGGGCCCGTCGTCCCGGTCGAGCTGCCCGGCGGCCTTCCCGCCTGGCTGGTGATCGGCTACCGGGAACTCCACCAGGTCACCAGCGAAGGGGAGCTGTTCCCCCGGGACGTCTCCCTGTGGAACCAGTGGGGAAACGTCCCCGCCGACTGGCCGCTGCTGCCCATGGTGGGCACCCCCATGCCGTCCATCTACTTCACCGCCGGAGCCGAGCACCGCCGGCACGTCGCCATGGTCGTACCGGCTCTCGAAGGGGCGGACCCCTTCGAGATCCGGCGGCACTGCGAGCAGTTGGCCGACCGGCTCATCGACGCCGTCTGCACCCGGGGCACCGCCGACCTCGTCGCCGAGTTCGCCGAGCCGCTGCCCGTCCTCGTGCTCGCCCGGCTCGTCGGCTTCCCCGACGACGAGGGAGCCGACATCGCGCGGGTGCTCAAGGACCTCGCCGACGGCGGCCCCGGCGCGCAGCAGGCGCACCTGCGCTTCGGTGAGCACATGCGGCGCCTGGTCGCGGCCAAGCGGGCCAGGCCAGACGACGACGTGACTTCCCGGATGCTCGCCCATCCCGAACCGTTCACGGACGAGGAGTACGCGCTCGACCTGATGGCCATCACGGCCGCCGGCCACCTGACCACCGCCGACTGGATCAGCAACTCCACCCGGCTGATGCTCACCGAGGACCAGTTCGCCGACGCGCTGTCCGGCGGCCGGCACAGTGTCGCCGAGGCCATGAACGAGGTGCTCTGGGAGGACGGACCCACCCAGATCCTGGCCGGCCGCTGGGCCGCGCGCGACACCCGGCTCGGCGGACGGAACATCGCCCGCGGCGACATGCTGCTCCTCGGGCTCGGCGCGGCCAACGCCGACCCGCACATCCGGCAGCAGGTCGGCGCATCAGCCGTCCGCTCCGGGCAGGGCGGCAACAGCGCGCACCTGGCGTTCAGCCACGGTGAGTACCGCTGCCCCTTCCCCGCCCAGGAGATCGCCGAGGTCATCGCCCGTACCGGCATCGAGGTGCTGCTGGACCGGCTGCCCGACCTCGAACTGGCCGTCCCCGCCGACGAACTGGTCCGCCGTCCGTCCGCCTTCCTGCGCGGGAGCACCGCGCTGCCCGTCCGCTTCACTCCCGTACGCACGACAGGAGACGCGTTGTGAACTGCCCGCACACTGCCGCCGCGCAGGCCGACCGGGGCACCGGGACCGTCGTCATCGACCCCATGGTCCAGGACCTGGACGGCGAGACCGCGCGGCTGCGCGACGCCGGGGTCCTCGCCCGGATCGACCTGCTCGGCGTCCCGGCCTGGACGGTCACCCGGCACGCCGAGGCACGCCAACTCCTCGTCGACCCGAGGCTGGTGAAGAACATCGACGCCTGGGGGCTCTGGCAGAGCGGCGCGGTCACCCACGCCTGGCCGCTGATCGGCATGATCGACGCCGGGCGCTCGATGTTCACCGTCGACGGGGCCGAACACCGGCGGCTGCGCACCAAGACCTCGCAGGCGCTCACTCCCCGCCGCCTGGAGGCGATCCGCCCGGAGATCGAGAAGTTCACCCAGGAGCTGCTGGACGCCCTCGACACCGCGCGGGGGGACGACGGGGTCGTCGACCTGAAGGCGGTCTTCGCGCAGCCGCTGCCGATGCGGGTGGTGGGCATGCTCATGGGGGTGGACGAGTCCCAGCACGCCATGCTGACCAGGCAGTACAAGGCGTTCTTCTCCATGCTGACCCCGCAGGACGAACGCCTCGCGCTGCTGGCCGAGTTGGACGTCTTCTACACCGACCTCGTACGCGAGAAGACCGCGCGGCCCACGGACGACCTCACCAGCGCGCTGATCCTGGCCGAGGAGGGCGGCGAGCCGCTCACCGAGGAGGAGGTGGTGGGCAATCTCAAGGCCATGGTCGCCGCCGGGCACGAGACCACCATCGGCCTCGTCCTCAACGCCGTTCGCGCTCTCCTCTCCCACCCCGACCAGCTGCGCATGGTGCTCGCCGGAGAGGTCGGCTGGGACGCGGTGGTCGAGGAGACGCTGCGCTGGGACACCCCCACCACCCACCTGCTGATGCGGTTCGCCACCGAGGACATCACCGTCGGCGACGACGTGATCCGCAAGGGCGAGGGGCTCGTCGTCTCCTACCGGACCATCGGCCGCGACATCGAGCAACACGGCCCCGACGCCGACGACTTCGACATCACCCGGCCCACGCGGAACCGCCACATGACCTTCGGGCACGGCCCGCACATCTGCCCCGGCGCGGCCCTGTCGCGCGTCGAGGCGGGCATCGCGCTGCCCGCCCTGTTCACGCGGTTCCCCGGACTGCGCCTCGCCGTCCCGGACGAGGGGATCACCAAGCTCCCGGTGATGACGCAGAACGACATGACCGCCTTCCCGGTGCTCCTGGACTGACGGCGCGACCGGCAGAACGTGCTGCTGGCCGCCGACCGGGGGCAGCGCGCCGCCAACGACCCGGTACGCGGCCTGGGCGTCTTCTCGGACGTCCTCCTGCGCGAGCCGGCCGCCCTGCCCGGCGGTCCGGCTCCCGACCCGGAGGCGCTCTTCGCGGCCGTCCGGAACCGGTTCGACCGGCTGCGCGCCGAGGGGAGCCGCACGCAGCTCCCCACACTCCAACTGCACCGCCCCGGACACACGGAGCACCTGCCCGGCCGTCCGGTGACACCGCCGGCGGCGAACGGATGCCGCACCGGACCCGACCGGACGGGCGGCGGGCTGGTCCGGGTGGTCGAAGCACTCCTCGCCTATCCGCTGATGAGCGACCGGGACGAACGCCAGACGATGGTGGCCGAGCTGGACCCGGCGCTGGTGGCCCGGATGCCGCGGCACGCAGTGCCCCGTACGGACGTCCTGGGCATCCTGCGGACGCTGCGGAGGCGTCCGCAGGGCCCCTGGGACCTCTACCGGGCTGTCACCCTGCTCGACGACGATCCCGGCAGGGCCGCCGAACTGGAGTGCGCGCTGGGGGAGTTCCTGGCCGAGGACCGGCCCGGTCCGCCGGGTCCGTGATCGTACGGCGTGATCGCACGGGTTTCCGGAAGGCGACCCATTCGTCATGATGGGAAGGGACGGGTGGCATGGTGTGCCGCCGGACCGACAAGGGGGAGAAGGCCTTGCGGCAGACGGCATCGGCCGGTGATCCGGCCGACTACCTGGAGTCCGATGTGGCGGACCTCGCGGAAGTGGGCGTCGCCACCGTGCGCGCCCTCGCTCCCGCGCCCGGACAGCGTCTGCTGGAGGAGATCCGAAGAGCGCGTATCAGCACGCTGGCCGGCGGTGGCCCTCCCAGCGCCCGCGCCGACTGAGCGCTGTGCGGGGCCATCACGGGGAGAGGGCTCCCGCAGGCCGCGTCGGGACTACGACAGAGGAGTGCGGGTGCACGGACCGATGCGGATGCCCGGCCACTGGTTCGACGAACTCGCGGCGGGCGGTGGGTCGCCGGAGGCCGTCGGCTTCCTCGTGGAAGGTGAACGGGCCCGACGCCTCGTCCTGTTGAAGGAGTTGCTGGGCCGGCTGGAGGAGCGGCCCGCCCTCCTCGGCCCCGCGGACCTGGGCACCGTCTGGCGTACCGTCGAACGGGCCGCGGCCCGAAGGCCCGGCTGCGTGGAGGAGTTGCTGCTCAGTCCGCAGGTGGGGAGCTGGCTCGCCCACACGCTGCGCCGCTTGCACGGCGCCTCGCCCGGCTCGCCGATCTGGGTGGACGCCGGCCACCTGGCCGCGATCGCCCTGGTGGCCGCGCTGAGGGCCGGGACGGCCGCGGAGTTCGTCGTGCCCGCGAGGGACGGCGCGGTGGCCCTGCCGACGCTCGGCCTCGCCGGCTGACGGGCGTCCCGCTGCTGGGCTTCCACCCGGTCCACGCACGCGTGGGGGAGGGGGAGTTGATCCTCGCTCCGACCGGGCGCGGCACCGGGGCGACGGCGCTGACCGTGCGGCCCCTCACCGCGCCGCCGAGCGGTCTGTGGTGGCCGACGCACCGGCTGCCGGTCCGGCCGGGCGGGCCCGAGGTCGCCCTCGACGACACCGACCCGTACCGCGACCTCGACCGCCCGATCCCGCCCCGTCGTCTCACCCCGGGCGAACTCGGCGCCTGGCAGGGCCTCTTCGCCGAGGCGGTCGCGCTGCTCGGCCCCGCCCCCGGTCCGCGTGCCGGTAGCGCGGGCTCTCGTTCCGGTAGTGCGGGCTCGCCCGCCGGCACGGGGCCGGGCACCTTGCGCCCCGAGGAGATCAGGCGCATCGTGCCCTGGCCCGGACGGCTGGCGAACGGCCCCGTCGCCGGGCTCAGCGCCTCCACCGCCGACGCGTTCGGTTCCATGGTGGTGGCCCGGCCCCCGGACGGTACGGCGCTCGCGGAGACGATGGTCCACGAGTTCCAGCACAGCAAACTCGGCGCGCTGCTGCACCTCTTCGCGATGCTCGACGACGACCGCGAGGAGGCGCACTACGCCCCGTGGCGCCCGGACCCGCGCCATCTGCCGGGGCTGCTCCACGGGGCGTACGCCTTCGTCGGCGTCGCCGGATTCTGGCGGGACCGGATCGGGGACCGGGCGGCCGATCCCCTGGACCTCGCGCTCTTCCGGTTCGCGCTCCGCCGCCTCCAGACGCGTACGGTCCTGCGGACCCTGGCGACCCGCGCCGGGCTCACCGGGCCCGGCCGCCGGCTGGTCGCCGGACTCACCCGCACCGTCGACGGCTGGCTGCGCGAACCGGTGGAGGGGCGGGCCGTGGCGCGGGCGCGCGCGGCGGCGGCCGGCCACCGGGCCGAGTGGCGGCTGCGCAATCTGCGGTGCCCGGACGAGGAGCGCGCCGGGCTGGCGGCGGCCCTGCGCACGGGCACTCCGCCGCCGCCCGTACGGCGGCCCCTGCTCGTCCCGGCCTCGGAACGCTCGCACTGGCAGGACGTGCGGGGAGCGCTCTACCTCCGTACGGACCGTGCGCCGGACGTCACCGTTCCAGGCGTCGGGCCGGGCGTCGCTGTGGCCGCAGCGTCGGTCGCCGTCGCCCGCGGCGCGCGCCCGGAGGCCACGGCCGGTCCGCGCCGATGTGCTGCTGGTCCGGGGGGAGGCCGCGGCGGCAGGGCAGGCGTACCGGGAGCGCTGGTCCGAGGCCCCGGGGGATCCGCACCCGCTGGCGGGATGGCTGCTGGCGCTTGCCGCGCTCCACCCCGGCCACCGGCGGCTGCTCGCCCGACCGGAGCGGTTCGCCGCCGCCGTGGCGGGGGAGGGGCCGGAGGTGTGGGAGCGCGCGGCCCACCTGCTGGCCGCCCCACGGCCACCCGCCTGACCGGCACCGGGCCGCCCGGACGGAGCCTGCGGGAGTGTCCGGGGAGACCTGCACGCGTGAGGCGCGTCACTCTGCGTGAAATTCTCGGCATACATTCTGCCGGACCGGGGAGGGGTCCAGGCCGCTGGTGCGGCCGTACCCCGGTCCACCGCGCACCGCCCCGGGCCGAACCGGAGGGGGCATTTCAGGCACGGAAGGCGAAAATCGACATGTCGGCGCTCAGCACCATCCACATCGACGGCACCTGGCGGGCCGCCGGATCAGGCGCGACGCGCGAGGTCCTCGACCCCGCCGACGCCACGGTCCTGGCCGTCGTCGCTGAGGGCGGGGCCGAGGACGCCGATGCGGCGATCGCGGCGGCGCGGCGCGCCTTCGACGACGGCCCCTGGCCGCACAAGCCGGTCGCCGAGCGGGCCGGGCTGCTGCGCCGGGTCGCCGAACTGCTCCAGCGGGACCGCGAGGAGATCGCGATCACCGAGAGCCGCGACACCGGCAAGACCCTCGAGGAGGGCCGGGTCGACGTCGACGACGTGACAGGAGCCTTCCGCTACTTCGCCGACCTCGTGATGAACGAGAGCGGCGGCCGGGTGGTCGACGCGGGCGACCCCGACGTCCACAGCGTCGTCGTCCACGAGCCCGTCGGCGTCTGCGCCCTGATCGCCCCCTGGAACTACCCCCTCCTCCAGGCCAGCTGGAAGATCGCCCCGGCCCTCGCCGCCGGCAACACCTTCGTGCTCAAGCCCAGCGAGGTCACCCCGCTCTCCACCGTCCACCTGATCCGGCTGCTCTCCGAGGCCGGACTCCCCGACGGCGCGGCCAACCTCGTCACCGGCGCGGGCGACCCGGTGGGCGCGCGGCTCTCCGAGCACCCGGACGTGGACCTGGTCTCCTTCACCGGCGGCCTCGCCAGCGGTACGAAGGTGGCCCGGGCCGCCGCGCCGACCGTGAAGAAGGTCGCCCTGGAGCTGGGCGGCAAGAACCCCAACGTGGTCTTCGCCGACGCCTGCGCCACCGACGAGGGCTTCGACACCGCCGTGGACCAGGCTCTGAACGCCGCGTTCTTCCACAGCGGCCAGGTGTGCTCCGCCGGTGCCCGCCTGATCATCCAGGACAGCGTCAGCGAGCGGTTCGTCACCGAACTGGCCCGCCGCGCCGACGCCATCCGCCTCGGCCGGGGCACCTTCGACGGCGTCGAGTGCGGCCCCCTCGTCTCCGCCCAGCAGCTCGCCAAGGTCGAGATGTACGTCGCCTCCGCCCGCGAGGAGGGCGCCATCGTCCGGGCCGGCGGCGAACGCCCGGAGCCCAGCGACGTACGGCCCGAGGGCGGCTACTTCTACCGGCCGACCGTCCTCGACGGCTGCCACCGCGAGATGCGGGTGGTCCGCGAGGAGACCTTCGGCCCGATTCTCACCGTCGAGACCTTCCGTACCGAGGAAGAGGCCATCACGCTGGCCAACGACACCGACTACGGACTCGCGGGCGCGGTCTGGACGACGGACGCGGGCCGGGCCCGCCGGGTCGCCGGACGGCTGCGCCACGGCACCGTCTGGATCAACGACTACCACCCCTACCTGCCGCAGGCCGAGTGGGGCGGCTTCGGGAAGTCCGGCACGGGGCGCGAGCTCGGCCCGACGGGGCTCGCCGAGTACCGCGAGTCCAAGCACATCTACCAGAACCTGAACCCGCGCCCCCAGCGCTGGTTCGCCGGCTGACGCCCGCGGGGGCCCCGGGAACCCTCGAACCCGGGGCCCCGCCCGGCTGTTCGCAGCACCACGTACACGCACGAACCTTGCAGAAGGAGCAGCGACCGATGCCTTCCACCCCCCGCGGCACCGCGGTCCCCGACGGCCCCGCGGCCGACTACGTGATCGTCGGCGGCGGCACCGCCGGATCGGTCATCGCCTCCCGGCTCACCGAGGACCCGGACGTCACCGTCACGGTCATCGAGGGCGGTCCCACCGACATCGACCGCGACGACGTGCTCACCCTGCGCCGCTGGCTCGGCCTGCTCGGCGGCGACCTCGACTACGACTACCCCACCACCGAGCAGCCGCGCGGCAACTCCCACATCCGGCACAGCCGGGCCCGGGTCCTCGGCGGCTGCTCCTCGCACAACACGCTGATCAGCTTCAAGCCGCTGCCCGGCGACTGGGACGAGTGGGCCGAGGCGGGCGCCGAGGGCTGGGACGCGGCCGCGATGGACCCGTACTTCGCCAAGCTGCGCAACAACATCGTCCCGGTCGACGAGAAGGACCGCAACGCCATCGCCCGCGACTTCGTCGACGCCGCCCAGCAGGCGGCCGGGGTCCCGCGCGTGGACAGCTTCAACAGCAAGCCGTTCCACGAGGGCGTCGGCTTCTTCGACCTCGCCTACCACCCCGAGAACAACAAGCGCTCCTCGGCCTCGGTGGCCTACCTCCACCCGCACATCGAGGCCGGAGACCGCCCCAACCTGCGGATCATGCTGGAGACCTGGGCGTACCGGCTGGAGTTCGAGGGCACCCGCGCCACCGGCGTACACGTGCGGACGAAGGACGGCGAGGAGATCCTGCTGCACGCCGCCCGCGAGGTCATCGTCTGCGCGGGCGCGGTGGACACGCCCCGGCTGCTGCTGCACTCCGGGATCGGTCCGCGCGAGGACCTGGCCGCACTCGGCATCGACGTGCGCCACGACCTGCCGGGCGTCGGCGAGAACCTGCTCGACCACCCCGAGTCCGTCATCGTCTGGGAGACCGACGGGCCCATCCCGGAGAACTCCGCGATGGACTCCGACGCGGGACTCTTCGTCCGCCGCGACCCCGGGTCCCGGGGGCCGGACCTGATGTTCCACTTCTACCAGATCCCCTTCACCGACAACCCGGAGCGGCTCGGCTACGAGAAGCCCGAGCACGGGGTGTCGATGACCCCGAACATCCCCAAGCCGCGCAGCCGGGGCCGCCTCTACCTCACGAGCGCCGACCCCGAGGTCAAGCCGGCCCTGGACTTCCGCTACTTCACCGACGAGGACGACCACGACGGCCGCACCCTCGTCGACGGCATCAAGCTCGCCCGGGAGATCGCGGCCACCGAACCGCTGGCCCACTGGCTGAAGCGCGAGGTCTGCCCCGGGCCCGAGGTCACCTCGGACGAGGACATCAGCGAGTACGCCCGCAAGGCCGCCCACACCGTCTACCACCCGGCCGGTACGTGCCGGATGGGCGCGGCCGACGACCGGGCGGCCGTCGTGGACCCCCAGTTGCGCGTCCGGGGCCTGGAAGGCATCCGGATCGCCGACGCCTCCGTCTTCCCGACCATGCCCGCCGTCAACCCGATGATCGGCGTCCTCATGGTCGGCGAGAAGTGCGCCGAACTCCTCGCGGACCGGGCGCGTGACACCGCGCCGGTCACCAGCACCAGCACCGGAGGCGATGTCCGATGACCGGAACCAAGACTTTCAAGGCCACCGGGAACACCGGCGCCGACGAGAACCCCGTGTTCTCCGTACGCAACCTCTGGAAGGTCTTCGGCCCCAAGGCCGACCGGATCCCCGGCGGCGAGCACGCCGCACTCCCGCCCGCCGAACTGCGTGCCGCCACCGGCTGCACCGCCGCCGTGCGCGATGTCTCCTTCGACGTCCGCAAGGGCGAGGTCTTCGTCGTCATGGGCCTGTCGGGCTCCGGCAAGTCGACCCTCGTCCGCTGTCTGACCCGGCTGATCGAGCCCACCAGCGGCACCGTCGCCATCGACGGCGAGGACGTCCTCGCGATGGACCGCTCCCGGCTGCGCGAACTGCGCCGCCACCGCGCCGCGATGGTCTTCCAGCACTTCGGACTGCTGCCGCACCGCACGGTGTTGGACAACGTCGCCTACGGCCTGGAGATCCAGGGCCTGAGCAAGGCCGAACGCCGTTCCAAGGCGGCGGAGTTGGTGGCGAAGGTGGGCCTCGCCGGTCTGGAGGACCGCCGCCCGTCGCAGCTCTCCGGCGGCCAGCAGCAGCGCGTCGGGCTCGCCCGCGCGCTCGCCGTCGACCCGTCCGTCCTCCTCTTCGACGAGCCGTTCAGCGCGCTGGACCCGCTGATCCGCCGTGAGATGCAGGACGAGGTGGTCCGGCTGCACCGCGAGGAGGGCCGCACCATGGTCTTCATCACCCACGACCTCGGCGAGGCTCTGCGCCTGGGCACCCGGATCGCCCTGATGCGCGACGGCGGCATCGTCCAGCTCGGCACCCCCGAGGAGATCGTGGGCTCGCCCGCGGACGACTACGTGCGCGAGTTCGTCCGCGACGTGCCGCGCGAACAGGTCCTCACCGTCGCCACGGCCATGCGGCCCGCGCTCGCCGGGGAGAGCGAGCGCGGCCCGGCCGTACGCCCCGAGGCCACCGTCTCCGAGGCCATCGAAGCGGTCTCCCGCTCCGGCGACCCCGCCGCCCGGGTGATGGACGCCGGCCGGCTCGTCGGCGTCGTCGACCACGCGTGCCTGCTCGACGTCGTCGCGGGAACGACCGGACCCGGCCACGCGACCGTGTCCGCGACCGGCGCCCCGGACACCCCCGCCGCCCCCGACGCGCCGGACGGGTCCCGCGAGGTGACCTTCTGATGGCCACCGCCCAGGCCACCCAGGCCCGCCCCGCAACCGCGGGCGCGCGCCGGGGACCGGTGGCCGTACTCCGCGACCGCCCGGCAGCGGCCAAGCTGCTGCTGCTCGCCCTCGTCGCCGTCGTCGTGGTCCCCCTCGTGCACGGCCGCTGGGGAGGCGGCGTCTGGCCCGACGCGCTGACCGCCGACCTCTCCGCGCCGCTCGGCGACGTGACGGACTGGATCGTCTCCAACCGCGACAGCCACCCGCTGTTCCTCTACTTCCTCGGCCACATCAGCAACGCCGTCGTGCTCTCCGTACGCGGCGTCTACCTGGTCTTCCTCGCCCTCGGCTGGGCCGGCGTCACCGTGTTCGCCGCCGCCGTGGCCTGGCGCGTCGCGGGAATCCGGCTCGCCCTCACCGCGGCCGTCTCCTTCCTGGTCTGCGGGCTGCTCGGCATGTGGGTCCCGACCATGCAGACGCTCGCGCTGATGGTCGTCGCCGTCCTCGCCTCCGTCGTGCTCGGGCTGCTCCTCGGCCTCGCGGCCGGTCTGTCCGACCGTGTGTTCCGCCTCCTGCGCCCGGTGCTCGACACCATGCAGGTGCTGCCCGCCTTCGCGTATCTGCTCCCGGTGGTGCTGGTCTTCGGCATCGGCGTGCCCGGAGCCGTCCTCGCCACCGTCGTCTACGCGGCCCCGCCGATGGCGCGGCTCACCGCGCTCGGACTGCGCGGCGCGGACGCCGGCGTCATGGAGGCCGTCGCCTCGCTCGGCGCGACCGGACGGCAGCGGCTGCTGAGCGCCCGGCTCCCGCTGGCCCGCAAGGAACTCCTCCTCGGCCTGAACCAGACCATCATGATGGCCCTGTCGATGGCCGTCATCGCCTCCGTGATCGGCGCGGGCGGCCTCGGCGACCGCGTCTACCAGGCGCTGTCCTCCGTGGACGTCGGCGCGGCGCTCGCCGCGGGCATCCCGATCGTGCTGCTGGCCGTCGTGCTGGACCGTACGACGGAGGCGGCCGGCCGCCGCATCGGCGCCGAGCCCACCGGCCCGGCCCTGCTGCGCGGTTGGCGCGGCTGGTCCCTGGCCGCCGTGCTCACCGCGGCCGTCGCCGTCGCCGGGCGGGCCACCGACGGCCGGGTCTGGCCCGAGGACGTGACCGTGGCCATCGCCGGACCGGTCAACACCGCCAAGGACTGGATGGTCGACCACCTCTACACCGGCGTGCCCGTCGTCGGCGGCACCGCCGACCTCGCCGCCCACTTCACCAGCGGCGTCCTCAACCCGCTGCGCAGCGGGCTCACCGGCCTGCCCTGGTGGTCGGTGCTGCTGATCGTCGCCGCCCTCGCCTGGACCATCGGCACCTGGCGCACCGCCGCCACCGCCGTCCTCGCCATGGCCGCGATCGGCGTACTCGGCGTGTGGGAACCGTCCATGGACACCCTCAGCCAGGTGCTCGCCGCCGTCGCCGTCACCCTCGTCATCGGCTTCGGCGTCGCCATCGGCGCGGCCCGCAGCGAGCGCCTGGAAAGGCTGCTGCGACCGGTCCTGGACGTCTTCCAGACCATGCCGCAGTTCGTCTACCTGATCCCCGTCGTCGCCCTCTTCGGCGTCGGCCGCGCCCCCGCCGCCGCTGCCGCGGTCATCTACGCGCTGCCCGCCGTCATCCGCATCACCACCCAGGGGCTGCGGGGTGTCGACCCGGCGGCGATGGAGTGCGCCCGCTCGCTCGGCGCGACCCCGGGCCAGCAACTGCGCCAGGTCCAGATCCCGCTGGCCAGGCCCGCCCTGCTGCTCGCCGTCAACCAGGCGGTCGTCCTGGTCCTCGCCGTCGTCATCATCGGCGGACTCGTCGGATCGGGCGCCCTCGGCTACGAGGTGGTCCTCGGCCTCGCCCAGGGCGACCTGGCCACCGGCCTCGTCGCCGGAGCGGCGATCGTCTGCCTCGGCCTGATGCTCGACCGGGTCACCCAGCCCACCGCCCGCCGCCAGCGACAGGAGAGCTGAGATGAACCGCTCCCGCACCCGCCTGCTCGTGGCGCTCGCCTCGGCCGGGGCCCTGCTGGCCACGGCCGGCTGCGGCGCCGCCGACATGACCAAGCAGGCCTCCCCCTTCGCGGCCCCCGCCGGGGTCAGGACGGTCACCCTCTCGGTCCAGTCCTGGGTCGGCGCCCAGGCGAACGTCGCCGTGGCGGAGCAGCTCCTCAAGGAGAAGCTCGGCTACCGCGTCGACCTCGTCCAGACCGACGAGGTCCCCGCCTGGGACGCCCTCAGCCAGGGCCGGGTCGACGCGATCCTGGAGGACTGGGGCCACCCGGACCAGGAGAAGCTGTACGTCGACGAGAAGAAGACCATCGTCCCGGGCGGCGACCTCGGGGTCACCGGCCACATCGGCTGGTACGTCCCGAAGTACTGGGCCGACAAGCACCCCGACGTCACGGACTGGAAGAACCTCGACAGGTACGCGGATGAGCTGAAGACCGCCGAGAGCGGCGGCAAGGGCCAGTTGATGGACGGCTCGCCCTCCTACGTCACCAATGACGTGGCCCTGGTGAAGAACCTGGACCTGGACTACAAGGTGGTCTTCGCCGGCTCCGAGGCGGCCCAGATCACCCAGATCCAGCAGTTCGCCAAGGAGAAGAAGCCCTTCCTCAGCTACTGGTACCAACCGCAGTGGCTGTTCAACGAGGTGCCGATGGTCGAGGTGAAGCTCCCCGAGCACACCGACGCGTGCGCCGCCAAGGACCCGGCGGACATCGACTGCGCGTACCCGACGACACCGCTGCAGAAGTTCCTCAACGCCGACTTCGCCGAGCGCGGCGGCGAGGCGGCCGCGTTCCTCAAGAAGTTCCACTGGTCGGAGAAGGACCAGAACGAGGTCTCCGAGATGATCGCCTCGCAGAAGCTCGACCCCCAGGAGGCGGCGGAGCGCTGGATCGAGCGCCACCCGGACGTCTGGAAGAAGTGGCTTCCGCGGGACTGACACCGACCGGCGCCCGGCCTCTCGCAGCGAGGGGCCGGGCGCCGACCGCTGTCCGCCCGCCCGCTACCGCGCCCGGACCGTCGCCAGCACGTCCCGGTCCGGCTGGAGCGTCAGCCCCGTCAGCGGCGTGATCTCGCCGGGGTCCACGTCCACGGTGAAACGCCGGGCCAGCACGGCGAGGAGGAGGACGGACTCCACCATCGCGAAGCGCGTGCCGATGCAGACCCGGGGGCCGCCGCCGAACGGGAACCACGCGTACTCCGGGATCTCGTCGCCGTCCTCGGCGTCCCAGCGTTCCGGCCGGAAATCCTCCGGCTCGGGGAACCAGCGCGCGTCGCGGTGCGTGGCCCACTGGCTGCTCCACACCCGGGTGCCCTCCTCGACCGGCAGGCCGCCGATCGTCGCCCCCTCCTTCGCGATACCGGTGATCAGCCAGATCGCCGGGAACAGCCGCAGGGTCTCCTTCACCACGGCCTGGGCGTAGGGCAGTCGTGCGTAGTCCTCGAAGCCGGGCTCCCGGTCGCCGAGCACACGGTCCAGCTCCTCGGCGAGCGCGTCGCGGACGCGGGGGTTGCGGGCCAGCAGGTACCACGCCCACACCAGCGTCGTACTCGTCGTCTCATGACCGCCGATGTAGAGCGTGACCGCCTCGTCCCGGATCTCCTCGTCGCTGAGGTGCGTCCCGCTGTCGTCCACGGCGGTGAGCAACCGGCTGAGCAGATCGGGGCGTTCCTTCTCGCCGTCCCGGTGCCGGGCGACGACCCGGCGCACCTCGGCGTCGATGACGGCGGCGGCCTTCCTGATCCGCGCCCGGCCCGGTGTCGGCACCCAGTCCGGCAGCAGTGCGCCCAGCCCGGCGAACTCCTTGCCGATCTCCATCTGGGCGATGTCCATCGCCCGCCCCATCGCCTCGGAGTCCGCGGGGGTGTCCACCCCGAAGATCGTGCGGACCGCGATCTTCTGGGTCAGCGCGGACATCTCCCGCTTGACGTCGATCCGTTGGCCGTCCGCCCACCGGTCCGCGAGCTCCACCGCACAGTCCGCCATCGTGGTCGCGTACGACGTGACCTGCTTGGGCCGCACGGAGGGCTGCACCAGCGAGCGCTTGCGCCGCCAGTCCCGGCCCCGCGCCACGAGCATCCCGTTCCCCAGCACCGTACGGAACGCGATACCGAGCTTCGGCTGGTCGAAGGTGTGCTCGGTCTCGGTGAGCAACTCGCCTATGCAGGAGGGATCGGAGAGGAAGACGCACCGGTTGCGTCCGAACCTCCAGCGCACCATGTTCCCGTGCGAGCGCAGGAGTTCGAAGAAGGCGAGGGGGTCCTTCCCGAACTGCGGCAGATTCCCCACGAGCGGCAGCCCCTTGGGCCCCGGCGTGAACGCGTGGCCGCGAGGCTGGGTGTCGCGTGCCGGGCCGGTCTGCGTGGACATCGAGGAACTCCGCTCCCTGGGGCGCGCCACGGCCGGCGCGCCTGTTCGATCCCCATCGAACAGGATGGGGGCGGCGCTCCACCAGAGTGACGGCACGCGTGGCCTGAATCCGTCAGGTCCCGTGCGGAACAGGTGAGTTGAGGGTGGCCGTCGGGTGCGTGCCCGTAGAGCGGGGCACCACGACGACCTGGTGCTCGTCCTCGTACACGACCCTGCCGGGATCCGCGGAGTCCAGCCGCTCGCACGGCACCCCGTGCGCGGCCAGCAGGGCGAGATAGCCGGGAATCCGGTCCAGCAGATGGGTCGCCGTCTCCTTGAACCAGGCCACCGCCCCAGGGTTCACCCCGGGGTCGTACACCGTCGGGTCGACCCGCGAGGGGTCGGTGTAGGCGGCGTCGTACCAGTCGTTCGCCGACCGCCAGAACCGGCGCTGCTCCTCGGTCAGCCGCCCTTCCCTGGCCAGACCGTTGGCCAGCGCGAAGATCCCGGGGAAGTGGCCCCGGGGGCTCCGCTCGGTGCTCTGGAACCGTACGTACGTCGTCGTCCCGCCCATTCCGCTTCCCTCCGCCGAGACCGGTGAAGAGCTCAGCGTAGGTCCGGTCCGCATGGCGCGGGTCAGAGGCCGACGATCAGCTGGATGCAGACGATCTTGACCAGGATGGCGAGCGCGAACAGCGTCGAATAGCCGTTGTTGATCCGGCTGTCGCTCGCCCGGCTGTTGGCGTACGCCACGATCGCCGGGTTGCCGACGTAGCCCGACAGCAGCCCCATGGTCCGCTCCCGGCTCTGCCCCAGCGCCTTCGCGACCAGCACCATCAGGGCGTAGCTGACGACCGCGCCGATCGCCAGCACGGCCGCCAGCTTCAGCCCGAAGAGGGAGAAGGCGTTCTCCCGGAACGAGTAGCCCGAGGTGAGCCCCACGACGGCGAGGAAGAGCAGCAGCCCGATCTGGCGCAGGGTGAGGTTGGCGCGGGTCGGCAGGGTCCACACCAGCGGGCCGGTGCGCCGGCGCCAGCCGAGGACCATCCCCATCACCAGTGGTCCGGCCCCGGTGCCCAGGGCCAGGGTGGTGGAGCCCAGGGTGAGGGAGGGGATGCCGACGAGGAATCCCAGGGTGAGACCGAGGCCCAGGCTCACCGCGCTGACCTCGCTGACCTTCGCCTCGGTGTCGCCCAGGTACGTGGTGACCTCGCCCGTCCGCTCGCGCGGCATGACCACCCGCACCCGGTCGTCGAGCTGGAGCAGCAGGCCGTCGTGGGCGAGCATGTCGAAGTCGCCGCGCCGCACCCGGCTGACGAGCGCCCCGTACTTCTCGCCGAGCCCGAGCTCCCCGACGGTGTGCCCGGCCAGGTCCGGGTTGGTGAGCAGGACCCGCCGGTAGTCCACCGCACCGCGGTCGTCCAGCAGATGGCGCGGGGCGAGGGACCCGAGCGCGTCCGTCGCCGCCCGTACGTCGGCCTCGCCGCCGACCAGCACGACCTGGTCGCCGGGGGAGAGGCGGTCCAGTTCCCGGGCGACCCGGGTCGCACCGTCGGCGGGGCGGTACGCGCTGGCCAGCACCCGGTGCGCGGCGACGCCGGGCACGTCCGCCCAGCGCAGGTCCCGGGCCACCTGGACCGTACGGGTGACGAGGGTGGCCGGCAGGCCCGAGTCGGGGTCCCGGCGGGCGGTCCAGTGGCGGCGGGCCGCGATCGCCGAGACGAACATGATCGTGATGACGACGGCGAGCGGGTAGCCGATGGCGTATCCCACGGCGGGCTGCGTCGGGTCCTCGGAGGCGTCCTGGGCGGCGGCGAGGCCCGGGGTGGTGGTCCCGATGCCCGCGTACCCGCCCGCGAGGAACGGCCCGTCGATGCCGAACCAGCCGTGTCCGACGAAGCCGACCACCGCCGCGGTGAGGGCCAGGGCCACCACGGCCCCGGCCATCACCGGGAGCTGGCCGCGCAGTTCACGGAAGAACGCGGGGCCCGACTCCAGGCCGACCGTGTACACGTACAGCGCCAGGCCCAGGGCCGAGACCCCGGCCGGCACGGCGGCGGCGATGTCCTCGTCGAGCGCCCCGACGAGGAGGCCGACGAACAGGACTCCGGCCGCGCCGAGCCGGACCGGGCCGAAGCGCACCATGCCGAGCAGCGCGCCGAGCGTGATCACGGCGAACACCGCCACCCATGGGTTGTCCGCGAAGAACTGCCACACCGGCCCTGCCTCCCCGACCTCGAAGATCCGTTCCTGTCGGGGGCCAGGATCTTCGAGGTCGGGGGCGGCCGCCACTCGGTGAGCGGGCGGCGCGCCCCTCAGGCGCCGGGCGGCACGTGGGCCGGCCGGCCCCGGCCCCGCGTCAGCGCGTAGCCGAACACGGCCGCCAGCGCGGCGAGCACGCCGCCGCCCACGGTCCACAGCCAGCGGTCGGTCCACCAGCCCGAGGCCCAGCCGTCCTCCGGCTCACCGGCGGACGGCCCCCGCGGCGCGGCAGCCGTGTCGCCCGCCGAACCCGCGTCGCCCGCCGAGGCGGCCGATACGCCCGGCACCAGCGGCTCGGAGAGCGCGCCGTCCACGTCGTGGGCGCCGCCCTGTTCCTTCGAGACCGCCTTCACCTCGACGCCGACCGGCAGCCCGAGGTCGGCGGCGGGCAGGTCCACCACCGTGAGGCGGATGTAGTAGCTGCCGGGCAACGGGTCGTTGCCCCACGGCTCGGACCAGGACCGTACGGTCCGCAGCACGCAGGACAGCTCGACGGAGGCGGCGTCGGCCGCCGCCTTCCCGGTCTGGTGCCCGTACATGCAGGCCTGGCGGCGCCGCAGCCCGTCGTACACGTCGATCTGCCAGGTGGACGTGGAGCTCCGGGCGCTCGAAGGCAGCTTCACGGTGGCCTCGACGGTGGGCCGCCGGCCGGCGTCGGCGGGGAACACCCAGTACAGGTAGTCACCCGCCGACGCCCGGGCGGTGCCGGTCTGCCCCTGTTCCAGCGCGGTGGCCGTACGGAACGTGGTCCCGGCCTCGGTGGGGCCCGCCCCGTCGTCGGCGGGGCTCGCGCTCGCCGACGGGTCGTCGGCCACGGCCGCGCCCGCCGAGGTGAGCAGGGTCAGTCCGGCGAGCAGCGCTCCGGTCAGGGCGCGTCGGGCGCCGTGGGTGCGGCGAGGTGTCGTGCCCATCAGTTGGTCCTCCATACGGCGACGCGCCAGCGCGAGATCCAGCCGGTCAGCAGGCCCGCGACCAGTCCGGTCAGGACGAGCACGCCGAGCAGCCACCAGCCGCGGCCGAGCCCGAAGGCAGCGACGTCCGAGGCGTCGTCCGGGCCGTCCACCAGGTCCACGGTCAGCTCGACCGGCAGACCGGGCGACCGCTTCACCGAGGCGGGCGCGGAGAAGGAGTGGGCGAGCTGGAGGCAGACGGTCTCGGCGGCGGGCTTGCCGTCGCCGGCGTCGCCGTCCGCCACGTCGGACTTCGGATAGCGCAGCCCGGACGAGATCACGTCGGTGCGGCCGGTCCCGGCCTCGGAACCCCGGACGATCTCCCGTCCGTGCACGGTCACCGCGCGCAGCAGCACGCCGTAGTCGTCGTCCACGGCGCGGTCGGCCGCCACGCTCGCCGAGGCGCGCAGCTCCTGACCGGGCAGCACGTCGACGCGGTACCAGCGGTGCTGGGCGATCTCCGCGCGGTCGGTGTAGAGACCCGGCTTCAGCTCGGGCGCGGCGGAACAGCTACCGGCCCCCTCGGTCGCCACCGGAGTGACGACGGGCTCGGCGGCCCGGTCCACCAACTGCTTGACCCGGCCCGAGAGTTCTTCCTTGTGCTGGACGGCGGTGTACGTGCCGCCGGTGGCCTCGGCGATGCAGGTGAGCTGCTGGCGGATCTTGGCGTTGGGCACCAGGCCCAGCGTGTCCACGACCAGGTGGGTGCCGCGGGCGGCGATCTCCCGGGCCACCTCGCACGGGTCGAGCGGCCCGCAGGTGTCCTCGCCGTCCGTGATGAGCACGATCCGGCGCGAACCGTCCCCGCCCTCCAGGTCGTCGGCCGCGCCGAGCAGGGCCGGGCCGATCGGGGTGAAGCCGGTCGGAGCGAGGGTGGCGACCGCGGCCTTGGCCTCGGTGCGGTCCAGCGGGCCTACCGGGTAGAGCTGCCGGGTGTCCTTGCAGCCGACCTTGCGGTCCTCGCCCGGGTAGTCCGCGCCGAGCGTCCGGATGCCGAGGTGCACCTCCTCGGGCGCCGCGTCCAGCACGTCGTTGAACGCCTGCTTGGCCGCGGCCATCCGGGACTGGCCGTCGATGTCGCGGGTCCGCATCGAACCGCTGACGTCGAGCACCAGCTCGACCTTGGGGGAGGGGGCGGCGGGGGCTTCGTCGGCGGCGGCGGGGATCGCGGTGCCGAGCCCGGCGGCCAGGGTGGCGAGCGCTATGCCCACCCCGGTCGTCAGCCGTTTTCTAGTGATCATCGCCGGATCTTATGGAAAATCAGTTCGTATTCCCAACCGGGTCACTCGGGGCCCGGGATCACTCGTCCGGCGCCGGGCGGACGAACGCGCCGGCGGCGGCGGCCAGGGCCGTCGTGGTCGCGGCCTGGGCGGGCAGCCGCGGATCGGGAGCGGTCCGCAGCAGCACCAACTGGTGGTACAGCGGCGCGGTGGAGGCGATCAGCAGGCGCCGCGCGTCGGTGTGCGAAGGGAGTTCACCGCGGTCGACGGCGCGCCCGACGATGATCTCGCAGCGCGCGTACCGGTCCTCCCACAGCCGCTGCTGGGCCTCGGCGGCCCGCGCGGAGCGGAACGAGGCGGCCATGAGTGCCTGGGGGATCGACGGCCGCACGACCAGCGACTCCTGGATCTCGTCGTTGAGAGCCGTCAGATCGCCACGCAGCGAGCCCGTGTCCGAGGGCGCCCAGTCGTCCTCGCCCGCCGCGTCGAGGACATCGGCCAGCAGCCCTCCGACATCCTCCCAGCGCCGGTAGACCGTGGTCCGGTGGACGCCGGCGCGGGCCGCGACGCCCTCCATCGTGAGCCCCTCGTAACCGTGCTCGCCCAGCTCGGCGCGCACCGCGTCGAGCACCTGGGCGCGGACGCGTGCGGTGCGGCCACCCGGCCTGCGGCCCGGCGGCATGGCGGGGCCGGCGGTGCGGGCGGGCTCCGGCGGGCCGCCCGCCGGTTCGGTCATCGGTAATCCGGTTGCCCGGCGGTGTGGGTCATGGCACCATCTTAAAGCAACAGTTGTCGCACTAGTGGAGTTGCCGATGCTCTTCCGAAGCTTTCCCCCGGCCTCGCGGTCCGCCGCCACCGCCTCGTCCACGACAGCTTCGGAGTCGCCCGTATGCCTACACAGATCACCGCGCTCGACATCAGCAAGGCCTTCGACGGCAGGACCGTTCTCGATTCGGTGAGCTGCTCGCTCGCGCAGGGCGAGCGCACCGGCATCGTCGGTGAGAACGGCTCCGGCAAGACCACCCTGCTGCGGCTGTTCGCCGGGCTGGTCCGCCCCGACCGGGGGCGCGTCGTCCTGCGGGCCGACGGTGCCGTCGGCTACCTCGCCCAGGACGAGGCGCTGCCCGCCGGCATGACGGCCCAGCAGGTCATCGACCGCGCGCTGGGCGACCTTCGCGCGATCGAGGCACGGATGCGCCGTCTGGAGGCGGCGATGGCCGACGGCGACACCTCGGTGCTCGACCCGTACGGCGAGGCCGTCTCCGCCTTCGAGCTGCGCGGCGGCTACGACGCCGACGCCCGGCTGGAGCGCGCCCTGCACGGCCTCGGCCTGAGGCAGGTGGACCGCGCCTCGCCCCTGGGTGCCCTCTCCGGCGGCGAGCGTGCCCGGCTCCGCCTGGCCGCGGTGCTGGCGGCCGCCCCCGAGGTGCTGCTCCTCGACGAGCCGACCAACCATCTGGACGCGTCCGCCCTGACCTGGCTGGAGGAGCACCTGCGCAACCACCGGGGCACCACCGTGGTCGTCTCCCACGACCGGCGCTTCCTCGAACAGGTCGCCACCAGCCTCTTGGAGGTCGACGGGGACCGGCACGGCGTCGTCCGGTACGGCAACGGCTACGCCGGCCACCTCGCGGAGAAGGCGGCGGCACGACAGCGCTGGGTCCAGCGCCACGACCGGTGGCGCGAGGAGGTCGACCGGACGCGCGCCTCGGCCGCTGTCACCGCCCGCCGGGTCGCCCCGGGACGCCCGATGAAGGACGGTGACAAGCTCTCCTACAACCAGGCCGGGGCCCGGGTCCAGCAGTCCCTGGCCAGCCGTGTCCGCAACGCCGAGGAACGGCTGAACCGCCTGCTGGCAGATCCGGTCCCGGCCCCGCCGGAGCCGCTGAGCTTCTCGCCCGTGCTCCGTGCCGGAGAGCTGTCCGGCACCGTGCTCGACGCCGCGGAGGTCTCCGTCGCGGGCCGGCTCGACCCGATCGGCCTCACGGTCCGCGCGGGCGAGCACCTGCTGATCACGGGTGACAACGGCTCCGGCAAGACCACCCTGTTGCGCCTCCTCGCCGGAGACCTGGCCCCCGACCGGGGGCACGTCGTCAGGCGCGGCCGGATCGGCTTCCTCCCGCAGGACCCGGCGTCCGGCTCCGCGCACGAGACCCTGCTCACCGCCTACGCCCGAGGGCTCGCCGGAGCAGCCGACGAGCACGCCGAACGGCTGCTGGCCCTCGGGCTGTTCGACCGGGCCCGCCTCTCGGTGCCCGTCGCGCGGCTCTCCACCGGCCAGCGGCAGCGGCTCGCCCTGGCGCGGCTGGTCAGCCGGCCCGCCGACGTCCTGCTGCTCGACGAGCCGACCAACCACCTCTCTCCCGCCCTCGCCGAGGAGTTGGAGACCGCACTGGCCGGTTTCGCCGGGACCGTCGTCCTCGTCAGCCACGACCGGCTGCTCAAGAGCCGCTGGCGGGGTGCCCGGTTGACGCTGCGGGCTGCCCGAGTGCCCGCACTCAAGGGCTGAGACTCCGCCCGACCCCTCCGCACCCTCTACCCGAAACGAGTGATCACCCTTGGCCCCGCGCCGCGCCCACATCGCGATGATCGGCGTCCCGATCGTCAGCCACGTCCTGCCCGGCCTCGGCATCGTCCGTGAGCTGGTGGCCCGCGGCCACCGGGTCAGTTACGCCAACGACCCTTTCGTGGCCGACCGGATCGAGGCCACCGGCGCCGAACTCATCCCCTGTACCTCGGTGTTGCCGGTAGCCGACAACGACTGGCCGGCCGACCCCGTCGCCGCGATGGAGCTCTTCCTCGACGAGGCGATGCGGGCACTGCCCCAACTGCACGCCGCCTACGACCACGACCCCGCGGATCTGTACCTGTACGACATCGGCGCCTACGCCGCACGCGCCCTCGCCGAATCACAGGGACGGCCCCTCATGCAGCTGTCCCCGTCGTTCGTGGCCTGGGAGGGGTACGAGGAGGAGGTCGCGGCGCACCTGCGCGGGCTGCCCGGCGCCCCGGCGTACCGCGAGAGGTTCGGGCGCTGGCTCGCCGGCTGCGGGGCGGCCACCCTCGACGTGGACGCCTTCTCCGGTCCGCCCGCGCGGGCCCTCGCGCTGATCCCCGAGGCCATGCAGCCCAGCGCCGACCGGGTCGACAGCGCGACGGTGACCTTCGTCGGGCCCTGCTTCGACGCCCACGCCGACACCGGCGGGTGGACCCGGCCCGAGGACGCGGAGAAGGTTCTGCTGATCTCCCTCGGCTCGGCGTACACGCACCGGCCGGAGTTCTACCGCCGGTGCCTCGCGGCGTACGGGAACCAGCCCGGCTGGCACGTCGTGCTCCAGATCGGCAGGCACACCGACCCGCGCGAGCTCGGCGACATCCCGGCCAACGTCGAAGTGCGCCCGTGGGTCCCGCAGCGGGCGGTCCTGGAGCAGGCGGACGCCTTCGTCACCCACGCCGGCATGGGCGGCTGCGGCGAAGGGCTCCTCGCGGGCGTCCCGATGATCGCCGTGCCCCAGGCCGCCGAACAGTTCATGAACGCGGACCGGCTGGTGGAGCTGGGCGTCGCCCGCCGCATCGACACACCGGACGCCACGGCCGAGAACCTGCGGGCGGCCCTGAACGACCTGGTCACCGACCCGGAAACCGCGCGCCGATCCGCGCGGTTGCGCACCGCCGCCCGGAGCGAGGGCGGCACCCCGCGCGCCGTCGGCCTCATCGAGGACCTGCTGGCGTCCCAGCGGGCGTCAGGGACCGGCGAGTAGGGGCCCGGAGGCGCGCTCCAGGACCGAGGAGACCCGCCCCCAGGTCTCCATGTCCCGTTCGACCGGTGGCAGTCGACGGTCCGTACCGGGCCGCTGCCAGGCCGTCGCCAGCGCCACCGGATCGTCGCCGCCCGCCGCCGCCGCGGCGAGCGCCGCCGCGCCGAGGGCGACCAGCTCCCCGGTGCCCGGGATGACGAGCGGGCGGCCGGAGAGCCGGCGGACCGTCTCCACCCACATCCGCCCCTGGGCCCCGCCGCCGATCAGGCGCAGCGGGCGGGCGGCGACCTCGGGCGCGTCCGGGTCGAGACCGCAGGCCGACAGCAGCTCGTCCATGGCCCGCAGGACGGTGACGGCCGCGCCCTCGTAGGCGGCGCCCAGCAGTTGCTGCCGGGTCGTGTCGTGGCGCAGGCCGGTCAGGAGCCCGGAGGCGGTCGGCAGGTCGGGGGTCCGTTCGCCGTCGAGGTAGGGGAGCAGGACGGCCTCGCCGCCGGGCGCCGCGTCCTCGCGGTCCAGGCCGAGCAGGGCGGCCACCTTGTCCACGGCGAGCGTGCAGTTGAGGGTGCAGGCCAGGGGAAGGTACGTGCCGTCGGCGGCGGCGAACCCGTTCAGCGCGGTGGACACGGGCCGGGTGCGGGAGGCGGCGAACACCGTGCCGGAGGTGCCGAGGCTGAGGGCCGGGTGGTCCAGCAGCCCGTCGCCGCCCAGCCCGAGGCCCACGGCGGCGCTCATGTTGTCGCCGGTGCCGGCCGCCACCGCGATGCCCGCGGGCAGCCCGAGGGCCTTCGCCGCCGCCTCGGTGAGCGAGCCGATCCGGGCCGCCCCGGTCGGCGCGACCTCCGGGAGCAGGGCCGGGTCCAGGCCGAGCAGCTCCAGCAGGTCGGGGTCGTATCCGCCGGTCGCGGTGGAGTACCAGCCGCTGCCCGAGGCGTCCCCGGGGTCGGTGGCGGCGACGCCCGCGAGGCGTTCGGTCAGGAAGTCGTGGGGGAGCCGGACCGCCGCCGTGCGCGCTGCGCTCGCCGAGTCGTTCTCGCGCAGCCACTGCCACTTGGACGCGGTGATCGAGGCGACCGGCACGGACCCGGTCCGCTCCGTCCAGCCCCCGGGGCCGCCGAGCGCGTCGGTGAGGGCGGCGGCCTGCGGCGCGGAGCGGGTGTCGTTCCACAGCATCGCGGGGCGCAGCGGCCGGCCCGCCCCGTCCAGGACGACGAGTCCGTGCTGCTGCCCGGCGACGGCGATGCCGGTGACGGCCCGGGCGGGGAGGCCGGACTCCTTCAGCCCGGCGGCCACCGCTTCGCCCAGGGCCCGCCACCAGACCTCCGGATCGCTCTCCCGGGCCCCGGCCTCTCCGGTGACCACGTGCGGGGCGCGCCCCACGGCGAGCTGCTCGCCGGTCGCGGCGTCGATGAAGGCGGCCTTGGTGGACTGGGTCGAGCTGTCCACGCCGATGACGACGGCGGGTGACGGCATGGGGGCCTCTTTCGCGCTGCGGGTGCTGGTGCACGGGTGCTGATCATTCGGCTGCGACACGAACAAATTACGGGATGCCCGGCTCCCTGCACAGGGGCCCGCGAGCGCTCCCCGCGGCAAGGGGGTTCCGTGCCCGGGGTGCGGTGTGCTTGATTAGTCATGACACTGAACAAATAGGGGTGCCGGGCCGGCGGCCGGGCGTCCCGACGGCAGGCGAAGGCGGTCGGACGACGATGACGGAACGCTTCACCCCCACCCCCGAGGACAAGTTCAGCTTCGGCCTGTGGACCGTGGGCTGGCAGGGCCGGGACCCCTTCGGCGACGCGACCCGCGCGGCCATCGACCCCGTCGAGTCGGTGCGGCGGCTCGCGGAACTGGGCGCCTGGGGCGTGACCTTCCACGACGACGACCTGATCCCGTTCGGGGCGCCGGAGACCGAGCGCGAGAGGATCGTCAAGCGCTTCCGCACGGCGGTCGACGACAGCGGACTCGTCGTGCCCATGGTGACGACGAACCTCTTCACCCATCCCGTCTTCAAGGACGGCGGATTCACCGCCAACGACCGTGCCGTACGCCGCTACGCGCTCCGCAAGACCCTGCGCAACATCGACCTCGCCGTCGAGCTGGGCGCGAGCACCTTCGTGGCGTGGGGCGGACGCGAGGGCGCCGAGTCCGGCGGGGCGAAGGACGTCCGCCTCGCCCTCCACCGGATGAAGGAGGCCTTCGACCTGCTGGGCGCGTACGTCGTCGAGCAGGGCTACGACCTCCGCTTCGCCATCGAGCCCAAGCCGAACGAGCCGCGTGGCGACATCCTGCTGCCCACCATCGGCCACGCCCTGGCCTTCATCGAGCGCCTGGAGCGCCCCGAACTGGTCGGCGTCAACCCGGAGACCGGACACGAGCAGATGGCCGGGCTCAACTTCCCGCACGGCATCGCCCAGGCCATGTGGGCGGACAAGCTCTTCCACATCGACCTCAACGGCCAGTCCGGCATCAAGTACGACCAGGACCTCCGCTTCGGCGCGGGCGATCTGCGCCAGGCGTTCTGGCTCGTCGACCTGCTGGAGAGCGGTTACGAGGGCCCCCGCCACTTCGACTTCAAGCCCCCGCGCACCGAGGACTACGACGGTGTCTGGGCCTCCGCCGCGGGCTGCATGCGCAACTACCTCATCCTCAAGGAGCGGGCCGCGGCCTTCCGCGCCGACCCCGAGGTGCGGGCGGCCCTGCGCGCGTCCCGCCTGGACGAACTGGCGCGGCCCACCGCCGGCGACGGCCTGGCCGGCCTGCTCGCCGACCGCGGCGCGTACGAGGACTTCGACGTGGACGCCGCCGCGGCCCGCGGGATGGCCTTCGAGGCGCTGGACCAGCTCGCCATGGACCACCTCCTCGCCGTGCGCTGACCTACCGGGCCGACCAGCCGGGCCCGGCCGCGACCCGTCGGGCCCCACCCGACCGGCTGAGCCGGAGCCGTCCGGCCCCGGCTCAGCCGCCGGACGGCTCCGAGTACGCCACCGGATCGTCCAGCACGTCCTGCACCACGAGCGCCGCCGCGCCCCGCGCCGCGTCGCCCGCCACCGACGACGCCCGGAGACGGCCGCTGCCCGGGGACCAGAGCCCCGACACCACCCGGCCGGTCAGCTCCTCGTCGGCGGGCGGTGCCAGCCACGGCATCAGCCCCCGGTAGATCCCGCCGAGCACCACCGCGTCCGGGTCGATCAGGTTCACCGCCCCCGACAGCACCCGGCCCAGCATCCGGCCCGCCTCACCGACCGCGGCCACCGCCCGCGGGTCCCCGGCACCCGCGCGCCGCTCCAGCTCCAGCACCCCCGAGGCGCCGCCGAGGCCCTCGATCCCGGCCGCCCGCAGCAGCGCCGCCTGGCCCGCGTACTGCTCCAGGCACCCCCGTGAACCGCACCGGCACTCCGGCCCCGCCGGGTCCACCACGACATGCCCGATCTCCCCGGCGAAACCGTGCGCACCGCGCAGCAGTTCGCCGCCCAGGACGAGCGCGCCGCCGACCCCGATCTCCCCGGTCAGATAGAGGAAGCTCCGCACATCCCCCAGGCCGCCGAACCACAGCTCGGCCAGCGCCGCGAGATTGGCCTCGTTCTCCGAGGCGACCGGCAGCACCGGGTGGCCCGGACGCAGGGCGGCCAGCGCCTCGGCGAACAGCTCCTGCGCCGGGACCTCGTTCCAGCCGAGGTTGGGGGCCTGCCGCACCGACCCTCCGGAGACGAGACCCGGCAGCGCCAGTGCCGCGCCCACCGGGCGCAACTCCTGCTCGTACGCCGACTCCAGGGTCCGCGCGGCGATCCGGGCCGCCCGGGCCAAGGCCTCACCGGCGGGTGCGCCCCGGTTGTCGAGGTGTTCGGTCTGCCGGACCCGGCCGGTGCCCGCCAGGTCCACCACGCACACCGAGACGTAATCGATGTTGATCTCCACACCGAGTCCGGCCGGCCCGGTCCGGGCCACCTTGAGCGCGGTGCCGGGGCGGCCGGCCTGTCCGCTGAACGTCTTGCCCGACTCGGTGAGGAACCCGCTGTCCATCAGCTGCTCGACGAGCGAGGACACCGCGGCCCGGGTCAGCCCGACCCGGGCGGCCACCCCGGCCCGGGTCGCCTCGCCCCGCTCGCCCTCGTCCCGTACGGCGCGCAGTACCAGGCTCAGATTGTGCCGTCGCACGGTGTCCTTGTCGGCCTTGGGCCCCAGCGGAGTGAGGATGCTCTTCATATCGTCGCCGAGCCTATGTGATGCGAGGCTCCTGACGGGGGTGCGGGCACGGGCGGTATCGCGGAAGCGGAGAGGCAGCCGTCGCGGAAGGGGCGGTGCAGCGTCACGGAAGGGGGCGGTCCAGGCCGTCCGGCCGGAACCGCCCCCTTCGATCGGGCCCGGTTCAGGGCTTGGCGCCCCGGTCCTCCAGTATGTCCGCCATCAGGCCGATCTCCGACTGCTGACCGCTGACCATGCCCGCCGACAGATCCCGGATGGCGTCGGTCTTCGCCGCACCGGCGGCCGCCTGCGCCATGTCCGCACCGGCGCGGTGGTGCACGGTCATCAGCCGCAGGTACAGCACCTCGGCCTGCTCGCCCTTCGCGGCCGTGAGGGCCGCCAGCTCCGCGTCGGTGGCCATGCCCGGCATCAGCGAACCGTCGTCGGTCGGCGTGAGGGTGTGCCCCATCCACTCCATCGGCGGTCCGGCCGCGCTCTTCGGCAGCCCCCACAGCTCCAGCCAGCCCAGCATCATGCCGCGCTGGTTGGCCTGGGTGTTGATGATGTCGTACGCGAGACGCCGCACGTCCTCGTCGTCGGTGCGGTCCCGCACGATGAACGACATCTCCACCGCCTGCTGGTGGTGGATCGCCATGTCCCGGGCGAAGCCCGCGTCCACGGAGTCCTCCGCCGGAGCGGACCGCGCCGCGGAGGAGGCCCCGGACGGGGAGGCCGCGGAGGGCCGCACGATCATCAGCGCCACCAGCCCCAGCGCCACGAGCAGCACGGCGGCCCCCGCGAGGACCATCCGCCGGGTGGAGCCGGAAGGCGCCAGGGCGGTCACTTGTCCAGCCCGCCGGTGCAGGCGGCCCCGGGCTCGGGGGTCTGCGGGCCCTGTATGTACTTGGTGAAGAACTGCGCGACCCGGTCGTCCGTGGCGCTCTTGACCGTCACCTGCTTGCCCCACGCGCTGAGCACCAGCGGGTCCTTCTGGTCCTTGACCGGGCTCATCAGGGAGTACGGGGTCGACTTGACCTTCTTGGTGAGCGCCTCGACGTCGGCGTCCGAGGCCTTGTCGTTGTACGTGACCCAGACCGCGCCGTGCTCGAGCGAGTGCACGGCGTTCTCCTTCGGTATCTCATCGGTGTAGACGTCGGCGTTGCAGTTCATCCAGACCTGGTTGTGGTTGCCGCCGACGGGCGGGTTCATCGGGTAGTCGACCTTGGTCGTCACGTGCTCCCGCCCCAGCTCGTCCCAGCTGCGCTCGCCGGTGACCGGCGAGGTCTTGGCCTGCTGCTCCTTCTCGTCCTTCTCGTTCGCCTGCGACATCAGGTAGCCGCCTCCGGCGACCAGGGCGGCGACCACGGCCACCGACGCGCTGATGGTGATGATGCGGACGCGACGCTCGCGGGCGCGTTCCTTGCGGCGCGCCTCTTCGAGCTTGGCGCGACGCGCTGAGGCCGGGTTGTTCGGGTTCTTGGCGGAAGCCATGGGGAGTCCTCGTCGTTCAACCGATGCATACAGGCGATGCATGAAGGGGAAAGGATGCGGGGCGTGCGAGAAGCCGCTCCCGGTTAACCGGCGCCGGGGCGCGGCGGGAGAGCGGACCCGGCCCTAGATCCGCTGGACCTGAAGGCGTAGTTGATCGACGGAACGCACACCGTCGTGCGCGGGACCCCGGATGGCCGCCGCGCCCGTGAGCGGGGTGGCGGGGACGGAGGTCACGGGCGAGGGGACGGCGACGGGGGCGGACGACGCCGGAAGCACGACGGCCGCCGTGTGGGACGAGCCGCCGTGGCACGACGTCCCGAGCCCGCGGTCCGCGGGGGAGGCCAGGACGACCGGTTCGAAGGCGGCGTCGGGCGTCGGGGTGAAAGCCCGGACGGCGCTCGCCCCGGCAGGGCCCGCCGCGACCGGCACGGCTGCGGCCGAGGTGGTGACCGAGCAGCAGAAGAGCATGGCCAGCAGGAAGAACACCCAGCCCAGGGCGAGGGGCGTGCGGGAGCGGTACCGCTGCCGGTCGGTCCGCGTGCTCACCCTGGTCATCGCCCGTCATCGTAGTGGGTGCATGAAGATTCAAAGAATATGGGTCGCGCTGTCCGCGGGACAGTGTGCCCGAGTCGTCGGCGCTCGAACAGAGTCCAAATATTTTACAGGTGTAATACCTGCTAACGTATATGAGTGACTGATGCACCTATCCGCTCGGGGCGGCCCTCCGTCCGGAGCCTCCCGCTGGCCTCGGCCCTCCGGCTCTCGCGGCCGTCGGACACCTGGTTCAAGCCCGCCCTCAGCGTGGTCGTCGCCTCCGCCGTACCCCAGCTGACGCTCCTGGCCATCGGCCGGCTGGACCTCGCGATGTACGTCATGGCCGGTTCGCTCTGCGCGCTCTACGGCCACGGCCTGCCGTACGCCCGACGGGCCGGCGCCGTCGCGGGCGTGGTGCTCGGCATGACGGCCTCGCTCGCCGTCTCCCTGGTCACCGCGTCGCTCACCGGATCGACCGCCGTGCTCGTCGCGGTCGGGGCGCTGCTCGCCGCCGCCCAGAAGGTCCTGTGCGACGCCACCCGGATCGGACCGCCCGGCCATGTGATCTTCACGTTCGTCAGCTCCGCCGCCCTCTTCGCCCCGCAGCGCCCGGAGCAGATCCCCGGCCACCTCGCCCTGACCCTCGGCGCGGGCGCGTTCGCCTGGCTGGTCGTTCTCGCGCCCGCGCTGGTCCGCCGCGAGGGCCCCGAACGCCGGGCCGTCGCCCGTGCCCTGGAGGCCGCGGCCGAGTGCGCCGCCGACCCCGGCCCGCGTACCCGCAACGCGGCGGCCGCCGCCGTGCACGCCGCCTGGCAGTGCCTGCTCGCCTCCGGCCGCGCCACCCCCGTACGCCGGTCGCTGGAACGCCTGGTGGTGCACGCCGAAGCGGCCTTCGCGGCCCCGGGGCCTGGGGGCGGGGCCGCGGATCCGGACCGGCTGCGCGCCTGGGCCGCCCTGACCCGGGCCCGGGGCCCCGTGCCGGGACCGCCGCCGGCCCCCGGCACCGCCGACGAGCTCCACGGGATCGACGCGGAGCGCGCCGCCGTGCGAGCCCCCGAGGGGCGCCGGGCGGCCCGCCGCACCCTGCTGCGCCGACTCGGCCCCGGCTCGCCGCTGCTGCCGGTCGCCGTCCGTACCCTGGCGGGCTGCGCGCTCGCCGGATACCTCTGCGCCGCGCTCGGTGTCGGCCGCCCCTACTGGGCGATCGTCACCGCCGCCTCCCTCTGCCAGGCCAACATCACCCTGTCGTGGAACCGGGCCCTCCAGCGCACCCTCGGCAACCTCCTGGGCGTGCTCGTCTTCGCCGCCGTCCTGCCGGTGTCCCGGACCGGCCCGCTGGCCCTCGTCTGCTGCTGCCTCCTCTTCAGCTTCGCCGCCGAGGCGCTCATCACCCGCAACTACTGGCTCGGCTCCGTCGCGGTGACCCCGATGGCCCTGCTGGTCCTGGAGTTCGGCGGCACCCATCCGGCCGGGGAGCTGATCGGCGACCGGGTCCTGGACACCGTCCTCGGCGCGGTCGCCGGGTTCCTGGCCGCGACGCTCGTCACCAACCGGCGGGCGGCGGGGCGGGTGGAGCGGGCGCTCGACGCCACCGGCCGGGCCCGTGCCGACGCCGAACGGACCGGCGCCGACCCCGGGGCCGACCCCGCGGCGCGGGACCGGGCGCGCCGGACGCTCACCGCGAGCCTCGTCGAACTGCGCGAGGCCGGCGACACCGCCGCGGGCGAATGGTGGCAGCGCGCCCTGCCCGAGCAGCGCCTCCTCGCGGCCGAGCTGGCCGGACACCGTACGCTCGCCGCGACAGCACAACGGCGGGGGACCGGGGGCGATACGCCTTCCGCGGTCCACGCCCCTTCGATCGGAGCGGAGTGACCGACGACATCGTTGCCTCGGTGGTCCGGCAGTGGCAGGCCGTCAACCCCGGGCTCGACACCGGGCCGATGGAGATCATCGGCCGGATCAACCGCTGCGCCGCCCTGCTCCAGCAGGCGGAGGACGCCCCCTTGCGCTCCGCCGGGCTGACCCGCGCCGAATTCGACCTCCTCGGCGCCGTACGCAGGACGGACCGGGAGCTGACCCCCGGCGAGCTGGCCCGCGAGACCTTCTCCTCCGGGGCCGCTGTCACCAAGCGGCTGCGCGCCCTCCAGGACCGCGCGCTGGTCGAGCGCCGGGGCGACGCCCGCGACCGGAGGGTCGCCCATGTCCGGCTCACCGACGAGGGCCGGGCCCTGGTCGACCGGCTCCTGCCCGAACAGCTCGCCTACGAACGCGCGGTGCTCGCCGGTCTGGACGAGGGTGCGCGCGGCGAACTAGGCGCCAGACTCGGCGAGTTGCTCGTACAGCTGGAAGGGCGGATCGGCGGGGCCCGACGCTGATCCGGCGGCCCCGGGGGAGGGTTCCCACGGGCGTGTCAGTGCGGCGTCTTCGCGCTTCACTCGTCCGTCGGTCGGGAATCTGCACCTTTCGATCCGGTTCGATCACCTGTGCCGTTGTCCTGATCCGTGGGGTGAAGTCCGTCCGCACGAGGGTGATTTGTCCTGGTAGGACCGTCAAGTGACGTTGATCTCTCCGGTTCTTTCGGTGCGAGGGGCCTCGACGGAGGAGATTTTCAGCCACCCTTACTCCCTGCGCATGCCTCGCAGCGCAGCGTGCAAAAACTGGTGAGTGTATTCCTCTCGGCGAGCTTCCGCAGAGGGTTGGGTGAATATGCCGAAGCACTGTTCTGATCTGGCTAAGCTCACGCGCAGTGAAGTCGAGTTGAGATGAATTCGAGCACTTGTTCCTAGGTCTCCGCTCATGTGCGCATACATCCCGGAATCAACCGCCAGAGGGTTTTAGATGGTCCGTGTTGAACCACCGCCGACCGACAGAGAAATTCCCGTCGTCCGCGTAGTCCTGCTGCCCGTGGCCCTGCTCCTCGGCGCCACTGCCGCCGGCTCGGCCCTGGTCGCCCCGGCCGCGCGGATACCAGTCGCCCTGTGCGGCGCGATCGCCACACTCGTGGTCGCCGTACTCACCGTGGCGCTGCACCGCCGCGGACGCGCCCTGCGCGTCCAGCGCGCGGAGTACGAACAGCGCATCGCCTACCTGGAACGCCGCATCCTCTCGCACGACGCCGAGACGGTCCGGCTCACCAAGGAAGTCATGCCCGCCGCGATCCGGCGGCTGCGCGTGGGCAATTCACCCGAAGAAGTGATGCGTGACATCGTCGACGCGGACGTGGCCAACCGCCATCTGCCCAAGGCGCTGCGCGAGCAGATCTACCAGGTCCTCGAAGTCATCGACAACGAGGAGGCGCGGCGTGACTCCGCTCAGCGCGCCTTCGTCAGCGTCGCCCGCCGCGTCCAGGCGATCGTGAACCGCCAGGCCAGCGAACTGCGGGAGATGGAGAACCACTACGGGCGCAACCCCGAGGTCTTCGACGACCTGCTGCGCATCGACCACGGCACCGCGCTGATCGGCCGCCTCGCCGACTCCATCGCCGTGCTCGGCGGCGCCCGCCCCAGCCGCCAGTGGCCCAAGCCCGTACCGCTGTTCAGCGTGCTGCGCGGCGCGATGTCCCGCATCCTGGAGTACCAGCGCGTCGATCTGCACTCGATCGCCAAGGTCGCCATCGTCGGCACCTCGGTCGAACCGCTCATCCACGTCTGCGCCGAACTCCTCGACAACGCGACCCGCTACTCGCCGCCCCAGACCCGGGTGCACGTCACCGCGGTCGAGGTGCAGACCGGCATCGCCATCGAGATCGAGGACGGCGGCGTCAGCCTCAGCGAGGAGGCCCGCGCCCGCGCCGAGAACATGCTCGCCCAGGCGCAGGCGGGCATCAACATGAACGACCTCGGGGAGTCCCCGCGCCTCGGCATGGCCGTCGTCGGCCGGCTCTCCCGGATGTACCAGCTCCAGGTGTCGCTGCGTCAGTCGGCGTACGGCGGCGTCCGCGCCGTCCTCATCGTGCCGCGCGACATGATCACCACCGGGCCCGCCCCGGGCATCGCCCACGGCATCGGCGCCACCTCGCGGCCCACCAGCTCCCTGGACATGTCGCAGCTCCAGCACGTGGTGCCGCCGCCCGGCAAGCGCAAGTCCAAGCCCGCCGCCACCGGCCCCGTGCCGTCCGTCGCCGCACCGGCCTCCTCCGGAGCCCCCGCGGCCACGTCGCACCCGGCCTCTCCCGCGGCAGCCGTGGAGGACGACCTTCCCGTGGTCACCGAGTGGACCGAGAACGGGCTGCCGCAGCGCCGCAGCCGGGGCCGCGCCCCGCTCGGCTCGCACAACCTCCCGCAGCAGCCCCCACCGCCCCCCGCCCCCGCCAACGGGTTCCGGCCCGGCGCGGACGAGGGCGCGGACGACGGACGCGGCGAGGAGAAGCCCCCCGGCCTGTGGCTGGAGGCCTTCACCAAGGCCGTCAACGGCGTACCGCAGGAACGAAAGCACGGCGAAGACTCCGATGACGCGTGGGACAAGGGAGACCTGAAGTGATCCAGCAGCGGGGAAACATGGACTGGATGCTCAAGGAGCTGGCCGAGGACGTTCCGAGCATTCACCAGATCGTGGTGCTCTCGTCGGACGGCCTGCGCATCGCGATGCACGGCGGCGACCCCGACGTCGCCGACCGGCTCGCGGCGGCCTGCGCCGGACTGCAGAGCCTGGCCGCCGCCGTGGCCACCGAGATCCCGTACAGCGACGGCCTCATGAAGCTCGTGGTGATCGAGGTGACGGGCGGGTTCTTCTACCTGATGGCGGCCGGGACCGGCGCCTATCTCGCGGTCCTGGCCGGCGAGACCGTCGACGCCGGACTCGTCGGGGCCCGGATGCGGGACATGGTCGTGCGGATCGGAGCCCACCTGACCAGCCCGCCCCGCCACGGCGGGCAGTCCGGATGAGTGGTCCTCGACGAGAACGCCGCAAGGCCGATCCGGACCTGCACGACCCGGAACGGCTGTACGTGATCACCGGCGATCTCGACGACAGCGAACGGTCCGCGCTCGACCTGGTCACGATGGTCGTCGCGCAGGCGGAGCCCTCGCCGACCTTCCAGCCCGAGCAGGCGGCCATCCTGCGGCTCTGCCAGGCGCCGCTGTCCGTCGCCGAGATCTCGGCCTACCTCAGCCTGCCGTTCAGCGTGGTCACCTCGCTCCTGAGCGATCTCCTCGCGACCGAACTCATCGAGTCGCGTGCGCCGATCGTCCGCGCCACGCTCCCCGACAGGTCCCTTCTCGAAGCGGTGATGCATGGACTTCAGAAGCTCTGACACGATCACCGGACCTCGCAGCGAGGACGTCCTCCCCACCACGGCCACCGCCGCGGTGAAGGTCGTGATCGTCGGCGGGTTCGGCGTCGGCAAGACGACCATGGTCGGCTCGGTGAGCGAGATCCGGCCGCTGACGACCGAAGAGACCATGACCCAGGCCGGTGTCGGCGTGGACGACAACGCCGGGGTGGAGACGAAGACCGCCACCACGGTCGCCATGGACTTCGGACGGATCAGCCTCAGCGAGGAACTGATCCTCTACCTGTTCGGCACCCCGGGCCAGGAACGCTTCTGGTTCCTCTGGAACGGCCTCTTCGAGGGCGCCCTCGGCGCGGTCGTCCTCATCGACACCAGACGCCTCGAAGTCAGCTTCGACGTCATCGGCCGGCTGGAGGAGCGCGGAGTGCCGTTCGTGGTGGCCGTGAACACCTTCCCCGACGCGCCGCACCATCCGGTCGAGAACCTGCGCAGAGCCCTCGACCTGCCGGACGAGGTCCCGATGGTCGACTGCGACGCCCGGCTGCGGGTCTCCAGCCGCGATGTGCTGATGACCCTGATGCGCTATCTGCACAGCCTGGCCGTCCCGCTCGCCTGACACCGAACCTCCGCCGGTACACCTCCGGTCCAGCCGATCCACGACCGGATCCCACGACCGGGGGCGCGCGCCATCCCGCGGCGCCTGCCCCCGGACCGGTCCGCGTTCGCCGCCCCGGCCCCGTCCCGCCCGCCTGTGCACCAGCCCTGGAATCCTGATCCCTGGAGACCCTGTGACAACCCCCTTCCACCACGAACCCGGCGCCGTGCCCCCGCCCCAGTGCCCGGCCCACAACCTCGACGTCGGCCCCGGCGGACTGCGCCGGCTCTACGGCCCCGAGGCGGAGAACAACCCGGCGGGCCTCTACGACAGACTCCGCGCCGAACACGGCACCGTCGCCCCGATCCTGCTCCACGGCGACGTGCCCGCCTGGCTCGTCCTCGGCCACAGCGAGAACCTCCACGTCACCCGTACGCCCTCCCAGTTCTCCCGGGACTCGCGGCGCTGGCGGGCCCTCCAGGACGGCAGCGTCGCCCCGGACCACCCGCTCGCCCCGATCTTCACCTGGCAGCCCGTCTGCGTCTTCGCCGACGGCGCCAAGCACGAGCGGCAGCGCGGCGCGGTCACCGACAGCATGGAGCGCATCGACACCCGCGGGGTGCGCCGCCACATCAACCGCTTCAGTAACCGCCTCGTCAACGACTTCTGCGAGAAGGGCACCGCCGACCTGGTCAGCCAGTTCGCGGAGCATCTGCCGATGATGGTGGTGTGCGCGATCTTCGGCATGCCGGAGGAGTACGACGAGCGTCTCGTCCAGGCGGCCCGGGACATGACACGCGGCACCGAGACCGCCGTCGCCAGCAACGCGCACATCGTGTCCGTGCTGACGCGCCTGGTCGAGCACCGCCGCGCCGAATCCGCGCCGGACCTGGCCTCCTGGCTCGTCGAGCACCCCGCGACGATGACCGATACCGAGGTCATCGAGCATCTGCGCCTCATCATGATCGCCGCCTACGAGTCCACCGCCAACCTCATCGCCAACGTGCTGCGCATGGTCCTGATCGACCCGCGCTTCCGCGCCCGGCTCAGCGGCGGCCACATGACGGTCCCCGAGGCGGTCGAGCAGACCCTCTGGGACGAGCCGCCGTTCACCGCCGTGTTCGGCCGCTGGGCGGTCGGCGACACCGAGCTGGGCGGCCAGCAGATCAAGGCGGGCGACGCCCTGCTGGTCGGGATCGCCCCGGCCAACACCGACCCCACCGTCCGCCCGGACCTGGGCGCCGACATGAGCGGCAACCGCGCCCACCTCGCCTTCAGCGGCGGCCCCCACGAGTGCCCGGGGCAGGACATCGGGCGGGCCATCGCCGACGTCGGTGTCGACGCGCTCCTGATGCGCCTGCCGGACCTGGAGCTCGGCGTCGGGGAGAGCGAGCTGCGCTGGGTCGGCAACATCATGTCCCGCCACCTGGTCGAGCTGCCGGTGAAGTTCGCTCCCAGCCCCCAGCAGAAGCTGGACGCGGATCCGCTCTCGGTGATGGCCCGCGCCGCCCGCCCGGCCGACGCCTGGGAGATCTCCTCCCCGGCCACGCCCGTCCCCGAGCCCCGGCCCGAGGCAGCCGTGGCGCAGCCCGCCCACGCCCCGGGGGCCGCGCCCGCCCCGGGGGCCGCGCCCGCCCCGGGCCCCGCACCCGCCCCGGCCGCACCCTCCGTGCCCGCGCCGGACCCTTCCCCCGAACCCGCTCCGGTGGCGACGATCCCGCAGCAGCGCCGCCCGGCCGTCCCCGCCCGGCTCTGGCAGGCGGTAACCCGCTGGTGGAGCGGCTACTGACCCGTCGTCGCTCCCGTCCGGCCGCGGCGGCCCCGGATCACGCCCACGGGCCCGGGGCCGCCGCGTCGTGCTCCGGGCCCGACACGGGCGGCTCGGGGCGGGCCGGCCCCGCGCGGCCGACGGCTGTGAGAGCGGGCCTGCCCGTACCATCGAGCAGCGTGAAGCTGACAATTCTTGGCGGTGGCGGATTCCGGGTGCCTCTCGTGTACGGGGCCCTCCTCGGCGATCACGCCGAGGGCCGCGTCTCCCGGGTCACGCTGTACGACACCGACGCGGACCGGCTCACCGCCGTCGCCCGCGTCCTCGCGGAACAGGGGCGGGACATCGCGGACGCCCCCGCCGTCGTCGCCACCACGGAACTCGACGAGGCGTTGCGCGGCGCCGACTTCGTCTTCTCCGCCATCCGGGTCGGCGGCCTGGCCGGACGCGCGGCCGACGAACGGGTGGCCCTCGACGAGGGCGTCCTCGGCCAGGAGACCGTCGGCGCAGGCGGCATCGCGTACGGGCTGCGCACCGTCCCCGTCGCCCTCGACCTCGCCCGCCGCGTCGCCCGGCTCGCCCCGCACGCCTGGGTCATCAACTTCACCAACCCGGCGGGCCTCGTCACCGAGGCGATGTCCCGGCACCTGGGCGACCGGGTCATCGGGATCTGCGACTCGCCGGTCGGGCTGGGACGCCGCATCGCTCGCGTCCTGGGCGCCGACCCGGACCGGGCCTGGATCGACTACGCCGGGCTCAACCACCTCGGGTGGGTGCGGGGGCTGTACGTGGACGGGCGGGACGAGCTGCCCCGGCTGCTCACCGACCCGAAGCTCCTCGAATCCTTCGAGGAGGGCCGCCTCTTCGGCGCGGAGCTGCTCCGGTCGCTGGGCGCGATCCCCAACGAATACCTGCACTACTACTACTTCAACCGTGAGGCCGTACGCGCCTACCAGGAGGCCGAACAGACCCGGGGCGCCTTTCTCCGGGACCAGCAGGAGGGCTTCTACGCCCGTATGCGGGAGCCCGGCACCCCTGCCCTCGCCACCTGGGACCGCACCCGCGCCGAACGCGAGGCGACGTACATGGCGGAGAACCGGGAGGTCGCCGGGGCGGGGGAGCGGGAGGAGAGCGATCTGGAGTCCGGCGGCTACGAACAGGTCGCGCTCGCCCTGATGAGGGCCGTCGCGCGCAACGAACGCACCTCCCTGATCCTCAACGTCCGCAACCGCACGACCCTTTCGGCCCTGGACGCGGACGCCGTCGTCGAGGTGCCCTGCCTCGTCGACGCCAACGGGGCCCACCCGGTGGCCGTCTCACCTCTCCCGAACCACGCGGTCGGCCTCGTCACCGCCGTGAAGGCCGTGGAGCGGGCGGTGCTGGAGGCCGCGGAGAGCGGATCCCGCGCGGCGGCCGTCCAGGCGTTCGCGCTGCACCCGTTGGTCGACTCCGTGGCAGTGGCCCGGCGGCTGCTCGACCGGTACGCCGAGGTCCACCCCGGTCTCGCGTACCTCGGCCGGCCCTGACTCCGTGGGGCCCGCGTGGGAACGGTACGGGCCCGACCTGACCGGGCCCGGCTCGTTCCGACGCGGGCCCCGCCGCCCGGTCGCCAGGAGGACTAGGGCGCGGACACGACGCTCGGCCTGCCGACCGCGGCCCAGCTCGGCGCCACCCCGGTCACCTGGCAGACCATCAGGAAGAGCGGGATGGGCGGGGTGTAGGGAGTGAGGCCGTCCGGGGAGTGGATCAGCCGGGGCCGCCCGCCGGGCACCTCCGCGTCATGCGCGTACGTCACCTGTCCGGGCCAGTCGAGGTCCAGGTCGGAACCGGCCGGGACGATCCACCACCAGCGGTCCGCGTCGGCGAAGACGCAACCCGTGCGCGGCAGATGGGACATGAGGCGGAAGCCGTGCCGGGCGGGCACCCCTACCGCGTCGCAGCCCAGGCTGGCCGACATCGAGGCCGGCAGGACCAGCCGCACCCGGCCGCCACGGGGCTGCTCGGGCGTCCGGGCCCGGTGCGCCGCGCGCAGCCTGGTCAGCGCGTTCCTCAGCATGGCTGCTCCGTGCCGGGCAGCTGCTCCGCGTCGTGCGGCAGCTCCGCCCAGACGATCCGCCCGGAGGCGTTCTGGGCGTCGTGCGAACCCCAGGCACTGCTCATCGCGTCGACGAGGAGCAGACCGCGGCCGTGCTCGTCGTCGGACGAGCGGCGCAGCCGCGGGCCGCCGGGCTGGTGCCCCTGGTCCTGCACGGCTATCCGCAGTCGTCCGCCGATCCGGCTCAGCTCGCACACCACCCGGGTGCTCGCGGTGTGCACGACGGCGTTGGTCACCAGCTCGGAGACGATGAGGACGGCCGCGTCACAGGCGTCGCGGCCCAGCTCCCAGCTGTCGAGCCGCGCTCGCGTCAGCTCCCGCGCACCGGCCACCGACTCGGGGTGCGCCGGCAGCGCGAAGCAGTAACGGAGCGTCTCCGTCCCGGGGCTGAGGTCCATGAGCCGGGGGATGAGCGCACTGCCAGGTGCCACGACCGATTCCTCACAGTGGGGGCTGCGTCACGCTTCGTTTCCCGAGTGAACGGGAAGCAGGCGCGACCGAGCGAACTGGTTCGGGAGTCAACTCTCCCCCTGACGATGACACTTGGCAAGAGGCACTCTGAAATTTCCAGAGTGACTGTGTCGTCGGGGGCGCACGCATGGCACACTGCTGGCAAAACAGCGCATGGGGAGGTCTGAAGTGAGCGAACCGCGGTCCGCCCCGACCGTGGGCCAGGTCGTTCTCGGCAAGCGCCTGCAGGATCTGCGCGAGCGTGTCGGCCTGACCCGTGACCAGGCGGCGAAGGTGCTGCGGGTCGCACCGGCGACGATACGCAGAATGGAAACGGCCGAGGTCGGGCTGAAGATCCCCTACGTCCAGCTGCTGCTGAAGGCGTACGGCATCGCCGACCAGGAGGCCGACGCCTTCGTCGACCTGGCGGAGGAGGCGAACAAACCGGGCTGGTGGCAGCGTTTCCACGACGTCCTGCCCGACTGGTTCAGCATGTACGTCAGCCTGGAGGGCGCGGCGAGCCTGCTGCGCATGTACGAGCCGCACTTCGTGCCCGGGCTCCTCCAGACCGAGGACTACGCACGTTCCGTGATGCGGACCGGAGCGGTCGGCCAGACCCGGCCGGAGGACATCGAGCGCCATGTGGCGCTGCGGATGGAGCGCCAGTCCCTGCTGGCCAAGGACGACGCCCCCAGACTATGGGTGATCATGGACGAGACCGTCCTGCGGCGGCCCGTCGGCAGCGCCCACGTGATGCGCGGGCAGATCGACAAGCTGCTCGCATCCACGGAGCTGCCCCACGTCACCCTGCAGATCGCGGAGTTCGCCACCGGCCACCACCCGGGAACCTACGGACCGTTCGTCCTCTTCCGGTTCGCCGTCCCCGAACTGCCCGACATGGTCTACAGCGAGTACCTGACCGGAGCCGTCTACTTCGACGCCCGCCCCGAGGTGGCCTCCTATCTCGAAGTCATGGACCGCATGGCGGCTCAGGCCGCGACTGCACAACGCACGAAGGAAATCCTCCGGGACTTCCGCAAGGAGCTGTGATGAACCACATATACAACGGCATGCCCGCCGGTGACCTCGGCTCCGAAGGCTGGTACAAGCCGTGGAGCGGCGGGAACGGCGGCAACTGCATCGAGGCCATGAAGCTCGCCGACGGCCGGGTCGCCGTACGCCAGTCCGCCGACCCGGACGGCCCCGCCCTCATCTACTCCAACGGCGAGATCGCCGCCTTCATCCAGGGCGCCAAGGCCGGCCAGGCCGACTTCCTGCTCACCTGAGACCGCACCCCGCAGCACCTTCACTCGTTCCCCCATCGCCGACGTACGGACACTGACCACGGAGCGCGCCATGACCGGGCAAGAACCCCACTCCATCGAGATCGACACCAGCAAGCCGCATCCGGCCCGGATGTACGACTGGTTCCTCGGCGGCAAGGACAACTACCCGGTCGACGAACAGATGGCGCGACAGCTGCTCGCCGTGGACGCGCGGGGCCGCGACATGGCGCGGGTCAACCGGGCGTTCATGCACCGGGCCACCCGCTGGCTCGCCGAGAACGGCGTGCACCAGTTCCTGGACATCGGCACCGGCATACCCACCGAGCCGAACCTCCACCAGATCGCCCAGCGGGCCGCCCCCGACGCGCGCGTCGTCTACTGCGACAACGACCCGATCGTGCTCGCCCACGCGGCGGCGCTGCTGCGCTCCACGCCCGAGGGCGCCACCGAGTACATCCAGGCGGACGCCCGCAAGCCGGAGGCCATCCTGGCCGAGGCCGCGGAGGTCCTGGACTTCGACGAGCCGATCGCCCTGTCGCTGCTGGCCCTGCTGCACTTCATCGACGACGAGGACGGCGCCGGCGACCTGGTCGACAAGCTGGTCGACCAGCTCCCCTCCGGCAGCTATCTGGTGCTCTCGCACACCACCGGCGACTTCAACCCGGAGGGCGCCGCGCAGGCACGGGCCATGTACAAGGCGCGCGGGATGACACTGCGTCCCCGCAGCCGCGCCGAACTGACGGCGTTCTTCGACGGTCTCGACCTGGTCGAGCCCGGCGTCTCGCTCTCCGCCGACTGGCACCCGGAGCTCGGCGAGGTCATCGACGTCCCGGGCGACGAGCCGATCCCCGGATACGCCGGAGTGGCCCGCAAACCCTGAGCCCGCCGCCACGCGTCACAATGGACCCATGTCACGACGCACCTCCCGGCCGCGGGGGCCCGCCGCCGCGCGGATCACCCCCGCCTCCCCGTGCCCCTGCGGCCTGCCCGCCGCCTACGGCGAGTGCTGCGGCCGCTTCCACTCCGGCAGCGCCGCCGCACCGACCTGCGAGGCGCTGATGCGCTCCCGGTACGCGGCCTTCGTCGTCCAGGACGCGGCGTACCTGCTGCGCACCTGGCACCCCGGGACCCGGCCGCCCGGCGTCGACTTCGACCCCGCGATGCGCTGGACGGGGCTGGACATCCTGGAGACCACCGAGGGCAGCGCCTTCCACTCCACCGGAACGGTCACCTTCCGCGCCCACTACACCGACGACGGCCGCCCCGACTCCCTCCACGAGAAGAGCCGCTTCGTCCGGCACGAGGGCGCCTGGGTCTACACGACGGCGGTCTTCGTCGACTGAGTCCTCCCGTACGGCAGGGGCCGCGAGCGCACGAAACCCGTTTCCCGGCGGACTGTGCGCGACCGTACGATCCGCGCATGAACGAGGACGAGGAAGCGACGCCCCACGCCACGCGGGAACGGTTCTGGCGGGGCCGTGACGTCGCCTTCACCCCCCTGGAGCCCGACGACGCCGAACTGGTCCACCGCTGGCGCGCCGACCCGGTGGCCGCCCACGAGATCGGCGTCTGGCCCGGCTCCCTCCACGAACTCCGCAATCGCATCGAGGCCAACGTGGAGGACCGGGACCGGGACGACTTCCTCGTCCTCCTTCCGGACGGCACCCCGGTCGGCCACATCGCCCTCATCGAGGAGGACTTCGTCGACGGCACCGCCGAGGCGTGCCTCCTCCTCGCCCCCGAGCACCGCCGCAAGGGCATCGGAGCCGACGCGCTCGACGCCCTGACCGATCTGGCCTTCGGCGAACTGCCCCTCCACCGCGTCGAGGCCGTCACCCACACCGACAACACGGCGGCCCTCGCCACCCTGCGCGGAGCCGGGTTCATCCACGAGGGCGTACGCCGGTCCTCCTGCCTGCACCGCGGCCGCCGCCACGACACCGCGGTCCTCGGCCTGCTCCGCGCGGAGTGGGAGGCGCTGGCCCGCCCCCGGTCCTGGGAGCACTGAGCCGTCCGCGCGGGAAGGGCCCGGGAAGGGACCGGGACCGGCCCCGGGCCTCAGACCGGGGCGCCCACCCGCGACGATCCGCCGGAGCCGGCCGCCGGGGACAGCTCCTGGGCCAGGTCCTCCGCCAGCAGCCGTTTGGCGATCACGTCCACCGTGGCCCGGAGTTGGCGGTCGTCGGGGCGCGCGCCGTCCTCGGCCAGGCGCTCGTTGAGCCAGCGGCCCCAGGCGTCGGAGATCACCGCGGCCTCGCGCCGGCCCGCCGCCGTGTGCGAGAAGATCCGGCCGTCCCCCGTCAGATAGCCCTCCTCGATCATCCGGTCGAAGACGGGCACCAGCACCTCCGGCGGGATGCGGTGCCGGGCCGCGATCAGCCCGAGGCCCGCGTGGCCGACCATCCTGGTGAAGAGGTCCACCTGCATCACCGCCCAGGCCCCCGCCATGTCGAGCCGGGTGTCGGACTCGGCGGTGATCCGCCGGGCGGTGTCCGGGCCCGCGCCGTGCAGGATCGTGGCCACGGAGAACTCCAGGACCTTCGCCGAGTCCCCGGTGCCCGGCTGGGCGAACCCCTCGCCCATGTCCGTCGACCCGAGCCGGGCCGAGTCCCGCAGCTTTACCTCCTTCAGGAACAGCGCGACGACGAAGCCGATCAGCGCGACGGGCACCGTCCACAGGAACACGGTGTGCAGGGTGTCCGCGTAGGCATGGGCCAGCGGTTCCGCCTGGGCGGCGGGCAGCGCGTGCAGCGCCTGCGGGCTCTGCGAGGCACGGGCCAGGGCCGCCGGGTCACCGCCCGCCGCCACCGCCCGCGCGACGCCGTCGGTGAGGTTGGGCTTCAGCGCGTTGGCGTAGATGGTGCCGAACACCGCGGTGCCGAAGGCGCTGCCCAGGGTGCGGAAGAACGTCACGCCCGACGTGGCCGTGCCCAGGTCCTCGTAGTCGACGGTGTTCTGCACGGCGATCGTCAGCACCTGCATGGCCAGGCCGATGCCGAGTCCCAGCACCACCATGTAGAGCGACTCCAGCCAGACGCCGGTCCCCGGCCCCATCCGGGACAGGAGGAACAGCCCGGCCGCCATGACCAGGGTCCCCACGATCGGGAAGACCCGGTAGCGGCCCGTCTTGCTCACCACGTTGCCGCTGAAGATCGAGGCGACCAGCAGACCGACGACCAGCGGCAGCGTCCGCACCCCCGACAGGGTCGCCGAGTCCCCGTCCACGTACTGGAGATAGGTCGGCAGGAAGATCATCGAGCCGAGCATCGCGAAGCCCACGATGAAGCTGAGGATCGAGCAGACCGTGAACACCGGGTTCCGGAACAGCCGCATCGGCAGCATCGGTTCCCTCGCCCGCGTCTCCACCACGCAGAACAGCGCCAGGGCGATCAGCCCGCCGACGAACAGCCCGATGATCATGGGCGATCCCCAGGCGTACTCGTTCCCGCCCCAGCTGGTCGCCAGGATCAGCGCGCTCGCCCCGACGGTGACCAGCGCGATCCCGGCGTAGTCGATGACCGGCCGGCCGGCGGCCTTCACCGACGGAATGTTCCGGGCGGCGGCGATCACCACCACGATGGCGATCGGCACATTGACGTAGAACGCCCAGCGCCAGGTCAGATGGTCGGTGAAGAGTCCGCCGAGCAGCGGCCCGATCACCGTCGAGATGCCGAAGACCGCCCCGATCGCGCCCTGGTACTTGCCCCGTTCGCGCAACGGGATCACATCCGCGATCAGCGCCATCGACGTGACCATGAGGCCGCCCGCGCCGATGCCCTGCATACCGCGCCAGATGATCAGCAGCAGCATGTCCGACGCGAGGCCGCACAGGAACGAACCCGTGATGAAGATGATCGCCGAGACCTGGAAGACCAGCTTGCGCCCGAACAGGTCGCCGAACTTGCCAACCAGGACGGTGGCCACCGTCTCCGCCAGCAGATAGGCGGTGACCACCCATGACATGTGTGCGGCCCCGCCCAGGTCCGAGACGATCGTCGGCAGGGCCGTGCCCACGATCGTCTGGTCCAGAGCCGCGAGCAGCATGCCCAGCACGATCGTCGCGAAGACGATGTTCCGCCGCCGCCGGTCGAGGACGGGCGGCGGCGCGGCGGCACTCTGCGCGGCGGGAGCTTGCTCGCTGGCAGTGGTCACCTCTGCACCCTCACACCGGCCCCGTACCCCCGCATGCGGGGGCGGGCCGGACGGGGGTGGTCAGCGGGGCAGCGAGGCGATCGACGTCTTCAGCCGCGCCACGAACGCCTCCCGGACGTCCTCGCCGACCCGGTCGAGCGACAGATACGGATTGAGGTCCTCCAGCTCGACGAGCAGCAGCGCGCCGTCCGCCGTCCGGCAGGCGTCGACCCGCTGGATCCCGTGGTCGAGCGTGTTCCAGGCGATGAAGCGCCGGGCGAACTCCAGGTCCTCCGCGCTCGCCGCGTACGGCTCCAGCACCCAGCGCCGCTCCGGGTCCGGCGCGTACAGCGCGTACTGGAAGTCGTCGTCGACGAAGTAGAAGGACACCTCGTGGCGGAAGTCGATCCGCGGCTGGACCAGGAGCGAGCCCTCGGCCGCCCGCTCCAGCTCGCTGGCCGCCTCCGCCGCCGTGACGAACCGCAGTCCGACCGAGTCCGCCCCCAGCTTCGGCTTGACGACGTAGGCGGGGACGTCGGGCAGCTCCGGCAGATCCGCCGCCCGGTCCACCGTGGGGATGACGGGGAGGCCGGCCCGGCTCATCTCGACCAGATACTCCTTGCCCGCCATGTCACCGCGCCCGCCCAGCGGGTTGTAGACCGGCGTCCGCAGCTCCCCGGCCCGGGAGCAGAACGTGTCGTAGGCCTCCCGGTAGTGCAGCACCGGCCCGCTGTTGCGGATGAGCACGGTGTCGAAGCCCTCCAGCAGCGCGGCCGCGTCCCGGGGGTGGCAGAGCGCGACGTCGAACGACTCGCGCAGCCGGGAGCCGAGGTAGATGTCCTCGTCGCAGTAGCGGCGGCCACGGGCCTCGTACGCGAGATCGGTGACGAGGAGGAGCGACGGGCGGCGTGCGCCGACGGGTGACGCGGCGGTCATGAGGTTCTCCCGGGATGAGGACGCGGACGGACGATCACTATCGCCGATGCCCGGACGGCCTCGCGGAGGGGGTGGCTCCCCTTCCGCCCGTACCTCTCGCTCCCGGTGTCCTACTCGTGCCCGGTGTCCGTACCCCTCGCTCCCGGGGGCCTTCACCGCTCGCGGGAGGACCCCGCCGCTCCGCCGTCAGCCGGCTTCCGAGGACCCGCCCCGTACGGCCGCCACCCACTCGACGAGCAGCCGCTCGTACTCCCGGCGGCCCTCGGGCGACACCACACCACCGTCGGCGACCAGAGCGCGGATCTCCGCGTTGAGTTCAACCATCGGGCGGGCAGGCGTCGGCTCGGTCGAAGTGGAGGTCATGTGAAGAGGCTAGTGGCAGGGAGGGCGGAGAGGCACCGGTCAAACGTGTGGGGCCCGCCACGGGCGCCGTTCGCCGTCGGTCCCGGAGCGGCGCTCGTCCCGTGCCGCGACGTCCTCCACACCGTCGCCACCGATCGCCGCGGATCGTCACGAGGGGGCGATCCGAACCCTGTTGTCGCACGTCGGCGGGGTGGTGCCCGGCCTCCGCGCAGTTGCGTACACGCCTCGACGCGCTCGGTGACGATCTCCGTCCGGCCCGGCCCGACGGAGATTTCCAGGGCTCCGTTCCACCCCGGCGTACGCGTTCGGGGCGACGAGAATCACACGGATTCAAAGCCGATCAGGCCCGGATCAGGCCCGGATTCAGCAGGATCGACGGGCGCTTCGGCGGGGCGGCGGGCGGCGGCTCGGTCGGTGGGGCGATCCCCCCGCCGACCGTCGCGACGCCGGACCCGGCCTTCGCCGCCGCCGTGACCGCGGCCCCATCTCCTCCTCAGCGGATGTGCCGGCCCGAGATCGCCCGCGCGATGACGAGGCGCTGGATCTCGCTGGTGCCCTCGAAAATGGTGTAGATCTTCGCGTCGCGGTACATCCGCTCCACCGGATGCTCCCGGCTGTAGCCCGCGCCCCCGAGGATCTGGACCGCCTTCTCGGTGGCCGCGACCGCGAGTTCGCCGGCCCGCAGCTTCGACATGGAGCCCTGTCCGGCGTCGAAGGCCCGGTCGTTGCGGGCCATCCAGGCGGCCTGCCAGATCAGCAGGCGTACGGCTTCGATCTCGGTGCGGATATCGGCCAGAGCGAAGGCGATCGACTGGTTCTCGATGATCGGCCTGCCGAACGCCTCGCGCTCACCGGCGTATTCCAGGGCGTACTCGTAGGCGGCCCGGGCGATGCCGAGTGCCTGCGCGGCCACGGTCGGGCGGCTGACCTCGAACGTCGCCATCGCCGCCTGGCCCTTGGCGGGGCCGCCCTCGCGTGCCCTGGCGAGGCGGGCGTCCAGCTTCTCCTTCCCGCCCAGCAGGCAGTGCCCCGGTACGGTCACCTCGTCGAGGAAGAGATCCGCGGTGTGCGAGGCGCGCAGCCCCAGCTTCTTGACCGTACGGCCCGCCGTCAGGCCCTTCGTGCCGGGCGGCACGATGAACGCGGCCTGTCCGCGGGAACCCAGCGCCGGATCGACCGAGGCGACGACGACGTGGACCTCGGCGATGCCGCCGTTGGTGATCCACGCCTTCTGACCGGAGATCACCCACTCGTCGCTCGCCTCGACATGACGGGCCTTCGTGGTCATCGCGGAGACGTCCGACCCGGCTCCCGGTTCGGAGACGCAGAAGGCGGCGACCTTCGGGTCGTCCTCGTCCCCGTAACACTGCGGGACCCACTCGGCGAGCTGGTCGGGGGTGCCGGAGGCGAAGATTCCGGCGACCGCGAGCGAGGTGCCGAACAGGGCCATGCCGATGCCCGCGTCGCCCCAGAACAGCTCCTCGTTGGCGATCTGGAGGGAGAGCCCCGTGGGGTCGCCGTACAGGTCGGCGAGCGACTCGAATCCGTACAGCCCGATCCGGGCGGCCTCCTGGATCACCGGCCAGGGTGTTTCCTCCCGGGCGTCCCACTCGGCGGCGGCCGGGCGTACCACCTGGGCGGCGAAGCCGTGCACCCAGTCGCGCAGGTCCTGCTGCTCCTCGGTCAGGGCGAGGGAGAAGAAGCTCATGAGCTCACGCCTTCGGGATGTCGAAGTAGCGGGTCAGGCCGGAGGCGAGGCCGACGTCACCGGCGACCTTGAGCTTGCGCGTCATGAACATGGTGACCGGATTGCCGTTGCCGGAGACGAGCTTGAGGAACTCCGCGTCGCCCATCACGAGCGTGGTGCGCGGTTCGGCGTCCGAGCGGCCGGAGGTGACCCGGCAGGCTCCGTCGGCGATCGCGGTCTCGTAGACGGCGTCGCTCTCCCCGGTGATCTTCCAGCGGATCAGCGCGGTGAGGCCGCCGGCCGCCCCGGGCCGGAACTGCTGCCTCATCCGGCCGAAGACCTCGCCGAGTATCCGGGTGCGCAGCTCGCCCCGCATGACCTCGGCGAGCTGCTTCGCGGACAGGTTCTTGACGATCCGGGCGAACTCCTCGGGCGCGACCGCCGCGAAGTCGAGCCCGGACAGGTCGTCGGTGAGGTTGCCGCTGCTGGTTCCGTCCACGCCAGATCCTTACTCCAAAGTAAACTTACTTTGGAGTAAGGTAAGGGCAGTCGCGGAGCCCCGCAAGGCCGGTCCACGGCCGGTCGCGGTGAGAGGGGCGGGCGGGTGGCGGGGGGTGAGGGGCGGTCAGAAGGGCGAGTCGGGCCGGACGGCCAGTCCGGGGTGGTGTGCGGCCAGCACCTTGTTGGCGCGGGCCAGGTCGGACAGGGCCTGTTCGCGGTCGGCCCGGTCCTCGACGCCGAGCCGGGGGCCGCGGAACCTGCGTACCTCGCGGGCCGCGCAGTCGGCGTCGAACTCCGCCTGGAGGATGTGCGGCGGAATGCACGAACCGATCAGCGCGGCGACCCGGTCCGGGATCGGCACGGGGACGAGGAGGTGCGAGGCGGTCATGGGACGTTCCCTCTCGGATGGTTGGCCAGGAGGCGGTGCACGGGCCCGCCGCCTGATGGGCGGCAGGTTCCTTCCTGTGTACGGGACGCGGTTCCGGGTTTCTCGTCGGATACGTCTCCGTGTCGCAACCGTTTGGGACTGACCGTCTATTTCGCCTTACGCGCCGGTAAGTTGACCCGGCGCGCCGAACGTGATCCGGATCAGGGGGATGTGCCCGTGGCGCGGGAGCGCAGCCGCAGCGCGCGCAGCACCGCCTCGGTGGCGAAACGGCTCTCGGGGTCGACGAGTTGGTCACCGAAGATGGTCTCCAGGCTCCGCATGCGGTAGCGGACGGTCTGCGGGTGGACGTCCAGCAGTGCGCCCATCTGGGCCGCGGTGCCCCGGGTGTCGAGCCAGATCCGCAGCGTCTCGACCAGCCGGTCGCGTCGGGTGGCGCTGATGCCGGCGACGGCGGCCAGTTCCCGTTGGGCGAGCTGGTCCAGCAGGGCGGGGTCGGACAGCAGCCACAGGGTGGTGAGGTGGTCCTCGCAGCGGATCAACGGCGCGTCGTCGATCACGCCGGAGTCGACGAGCTCCAGGACCCGGCGGGCCCAGCGGATCGACTCGCAGGCCAGCGCCGCGGGAACGGTCAGCCCGATCGCCGCGCGGCCGGCCGGCAGTGCCTGTTCCAGCATCGATCTTCGCGCGTCGTCCAGTGCTCCGGGGATCAGCAGGTGCGGCTGCGGGGCGCTGAGATCGACGAGGAGGTCGCGGTCCGCGCTGAGCCGGTCCAGCTCCGCCGGGGCGCGGACGGCGACGAGCGTGACCTCCTCCGGCAGCGCCCACCCGACCTGTTCGCACAGATCGGCGATGGCGCTGCCGGGCGCCGGGCGTCCGGCGAGGATGAGATGGAGCAGGCGGCGGCGCAGCGCCTCGCTGTGCTCACCCGACTGGGACTGCACCTCCTGGAACCCCTCGCGGGAAAGCGATTCCAGTTCGTCGACGTAGGCGAAGAGCGCGTCGGCGAAGCTCAGCATCAGGGTCGGGGACAGGTGGTAGCTCTGCCCGACCTTCTTCGCCCGCCGCAGGGCCACCCGTGCGCCCAGCCGGTAGGCCCCCTGGAGGGTGTCCATGCTCCGGCCCTCGTACGCCTCGAACCGTCCGAAGCGCCGGCACATGTCGTCCCGGAGCGTGGTGGGGGAGGAGGGCTCGGCCACCAGGTCGACGAAGGAGGCGAGGCTCTGCTCCACGCCCACCCGGATGGCCTGCCCGTTCGGGCCGTCGAGGAGCCGGGCGTATTCCGGATACGCCCGGGTGACCTCGACGCCTATTTCCTTGATGAGGCTGGGAAGTTCGGGTCGCATGATCGCCGCGAATTCCTGCGGGAGCGGCCCCAGCGGGTCCTCGGTATCCAGCGGCTGTATGAGTTGTGACATGACAAGTCCCCTTGCTCTCGGCGCCCGGTGGTGGGGTGAGGCGGTGGGGGAAAGCGCTCCCACGAACCGACAGGTGCGTACCAAGTTCGCGACGAAGATAGACCAACGAACTGGCACTGCACACCACTTGGACAAGATCGAAGTGCAGGGGGCACACATCGCGGCCGCACTGTGCGACTTCCGTGCAGGTCGGGCGGTACTGCGCGCTTTCGGACAATGAATTTCGGCCGCCTGCTCCGGCGGTGACAACAAAGCCGTTGTGCGGCCCCGAGGTGTTCCCGGAGAGGCGGGCGCGGCGTCGATCGAACCTCTCGGTGGTCGGGCTCGCAGGCGGTTCACCACGGCGAATGTGGGCGGGCGGTCTCTCTTCGGTGGCTACTTTCGGCCGCATGGCTGATTCGCGCGCCATTCGTGAGGGAGCGGAAGCGGAACCTCCGCGGCTCCTGCCCCCCGCGGCGCCGTGTGCGCACAGCGCGCGGGGTTCCGGTCGCCGGTGTGTAATTCCATGCCCCGGAGTGCGCATTCCTTGACAAGGAAGCGGTGCCCCGATGCTCATTTCCGGATCAAAAAGAGTGTGGTGCAAAGAATCTTAGACGGACGGATTGTGTCGCCCTGTTTCCCGCGAGTAACATCACGCCTCGATCAATTCGGTCACGAAATCTGCCCGAAATTTGATGCTCCGATCCTCCGCCCCCGGGCCCGCCCGAGGCTCCATCACCGCCGAGAAGTCGTCGCGGTGCGGGCTCGCATTGCAGAACCGGTCAACTTCGTGCACGAGGCCGCGCCACGGCGGCCGACAGAGGGGACGACATGAGATCCGTTTCCAATCGAACCCGCGTAGGTCTGCTCGCGGCGTTCACGGCATTCAGCGCTGTGCTCTCCAGCGGCTCGGCCACCGCCGCAACCCAGCTCAACGGCGACTGGGCGCCCTTCGACCGCTGCCCGGTCGACGCGCCCGCCATGCTGGCCGCTGACGGTGTCAACACCATCGCGACCTGCATAGCGTCGAGTTCGGCCACCGGAACCATCACGCTGGGCAAGACCAAGGTCTCCACCGGCAACACCGATCTGCAGCTCGGCGTCATCCAGCGCCCCGACGGCGCCGCCTCCCTGGTGGCCCCTCCCGAGGGGGCGCTGACCGCGGACCCGGCGGAGATCCCCGGCGGGCTGATCGGGCTCATGTGCCCCAGCGGAATTCCGCTCGTATCGGGAATCTGCCGCCAGCTGACGGACAACAATCTCAACCGTGTGACGGCCACCATCGAACCGGCCGGAGCGCCCCGCGACTTCAATATGAGCGCGGCATTCTCCACCGGTGAGCCCATTCTCACCATTCCGGTCCGCATCCACCTCAAGAATCCGTTCCTCGGTGACAAGTGCTACATCGGAACCACGTCCAACCCGGTGCTGCTGAAGCCGCAGAACGTGACGGCGCCGAGTCTCTCGCTCCAGCGGTTCTCGGCCGACGGCACGCCGAACGACGACGAGGGCGAGATGGGGCGCTACACCTTCGACGGCGCCGACCAGGGTGACGCCACGTTCGCCGTTCCGGGGGCCGGCGGCTGCGGCGCCGGGCTCCTGGACTGGGCGGTGAACCTCAAGACCGGCCTCCCCTCCGCCGCCGGAAAGAACAGCGTGACGCTCGACGCCACCACCACCTACTTCGGCAGCCCCTACGACCCCGCCGGCCTCGCGCCGAACGAGGGCAGGAAGCTGTCCGAATTCTGGCACTCCGCGAAGCGGTAGGCCCCGGTCCCGACCCGCCGGACCCGCCCCGAACCGCATACGAGGAGGTGATGCGCGACCCGCCCCCGTCCTTGTCCGCACACCCGGCACGAACCGGTGTCGTGGACCCGCCGAGTGCCGCACCGTCCGGCACGGCGGGCAACCGAGCACAGCGCCTCTCCAGTCACGTTCAGTCGCATCCCCAACGGGACGAGAAAAGGGAGTACCCCCATGTTCAAGCGAACCGGTTTCCTGACCGCGATCGGTGCCGCCGCGGCATCCGTCGTCCTGGCGGCCCCGTCGGCCGTCGCCGCCCCGACCAGCTGGACGATCAGCCCGACCGGCGCCTTCACCGGCAGCGCCGGAGTGACCGTCCTGACCGACAACAACGGCAACAAGATCCAGTGTGCGACCTCCGCCGCCTCGGGCTCGGCGCCGACCTCCCCGGTCGCCGGGAGTCCGGCCAAGCTCGCGTCCATCTCGGGGATCTCGTTCAACTCGCCGTGCACCGGGCCGTTCAGCTCGACGTGGACGGTCACCACCACGCCGCCGTGGGAGATCTGGGGCCTGAACTACGCGGCGGGCGCCGGCACCAACTCCACGGGCCAGGTGACCGGTGAGATCAGAGCGATCAAGGCGAAGGTGTCCGGGAACAGCGTCCTCGGTCCCTGCACCTTCGACGTGACCGGCAAGGTCGCGGCCAAGTACAACAATCCGACCCTGAACGGGAGCAACGGCACCCTCAACACCGCGGGCGGCGGGCTCACCCTGACCATCGCCAACAAGGTCGGCGGCGGCTGCGGCATCGTCGGCACCACCGCCAGCTTCCAGGGGCTGTACACCATCGTGAACACGGCCTCGGGCAAGTCCCCGGTCATCAGCGGGTGACCCACCGCCGATGACGTCCCGTACGTGAGCGTCGTGCCCGGCCGTGCGCACCCGACGGCCGGGCACGACGGCGAGCGGGGTGTGCTCCGGGGTGTCGGCCGGAGCCGCACGATCCGCTCCGACGCCGACGGCTGGAGGGCCCGCGCCGCTCCGACGGCGTCGGCCGGAGGGGCCCGCGCCGCTCCCTCCGCACCGGCCCGGCACACCCCGTTTTGGCGCACCCGCCGACAAGGGTGCGGCACGGGATTGTCACCGACTGCCAAAGTCCGGACAGCCCCGATCCGATCGGAAACCCGGCCCTTCCCAGGCGTCGTCGGCGTGCGTACCGTACCCGTCGGTAGGGGCTGTACCCGGTCCGGCCGGCGTACGGCCGAGCCCGGCCGACGTACCACCGAAGCCCGCCCGACGTCCGCTCGACGACCGCCCGCAGAGGCCGCAGCCGGGAAGCGGACCCGCTTTCCGCAGCCATCCCTGGGCCCACGCGCGCCGGAAGGACCCATCCGTATGACCGTCGATGCACGCGCCGCAGCGAGACGACCGATCCACTGGGCCGTGGGCGGGGCGCTCGTCGTCGCCACCGCACTCGTCCCCAGCGCCGAGTCGGCCGCCGCGGAACAGACCTCGGAGGTCACCCTCCGCTACGACTGCCCGTTCCCCTCCGGGCCCGAGGAAGTGGACGTCGTCGTCTCGGCGGTGCTCCCCACCTCGGTCCGCACGGGCGAGGAGATCCGCCCGTCCCAGGTCTCCGTCGAGGTGAACCTGGAGCCCACGGCGCTCGCCCGGTTCGGGGAGCTGGACGCCGCCACCCTGTCGGCCGTCGCGCGGCTCACCGTCCGCAACACGGTCGGCGACCGGTCCGCCGACGCCTCCTGGCAGGACCTGACCGCTCCGCCCGTCGCCCTGCCCGGACCGGACGGGGGCGGCCTGGCCCTGACCGCGACCGGTGACGTGCCCACGGTCTCCTTCGGCAGCCCCGGGCGCGCGACGCTCGCCCCCGCCGAGCTGGCCCTCTCGCTGTCCTCGCTCACCGGGGCGGGCGAGCCGACCACGCCTCCGGGACTCGACGTCGTCTGCGAACCGGCCCCGGGCCAGGAACCCGAACTCGCCGCGATCACCGTCCGCGGCGACAGCACCCCCACGGCCCCCGCTCCGCGGCCGGGGAAGAGCGACCCCGCACCGGATCCGACCCCCAGCCGCCCGGCCGAGGGCCTGTCGCCCGGCGCCCGGGAGAAGATCGACGCCCTCGCCGACGAACGGCTCGCGGCCCTGGACGGCGAGGACCCGGGCAGCTGCCCGATCGAGATCCCGCCCGAGTGGGTGATGACCACCGCCGAGACGTACGCCGCCGGCTACGCCAACGCCGCCAAGCTGGACGGCGCGGCGGCGCTGGGGCCCGCGTTCATGAAGGTGGTGCTCAACAAGCGCTACATCAACGACTCCTGCGCCTCGACCGTCGACGTCAGCTCGGAGGTGGACTTCGACTACCAGGGACGCCGGCAACTCCCCCCGACGAAGGCCACGTTCCTCAGCTACGGGTTCATGCCGACGACCGCGACCATGACGCTGGAGCAGGTGGGCCCCCCGGCCGCGATCCACACCCACACGGTCACCAACACGCCGACCTACCCGGAGGAGACGACCGTCACGGCCCAGCTCGTGATGCGGCTCTCCGACGTCGAGGTGAACGGCGTGCCGCTGGACGTGGGCCCCGACTGCCGCACGGAACGGCCCTTCGAGCAGGTGCTGAGAGGGTACGGGCAGAGCTATCCGCCGGCCGGCTACCTCGTGGCGTACGGCGGCACCCTGACCGGCTACGCCCACATCCCGCCGTTCGAGGGCTGCGGTGTGGGGGAGGACCTCGACCCGATCTTCACCTCGGCCATCTCCAGCCGGGGCAAGAAGGCCGACAACTACACCAAGATGACGCAGGCGCCCCTGTGCGTGGCCACCAACCCGGAAGGGCCGGACTGCCCGCCGAGGGTGCCCGACCCCGAGCGCTGACCCGAACACCCCCGAAGTCCTGCCCCCGAGCCCTTCCGGTTTCCCGACCGGAAGGGCTCTTTCCTGCCCGCCGGCCGTCCTGCGACTCCTCACCATCCGACAGGTTTGGTTCGCCGATTACTCACCCGTGAACAATCCTCCGCCCCGGGTGAATTCTCGCCGAGGAAAGTCTGTACCCAGTATTGCGAAGTCAGGTTACCGGCCCGTAGCGTCCCAGACGTGCCGAGGAAATCGCCTGCGTACCTGCTCGGCGGGCACACCCGGGTCCGGTTCGCTCCGCTCCGGTCCAGGGGCGCCCGGAGGGAACGCTCACCGCTTGCGCAGATTTCGACAAGGACCGGAACCGGCCTTGTCACCGAATGACAAGTGATCCATTCTCCGCCCCGTGTTCGTCGATCTCCGCTGTTCAACGGCTTGCCCTGGCGGTTTCGGCGGACATAACGTGCGCCCCCTGGTGCATGTGTGACGAGTCGCCATCGCCTTTCTCAGAGCCGGAGCGCCAATCGATGAACACGTTCACCGCCACTTCGAGGGAGGGTCGATGGGAATCGAAGTAGTCGTCGAGGGCCTGACGAAGTCCTTCGGCAAGCAGAACATCTGGCAGGACGTCAGCCTCACCCTGCCCGCCGGTGAAGTGAGCGTCATGCTCGGTCCTTCCGGAACGGGAAAGACCGTCTTCCTGAAATCCATCATCGGGCTGCTCAAGCCCGAACAGGGACGCGTCCTCATCAACGGCGTCGACATGGTGAACAGCTCCGAACGCGACATCATGGAGACCCGGAAGCTCTTCGGCCTCATGTTCCAGGACGGGGCCCTTTTCGGCTCGATGTCGCTCTTCGACAACATCGCCTTCCCGTTGCGCGAGCACACCCGCAAGAAGGAATCCGAGATCCGTCGCATCGTCATGGAGCGCATCGACATCGTCGGACTCCTCGGCGCCGAGGGAAAGCTGCCGGGCGAGATATCCGGTGGCATGCGCAAGCGCGCCGGCCTCGCCCGCGCCCTGGTCCTGGACCCGCAGATCATCCTCTGCGACGAGCCGGACTCCGGACTCGACCCGGTCCGCACCGCCTACCTCTCGCAGCTCCTGATCGACCTCAACGCGCAGATCGACGCGACGATGCTCATCGTCACCCACAACCTCGACATCGCGGCGACCGTCCCCGACAACATGGGGATGCTGTTCTGCCGCAACCTCGTCACCTTCGGCCCGCGCGAGGTGCTCCTCACCAGCGACACCCCGGTCGTCTCCCAGTTCCTCGCCGGACGCCGCGAAGGCCCCATCGGCATGTCCGAGGAGAAGGACGCCGCCACCCTCGCCGCCGAGCAGCGGGACGACACCGCCGCGCGCACCGGGCCCCGCACCGTCGTCCCCCAGCTGGAGCCCTCACCCGGGATGCCCGTACGCCAGGGCGCGCTGCGCCGCCGCGAGCGGGTCATGTCGATGATGGGCCAGCTGCCGGAGGCCGCCCGCACGGCGATCGTCAACAGCTACGCCCCGGCCGCGGGAGGTGCGCGCGCGTGACCGCCCCGATGCCGGTGCGGCCGCCCGAGCCGCCCGAGAACCCCCCGCCGGCCACCGGCCCCGCCGGGGCGACCGCCCCGTCCACGCCCGAGCAGCGGCGGCCCTCCCGGCTGCTCGCCCCGCTCCGCGAGACCGGCAAGCTGTTCGCGCTCGCCGTCGCGGTGGCCCGGGCGATCTTCCGCAGACCGTTCCAGGTGCGGGAGTTCATCGAGCAGTTCTGGTTCGTCGCGAGCGTCACGATCCTGCCCGCCGCCCTCGTCTCCATCCCGTTCGGCGCGGTCATCGCCCTCCAGGTCGGCTCCCTCACCCAGCAGCTCGGCGCCCAGTCCTTCACCGGCGGCGCCAGCGTGCTGGCGGTGATCCAGCAGGCGAGCCCGATCATCGTGGCCCTGCTGATCTCCGGGGCCGCCGGATCCGCCATCTGCGCCGACCTCGGCTCCCGCAAGATCCGCGAGGAGCTGGACGCGATGGAGGTCATGGGCGTCTCGCCCGTCCAGCGCCTCGTCGTGCCCCGGGTGCTCGCCACCATGCTCGTCGCCGTCCTGCTCAACGGCCTGATCTCGGTGGTCGGCACGCTCGGCGGCTACTTCTTCAACGTGATCATGCAGGACGGCACCCCGGGCGCGTACCTCGCGAGCTTCTCCGCCCTCGCCCAGCTGCCCGACCTCTACATCAGCGAGTTCAAGGCCCTGGTCTTCGGCTTCATCGCGGGCATCGTCGCCGCCTACCGGGGCCTCAACCCGCGCGGCGGCCCCAAGGGCGTCGGCGACGCGGTCAACCAGTCCGTCGTCATCACCTTCATGCTGCTGTTCTTCGTGAACATGGTCCTCACGGCGATCTACCTCCAGATCGTCCCCGCGAAGGGGAGCTGACCCATGGCGATGCTCAGCTGGCTCGACCGATCGGGCGACCAACTCACCTTCTACGTCAAGGCACTCGTCTGGATCCCGCGCACCCTGCGCCGCTATCTGCGCGAGGTGCAGCGGCTGCTCGCCGAGGTCGCCTTCGGCAGCGGCGGACTCGGCGTCATCGGCGGCACCATCGGCGTGATGATCGCCATGACCCTGTTCACCGGCACCGTCGTCGGACTCCAGGGCTACGCGGCCCTCAACCAGATCGGCACCTCGGCGTTCACCGGGTTCATCTCCGCCTACTTCAACACCCGGGAGATCGCCCCCCTGGTCGCCGGTCTCGCCCTCTCCGCCACCGTCGGCGCGGGCTTCACCGCCCAGCTCGGCGCTATGCGGATCAACGAGGAGGTCGACGCCCTGGAGGCGATGGGCGTCCGCTCCATGCCCTACCTCGTCACCACCCGGATCATCGCCGGGGTCGTCGCGATCATCCCGCTGTACGCGATCGGGCTCCTCTCCTCGTACGTCGCCTCCCGCTACATCACCATCTACTTCAACGGGCAGTCGGCGGGCACCTACGACCACTACTTCGATCTCTTCCTCTCCCCGCAGGACGTGCTGCTGTCGGTGCTCAAGGTGCTGATCTTCAGCGTGCTGGTGATCCTCGCCCACTGCTACTACGGCTTCCACGCCACCGGCGGGCCGGCCGGCGTGGGCGTGGCGGTCGGCCGCTCGGTGCGCAACGCCATCGTCCTCATCAGCGTCACCGACTTCTTCCTCTCGCTCGCCATCTGGGGCGCCACGACGACGGTGAAGGTGGCCGGCTGATGCGCACCTCCAGCACACGCACCGTCCGCCGACGGCTGGCCGGAGTCACCTTCCTGCTGGTGCCCGCCGTCCTGGTGTGGGTCTCGGTCTCCGTGTACGAGAAGGACTTCACCGACGACGCCACCGTCACCGTCCGCACCGGAGCGGTCGGCAACGAGATGCACAGGAACGCCGACGTGAAGCTGCGCGGCGTCGTCATCGGGCAGGTCCGCTCCATCTCCACCGACGGCGACGGCGCCCGCCTCACCCTGGCCATCGACCGGGACAGGCTCGACCAGGTCCCCGCCGACGTCACCGCCCAGATGCTGCCCACCACCCTCTTCGGCGCACGGTTCGTCGCGCTCGTCCCGCCCCGCATCCCCACCGGCACCACCCTGCGGACCGGGGCGGTCATCCCGCAGGACCGCTCCAGCAACGCCATCGAGCTGGAACAGGTCCTGGACGACGTCCTGCCGCTGCTGACCGCGGTGAAGCCGGAGAAGCTCTCCGCCACCCTCAACGCGGTCTCCCAGGCGCTGGAGGGGCGCGGTGAACGCCTCGGCGAGACGCTGACCACGCTGGACGGCCACCTGAAGAAGTTCAACCCCCAACTCCCGACCCTCAACGCCGACATCAAGGAACTCGTCAAGGTGAGCACGCTGTACGCGGACGCCGCGCCGGACGTTCTCGACGCGCTGACCGACGCCACGGTCACCAGCTCCACCCTCGCCGACCAGGAGGCGCGGCTCGCCGGGCTCTACGGCAGCACCACGGCCGCCGCGCAGGACACGACCTCCTTCCTGCGGGAGAACAAGGACAACCTCATCCGGCTCTCCGCCGTCGGCCGTCCCTCCCTCGAACTCCTCGCCGCATACGCCGAGTCGTTCCCCTGCACCCTGCGCACCATGGCCGGCTTCGTGCCCGCCATGGACAAGGCGCTGGGCAAGGGCACCGACCGGCCGGGACTGCACGTGTCGATCAAGTCCGTTCCCTCCAAGGGCAAATACCTCCCCGGCAAGGACACCCCGGTCTACGACGCGGGCGGCGGACCGGCCTGCTACTCGGTGCCGTACGTCGGCAAGCACGCCCCGACCGCCGACACCCGCCGGGCCGCCGACGTCACCGCACCCCCGGCGGACCCGGGCGACGACGCCGGCACCGGGCTCGGACTGCCCAACTCGCCGCAGGAGTCCCGGCTCGTCAACGAACTGGTCGCGCCCTCGCTGAAGGTCCGGCCGGGAGAGCTGGCCGACTGGAGCAGCGTGCTCATCGGCCCGGCCTTCCGCGGTGCGGAGGTGAAGCTCAAGTGAAACGCCGCTCGCTCGCGGGACCGGTCGCCAAGTCCCTCGTCTTCATCGTCGTCACCGTGCTGGCCACCACCGTCCTCGGGCTCTCCATCGCCAACAAGGGCGTCGGGGACACCATCACGTACAAGGCGCGGTTCACCGACGCCACCGGCCTCATCCCCGGCGACAGCGTCCGGATCGCCGGAGTCAAGGTCGGCCAGGTCGAATCCGTGAAGGTCGCCGACCGCCGGGTCGCCGAGGTCGCCTTCGCCGTACGCAAGGGGCGCAGCCTCCCCGCCTCGGTGACGGCGTCCATCAAGTACCTCAACATGGTGGGCCAGCGGTACGTCGACCTCGACCGGGGCCCCGGGACCGTCGGCCGGGCCTTCGCGCCCGGCGACACCATCCCGCTCTCCCGCACCACCCCGGCACTCGACCTCACCGAACTGTTCAACGGTTTCCAGCCGCTCTTCGAAGGGCTGTCGCCGCCCGACGTCAACCAGCTCGCCGGCTCCATCGTCCAGGTCCTCCAGGGCGAGGGCGGCACCGTCGACAGCATCCTGCGGCACGTCGGCTCGCTCACCACCACCGTCGCCGCGAAGGACAAGGTGATCGGCGAGGTGATCACGAACCTCAACACGGTCCTCAAGACGGTCAACGACCGGGAGGCCGGCTTCGACGACCTCGTCGTCACCCTGGAGAAGCTCGTCACCGGATTCTCCGGCGACCGCGAACCGCTGGGCGAGGCCATCACCGCGATGGGCGCGCTCACCACCGTCACCGCCGACCTCTTCCAGGACGGCAGAGAGCCGCTCAAGGACGACATCCGCCAACTCGGACGCCTCAGCGGTCAGTTGGAGAAGGGCGCTCCGCAGATCGAGAAATTCCTGGAGAAGACCCCGGCCAAGATGGCGGCGATCAGCCGGCTGACGTCCTACGGATCGTGGCTCAACCTCTACCTCTGCGAAGCGAAGGTCAGCGGCGTCACCCACGACGACGGAAGCAAGCCGCCGGGCGGCATCGCGATCACCCAACCGAGGTGCCTGGCATGAGCATCACCCCCATCCGGGAACGCAACCCGGTCGCCGTCGCCGTCGTCGGGCTCCTCGTCCTGACCCTGCTCGGCCTCGCCGCCTGGCGCGCCGACTCCCTGCCCTTCGTCCAGGACGGCACCTCCTACAGCGCCGACTTCACCGAATCCGCCGGACTCACCGACGGCGACGAGGTGCGGATCGCCGGAGTGAAGGTCGGCGAGGTCACCGGCGTCTCCCTCGACGGCGGAGAGGTCCGCGTCGACTTCCGGGTGCGAGGCGCCTGGATCGGCGACTCCTCCACCGTGGGCATCGCCGTCAAGACCCTCCTCGGCGAGAAGTACCTCGCCGTCGACCCCCTCGGCGACGCCCCGCAGGACCCCGGCTCCCGCATCACCGCGAGCCGCACCACCTCCCCGTACGACGTCACCCAGGCGTTCAACGGCCTCGGGGAGACCATCGGGGAGATCGACACCGAACAGCTCGCCAAGAGCTTCGAGACGATCTCCGCCACCTTCAAGGACTCCCCGCCGCACGTCCGCAGCGCCGCGGACGGGCTCTCCGCCCTCTCCCGTACGGTCTCCGAACGCGACGCCCAGCTCGCCACCCTGCTCCGCAACAGCACGAAGCTCACCAAGACCCTCGCCGGGAAGAAGAGCAGCTTCGAAACGCTCCTGGAGGACGGGAACCTGCTGCTCGGCGAGATCCGGGCCCGCCGCGACTCCATCCACCTGCTGCTCACCGGCACCCGCGACCTCGGCACCCAGCTCACCGGACTCGTCCGGGACAACGACAAGCAGCTCGGGCCGACCCTGGAGTCCCTCGGCCGGGTCACCGCCGTCCTGGTCAAGAACCGCAAGAGCCTCGACAAGGTCCTCGCCATGACCGGCTCCTACAGCCGGCTCATCGGCAACACCCTCGGCAGCGGCCGCTGGTTCGACAACTACGTCTGCGGAGTCGTGCCCAGGAACTACCTCCCCGCCGGCACACCTCCGGCGACCGGATGCATGCCACCCCGGCAGCAAGGGGGCCGCTGACATGAGACGCACCCGCATCACCGGCATCACCGCCGGACTCGCCCTCGTCGCCGTCGCGGCCGCCACCGGCGTGAGCGCCCTGGAGGAGGACGGGAAGACCACCGTCACCGCCTACTTCGAACGCGCGACCGGCGTCTACGCCGGGTCCGACCTGCGCATCCTCGGCGTCAAGGTCGGAACCGTCGCCTCCGTCGAGCCCCGCGGCAAGGAGGTGAAGGTCGTGCTGCGCCTCGACCGCGGCATCGACGTCCCCAAGGACGCCCACGCCGTCGTCGTCGCCCCCAGCCTCGTCGCCGACCGCTACGTCCAGCTCGCCCCGGCCTACGACGGCGGCCCCCGGCTCGCCGACGACGCCGTCCTGCCCGCCGCCCGCAACGCCACCCCCGTCGAGGTCGACGAGCTCTACGCCTCCATCACCGAACTCTCCACCGCCCTCGGCCCGAACGGCGCCAACGCCGACGGGGCGCTCGCCCGGCTCCTGGACACCGGGGCGAAGAACCTCGACGGCAACGGCAAGGCCATCGGCGACTCCATCGAACAGTTCGGCAAGGCCACCAAGACGCTCGACAGGAGCAGCGGCGACCTGTTCGACACCCTGGCCCACCTCCAGACCTTCACCACCATGCTCAAGAAGAACGACGGCAACGTCCGCAGCGCCGAGCAGCAACTGAACACGGTCACCTCCTTCCTCGCCGACGACAAGAAGAACCTCAGCGCGGCCCTCAAGGAACTCGGCACCGCGCTCGGCCAGGTCAAGGCGTTCATCGCCAAGAACCGCGGCGCGCTCAAGAAGAACGTCGAGGCCCTGGTGCCCGTCACCCAGGCGCTCGTCGACCAGCGCGCCTCCCTCGCCGAGGCGATGGACACCCTCCCGCTCGCCGCGGGCAACGTCCTGAACGCCTACGACCCCGCCCACCGCACCCTCAACGGGCGCGCCAACCTCAACGAACTGTCCATGGGGGGACCGCTCGTCGACCCCGGGGCCGCCTCCGCCACCGGCCGGCTCACCGGCCTCGCCCCCGTCGACGCGACCCGCCGCAAGGCCCTGCCCGTCCTGCCGCTCCCGGAGGTCGGCACGGTCTACGGCACGCCCGAGAAGCAGCCCGGCGGAAAGCCCGGCAAGCAGTCCGGCAAGCAGTCCGGCGAGCAGAAGGGGGCGCGACGATGAACGACGACGACCGGCGCAGACCCGTCGTACGGGCCGCCGTCGCGGCCGTGGCCCTGCTCGCCACCGGCGCGCTGATCGCCCTGGTCGCGGTCCGCCCCGACAGCCCCTCCTTCACCGGCATCGAACAGATCCCCCTGCCCGGCGGCGCGGACCTCGGCGACCGGCCGTACGAGGTCACCGCCGAGTTCGGCGACGTCCTCAGCCTCGCGCCGCAGTCCTCGGTCAAGGTCAACGACGTGGCCGTGGGACGCGTCACCAGGATCGCGCTGGCCCCGGACGGCTGGCGGGCCCGGGTCACCATGCGGGTCAACGGGAAGGTCGAGCTCCCCGCGAACTCCTACGCACGCCTCGAACAGTCCAGCCTGCTCGGTGAGAAGTTCATCCAGCTCGCCCCGCCCCCCGAGGGCACCGCACGCGGATCGCTCGCCGCCGGCGGCCGCATCCCGCACTCCCGCACCAACCGGAACCCGGAGGTCGAAGAGGTCTTCGGGGCCCTGTCCCTGCTCCTCAACGGAGGCGGCGTCAACCAGCTCAAGACCATCACGACCGAACTGAACAAGGCGCTCGCCGGGCAGGAACCGCAGGTCCGGTCCATGCTCGACCGGGTCGACACCCTCGTGACCGATCTGGACGCGAACAAGGGCGACATCACCAGGGCCCTGGACGGCGTCAACCGCCTCGCCGCCACCCTCGCCACCCGCAAGCAGGACGTCGGCACGGTCCTCACCGGGCTCAGCCCCGGACTCAAGGTCCTGGAGAAACAGCGCGGCTCGCTGCTGACCATGCTGCGCTCCCTGGACACCCTCTCCACCGTGGCCGTCGACACGATCAACCGGAGCAAAGCCGACATGATCGCCGACCTCAAGGCGCTCGCCCCGACCCTCAAGGCGCTCGCCGACTCCGGCCAGGACCTCCCGAACTCCCTCCAGGTGCTGCTGACCTACCCCTTCACGGACGAGGTGCTGCGCGGCGTCAAGGGCGACTACCTCAACGTCTACCTGGACGTCACGGCCCTGCCCGGTACGCAGATCATCCCCGCGCTCACCCCGGATCCTCCCGGAATCCCGCCGCTGCCCCCGGCCGAGGGCGAGGGCGCGGCGGCCCGGGGCGCGCTGCCCCTGCCGCTCCCGCTGCCCGCCGTGTCGGGAACGCCGAAGCCCGGCGCCTCCGGATCATCCGAGCCCGACGCGCCCGGAACGTCGGAGCCGGACACCTCCGGGACGCCGAAGCCGGAGAAGGAGGCGACACCGTGATCACCCTCGCCATCCGGCTGAAGAACCTCGCCTTCCTCGTCATCGCCACGCTGGTGCTCGGCTACCTGGGTGTGCGGTACGCCGATCTCGGCCACTACGTCGGACTGCGCGGCTACTACACCGTCACGGTCCAGCTCCCGCAGACCGGCGGCCTGTACACCCACTCCAACGTCACCTACCGGGGCGTCTCCGTGGGCCGGGTCGGCCCCATCGAGCTGACCGAGGACGGCGTCGAGGCCGAACTGCGGATCGAGAAGGACGCACCGCGGATCCCGGACAGCCTCACCGCCGTCGTCGCGAACCTCTCGGCGGTCGGCGAGCAGTACGTCGATCTGCGGCCCACCCGCGAGGACGGACCCTTCCTGGGCAACGGCTCGGTCATCGACGAGGCCGACACCACCATCCCCGCGCCCCCGACCGACGTCCTCACCAGCATCGACGACCTGGCGGGCAGCGTGGACCTGGAGAACCTGCGGACCGTCGTCGAGGAGTTCGGGGCCGCCTTCGAGGGGCGCGGCGACGACCTCCAGGTCCTGCTGGACACCAGCGGCGACTTCATCGAGGCCGCCGACCAGGCCCTGCCGGTCACCACCCGGCTGATGGCCGACGGCGAGCGCGTCCTGCGGACCCAGGCCGAACAGGGACGGGCGCTCAAGGGCTTCGCCTCGGGGGCCAGGGAGCTGGCCGCCGAACTGAAGGGCTCCGACGCCGATCTGCGCCGCCTCATCGCGACCACCCCGGACGCCGCCGTCCAGATCAGCGTACTGCTGCGCGACCTGGATCCCGCCTTCGGCGTCGTCGTCGCCAACCTCCTCACCACCTCGGAGGTCGCCGTCACCCGCCAACGCGGCCTGGAGGAACTCCTCGTGAAGCTGCCCGCCGTGGTCGCCGCCGGGTCGAGCGCGGTCGACGACGACGGCGCCCGGTTCGGGATGTCCGTCACCTTCTTCGAACCGCTGCCGTGCACCGCGGGCTATGGAGGCACGGTCTACCGCAACGGCCTCGACACCTCGGACGGACCCGCCGTGAACACCGCCGCCCGCTGCACCTCCTCGCCCGGCACCGGCATCAACGTCCGGGGCAGCGCCAACGCCCCCAAGGGCGGCCCGGTGCCGAAACCGGCCGTTCCGGGCTCGATGAAGCTGCCCGGCGCCATGAACGGCGGGTCCGCGACCGTACAGCCGCCGACCGAGGGCATGGCCGGGCTGCTGGGTCTGGGAGCCGGCTCATGACCCCCCGCGCCCGACGCCGGGCCGGCTGGGCCGTCCTGCTCGTCGCCGCCCTGCTCTGCGGCCTGGGGGCCTGGTCGTACGGGCAGGCGCGCGGTGACCGCACTCTGTCCTACGCGAAGGCCCGCGACACGGCCCTGGCCGACGGCAGACGGCACCTGGCGACGCTGAACAGCCTGGACGGAGAGAACGCGCAGCGGGTCGACGACGGATTGCGGGCCTGGCTCGACTCCGCCACGGGGACGCTGCACGACCAGCTGAAGCGGACCCGGAGAGCCGACGCGAAGTCCCTCACGACCGCGGGCGACACGGCCCGGGGCAAGGTCACGTCGGCGGCGCTCACCGCACTGGACGAGCGCACGGGCACGGCGGAGCTGATCGCCACCGTGGACGTCGAGGTCACCCCGCGCTCCGGCGCGGCCGGCACCCAGCGCAAGCGGTTCGGGGCGACCCTCGCCCGTACGGCCGACGGCTGGAAGATCAAGGCGCTCACAGCGATCGGAACGGGCGGCGGCCGATGAGACCGCGGGGAGGAACGGCGACGATGCAGAGCGACACGGTCCTCGATCCCGACGTGGACCAGGAAGCCGGACCAGCGGAGACGGTTGACCCGGACGGAGCGGCGGACGTACCCCGCCGCCGGTGGCCGCGCGTCCTCGGCGCACTTCTGGCCGTCGCGCTCATCGCCACGGGCGGCGTCCTGTACGCCGAGGGACGCCACCTGCGCGACACCCCGGCCACGGCTAACCGGGCACTCACCGACGCGGAGGCGACCACCCGCGTCACCGGTGACGTCAGCAGCGCGCTCGGGAAGATCTTCTCGTACGGTCCCGGGGCCACCGCCGTCACCAGGTCGGCGGCGAAGGAGGTCCTGGCGGGCAAGGCGCTCCAGCAGTACGCGGCGCTGTTCGGCCAGGTCGAGCGGCAGTCCGCCGACCAGAAGCTGACGCTCACCACCGAGGTCGTCCGGGCCGGGGTGACGCGGCTGACCGGCGGCAGCGCCCACCTCCTGGTCTTCCTCGACCAGGTGTACGAGCGCCGGGGCCGCGCCCCCACCACCGCCTCCGCTCAGCTCACGGTGACCGCCGAACTGCGCGACGGACGCTGGTGGATCGTCGGGATCGGCTCCATATGACGGCGGGCCGGAGGCGATGGCGCACCGGTCCGGTTCGGCAGGCAGGGGAGAGGCAGCACATGGCACGGCAGCGGACGGCCCAGCAGGACACGGAACGGCAGGACACGGCACAGCGGGACACGGCACGGGAGAGCACGGCGCCGGCGGGGACGGTACGGGCGGGGACGGTACGGGCGGGGGCGAGGAATCCGCTGGTGATCGTCGCGCTGGCCCTGGCGGTCTGCGCTGCCGGGGCGGCGGGCTGGGGCGGCCGGCTGCGCTACGAGGCCACGCACGACGACGCGGCGTCCTTCGCGCGGACGCGGGACGACGCACTCGCGGCGGGCGAGCAGGCGGTGCAGAACATGAACACCCTGGACCACCGCTCCCTGGAGAAGGGGCTCGACAGCTGGGAGCAGTCCACCACCGGCGATCTGCACAGCCAACTCGTCGACGGACGTGACGCGTTCGCCGAGCAGATCGCCGCGGCCAAGACGGTGAGCACCGCGAAGGTCCTCTCCGGCGCGGTGACCGAACTCGACCAACGGGCGGGCCGGGCCGGGGTGATGGTGGCCATCCGGGTCACCGTCACCGCGCCGAAGAGCGAACCGGCTGTGAAGGAGAGCCGGTTGCTCGGGAGCCTCACCCGCACCGCCGACGGGTGGAAGCTCAGCGCGCTGGGCCAGGCACCCGTCGGCGGCACGGGCGGCTGACCTCGCCCCCGCCCGCCCGCCCCCGCCGCCCGCACGCCCCGGAGAGGACCCCGCTCATGTCGACGACCCGTCACCTCGTGAACCGCCGCCGCCGGCTGGCCACGACGCCACCGCGCCCGCCGGGGGCCGAGAGCGATCCGGCACCCGAACAGGCCACCGCCACCACCGAACCACCGCAAGCAGCGGAGAGCACCGCTACCGATCTCGACACCGACACCGACACCGACACCGACACCGAGACGGAGACCACTGCCGGGTCCGACGCGGGTTCCGACACCGCCCCCGACGCCCCGGCCAACGCCCCCCGCGCCCGGGCATCCCGCCTGCGGGTCGGACTCCCCGCCGTGCTCTGCGCCCTCACCGTCCTCCTCGGAGCCTTCGCCGCCTGGGCGTTCGCCTCGGCCGACAGCCTCCGCGACGAGCCCGCCCGGCAGAACACGGCGCTCACCGACATCGGCCGGACCAGTGAGGTGAAGGGCCGGATCAGCGAGGCGGTCGGCGCGGTGTTCAGTTACGACTACGCCTCGCCCGCCCGGTCCGACCGCGCCGCGAGCACCTATCTGACCGGCCGGGCCGTGCAGCAGCACAAGGACATGCTCGCCGACGTACGGGAGCAGGCGCCGAAGCAGAAGCTCGTCCTGACCACCACCGTGACCGAGAGCGGGGTCGAGTTCCTCGACGGCGACCGCGCCCGGCTGCTGATCTTCGCCGACCAGAGCAACACCCGTACCGGCAAGGACGAGGAGACGACGTACGCGGCGGCCATGTTCGCCGTGGACGCCGTCCGCCGCGGGGACACCTGGCTGATCGCCGCCATCGACACGTTCACCCGCTGAGCCCCGGAGAGGGGAGTGGAGTCCAGATGAGCTTCAACCGCACGGTGCGCCGACGGCTCGGCACCACGGCCACCGCCGTCGCCGCGATGACCGCGCTCACCGCGTCCCAGGCCCCGGGGTTCACGCCACCCGTGCCCCGGCAGGGGAAGGCGGCGTCCTCGGACGACGTCGTGTGGAGCGAGGTGCCGGGCGACGACGTCTACCACACGGAGTTGCCCCCGCTGCGGTCCCCGAAGCCGCCCGCACCTCTGAAGCCCGGGGCGAAGCCCGATCCGCTCGTGGCCCGCACCTGGTCCGAGGCGGGCATTCCGGCGACCGTGCTGGCCGCCTACCGCACGGCCGAGAGCGCGCTGCGCCGCGGCGACCCGGGCTGCGGGCTGCCGTGGCACCTGCTGGCGGCGATCGGCAAGGTCGAGTCGGGCCAGGCGTCCGGCGGGCGGATCGACGCCCGGGGGACGACGCTCACCCCGATCCTCGGCCCCGCGCTCGACGGCAACGGCTTCGCCCTGATCCGGGACACCGACGACGGGGCGTACGACGGCGACCGCGCCTACGACCGGGCTGTCGGGCCGATGCAGTTCATCCCCTCGACCTGGGCGTCCTGGGGTGCGGACGGCAACGGCGACGGCCGCCGGGACCCGAACAACATCTACGACGCGGCGCTCGCCGCGGGGCGCTACCTCTGTGCCGGGTCCCGCGATCTGACCCGCCGCGCCGACCTGGACCGGGCGATCCTCAGCTACAACCGGTCCGACACCTACCTGCGGACCGTGCTGTCCTGGCTGGAGTTCTACCGCGGCGGCAGCCATGCGGTCGCCGACGGCGAGGGCGTCCTCCCGGCCAGCCCGGGCCCCGGCGGGAAGACCCCGCCCAGGGCGCCGGTCGGCGGGCCCGGCGCGCCGGAACGTCCCGGCAAGGGCGACGGAGGCGTCGTCGTCGGCCCGCAGCCCACCCGGCCGCCGACTCCGACACCCACCCCTCGCCCCACGGGCCCCGGTTCACCGAGCCCGAGCCCCGACCCGACGGACTCCGGCCCCACCGACCCCGGCCCGAGCCCGAGCCCCGACCCGACCGACCCGGGCCCCACCGACCCGGGCCCGAGCCCCAGCCCCGACCCGACGGACCCCGGCCCCACGGACCCCGGCCCCACCCCCTCGCCCGACCCCGGCGAGACGGGCCCGGGCTGCCCCGACGGCACCCCGTCACCGTCCCCGTCGGCGCCTTCTCCGAGCGAGGAGACGCCGGGCGGCCAGGGCGAACCCGGCGATCCCTGTGCGCCGGGCGAAGGGGCCGGTGGCTGAGCCCGGAGCCCGGTACGGTCGGCGCGTTTCGCACCAGGCCCGGCACAAGCGCTCCGGGGGCCCGGATAGGCGCATGGCCGGAAATGCTGAGGCCGGAAATACTTAGGTGGGATTCCGTTTACGGCGGGTACCCGGGATGGCGAAGGCCCGCAGCGGCCCTTCACCATTCTGGGAGGGAAACAGTGATGAAGAAGGTATTCCTGGCCGTGGTTTCGGTTTCTCTGGGGGCGACCGCACTCGTCGGATGCGGCGGAGAGAAGAGCGGCGACGAGGCGTTCGGCGGAAAGAGCGCGGATACGATCGCGGCGGACGCGGTGAAGGCGACGCGCGACGCGAAATCCCTACGCGTCACGGGCAACGCGCGACAGAAGGGCGGGAACGAGATAGGTCTCGATTTCCATGTCGACGATCAGGACCGGTGTACGGGCACGATGACCGGCCGGGGCGCCAAGGCCGACGTCCTCCAGGTCGGCCAGCAGGTCTATGTGCGCGGTGACAAGAAGTTCTGGCAGAACTCCCTGCAGGGCAGGCCCGGTACCGACGGGGCGATCGAGCAGTTGCAGGACAAGTGGGTGAAGTCCGAACCGGGACAGTCCGGCACCGAGGGAATGTGTGACAAGCAGGCTTTCCTGGCCTCGCTGGACAGCGACAAGTCCGAGCGGAAGGGATTGAAGAAGGGGGACACCTCGGAAATCGACGGGCAGTCGGTACTGGCCCTGGAGAAGAAGCAGCCGGGTGGTGAGAAGATCACCATGTATGTCGCCACCGAGGGCGATCCCTTTATCCTCAAAGCGGTCACCGAGGGCGGAGACGCACCGGGTGAGATCGTGCTGAGCGATTACAACAAGAAGGTCGACGCGCAGGCGCCGGCCGACGCCGACGTGGTCGACCCGAAGAAGATCACTGCCTGACCGGGAAAGCGAATGACGCGTGAGGCGTGACGCATGACGCCTTTCGTGGGGTGTGTTTCCGACCCCGGCACGCGGAACCCCTCTCCCTTCCCCCGAGAGGGAGGGGGCCGGTGCCGTGGGGAGGAACGCTCCGGGGTCACGCCCGCCCGGGATGGTCGCCCGGCCCGTGGGCCCCGCCGGTCAGGGGGGTGGGTGAGAGATCCGTCCGCTCCTCACCCGGCTCCAACAAGGTGTCCGCGGGACCGACGATGAGCGGATCCGGGGCGCCCACGGCCTTCTCGTCCTTGCTGTCGTAGTCGAAACGCCACAGCAGGCTGCGCATCGCCTCCAGCCGGCCGCGCTTCTTGTCGTTGTTCTTGACCACGGTCCACGGCGCGCACGCGGTGTCCGTGGCCCGGAACATCTCGACCTTCGCGGCGGTGTACTCGTCCCAGAGATCCAGGGAGGCCACGTCGGTCGGCGACAGCTTCCACTGGCGTACCGGGTCGACCTGCCGGATCGCGAAGCGGGTCCGCTGCTCACCGCGGGAGACCGAGAACCAGAACTTCACCAGCAGGACGCCGTCATCGACCAGCATCCGCTCGAACTGCGGGGCCTGCTTCAGGAAGTGCTCGTACTGCTCCGGTGTGCAGAAGTCCATCACGCGCTCCACCCCGGCCCGGTTGTACCAGGAGCGGTCGAAGAAGACGATCTCGCCGGCGGTCGGAAGATGCGCCACATACCGCTGGAAGTACCACTGCCCGCTCTCCCGCTCGGTGGGCTTCTCCAGGGCGACCACGCGCGCCCCACGCGGATTGAGCCGCTCGGTGAACCGCTGGATCGTTCCGCCCTTGCCCGCCGCGTCGCGGCCCTCGCACAGGACCACCAGCCGCTGCCCGCTCTCGCGGACCCACCGCTGGAGCTTCAGGAGCTCGATCTGGAGGAATCGTTTCTCCCGTTCGTACTCCCTGCGGCGCACCCGCCGGTCGTACGGATGGTTCTCCCGCCACGTCTCCAGAGGACGGCCCTGCTCGTCGAGGAGCACGGGCTGCTCGGGGCGCCGGCCGTCGACGGTCAGCCCCTTCAGCAGCTCCGCGGGTTCGGTGTTCCGGCCGTCGTCGGTCATGGTCGTGTCCCCGTTCGCTTCGCATGGTCCGGTGCGGCGGGAGAGGGCCCACCCGCCGCGGATGAGCCCTCTCCCGCACGGGAATCTTCCCCGGAAGCCGCCGGGCATGTCCGAGCCGGCGCGCTGATCCGGGGTCAGCCGCCCGACAGCACCTCGGACAGGTCGAAGGAGACGACCTCCTCCAACTGCGCGTATGTACAGCCGGCGGGGGACCGGTCCGGCCGCCACCGACGGAACTGGGTGGTGTGCCGGAACCGGTCGCCCTCCATGTGGTCGTAGGCCACCTCGCACACCCGCTCCGGGCGCAGCGGCACCCAGGACTGGTCCTTCCTGCCCGACCAGCGGTTCTGCGTCCCCGGCAGCCGGGACCGCTCGTGCGCCGCCGCCTCCGCCCAGGCGCCCCACGGGTGCTCGGCGAACCCGACGCGCAGCGGAGCGAGTTCCTCGGCCAGTTCGGCGCGCCGCTTCATCGGGAAGGCCGCGCAGACCCCGACGTGCTGGAGCACGCCGTCGGCGTCGTACAGGCCGAGCAGGAGCGAACCGACGACCGGGCCGCTCTTGTGCTCGCGATAGCCCGCCACCACGACGTCGGCGGTCCGCTCGTGCTTGATCTTGTACATCGCCCGGGCGTCCGGCCGGTAGGGGAGATCGAGCGGTTTCGCCACGACCCCGTCGAGCCCGGCCCCCTCGTACCGGTCGAACCACTCCCGGGCGACCTCGATGTCCGTGGTGGCCGGGGCGAGGAACACGGGCGCGGACGCTTCCGAGAGCGCGGCCCTCAGCACGTCCCGCCGGTCCGCCTGCCGGGTGGGGAGAAGCGAGGTGTCGTCGACGGCGAGGACGTCGAAGGCGATCAGGCTCGCCGGGGTCTGCTCGGCGAGCAGACGCACCCGGGAGTCCGCCGGATGGATGCGCTCGCCGAGCCGCTCGAAGTCGAGCCGTCCCTCGTGGGCGATGACGATCTCCCCGTCGATCACACAGCGCGGCGGGAGGTTCTCCCGTACGACGTCGACCAGGTCGGGGAAGTAGCGGGTCAGGGACTTGCCCGTGCGGCTGCCGATCTCCACCTCGTCGCCGTCCCGGTACACGATCGCCCGGAAGCCGTCCCACTTCGCCTCGTAGCTCATGCCCGGCGGGATCTTGGCGACCGACTTGGCGAGCATCGGCTTCACGGGCGGCATCACCGGCAGGTCCATGCGCCGATTCTGGACCGCGGCCCCGCCCGTGTCTCCCGATGTGCGGCATATGTGCGACCGGCCTACGGTGGCCGTCATGGGAGCAGCGGTGGAGCTGGACGCGGGCGGACGGGCCGTGAGGCTGTCCAACCCGGACAAGGTGTACTTCCCGGAGAAGGGCTACACCAAGAGGGACGTGGCCGAGTACTTCCTGGCGGTGGGGCCGGGGATCACCCGGGCCCTGAACCACCGGCCGACCACGCTCCAGCGCTTCGTCGACGGGGTCGAGGGCGACTTCTTCTACCAGAAGCGCGCCCCGAAGAACCTTCCCGAGTGGATCCCCACCGCCCGCATCGCCTTCCCGAGCGGCCGGCCCGCCGACGAGATCTGCCCCACCGAGCCCGCCGCCGTGATCTGGGCCGCCAACCTCGGCACCCTCACCTTCCACCCCTGGCCGGTCCGCGCCGGGGACACCGACCACCCGGACGAACTCCGCATCGACCTGGACCCGCAGCCCGGCACCGACTACGCGGACGCCGTCACCGCCGCCCATGAGCTGCGTTCCGTCCTGGAGGACCACGGCGTACGCGGCTGGCCCAAGACCTCCGGCGGCCGGGGCATCCACGTCTTCGTGCCCATCGAGCCGGCCTGGACCTTCACCGAGGTCCGGCGCGCCACCATCGCCGTAGGGCGGGAGCTGGAGCGGCGGATGCCCGATCGGGTGACGACCGCCTGGTGGAAGGAGGAGCGCGGTGAGCGGATCTTCGTCGACTTCAACCAGACCGCCCGCGACCGCACCATCGCCTCCGCCTACTCCGTACGTCCCTTCCCGCACGCCCCGGTCTCCGCACCGCTGCGCTGGGAGGAGGTCGACGACGCCGAACCGCGCGACTTCGACATCGTCACGCTCCCGGCGCGCTACGCCGAACTCGGCGACGTCCACGCCGACATGGACCAGGAGGCGTTCCGGCTCGACGCCCTGCTGGAGCTGGCCGACCGGGACGAGAAGGAGCGCGGGCTCGGCGACATGCCCTATCCGCCGGAGTATCCGAAGATGCCCGGCGAACCCAAGCGCGTCCAGCCCAGCCGGGCCCGCCACGAAGACGGCGACGGCAGCGACGGCGGCGGCGGGACGGCGTGAGCGGGAGCGGTGACCGGCGCGGCGCGCACGGGCGGACCCCGACCCTCCGCGAGCGCTGGGAGGCGTACAAGCACAGCCCGTTCCTCCCCGCGACCGTCCTCGTCCTGATCGTCGCCGCCGCGGCCGGTCTCTTCGCCGGCTCCTACACGTACGCGATGGCCGACCCCACTCCGCACCGCATCCCCGCGGCCCTGGTCACCCGACCGGAGCCGGCGCGCGGCGCGGCGTTCGTCGCCGGCATGGAGAAGGCCCTGGACGCCTCGCTCGAACTGCGCGACTATCCCGACGTCGCCGAGGCCCGCCGCGCCATGGACGAGCAGAAGGTCTTCGCGATCGTGCGCGCGTCCGACGGGGGAGTGGCCCTCGACGTCGCCGGAGCCTCCGGAGCCTCCGTGGCCGAGCTGCTCGGCAAGGCGGGCCTGGAGGTGGGCGAGGCCACCGGGGTCGAGGTCACGGTCCGGGACATCAAGCCGCTCCAGCGGGGCGACCCGCGCGGGCTCGCCCTCTTCTACATCTCGCTGGCCGCCGTGATCATGGGCTTCCTCGGCGCGATCCAGCTCAGCGTGCACGCCCACGGGCTGAACCCGGCCGAACGCATCGCCTTCACCGTCGCCTACGCCCTGCTCGGCGGGTTCGCCATCGCGGCGGCCGTGGACTGGTGGCTCGGGGCGGTGGACCTGCCGTTCGTCCAGTCCTGGCTGATCCTGGCGTTCACGATGTTCACCTCCGGCATGGTCTTCACCATGTTCAACACGTTGATGGGCCGCTGGGCGATGATCCCCACCTGGGGCGTCATGGTGCTGCTCGGCAACCCGTCCTCCGGCGGCGCGGTGTCCTGGCCGCTGCTGCCCTCGGCGCTCGGGCACATCGGCCGCTGGCTGCCGCCGGGCGCCTCCGTCAACGCCCAGCACACCGCCGTCTACTACCAGGGCCACCAGTTCGTCTTCCCGTACCTGGTCCTCGCCGGCTGGGCGCTGGTCTCCTGCACGGTGTTCTGGGTGTGGCGCCACCGACACCCCGGTGGCCGCGCCCGCACGCCGGAGCACGCGGACGCGGCCACCTGAGACCGTTGGAGCGGGTTACAGCTCCTTGATCCGGATGTCGCGGTACGAGATGACGTCGGTGACGCCGTGCACCTGGAGCCCGATGTAACCGGAGGCGAACCGCCGGCCGTCGGTGCCCGGGTCGTCGCCCCGCGGCGGCTCGAAGAGCTGACCGCCGGTGTTGTCGAACTCGTTGATCAGGACACCGTTGCGGTAGATCTCGTAGTGCTGGTCCACCACCTTGATCTCGTAGTCGTTCCAGGTGCCCTTCGGGGTGACCCCGGCGCCGCCGAGCCCCACCCGGTCGAAGCCGTACACGGAGCCGGTCTTGTACATGTCGCCGTCCGGCCGGTCGTTGATCTGGATCTCATGGCCGTACTTGATGGCGACCCACTCCGGACGCGACTCCTCCGGGTGGTCGTGGACCTTCGGGAAGCGGACGAAGACCCCGCCGTTGGCGTTGCCGCCGCCGGGGGCGTCGTCCCGCCACTGGAGCTTGAGCGAGTAGTCGCCGTAGGCCCGGTTCGGCAGCCACAGCATGCCCATCCCGCCCACCGTGGTGGAGCTGGTGATGGAGCCCTCCTCCTCGTTCAGCTCGAACTTGCCGCCGCCCACGTGGCTCCACTTGGCGAGCGAGGCCGCCGTGCCGTCGAAGAGCTTGGTGTAGCCCTCGGACTGGCCCGGCTTCCCGATGCCCGACTGCTTGGCGGCCTGGTTGATCGCCCGGCGCTCGCGCTGGTCGATGACGCCGTCGGCCTTCAGCTGGTCGAGCACCTTCGTCACGTGCTTGAGGAACAGCGCGTGGGAGGACCAGTCCTTCTCGTCCTCGATCAGCTCGTTGATCGTGCAGCGGTTGCGGGTGATCCGGTTCGGCACGCCCGTGTCGACCGTGCCGACGAAGACGGTGTGCCGCTCGTCGAACTCCGCGCAGTTCGGCGCGGGGACCCCGCCGCCCTGGGCGATGGTGAACGACACCTTCTTCGCCTCGGAGGTGTTGCCCGCCTTGTCGGTCGCCCGGTGGGCGATGGAGTGGTGGCCGACCCGGTCGACGATCACCGGGGTGGTGTACGCGAGGTAGGGACCGCCGTCGAGGCTGTACTCGACCTTGTCCACGCCCGAGTCGTCGTCGGTCGCCGAGACGGTGGCCTTGGCGCTGGTGATGAACGCGCCGTCGCTGTTCTTGTCGCCCTCGACCTTCACCGAGGTCTCCGGAGCCGTCCGGTCCTGCGACGGCGGCTCGACCACGGTGAAGTCGACGGCCTTCTCGTCCGCCACGTTGCCCGACCGGTCGGTGGCCCGGTAGCGGACCTGGTGCTCGCCCACCTCGTGGACCATCACCGGTGCGGTGTACGGCTTCCACTCACCGGCCGCGCCGAGCGCGTACTCGATGGTGTTGACGCCGGACCCGGTGTCGGACGCGGTCACGGTGACCGTGGCCATCCCCAGGTACGCGCCCGCGTCGTCCTTCTCGCCCGAGACGGTCGCCGAGGTCTCCGGCGGCGTCTCGTCGTCGGTCGGCGGCGCGGCGACCGCGAAGTCGACGGACTTCTCCGCCGCCACGTTGCCCGCCTTGTCGGTGGCCCGGTAGCGGACCGTGTGGTCGCCGACCTCGTTCACCACGACGGGCGCGGTGTAGGGCTGCCACTCGCCGTCCGCCCCGAGGGCGAACTCGACGGTGTCGACGCCGGAGCCCGCGTCGGTGGCCTCGATGCCCACCGTGGCCTGGCCGATGTACGCGCCGTCACCGTTCTGGTCGCCGTCGACCTTCGCCGAGGTCGCGGGGGCCTCGGTGTCCTCGCCGCTGCCCTCGGTGACGGTCAGGATGCCCTGCATCATGCCGTGGCCGGGGATCGTGCAGTGGTAGAAGTACCGGCCGGGCGACAGCGTGACCTCCACGCTGTGCTTGCCGCCCTCGGCGTCGCCCGGGTTGGCCAGGATGTTCAGCTGGACGTCGTTGTTGAACTCCGGGTCCGACACGCTGAACGTCAGCGTGTGCGGCATGCTCGTCGTGTTCCCGGTGGCCGTGCTGTTCTCGAAGACGATGGTCGCCTTGCCGGCCACCGCCGTCTTCGGCGCGGACAGATAGCGGTCGATCGGGTCGCCCGCGGTCCAGGTCAGCACCTGGTCGGCGGCGGCCGCCCGGGGAGCGTCGTCCCCCTTGCCGTACGCGGCCGTCGAGGTCAGTCCGAGGACCATCAGGAGGGAGGCCAGCAGGGCCACCCAGAAGCTCGGCGGACGGTGCCGTCCGCGTGCGAGGTGCGGTCGAGGTCTCACTTCGCTGCCGCCTTTCCGACGAGATCCTTGGCGGCCGGGGTCGCGGCGCCGCCCTTGTACGCCACGCGCCACAGCGCGGACTTGGGGTCGGAGGTGAAGAAGCCGCGCCCGTAGTCCAGGACGTACAGCGAGCCGTCCGGCGCGAACTTCCAGTCCATCAGGTTGCGGATGCCGTCCGCCCCGACCGGGATGATCTTCTTCAACGACTCGGCGTGCGTGGGCAGTCCGCCCTTGCCGACCGTCTTCGGGTCGGTGAGCACGGCGTGCCGGGGCTGGGTGTCGTCGTAGAAGTCGCCGACGAACCACTTGCCGTCCCAGTAGGCGGGCCACTTGGCGGTGGACCCGCTCTGCGCGTCGTAGCGGTAGAGCGGGCCGTTCATCGTGGCCTGCCCGCCGCCCTTGAGCCAGGGGAGCAGTTGCTTGCCCTCCTCCGCCTTGTAGCTCGGTACGCCGTTCTCGTCGCGCGGGTAGTCGACCCCGCCGCCCTGCGGGGAGTACCAGATGGTGTTCGGGGTCACCGGCGGGATCTTGACCAGGCCGTCGTTGTGCGGCGACTCGTTCTTCGGCGCGTCGCAGTCGTACCAGCCCAGCGGCTTGCTCGGGTCGGGCAGATTACGGTCCCGGTAGGGCTGGTTGTTGCCCATGCAGTACGGCCAGCCGTGGTTGCCCGCCTTGGTGATCGCGGCGAACGTGTCGTACTTCGCCGGACCCCAGGTGGTGGACGGGGCGCCCGCGTCGGGGCCGACCCAGCCCGCGTACAGCGTGTCCGTCGCGGCGTCGATCGAGATCCGGGCCGGGTTGCGCACGCCCATCACGTAGATCTCGCCGCGGGTCTTGCCGCCGCCCTCGTCCGGCTCCTCCCCGGTGAAGAGGTTGCCGGACGGCAGGGTGTACGTGCCGTCGTCCTCCGGGTGGATCCGCAGGATCTTCCCGTTGAGGTTGTTGGTGTTGCCGGCGGTGCGCCGCGCGTCGGCGAAGCCGACGCCCTTGTAGTTCGGCTCCGGGTTGTTGCCGGAGTAACCACCGCTGAAACCGGAGGAGTTGTTGTCACCGGTCGCGATGTACAGGTTGTCCTTCGAGTCCCACGCCATGCCGCCGCCCGCGTGGCAGCAGCTGTTGATCTGCACCGGCCAGCCGAGCAGCACCTTCTCCGAGGCCAGGTCCAGCTTGCCGGTCGCGGAGTCGAAGGTGAAGCGGGAGACCTGGCGGGTCGCCATGCGCTTGTCGCGGTCGATCTTCGCGTGCGGGGTGTAGTGCAGGTACACCCACCCGTTGGACGCGAAGTCCGGGTCCAGCTCGATGCCGAGCAAACCCTCCTCGACCTTGACCAGTTCGTCCCCGCCGCCCTTGTTGCCGAAGACGTCCAGCGCACCCGCCAGGGTGACCTTCTTCGTCTTCGGGTCGTAGACGTGGATCTCGCCCTTGCCCTTGCCGATGTCCGGGTCGTTCCAGTCGATGACGACCGGTGCGGAGCTGTCGGCCCCGCCGCGCCCGATGTAGAACACGCGGCCGTCCGGCGCCGTCACCAGACCGTGCGGCTCGCCGATCTGGTCGTTCTGGCCCGGCTGGTTGGGCTGGGTCAGGCGCTCGGCGGTGTAGTTGGAGGTGATCGTCGCCTTGCAGTCCGCCTGCGAGGTCCGGTTCGTCCAGGCGAGCGCGCCGCGCAGATGGTCGCGGAAGTCGGTCTCCGCGAAGCTGTCCGCCGTGCCGCCCATCGCTGTGTAGAAGGACCGGCCGCCGTCGTAGTCGCGACACCAGGAGACCGGGTGGTCCCAGCCGTTGGCGCTCGCGCCCGGCTTGTACGTCAACTCCCGCACCCGCGCCACGGTGTGCACCTCGCCGGACGGGTTCTTCGTCCAGTTCAGCCACTTGTCGGGGCGCTTCCACTCCAGCGGCAGGTTCTTGGTGGCCGGGTGGACCCGGTCGCCGATCTCCACGGTCGCCCGCTGCGCGGACGCCGGGCTGTTCGCCGCGGGACGCGCTCCGACCAGTCCGGTGAACCAGTCCGAGTACGGTTCGGTCCGCGCCGCGTCATGGATGCCGAGGAAACCGCCGCCCGCCTCCATGTAGGCCTCCAGGCCCGCTTCCTGCTCCGGGTCGAGGACGTCGCCCCCGCCGGTCAGGAAGACGACGGCGTGGAAGGAGCCGAGCCGCTTGCCGTTGGTGAAGACCTTCGGGTCGGCCGTGGCCACGGTGGTGAACCGGCCGGCCTCCGGGCCGCTCAGCCCGATCTTCTCGATCGCCGCGATCCCGGCGTCCGTGTACGGCGCCTCGTCGGCGGCCGACGCGTGGAAGACCAGTACCTTCACCTGCTTCGCGGCGCCCGGCGGAGACGGCAGGGACAACGTTGTCGCCATCTTCTCCACCAGGGCCCGGTCCGGCGACGTGTCCGCGCTGGCCGGGCCGCCGCTGCCCAGCATGGACGCGGTCAGTGCGCCGGCCGCCACGGCCGCCGCGAGGCCGCGTCGTGATCTGGACCGGTGATGTGATGCGCGCTGCATGTGGTCACCCACCCCTCTCTGGTCACTGCACCTCTCGGTGACTGTGGCTTGCTCACTCTTCGTCAGTACCTCTTGATTCACTGCGACAGCGCACGAAGCTAGACCTCTTTTCGCGGTCCGCCAATAGCTATGGCAGCAATCGTGTGAACTTTGTCCTGGGTGTGGATAAACGAGGATGCCCCGGCTACGGTGTGGCCCGTTCCGGGATCCCGTGAGCGCCGTTCCGTTTCGGCGGCATCGCCAGTCCTCTGTATCGCAGTGGGGAGTTCGACATGGACCGAAGGACCTTCAGCCGGCGGATGCTGGTCGGTGGCGCAGCCGCGGCCGCGACCGGGGTGACATCGTTGTCGCTCGGGGCGGTGGAGGCCAGCTCGGCCGAGAATCCGCCGCGTACGGCCCCGGCGGGCGGTGTGGTGCGCCGCCTGAAGATGTACGCCGAGAAGCTGCCGAACGGCGAGCTGGGCTACGGCTTCGAGAAGGGCAAGGCCTCGATCCCCGGCCCCCTCATCGAGCTGAACGAGGGCGACACGGTCCACATCGAGTTCGAGAACCTCACCGACGTCGACGCCAGCCTCCACGTCCACGGCGTCGACTACGACATCGCCAACGACGGCACCCGGATGAACAAGAGCCACGTCGAGCCCGGCGGCACCCGTACGTACACCTGGCGCACCCACGCCCCGGGCCGCCGCAAGGACGGCACCTACGAGCCGGGCAGCGCCGGCTACTGGCACTACCACGACCACGTCGTCGGCACGGACCACGGCACCGGCGGCATCCGCAAGGGGCTGTACGGGCCGGTCGTCGTGCGCCGCAAGGGCGACATCCTGCCCGACCAGACCTGCACGGTCGTCTTCAACGACATGATGATCAACAACAAGACGGCCCACAACAGCGTCAACTTCGAGGCCACGGTGGGTGACCGGCTCGAATTCGTGATGATCACGCACGGTGAGTACTACCACACCTTCCATATCCACGGTCACCGCTGGGCGGACAACCGGACCGGCATCCTCACCGGCCCCGACGACCCGAGCCGGGTCGTCGACAACAAGATCTGCGGCCCCGCGGACTCCTTCGGCCTCCAGATCATCGCGGGCGAACGCGTGGGCGCGGGCGCGTGGATGTACCACTGTCACGTCCAGAGCCACTCCGACATGGGGATGGCCGGGCTCCTGCTGGTCAAGAAGGCGGACGGCACCATTCCGGGCTACGAACCCCACCACGTGGCGGGCGGCGCGGAGAAGAAGGCCGGGACGAAGGACGCCGGCAAGGGCGCCGGCAAGGACGCCGGCAGGGGTGCCGACAAGGACGCTGCGAAGAGCGCCGGGGAGCACCAGCACTGACCCCGTCCGTTCCTCCGTCCGTCACGGGGCCCGCGGAGGGGGCGGGCCCGGTCACGGGCGGCGGGCGGGCGCGGTCACGGGCGGCGGGCGTCGTCCGCGAGTCGCCGCTGCTCCTCCTCGACGATGCGCCGGGCCAGTTCGGCGTCGGAGACGTCCACCGCGTCCGGGGTGGTCTCCGCGAGGTCGCTGCGCCGGGCGTACGCGTCGAAGAGCCGGTCCTTGCGGGCCAGCAGCTCCACCAGGCGCTGGTCGACGCTGTCCGTGGCCAGCAGCCGGTGCACCTGGACCGGACGCACCTGGCCCATCCGGTGCGCGCGGGCGACCGCCTGGTGCTCCAGGGTGGGTTTGATCTGCGGCTCGCACAGGATGACCACGGAGGCGGCCTGCATGTTCAGGCCGGTGCCCCCGGCCTGGATCTGGCTGAGCAGCACCGCGTGCCCGTCCACGGCGGAGAAGGCGTCGACCAGCTCCTGCCGCCGGGCCGGCGGGACGCTCCCGGAGAGCGGCCCGAAGGCGTCCGGGCCCAGGGCTTCGCCGACCGTCGCGAGGACCTCGCGGAAGTAGGAGAAGACGACCACCTTCAGGCCGGTCTCCCGCGCCTCGTCGACCAGTTCGCGCAACCGCCCCAGCTTGGCGGAGGACCCGGGCGCGGCGTAGGCGGCGCGGCGCATCCGCATGAACCGCCCGGAGGCGACCGCCTCCCGGTAGGCGGCCCGGTCCTCGCAGCCGAACTCCTCCCACTCGTCCACCTGCACCAGCGCCGGGAGTTCGGCCAGCACGTCGACCTGGTTGCGACGCAGATAGGCGGGCGCCACGGCCCGGCGGAAGGCCCGCGAACCGGCGGCGCCGTGCGTGCCGCTGACCGACGGCGCGAGTTCGGGGCGCAGTTGGCGCACCAGGCTGCGGAACTCCTCGACCCGGTTCTCCATCGGGGTGCCCGTCAGGAACAGCACCCGCTCCACGTGCTCCGCCCAGCCGGCTACCGCCCGCGACCGGCGGGCCGCGGGGTTCTTCACGAAGTGGGCCTCGTCCACGACGAGCATCCCGGGCCGCACCGGGGCCGCCGCCCCGGGGAGCAGGTGCAGCGCGTCGAACGTGGTCACCGCCACCCCGCCGTTCTCCCGCCAGTCCGCGAACGCCTCGCTCCGCTCCGCACCGTGCACCGGCACGGCGCGCAGGGTGGAACGCGCCCGGATCTCCCGGGTCCAGTTGATCAGCACGCTCGCCGGGCAGACCACGAGGAAGTGGCTCTCGCCGTGGGCGGCGAGATGGGCGAGCGCCGCGATGGCCTGCACGGTCTTGCCGAGCCCCATCTCGTCCCCGATGACGACCCGCTTCTGCGCCAGCGCGAAGCGCGCCCCGAACGCCTGGTAGCCGCGCAGGGACACCCGCAGGTGCGTGTCGTCCAGACGGAGCGCGCGTACCCGGTCCGCGATCCCGGCGGGCAGGAACCCCTCGGCGGCGTCCCGGTCCGGGCCCGTGCCGGACAGCTCGGCGAGCAGGCTGTAGTACTCGGCGGACCGCAGCTCGAAGTCCACCCAGGCCGCGGCGGGCGACGCCGGTGACCGCAGCAGGTCGGCCGACGCCTGCGCGAAGAGCACCGGCAGCTCCCGCTCCACGGCGTCCGCCACGGCCGCGTGCACCGAGCCGACGGCCTCGCGGGCCCGCGCCCGCGCCTCCCGGCCCGTGAACAGCATGCGCAGCCGGCTCCCGGCCGGTGCGGCCGCCGCCACCGGGGGGCCGAGCCGCTCGGCGAGCCTGCGGGCCGCGTCCACCGCCCGCCGCGCGTCCACCCCCGCCTCGGCCAGCCGGTGCAGGGCGACGACCAGCGCGGTGGTGGCGTCGTCCGGGGCGTCCACGTCGATCCGCACCGAGACGGTGTCCCGCACGGCGTGGGCGATCTGCGCGGCGGCGGCCAGCGCCTGGTCGGCGGTGTGCGCGCCGACGCCGGGGAGCTGCCGGAGCTGGTAGCGGTTCGTGCCGTGGACCTGCCCGACCGTGCCGAACCCGGCCTGTTCCAGCGCCCCGAGACGCAGCCGCCCCTCGGTGACGTCCTTGAGCCGGGAGACGGGGATGGCGGCCAGCTCCCGGTCCACCAGGGAGTCGAGCAGCGGATCGAGCACGGCACGCACGGCGTCCACGGCGTTCTTCCGGTCCGCCGGCACGGCGCGGGCGCTCTCCAGGAGCCGCTCCGCCCGCGCGAGCAGCTCCCGGACCGCGCCGCCCGTCGGCACCGGGCTCGCGGTGGCCCCGTGGGCGAATGCCCCGAGGGCCGTGCCGCCCGCCGCCCCGCTCTGCTTCATGTGCGTCCTTCTGCTCCCGGAGGGTGCCTCACCGCTCCGGGACCGGTGTCTCATCGCCCCGGGACCCGCTCCGCCAGGCTTTCCCGCCATCGTGCCACGCCCCGCCGACAGGCTCCGGTCCCGCTCCGCCGAGCCCCGCCGTGACGGCCGCGCGGAACGTCGGGCGGCGGGCGGCAGGCGGCGCTACGGTCCGGCGGGCGGGCGGCGTTCGGCGGGGGAGAGCAGCAGCACCTCCAGGGCGCGGGCGCAGGAGCGGGCCTCGGCCAGCAGCCACTCGGTGCGCTCGGGGGTGATCACCTCCGGTGTGGCCCGTACGGCGAGGGCGAAGCGGGCGTGCCCCGCACCGTCGAGCACCGGCACCGCCAGGGTCCGCACCCCGAGCGCCGACTCACCGTCGTTCAGGGCGTACGCGTCGGCCCGCACGCGCGCCAACTCCCGCTCCAGAGCCACGGGATCGACGATGGTGCGCTCGGTGAAGGCGGGCAGGGGCGGCAGCGAGCCGGGGCCGCCCTCGCCCGGTCGGGCCCAGGCCAGCAGCACCTTGCCCAGCGCCGTGGAGTGCAGCGGCCTGCGCAGCCCCACCTTCGGGGTGACGGAGCCGCCGGCCACGATCACCGCGTGCGGACCGCCGCGCAGCGCGAGGTCCGCCGTCGCGCCGGTCCGCTCCGCCAGGTCGGCCAGCTCCGGCGCGGCCAGATGCAGCCCGCGCTGGTGGTACGACAGCCGGCCCAGCTCGGTCACGGCGGGGCCGAGGCGGTAGCGCGACGTGCGCGGGTCCTGCTCCAGGAAGCCGGCGGCGAGCAGGGTCCGGGCGAGCCGGTGGGCGGTGGACACCGGCAGCCCGAGGCGGCGGGCCAGGTCGGACGCGCTGAGGTCGGGGCCGTTGTCGTGGAAACAGTGCAGGACGTCGAGGGCCCTCCGGACCGCCTGGGCGCCGCCCGGGGCGCGTGCTGCCGCGGTCTCGGTCATATCGGTTCACTCTCCGCTCGTGACGTGACGTGAGGGGCGCTCCATCGTTGCCACATTACGGGAGCGGTGATGAGCCTCATCCCTCATGGGAAACACGCTGTTCACATGGAATCCCATATCATGGGAAGCGAGTTGTCGGCCCGTCCGGATCCGTGGCAGGCTTCGGCCATCCCCACCGACGAGCGGAAAGGAGCCGTGGACCATGTTCGGACGCACCGTCGTGCCGTCAGCCTCCGCCCCCGGCGTCCCGGTGCCGCTCGCTCTCACCGCGCGCCGCCACATAGACCTGGCCCGCGTCTCCAGCGCCGCCTGTCGCTGACCGTCACCGCACACCGCACGCAGCGCCCCCGGCCTCCGGCCCGGCCCCGTCCGACACCCCGGGTCCGGTTCGGACCGACGTTCCGGTCCCGGTCCCGGTCCCGTTCCACGTTCCGGTAACCCCGGCCGATCCGCGGCACGCTCCGCCCCCTGTGTCCGTGCGTACCGTCCCCTCGCCGCGCACCACCCCGTGTCCCGCCCTCCGCGTCCCGCTTCCACGGGCGTACCGGAGTGAGCGGAGTCACCGGGGCCGAACGGGGCGTACGCGGCAGCAGCGCACCGCATCTCCCCCTTCATCCCTCACGCCTCACGCCTCACCCCTCGCCGTTCACCGGCCTCCGCCCGACCGCCCGCTCAGCCGAACCTCCCGGGAAGACACCTCCATGACGCATGCCGCCGTCCTGCCCCGCACCCTCTGGTTCACCCGTTGTCCCGTGCCCACGGCCACCGGCATCGCCGCCGACCGGCGGTGGCTCACCGACGAGTTCGCCCGGGACGGCATCGCGGTCCGCTCCCTCCAGGACGCCGAACCCGACGCCGACCCGGCCGCGCACTACACCCACGCCCTGCCCGGCCTCTTCCGCGAGGGCGGCAACGTCCCCGCCCTCTGGGCGCGTTCACGCGGCGAGCGGACCCGGCTCGTCGGCCTCACCTGGATCGAGGAGCGCCAGAGCATCCTGGTCGCCCCCGGTTCCGGCCTGCGCGGAGCCGCCGCGCTGCGCGGAGCGCGGATCGCCCTCCCGGTCCACCCCATCGCCATCGACTTCTGGCGGGCCATGGCCCTGAGAGGCTTCGAGGGGGCACTCGCCTCCGCGGGCCTCGGCCTCGCGGACGCCGTCCCGGTCGACGTGCCGGCCGACGGCTCCCGGGAGCAGTGGTCGGCCGAACTGGCCGCACTGCGCCGGGGAGACGTCGACGCGGTGTACGTCAAGGGAGCCCTCGCCGTCGAAGCGGCCCGCCGGGCCGGCGCGGAGGTGGCCGTCGACCTCGACGACCTGCCCGACCCCGCCTTCCGGATCAACAACGGCACACCCAGGCCCATCACCGTCCACCAGGACCTCCTGGACGAACACCCCGGCCTCGTCGACCGCTTCCTGGCCGTCCTGCTCAGGGCCGCCGACTGGGCCGCCGACCGGCCGGACGAGGTCGACCGGATCCTCGGCGCCGAGACCGGGGCCGGGGCCGAAGGGGTCGCGGGCGCCTACCTCCCCGGCACCCACCGCACCCTCCACCCCGACCTCTCGCCGCGCCGCCTCGCCCTGCTCGCCGCACAGGAGAAGGCCCTGCGCGCCCACGGCTTCCTCCCCGAGGCCGTGGACATCGACTCCTGGGCCGACCCCGCACCGCTCCGCCGCGCCGCCGCGCTGAACGGCACGCCCGTACTCCCGCCACCCGTCACTCCCTGACCCCGAGGACCACCGCCATGACGGTCACCCGACCACTCCGTACCACCGCTCCGGCCGCCCTGCTCACGGCCACCGCACTCCTCGCACTGACGGCCTGCGGCACCTCCGAGGCGGACAGCGCCGGCGCCGACGGTTCCGGCAGGACCGTCGAGGTGCGCATCCCGGACCCCGGCAACTCCGGCGTCCTCGCCCTCGGCAAGAAGGACGGCAGCCTGGACAAGGCGCTGGGCAAGGTCGGCGCGAAGGTGAAATGGACCGGCAGCGCCGGGCCCTTCGCCCCGGCGGCCCAGGCGATGAACGCCGACCAGCTGGACATCGCCACCGGTTCCATCACCTCCGGCATCACCTCCCTCGCGCAGCGCCCCGGCTTCCGGTTCTTCACCGCGGTCGACCCGGACGCCGCGGGCGAGGGCATCCTCGTCCGCGACGGCTCCGGCATCGCATCCGTCTCCGACCTGGTGGGGAAGAAGGTCGCCGTCAACCAGGGCGGCACCGGCGAGTACCTGCTGCTCAAGGCGCTGGCCAAGGCGAAGATCCCGGCGGAGAAGGTGGAGCGGGTCTACCTCCGGCCCGACCAGACCGCCGCCGTCCTCAACGCCGGACAGGTCGACGCCTGGGCCGTCTGGGCCACCTACGCGGTCGCCGAGATCGGCGGCGGCAAGGCGCACTTCGTCGCCGACGGCGCGGCCATCGGCTCCGACAACTACAGCCTCAACGCCGTGCGTACGGGCTTCGCCGAGCAGCATCCCGAGATCGTCCGGGCCCTCTACGACTACCTCCACGAAGCCAGCGCCAAGGAGAAGAAGGACCCCGCCGCCTACCTCAACGTCTTCACGGACGTAGGTCCGACCGCCGTCACCGGCAGGGCGAAGGAGGTCCAGATCGAGTTCACCGCACAGGGCGGCACGATCGACCCGATCGGCCCCGAGGACATCGCCCGATTCGAAGCGGTCGCCGCCTTCTACGCCGAACAGAAGGTCACCAAGGAGAAGGTCGACGTGGCGGCCCACCTCCTCGACGTGGAGAAGCTGACATGAGCGTGACCCCGGCAGCCGGCACGGGCAGCCCGCCCCGCGAGGACGCCGCCGGCACCACCGGCGCTCCGCCCCCCGGCCTCGTCGCCCCGCGCCCGCAACTGCGCAGACCCCGGAGCCGTCCCTACGCCGTCACGGTCCGGGCGCTCGGCCCGGTGGTCCTGCTCGCCCTGTGGTGGGCGGCCTCCGCGACCGGGCTGCTGACCGCCGACGTCCTGGCCTCACCGGCGGAGGTGTTCCGCGCGGTGGGGGAGCTGTGGGGCAACGGGCAACTGCCCGACGCCCTCACCACCTCGCTGACCCGCTCCGGCCTCGGTCTGATCATCGGCCTCGCCGCCGGCCTCGCACTCGGCATCGTCACCGGATTCACCCGGCTCGGCGACGAACTCCTCGACTCCTCCCTCCAGACCCTGCGCACCATCCCCTTCCTCTCCCTCGTCCCGCTGTTCATGGTCTGGTTCGGCATCAACGAGACCGCGAAGATCCTCCTCATCGCCGTCGCCACCACCTTCCCCATGTACGTCTCCACCTCCAGCGGCGTCCGCACCACCGACCCGAAGCTGATCGAGGCGATGCGCTCGTTCGGGATGAGCCGGCTCGGCATCGTCCGCGAAGTCGTCCTGCCCGGCGCGCTGCCCTCGCTCCTCGCCGGGCTGCGGCTCTCCATGACGCTCAGCGTCATCGCCCTCATCGCCGCCGAGGAGATCAACGCCACCGCGGGCATCGGCTACCTGATGTCCCAGGCCCAGAGCTACGCCCGCACCGACATCCTCGCCGTCTGCATCCTCGTGTACGGACTCCTCGGCCTCACCGCCGACATCCTCGTCCGGCTCCTGGAACGCGCGCTGATGCCGTGGCGCACCCCGCAAGGAGCCCGCCGATGACCGGCGACAGGAAACAGGCCACCGCCGTACGGGTACGGGGGCTGCGCCGGGTCTTCGGCCGCCGCGCCGTGCTCGACGGGCTCGAACTCGACATCGCTCGTGGGGAGTTCGTCGCACTCCTCGGCGCCAGCGGCAGCGGCAAGACGACGCTCCTGCGCATCCTCGGGGCGCTGGACGGGGCCGACGGGGGAGAGGTGCTGGTGCCCGAGAGCCGCACGATCGTCTTCCAGGAACCCCGCCTCGTACCGTCCAAGAAGGTCCTTGCCAACGTGACTGTCGCCCTGCCCGGGTCCCGGACGCCGGACGGGCTCCGGGCGCTCGCGGAAGTGGGCCTGCAAGGGCACGCCGAGGCCTGGCCCGCCACCCTCTCCGGCGGCGAGGCCCAGCGGGTCGCCCTCGCCCGCGCCCTGGTGCGGGAGCCCGAACTACTGCTGCTGGACGAGCCGTTCGCCTCGCTGGACGCGCTGACCCGGCTGAAGATGCACGACCTGGTCGACGAACTGTGCCGCAGGCACCGCCCCGCCGTGCTCCTGGTCACCCATGACGTCGACGAGGCCGTACGGCTCGCCGACCGGGTGGCCGTCCTGCGCGACGGACGGCTCGTCACCGACGAGCGCGTCGCCGTCGACCGCCCCCGCGACCCCGGGGACCCGGCCTTCGCCGCACTGCGCCGCCGCCTCCTGGACGACCTCGGCGTCCCCGCCGCGCCGGGAGCCGCCACCGGGCCCACCACCGGGCCCGCCACCACACCCGCCCCGCTCTCCGTCGGAGTGATCTGAATGACCGTCACCATCGGTGTCCACGCCAGCAACCCGTCCCTCTACCACCTCTACCACCTGACCCGGCACGGCTTCGCCCAGCAGGAGCTGGAGCCCCTCGGGGAGAGCGTCGCCTTCCACCCGTACAGCAACGGCGTCCGCACCGGGGAGCTGCTCAGCCGGGGCGTCATCGACTTCGGCGGAACCGGCTCCACCCCGCCCGTCACCGCCCAGGCCGAGGGTCACGACCTCGTCTACACCGCCGTCTCCGCCCCCCGCCCCGAGCACGGCGCCCTGCTGGTCCCCGAGGACAGCCCCCTGCGGACGGCCGCCGACCTCAAGGGCGCGAGGGTCCACCTGGCGATCGGCTCCTGGCAGACGCACCTGATCGCCAAGGCGCTCGACGACGCCGGACTCTCCTACGCCGACGACATCACCGCCGAACGCTCCACCGAGGACAGCGAACAGCTCCTGCGCACCGGAGCCGTCGCCGCCTGGGTCGCGCAGGGACCGCAGCTCGCCGCAGCCCGCCGCACCGGCGGGCTGCGCACCCTGATCCGTACCGGCGACGTCATCACCGACCGCTCGGTGTTCTTCACCCGGCGCGACCTCGCCGAACAGCGGCCCGAGATCATCGAGGCCCTCACCCGCGCGCTCCGGCGGGCCGACGACTGGGCCGCCGCCCACCCCCGCGACGCCGCGCGGATCGCCTCCGCCGACCTCGGCGGCAGGGTCGACGACTGGGAGAGCGCCCTGACCGCACTGCCGTGGCGGATCGAGGAGGTCGGCGACGCCTTCCTCGCCGAACAGCAGGAGGCCGCCGACATCTTCCACCGCACCGGCTTCATCGAGCGCCCGGTCACCGTGGCGGACGCCGTCGCCCGCACGGCCGGCAGCCCCGCGAAGGCGGGCTGAGGACATGGCCACCGAAGTCCTCTGGTACATCATCCCGCGCGAAGGCGCCTACCCCTGGGAGCCGGCCGGCCGGCGCCCCGTCGACCTCGGCTATCTCAGCAGGCTCGCCGGAACCGTCGAACAGCTCGGCTACAGCGGTGCGTTGCTCGCCACCGACCTCTACGACGTATGGCCGCTCGGCAGCGCGCTGGCCGCGTCCACCAGCACCCGGTTCAAGCCGCTGCTCGCCGTCCACCCCGGCCTGGTCTCCCCGACCCTGCTCGCCAAGATGGCCCTCAGCTTCGACACCCTCTTCGGCGGGCGGCTCCGCTTCAACGTCGTCAACGGGTCCACCAAGTCCCTCCAGGAGTACGGGCTCCACGTCGAGCACGACGAACGGTACGAGCTGAGCGCCGAGTACTGGTCGATCGTGAAACGGCTCACCGCCGGCGAGGTGTTCGACCACCGGGGCCGCTTCTACGACCTGAGGGACGCGGGCGCGTCCTTCCGCGAGCTGAAGCCCGTCCAGGACCCGCACATCCCGCTCTGGTTCGGCGGCTCCTCCGACCCCGGCATCGAGATGGCCGCCGAACACGTCGACGTCTTCCTCACCTGGGGCGAGCCGCCGCACCTGCTGAAGGAGAAGCTGGAGCGGGTCAGGGCACGGGCCGCCGCCCACGGGCGCACCCTGCGCGTCGGACTGCGGCTGCACCTCATCGTCCGCGACACCGAGGACGCGGCCTGGGCGGCGGCCGACCGGCTGCTGGACGTCACCAGCGAGGCCACGTACGCCCGGCAGCTCGGAGACCGGGCGGGCGAGGACGGCGTCGGCTGGCAGCGGCAGTTCCGCCAGCACGGCGGCAGGGTGCCCGCCCGCGCACGGGAGCTGGAGGTCCACCCCAACATGTGGCCGGGCATGAGCCTCTTCCGCCCCGGTCCCGGCACGGCGGTCGTGGGCTCCACCGCCCAGGTCGTCGAACGCCTGCGGGAATTCCAGGACTTGGGCGTCGACACCTTCATCCTGTCGGGCAACCCCCTGCTGGAGGAGGCCTACCGCGTCGCCGAGACCGTGCTCCCGTCCCTCGACGTACAGCGCTGAAGGACCACGCCCGACGGCCGGGACGACGCAGCCGGACGCAGCGCCCGGCTGCCGGACGACGCGCCGGTCCAACGCTTCGCCCCGGCCCCCCGGTGCTGTCTACGCTGAGCCGTATGACAGCGGCGGTCACCACCGGCCCAGGCTCCCACCGGACCGCCCGGAGCCGGGGCCACTCGGCGCCGCCGGTGGATCGCACCCCGGTCGGCCCCGCGCGGACTGCGGTCGTCGGTGCCCGGTGCCAGACTCGGAACGAGAGGAACCACCCGGCAGCACAGGACGAGCAGGACCACCCGGATCCACTGAGGAGCACGTCATGATCAGCCCCACCTTCCTCGACGGAGCGCCCAACTGGGTCGATCTCGGCACCCCCGACCTCGACGCGGCCGCCGCCTTCTACCGGGAGCTGTTCGGGTGGGGCCTGGTCCCCGGCGGCCCCGAGGTCGGCGGCTACGGAATGCTCACCCTGGGCGGCCGCAACGTCGGCGGTGTGATGACGGTGCCGGAGGAGGAAGCGCCGAGCGCCTGGTCGGTCTCCTTCCAGTCGCCCGACATCGCCGCCACCGCCGCGGCGGTGGAGCGGGCGGGCGGCGCCGCCGCGTTCGAGCCGATGGACGTCCTGGACTTCGGCAGCATGGGCGGCTTCACGGACTCGGCCGGAGCGTACTTCGGCGCCTGGCAGCCGAAGGAGCACCCCGGCTTCGGCGTGGTCCAGGAGCCCGGCTCGTTCCTCTGGGCCGAGCTGTACACCTCCGACGTCCCGGCGGCGGCGGCGTTCTTCGGAACCGTCTTCGGGTGGGGGACCGACCAGCTGACGGTGGAGGGCACCGACTACACCTACACGACCGTCCACCCGGCCGGCGCCGGCCCGGACGCGTCGTTCGGCGGCCTGGTCCGGATGGGCGACGTCCCGTCCGAGGCCGCCCGCGGTCCGCACTGGCTGCCGTATTTCGCCGTGGCCGACGTGGACGCCACGGTGGCCGCGGCGAAGCGGCTCGGCGGCACGGAGACCCTGGCCGCCATGGACGTGCCCGGCGTCGGCACGATGGCCAACATCGCCGATCCGTACGGCGCGACCTTCGCGGTCATGAGGCCCGAGCCGAGGCAGTAACCACGGGCGGAGCCCGCCCGCGCCCCGGTGGTTCCGGCGACCACTCCACGGCCGCCCCCGCAGCGGATTGATGAATCGTTGATCAGTCGTTTATCGCCGGGGTGCACCGTGTCCACCATGCTGATCAACACCGTGACCGACGACGCGCTCGCCTGGCAGGAGACCGCGTTGTGCGCTCAGGCCGGGCCCGAGTTCTTCTTCCCGGCACCGGGCAGTTCGACCCGCGAGGCCAAGCAGCTGTGCAACGCCTGCGAAGGCCGACTGGCCTGCCTGGAGTACGCACTCACCAACGACGAGCGGTTCGGCGTCTGGGGCGGGCTGTCGGAGAAGGAGCGCGAGCGGCTGCGCAGAGAAGGCCGCGACCGGGCCTGAACGCCGGGTCGGACGTCGGCCTCCGGCCCCCCGGGGCGCCCGTGCGGATCACGCCGGGCTCACGAACGAGGTCCGGGCTGACGTGAACGAGAGGCCCGGCCGCACTCACGCACCGTAAACCTCTGGGGTGTTCGGGGCGGGACCGGCACAATCGGGCCATGACCGACGCACCGCCCCTCGTCCTCGCCGCCGCCCTGCTCGACGCCCTCGAACCGCTGCCCCATACCGGGCGCATGAGGGAACTGGCGGTCAGAGCGCGTCGGCTGGCCGCCCAGGGGTCGCTGCGCGCCGTCCTGGACGAACTGGAGGACGGCGATCCGTACGAGCGCCGGATCGCGGTCATCGCCGCCGCGGTCGGCCGGGACGCCGAGTGGATCGGAGCGCGTCTCGCCGACGAGGACGCCGTCGTGCGCGGGCACGCCCTGCGCGCGGCGCGGACACTCCGGGTGCCCGACACGGCGTACGAGAGCGCCTTCGCCGACGCGTCCGCGGCCGTGCGCCGCCAGCTCGCGCGGGCGATCGTCGCCGACCGCCGCACCGCGCTCGCCGACCGCCTGGTGCTCGACGGGCGCGCCACCCGCGGCGACATCGAGGCGGCCCGCCTGCTGCCCGGATGCTCGGCCACGACGGTAAGGGAGCTGCTGCCCGAACTGCGACGCTCGACAGCCTGCTGGTCCTCGCTCGGCCACCACCACCCCGGACCGGTCCTGGACTCCGCCGAGGAGGAGCTGTCCGGCCTCCCCGCGGCGGCCCGGGACGCCTGGTGGCACGGGTACGGACACCCCCGGGGCCTCGCCGCCGCGACCCGGGCCCTTCCGCACCGGGTGCTCGACCTCCTCGAACGGTTCGGCCCCACCCGGCTCCCGGCCGTGCTGCACGGCTCGCTCGGGCACCTCGTCGCCGCCGACCCGGTCGGGCTCGCCCGCCTCGCCATCGGGCCGGACGGCTGCGCGCGGCTGCTCCACGCACTCAGCGGGACCCAGCTGCGCCGCCTCGTCCGCGCCCTGCCCGACACCCTGCTCGTCGAACTGGGCCGCAGCGTCCCGGACCCGACGGGCCCGGGGCGGATCCTCCGCGCCCTGCCGCCCGGCCGTCGTGCCGCGTTCCACGAGGCGGTCACCGGGAACAGGGGCGGGGAGGCATCGACCGTCTCCGTCGACACCGGGCTCCTGGACGCACTGCCCCGCAACCGGGTCGCGGCCGTGGCCCGGCGTGCGGCGGACCGGGCCCGTGTCCGCGGTGACGACGCAGCCGTCCTCGACGCCGTGTCGCACCTCCCCTTCGACGAGGGACGCGAACAGCTCCTGGCCGCCACCCGCCGGCCCGCCGCCGACGACCGCGCCAGGGCCTGGGCGCTGCTCGTCGGCAGCGCGGGCCGCTCCGGCGACCCGGCCCCCGTCGCCGCCGTGCTGGAGGACCTGCTGCGGCTGCGCAACGAACAGGACCCCGTCCGCTCCGCCGCACTCACCGCCCTGGCCGGGGTGCGGCCCGCCCTCCTCACCGACGCCGTGGAACCGCTGCTCGACCGCATCGCCGCCGACGCCGTGGAGGCCCGTGACTCCTCCCCGGCCACCCGCTCCGCCCTCGGCTCCCTGGCCGTCGGTGCGCTGCGCGAACACGCGGTGACCGGACAGCGCGACCTGCTCAACTGGGCGCTGCGCACCCTGGTCCGGATCACCGGCACCAGCGGCAGCGCCGACTTCGGCCGGCTCGACCGGACCTTGCGCCGGGGCCAGGAACACACCGTCCTCGACGCGCTGCGGCCCTGGCTGGAAGCGGGCGCGCAACGCTCCGACTACGGCCTCGTCCTCGCCCTGGCCCGTGCCGTGGGCCGTCGCGCCGACGCCATGCCCGGCCTCCAGGACCTGCTGTGGCAGGCCGTGAACTACGGGGACGCCGCGGCCGCCCGCAGCGCCGCCGCCCTCTGGCTCCAGTCTCCCGAGGGCCGGGACGAGCGGGTCGAATCGCTGCTCGCCCGGCACCCCTCGGCCATCGCGCTCCCCGACGTCCGGCGCGTCGTGACCCACCGGCGGACGGACCTGCTGGAGGCGTACCTCGACGGGACACCGCCCCGGGGCCGGTTCCTCCCGCCCGGAGCGCCCTGGGCCGTCGAGGTCGCCGGGGCCGAGCGCTGGACGCCCCGTCAGCAGCGGGCCGCACAGCGCGCGGTGGAGCAGACGATCACGGACGAGCGGCTGCCGCTGTATCTGCGCACCGCCGCCCTGGCGCAGCTCGCCGGGATACCCGGGCGGGGCGCCGACGCCGTACGCGCCTGGACCGACGACCGGGACGTGGTGCTCGCGGAGGCCGCGCTCGCCGCGCTCGCCCACACCGACCGGCCCGCCGATTCGCTGCCCGAACTGCTCGCCCACGCGGGCGACGACCGGGCGCGCGTCGCGGTGTACACGGCGGGCCGCGCCGCCGCGCACACCCGGCCCTCCCGGCTGGCCCCTCTGCTCGCCGCCCGCACGGGCCCCGGCACCGGCAAGGTGACGAGCCGCAAGGAGATGGTGCGCCTGGCCGCCGCCCTGCTGCCCCGCGCCGAGGCGGCCGGTCTTCTCGCCGACGCGTACGGGCAGCCCGGCCAGCACCTCGACGTGCGGGCCGCCTGTGTGGCCGCCGGTACGCCGCTGCTCACCGACGTCCGCGTGTGGGGGATGACCGAGGACGCGGCGGGCGGCGAACGCGCGCTGCGGGTGGCGGTGGCGCGGGCGCACCCGACGGAGCTGGACCCCGTCCTGCGGCCGCGGTACGCCCGGCTGATCCAGGACGTGTGCCGCACCGACGACGACACGCTGGCCGCCCTCGCCCACACCGCGCTGGTCCCCTGGCTGCCCTGGGCCCCGCACGCGGCGGCTGTCCTGGTCGACGCGGTCACCGACCTGGACCGGCGGGGGAGGTGGCGTCCGGCCGCCGACGCCCTCGTGGACGCTGCCCTGACCACGCCGGAGGCGGTCGGGGCGCTGAACCGCGCCCTGTCGCTGCTGGCCACCGGCGAGACCGCCGACGACGCCGGGGTGGAGCGCGACCGGCCCGCCCGCCGGCGGCTCGGCCATCTGGCCCGGACGCTGTCGCTGCGGGCCGGTCCGAACAACCGGCCCGCCTCGGCGGTGCTCGCCACCGCGGGCCGTACCCTGGCCGCCCACCGGGACCTCGTGCCGGACGCCGTCGCCCTGCTCGCGCGCTCCCTGGACCTGGCGGGGGACCCGGACACCCTGCACACCGAACTGGTCGCGCTGGCGGCGCTGCACGCAGGCCGCCCCGCACTCGCCGCCAGGACCGCCGCCACGGTCGGCAGGCGGGTCGTCGGATACCGGGGTGCGGAGACCGGCGACCCGGACACTCTGCTGCTCGTCGTCGCACGGCTGGCGGGGACGGGCGATCCGGCCGAGGGGCTCCTCGCCGCGGAACTGACCGTGGCGTGCGGCCTGCGCACCGGCTGGACCGGGCCCTGGCGCACCCAGCTGCGGATGCTCCGCCAGCACACCTCGGACGACGTACGCGACGTGGCGTACGCCGAGGCGACCGCCGAGGAGTGACAGCCACGGTCGGGGAGCGACAGTCCTGCCCCCCCGACCCGGGGCTCCTGACGGATCAGCCGGGTCCGGACGGTCGGGACGGGTCAGGCGCGGCCGCGCGCCGCCATCCGGGCCTTGCGGGTGGCGAGCTTCTCGTCGAACTTCGACGCCTCGCTGTCCAGCCCGCCCATGTACAGACCGAGCTCCTCCTGTGCCTTCGCGCCCTCCGGGCCGAGCCCGTCGATGTCCATGACCTTCAGGAAGCGCAGCACGGGCTGGATCACGTCGTCGTGGTGGATGCGCATGTTGTAGATCTCGCCGATCGCCATCTGCGCGGCGGCCCGCTCGAAGCCCGGCATGCCGTGTCCGGGCATCCGGAAGTTGACGACGACGTCGCGCACGGCCTGCATGGTCAGGTCCGGGGCCAGCTCGAAGGCGGCGCCCAGGAGATTGCGGTAGAAGACCATGTGGAGGTTCTCGTCGGTCGCGATGCGGGCCAGCATCCGGTCGCAGACGGGGTCGCCGGACTGGTGGCCGGTGTTGCGGTGCGAGACGCGGGTGGCCAGCTCCTGGAAGGCGACGTACGCGACGGAGTGCAGCATCGAGTGCCGGTTGTCCGACTCGAAGCCCTCCGCCATGTGCGCCATGCGGAACTGCTCCAGCTTGTCCGGGTCGACGGCGCGCGAGGTGAGCAGGTAGTCGCGCATCACGATGCCGTGGCGGCCCTCCTCGGCGGTCCAGCGGTGCACCCAGGTGCCCCAGGCGCCGTCGCGGCCGAACAGGGAGGCGATCTCGTGGTGGTAGCTGGGGAGGTTGTCCTCGGTGAGGAGGTTCACCACGAGGGCGATCTTGCCGATGTCGGTGACCTTGGACTGGTCGGCCGACCACGCCTCGCCGTCCTCGAAGATCCCGGGGAAGTTCCGGCCGTCGGAGAAGGGGACGTACTCGTGGGGCATCCAGTCCTTGGCGACCTTGAGATGGCGGTTGAGTTCCTTCTCCACCACCTCTTCCAGCGCGTACAGCAGTTGGGCGTCGGTCCACGCCTTCGAACTGCCGAGGTGGGGAGAGGTGATCGTCACGGGGAGCTCCTGGGGACGGGAGAATTACCTACGGCTTCGTAGGTTACGTGACCGTAGGTTAAGGCGACCGTAAGTCCAAAACCAAGCCTGTCCCCGGGAGCGCCTGGATACGCGGAGTCATATGGCCAGGTGAAGGTGGGTGCGAGAGCCTTCGCGGGGCGCTTTCGGGACCCTTCCTGGGCCCTGGCGAGGGCCCCTCCGAGGCCCGTCTCACCGCTCCGGAACAGGTCGCTCCACCGCTGTGTCCGCAGGCCCGGCCACCCCCGCGTCCCGCCGCAGATACCGTCCCGTGACGGACGTCGGATGCGCGAGCAGATCCGCCGGCGTTCCCTCGAAGACCAGCTGCCCGCCGCCCTTGCCGCCGTCCGGACCGAGGTCGATCACCCAGTCCGCCCGTTTGACCACGTCCAGGTTGTGCTCCACGCAGATCACCGTGTTCCCCGCGTCGACCAGCCGGTCCAGCAGCTCCACCAGCGTGCCCGTGTCCGCCAGGTGCAGCCCGGTCGTCGGCTCGTCCAGCACGTACACGCTGGAGGTGCGGTGCAGTTGGGTGGCGAGCTTGATCCGCTGACGCTCGCCGCCCGACAGGGAGGAGAGCGGCTGCCCCAGGGTGAGATAGGTGAGACCGACCGCGTCGAGGGTGCGCAGCTTCCGCAGCAGCACCGGATCCTCGAACAGCCCGGCCGCCCGCGCCGCCGTCATGTCCAGGACGTCCACGATCGACCGGCCGCCGACCCGGTGCTTCAGGACGTCGTCATGGAAGCGGCGGCCCTCGCACTCCGGGCACGTCGTGGTGATCGGATCCATGAACGCCAGGTCCGTCGAGATCTCGCCGCGACCCGAGCAACCCGCGCAGGCCCCGGCGGAGTTGAAGCTGAACAGTCCCGCGTCCACGCCGTTCTCCCGGGCGAACGCCTTGCGGATGGCGTCCAGCGCGCCGACGTACGAGGCGGGGGTGGAGCGTGACGAGGCCGTGATCGCGCTCTGGTCGATCACCACCGCCTCCGGGTGCGCCGCCGTGAACACCCGCGACACCAGGGTCGACTTCCCGGATCCCGCCACCCCCGTCACCGCGGTCAGCACCCCGGCGGGGAACGACACGTCCAGGCCCTTGAGGTTGTGCAGGTCGGCCCCGTGCACCGGGAGCCGGCCGGTGGGGGAGCGGACGGACTCCTTGAGCGGGGTGCGGGCACGCAACGACCGGCCGGTGAGCGTGTCGGCCTCGCGCAGCCGCTCGAAGGTCCCCTCGAAGACGATGTGACCGCCGTCCGCCCCGGCCCGCGGCCCCATGTCGACGACATGGTCGGCGACGGCCATCACGTCCGGGTCGTGCTCGACGACCAGCACTGTGTTGCCCTTGTCGCGCAGCCGCACCAGCAGATCGCCCAGCCGCCCGACGTCGCGCGGATGCAGGCCGACGCTGGGCTCGTCGAAGACGAACGTCAGCCCCGTCAGCGAACTGCCCAGGTGCCGCACCATCTTGAGCCGCTGGCCCTCGCCCCCCGACAGGGTCGTGGTCTCCCGGTCCAGGCTCAGATACCCGAGCCCGATGCCGACCAGCCGCTCCAGCCGTTCCCGGGCCGCGGCGGCGATGGGCCCGCCGACCGGATCGACGATCCGGGCCAGGACGCCGACGAGTTCGGAGACCTCCATCCGCCCGTAGTCGGCGGGCGACAGTCCGTCGATCCGGGTGGCGAGCGCCGCCGCGTTCAGCCGTGCCCCGCCGCAGGCCCCGCACACCCGCTCCACGGTGAACCGGGCGGCCGCCTCGCGCCGCTTCTCGGACAGCGAGGCGGTGTCGCGCTTGAGGTACAGCCGCTCGAACCGCGTCACGACCCCCTCGAACTTCATGTCGGCCGAGCCGGTCCGCATGTCGATGCGGACGCTGAAACCCGAACCGTGCAGCAGGGTCCGCAGCTCCTCCTCGCCGAACTCGGACAGGGGCAGATCGTTGTCGAACCGCCCCGAACCCCCGTACAGATTCCACTCCCAGCTGCCCACCGTCAGGCCCGGCAGCAGCAGCGCCCCCTCGTTCAGCGACTTCGACCGGTCGATCGCCCGGTCGAGGTCGAGCTGGACCGTGCGCCCCACCCCGTCGCACTCCGGGCACATCCCGCCGGGGTCGTTGAACGAGTACGCGGTCGCCCCGCCCGCGCTCGGGGTCCCGCACCGGGAGAACAGCACCCGGAGCACCGACCAGATGTCGGTCGCCGTGCCCACCGTGGAGCGGACGTTGCCGCCCAGCGGCTTCTGGTCGATCACGATGGCCACCGACAGGTCCTCGACGGACTCGACGTGCGGCCGCTCGTACTTCGGCAGCCGGTTGCGGAGGAACGAGGTGAAGGTCTCGTTCAGCTGCCGCTGCGACTCCACGGCGATCGTGTCGAAGACGACCGACGACTTGCCCGAACCGGACACGCCGGTGAAGACGGTGATGCGGCCCTTGGGGATCCGGAGGGAGACGTCGCGCAGATTGTTCTCGCGCGCGCCGGTGATGACGATGTCGCGGTGGGCGGAGCCAGGGGCGGCGTACGGCTGCGCGTCGTGCGCGTCGTGCGCGTCGTGCTCGGGGAGCTGGGGGAAGCGATCCATGAGCGCGACGCTAGGCGGGATACCCGACAGCTTCTGTCCCCTTTTTCCGGGGGACTTTTTGGAGGGCGATCCGAAGTCATCCGTCCGCGGCCGCGCTCATCAGACGGGCACGGGAGCGCGCCCAGACGTCTCCCAGTTCGAAGGACTCGGCGTCCCAGGTGGTCGAGGTCAGCCGGCCCCGGCCGCGGTAGGCCCCCATGATCTCCACGTGCGGCGGCCAGCCGACGAAACCGCGCAGGGCCCGGTGATCGCGCCAGACGGCCACGGCCCCGCACCGACGGCCGGTCCGCTCCGCCCACAGCCACATGCCGTGCGCCCCCTCCAGCTCCTGCCAGCCGGCGGACAGGCGGCGTGCCGCCCGGTGTATCCCGGGCAGATCCCTGCGTCTGCGGGGTGCGAAGTCGGTGATGCTGACCAGGACCGGGCCGGGCAGGCCGTCCAGCTGTCCGGCCGTCCAGGAGGACCTCAGGATTTTCGTAGGCATATGCAGATGATCTGCTTGCGCTTATCACCTGTCAACGCTTAGATTCGGCACCGTGAACGCCACCGCAGAGAACGAGCCCCGCCCCGACCTCGCCGCGATGGTCGTCCCCTTCGGCCGGGCGCTGCTGGCCGCCGAGCAACCCGTGCTGGACGCCCATGGGCTGAGCATGTGGGGATACGTGGTGCTGTCGGCCCTCGGTGAGGAGCCCCTGCGCACCCAGGCCGCACTGGCGGCCGCCATCAACGCCGACAAGACCCGCATCATCACCGTGCTGGACGACCTGGAGTCGCGCGACCTGCTCGTCCGCAGGCCCGACCCGGAGGACCGCCGGGCCCGACTGCTCTCCCTGACCCCCGAGGGCCGTCGGCTCCGGGACGTCGTGAGGGACGAGATCCAACGGGGCGAGGAGGTCTGGCTGGGGCGGCTGGCGGACCTCGACCGGGAGACCTTCCTGCGGAGCCTGCGCACGCTCTCCGACGCGATCCGCCGGAGCCCGGAAGGGTAGCCGCCCGCGCCACCCGGCTCCGTGCCCCGGCTCCACCGCCCCGCCGGTCTCAGCGGCCCTCGCGCACCGCCCGGGCCGTCGTGTCCCGCAGCCCGCCGTCGAGCCGGAGCCAGCGGGTGATCCCGATCGACTCCAGGAACGGCACGTCGTGGCTCGCCACGATCAACGCCCCCTCGTACGCCTCCAGCGCCTCGGTCAGCCGTCGTACGCTCGCCAGGTCGAGGCTGTTCGTCGGCTCGTCGAGCAGCAGTACCCCGGGCCGCTCCAGCAGCAGCGTGGCCAGCCGCAGCAGGACGCACTCGCCGCCGGACACCTCCCCGATGGCGCGGTCGAGCCCGATGTGTCCGAGGCCGAGCCCGTCCAGGGTGGCGTGGGCGCGTTCCTCGATGTCCCAGTCGTCGCCGATCACCGCGAAGTGCTCGGGCCGGACGTCGCCGGACTCGACCGCGTCGAGCGCCGCGCGCCGGTCCGCGACGCCGAGCACCTCGTCGACCCGCAGCGCGGTGTCCAGGACCAGGGTCTGAGGGAGGTGGCCGAGCCCGCCGCGGGTCCTGATCACACCGGACCGCGGGGCGAGTTCACCGGCGATCAGGCGCAACAGGGTCGATTTGCCGCAGCCGTTGAGGCCGATGAGACCGGTGCGGCCGGGCCCCACGGCCAGATCGAGACCGGTGAAGACCTCAGTGCCGTCGGGCCAGGAGAAGGTGAGGGAAGTACAGCTGACGTGGGTGTCGGTGGCAGGCACAGGGATCTCCCGTTGGGCGTCGGGGACGACGAGGACGGCTGAAAGAAGCTGAGATCGCACACGGGCGCTCCGAGCCGCGGCAAGGCGCGGCGGGCGCTGCACGATGTGCACAGGACCTCAGATCAGCAACGTCCCACTCCGATCGACGACAACAGGAACCGTCACGAAGGTAGGGCCGGGGGTGCGGGCCCGGCAACCGGATTTACGGGGTCAGCGAGGACCGCCGAGCAGGTCGGCCAGACTCCGGTCCAGGTCCAGATACCGGTACTCGTCGCCCACCGGAACCAGCTCCTGCGCCCGCTGGAGGAAACGCCGCACTTCCTCGGTGCGCACATGGACCATGGCGATGCCCTCGGGGGCGTGGAACTCCAGCACGGTCCGCTCGTACCCGAACGGACGCACGCGTACGTCTCCCTGCCCGGCGGGGGAGTCCACCCCGGTGGTCAGCAGTTCGCGGGAGAACTCCCAGGACACCTCGGTGCCCTCCAGGGTCGCCGGGGCCGGGAACGCCATGCGTACGGCGAAGGGGTACTGGCGGTCGTACTGAAGAGTGGCGGGCAGGGTCTCCATCCGCGGTGCGGACGCGACCATGCGGGCCTGCACGGACTGCTCGATGACGCTGGACAAGACCTGCTCCCTCTCACGCGCGGCCGGGTGAACGGTTCCCGGCATTGGAGTAGACGACGGAACTCCCCGTTTCGTGCACCGGCGCGAGGCGTGAGCTGCGTCACCGGCTCCCGGCGGCCCCGCCCGGACCGGTTTGAGGTCCTGCCGCTTTCGCCGCGTGGGCGGACGGGGGGCCGGGAGGCGGGAGCCGGTGCTCTCAGCCGTGGCGGCGGGGCACCGCGCAGGCCGCAGTGCCGCCCGGCATCCGCTGCCGGTTCCTGGCCACCCAGCGGTAGACGAGGTTCGCCGCCGGGCGGATCGGGGGCAGCCGCAGGAACCGTCCGACGCCCCGGAGGACGCGGACCGGCGAGGATCCGAGAAGAGCGGCCAGGGCGGCGACCCCGCCGGCGCGCACCCGGTCTCCGTCGAAGAGGAGAACCTCCCGGTCCAGACGCTCCAGGTGAGGTTCGGTCAGCTCCGGCGGAAGGGTCTGCCAGGCGACCGCCGCCGTGCGGGGGCGGGCCCGCAGCTGGATCTGCCGGACAGCGGCCTGGCAGAAGCCGCAGTCACCGTCGAAGGCGAGCACGGCGCGTCCCTGTGCGCTACCGGTCACGGTGTCGTTCATGTCGAGCCCTCCGTCGCTGTGCCGTTCCCATGGGCGTGGAAAGGCCAGCGTATGTTCGGCTGTCGCATCAGGGGCGACATCCGGTCGGGTCGCCGGCGCCTCCCGGGCCATGGGTCGCCCTCCCGGCCACAGGTCACCTTCCCGGCGGTGCGGGAGCCCCCGGGCCGGCCGGAGCGCCCGGTTCCGCGGCGGGCGGACCGGACCCGGGCACCAGGTCCTCGCACACCCTGCCGTCGCACGCCGGGGTGCCGCCGGCGGGGGCGGGGCGGGGGCGGAGCGGGACGCCGTTGGCGCGCAGCACGTCACGGACGTCCAGGATCAGGGGGAAGACCTCGTGGTTGCGGTCCTCGCCCTGCTCGTCCCACGCCCGTTGTTCGGCTTCGACGGCCATGCGGTCCTCGGCGAAGACCCGTTCGGTGAAGTGCCGGATGAACGGCCAGGCCACATGCAGGGCGGCGGGAATCCTGGGCTTCTCGATCATGAGCAGCCCGTAGGCGTGGCACCTGCGTTGCTCCGTGTCCTCGGGCACGTACACGGCCCAGAGACGCAGGACCGGCCGGTCGGCCTTCTCCGGGACCAGGTCCAGGGTCTGGTAGGGGTACTCGGTGCGGATGGTCATGACGTCGCTGGAGGGCCGGCCGCCGATGCCCTCGGCGGCCAGCAGCCGGGCGCTGCGGTTGCGTCTGCCCCCGGTGTGGGTGAACAGGTAGCGAGCCTCCACCGAGAGCGGACCGCTCCGGTATCCCAGCAGTCGCGGCTGGAGTCTGCCGACGACGCCCCGGTGGAGGAACTGGTGGTTCATGTCGAGCAGGTTCTCGTGCATGAACGAGTAGTGGCAGCGCACGGTCCGGGAGAAGGTCATGGTCCGGTACGCCGGAGAGGCGAAGCCGGGGACCTCGGGCAGCGCGGTGGCCGCCGCCTTCTCCGGGTCGCCCGGAAAGACGAACACCAGCCCGTACGCCTCGCGGACCGGGTAGCCGCGCACGCCGCGCGGCGGGCGGCCGTCGCCCTTGGACAGGTACGGGATCTGCGAGATGCGGCCGTCGCCGCGGTAGGCCCAGGCGTGATAGCAGCAGCGGAGTGTCTCGCCGTCCACGACGCCCATGCTCAGGGGCACCTGCCGGTGGGCGCATCGGTCCTCCAGCGCGTGCACGGCACCGCCGCGACCACGAAAGAGGACGATGCGCTCCCCGGCGAACGCGGTCGCGGCCACGCCTCCGGCGCGCACGTTCCGTGACAGGGCCACGGGGTACCAGAAGTCCGGGTTCACCCCGACCCGCCGCAGGTCGGGCGGGCCGGAGCGCGGATCGCGACGCTCCGCGGGCCGGCCGCGCGGGATGTCGTCCGAGCCGTTCTCGGTCATGGCTCTCCCTCGTCCGTGGTAGACGCCCTCCATCCTGGCCGCCGACCACGGACGAGCGCCCGCCCGGGGCGTCCGGACGGGTGCAATCCCTGAACTCACGGGTGCCCGGCCGGGCTACCGGAGCCTCACGAGGCGTCGAGCACCTCCCGCAAGCGCCGCCCGAACTCGTCCGGCTTGCCCGGATAGCCGAACTCCCCGTCGACGAAGCCGGCGTGATGGCTCGGGAAGACGGTCACCCGCTGCCCGAGCAGTTCGGCGGTCGCGGCGGACGTCCGCCCGGTCTGCACGCTCCGGGACTCCTCGCCCACGGCGATCACCACGCGCGTGCCGGCCGCGGCGAGGGCGTCGACGTCCGGCCGGTAGTCGCTGATCGCCCAGGACAGGTCGGACAGCAGCGGGTCGCCGCGCGTGCCGTCGTCCTCGGTGGGCATGCCGAACGCGGCGGGGTCGGGCGCGGGCTGTGCGAAGTACGCGTCGGTGAACTCGCCCTCCCACGAGGTCATGGCGACGAACGCGGCCATCCCGGCTCCCCACCCGCGCTTCTCGTACGCGTCCCGGACCCCGGCCCGTGCCCGGACGGCCGCAGGACCGTCCGGGGTGAGGGTGATGAGCGGCGGCTCGTGCGCGACGAGGGTGGTCACATCGCCCGGGTGGCGGGCCACGAGGGCGAGGGCGGTGACCGCTCCGCCGCTGCTGGCGAACATCTCGACCGGCCCGGCCCCGAGCGCCTCGACGACGGCGTGCACGTCGTCGGCCTGGGTCTCGGGCGTGTGGTCGGTCCGCCCGTCCTTGCGGATGCTGCGGCCGAGCCCCCGCGGGTCGTAGGTGACGACGGTCCGCTCGGGGAAGCGTGCGGCGAGCGCGACGAATCCGGTGGCGTCCATGGGCTGCCCGATCATGAACAACGGCGGGCGGCCGTCAGCCGTCGGCAGGGGCCCGCGGACGTCGTGGACGAGGTCGGCGCCGGCTGTCTTGAGTGTGTGCGTTTCCATACGGGTGCAGACCGGCCCCGGCCCGGAAACTCATCGGCCGCGCCCGCACCGGTAGGGAGCGGGCCCGCCGACTACGGCAACTGCTGCTGGTACGGGGCGAGTCCGGGCGCCGTCCGGGTCGCGATGAACTCGGTGATCCGGTACGCGCACACACCGTGCTCCGCGAACGGATCGGCCGCCGCGATCCTCTCGATCGCCGCCCGGTCCTCCCCGACGGCCAGGATCACTCCGCCGTCCCGGGGGTTCTTGCGCCCCGAGGCGATGAAGACGCCCGCCGCGTAACCCTCGTCGAGCCAGGCGATGTGCTCCCGCATCAGGGCGTCGACGCGTTCGACCGGAGCCGTGTAGGTCAATTCGAGTACGAACATGATCGTCAGGCTACGGGATTCCGGCAGCCCGCTCCGGTGGGCCCCACCGCACACCGCGTAGCGGGCGCCGACCCGTCACGGCATAAGCTTCGGGACATGACGACCTCCCCCACCCCCGCCCACGAGACCCCCGCCGACGAAGCCGAGGGCCGGGAGATCCAGGACCGGCTGCGCGGCCGGGTGATCCTGGACGAGGCGGGACCGGAGCCCGGAACCGGGCTGGTCACCGGGGTGGACGTGGCCTACGACGATGTGAAGGACGTCGTCGTCGCGGCGGCCGTGGTGCTGGACGCCGCGACCCTGGAGACGGTCGACGAGGCCACCGCCGTCGGCCGGATCACCTTCCCGTACGTCCCCGGGCTGCTGGCCTTCCGGGAGATCCCGACGGCGCTGGAGGCGCTGGAGGGGCTGAGCGTCGACCCGGGCCTCGTCATCTGCGACGGCTACGGTCTGGCGCACCCGCGCCGCTTCGGACTCGCCAGCCACCTGGGCGTGCTCACCGGCCTGCCGGTGATCGGCGTCGGCAAGAACCCGTTCACTTTCACGTACGAGGCCCCCGGCCCCCGGCGCGGCGACTTCTCCCCGCTGCTGGACGGCGAGGAGGTGGTCGGCCGGGCGCTGCGCACCCAGGAGAACACCAACCCGGTGTTCGTCTCGGTGGGCCACCGCGTCAGCCTCGACAACGCCTGCGCCCACACGCTCCGCCTCGCCGGCCGCTTCCGCCAGCCGGAGAGCACCCGCCGGGCGGACGCCCTGTGCCGGCAGACGCTGCGGGAAGCGACCGCCTGACGCGGGCGGTCCCGGGCGGGCGGCCCGCGCCCGCCGCGTGACGGTCCCGGGCGTGGAACAGTCCTGCAACTGAGTAGGTGTACGGATGGCATAGATCTGTACAGCTGGGCAGGCTAGAACGCATGAACGCCTCTCGCGCAGCTGTCCGCACAGCGCCCTTCGACCCCGCTCAGCGCCGTATGGCCCTCGGCATGCTCCTCGGGAGCGCCGCCGGGCTCGTCTGGCTGGGCGCGATGCTCTACACGCTGGCCGACTGGATCCTGTAGGCGCCCCGGCCCGCTCCCGGGGCGCCGGCTACCGCACCGCCGCCACCCGGAACCGCAGCCCCGCCGCCGTCAGCCGCTCCAGCAGCGCGTCGCCCATGGCCACCGCCGTGGTGACCTGCCCGGAGGTCTCCGGCAGCTCGTCCAGGGCCAGGCACACCGCCGATTCGGCGAGGATCTTCGCCGTCTCGCCGTAACCCGGATCGCCGCCCGACACCTCGGTGAAGACGCGCCGCCCGCCGCCCTCGCCGACGAAGCGGACGGTGAACCAGCTCCGCCCGCGGCGTTCCGCGTCCGGCCCCTGCCCCGGCTCGTAACGCCCCATCAGCCACTCCCGGGCGCCCTCCACCTGCGCGGCGGCCACCAGCGCGCCGATCGCCACCGGGGCGCCGAGGGCCATCGGCAGGGTCTTGACCGAGGCGAAGTGCCGGTAGCGGAAGTCGGGGCCGTACCGCTCCAGGGACCGCGCGGAGCGGCCCACGATCGTCGGGTCCACCGTCGGCAGCGGCAGCGCCCAGGTGCCGGTGGGCCCGCTGAAGTGCGGGGAGCCCGCCGGGGTGCGTACCCGCCGGCCCACCAGGCGCGGCTCGTGCAGCCGGCGTTCCCGGGCGGCGGCCAGCATCTGCGGGCCCCGGCCCATCGCGGTCAGCGCCGAGGCGAACGTCCCGCCGGAGAACACCGCGTCGGTGCGGACGAAGCCGTCGACGGTCAGGGGCACGTCCTCGGGCAGCTGCTTGACGGTGAACCAGGCCCCCAGGTCGTGGGGGACGGAGTCGAAGCCGCAGGCGTGCACGATGCGCGCCCCCGTCTCGCGGGCCCGCGCGTCGTGCCCCAGATACATCCGGTCGATGAACTCCGGCTCGCCCGTGAGGTCCGCGTAGTCCGTCCCGGCCTCCGCGCACGCGGCGACGAGCTTCTCGCCGTAACGGATGTAGGGCCCGACCGTCGTGGCCACCACCCGTGTGGAGGCGGCCAGTTCGGCCAGCGCCTCCGCGTCGTCCGCGTCGGTCTCCCGCAGCGGCAGGTCCGCGCAGCCCGGATCGATCGCGGTGAGCCGTTCGCGCAGCGCCTCCAGCTTGGTCCGGCTGCGCCCGGCCAGGGCCCAGCGGAGGCCGGCGGGGGCGTGCGCCGCCAGGTATTCGGCGGTGAGCGCCCCCACGAAGCCGGTGGCACCGAAGAGGACGACGTCCAAGGGGCGAGTCGTGTCGTTCTGCCTGTTCACGAGTACCTCCGGCTGGGAGACGGGTGCCGACGTGGCAGGCAGAGGGTAGCGGAGAGCGACGTGGCGGCGTGCGGCCGGGCGGGCCCCGTGCGAGAGGATCGGAGGCCAGAGCTAAGCGCTTGCTCGGCCCGAGGGGTTGTGCGGAGCCCGGCGGCTTCTTAGCATCACAGGTGTTACATCGGTTGTGTCACACCCCTGGGGGCTCACAGATGGCGCAAGGCCCAGCACCCGCCCACGGTCCGCTGACCGGTGTCCGGGTCGTCGAGCTGGCGGGCATCGGACCCGGACCGTTCGCCGCGATGCTGCTGGCGGACCTCGGGGCCGACGTCGTACGCGTCGACCGGCCGGGCGGCGCGGGGCTCGGCATCGATCCCGCGTCCGACCTCACCAACCGCAACAAGCGCTCCGTCCTCCTGGACCTCAAGGGCGACGAGGGACCGGCCCGCGTCCTGGACCTCGTCGAACGCGCCGACATCCTCATCGAGGGCTTCCGCCCCGGCGTCGCCGAACGCCTCGGCGTCGGGCCCGACGCCTGCCTCGCCCGCAATCCGCGGCTCGTCTACGGCCGGATGACCGGCTGGGGCCAGGACGGGCCGCTCGCCGAGCGCGCCGGACACGACATCGCCTACCTCGCGCTCACCGGCACCCTGTCCATGATCGGCAAGCCGGACGAACCGCCCGTGGCCCCCGCCAACCTGCTCGGCGACTACGCGGGCGGCTCGCTCTACCTCGTCGTCGGCGTCCTCGCCGCCCTCCAGCACGCCCGCGCCCGCGGTGAGGGGCAGGTCGTCGACGCCGCCATCGTGGACGGCGCCGCCCATCTCGCCACGATGATCCACGGCATGCTGGCCGCCGGGAGCTGGCAGGACCGGCGCGGCACGAACCTCCTCGACGGCGGCTGCCCGTTCTACGGCGCCTACGCCACGTCCGACGGCGGCCACATGGCGGTCGGCCCGCTGGAGGAGAAGTTCTACGCGGAGTTCGCCGGCCTCCTCGGCATCGCGGACGATTTCCCCGACCGGTGGGACCTGGCCCGCTGGGACGAGCTGCGCGCCGCCGTCGCCGAGCGCTTCTCGACCCGTACGCGCGCCGAGTGGACCGAGGTGTTCGACGGCACCGACGCCTGCGTCGCCCCCGTGCTCTCGCTCACCGAGGCACCGCACCACCCGCACCTCGCCGCCCGCTCCACCTTCGTCGAGCACAGCGGACTCACCCAGCCCGCCCCCGCCCCGCGCTTCTCGGCCACCCCCGTCTCCGTACGCGGCGGGCCCGCCCTGCCCGGCGCCGACACGGCCGCCGTCGCCGCCGACTGGGACATCCCCGCGCTGCGCCCCGCCGCATCGACCGACACCTACTAGGAGCCCCCGTGCAACGGCAGATCTTCACCGAGGAGCACGACGCCTTCCGCGAGACCGTCCGGGCCTTCCTGGCCAAGGAGGTCCTCCCGTACTACGAGCAGTGGGAGCAGGACGGCATCGTCTCCCGCGACGCCTGGCTCGCCGCCGGACGCGCGGGACTGCTGGGCCTCGCCGTCCCGGAGGAGTACGGAGGCGGCGGCAGCGACGACTTCCGCTACAGCGCCGTCCTCGCCGAGGAGTTCACCCGGGCCGGCGCCCCCGGCCTCGCGATCGGCCTGCACAACGACATCATCGGCCCCTACCTCACCGGGCTGGCCACCGACGAGCAGAAGCGGCGCTGGCTCCCCGGCTTCTGCTCCGGGGAGACCATCACCGCGATCGCGATGACCGAGCCGGGCGCGGGCTCCGACCTCCAGGCCATCCGCACCACCGCCGAGGACAAGGGCGACCACTGGCTGCTCAACGGCTCCAAGACCTTCATCTCCAACGGCATCCTCGCCGACCTGGTCGTCGTCGTCGCGAAGACCACCCCCGACGGCGGGGCCAAGGGCCTCTCGCTGATCGTCGTCGAGCGCGGGGCGGAGGGCTTCGAGCGCGGCCGCAACCTCGACAAGATCGGCCAGAAGTCCCAGGACACCGCCGAACTGTTCTTCGACGACGTCCGCGTCCCCAAGGAGAACCTCCTCGGCGAACTCGACGGCGCGTTCATCCACCTGATGACCAATCTGGCCCAGGAACGCATGGGCATAGCGGTCGCGGGGATCGCCGCCGCCGAACACCTGCTGGAGATCACCACCCGGTACGTGAAGGAGCGCGAGGCCTTCGGACGCCCGCTCTCCAAGCTCCAGCACATCCGCTTCGAGATTGCCGAGATGGCCACCGAGTGCGCCGTCACCCGGACCTTTCTCGACCGCTGCATCGTCGACCACTCCGACGGCGTCCTGGACGCCGTCCACGCCTCCATGGCCAAGTGGTGGGCCACCGAACTGCAGAAGCGCGTCGCCGACCGCTGCCTCCAACTCCACGGAGGCTACGGCTACATGAGCGAGTACAAGGTCGCCAAGGCGTTCACCGACGGCCGTATCCAGACCATCTACGGCGGCACGACCGAGATCATGAAGGAGATCATCGGCCGCTCGCTGCTCGCCTGAGCCGCCCCTCACCCGGGCCGACAACCACCCTCGAAAGGCAGCTGTCTTGAGTACCGAAGCATTCGTCTACGACGCGATCCGCACCCCGCGCGGCCGAGGCAAGGCCAACGGCGCCCTGCACGGGACCAAGCCGATCGACCTGGTCGTCGGCCTCATCCACGAGATCCGGGGCCGCTTCCCCGGCCTCGACCCGGCCGCCATCGACGACATCGTCCTCGGCGTGGTCAGCCCGCTCGGCGACCAGGGTTCCGACATCGCCCGTATCGCCGCCATCGCGGCCGGCCTGCCCGACTCGGTCGCCGGGGTCCAGGAGAACCGCTTCTGTGCCTCGGGCCTGGAAGCGGTCAACCTGGCCGCAGCCAAGGTCCGCTCCGGCTGGGAGGACCTCGTCCTGGCGGGCGGCGTCGAGTCGATGTCCCGTGTCCCGATGGGCTCCGACGGCGGGGCCTGGGCCATGGACCCGATGACCAGCTTCGAGACCGGCTTCGCCCCGCAGGGCATCGGCGCCGACCTCATCGCCACCATCGAGGGCTTCAGCCGCCGCGACGTCGACGAGTACGCCGCGCTCTCCCAGGAACGCGCCGCCGCGGCCTGGAAGGACGGCCGGTTCGCCCGCTCGGTCGTTCCGGTGAAGGACCGCAACGGCCTCCTCGTCCTCGACCACGACGAGCACCTGCGCCCCGGCACCACCGCGGACTCCCTCGCCGGTCTCAAGCCCTCCTTCGCGGGCATCGGGGAGATGGGCGGCTTCGACGCCGTGGCCCTCCAGAAGTACCACTGGGTCGAGAAGATCGACCACGTCCACCACGCGGGCAACTCCTCCGGCATCGTGGACGGCGCGTCGCTCGTCGCCATCGGCTCCAAGGAGGTCGGCGAGCGCTACGGCATGACCCCGCGCGCCCGCATCGTCTCCGCGGCCGTCTCCGGCTCCGAGCCCACCATCATGCTCACCGGTCCCGCGCCCGCGACCCGCAAGGCGCTCGCCAAGGCCGGGCTGACCATCGACGACATCGACCTCGTCGAGATCAACGAAGCCTTCGCCGGAGTCGTCCTGCGCTTCGTCAAGGACATGGGCCTGAACCTGGACAAGGTCAACGTCAACGGCGGGGCGATCGCCCTCGGCCACCCCCTCGGCGCGACCGGCGCGATGATCCTCGGCACCGTCATCGACGAACTGGAGCGTCGCGACCAGCGGTTCGGCCTGGTCACCCTCTGCGTCGGCGGCGGCATGGGCGTCGCGACGATCGTCGAACGCATCTGACCTGTTCCCCGCCCCGGCCACCCCCGCTTACGGAGAAGACACCGACATGACCGAGAGCACGACCATCCGCTGGGAACAGGACGAGACCGGCGTCGTCACCCTCGTCCTCGACGACCCGAACCAGTCGGCCAACACGATGAACCAGGCCTTCAAGGACTCCATCGCGGCCGTCGCCGACCGCGCCGAGGCCGAGAAGGACTCCATCCGCGGCATCATCTTCGCCTCCGCCAAGAAGACCTTCTTCGCCGGCGGCGACCTCAAGGACATGATCAGGGTCGGCCCGGAGAACGCCCAGGACGCCTTCGACGCCGGCAACGCCATCAAGGCATCGCTCCGCCGCATCGAGACCCTCGGCAAGCCCGTCGTCGCCGCCATCAACGGGGCGGCCCTCGGCGGCGGTTACGAGATCGCGCTCGCCTGCCACCACCGCGTCGCCCTCGACGCGCCCGGCTCCCGCATCGGCCTGCCCGAGGTCACCCTCGGCCTGCTCCCGGCAGGCGGCGGCGTCACCCGGACCGTACGCCTCATGGGCATCGCCGACGCCCTGCTCAAGGTGCTGCTCCAGGGCACCCAGTACACGCCGCGGCGCGCCCTGGAGAACGGGCTCGTCCACGAAGTCGCCGCCACCCGCGAGGAGATGCTGGAGAAGGCCCGCGCCTTCATCGACGCCAACCCGGAGTCCCAGCAGCCCTGGGACGTCAAGGGCTACAAGATCCCCGGCGGCACCCCGTCCAACCCGCGCTTCGCCGCCAACCTGCCCGCCTTCCCGGCCAACCTGAAGAAGCAGCTCGCGGGCGCTCCGATGCCCGCGCCGCGCAACATCCTGGCGGCGGCCGTCGAGGGCTCCCAGGTCGACTTCGAGACCGCCCTGACCATCGAGGCCCGGTACTTCACCGAGCTGGTCACCGGCCAGGTCTCCAAGAACATGATCCAGGCGTTCTTCTTCGACCTCCAGGCCGTCAACTCCGGCGCCAACCGCCCCAAGGACATCCCCGAGCGCCCCGTCCGCAAGGTCGCCGTCCTCGGCGCCGGGATGATGGGCGCCGGCATCGCCTACTCCTGCGCCAAGGCCGGCATCGAGGTCGTCCTCAAGGACGTCTCCACCGAGGCGGCCGCCAAGGGCAAGGCGTACAGCGGGAAACTGCTCGCCAAGGCGCTTTCCCGGGGCCGTACGACCGAGGCCGAGCGGGACGAGCTGCTGGCCCGGATCACCCCGACCGGCGACGCGGCCGACCTCGCGGGCTGCGACGCCGTGATCGAGGCCGTCTTCGAGGACACCGCCCTCAAGCACAAGGTGTTCCAGGAGATCCAGGACGTCATCGAGCCCGACGCCCTGCTCTGCTCCAACACCTCCACCCTCCCGATCACGGTCCTCGCCGAAGGCGTCTCCCGCCCCGTCGACTTCATCGGGCTGCACTTCTTCTCGCCCGTCGACAAGATGCCGCTGGTCGAGATCATCAAGGGTGAGCGCACCGGCGACGAGGCGCTCGCCCGCGCCTTCGACCTCGTACGACGCATCAAGAAGACGCCGATCGTCGTCAACGACTCCCGCGGCTTCTTCACCTCGCGCGTCATCGGCCAGTTCATCAACGAGGGCGTCGCCATGGTCGGCGAGGGCGTCGAGCCCGCGTCGGTCGAACAGGCCGCGGCCCAGTCCGGCTACCCGGCCAAGGTGCTCTCCCTGATGGACGAGCTGACCCTGACCCTGCCGCGCAGGATCCGCGACGAGACGAAGCGCGCGGTGGAGGAGGCCGGCGGCACCTGGCCCGGGCACCCCTCCGACGAGGTCATCGACCGCATGGTCGACGAGTTCGGCCGCCCGGGGCGCAGCGGGGGAGCGGGCTTCTACGACTACGACGAGGACGGCGGGCGCGCCGGACTCTGGCCCGGACTGCGCGAGCACTTCGCGAACCCCGACGCCGATGTGCCCTTCGAGGACATGAAGGAGCGGATGCTCTTCTCCGAGGCACTGGACAGCGTCCGCTGCCTGGAGGAGAACGTCCTCATCTCCGTCGCCGACGCCAACATCGGCTCCATCATGGGCATCGGCTTCCCGCCGTGGACCGGCGGCGTCCTCCAGTACATCAACGGGTACGAGGGCGGCCTGCCCGGCTTCGTGGCCCGTGCCCGGGAACTCGCCGAGCGCTACGGCGACCGATTCCTGCCGCCCGCCCTGCTGGTGGAGAAGGCGGAGAAGGGCGAGACCTTCCACGACTGATCCGCCGCCAGGCGCCGCCGCGGCCCGCGTTCACCGTCACTCGGCGGTGAACGCGGCCCGCAGCTCCTCCTTCAACGATCGCTGAAACGCCGTCACCAGCGCCTGCACCACGATCGGTTGCATATCGGCGGACAGCGACTTCATCGCCGCCACATGCTCCGGATCGCCCTCGCGCTCCCGGTAGGGGTTCCACACCTCGTCCCGGAACAGCCGGGTCATCTCCTGGGCGGCCGAACGGGTGTGCTCCAGCAGAACGGTCCGCGCCGCCAGGATCGTCTCGTGCGCGATCGGCACGTCCAGCAGCTCCACCCCGAGCCGCAGCAGTCCCGGATCCACCCGGTACGCCCCGCCGTCCTCCTGCGGCCGGACCAGCACCCCCATCGCCGCCAGCCGCTCCACATCCGCCTCCGACAGCGCCCGCCCGGCCCGCCGCTCCAGCTCGGCCCGGGACAGCTCCTCGGTCCGGTCCGGCGCCCAGGAGGCGACCAGCGCCCGGTGGATCGCCAGATCGTGGGCGCTCAGATCGGGCGGCAGCTGTTCCAGATAACGTTCGATCGCCGCCAGCGTCATACCCTGCCGCTGGAGCTCCTCGATCAGCGCGAGCCGCGAGAGGTGGTCCGGCCCGTAGTGCCCGACCCGGCGCGGCCCGATGACCGGGGGCGGCAGCAGGCCCCGGGTGCTGTAGAACCGCACGGTGCGCACGGTGACCCCGGCGCGGGCCGCCAGCTCGTCCACCGTGAGCGTCGGCTCGTCGGTCCCCGTCGCCATCTCTGCTCCCCGTCGTCGGACCCTCGCATCGGACAGTGCCGCTGTCTCACCATTACTGTGAAAGTCTCCGGCACCATCGCCCCGCCGTCCACCCCGGACCCGTTGTCCGTGGCGGCCCGTACGGTGAGGTCATGTCGGAGATCACTTACGTACGGGGTGACGCCACCGCGCCGCAGGGCAAGGGCGTCAAGCTGATCGTCCACGTCTGCAACGACCTGGGCGGCTGGGGCAAGGGCTTCGTCCTGGCCCTCTCCCGCCGCTGGCCCGAGCCCGAAGCCGCCTACCGGCGCTGGCACCGCGAGCGCGCGGGCAACGACTTCGCCCTGGGTGCGGCGCAGTTCGTGCGGGTGGGGCCCTATCTCTGGGTGGCCAACCTGGTAGGCCAGCGGGGCATGCGCACCGGCAGCAAGGGGGTTCCCGTGCGGTACGAGGCGATCGACGCGGCGCTCGGCGCGGTGGCTCTCAAGGCGGGCGAGCTGGGGGCCTCGGTCCATATGCCCCGGATCGGCTGCGGCCTCGCGGGCGGCACGTGGGCCATGATCGAGCCGCTGATCGAGCGACGCCTGATATCCGCCGGCCTGTCGGTGACGGTCTACGACCACGACTGACCGGACCCCCTGGCGTCCCGACCCCGCCCGGGGGCTCTCCCGGGGACGCGGGATCATGGAGGAGAGGAAACAGGGCACGGGCAGCGCACGGCAGGCCCGCCGGGACCGCGGGAGCACGGATGAGCGGCGCGACCGACGCGACGAACCCCGAGCCGCCTCCGCCCGGCGGGGTGCTCTGGAGCCTGTCCGGGGACATCCGCGCCCTGCTGATGCTGCCCGCCGCCCTCACCCTCCAGGTCGCCCACCCGGCCGTCGGCGCCGGCGTCGACGAGCACTCCGTGTTCCGTACGGATCCCTGGGGGCGCGGTGAACGCTCGCTGCGCTCGCTCCAGCTCCGGGTCTACGGCGGCGCGGAGGCCGCGGCGGAGGGCCGCAGGCTGCGGGTGCTGCACCGCACGATCCGGGGGACCGACACCCGCGGCCGGCGCTACCACGCCCTGACGCCCGCCAACTACGCCTGGGTGCACGCCACCGGCTTCCCCGTGTACCAGCACGCGGCCCGGTATCTGATCCGCCCCATGAGTCCCGCCCAGGAGCGCGCCCTGTACGCGGAGTGGCTCCAGGTCGGCCGGATCCTGGGCATCCACGACCGGGACATGCCCCGGACCATCGAGGACTTCCGGCCGTACTGGGAGAAGACGCTCGCGGGGGAGATCGAGGCGACCTCCGTCGTCCGGGAGCTCGTCGCCACCGACCAGTCCGTCCCGCCGCCGGACCGGGGGCCGTGGCCGCTCCGGCTGCTGCTGCGGGCGCTGTGGCCGGTGCTGCTGCCGCCGCTGGCCCGCTTCCGCCGCTTCGTCACCATCGGGCTCATGCCGCCCGACGCCCGCATGGCCATCGGCCTGCCGTGGACCCCTGACCAGGAGAAGCGGCTGCGCCGGATGTGCGCGGTGCTGCGGGTCGTCGCCCCCGTCCTCCCGGAGCGGCTGCGCTATCTGCCCCGGGTACGGGCGGCCCGCGCCGCTGCGCGTACGGCGGGACGGGGCGCCCGCGCCGCCGGGACGCGTCGGAACGGCTGAACGCCCGCCGCTCCGACGCCCCGGGGCACCTCAGCGGTGGTCGTGCCCCTCCTGCCCCCGGTCGGTCCCGTCACCGCGGTCGCCGTGGTCGTGCACGGTGTTCGTCGCCGCGATCTTCTGCCAGGAGGCGGGGCGCTCGACCCGCGCCGCCGTCCGCGCCGACAGCGCGTCCTCGGCGACACCCGCGTCGGCCGCCGCCGGAAGCGCGGGGCGCGAGGGCTGGTAGAGCCAGGTGTCGAAGAGCGCGGCGAGCGGCTTGCCCGAGACCCGCTCCGCGTACCGCACGAAGTCGCCGACAGCTGCGTTGCCGTACGCGTGCTCGGCCGGCCAGCCCTTCAGCAGCTCGAAGAAGGCGGTGTCGCCGATCTCGTTGCGCAGCGCCTGGAGCGCCAGCGCGCCCCGGTCGTAGACGGCGATGTCGAACTGGTCGTCCGGGCCCGGGTCGCCCGGCTTCACCTTCCAGAACGGGTCGTCGGCCGGGTGCAGGGCGTAGGTGTAGTCCGCCAGCTCCTGCGTGGTGCCCTCGCCCTCCTTCTCCGACCAGAGCCACTGGCTGTAGCGGGCGAAGCCCTCGTTGATCCAGATGTCCTTCCAGCCGTCGACCGAGACGCTGTCGCCGTACCACTGGTGCGCGATCTCGTGGACGACGACCGAGATGTTGGCGCCGTTCGCGAACTGCCTCGGGCTGTAGAAGGGCCGGGTCTGGGTCTCCAGGGCGAAGCCGCTCGTCACGTTCGGCACGTATCCGCCCAGCGCGTTGAACGGGTAGGGGCCGAACACCTCGGTCAGCCACTCGGCGACCTCGGTGGTCCGCTCGATGCTGGCGCGGGCCGCACCGGCGTTGGCGCCCAGGTCCTTGCTGTAGGCGTTCAGCACCGGCAGGCCGTCGGCGGTCCGGTCGGTCGTGATGTCGAACCTGCCGATGGCGAGCGTCGTGAGATAGGACGCCTGCGGCTTGTCGGAGCGCCAGTTGAAGCGGGTCCAGCCGAGCTTGGAACTCTGCGACTGGAGCACCCCGTTGCTGATCGCCTGGGTGCCGTCCGGGACCGAGACCGACACGTCGTACGTCGCCTTGTCCAGCGGGTGGTCGTTGCTCGGGTACCACCACACGGCCGACTCCGGCTCCTGCGCCGCGACACCGCCGTCCGGGGTGCGCGCCCACGCGGTCCAGCCGTCGATCTTCAGCTCGGAGGGCTTTCCGGCGTACCGGACGACGACGGAGACGTCCTTGCCCTTCGCCAGGGGAGCCGCCGGGGTGACTTCCAGTTCGTGGTCGCCGCTCGTGGCGAACCGGGCCTTCCTGCCGTTCACCCGCACCTCGGAGACGTCGAGTCCGAAGTCGAGGTTGAAGCGGGACAGCTCCTGCGTGGTGGTGGCGAGGATCGTCGCCGTGCCCTCCAGCAGGTCGGTCGTCGGCCGGTACTTCAGCCGCAGGTCGTAGTGGGACACGTCGTAGCCACCGTTTCCGCTGGCCGGGTAGTAGGGGTCGCCGATACCCGGGGCGCCCACGGTGCCCGGTGAGGCCGCTGCCGGGATCGCCAGCAGAAGGGTGGCCGCCAGTGCGCTGGGGACGATGAATCTGCGGTGCACGCAAACTCCACATGGTCGGGTCGGATGATCTTCCGACCGGTCGTCACGAGGCTATGCACCGGTCGGAGCGGGGCGGGCCGTTCCGGGCACACCTGTCACACGATCGCCATTCCGTCGTCACGGACGGCCGTACCGACGGCCGTAAGGACAGCGGTGATCGCCCCCTGTTGCACAGGAGTTGACCGGGGTAACGTCCGCACATCGCCGACAGCCGGACGGGCGTCACGGCGCCCGCCCCCATGTTCCGGAGGCAGCCGCTGATGACCCCTCGCATCGCCCACGCGCTCCGCATGCTCAGCCCGCACCCGTGGCTCGCGCCGGCGGCCGGGCCCGCCCGGCCGCGGTCCGCGCCCCCGCGCCGCGAGGCGAAGGCGATGCGCCGGACGGCCGTGGCGGCGACGGTCGCCGGGCTGGCCCTCCCGTTCGCCATCGCACCGGCCGAGGCCGCGCACCGTCCGCCGCGCACCGGGTTCGAGACGAGCGAGGGGGCCCGCTGGACCGGCGAGGCGGAGGAGCGCTCGTTCCTCGCCGCGCTGGACCGGGGGAGCGACCGGGTCTCCGTGGACCGCGTCGGCACGACCGGTCAGGGCCGCCCCCTGCGGCTCGTACGCGTCGGCCAGGAGCGCCCCGGGGCCACCACGGTGCTGCTGATCTGCAGCCAGCACGGGGACGAGCCCGCCGGGCGCGAGGCCTGTCTGACGACCATCCGTGACCTGGCGTTCGCCCAGGACCGGGCGACCCGCGCCTTCCTGGCCCGTACGACCCTGCTGGTGCTGCCCACGGCCAACCCCGACGGACGCGCCGCCGACACCCGCGGCAACGCCGACGGGGTCGACGTCAACCGCGACCACATCGCCCTGGAGACCGCCGAGGCGCGGGCCGTCGCCACGGTCGTACGCGACGAACGGCCCCAGGTCATCTACGACTTGCACGAGTACGGCGCCACCCCGCCGTACTACGAGAAGGACCTGTTCGCACTGTGGCCGCGGAACCTCAACGTCGACGACGGGGTCCACGACGTCTCGCGCACCCTCTCCGAGCGGTACGTCCGCCCCGCCGCGACGGCGGGCGGCTACAGCAACGGCCACTACGGCATCTGGACCGACCCGGCCACCGGGGAGCCGGTCAAGCAGGTCGCCGGCGACGGCCAGGAACGCATCCTGCGCAACACCTCCGGCCTCAAGCACGCCGTCGGCCTGCTCATCGAATCCCGGATCGACGCGCTGAGCGACGCGGAGAAGGCGGATCAGGCCCTCAACCACCGGCGCAGGGTCCACTCCCAGCGGACCGCGCTCGGCGGTCTCCTCACCTTCACCGACGAGCAGCGCGCCCGGCTCCGGACGGCCACCGCCCTCGCGCGCCTCGGCGGCCTCGCCGACCGGGGGCCCGTGTACCTCGGCGGCGCCGACAACGACCCGGCCGAGCCCGCCGAGATCATCGCCGACCCGCCGTGCGGCTACCGGCTCGACGGGTCCCAGTACGCGGCGGTGAAGGACGAGCTGGCCCTGCACGGCGTCACCGCCCGGTCGGAGGAGGGTGGCGTGTTTGTGCCTTTGCGCCAGTCGGCTCGACGCCTGATTCCGCTGCTCCTCGATCAGCGGGCGACATATCACCTCGCAAACGGTCAAGCCAGAACCGTTTGTTGATCCTTCGAGATCCGGGGCAGATGTGGTAAGGCCTACGGGGAGCGATTTTCAGACTCGATGAAAGGTGCCACGAGTGTCCCAGGACGACCGGACAACGGATGGGAGGGAAGCGCTGTCGGTCACGGCGGACCTTCCCCCCGAACCGCTCAGTACCAGGGCTCCGACCACCGACCGGGTGGTGTTCGGCGTCACGGCGGTCCTCACGCTTGCCTTCGTCGTCTGGGGTGCGACCGCCACCGATTCCCTGGAGACGGTGTCCGGCAAGCTGCTCACCGGGCTGATCCACAACGGCGGCTGGGCCTTCATGCTGGCCGCGTCGGGCTTCGTCATCTTCGCCCTCTGGCTGGCCGTCAGCCGGTACGGAAAGATCTGCCTCGGCCAGGAGGGGGAGAAGCCGGAGTTCCGGACCATCTCCTGGATCGCGATGATGTTCAGCGCCGGTATGGGCATCGGGCTGATGTTCTGGGGCGTGGCCGAGCCCCTCGCGCACTTCCGGACCCCGCCGCCGGGCACCGACCCCGCCGACTCGGCCGAGGCCATGCAGACGGCGATGGCCACCACGCTCTTCCACTGGACGCTGCACCCCTGGGCCATCTACGCCGTGGTCGGGCTCGCCATCGCCTACAGCGCCTACCGGATGCGTCGGCGGCAGACGATCAGCGCGGTCTTCGAACCGCTGATCGGCAAGCGCCACGCCTACGGCGGCGTCGGCCGCGTCATCGACATCCTGGCCATCTTCGCCACCCTGTTCGGGTCGGCCGCCTCCCTGGGCCTCGGCGCGCTCCAGATCGGCAGCGGCATCCAGGAACTGGACTGGCTGGAGAAGGCGGGCACCGGCCTTCTCGTCACCGTCATCGCCGTGCTGACCGTCGCCTTCGTCGCCTCCGCGGTCTCCGGCGTCGAGAAGGGCATCCAGTGGCTGTCCAACATCAACATGGTGCTGGCCCTGCTGCTCATCGTCTTCGTCTTCATCGCCGGTCCCACGATCTTCGTGCTCGACCTGGTGCCCACCTCCCTCGGCGCGTACATCACCGACCTGGGGCAGCTCGCCGGACGCACCGAGGCGACCGGCGGCGGTGACGTGGCCGACTGGCTCGGCAGCTGGACCGTCTTCTACTGGGCCTGGTGGATCTCCTGGACGCCCTTCGTCGGCATGTTCATCGCCAGGATCAGCCGCGGCCGCACGATCCGTCAGTTCGTCGGCGGCGTCATCCTGGTGCCCAGCACCGTCAGCCTGGTCTGGTTCGCCGTCTTCGGCGGCTCGGGCATGAAGCTCGCCGAGGACGGGAAGCTCGGCGGCGCCGAGACCCCGGAGGCGCAGTTGTTCGGCGTCCTCCAGGAGTTCCCGATCGCCACGTTGACCAGCATTCTGGTGATGGTCCTGGTCGGCATCTTCTTCGTCTCCGGAGCCGACGCCGCCTCCATCGTCATGGGCACCCTCTCCCAGAAGGGCGTCCTCGAACCGGGCAAGTGGGTCGTGATCTTCTGGGGCGTCGTGACCGGCGCCGTGGCCGCGATCATGCTGCTCATCGGCGACGGCGAGGACAACGCGCTCCAAGGGCTCCAGAACCTCACCATCCTGGTCGCCGCCCCCTTCGCCCTCGTCATGATCGGCATGTGCGTGGCCCTGATGCGCGACCTGCGCAAGGACCCGCAGATCGTCCGCCAGGAGTTCGGAGTGGAAGCGGTCGAGTCCGCGGTGATCGAGGGCCACGCCAAGTACGACGGCGACTTCGAGATCCGCATCGGCCCCGGGACCACGACCATCACGGACGAGCGCCACGGACCCGGCCCCACCGGCTCGGGCTCCACGGCCGCGGAGAAGCGCCCCTCCGACTGACCGGGCGACCGCCCACCCGTTCCGTACCCGTACCGGAGCCCGCGACCGCCCACAGGCCGCGGGCTCCGGTACGTCGTGCCCCCGCGCACCACCGGGCGGGCCCGTGTCCGGCAGGTATCCGCGCGCCACCCGGCGCACCACCCGGGGGCCGCCGGGGTGGGGTCAGCCCACCAGCGCCGCCGCCGCCCGCGCGCAGCCCCAGGCCACGGTCACGCCCGCGCCGCCGTGCCCGTAGTTGTGCACCAGCAGACCGCCGTCCGGCAGCGCCTCCGCCCCGATCCGCACCCCGGCCTCCCGCGCCGGCCGCAGCCCCACCCGGTGCCCGAGCACCCGCGCGCCCGCGATCTCCGGCCGGATCCGCGCACACCGTGCCACGATCGCCCGTGCCGTCCCCGGGTCGGGCCCGGTGCGCGCGTCGTCCTCCTCGGCCGTACCGCCCAGCACCAGGCGGCCCGGCTGCGGGAAGAAGTACGTCGTCGCGGCCGACGCCGGATCCGCCTCGGTGTACCACTCCTCGATCCCCGGGTTCTCCACCGCCACCAACTGCCCCCGCACCGGTCGCACCCCGGCGTCGGGCACCAGCTCCCGCGCCCCGAGCCCCGTGCAGTTCACCACCACCGGGCTCCGCTCCGCCGCCTCGCCGAACCCGGTCACCGCCCGCCGCTCCACCGCACCGCCGGCCGCACGGAGCCGCCGCTCCAGCCAGGCCAGGTGGACGGGCATGTCCAGCAGCGGCAGCGTCACCCGCAGCCCTTCGGGCACCTCGACGGCGTCCTTCAGCCCGGCCGACCAGTCGCCCAGCGCCGCCAGCCGCTCCCCGCGGTGCAGCCCCGCCACCCGCCGTACGCCGGTCTCCTCCGGGGCGCCCGACAACTCCTCGTAGACCGCCAGCGTCGCCAGGGACCAGTCGCCCACCCGCTCCGCCGGCTCGATCCGGTAGGGCCACCACAGGGCCCCCGCCACCGCGGACGTCGTCGCCCCGGCCGCGTCGCGCGACCAGACCCGCACCTTCAGCCCGCGCTCCGCCAGCGTCACGGCGGTGGTCAGGCCGATGACCCCGCCGCCCACCACGATCACATCCGTCATCACGGTCACTCCTGTCGCCTCGGTGCGCGTCCGTCGCTGTCCGGACGCTAACCGAAACGGGAAACCCGAGGCCAGGGGCACAGGGCGACGGGCATGAAGCGCCGGAGACTAGGATCAGCACCCTGATGACTGCCACCCTCGTCGCCAAGGACCTCGCCGCCGGACACGGCGACCGCACGCTCTTCGCCGGACTCGACCTCGTCGTCGCCCCCGGTGACGTGATCGGTCTCGTCGGAGTCAACGGCGCCGGAAAATCCTCCCTGCTCCGGCTGCTCGCCGGACTCGACCGCCCGGAGGAGGGCGAGCTGCGGCTCTCCCCGCCCACCGCCACCGTCGGCCACCTCCCGCAGGAGCCCGAGCGCCGCGACGGCGAGACGGTGTCCGCGTTCCTGGCCCGCCGCACCGGCGTCGCCGACGCCCAGCGCACAATGGACGAGGCGACCGAGGCCCTGGTCGCGGGCGCCCCGGGCGCGGACGACGCGTACTCCGAGTCCCTGGAGCGCTGGCTCGCGCTCGGCGGCGCGGACCTGGAGGAGCGGGCCGAGCAGGTCGCCGCCGAGCTGGGCCTGACCGTGGGCCTCGACCGGCCCATGACCGCGCTCTCCGGCGGACAGGCCGCCCGCGCCGGACTCGCCTCGCTGCTCCTCTCCCGCTACGACGTCTTCCTGCTCGACGAGCCCACCAACGACCTCGATCTCGACGGACTGGAGCGCCTGGAGCGCTTCGTGTCCGGCCTGCGCGCGGGCACGGTCGTCATCAGCCACGACCGCGAGTTCCTGATGCGCACGGTCACCAAGGTGCTGGAACTGGACCTCGCCCAGCAGCAGATCAACCTGTACGGAGGTGGCTACGCGGCTTATCTGGAGGAGCGGGAGACCGCCCGCCGGCACGCCCGGGAGGGCTACGAGGAGTACGCCGACAAGAAGGCGTCCCTCGAAGCGCGCGGCCATATGCAGCGCTCCTGGATGGACAAGGGCGTCAAGAACGCCCGCCGCAAGGCCACCGACGGCGACAAGCTCGGCCGCAACGCCCGCAGCGAGGCCAGCGAGAAGCAGGCCGCGAAGGCTCGGCAGACCCAGCGCATGGTCGAACGCCTCGACGTCGTCGAGGAGCCGCGCAAGGAGTGGGAGCTGCGCATGGAGATCGCCTCCGCCCCGCGCTCCGGATCCGTCGTCGCGACCCTGCGCGAGGCCCGAGTGGCGCGCGGCGACTTCTCCTTCGGCCCCGCCTCGCTCCAGATCGACTGGGCGGACCGGGTCGCCATCACCGGGGCCAACGGCGCCGGCAAGTCCACGCTGCTGGCCGCACTGCTGGAACGGCTGCCGCTGGACTCCGGGAACGCCACGCTCGGTTCGGGCGTCGTCGTCGGTGAGGTGGACCAGGCCCGCAAGCTGTTCCTCGGCGCGCAGTCCCTGCTGGACGCGTTCTGCGCGGCCGTGCCCGACACGGAACCGGCCGAAGTCCGCACCCTGCTCGCCAAGTTCGGCCTCCGCGCCGACCATGTGATGCGCCCGGCGACCAGCCTGTCCCCGGGCGAGCGCACCCGCGCCGCCCTCGCCCTGCTCCAGGGCCGGGGCGTCAACCTCCTGGTGCTCGACGAGCCGACGAACCACCTGGACCTGCCCGCCATCGAGCAGTTGGAGGCTGCCCTGGAGACGTACACGGGCACCCTGCTGCTGGTCACCCACGACCGGCGGATGCTGGAGGCGGTCCGCACGACCCGGCGCGTCGAGGTGGCCGACGGCCAGGTCAAGGAAGTCTGAGCGCGGTTGCGGACGTGGGGCGGGCCGCACACGGCGGCCCGCCCCACCCGCTCCGTTCAGCGTCCCCGGCCGCCGCCCTGCTTCGGGTCGGTCAGCCCGGCCCGCCGCAGCGCGTCCGCCATCGCGCTGTTCGCCGGAGCCGGGGCGCCCTGGCCCTGCCGCGACGCACCGCCGCCACCGCCGCGCCGGTCCCGGCCGCCGCCGCCCTGCCGGCCCTGGCCGCCGCCGGACGGCTGGCCCTGGCCCTGGCCCTGCCCCTGGCGCTGCTTCGGGGGACGGCCGCCGCGCTCGCCGCGGCCCTGCTGCCCGCCGCCGGAACCACCGCCCGCGCCCGGCTCGTCGTCGAGACGCAGCGTCAGCGAGATCCGCTTGCGCGGCACGTCGACGTCCATGACCTTGACCTTCACGATGTCCCCGGGCTTCACGACCTCGCGCGGGTCCTTCACGAACGTCCTCGACAGCGCCGAGACGTGCACCAGGCCGTCCTGGTGCACGCCGACGTCGACGAACGCGCCGAACGCGGCCACGTTGGTGACGACGCCCTCCAGCACCATGCCGGGCTCCAGGTCGCCGAGCCTCTCGACGCCCTCCTTGAAGGTCGCCGTCCTGAACGCCGGACGCGGGTCGCGCCCCGGCTTCTCCAACTCCTTGAGGATGTCCGTCACGGTCGGCAGCCCGAACATGTCGTCCACGAAGTCCGCGGCCCGCAGGGCGCGCAGGGCCTCCGCGTTACCGATCAGCGAGGCCACCTCGCCGCCCGCCGTCCTCCCCATCCGCCGCACCACCGGGTAGGCCTCGGGATGCACGCTGGAACCGTCGAGCGGGTCGTCACCGCCCCGGATCCGCAGGAAGCCCGCGCACTGCTCGTACGCCTTCGGCCCGAGCCGCGCCACGTCCTTGAGGGATTTCCTGGACCGGAAGGGGCCGTTGGAGTCCCGGTGCGCGACGATGTTCTCGGCCAGCCCCGAGCTGATGCCCGACACCCGGGAGAGCAGCGGAGCGGACGCGGTGTTGACGTCCACACCGACCCCGTTCACACAGTCCTCGACGACCGCGTCCAGTGAACGGGACAGCTTCACCTCGGACAGGTCGTGCTGGTACTGCCCGACGCCGATCGACCGGGGGTCGATCTTCACCAGCTCGGCCAGCGGGTCCTGGAGCCGCCGGGCGATGGAGACCGCGCCGCGCAACGACACGTCCATGTCGGGCAGTTCCTGCGACGCGAACGCGGACGCGGAGTACACCGAGGCGCCCGCCTCCGAGACCATCACCTTCGTGAGCTTCAACTCCGGGTGCTTGTCGATCAGTTCACCGGCGAGCTTGTCCGTCTCACGGGACGCCGTGCCGTTGCCGATCGCGATCAGGTCGACCGCGTGCTCCTTCGCGAGGTGCGCGAGCTTCGCCAGCGCCTGGTCCCACTTGTTCGCGGGCACATGCGGGTGGATCACATCGGTGGCCACGACCTTGCCGGTGGCGTCGACGACGGCGACCTTCACCCCCGTACGGAAACCGGGGTCCAGGCCCAGGGTGGCCCGCGTCCCGGCCGGGGCGGCGAGCAGCAGATCGCGCAGGTTCGAGGCGAAGACCCGCACCGCCTCGTCCTCCGCCGCCGTGCGCAGCCGCAGCCGCAGGTCGATGCCCAGATGCACCTGGATCCGGGTCCGCCACGCCCAACGCACCGTGTCGCCGAGCCACTTGTCGCCGGGGCGGCCCCGGTCGGCGATCTCGAAGCGGCGGGCGATCATGTTCTCGTAACGGGACGGGCCCGGCCGCTCGGCGGCCTCCGGCTCCTCCGGTTCCAGGACCAGATCGAGCACGTTCTCCTTCTCGCCGCGCAGCATCGCGAGCACCCGGTGCGAGGGCAGCGCGGTGAACGGCTCGGCGAAGGCGAAGTAGTCGGCGAACTTCGCGCCGGCCTCCTCCTGGCCCTCGCGGACCTTCGCCGCCAGCCGCCCGCGCGTCCACATGCGTTCGCGCAGCTCGCCGGTCAGGTCGGCGTCCTCGGAGAACCGCTCGGTGAGGATCGACCGGGCCCCGTCCAGGGCCGCGGCCGCGTCCGCGACGCCCTTGTCGCCGTCCACGAACGCGGCGGCCGCCGCGAGCGGATCGACCGACGGGTCGCCGAGCAGGCCGTCCGCCAGCGGTTCGAGCCCCGCCTCCCGGGCGACCTGCGCCTTCGTCCGCCGCTTCGGCTTGAACGGCAGATAGATGTCCTCCAGGCGCGCCTTGGTCTCGGCGGCCCGGATGCTCGCCTCCAGCGCGGCGTCGAGCTTGCCCTGTTCGCGTACGGAGTCGAGGATCGACGTGCGCCGCTCCTCCAGCTCCCGCAGATAGCGCAGCCGTTCCTCCAGCGTGCGCAGCTGCGCATCGTCGAGGGATTCGGTCGCCTCCTTGCGGTAGCGCGCGATGAACGGCACGGTCGATCCGCCGTCGAGCAGCTCGACGGCCGCCCTGACCTGTCGCTCACGTACGCCGAGCTCCTCGGCGATCCTGCCTTCGATGGACGTCGTCACGGTTTTCCCGACTCGCCTTCTCGTACTGGCTGTGCTCGTGTCGCGATGAGCACGTTCTTGCTTGCCGGGGGTATCCCCCCTGGCCTGCATTGTGCCGGGTGGCCGGGGGCCGTGTCGCGTGACCTCGGCGAACACGCCCGGAGCCCCCGCGCCGGGTGCGGGGCTCCGGGCGGCGCGGGGTCAGCCCTGACCGGTCGCCGACGCCGGGAACGCTCCCGCGGCGGCGGCCGTGAAGAGGAAGCCGCGCCCCAGCTCGGTGAGCCGTTCCACACCTTCCGAGCCCAGGTGCTCGTACGGGGCGCTGTCCATGCGGTCCGTCGCCTCCTCGACCTCCGCGCGCAGTGCTGTGCCCGCCTCGGTCAGCGCCAACTCCTCGCCGTCGGCCAGCAGCCCGCGCTCCCGCAGCCGGTCGGACGCCGCCTCCCAGTCGGTGCGGCGCCAGCCCCGGGTGGACAGGAGCCAGCGGATGGCCATGCCCTTGCCGGTGGCCGTGTGGCTGACGAGTGATTCGAGCGGGTCCAGGCCGGCCGCGAGCAGGGCCGCGAGATGCGCGTCCCCCCGGTGCTCGCGCAGCAGGGTCGCGGCGTGCCAGAACGCCAGATGCGGTTCCTCGGGCACCGGAAGATCCGCGTGCGCGGCGTACAGCGGGCGGGCGTGCGCGGTGCAGGCCTCGGTGGCGCGCAGCGCGAGCCGGGCCGCCTCCGCCATCGCGTCGGAGGCGATGGCCTCCTCGCCGAGCAGGCGGCGCAGCGTCGCGTCCGCCGCCCGCAGCCGGGCGTCGAGGACCACGGCGGGGGAGGCGGTCTCCCAGACGGCGGGCACGTGGCGGGCCACCAGCACGGGGTTGAAGTTGTAGAAGGTGGCGGTGACGGTCCCCGCCCCGACCGCGCCGAGCGCGGCGGCCCGGGTCGCGAAGTAGGCGGCGCGATGGTCCTCGATGCCGATCTTCGCCATCTCCTCGCCCAGGTCGGGGGAGAAGAAGAGGGAGGAGTGCAGTGGATTGACGGCGTTGTGGCAGCGGCGCTCCGCGCGGGCCGGGAGAGTACTCATACCGGCACGTTACCGACTGGTCGGTACGGGGTGGAACCCCGGGGGAGGGAACGATTCACCGGGACGGGTCCCACGCAGGTCCAGGGTTGGTCCGGCGCAGGTCGGGGCCGGGCCGTTGGCAGAAAAGGTGGGGTATTCGTCATTGCGGCCATCGTCGACCACCGCCCAGGATGGCGGACGTGAAGCAGCGAACCGTGCTCGTCGTCCTCTTCGACGGCGTCCAGAGCCTCGACGCCACCGGCCCGATGGAGGTCTTCGCCGGAGCCTCCCGGGCTCCGGGCGTCTCCTACGACCTGCGGACCGCCTCGCTCGACGGCGGCCCCGTCCGCTGCACCAGCGGCCTGACCCTGGTGCCCGACAGCAGCCTCGCCGACGCGCCCGCACCGCACACCCTGCTGGTGCCCGGCGGACACGGCACCCGGGGCCCGCAGCCGGAGCTGACCGACTGGCTGCGCGAGTACGCGCCGCGGGCGGAGCGGCTCGTCTCCGTGTGCACCGGGGCGCTGCTCCTGGCCGGGGCGGGCCTGCTGGACGGTCGCCGGGTCACCACCCACTGGAACTACTGCGAGCGGCTGGCCCGTGACTACCCGGCCGTCCGGGTCGACCCCGAACCGATCTTCGTGCGGGACGGGCGGCTGGCCACCTCGGCGGGCGTGACCGCGGGCATCGACCTCGCCCTCGCGCTCGTCGAGGAGGACCACGGGCGGGACCTCGCCCTGGACATCGCCCGGCACCTCGTGGTGTTCCTGCGCCGTCCCGGGAACCAGGCCCAGTTCAGTGCCCAGCTCAGCGCCCAGACCGCCCGGCGGGAACCGTTGCGCGAGGTCCAGCACTGGATCACCCAGCACCCCGACGGCGACCTCGGGGTCGACGCCCTCGCGGCCCGCGCCCGGCTCTCGCCCCGGCACTTCGCCCGGGCGTTCCGGGCGGAGACCGGAACGACCCCGGGGCGGTACGTCGAGCGCGTCCGCCTGGAGCACGCCCGCCGGCTCCTGGAGGACACCGCCGACGGTGTCGAGCGGGTCGCCCGTGCCAGCGGCTACGGCACCCCGGAAGCCATGCGCCGCGCTTTCGTGAAGGCGCTCGCGACGGCGCCGGCGGAGTACCGCCGCCGCTTCCGCACCCCCGCGTCCAGCACCTGAACCGCACCTTCCGTCCGTCCGGCCTTCCCCCCGGCCTTCGGTGCATCCGCGCGTCAGCCTGCGCGTCCGTCCGTCCGTCCGTCCGTCCGTCCGTCCGTCTGTCCGTCTGTCCGTCCGTCCGTCTGTCCGTCCGACCTTCCGACCGAACCGAGAGGCAGCTCCCGTGCAGATCGCCATCCTGCTCTTCGACCGTTTCACCGCCCTGGACGCGGTGGGGCCCTACGAGATCCTCAGCCGTGCGCCCGGCGCCGAGACCGTCTTCGTCGCCGAACGGACCGGCCCCGTCCGCAATGACAGCGGGAGCCTCGCGCTCGTCGCGGAGAAGACGCTCGCCGAGGTGCCCTCCCCGGACCTGGTGATCGTCCCCGGCGGTCCCGGGCAGGGTGACCAGATGGAGAACGAGACCCTGCTCGGCTGGCTGTGCTCGGCCGACGCCACCAGCACCTGGACGACGTCCGTCTGCACCGGTTCGCTGCTGCTGGCCGCGGCCGGGCTCCTGAAGGACCGGCGGGCCACCTCGCACTGGCTGGCGCTGGAGGCGCTGAGGCGGTTCGGCGTCGAGCCCACCGGGGAGCGCGTCGTCCTGGACGGCAAATACGTCACCGCCGCCGGGGTCTCCTCCGGCATCGACATGGGCCTTACGCTGCTCGGACGGATCGCGGGTGACGACGTGGCGCGCTCGGTGCAGCTGCTCACGGAGTACGACCCGCAGCCGCCCTACGACTGCGGGTCACCGGAGAAGGCGCCCGCGGCCCTCGTCGAGGAATGGCGGGCCAAGAGCCGTCACATCACCCGGTAGATCCCGTAGATCCCGTAGAGGCCGCGGTCCAGGTGAAGCGGGGCGCGCGCCGCTCCAGGAAGGCGGCGACGCCCTCCGCCGTGTCCCCGCCGGCCCGCGCCTCACCGGCCCAGTGGGCGTCCCGGTCCGTCCGCCCCGCGGCGAACTCCTTCGCCGCGGCCTGGGTGAGCCGGGACCGGGACGCCAGGACCTGTGCGTACTCCTCGACCCGCTGGTCCAGTCCGCCCACGGGCAGCACCTCGTCGGCCAGGCCGGTGCGCAGCGCCCGTTCCGTGCCGATCAGCTCACCGGAGAACAGCAGGTGCTTGGCCGTGGCCGGGCCGACCAGGGAGACCAGCCGCCGGGTCGAGGAGGCGGGATAGACGATGCCGAGTTTGGCCGGGGTGACCCCGAAGGAGGCCCCCTCCTCCGCGAACCGCAGGTCGCAGGCGGCCGCGAGCTGGCTGCCGCCGCCCACGCAGTAGCCGCGCACCGCGGCCAGCGTCGGCAGGGGGAGCGCGGCGAGCGCCTCCTCGGCCGCCACCGTCAGGCCCTGGGCGGACTCCGGGTCCTCCACCAGCGTGGAGATGTCGGCCCCGGCGCAGAAGGTGTCCCCGGCTCCGGTCAGCACCAGCACCCGGACCGCCGGGTCGGCCGCGAGCCGCTCCAGCAGCTCCGGCAGACTCCGCCACATCGCGGTGGTCATCGCGTTGCGCTTGGCGGGGTTCGTGATCACGACGGTGGCGACGCCGCGCTCGACGGACGCGGTCAGGCGGGGTTCCGTACGGTCCATGCGCCGGATGCTATCCGGAGGGTTCGAACCTATGATCAAGAAGGGGTCGCGGGGCGGGTACGCACCGTAAGGAGTCGTCGATGAACGAGCCCACCGCCGAGGGCCGGAAACTCAGCCGAAGTTTCGGCTGGCTCGCGCTGCTCGGCACGCTGCTGGTGATCGCGGGCGTCATCGGCCTCGTCTACACCGGCCTCGCCACGCTCACCTCGATGCTGCTCTTCGGCTGGCTGCTGCTCGTCGGCGGTCTGGTCGGGCTGCTGCACGCGATCGAGTCACGCGGTACGAACTACTTCTGGCTGGGCGTGGTGGTCGCGGCCCTCAACATCGCCGCGGGTGTCGTCGTCATCAAGCACCCCGAGGGCACGGCCGAGGCGCTGACCATGTTCGCCGCCCTGCTCTTCCTGACCGGCGGGGTCTTCCGGCTGGTCGGCAGCGTCGTGGTGCGCGGTCCGCAGATGGGCTGGACGCTGCTGCAAGGAGCCTTCGGCCTGCTCCTGGGCCTGCTGGTGCTGTTCGACTGGCCGCACAGCAGCCTCTACGTCCTCGGCTGCTTCTTCTCGCTGGCCCTGCTGTTCGACGGGCTCGGCCTGATCGCCGTCGGCGTCGGCGGCCGGCGCATCGTCAGCATGGTCTCGGAGCGGCGCGATGAAACTCCTCCGACCGCGGACGAGCCGATCAATCCACCGGAAGACGAGCGGAAGTAGTCGCTGGGCTGCCGGGAACGCGCGTGTTTGGTCAAATAGCGCCGATACCTGGCTACTTCCGGTCAGTGGCACGGTCCTGACCAGGCCTTTCCCAACACTCTTTACTCGACGGTCAGTGCAGTGCGAGTGAGAGCTGGTGCCGGACGATGGAGAGCCTCGGGAGTGCCCCTGCCGATCCCGTGTCGTACGAGGGGGTGTGGCGCTTCACCGCCTCGGCCGTGGACGCGTCCGTGCCGAGCGCCCGGCACGCCGTACGCGACCTCCTCGACCGGCAGGGCGTGCCGGTCGAGGACGACATCCTCCAGGGACTCCTGCTGATCGTCTCGGAGCTGGTCACCAACGCCGTCAAGCACGCGGCGCTGCTCTCGCCGGAGCTGGCCGTCGAGGTGGCCATCGCCGCCGACCGGGTCAGAGTCTCGGTCGAGGACAACCACCCCTACCGCCCCACCGCCCTGGAGACGGACTACGCGCAGACCGGCGGCCGGGGCCTGCTGCTGGTCAAGGTGATCACCGAGGAGGCGGGCGGCACCTGCGACGTCGAGCACACCGCGAGCGGCGGGAAGATCATCTGGGCGGCGCTGCCGTTGAAGACGCAGCTCTGACCGCCCCGTACGGATACGAGCGAGGGTTCACCAGCCCGCGGAGGGACCCGCCAGCTCACGGATCGCCGGCCGTGCCGCGTCCAGCACCGTCATGAACCACGCCGAGAACGGCGCCCGCGCGTGCCGCTCCGCCAGCTCCGCGGCCGTCACGAAGGCGGTCTCCCCGACCTCTTCGGGGTCGGGCTTCAGCGCCGTCTGCGCCATTCCCACGAACAGGTGGTTGAACTCCTGCTCCACCAGTCCCGATGCGGGATCCGGGTGGTTGTAGCGGACCGTTCCGGCCTCGGCCAGCAGCGAGGGGGAGAGCCCCAGCTCCTCGTACGTACGCCGGGCGGCGGCCGCGAACGGGGCCTCACCGGGGTAGGGGTGCCCGCAGCAGGTGTTCGACCAGACGCCGGGGGAGTGGTACTTGCCGAGCGCCCGGCGCTGGAGCAGGAGCCGCCCCTGCTCGTCGAAGAGGAAGACGGAGAACGCGCGGTGCAGCTGTCCGGGGGCCTGGTGGGCCGCCAGCTTCTCCGCGGTGCCGATGGTGGTGCCGTTCTCGTCGACCAGTTCGAGCATGATCGCTTCTGCGGTGCCGTTCGACGAGCTGTGCGTCGCGGTGGCTGGTGTGGTCGGCATACCCATCCTTCGCTTTGGTCCCCGGCCTCGTGCGCCGGACCCCTGGAGTCCGGTCAAGTCTGCCGTACAAAAGCCGCTTGTCCGCACTTCGGGCCGGACGGACCGTCAGACCCCGAAGGCCGCCGGGTAACGGATCACGCCCGCCGGAACGGGGACGGAGTGGTCCAGCACCAGGGCCATCATCGCCTCGTCCGGGACCTCGAAACCCGGCCGGATGCCGTACCGCGAGGCCGGTACGAAACCGAAGCGCGGGTAGTACTCGGGATGCCCTAGCACCAGCACCAGCGTCTCGCCGCGCAGGCGGGCGGCGTCCAGCACCGCCCGCACCACGGCCTGTCCCGCACCCTGCCGCTGGTACGCGGGAGAGGTGGCCACCGGGGCCAGGGCGAGCGCCGGGGCGTCGCCCACCCGGCAGCGGGTCAGCAGCGCGTACGCCGCAGGGGAACCGTCCGGGGCCTCGGCGATGTGGCCGAGCTCCGGCAGCCAGGCCTCGGCGTCGGCCCGCAGGGCGTCCACGAGGTCCGCCTCGTCCCGCGTCGGGAACGCGGCCGTGTTGACCGCGTGCACGGCCGCACGGTCCGCGGGCGTCTCCGGGCGGGTGGTCCACCGGGGACCGGCGGGGTGCGGCACAGGGGCGCCGTGGCCGGGCTCGTCGGGCGTGAAGAAGGCCTCGCCGCGCGAGGCGTTGTCAGTGTGGTCGGTGTGGTCGGTCAACGTGGGAACCCTTGGGTGTGAGGGCTCCGACCTGATCCGGGACGAGACGGGACCTAGCCGGAAACCCGGGAGATGAGAAAGGATCGATTGCCGCGCCCGTAAGGCGTCGTCGCGACCGTCATCAACCTCAGCTCCTCTCGAAAGGTCCCGGTGTCACCGGGTTCCGCTCCACGGCGAGACTCGAACGTCTCAGCGACATCACCCTAGCACCGCCCGGTACCGCCTCGGTCCGCCCAAGGGCTGTCTCAGTGGCAGAGCCGTGCCTCGTGCTCCGCGTGGCCGCTCGGCTCCAGCTGGAAGGTGCAGTGCTCCACGTCGAAATGGTCCCCGAGGCAGCCCTGAAGCTCGTGCAGCACCTTCTCGTGCCCTATCGAGTCGAGCATCTCCTGGCGGACCACCACGTGGGCGGAGAGCACCGGCATGCCCGAGGTGATCGTCCAGGCGTGCAGGTCGTGGACGTCCAGGACCCCGGGCAGCTCCGTGATGTGGGCCCGTACCTCCGCCATGTCCACACCCTTGGGCGCCGCCTCCAGGAGCACGTTCAGGGTCTCCCGCAGCAGCTTCACGGTCCGCGGGACGATCATCAGGCCGATCACCAGGGAGGCGATCGGGTCGGCGGGCTGCCAGCCGGTCGCCATGATGACGGCGGCCGAGATGATCACGGCGAGCGAGCCCAGGGTGTCGGCCAGCACCTCCAGATAGGCGCCCCGCACATTCAGGCTCTCCCGCTGCCCGCGCATCAGCAGGGAGAGGGAGACGATGTTGGCCACCAGGCCGACGGCGGCGAACGCGATGGCCAGTCCGCCCTTCGTCTCGGCCGGGGTGATGAACCGCTCGACCGCCTCGAAGACCAGATAGCCGCCGACCCCCAGCAGCAGCAGGCAGTTCGCGAGCGCCGCCAGGATCTCCGCGCGGGCGAAACCGAAGGTGCGGTTCGGCCCGGCCGGACGGTTGGCGAAGTGGATGGCGAGCAGCGCCATCCCGAGTCCCAGGGCGTCGGTGGCCATGTGGGCGGCGTCCGCGATCAGGGCCAGCGAGTCGGAGAGCACCCCGCCGACGATCTCCATGACCATCACGCTCAGCGTGATCGCCAGGGCCACCCGGAGCCTGCCCCGGTACGCGGCGGCCGCCGTGCCCGTCGGTGGCGGACCGCCGTGCGTATGCCCGTGATCGTGGCCAGCCCCCATGCGAAACGCCTCCAGGTCCATGCGACGGCACCGGGGCGGAACCGCCCCGACATGGCCAGTGAACTACGGGCGGGGGGTATGGGCAACACGGCACTGAACACCGTTGTCATCTGCTCTGACCTGCGGAAACGTTCCGCAGGTCAGAGCGTTGACACGAGGGGCGACGCGAGCCGCCACCGATCACGAACGCGCCTCGGGGTGGCGCAGGCACCAGCCCTCCCAGGCCGACTCCACCATCGCGCGCACGTCCCGTCGTGCCGTCCAGCCCAGCTCCTCGGAGATCCGCGCGGCCGACGCCACGGCCGTCGGCGCGTCACCGGCCCGGCGCGGCTCGACCACCGGCTTCAGGCCGTGGCCCGTCACCTCGCCGATCACCTCGGCCAGCTCCCGGACCGAGACGCCCTCGCCCCGGCCGACGTTCAGCGTCAGGTCGCCGGCGCCCGCTCCGTCCAGCCGCCGCGCGACGGCGAGATGCGCCTCCGCCAGATCGGCCACGTGGATGTAGTCACGGACACAGGTGCCGTCCGGCGTCGGATAGTCGTCACCGAAGATCCGCGGGGCCTCGCCGCGCGTCAGCCGCTCGAACATCATCGGCACGATGTTGAAGACCCCGGTGTCCGCGAGCTCCGGTGCGGCGGCGCCCGCCACGTTGAAGTACCGCAGGCAGGCGGTCGAGAGCCCGTGGGCCTTCCCGGCGGCCCGCACCAGCCACTCGCCGGTGAGCTTGGTCTCGCCGTACGGGTTGATCGGGAGACAGGGTGTCTCCTCCGTGATGAGGTCCACGTCCGGTACGCCGTAGACGGCCGCCGAGGACGAGAAGAGGAAGCGCGACACCCCTGCCGCGACCACGGCCTCCAGCAGGACGGCGAGCGCCGCCACGTTCTCCCGGTAGTACAGCAGCGGTTTCTCCACGGACTCGCCGACCTGCTTCTTAGCCGCGAGATGCACCACACCGCCCACCGCGTGGTCGGCCAGCACCCGGTCCAGCAGGGCCCGGTCGGAGGTCGAGCCCTCCACCACCGTGACGGCGTCCGGCAGCCGGTCCACGATGCCGCTGGAGCGGTCGTCGAGCACCACGACCCGCTCGCCCGCCGCGACCATGGCCCGCGCCACGTGTGCCCCGATGTATCCCGCCCCGCCTGTGATCAGCCATGTCATGAGCGCCAGCCTAAGCGTCCCGCTCACCTGGTCCGGGCGCGGTTTGTGGGCCGGGCCTCCGATCGATGATGATGATCGTCGACGCCGCCCGGGCATGCAGGTCCACCCGTACAGCGCACAAACGGGCGGTGAACTCGGCCTTCCGTTCATCCGATAGCCTCAGCCGACACGCCGCCGGCCCGCCTCATGGCGGTGCCGCCGTGTGTCGTCCACGTCAGTGCCAAGGAGTGAGTTCGTCTGTCGACCGCCATCCTCACCGGTACGCCGGCGCCCGGGTCGTCGCTCGCGGACGATCTGCGGTCCCTGGGCTTCGACGTGCAGAGCGCCACCGACGCCGCTGACGCCGCGGCCCTCCTCGCCGCCGTCCCGGCCGGCCGCCGGGTCGCCCTCGTCGACCCGCGTTTCGTGGGCCACGTCCACGCGCTGCGGCTCGGGCTGACCGACCCGCGCTTCCCCGCCGCCACCGTCCCCGGCGCGCTCACCGCCCAGCCCGAGGCGCGCGGCGCCCTGCTGCGCGCCCTGCACCGCACCGCCGCCGCCGTCGGCGCGGGCGCCCCGGTCGTCGAGCCGGAGGCGGACCCCGCGCCCGAGGACCGCACCGTCCCCGGCCGGATCGCCGTCGCGCTGGAGGCCGAGGGCACTCCCGTACAGCGCCCCGCGCTCGGCTCGCTCGTCGCGGCCGTCCCCACGGACCCCGAGCAGGAGGCCGCCGCCGTGGCCGGGCTCACCTCGGTCGACGACGAGGCGGTACGGCTGCGCAACGCGGTGAAGGCCCACGACGGGTTCTTCACCACCTACTGCGTCAGCCCCTACTCCCGCTACATCGCCCGCTGGTGCGCCCGCCGCAACCTCACCCCGAACCAGGTCACCACCGCCTCCCTGATCACCGCGCTCATCGCGGCGGGCGCGGCGGCCACCGGAACCCGGGGCGGCTACGTCGCCGCCGGGATCCTGCTCCTGGTCTCCTTCGTGCTGGACTGCACCGACGGGCAGCTCGCCCGCTACTCGCTGCAGTACTCCACGATGGGCGCCTGGCTGGACGCCACCTTCGACCGGGCCAAGGAGTACGCGTACTACGCCGGGCTCGCCATCGGCGCCGTACGCGGCGGCGGAGGTGACGATGTATGGGTCCTCGCGCTCGGCGCGATGGTCCTCCAGGCCTGCCGCCATGTCGTGGACTTCTCGTTCAACGAGGCCAACCACGACGCGGTCGCCAACACCAGCCCCACCGCCGCCCTCTCCGACAAGCTCGACAGCGTCGGCTGGACGGTCTGGGTACGGCGGATGATCGTGCTGCCGATCGGCGAGCGCTGGGCCATGATCGCCGTGCTCACGGCGCTCACCACCCCGCGCATCGTCTTCTACGCCCTGCTCGTCGGCTGCTCCCTGGCCGCCTGCTACACCACGGCCGGCCGCCTGCTGCGCTCGCTGACCCGCAGGGCCGACCGCACCGACCGCGCCGCGCGGGCCCTCGCGGACCTCGCCGACTCCGGCCCCCTGGCGCAGGCCGTCGCGGCCGTCGCCCCCGGCCTCCGGGGCGCGTTCACGGCCCCGGCGGTGGCCCTGCTCGGCACCCTGGTCATGGTCGGCGGTGCCCTCTTCCTGCCGTACGGCAGCCCGCTCACCGTCGCCGCGGCCGTGGTGTACGTGCTCCTCTCCGGCCTCGCCGTCGCCCGCCCGCTGAAGGGGGCGCTGGACTGGCTGGTGCCGCCGTTCTTCCGGGCCGCGGAGTACGTCACGATCCTGGTGCTGGCGGCCCGCAGCGACGCCCCGCACGCCGTTCCGGCGGCCTTCGGGCTGATCTCGGCCGTCGCCTACCATCACTACGACACGGTGTACCGCATTCGCGGAGGCACCGGCGCGCCGCCCCAGTGGCTGGTGCGGACGATCGGTGGACACGAGGGCCGGACCGCGCTGGTGGCCGTCCTCGCCGCCGTACTCACCCACACCTCGGATTTCACCACGGCCCTGACCGCGCTCGCGGTCGCCGTGGCTCTCGTGGTGCTCGTGGAGTCCATCCGCTTCTGGGTGTCCTCCTCGGCCCCCGCCGTACACGACGAAGGAGAACTCGCATGATCGGCCTCGTACTGGCAGCCGGTGCAGGACGACGTCTGCGCCCCTACACGGACACGCTTCCCAAGGCGCTCGTCCCTGTCGACGGCGACAAGACGGTCCTCGACCTCACGCTCGCCAACTTCGCCGAGGTCGGCCTCACCGAGGTCGCGATCGTCGTCGGCTACCGCAAGGAGGCCGTCTACGCCCGCAAGGCCGAGCTGGAGGCGACCTACGGCGTCACCCTCACGCTCATCGACAACGACAAGGCCGAGGAGTGGAACAACGCCTACTCCCTCTGGTGCGCCCGTGACGTCATCAAGCGCGGCGTGATCCTCGCCAACAGCGACACCGTGCACCCGGTCTCCGTCGAGAAGACCCTCCTGGACGCCCGCGGCAAGGGCCAGAAGATCATCCTCGCCCTGGACACCGAGAAGGTCCTCGCCGACGAGGAGATGAAGGTCATCACGGAGGACGGCAAGGGCGTCCAGCGCATCACGAAGCTGATGGACCCGGCCACCGCGACCGGCGAGTACATCGGCGTCACCCTCATCGAGGCCGAGGCGGCCGAGGAACTGGCGGACGCGCTGAAGACCACCTTCGAGCGCGACCCCGACCTCTACTACGAGGACGGCTACCAGGAGCTCGTCAACCGCGGCTTCACCGTCGACGTCGCCCCCATCGGCACCGTGACCTGGGTGGAGATCGACAACCACGACGACCTCAAGAAGGGCCGTGAGATCGCGTGCCAGTACTGACCCGGCTCATTCCGTCCCCGGTCGTCGTCGACATCCGGCGCGGCGCCATGGACGATCTGGCGGGTCTCCTGGCCGATCAGCGGATCTCCTCCTCGGGCAAGCTCGCCATCGCGATCAGCGACGGCTCCGGGCGCGCCCTGCGGGAGAGGCTCGCCCCGGTCCTGCCGGGTGCCGACTGGTATCCGGTGTCCGACGGCACGATCGACTCGGCGGTGAAGCTCGCCGACGGCATCAAGGGCAACCGGTACGACGCCGTCGTCGGCCTCGGCGGCGGCAAGATCATCGACGTGGCGAAGTACGCCGCGGCGCGGGTCGGGCTGCCCATGGTCGCCGTCGCGACGAACCTCTCGCACGATGGCCTGTGCTCGCCGGTCGCCACGCTGGACAACGACAACGGCCGCGGCTCCTACGGGGTCCCCACCCCGATCGCCGTCGTCATCGACCTCGACGTGATCCGTGAGGCGCCCGCCCGTTACGTCCGTTCCGGCATCGGCGACGCGATCTCGAACATCTCCTGCGTCGCCGACTGGGAGCTGGCCCACGAGGTCAACGGCGAGGAGATCGACGGCCTGGCGGCCGCGATGGCCCGCCAGGCGGGCGAGGCCGTGCTGCGCCACCCCGGCGGAGTGGGCGACGACGCCTTCCTGAAGGTGCTGGCCGAGGGGCTCGTGCTGACCGGCATCTCGATGTCGGTCGCGGGCGACTCCCGCCCGGCGTCCGGCGCCTGCCACGAGATCAACCACGCCTTCGACCTGCTCTACCCCCAGCGCGCGGCCAGCCACGGTGAGCAGGTCGGCCTCGGCGCCTGCTTCGCCATGCATCTGCGCGGTGCCCGCCAGGAGTCCCTCCTGATGGCATCGATACTGCGCCGCCACGGTCTGCCGGTCATGCCGGAGGAGATCGGGTTCAGCGTCGACGAGTTCGTGAAGGCCGTCGACTACGCGCCGCAGACGCGTCCGGGACGCTTCACGGTCCTGGAGCACCTCAACCTGTCCACCGACCAGATCAGGGACGCGTACGCCGACTATGCGACGACCATCAGTAGCTGAACTCCGTCCGGTCGTCCACCCTCCGGGGGTGAAGGACCGGCGCAGCGGCGAGCACTGGGCCGGGCGCATGTACATGCGCGAGATCTCGCTCCGCGTGGACCGCTACCTGGTCAACACCCGCGTCACGCCGAACCAGGTCACGTACGTGATGACGCTGGCCGGGGCCCTGGCCGCACCGGCGCTGCTGGTGCCGGGCGTCTGGGGCGCCGTGCTCGGCGTGGTGATGGTCCAGCTCTACCTCCTGTTCGACTGCGTGGACGGCGAGCTGGCCCGCTGGAAGAAGCAGTACTCGCTCAGCGGGGTCTACCTGGACCGGGTCGCCGCCTATCTGTGCGACGCGGCGGTGCTCGTCGGCCTCGGCCTGCGCGCCGCCGACATCTGGGGCGAGGGCCGGATCGACTGGCTCTGGGCGTTCCTCGGCACCCTCGCCGCCCTCGGTGCGATCCTCATCAAGGCGGAGACCGACCTGGTCGGCGTGGCCCGTCACCAGGGCGGGATGCCCCCGGTGAAGGAGGCGGCGTCCGAGCCGCGCTCCTCCGGCATGGCCCTGGCCCGCAGGGCGGCGGCGGCACTCAAGTTCCACCGGCTGATCCTCGGGATCGAGGCCTCGCTGGTGATCCTGGTGGTGGCCGTGATCGACGCGTTCGGCGGCGACCTCTTCTACACCCGCCTCACCGTCGCGGTGATGGCCGGCATCGCGCTGCTGCAGACCCTGCTGCACCTGGTGTCCGTCCTGGCGTCCAGCAGGCTGAAGTGACCCTTCCCATGAAACTGGGCGCGGTGATCATCACCATGGGCAACCGCCCGGACGAGCTCCGCGCCCTCCTCGATTCGGTCACCGCCCAGCACGGTGACCGGATCGAGGTCGTGGTGGTCGGCAACGGAGCCCCGGTCCCCGACGTGCCTCCCGGGGTGCGCACGGTGGAACTGCCCGAGAACCTGGGCATCCCCGGCGGCCGCAATGTCGGCATCGAGGCGTTCGGCCCCCGCGGGGCGGACGTGGACGCGCTGCTCTTCCTGGACGACGACGGGCTGCTCCCCGGCCGGGACACCGCCGAGCTGTGCCGCCAGGCGTTCGCGGCGGACCCGAAGCTCGGGATCATCACCTTCCGGATCGCCGACCCGGACACCGGCGCCACCCAGCGGCGGCACGTGCCCCGGCTGCGGGCCGCCGACCCGATGCGCTCCTCGCGCGTGACGACGTTCCTGGGCGGCGCCAACGCCGTACGCACCCGGGTGATCGCCGAGGTGGGCCCGCTGCCGGAGGACTTCTTCTACGCCCACGAGGAGACGGACCTGGCCTGGCGGGCGCTGGACGCCGGGTGGATGATCGACTACCGCGCGGACATGGTGCTGAACCACCCCACCACCGCCCCGTCCCGGCACGCGGTCTACCACCGCATGGTCGCCCGCAACCGGGTCTGGCTCGCCCGCCGCAACCTGCCCGCCCCGCTGGTCCCGCTCTATCTGGGGGTCTGGCTGCTGCTGACCCTGGTCAGGCGTCCATCGGCGCCCGCGCTGAAGGCCTGGTTCGGCGGATTCAGGGAAGGCTGGTCCACTCCCTGCGGGCCTCGGCGCCCGATGAAGTGGCGTACGGTGTGGCGGCTGACGAGGCTGGGCCGACCTCCGGTCATCTGAGAGGCTTTCCTCTGAGAGCATGAGGCGTATTTTCTTTCCGGAACCTGTCCGCCTGAGCCGCGCCCGCGACTGGCTGCGCGTGAAGACGAGAGTTTCAACTTGTGAGTGACACGACCCACGACGGTGGGGTAGCCCTCGGGACCCCGCCGTCCGCCGACGAGGGCCTCGACGCGGCCCAGCTGGCCGCCAAGTACGGCCTGACCGTGAGCGGCGCCAGGCCGGGGCTGATCGCGTACATGCGACAGCTCTGGGGACGACGCCACTTCATCCTGGCCTTCTCCCGGGCGAAGCTGACCGCGCAGTACAGCCAGGCCAAACTGGGCCAGCTGTGGCAAGTGGTCACACCTTTGCTGAACGCCTGTGTCTACTACCTGATCTTCGGGCTGATCCTGGGGACCAGGGAGGGGATTCCCCACGACGTCTTCGTGCCGTTCCTGGTCACCGGCGTCTTCGTCTTCACCTTCACCCAGAGCTCGGTGATGGCGGGCGTCCGCGCGATCTCCGGCAACCTCGGACTGGTCCGGGCCCTCCACTTCCCCCGGGCCTCACTGCCCATCTCCTTCTCGCTCCAGCAGCTCCAGCAGCTGCTGTTCTCGATGATCGTGCTGGTCGCGGTCGCCATCATCTTCGGCAGCTACCCCTCGCTGTCGTGGCTGCTGGTGATCCCCGCCCTGATCCTCCAGTTCTTCTTCAACACGGGCCTGGCCCTCGTCATGGCGCGGCTCGGCTCCAAGACCCCCGACCTCGCGCAGCTGATGCCGTTCGTCATGCGGACCTGGATGTACGCGTCGGGCGTCATGTTCTCCATCCCGGTGATGCTCAAGGACAAGCCGGCCTGGATCGCGGACGTACTGCAGTACAACCCGGCGGCGATCTACATGGACCTGGTCCGCTTCGCCCTGATCGACGGATACGGCTCCGAGAACCTGCCGGACCACGTCTGGGCCGTCGGCCTGGGCTGGGCCGCGCTGCTGGGGGTCGTGGGATTCGTGTACTTCTGGAAGGCAGAGGAACGGTACGGCCGTGGCTGACGACAACGCGCAGGGGCGCATCCCCACCGTGATCGCCGACGACGTGCACATCGTGTACCGGGTCAACGGAACGGGCGGCGGACGGGGCAGCGCCACCGCCGCGCTGAGCCGCATGATGCGGCGGGGCAAGGGCGAGCCGCGCGGCGTCCGGAAGGTGCACGCCGTGCGCGGTGTCTCCTTCACCGCCTACCGCGGCGAGGCCATCGGCCTCATCGGCACCAACGGCTCCGGCAAGTCGACGCTGCTCCGCGCCATCGCCGGCCTGCTGCCGACCGAATCCGGCCAGGTGTACACGGACGGTCAGCCCTCGCTGCTCGGCGTGAACGCCGCGCTGATGAGCGACCTGACCGGTGAGCGCAACGTCGTGCTCGGCGGACTGGCGATGGGTATGAGCCAGGACGAGATCCGGCAGCGCTACCAGGACATCGTGGAGTTCTCCGGCATCAACGAGAAGGGCGACTTCATCACCCTGCCGATGCGGACGTACTCCTCCGGCATGGCCGCCCGGCTGCGCTTCTCCATCGCCGCCGCCAAGAACCACGACGTCCTCATGATCGACGAGGCGCTGGCCACCGGTGACCGCAAGTTCCGCGTCCGCTCCGAGGAGCGGATCCGCGAGCTGCGCAAGGAGGCGGGCACCGTCTTCCTGGTCAGCCACAACAACAAGTCGATCAGGGACACCTGCGACCGCGCGCTCTGGCTGGAGAAGGGCGAACTCCTGATGGACGGCCCCACCGAGGAAGTCCTCAAGGCGTACGAGCGCGAAACGGGCAAGTAGCCCGGTTGTTCTCCGCGGCCCCCGCCGGACCGGTCCGGCGGGGGCCGCGCGGTGCCCGGCCCCGTGCGGACCGTCCGCGGCAGGGCCCCGGGGCGATCTCCTCCCGGCGGATGACGTCAATTCCGCCACGCGCGGGGAAGGTTGACGGGAACGGCCGGGAAGCGGTGGCGGGCGCTCCACCCCGCCGATCCCCTGTGAGCTGTACAACGTAAGCTGTAGCGGTGCTGATTCATGGCAAGTAGGGCGATACGCCCCGGCACCGGCCGCTCTGTCGCAGTGCACTCGGAAGGCTGAGCGGCGTGTCCGAAAAGGGTTGTTTTGAATCGGCAGTGTAGAACGGGAGATGTGACGGCAATGACGGAAGATCTCCAGCTCCGGCGTGGTTTCGCCGTCCCCGCGCCGGGCGGTCCGCAGTGACCTCGACCCCCGACACGCGCATCGGTGACGCCACCCTCCGCAAGGCCGCGGACGAGAACTTCCCCGTGGCGCCCTTCTTCCTGCCCCGGGCCTGGCGCGACGACCTGATGGCGGTCTACGGCTTCGCCCGGCTCGTCGACGACATCGGCGACGGCGACCTCGCCCCCGGCGGCGCCGACGCCCGACACCTCGGGCTGGAGCCGGAGCAGAGCGACGACCGCCTCGCCATGCTCGATGCCTTCGAGACCGATCTCCACCGGGTCTTCGCCACCACCGGCGAGGAGCCGCACCACCCGCTGCTGCGCGGTCTGCGCCCCACCGTGCGGCGCCGGGCACTCACCCCCGAGCCCTTCCTCGGCCTGATCGAGGCCAACCGCCAGGACCAGAAGATCCGCCGCTACGGCACCTACGCCGACCTCGCCGCCTACTGCGAGCTCTCGGCGAACCCGGTCGGCCGCCTGGTCCTCGCCCTCACCGGCACCGCGAGCCCGGAACGCGTCCGCCGCTCCGACGCGGTCTGCACCGCGCTCCAGATCGTCGAGCACCTGCAGGACGTGGCCGAGGACCTGGAACGCGACCGGATCTATCTGCCCGCCGAGGACATGGAACGCTTCCGGGTCACCGCATCCGACCTGGCCGCGCCCTCCGCCGGAGCCTCGGTGCGCGCCCTGATCGCGTACGAGGCCCAGCGCGCGAGCGAGCTGCTGGACGAAGGCCCCCCGCTGGTGGGCAGCGTCGACGGCAGGCTCAGACTGCTCCTCGCCGGATTCGTCGGGGGCGGCCGCAGCGCGCTCACGGCGATCTCGGCCGCCGGGTTCGACGTACTGCCCGGACCGCCCAAGCCCACCAAGCCCAGCCTGCTGCGCGAAGTGGGAATCGTCTTGCGAAGAGCGCGTGGAGAGAGGTGAGCCGGACCGTGGAGGGACAGACGACGTACATGTCGCCGCCGGTGCAGGCCGCATACAGTTACTGCGAGGCCGTCACCGGACAGCAGGCCCGTAACTTCGCCTACGGCATCAGACTGCTGCCGTACGAGAAGCGGCAGGCCATGTCGGCGCTGTACGCCTTCTCCCGTCGTGTCGACGACATCGGCGACGGGGAGCTGGCCCCGGAGACCAAGCGGGCCCGGCTGGAGAGCACCCGCGAACTGCTGGAGCGGATCCGCAAGGACGCGGTCGACGAGGACGACACCGACCCGGTGGCCGTCGCGCTCGCCGACGCCGCCCAGCGGTTCCCGCTCCCGCTCGGCGGGCTCGACGAGCTGATCGACGGCGTCCTGATGGACGTCCGGGGCGCCACCTACGAGACCTGGGACGACCTGAAGTCCTACTGCCGGTGCGTCGCCGGAGCCATCGGACGCCTCAGCCTCGGCGTCTTCGGCACCGCGCCGGGCGCCCGCGGGGCCGAGCGCGCCGCGGAGTACGCCGACACCCTCGGCCTCGCCCTCCAGCTCACCAACATCCTGCGCGACGTCCGCGAGGACGCCGGCAACGGGCGCACCTACCTGCCCGCCGACGACCTGGCCAAATTCGGCTGCTCGGCCGGCTTCCACCGGACCACCCCGCCCCCCGGGTCCGACTTCGCGGGCCTCATCCACTTCGAGGTCCGCCGCGCCCGCGCCCTGTTCGCCGAGGGGTACCGGCTGCTGCCGATGCTCGACCGCCGCAGCGGCGCCTGCGTCGCGGCGATGGCCGGGATCTACCGCCGCCTCCTCGACCGGATCGAGCGCGACCCCGAGGCCGTACTGCGCGGACGGGTCTCGCTGCCCGGCCACGAGAAGGCCTACGTCGCGGTGCGCGGGCTGTCCGGCCTGGACGCCCGCCACATCTCGAAGCTCACCGCCAGGGGGCGAGCCTGATGCGCCCCCGCCGCTCCGGCTCCCGGGCAACCCTCCAGTGGCCCGACGCGTCACTGACTGCGACGATCTCCAGGGTGAGGACCCGGCGATGCGCACCGGCCCGGCGAGAGGGGCACGCATGAACGACGAGAGCCCACGCCCCGTCGCCGTCGTCGTCGGCGGCGGACTCGCCGGCGTCACGGCGGCCCTCCGCCTCGCCGACGCCGGACTCGACGTGACCCTCCTGGAAGGGCGGCCCCGCCTCGGCGGACTCGCCTTCTCCTTCCAGCGCGGCGACCTCACCGTCGACAACGGCCAGCACGTCTACCTGCGCTGCTGCACCGGCTACCGCTGGTTCCTCGACCGGATCGACGCCGCCCACCTGGCCCCGATCCAGGACCGCCTGGACGTGCCCGTGCTGGACGTCGGCCGGGCCGCGGGGCCGCGCCTGGGACGGCTGCGGCGCACCGGCCTGCCCGTACCGCTGCACCTCGCCGGCGGACTCGCCGCCTACCCGCACCTCTCGCTCGCCGAGAAGGCGAGCGTGGGCCGCGCCGCCCTCGCGCTCGGCCGCCTGGACCCCGCAGACCCCGAGCTCGACCGCGTCGACTTCGCGACCTGGCTGCGGCGGCACGGCCAGTCGGAGCGCGCCATCGAGGCCCTCTGGGACCTCGTCGGCGTCGCCACGCTCAACGCCACCGCCCCGAACGCCTCCATGGCGCTCGCGGCGAAGGTCTTCAAGACCGGCCTGCTCTCCGAGCCCGGCGCCGCCGACATCGGCTGGGCCGGCGTGCCGCTCGGCGAACTGCACGACACCCTCGCACGCAAGGCCCTGGACACCGCGGGCGTCCGCACCGAACTGCGCGCCAGGGCCGGCTCCGTCACCCGTACCGAGGACGGCCGCTGGCACGTCGAGACGGCGGGGGAGCGGATCACCGCCGACACCGTCGTCCTGGCCGTGCCGCAGACCGAGACCCACGACCTGCTGCCCGAGGGCGCGCTGGACGAGCCGGACCTGCTGCTCGACATCGCCTGCGCACCCATCCTCAACGTGCACGTCGTCTACGACCGCAAGGTCCTGCGCAGGCCGTTCTTCGCCGCCATCGGCTCCCCGGTCCAGTGGGTCTTCGACCGCACCCACTCCTCGGGCCTCAAGGGACCCGGCCAGTATCTGGCCGTCTCGCAGTCGGCCGCCCAGGACGAGATCGACCTCCCCGTCGCCGAACTGCGCGCCCGCTACCTGCCCGAGCTGGAGCGGCTGCTCCCCGCCGCCCGCGGCGCGGGCATCCGCGACTTCTTCGTCACCCGGGAGCGCACCGCCACCTTCGCGCCCGCCCCGGGCGTCGGGCGGCTGCGCCCCGGCCCCCGCACCAGGCTGCCCGGTCTCCAGCTGGCGGGGGCCTGGACCGACACCGGCTGGCCCGCGACGATGGAGGGCGCCGTGCGCAGCGGCGCCGACGCCGCCGACGCGGCGCTCCACGACCTCGGCCGCACCCCAGGACATCCGCTGCAGGAGGCGGCATGAGCAGTACCACCGGAACAAGAGGAGAGTCTGTGACCCCGGCGAATCCGGCTTTCGACACCGTGGCGGACACCGCGGACGTCACCGCGCTTCTGGAGCGCGGACGAGCCCTGTCAGCGCCGGTCCTGCGGGCTGCCGTGGGCCGGCTCGCGCCGCCCATGGACACCGTCGCCGCCTACCACTTCGGCTGGATCGACGCCGAGGGGCGGCCCTCGGACGGCGACGGCGGCAAGGCCGTGCGCCCCGCGCTCGCCCTGCTGTCCGCCGAGGCGGCGGGCGCCCCCGCCGAGGCCGGCATCCCCGGCGCGGTGGCCGTCGAACTCGTGCACAACTTCTCGCTGCTGCACGACGACCTGATGGACGGCGACGAGCAGCGCCGTCACCGCGACACCGTCTGGAAGGTGCACGGCCCGGCCCAGGCGATCCTGGTCGGCGACGCGCTCTTCGCGCTCGCCTACGACCTGCTGCTGGAGCTCGGCACGGTCGAGGCGGGCCGGGCGGCCCGCAGGCTGACCACCGCCACCCGCAAGCTCATCGACGGGCAGGCCCAGGACATCTCCTACGAGCACCGCGAGCGGGTCACGGTCGAGGAGTGCCTGGAGATGGAGGGCAACAAGACCGGCGCCCTGCTGGCCTGCGCCGTCTCCATCGGCGCGGTGCTCGGCGGTGCGGACGACCGCACCGCCGACACTCTGGAGGCGTACGGCTACCACCTCGGTCTCGCCTTCCAGGCCGTCGACGACCTCCTCGGCATCTGGGGCGACCCGGAGGCCACCGGCAAGCAGACCTGGAGCGACCTGCGCCAGCGCAAGAAGTCCCTGCCCGTCGTCGCGGCGCTCGCCGCGGGCGGCGAGGCCTCCGAGCGGCTGGGCGAACTGCTCGCCGCCGACGCGAAGAGCAACGACTTCGACAGCTTCTCCGAAGAGGAGTTCGCCGCCCGTGCGGCACTCATCGAGGAGGCGGGCGGCCGCGAGTGGACCGCCCAGGAAGCACGTCGCCAGCACGCGGTCGCCATCGAGGCGCTGCACGCCGTCGACATGCCCCACCGGGTGCGGGAGCAGCTCACCGAGCTCGCCGACTTCGTGGTGGTACGAAAGAGATGACCACTCTTCGCATATGACTCGCAGTCGCCGGCCGGCGCCCCTTGACCGGGCGCCGGCCGACGGAGACCCCAGCACAGCAGAGAAACCACTGCACGAAGGGGAAGCTCATGACAGCGACGACCGACGGATCGACCGGGGCCGCGAACCTCTCCGGGGCCCCGGCAGCCGATCCGACCGACACGACCATCGCCATGGACGACGTGACCGTCGCCGCGCGGCGGGCCGCGGAACGCTCGGTGGAGCACCTCCTCGGCAGACAGGACGAGCAGGGCTGGTGGAAGGGCGACCTCGCCACCAACGTCACGATGGATGCCGAGGACCTGCTCCTGCGTCAGTTCCTCGGCATCCAGGACCCCGCGACCACCAGGGCCGCCGCCCTCTTCATCCGCGGCGAACAGCTCGGCGACGGCACCTGGAACACCTTCTACGGCGGACCGGGCGACCTCTCCGCCACGATCGAGGCGTACGTCGCCCTGCGACTGGCCGGGGACCGCCCCGACGAACCGCACATGGCACGCGCCTCCGGCTGGATCAGGGAGCAGGGCGGCATCGCGGCCGCCCGCGTCTTCACCCGCATCTGGCTGGCCCTGTTCGGCTGGTGGAAATGGGACGACCTCCCCGAACTGCCGCCCGAGCTGATGTTCTTCCCCAAGTGGGTCCCGCTCAACATCTACGACTTCGGCTGCTGGGCCCGGCAGACCATCGTGCCGCTCACCGTCGTCTCCGCGAAGCGCCCGGTGCGCCCCGCCCCCTTCGCCCTGGACGAGCTGCACACCGACCCCGACCACCCCAACCCGGCCAGGAAGCTCGCCCCGCCCGCCAGTTGGGACGGGCTCTTCCAGCGCCTCGACAAAGGGCTGCACCTCTACCACAAGGTCGCCCCGCGCCCACTGCGCCGCATCGCGATGAACCTGGCCGCGCGCTGGATCATCGAGCGGCAGGAGAACGACGGCTGCTGGGGCGGCATCCAGCCGCCCGCCGTCTACTCCATCATCGCCCTGCACCTGCTGGGCTACGACCTCGACCACCCGGTGATGAGGGCGGGCCTGGCCTCGCTCGACCGGTTCGCCGTCCGGCGCGAGGACGGCGCCCGTATGGTCGAGGCCTGCCAGTCGCCCGTCTGGGACACCTGCCTCGCCACCATCGCGCTGGCCGACGCCGGACTCAGACCCGACCACCCCGCTCTGGTGAAGGCCGCCGACTGGATGCTGGCCGAGGAGATCACCAGACCCGGTGACTGGTCGGTGCGCAAGCCCGAACTCGCCCCAGGAGGATGGGCGTTCGAGTTCCACAACGACAACTACCCGGACATCGACGACACCGCCGAAGTCGTCCTGGCACTGCGCCGGGTGCGCCACCCCGACCCCGCCCGCATGCAGGCGGCCATCGACCGCGGGGTCCGCTGGAACCTCGGGATGCAGTCCCGCAACGGGGCCTGGGGCGCGTTCGACGCCGACAACACCAGCCCCTTCCCCAACCGCCTGCCCTTCTGCGACTTCGGCGAGGTCATCGACCCGCCGTCGGCCGACGTCACCGGCCACGTCGTGGAGATGCTCGCCGTCGAGGGCCTCGCCCACCACCCCCGTACCCGCGAGGGAATCGCGTGGCTGCTGGCCGAACAGGAGGCGTGCGGGGCGTGGTTCGGCCGGTGGGGCGTCAACTACGTCTACGGCACCGGCTCCGTGGTGCCCGCCCTGATCACCGCCGGACTGCCCGCCGGGCATCCCGCGATCCGCCGGGCCGTCGCCTGGCTGGAGTCCGTCCAGAACGACGACGGCGGCTGGGGCGAGGACCTGCGCTCCTACCAGGAGGAGAAGTGGATCGGGCACGGTGAGTCCACCGCCTCCCAGACCGCCTGGGCGCTGCTCGCCCTCCTCGCCGCCGGCCGCCGGGACACCGGCCCGGTCGCCCGCGGGGTCACCTGGCTGACCGGGGCGCAGCAGGCCGACGGCTCCTGGGACGAGCCGTACTTCACCGGCACCGGCTTCCCCTGGGACTTCTCCATCAACTACCACCTCTACCGCCAGGTCTTCCCTCTCACCGCACTCGGGCGTTATGTGTACGGCGACCCGTTCGCCGACCGCGCGGACACCTCCGAGGGGGCCTGATGGGCGATCCGAGAGGGCCCGGGAGCCCCGTGCCCCCGCTGCTGGTCGCCTGCGCCCTCGGCATCGAGCAGGTGGCCCTGCGCAGCGGCAGGGGCGCCCCGGGCCCGGTCCGGGTCCTGCGCACCGGAATGGGCCCCCGGGCGGCCGAAGCGGCCGTGGCGCGCCTCCTGGGCCCCGGCGGGATCCCCGAGGCCGCCGTCATCGCCTCCGGCTTCTGCGCCGGCCTCGCCCCGGGGATGCACCCAGGGGACCTGGTCGTCGCCGAGGAGACCCGGGACGCGGACGGCACCACGCCCTGCACGGGCACCGGCGTCCTGGTCGCCTCGCTCGCCAGGGCCGTTCCGGGCCGCAGGGTCCACACCGGCCCGCTGACCGGCTCCGACCACGTCGTACGGGGCTCGGAGCGGGCCGCGCTGCGGGCCGGCGGGGCCATCGCGGTGGACATGGAGTCCGCCGCGACACTGCGTACCGCCCTGTGCCACGGGCCGCGCCCGGTTGCGGCCGTCCGGGTGGTCGTGGACGCTCCAGAGCATGAGCTCGTCCGCATCGGCACCGTACGCGGTGGAATATCGGCGTTCCTCGTTCTTCGTGCCGTACTTCCGGCTTTCTACGAATGGCACCGATCCTTACTGCTCCCCAGGAGGTGAGCCAGATGGCCATGCCGCTCCGTCAGTCCATCAAGGTCGCGACGTATCTCTTCGAACAGAAGCTCCGCAAGCGCGAGAAGTTCCCGCTGATCGTCGAGCTGGAGCCGTTGTTCGCCTGCAACCTCGCCTGTGAGGGCTGCGGGAAGATCCAGCACCCGGCCGGTGTCCTGAAGCAGCGCATGCCGGTCGCCCAGGCGGTGGGCGCGGTGCTCGAATCCGGCGCCCCCATGGTGTCCATCGCCGGCGGCGAACCGTTGATGCACCCCCAGATCGACGAGATCGTGCGTCAACTCGTCGCGAGGAAGAAGTACGTCTTCCTCTGCACCAACGCGATGCTGATGCGGAAGAAGCTCGACAAGTTCACCCCGTCCCCGTACTTCGCCTTCGCCGTGCACATCGACGGACTGCGCGAGCGGCACGACGAGTCGGTCGCCAAGGAAGGCGTCTTCGACGAGGCCGTCGCCGCGATGAAGGAGGCCAAGCGGCGCGGCTTCCGCGTCACCACCAACTCCACCTTCTTCAACACCGACACCCCGCAGACCATCATCGAGGTCCTCAACTACCTCAACGACGACCTGCACGTCGACGAGATGATGATCTCTCCCGCCTACGCCTACGAGAAGGCCCCCGACCAGGAGCACTTCCTCGGCGTGGAGCAGACCCGTGAGCTGTTCAAGAAGGCCTTCGCGGGCGGCAACCGGGCCCGCTGGCGGCTCAACCACTCACCGCTCTTCCTGGACTTCCTGGAGGGCAAGGCGGACTTCCCGTGCACCGCGTGGGCGATCCCCAACTACTCGCTCTTCGGGTGGCAGCGCCCCTGCTACCTGATGAGCGACGGCTACGTACCGACGTACCGTCAGCTCATCGAGGAGACCGACTGGGAGAAGTACGGGCGCGGCAAGGACCCGCGCTGCGCCAACTGCATGGCGCACTGCGGCTACGAGCCCACGGCGGTGCTCGCCACCATGGGGTCCCTGAAGGAATCCCTGCGTGCGGCGCGGGAGACCATCAGCAGCAACCGCTGAGGCGGTGTCCGACGAGATACGGCCGGCCGCCGCGGGACTCCCGGGGCGGCCGGCCCCCATGGCGCAGCACATCCGAAGGGAAGAGCGGGCGATGACCGACGGCGGATCCCAGGGCTTCGACCTGGCCCGGCTCCTGGCCGAGCGCGGGGCCGAGCGGTACGACCTGCACGCACGCCACCTCAACCACCAGCTTCCACGCATGCTGCACACCATCGGCTTCGACAAGGTCTACGAGCGGGCCGAGGGCGCGTACTTCTGGGACGCGGAGGGCAACGACTACCTCGACATGCTCGCCGGGTTCGGCGTGATGGGCCTCGGCCGCCACCACCCCGTCGTCCGCCGGGCCCTGCACGACGTCCTGGACGCCCAGCTCGCCGACCTCACCCGCTTCGACTGCCAGCCGCTGCCGGGGCTGCTCGCCGAGAAGCTGCTGACGCACAGCCCGCACCTGGACCGCGTCTTCTTCGGGAACAGCGGCACGGAGGCGGTCGAGACGGCGCTGAAGTTCGCCCGCTGCGCCACCGGGAAGCCCCGGATCCTCTACTGCGACCACGCCTTCCACGGACTCACCACCGGCTCCCTCTCGGTCAACGGGGAGAGCGGCTTCCGTGACGGCTTCGCGCCGCTGCTGCCGGACACGCCGGTCCCGCTCGGCGACCTGGACGCGCTGCGCCGCGAGCTGAAGCGGGGCGACGTCGCGGCCCTGGTCGTGGAGCCGATCCAGGGGAAGGGCGTGCACGCCGCGCCGCCCGGTCATCTGCGCGAGGCGCAGGAGCTGCTGCACCGGCACAAGGCGCTGCTGATCGTCGACGAGGTGCAGACGGGTCTCGGCCGGACCGGGGACTTCTACGCCTATCAGCACGAGGAGGGGGTGGAGCCCGATCTGGTGTGCGTCGCCAAGGCGCTCTCCGGCGGCTATGTGCCCGTCGGCGCGACCCTCGGCAAGGACTGGATCTTCCGCAAGGTCTACTCCTCGATGGACCGGGTTCTCGTCCACTCCGCGAGCTTCGGCTCCAACGCCCAGGCGATGGCGGCCGGGCTCGCCGTCCTGTCGGTGATGGAGGACGAGGAGACCGTCGCCAACGCCCGGCGCACCGGCGATCTGCTGCGCGAGCGGCTGGCGGCCCTGGTGGACCGCTACGAGCTGCTGCACGAGGTCCGCGGGCGCGGGCTGATGATCGGCATCGAGTTCGGCCGGCCCGCCTCGCTCAAGCTCCGCAGCCGCTGGACCATGCTCCAGGCGGCCCGCAAGGGCCTCTTCGCGCAGATGGTCGTGGTGCCGCTGCTCCAGAAGCACCGCATCCTCACCCAGGTCTCCGGCGACCACCTGGAAGTGATCAAGCTGATCCCGCCGCTGGTCATCGGGGACGCGGAGGTGGACCGCTTCGTGGCCGCCTTCACGTCCGTCATGGACGACGCGCACAGCGGCGGCGGACTGATGTGGGACTTCGGCCGGACACTGGTCAAGCAGGCCGTGGCCAACCGCTGACTCGCCCGGGAACGGGAATTGCCTCTGAGGTAAGTTATTTGCCTCAGAGGAAAGATCCTGGCCCAATGGAGGCATGAACACTCCGGACGAAGGGGTGCCGGACGAGCTTCCCGGCGTCGCGCCCCGACTGCGTGACCTGCGCCGTGACCGCGGTCTCACCCTGGAGACCGCCGCCGGCCGGGCCGGACTCTCCCCGGCCCATCTCTCCCGGCTGGAGACCGGCCGCAGGCAGCCCTCGCTGCCGATGCTGCTGGGGCTCGCCCGTATCTACGGTACGACGGTCTCCGAGCTGCTCGGCGAGCAACCGCCCGAACGGGACGCGATCGTCCGCGGCGGCGGCTTCGAGGGGGCGGAGGCCGACGGCTGGATGTACCGGCAGGCCGGTGGGTCCGGCCGCGCGATGCAGGCGCTGCGGGTGCGCGTTCCGTACGGCGCCCAGGGCGACCTGGTCCGGGTGCATCCCGGTGAGGAGTGGCTGTACGTCCTGGAGGGGCGGCTGCGGATCGGGCTCGGCGACACCGTCCACGACCTCGAACCCGGCGACAGCGCCCACTTCGACTCGCTCACCCCGCACCGGATCGCGGCCGTCGACCGCTGCGGTGCGGAGCTGCTCTTCGTCCACTCCCTGCTGCAGAGCCCCGCCGCCGAGCTGTGCCTCGGCAACGCCCTCCACGCGCGCTGAACCGGCCGTCCCGGCCGGCTCCACCCTTCGCTCCACCGGCCGCGAGGCCGACAGAGAGGACCGTCATGTCCGATTCCGAACACTACGACCCGCTCGGTCCCGGCCGCCGCCCGAACGAGGACCCGCAGGAGAAGCGGATGCCGCGCGGTGTGATCATCCGGCTCTTCGCCTACCTGGTGGCGGGCCACGTCATCGCGGGCTTCCTCTACCTGCTCTTCGTGGTGGCCGGGAGCAAGTGACGGCGGGACGACCCTCCGCCCCGGACGGATTGCCCGTCCGGGTCAGCCCTGGTCGAGCAGGCGCTCGCGCAGCCGCTCCCGGGTCCCGGGGGAGACCTTCAGCCCCTCCGCCAGGTAGCGGTCCGTCGTGCCCCAGTTCTCCTCGATGGTCGTGAAGGCCGCCGCGAGGTAGGCGGGCCGCGCCCCGAAGAGCGGGTCCAGCAGCTCCATCACCTCGGGCGACATCCCGGAGCCGGACTCCTCGGAGCGCTTCACGTCGTAGCGGCGGTGGAGGTCGTTGGACTTGAGGTAGTCCTCCTCGATCGCCTCCGGCTCGACGCCGACCGCCAGCAGGGCGACCGCGATCGAGAGACCGGCCCGGTCCTTGCCCGCCGCGCAGTGCATCAGGGCGGGGACGCTGTCCTCGGCCAGGGAGTGCAGCACCCGGCTGTGCTCGGCGGTGCGCTCCTCGATCGTCGCGCGGTACATCCGGATCATGCGGTCGGCGCCCTTGCCGTCCGCCAGGACCGAGCGCAGCTGCTCGATTCTTCCGTCGCTCACCAGCCGCCAGAACTCGGTGCCGTCGGCCGGGTCCGAGAGTGGAATGCTGACATTGCGGACACCGGGCAGCTCGATGTCGTACCCGTCGAGCCGGTGGTCGGCGGAGTGGCGGAAGTCGAAGACCGTGTGCAGTCCGAGCCCGCCGAGGAAGGCCGCGTCCTCGGCGGTGGCGTGGGCCAGGTGGCCGCTCCGGTAGAGCCGTCCGAAGGCGGTGCGCCGACCGTCCGCGGTGGGGAGCCCGCCCACGTCGCGGAAGTTGCGGACTCCGGTCAGCACGGTCTCTGTCGGCGGGACCTGCGGCACCTGCTGCGTCACGGTGGCTCCTGGGATCTCTGGCGTCGGCGCGGCTCGCCGGCGAGGGCGCTCCCGTGACGATACGACATCGATTCGACGGAAAATCATCACGGTCGTGCGCCCCGGCGCGCGGTGTCGGGACGGCCTCGCTGACCCGGCGTCAGGAGGGAAGCCGGCCCGATGTCCGTATTGGTGCATTTCGCAGAACATGCCCCGCTAATGGGGGAGATGGTATTCCCGAGGTGAGCGGGATCATATCCGTGACGGTCCGTGGCGAGCGCGCCCCGGGGCATTCCCGTTGCCCGCACGGAAATCCAAGATCCGTAATCCACGGAGTGTGACGGGAATTCCGGAACGATATTGAATCGACGATTCCGGTGGGCAACCGATGGCTTGTTCCGCTCGTCCTGACTCGTTTACGGTCGCCGCAATCCGGACGGACCGCCTAATCCTGCCGCCGCCCGGAATTCGCACCCACCCACCAACGCGTGGCAGGAGCGGGGGAACCAGGTAAGCCGCCGATCCGGAGCGATCCGGACCGGCTCGGGGTGAAGTCGCCGCAACGCGACCGGGCATCTCCAGCCCGAACCCGACAGCTCACCTCGCAGGCGCCGGAGAGGACCAGCCCCATGCCCGCAAAGGGTAAGCACCGTCGTTCGAAGTCCGGCCCGATCTCCCGCGGCGTCCTCGTCGCAGGGACCGGCGGCGCCGCACTCGTCCTGCCGCTCATCGGCGCCACCGTGGCGAGCGCCGCGGACCAGGCGGCTCCGGCCGCGAAGCCCGCCGCCTCGGTCGCCGCCGCCCACACGGCCCCGGCCGCCGCCCCCGCCGCGTCGAAGGCGGACCCGAAGACGTACGCCGTCGTCGCCGGCGACTACCTGGCGAAGATCGCGGCCGAGCACCAGCTCAAGGGCGGGTGGGAGAAGCTGTACCAGGACAACCGCTCCACCGTCGGCGAGAACCCCGGCCTGATCCACCCGGGCATGAAGCTGACCCTCGGCGCCAAGGGCTCCGCCCCGGCCGAGAAGTCCGCCGCGCCGAAGGCCGCGCCGAAGAAGGCCGAACCGGCGCCGAAGGCCGCGCCGAAGGAGGCCCCGAAGGCGGACACCGTCTCCGCCGACGACTCCGAGGGCTCCGGCGGCTCGGCGCGGACCGGCTCCTCCGAGGCCACCGGCTCCGGCTGGTCCGCCCCGCTGGCCAGCGCCAACGTCACCACCCAGTACCGGGCTTCCGGCGCCAGCTGGTCCAGCGGCTACCACACCGGCTCGGACTTCCAGGCCGCCTCCGGCACCCCCGTACTCGCCATCGGCCCGGGCACCGTGGTCTCGGCCGGCAACAGCGGCTCCTACGGCAACGAGGTCGTCATCCAGCACGAGGACGGCATGTACTCCCAGTACGCCCACCAGTCCTCGCTCAACGTCTCCGTCGGCCAGACCGTCACCGGCGGCCAGCAGATCGGCCTCTCCGGCTCCACCGGCAACTCCACCGGCCCGCACCTGCACTTCGAGGTGCGCACCGGCCCGGGCTACGGCTCGGACGTCGACCCGATCGCGTACCTGCGTCAGCACGGCGTCTCCGTCTGACCGGACACGGCGAGAAGTGATCGAGGGGCGGTGCGCGGCGGCGCACCGCCCCTCCACTTATTCCGGCTTTACCAAAAACTGACCGGGTGGTCTATCTCACCACCCGTCAACCCCGTATTACGGTCGCGTAGGTCACATCGCGCGATGCAGGATAAGTGCTTGTGGCAGACGATTCGAGAAAAAACCAGCAGCACACCATCGGGTCGTACGCGGCGATTGGCGACAGTTTCACCGAGGGAGTCGGCGACCCCGGCCCCGACGGGACGTATCTCGGCTGGGCGGACCGCTTCGCGGTGCTCCTCGCCGACCGGCTCCTGGCCCCCGACGCGGTGGCCGGCCCCGGGGACTCCCCGCACGGGGGCTTCCGCTACGCCAATCTCGCCGTACGAGGACGTCTCCTCGACCAGATCGTCGAGGAGCAGATCCCGCGCGCCAAGGAACTGGCCCCCGACCTGGTCAGCTTCTGCGCGGGCGGCAACGACATCATCCGGCCCGGCACCGACCCCGACGACCTCGCCGAGCGCTTCGAGCGGGCGGTCGCCGACCTGAGCAACGCCGTCGGCACGGTCATGGTCACCACCGGCTTCGACACCCGGGGCGTTCCGGTGCTGCGCCACATGCGCGGCAAGATCGCCACGTACAACGTCCATCTGCGGGCCATCGCCGACCGCTACCACTGCCCCGTGCTGGACCTGTGGTCGCTGCGTTCCGTGCAGGACCGGCGAGCGTGGGACAACGACCGGCTGCACCTGTCGCCCGAGGGCCACACCCGCGTCGCGCTGCGCGCCGCCCAGGTCCTCGGCCACGACGTGCCCGCCGATCCCGACCAGCCCTGGCCCCCGCAGGCCCAGCGCAGGCCCTTCGACGCCCGCCGCGACAACATCCAGTGGGCCCGCGAGTACCTCGTGCCCTGGATCGGCCGACGGCTGCGCGGAGAGTCCTCCGGCGACCATGTCGCGGCGAAGCGCCCGGATCTTCTGCCGCTGTAGCCGGCGGGACGGTCAGGGCTCCAGCAGGGGAAGCGCACGCCGGGACGGGCTCGGCACCACGAGTCCGTCCGGCGGCGTGCCTCCGCCCGGGAGACGTCCCGCCGGTATCCGCTCCAGGACACCGCCCGCGAACACGTCGTACAGCGGCAGCGACTCCAGATGCACATAGCCGATGTGGCAGTCGCACACGGCGAGCGGACAGGCCCGCGGGCCGAGCGCCCCGCGGTAACTGCCGTCGTAGAGATTCCCCAGCTCCGCCTTGACGAAGTGACAGCGGCGCACTGTGCCGTCACCGTCCACCGAGATCACCGACTCGCCCGTCCGGCAGGGCAGCCCCGCCGAACGGTGCGGATCACGGCTGTAGGGGAACAGCGGATCCAGCTCCGTCCACCGCGCCGCCTCCTCGTCGGTGTAGGTGTGCCCCTCGGCGGCGTTCACCCAGAGATAGACCTCCTGCGGCAGCGCCGCCCGCAGGCGCCGCGCCTCCTCCAGATGGGCGTCGAAGCCCACCACGCCGACGCTGTAGCGGACTCCCCTCGCGGACAGCTCCCGGCACCTGCCCAGGAACCGCTCGTACGGTGTCTGCCCCGGGTGGTACGTGCACCAGAGCGCGATCCGCTCCGGATCGGCGTCGGCCAGCCAGTCGGTGCGGCAGCTCAGGTTCGTCTGGATCGCCACCCGGCCGATGTGCGGCAGCCGCGAAAGACCGGTCAGTGCCCGTCGGTACCAGGAGCGCACCAGGCCCTCGCCCCACGGGGTGAACAGCACGGACAGCCGGTCGCCGGTCTGCTCCGCGGCCCAGCCGGTGAACCGCTCCAGCGCCTCCCGGTCCGCCGTGAGCTGCGCGCGGCTGTCCCGCCGCTTGGCGAACGGGCAGTACGGACAGTCGTAGTCGCAGGAGGCGAGCGGGCCCCGGTAGAGAATCGTCAGGTCCACGGCCCCGTCACTTCCGCTCGTACGCGGCCATCGCGGCCCGCACCCCGGGGGAGAACAGCGCGGGACCCAGCGCGTCGGAGTGGGCGAGGCCCGACGCGGACAGCCGCAGCAGACCGTCCGGCGCCGACGCGTCCAGCCAGCCCCGGGCCGCGAACCCCGCCAGCTCGGCGGGGAAGTCCGCGCCCGGATCCGTGCCGAACCGCGCCCGGTAGTCCGCCACCGGCAGCCCCGCCGCCTGGAGCAGCGACTGCAGCAGATGCCTCCGACGTGCCTCGTCCGCGTCGACGTACCGGCCGACCTCGGCCCGGGAGAAGTCCTCGGCAGCCGTGAAGCGGTCGATGATCGACCGGATCTCCCGCATGTCCACCGCGTAGTCGAAGGAGTAGTGCAGGGCAGCCGTGTACGACCGGGCACCGCAGCCCAGGCCGATCATGCCGTCGGTCTGGCAGGCGTAGTCCGCGGGACCCTCCTGCTCCCGCGGGGCGTCGGTCCGCCGGAACATCCGCATCGACACCTGCTCGTAGCCCTGTGCCAGCAGATGGTCCCGTCCCGCCGCGTACAGCCGCAGCCGCTGCTCGTCCCAGGCGGCCTGCTCCCGGGCCTCCGCCTCGGCGCCGGCCGCCGGACCCAGCCGGTGCAGACCGGTGAGCGGGCGGACGTACAGCGGATAGAGATACAACTCCTCCGGCCGCCAGGCCAGCGCCGCGTCCAGCGAGGCGAGCCAGCTGCGCTCGGTCTGCCCGTCGATCCCGTAGATCAGGTCGATGTTCAGCACCGGGATCCGGGCCTCGCGGATCCGGCCGAGCGCCGCCTCCACATCGGCGCGGCGCTGCGGGCGGACCGCCGCCCGCGCCTCCTCGTCCACGAAGCTCTGCACACCGATGCTGATCCTCGTCGTGCCCCGGTCGGCCAGCACCGCCAGCCGGTCCGCCGTCGCCGTGGACGGGGACGTCTCCACCGACAGCGGCACCGAGCGCAGGTCGGCGCCCATCCGCGTCTCCGCCACGTCGCAGAGCCGCTCCAGCTCACCTGCGGTCAGGAACGTCGGCGTGCCGCCGCCGAACGCCGCTGCGGCGAACCGCACCGGCTCCCCGTCGCCCAGCGCGTCCCGCACGGAGAGCGCCTGCCGCTCCAGCGCGTCCAGATAGCGCGTCGTCAGCTCCTCGGGCGCGCCGATCCGGGTGAAGAGGTTGCAGAAGCCGCAGCGGACCTCGCAGAACGGTATGTGGAGATAGAGGGAGAGCGCGTCCTTGGGCTCCGCCGCCCACAGCGACCGCAGCGACGGGCGGTCCTCCAGCGGCCGGTAGGCCGTCTTGTGCGGATAGGCGTAGACGTAACTCTCGTAGGGCCGGACGGCGGTGGCCGCTTCGGCGGCGACGTCGGTGGTCATCGGGCGGCCCCCGGTTCGAGTGGTGCGGGTGGTTCGAGCGGTGCGGGCGGTTCGAGGAAGAAGTGCGCGTACGGGACGGTCCAGACGGCCGGGTGGCCGAGCCGGTGACCGGTGTAGCCGTCGTCGCCGTAGGCGGTGCCGTGGTCGGAGCAGACGATGGCGAAGCACCGGCGGCGGCTGCTCGCGGCGGCGAACAGCCGGCCGATGTGCCGGTCCACGTACTCCAGGGCCGCCGCGTGCGTGGCCCGGGAGTCGCCCGCCTCACGGGTCGCCCCGGGCAGATGGAACCAGTTCGGCTGGTGCAGCGCGGACACGTTGACGAAGAGGAACAGCCGCTGCTCCCGGGGGAGCGCCGCGACGATCCGCTCCGCCCTCGCCACCTGCTCCTCGAACGAGGTGGCGGAGGCGACGCCGAAGCCGGGCTCCCAGTGACTCTCCTGGAACATCCCCGGCAGCACCGAACCGAGCGGCCCCTGACGGTTGAAGAAGCCCACTCCGCCGACGCACACCGTGCGGTAGCCCTCGGCGGCCAGCCCCGACACCAGATCCGGCGTGTCGAACACGAACGTGCCGTCCGCCGTCGTCTCACTGCCCGCGAACCGGGCCGCGAACAACCGGGGATGCGGCCCCGGGGAGGCGGGCGTCGGCAGGAACCCGGCGAACATCGCCTGGTGCGAGGCGTAGGTGAAGCTGCCCGGGGCGTGCCGCTCCTCCCAGACACCGCCGGGCAGATGCCGGACGAGGTTGGGGAGGCGCCCTGCGGCCGCCAGCTCGACGGCGACGTCGTGGCGCAGGGTGTCCAGGGTGACCAGCAGCAGATCGTGGCTGCCCACGACCTCGGCCATGTCGGGCCGGCCGGTCCCGCCGGGCGGCCGGGACGCGTCGGGATCAGGAAGGGGTGACGGCACGGTGGTTCCTTGCTCGGTCCAGTACGGCGGCGACCTGCGCCGCGTAGGTGTTCAGGCCCTCGGTGCCGCTGCCCGGCAGACCGGTCAGCCCGGGCAGCAGGTCGCCGAAGGCGTTGACCTCGCCGACGGCGAAGCGCCGCCAGCCGGCCGTGGGCAGGAGGTCGACGCCCACGCAGGGCGTCCCGGGGAAGCAGGCCGCCGCCCGCTCGCACACGGTCAGCGCCTCGCGCCAGCATCCGCCGGCCGCCGCCACGGCGGCCCGGACCTCGTCGAGGTCGCCTCGCGCTCCGCCCAGATGCAGATTGGTCATGGGGCTCGCGCTCGTCCGCACCACGGCGTGCGTCGCCCGGCCGCCGACCACCACGATCCGCAGATCCGCGGCCCGCCCCCGCTGGGACGCCTTCGGCAGCCAGCGCTCGATGTGCAGCCCGTCCGGGGCCAGCGCGTCCACGACCGCGCCGACCTCCGCCTCCGAGGTGTAGCGCCGCACCCGGAGCGAGTTGAACAGCCGCCCCGACGCGTCCCGCTCCACCGAGGTGCTCGCCCGGACCCGGCCGGGGCCCGCCGTCTCCACCGCCAGCACTCCGGAGGCGGAGGAGCCGTGCGCGAGCTTCACGAACGCCCGGGGCATCCGGTGCTCGCGCAGCAACTCCCGCACGTCGGACCAGCCGCGCACCGGGGCCGCACCCGGGCCGGACGTCGGCGAGGCGGGCACGGGGACGCCCGTGCGGTCGAGGAGCCCGTGGCACAGCCGCTTGTCGAAGAGCACGGCGATGTCACCGGGGGAGCCCAGCACCTCGGCGCCGGCGGCCGAGGCCGCGCCCGCCACCGTGTCCACCGCCGCGGTGAACCGCGCGTACCACCGGGCCGAACCCTCCACCCGGGTCGGGTCGTCGACCCCGCGGAGCAGCCGCTCCACCTCGGCGTCCTCACCGGGCGAATCGATCCGTACGCTCTCGCCCGCCGCGAACACCGCCTCGCCGCGCAGCACCTGGAGCCAGGGCACGACCCGGGCCGGGGGCAGACCGGCGGAGCGCACGGCCTCCTCGAAGAAGGCGACCCGGCGGTTGTCCGGATTGCCGACGACCGCGAAGCGCGGCACCGGGCCGTCCCCGCCGCTACTCACTGACGGCGACATAGCGTTCCGGTTCGTAGTCCTCGTCGTCCGGGTCCCCGTAGTCCTCCTCGGCCTCGCCCGCCTCCACGACGGCCGGAGCGCACGCGGCCCTGACCCGGTCCAGCACCGGCTCGGTGAGGTAGTGGTGGCGCAGGTCCAGCGTGGACAGATGGCTCAGGGGCTGCCCGTTCACCAGGGCCTCGCCGCCCGCGTCGCTCAGGGTGCCCATCGACAGCGCCAGGGTCTCCAGCTGGGCGACGACGGGCGCGGAACCCACCGCGGCGGCGATCTCGTCCTGGATCTCGCTGTTCTGCAGCCCCAGGTGGCGCAGCCGGGGGAACACCCCACCCGACAGGACCGGGCGGATGTCGTCGACGGTGGCGTCGCCGCCGTACCACGAGCTGCCGAACCACAGGTCCAGCCGCTCCAGCGCGGGCAGTTCGCTCGCGGCGACCGCCCGCACCAGCTCGCCGGGCAGGCCGCCGGACTCGAAGCGCAGCGACTTCAGAGCCGTGTGGCGCAGCGGGCGCAGCCCGAGCCCCTCCTGACCGCAACCGCGCACCGCGAACTCCTCCAGCAGCGGCAGCGCTTCGAGCACCGGGGTGATGTCGCACATCCGCAGCCAGGACACCTCGCACTCCTCGCCCACCACATCGGCGAGGAAGAGGCCGCGCAGGGCCGGGAAGCGGTCCGCGTGGGCGACGATCAGCTCCACCACCGGCGCGAACGGGGTGTAGTCCTGACGCCACCAGGGGCCGATGAGGAGCGCCCGGACCCGCGTCGTGTCCACCGTCTCCAGGAACTGCTCCCACAGTGCGGGGAAGTCCGTGTCCTCGTCGTAGGCGCACTCCAGCCGCCAGGCTACGGAGTCGGCGGCGGGCAGGGGCCCGGAGGACGGCCCGGGGGAGTGGACCGGCAGTCCGTGGAAGCGGTCGAGGTGCTGGATGTCGATGTACGTCATGACGCCTACTCCGAGACGGCGGTGTAGCGGCCCTCGGCGCCCCGGTCGCCCCAGGGCTCGCGCTTCTCCGACAGATCGACCCGCACGCCGTGCGGCTCCAGGGCGGAGCGGACCCGCTCCGCCATCGCGTCGGTGAGGAAGTGGTGGTGGAGATCGAGGAGTTCCAGATGGGTCAGCGGCTGCCCTTCGAGGAGGGCCGCCGCCCCCTCGTCGCCCAGCGTCCCGTTCGACAGGTCGAGCACCCGCAGCCGGGCGACGACCGGGGCCGAGGCGATGGCCGAGGCGATCTCGTTCTGGATCTCGCTGTTGCGTATGCCCAGGTGGTCCAGACGGGGGAAGCGGGTGCCGGAGAGCAACGGAGCGAGGTCGGTGAGGTCGGTGTCGCCCTCGTAGGCGGACACGCCGAGCCAGAGGTCCAGCCGCTCCAGCGCGGGCAGTTCGCTGTCCAGCACACCCCGCACCACCTCGGCGGGGAGACCGCCCGCCTGGAAGGTCAGCGCGCGCAGCCGCTCGTGCTTCGTCGGTGGGAACACCAGCTCGGAGCCGCCGCGCACGCCGAACTCCGTCAGCGCGGGGAAGGCGGCCAGCAGCACGGTCACGTCCGACTGCTGGATCCAGGTGATCTCGGCCTCCTCCGCCTCCAGATCCCCGACGAACACCGCCTCCAGCGAGGTCAGCCGGTCGGCGGCGGCGATCACCAGGTTGATCGGGACCGAGGAGGTCTCCTCGTACGACTCACCCCACTGACCGATGATCAGGGCCCGGACGCCGGACGGCTCGACCTTGTCCAGGAAGTCGGCGAACTCCTCCTCCCAGGGCCGGTCGTCGTCGTACGGGTCGACGGAGACACGCCAGGCCACGGCGTCCGGGGCGGGCCGGGCGCCCCCGTCGGCCGAGTGCTGGAAGTCGACGACCGGAAGGCCGCCGAACTCGTGCAGATGCTGCGCACCGTACATGGCCCTGAACTCCTGATCCTGAGGACGGCTGATGTCCGCAAGGTTTATCAAGCCGCACTGACAACCCGGCGACCGGGACCCGTCCACGGCCGTCGCGTCGGTCCGTTGTCAGACCCTGCCCGTAGCGTTTTTCCCGTGGTCGGCACAGCGGGTGCCGCTACCGAGGGGAGACGTCTGTGTACCGGCAGGGCGATGTACTGATCATGGAACTGGAGGAGTCGGCGGTGCCCGCCCCCTTCCTGGAGGCCCCGGGCGAACTGCGCGACGGGAGGGGGCGGCTGGTGCTCGCGCTGGGGGAGGTGACCGGACACGCGCACGCCGTGCAGGGCCCCGGCCGGCTGATCAGGGAAGCGGGCCCGTTCGGCCCGATGCTGCTCCATCTCCCCGAGGGCGGGCGGGTGGTGCACGAGGAGCACGCCGTGATCCCGCTCCCCAAGGGCTGGTTCCGCGTGGTGCGGCAGCGGGAGTACGCACCCGGTGCGATCCGCATCGTGGCGGACTGACCGCTCCGCCATGCCGGAGCGAGCACAGCTTTCCACAACGGGCACGGCCACAACGGGTCCGGCCATTCAGAACGAGCACAGCAGGGGACGGGGACAACCGATGCAGAACGTGAACTCCTGGCGGAGCGTGGCGGCGGCGACCGGCCGGGCGGACCGGGCGGCGGCCGAGGCCGGTGTGCGGCGCGCCTATCGCACCGCAGGCCTGGCCGAGCCGGACCGGATCATCTGGGCCGCATCGCCCCGGGCCGCCGTCGAAACGGTGGAGAAGCTGGCCGACGCCGGACGGTCGGTGCGCGAGGAGGTCCGCACCCGTCCGTGGGCGGAGGAACGCCGCCGGATGTACGACGAGCTGGGCCCGGCGGGCTGGTCGGCGCTCTGGTCCGCCACCGGGGCCCAGCTCTGGGAGACCACCGGCGCACTCGCCGAGCGCATACGGACCGGTGTCGTCGCCGACCTGGCGCCCCGGCCCGAGGACGAGGGCGCCGTGCGACTGGTGCTCCTGGACGCCGTGCTCGGCCAGCACGACGCCGCCTGGCTCGCCGCCTTCGACGGGCGGGGCGACCGGCTGGCCGGGCTCGCTGAGGTGGCCCGCAACGCCGGCTGGTGGTGGCCGTACGAGCACGCCGCGGTCATCAGCGAGCGGCCGGACGTCCTCCACCGCGACGAGGCGGGCCGGCTCGACCACGGTGAGGGGCCGGCCCTCGCCTACGGGGACGGGTTCGCCCTGCACGCCTGGCGCGGCATGCCCGTTCCCGCCGCGTTCCTGGACGAGCTGCCCTCCCTCACGCCCGAGCGGATCCGCGCCGAGGAGAACGCGGAACTGCGCCGCGTGATGCTGGAGCACTACGGCTACGACCGGTATCTCACCGAGTCGGGCGCCGAGCCCGTCCACCGCGACGAGACGGGCATCCTCTGGCGCATCGCCCTCGACGGCGACGAGGACGTGGTGATGGTCGAGGTGGTCAACTCCACCCCCGAGCCGGACGGCACGCACCGCACCTACTGGCTGCGCGTGCCGCCGGCCACCCGGACCGCCAAGGACGGGGTCGCCTGGACGTTCGGACTGGACGGGGCGGCCTACGCACCGGTGCGCCAGACCTGACCCGAGGAGTCGGGGGCTGCGGGGCCGGGGCAGGGAGCCGGGCCCGGAGACGAGGCCGAAGCGCCTGGGGACCGGGTGGGCGCGGCGGGGGAGCGGGCGCGGCGGGGTGAGCGCGGCCCGGCCGGTGCGCCGGGCGTCCGGACACTGCGGTCAGCCGGTCGCGGAAGGGTCCGTCCCGTCGGGATCGGCGGTCGGCGGGCCGGCCAGGTCCGCCGGATCGATGCCCAGCTCACGGGCGAGCGCCTCGTCGGTCCACCGCAGCATCGTGGCCCGGGGGAGCGGACCCGCGTACGAGGTGGTCTGCACCGCCATCCCGTCCAGCAGGGCGGTCAGCCGCCAGGCCGCCGACCGGGGATCCCCGCACCGGAACTCTCCGGCCGCGGCGCCCTCCTCGATGACCTGGGCCAGTTCCGCCTTCCACCGCTGGTCGAGGTCGCCCGCGACCTCCCGGAGGACGGGATCGCGCAGGGAGGCCGACCAGCCCTCGATCCACAGCCGCCAGCCCTTCGCCTGCCCCGTCGGCGCGTACCACCGCACCGCCGTCCGCAGCCGTCGTACGGCGCTGGTGCGGCGGGCCAGCAGCTTGCGGAGATGCGCGAGATCGGCCTCGGCCGCGTACCCGAAAGCCGCCGCGACCAGCTTCTCCTTGGTCGAGAAGTGGTAGAGGACGAGCGCGTTGCTCACGCCCAGCACGGAGGCCACATCGGCGATCCGCACGGACGAGACGCCACGGGCCTCGATCTGTCCGACCGCAGCGCGCAGCAGCTCCTCACGCCGCTCCGCCACGTTCAACCGGACTCTAGCCATCCGGCCACCTTAAGGGCTGTCCCGTGCGCCAGATCGGCGGCGGTGGGGCGGCGCACGACGCGGGCGGCGGCCGCGGCGCACCGGAATCCTCCGGAGCGCCCGGACGTTGCATCCTGCATGACGCGAATCGAACCGGCACAGGAAGCACTGCTCCGTCTCTTCGGTGAGCACGACGGCGGAGTCCTGGTCACGCTGAAGCAGGACGGACGCCCCCAGCTGTCCAACGTCAATCACGCCTTCTATCCCGAGGAACGGGTGGTCCGCGTCTCGATCACCGAGGGCCGGGCCAAGACCCGCAACCTGCGGCGAGACCCCCGGGCGAGCTACCACGTCACCAGCGACGACCGCTGGGCCTGGACCGTCGCCGACGGAACCGCGGAACTGACCCCGCCCGCCGCGGCGCCGGACGACGCCACGGTGGAGGCGCTGATCACGCTCTACCGGGACGTCAAGGGCGAGCACCCCGACTGGGACGACTACCGGCGGGCCATGGTCCAGGACCGCAGAGTGCTGCTCACCCTGCGCATCGACCACGTCTACGGGCAGCCGCGTGGCTGACGCCACCGCCGTCCGGGACGGTTGCCCCGTTCAGCATCTTCTGGTCGCCCTGTCGTACAGGCCGACCATAATGAGACGACACCGACTCCCTCAGGAGATGTTGTGACCGGCGCTGACTACTTGCTTCCGTTCCGCACGAGACTGCGCTCGATGCGCACCGAGTCCTTCGGGGCCGATCCGGCCGGAGCGCGGATGGAGCGCATCCGCCGCTCGCCCCATTTCGTCGACGGGATGTTCCAGAACCCGGTGGGGGCGCGGACCAGGCCCTCCGGGTCCACCGTCGAATTCGCCAAGACCTACTTCCAGAAGGAGCAGCGGGCCCGCAGGACGCCGAAAGGCACCGTGCCGGTCCACGCCACGACCCTCGCCGACCTGGCCGCACCTCCCGCCACCGGGCTCCGGCTGACCTGGATGGGCCATTCCAGCGTGCTGGCGGAGATCGACGGCGGACGGATCCTGTTCGACCCGGTCTGGGGCGAGCGCTGTTCCCCGTTCCCGTTCGCCGGGCCCAAGCGCCTGCACCCCACTCCGCTGTCGCTGGCCGCGCTCGGACCCGTCGACGTGGTCGTCATCTCCCACGACCACTACGACCACCTCGACCTGCCGACGATCCGCGCCCTGGCGGGGACCGACACGGTCTTCGCCGTGCCGCTCGGGGTCGGCGCCCATCTGGAGCGCTGGGGCGTCCCCACGAGCCGGATGCGCGAGCTCGACTGGAACGAGACCGCGACCGTCGCCGGAATCAGCCTCACCGCCACTCCCGCACGCCACTTCTGCGGCCGCGGACTGCGCAACCAGCAGCACACCCTCTGGGCGTCGTGGGCGGTCACGGGCCCGGAGCACCGCATCTACCACAGCGGGGACACCGGCTACTTCCCCGGCTTCCGGGACATCGGGGCCGAGCACGGGCCCTTCGACGCCACCATGATCCAGATCGGCGCGTACTCGGAATACTGGCCGGACATCCACATGACCCCCGCCGAAGGCATGCGCGCCCACCTGGACCTCCAGGGCGGCCGCCCGCACGGTGTGCTGCTGCCGATCCACTGGGGCACCTTCAACCTGGCGCCGCACGCCTGGGCGGAACCCGGGGAGTGGACGAAGGACGCCGGCGAGGACGCCGGGCAGGCGGTGGCCTTCCCCCGGCCGGGGGAACCGTTCGAGCCTGCGGGAACCCTCCCCGTGGAGCCGTGGTGGCGGCCTCTGTCCACGTCCCTCGCCCGCCCGTGGCGCCGCACGGAGAAGCAGGCCGGACCGGGATCAGGCCCGGCACCGGCGGCGCGGAGCGATCTCGACCTCGCCGGGGAGCGCTGACCGGATGGCCGGCCTGACCGGATTCCCGGCGAAGCCGTGTGCCGCCCGCGAGGCTCACCGCTGAAGGCCGCCGCCGGACGCCCGGCGGCGGCCGTGTGGCCGGTCAGGCGAGCCGGGAGTCCGCGTAGGCCTCGATGGCGTCCCGCTGGTACGCGGCCAGGCCCGGGGCGATCGCCTCGTAGGCGGCCCGCCACTGCTCGTTGTCCACGCAGAAGCGCCCGATCGCACGGAACTCGTCGGCGGACACGGGGTGCAGTTCGGTGAGCGCGCGGTGCTGACCCTCGATCTCGGCCAACATGGGCCCGGCGTCGGCCGGGGCGCCCGCGGCCATGTGCTCGGCCAGCCGGATCATCAGCGCCGTGCGCTCGCGCTGCCCCGCCTCGATCTCGGCCGGGGTCAGGGCGGCCGCCCGTCGGGCGGCCTTCTCGGCGAGCTCGGGAAAGTCGCGCAGATTCTCCTCGTACCGAGAGGGCTGGATGCCCTCGAACAGGTTCTCCGGTCGGTTGATGGCGGTCATGGGCCTGCCGTCCCTTCTGGACTGTTTCAGCTCGGCGATCGTGCGGGAGACGGTCGCGGCCAGGGCGTTGAGCCGGTCCCTCTCCGCGAGCAGCCGTCGGTGGTGTCCGCGCAGGGCCTCCACCGTGTCGACCTGGTCGGCGAGGACCCTGCCGATCTCCGGCAGTCCGACGTCCAGGGCCCGCAACACGAGGATCTGCTGCAACAGCAGGAGCTGGTGCTCCTCGTAGTAGCGGTGGCCGTTGGAGCCGATCCGGGCCGGCGGCAGCAGACCGATCTCGTCGTAGTGCCGCAGGGTCCGGGCGGTCACCCCCGACATCCGGGCGACCTCCGCGATCGGCCAGTCCATCGTCACTCCCTCACGAGCGCCTTGCCGGGCCGGCTCTTCCGGCCCTGGTTGACCGTAGAAGCTGCCGCAGCGGCAACTTCAAGCCTGAGTCCGCGCCCGAAGGAAGACCGGCCACCGGGCTGTGGTGGCCGGTTTCAGCATCGGCCCTCCTCGACGGTGACGGAGAGGCCGACCGTGATGTTCTCCAGCGCCGGCTCGGGCTCCGGCGGTGACACACCGAGACAGAACGTGGCGTCGACGTCCTGTGCCGTGACCTCGAACAGGTCGACGGACGGGTCCGCGTCCTCGTCGTAGGGATCGTTCGCGTCCTCGACGTGCACCACTCCGCCGGTCGAGGGGCCTTCGCCGCTCTCCTCCAGCGCGTCGCGGATCAGACGGTCGTAACCGCCGGTCCAGGTGCTGAAGGTGTGCCGCTCCGACTCCAGGTCCCGGACGGCCGTGTGCACGGCGTCGCGCAACTCGCCCTCGCTCCACGAAGAACTCGCGTGGAGGTAGTACATGCCGCCGGCGGCGAACAGCAGGGATCCGATGATGAGGGCGACACCGATCGGATGGTTCGGGTTGTAGACGTAGCGACTCGTCCCCCAGTCAGAGCGGACGAATATCGGCTCGTCGTCATGATCCTTGCTCATGTGCGGGAGCCTAGAGCCTCCCGTTCGGATCGTTCCGGGCCCGTCGCCGCCGGGCCGGGTCCCCGGGGCCGGCCATGGCGTCCTCGTCATGCTCCCGACACCGCCCGCGGCGCAACGATCGGACGCCGGTGTGCGTCTCATCGGGTGTGATGGATCTTCCCGAGACCACGTATCCCGTCGACACGCAGGACGAGCACGAGGACGAGGGCGTGCGGTCCGGCCCGCTGCGGCGCCACGCGCTGTGGGCGGCGCTCGTCACCGCCGCCGGACTGACGCTGGGGTGGCTGGGCGCGCTGTTCCGGATCGGCCCGGAGGAGTACGGCCTGCCGCCCGCCGCTCCGGGAGCGCTCTGGCCCTACCTGCTCGCCTGGGCCGCGATCGGCCTGGTGCTGGGCGCCGTCCTGCGGTTCGTGGCGGCCAGGGTGCCGGTCTACTCCCCGGCGGAGGTCCTCCTCGGCACCGTCATGATCGGCACCCGGCTGTCCCTGGGCTGGCGGCCGGAGCCGCTCGAAGTCGCGGGCCTGGCCGCGGCCGCCCTGCTCCTGGTGGCCCTCTGGTGCGCCGTCGCCCTGCGTGGGGCGGCCGTCGTGCGCCGGTCCCCGAGCGCTTCCGGGGACAGCCGCTAGCGTCCCCGCGCGCCGGACCGCCAGCTCTCCCGCGTCGGGGGCCGGGAAGCACCGTGTACGACACGCCGCGCACTCCGGCGCCGGTGAACAGGAGACACGCCCGGCGTGCGGGGCACACTGGAGCAGTCCCCGGATCCCCGTACGAAGGAGCGTGCCGTGGCACTCACCCGTGAAGAGCGCGAACAGTTCCTCGCCGAACCCCATATCGCCGCGCTGGCCGTCGCCTCGCGGGGCAGCGACCGGGCCCCGCTCAGCGTTCCCATCTGGTATCAGTACGCGCCGGGCGGCGACGTGCGCATCCTCACCGGCCGCACCTCGCGCAAGGCCGAACTGATCGACGCGGCAGGCCGGTTCACGCTGCTGGTCGACCGGGTGGAGCCGACCATCCGCTACGTCTCCGTCGAGGGACCCGTCGTCGACACCCGGCCCGCCACGCGCGCGGACCTGGAGGAGGTGTCGGCGCGCTACCTTCCGGCCGAGAAGGTCGCCGGCTACGTGGACTTCGCCTGGGAGAACCACGGTGAGCAGGTGGTGATCACCCTGCGCCCCGAACGCTGGGTCAGCTCGGACCTCGGCCAGGTCTGAGCCGCGGCTGTGCGGCGCGGGCGGCGGAGCCCTGCCCCTGCGGGCCGGCCGCCGGGCGTTCTCCAGGTGTGGCGACGCCGGCACGGGGGAGGCGCGCCTCATGCACTCCTGGACTCTTGACGACATGCCCGACCTCTCCGGCTCCACCGCCGTGGTCACCGGCGCCAACAGCGGCATCGGCGCGGTGACCGCCCTCGTCCTGGCCCGCTCCGGCGCGCGGACCGTTCTCGCGTGCCGCGATCCGGAGCGCGGCCGGCGCGCCGTGGACGCCGTCCACCGAGCCGCCCCCGGCTCGGACGCCCGGCTCGTCCGCCTCGATCTGGCCGATCTGAGCAGTGTGGCCGAGGCCGCGGAGGTCATCGCGAAGGAGGTCGACGGGCGCCTCGACCTCCTGGTGAACAACGCCGGGGTGATGGCCCTGCCGCCACTCCGTACGGCGGACGGTTTCGAGATGCAGTTCGGCACCAACCACCTGGGCCACTTCGCGCTGACCAACCGGCTGCTGCCCGTCCTCGGGGTCCGGGGTCCGGCGCGCGTGGTGACGCTCTCCTCGATCGGCCACCGGATCGGCCGTATCGACCTCGGGGACCTCAACGCCGAGCGGGCGTACAGCAAGTGGCGGGCCTACGGCCAGTCCAAGCTCGCCAACCTGCTGTTCACGGACGAGCTGGACCGGCGGGCCCGCGCCGCAGGCCGGGACATGGTGGCGCTGGCGGCCCATCCCGGCCTCTCCGCTACGGAGTTGGGGCAGGCCGGGCCGCGTCTGTCCGGCCGGAACTGGGCCGCGAAGCTGGAGCGCGCCTCGCGTCTGTACACCCAGCCGGCATCGGCGGGGGCTCTGCCCGTGCTGTACGCGGCGACGCTGCCCGGTGCCCCGGGCGGCTCCTACTACGGCCCCGCCCGCCTGGGCGAGACCCGGGGAGCCCCGGCGCCCGCCCGGAAGTCGCGGCGCGCCCAGGACCCGGTCATGGCACGGGCGTTGTGGGACGAGTCGGCCCGGCTGACCGGACTGGACGTCGACGCCGTGTGACGCCTGCCGGGGCCGCCGAGAACAGGTCGTGCGGCCCCGGGGAGCGCTGCCCGCGCAGGTCGGGCACTACGAGGACACGTTCCGGAAGGCCGGAGGGCGGTGGCTCCTCGCCGCGCGGAGCACCTTCCGCACCGCTCACACGCCCGGTGCCCGGCAGGAGGCCTGCCGGGCACCGGGGGAAGTACGTGCCGAGGAGCGTGCCGGGGTCAGACCGCCGGGGCCGGGTACGTCGGGTACTCCACGCCGGAGACGTGCTGCACGACCCGGATGACCTGGCACGAGTAGCCGAACTCGTTGTCGTACCAGAGGTAGAGGATCGCGTTGTCGCCGTCGACCTTGGTGGCGCCCGCGTCGACGATCGAGGCGTGGCGCGATCCGATGAAGTCGCTGGAGACCGCGTCGGGCGCGCTGATGAAGTCGATCTGGCGCTTGAGCGGCGAGGCCAGCGACACGTTGCGGAGGTAGTCGAGGACCTCTTCACGCGTGGTCTCGCGCTCCAGCCGCAGGCTGAGGATCGCGATCGAGACGTCCGGCACCGGGACGCGGATCGAGCTGCCGGTGATCGGCGCCTTCAGCTCGGGCAGTGCCTTCGCCACGGCCGAGGCGGCACCGGTCTCGGTGATGACCATGTTGAGCGCCGCCGAACGGCCACGGCGGTCCGAGCTGTGGTAGTTGTCCAGCAGGTTCTGGTCGTTGGTGTACGAGTGGACGGTCTCCACGTGCCCGCGCAGAACGCCGTACTCGTCCGCCATCGCCTTCAGCGGCGGGACGATCGCGTTGGTCGTGCAGGACGCGCAGGACAGGATCCGCTCGTCCGGCTTGACCGTGTCGTGGTTGACGCCGTGCACGATGTTCGGGACGTCGCCCTTGCCGGGCGCCGTCAGCACGACCTTGGCGATGCCCGCCCGGAGGTGCTTGGAGAGGCCCTCGCGGTCGCGCCACCGACCGGTGTTGTCGATCAGGATGGCGTCCTTGATGCCGTACGCCGTGTAGTCGACCGTCGTCGGGTCGTCGGAGTAGATCACCTGGATCTCGTTGCCGTTGGCGATGATCTTGCTGTTCGCCTCGTCGACGGTGATCGTGCCCTGGAACTGGCCGTGGATCGAGTCGCGCCGCAGCAGCGAGGCGCGCTTGACGATGTCCTGGCCGGAGCCCTTGCGGACGACGATGGCCCGCAGGCGCAGGCCGTTGCCCGAGCCGGCCTTCTCGATGAGCAGGCGGGCGATGAGCCGGCCGATGCGGCCGAAGCCGTAGAGCACCACGTCACGCGACGCGCGGCGCTCGATCTTGTTGTCGCCCGTCGCCCCGGCGACGGCCTCAGCGGTGAACTCCTCGACCGAGAGTCCGCGCCCGTCGGCCCGGTACGTCGCGGCCAGCATGCCTATGTCGATCTGGGAGGGGCCGAGGTCGAGCGTCGTCAGCGCCTTCAGGAAGGGCATCGTCTCGGTGACCGAGAGCTCCTCGCCCGCGATCTGCCGGGCGAAGCGGTGCGTCTTGAGGATGCTGACCACCGACTTGTTCACCAGGGAGCGGCTGTGCAGCAGGACATTGACGTCCTGCTCGCGGTGCAGCTTCCCGATGATCGGGATCATCGACTCCGCGATCTCCTCGCGGTGCATCCAGTTGGTGAACGAGTCGTCATTGACAGTCACAAGTTTATCTTTCGAGCTAGGCGGCGCTCATATGGTAACCGGCTGCGCCGTCGCCCCGTCGGGTGGTCCCCTGCCTGCGGGTGAACCCCGTACGGGCGCCCCGTGCGGGGCCCGGGCGGACCCGGCGCGGCCGGCATGTGGGCGGCGCGGCGGCGCCACGGGCCGAATCGGGGCCAAGGTGGCGCAATCGGGCGCGCGTGCGAGAGGTCATACCAGAGTGGGACGGATGGCGGGCAAGTTCGACAACTGCCCGTCGCGCATACGTCATTGACGACTACCGTGTGTGCCCGGTGATCAACGGTGGGCTCATAACGTTCGGGCCTGCCCGACCGATGACCCGCGCCTGACCGACCACCGTAGGGGCCACCTCATGGACGCCGGCACGACCGCCGATCCCCGGTGCCCCCTGTACCGAGGACGCTGATGTCTCAACTTCGCGCACCCGACGCGCGACCGGACCGCCGCGAAGGCGGGCGGCACGGCCGCCCCGGCACGCGCGCCCACTCGGCCACGAGCAGGCCGCGCGCCACAGGGCCTGCCCCCGACGCCCGCATACGGCCCCAGCTGTTGCGGACCGCACTGCTCCCGGCCATCGCCGCCGTGCTCAGCGGCGCCGCGGCCGTCATCTTCACCGTCCGCGCCGGAGCCGTCGACGCCTCGCCCAGCCTCTGGGCGGCGCTCGGCGGATCCGGCGCGCTCGCCGTCGCCGCCGTCGCCGCCGCCTACCTCGGCGCCAACCGCGTCGCCGGCCAGGTGCTCGACCGGGCCCTCGCGCTCCGGCGCGCCAGCGCCCAGGGCCAGGCCGAGCTGCAACGGGTGATGGAACAGCTCCGCAACAGGGAAGCCGTCGCGGCCCGGCCACAGGCGCAGCCGCCCGCGCCCGGAGCCGACGCCTTCGACCTGCTCGGAGTGGAGATGGCGCGGGCCCAGGACGCCGCCGTCGCCGCCGTCGTCCAGGCGTCCCAGCTCTTCAGCAGCGCCGGCAACGAACAGAAGGTCGAGGTCTTCGTCAACCTCGCGCGACGGCTGCAATCCCTCGTCCACCGCGAGATCCAGATCCTCGACGAGCTGGAGCACGAGGTCGAGGACCCCGATCTCCTCAAGGGCCTCTTCCACGTCGACCACCTCGCCACCCGGATCCGCCGCCACGCGGAGAACCTCGCCGTGCTCGGCGGGGCCGTCTCCCGGCGGCAGTGGAGCAACCCGGTCACCATGACCGAGGTGCTCCGCTCGGCCATCGCGGAGGTCGAGCAGTACCCCCGGGTCAAGCTGGTCCCGCCGATGGAGGGCACCCTGCGCGGCCACGCCGTCGCCGACGTGATCCACCTGCTGGCCGAGCTGGTCGAGAACGCCACGGTGTTCTCCGCCCCGCACACCCAGGTCCTGCTGCGCGTCCAGCACGTCACCGCCGGCCTCGCCCTGGAGGTCGAGGACCGCGGTCTCGGGATGCCGGACCACGAGCAGAAGCGGATGAACGCCCTGCTCTCCGACCCCGACCAGGTCAACGTCGCCCACCTGCTCCAGGACGGCCGGATCGGCATGTTCGTCGTCTCGGCCCTGGCCCGCCGCCACGGCATCGCCGTCCGGCTGCAGAGCAACATCTACGGCGGTACGCAGGCGGTGCTGGTGCTCCCGCAGTCGCTGCTCGGGACCGATCCCGACGCCCCCCAGCCGCCCGACGCCGTGCCCGTACCGCCCCCCGGCGCCGTGCACCGGCCGCCCGTCGAGGCCCCGGCCCCCGCCGCCCCGCCGCAGGACGGTACGACCCGGTCCCCGGCTCCGGCCGCGATGTCCACGGGCGGGTCGCCGCAGGGGCCCGGCCATCAGCGGAACGGCGGCCCGCGGCCGCCGGCGGGCGGTCACCGGCAGAACGGCCGTCCGCAACCGCCCGCGGGGGAGGCCCCGCCCCTCCCGCTGCGCGCCGAGCGCATCGACCGCCCGACACCGCACGCCTCCCCGCCCGAGCGCGACGGCGGGCCCGCCCCGGAGGCCGCCCGCGAGCGCGACGACCTCCCCGTCCCGTCCAGCTCCCGGCCCGAACTGCCCAAGCGGACGAATCAGGAATCCCTCGTCCCGCAGTTGCGCGAGGCGCCCGCTCCACGCGTCGAGGACGAGCACGCCATGCACGACCCGGGCCTCATGGCGGCCTTCCGCCGCGGCGTCGATCTCGCCGAGGCCCAGACCGCCCAGGAGGAGGGCGCCGACGACGGATACGGAAGCCCGGCTGCCACGGGGACCGGGGGCCGGACCGCGCTCGACGCCCCGCTGGAGTCCCTCTCGCCCCTTCCCGTACGGGGAGCCGGCACCTCGCCCGGCCGCCCCGGTCCGGCAGAGGCGTCGCGGCCGGACCACGCCCTGCCCGTGACCGGTCTGCCCGTACCGGACAGCTACCCGCCCGACGCCTACCCGCACGACACCTCCGCCTACCAGCACGGCGTCCACACCGGCAGCGCCCACGACCGGGAACCGGGCGAGCCCGGAGCGTTCGCGGCCGATCCCTTCCTGCCGGGCCGGATTCTCCCGGAACCCCGGAAAGACACCACCTTCAAGGAGCAGACACCATGACGACCGAAATGCCGTCCGGTCAGGTCTCGGACCTGGACTGGCTGCTGAGCGGACTGGTCCAGCGCGTGCCCTACACACGCAGCGCGGTCCTGCTCTCCGCCGACGGGCTGGTGAAATCCGTGCACGGCATGGACCCCGACAGCGCCGACCACATGGCGGCCCTGGCCGCCGGCCTCTACTCGCTGGGGCGCAGCGCCGGGGCCCGCTTCGGGGACAACGGGGACGTACGGCAGGTGGTCGTCGAGCTGGACTCCACGCTCCTGTTCGTCTCCACGGCCGGATCCGGCACCTGCCTCGCCGTCCTCTCGGGGCGCGAGGCGGACGCCGCGGTGCTCGGCTACGAGATGGCGATGCTGGTCAAGAGCGTCCGCCCCTATCTGACGACCCCGCTGAGGCAGCCGGCCGGGGCGCCGTTCACCCCGGGGCACTGAGGATGCCGGTCCCGCAGGACGGGCCCCTGCTCGACGACGCGGCCGGCCGGCTGATCCGCCCGTACACGATCAGCAACGGCCGTACCCGGCCGTCCACAGAGTTCGACCTGCTGTCCCTGATCATGGCCACGGGCATCGAGCCGGACAGCCCGCTCGGCCCGGAGCACACCGTGGCCCTCGGCATGTGCGAAGGGCCGATGTCCGTCGCCGAGATCGCCGCGCACCTCCGGCTGCCCGCGGTCGTCGCCAAGGTCATCCTCGCCGACCTGGTCGCCTGCGGCGCTGTCACCGCGCACGCTCCCGCTTTCCACGACATGCCCACCGACCGATCCCTGCTGGAGGCAGTGCTCGATGGTTTACGACGACAGCTCTGACCGCACCCGAACCGCCGAGTTCTTCCCCATGGCACTCAAGGTCCTGGTCGCCGGTGGATTCGGCGTCGGCAAGACGACGTTCGTGGGCGCGGTCAGCGAGATCGCCCCGCTGAGCACCGAGGAACTGCTGACCCAGGTCAGTGTGGGGACGGACAACCTGGAGGGCGTCGAGTCCAAGACGGCCACCACCGTCGCCATGGACTTCGGCCGCATCACCCTCTCCGAGCAGCACGTGCTCTACCTGTTCGGCACACCGGGCCAGGAACGCTTCTGGTTCATGTGGGACGAGCTCTCCCAGGGGGCGCTCGGGGCCGTGGTGCTGGCCGACACCCGGCGCCTCGCCGAGTGCTTCGCCGCCGTGGACTTCTTCGAACGGCGCGGCATCGGATTCATCGTCGCCGTCAACGAGTTCGACGGCGCCTACCGCTACGAGCCGGACGAGGTCCGTGCCGCGCTCGACCTCGGGCCCGAGGTGCCCGTCGTCCTGTGCGACGCCCGGATCGCCAGCTCCGGCACGGGCGCCCTCGTCACGCTCGTCCAACACCTCATCAACGCCACCACGGCGCCCGCCCCACTCCAGACCTTCGGAGCCCACCCGTGACATCCTTCGCCACCGGCCGGATGCTCCTGACGCCCACCGACCGGCACGGCCCGGCCCGCGCGCGGCGGCTGCGCAAGCTGGATCTCGGCGAACGCCCCGACGCCTCCTACGACAACTTCGACGCCTTCGCCGACAAGGTGGCCGAAGTCACCGCCACGCCCTTCTCGATGGTCAACTTCATCGACGAGAACCGGCAGTTCTTCGCGGGACTGCACACTCCCGCCGGCAACCGCGGCGGCCACGACCTCGGTTCGGCCGCGGCGGGCAGCAACCGCAGCAGCCGGTACATGGCCCGCGACCACGGCTACTGCCCGCACGTCCTCGTCCGGCGCAAGGCCCTCGTCCTGGACGACGTCTGCGACTACCCGCGCTTCGCCGGGAACCCGGTGGTGGACGACATAGGCATCCGCTCCTACCTCGGGGCGCCGCTGATCGACCGCACCGGCATCGCGCTGGGCACCGTCTGTGCCGTCGACACCGTGGCGCGCCCCTGGGGCCGGGCCGGGCTCGACACCATCAAGTCGCTCGCCCATGAACTCGTCCGCCAGATCGACGACCGGGAGGGCCACCACCCCCTCTGACGCCACCTCCGCCACCGGCGGTGCCGTGCTCAACTCCCGGGCGGCGCAGCGGTGCTGCCCCGCAGGACCACGTTCCCCTCGATCCGCAGCACCCGGGAGCGCCCCGCCCCCGACGGCGTCCGCAGGGCGAGGGCGATCACCTGCTCGCCCATCTCCGTGAGCGGCAGCGCCACCGTGGTCAGCGGCGGTGACACCTCACGTACGACGGGGATGTCGTCGAACCCCGCGAGCGACATGTCCTCGGGGACGCGTACGCCGGCCTCCCGCAGCGCGGCGAGCGCGCCGACGGCCATCACGTCGGTCACCGCGAAGACACAGGTCGGTCGCCGACCCCCGGAGGCCAGCAGCTGCCGTGCCGCCATGTGTCCGCCCTCCCGCGTGAACGCGCCCCGCACGACCCGCTCCAGCGCGATGCCCGCCGTGGCGAGACCCTCGCGGAATCCCGCCAACCGGTCGGCCACCGTGGTCAGTTCGGGAGGTCCGCTCAGCACCGCGAAGTCCCGGTGCCCCAGCGCCACCAGCGAGGCCGCGAGCGCCGCCGCCCCGGCCCGGTTCTCCGGCTGCACGGTGTCCACCCGCATGCTCCGGTGCCGGCTGACCACCGCGACCCGCCCGCCCGCCCGGACGTACGGCTCCAGCTCCGCGTCCATCGCGCGTTCCCAGGCCCGGTCCTGGAAACCGGAGCCGATCAGCAGGATGGCCCGGGCCCGCTGGGCGCGCAGCATCGAGACGTACGCGATCTCCCGGGCGGGTTCGCGGAAGGTGGAGGCCAGCATCACCAGCAGGTCCTGCTCGGCGGCGGCGCGCATCACCCCACTGGCGATGCCGGCGAAGTAGGGGTCGCCGACGTCGTGGCAGATCAGCCCGACCGTACGGTTGCCCTCGGGGCTGGCGAGGGCCTGGGCGTGGGCGTTGGGGATGTAGCCGAGGAGATCGGCCGCCGCGCGGACCCGCTCGCGCAGATCGTCGCGGACCCGGGTGGTGCCGTTCAGCGCCCGGGACGCGGTGGCGAGCGAGACGCCCGCCTCGCGCGCCACCGCGTCGAGCGTCACATGGGCGGCGGTGGCCCGTCGGCGCGTATCGGGGTGGACCGGTGTTTCCCGTTCACTCAACTCGACCCCCAGGGGTGCGGTGGTGGCAGGGTCCCGAAACTTCGGGACGACCTCTTGACCGTGCGAGGGAGCAGTCATTAGCGTGGCGGCACCTTACCAGAAAGCGCTTTCTGAAAGCGCCTTCACGGTAAGGGCCCGCAGCATCGCAGCCTTGCAGAGGTCTGCACAACTACCCCCGAAGTCCAGGGAGTTCACCGTGAGCCAGAGCGCGTTGGCCAAGCGCCCCGCCGATGTGGCGGGGGTCGCCCGCAGGGACGGTCCCACGACCGGGGAGCGGCTCGCCCGCGCGGCGGAGCAGAGCTGGCGGCCCCTCGCCCTGCTGCTGGCCGCCCTGGTGGCCTGGTGGGTGATCGCGGCCGCCGAGCTGATCGAGCCCTATCTCGTGCCGTCGCCCGGCGCCACGCTCGACGTCCTGACCACGAAGACCGGCTACCTCTGGCAGCACACCTGGGTGACGACGTACGAGACGCTCCTCGGCTTCGTCATCGCGGTCGCCGTCGGTGTGCTCGCCGCGGTGGTGATGGTCTACTCCTCGACGGTGGAGCGCACGCTCTACCCGATCCTGCTCTTCGCCCAGGTCGTCCCGAAGATCGCCATCGCCCCGCTGTTCGTGGTGTGGCTCGGGTTCGGCATCGCCCCCAAGATCCTCATCGCCGTGCTCATCGCCTTCTTCCCGGTGGTGATCTCGATGGTCACCGGGCTCAAGGCGGTCGACCCCGAGATGCTCCAACTGTCCGCCACCATGGGCGCGAAGCCCTGGCAGACCTTCATGAAGATCCGGTTCCCGGCCTCCCTGCCGCACCTGTTCTCCGGGCTCAAGGTGGCCGTCACCCTCGCGGTGACCGGTGCGGTCGTCGGCGAGTTCGTCGGGGCGAACGAAGGACTCGGCTACGTCATCCTCCAGGCCAACGGCAACCTCGACACCCCGATGCTCTTCGCGGGGCTGCTGGTGATGTCGCTGATCGGCGTCGTGCTGTTCGTCATCGTCGAGATCGCCGAGAAGCTGCTCCTGCCGTGGCACGCCAGCCGGCGCGAGTCCTCGGCCACCACCACGTACTGAATCCCCCGTCGCGAGAAGGGCCATCCCATGCATGCGCGCAGACTCCTGATCGGTGTCGTACCCCTCGCCCTGGTGGCCGCCACCGCCTGCGGCGGCGAGGAGGCGTCGACCAGCACCAGTGACTCCGGCAAGAAGCTGGACAAGGTCACCCTGACGCTCAACTGGTACCCGTACGGCGAACACGCGCCGTTCTACTACGGCAAGCAGCAGAAGATCTTCGAGAAGCACGGCATCGACCTGGACATCCGGGCGGGCCAGGGCTCCCAGAAGACGGTCCAGGCGACGGCCGCGGGGCAGACCGACTTCGGCTGGGCCGACACCCCGGCGCTGCTCGCGGGCGTCGACCAGGGTGTCCAGGTGAAGAGCCTCGGCGTCTTCCTCCAGACCACCCCGGCCTCCGTGCAGTCCTTCGACGCCAAGGGCATCGGCGGGCCGGCCGACCTGAAGGGGCGGACGATCGCCGGGACGGCCGGGGACGCGCTGTCCAAGACCTTCCCGATCTTCCTGAAGAAGAACGGCATGGGCGAGTCGGACGTCACCGTCCAGAACACCGACCCGGCGGGCAAGATCGCCGCGGTGATCTCGGGGAAGACCGACGGGCTGCTCGGCTACGCGAGTGACCAGGGACCGATCATGCAGGACAAGGCCGAGAAGCCGGTGTCCTACATCCGGTTCTCCGAGCACGGACTGAACTTCTACTCCAACGGGCTGCTCGCCGGGCAGAAGCTCCTCGCCTCGAAGCCGGAGGTGGCGGAGCGCATGGTGAAGGCGGTCAGCGAGGCGTGGGCGGCCGCGGAGAAGGCGCCCGAGCCGGCGGTGGCGGCGATGGAGGGCGCCTCCGAGCAACTGCCGCCGAAGGCGGTGCTGTCCGAGCAGTTCGCGACGACGCTGACCCTGCTCCACACGGCGGCGACCGAGGGCAAGGCGCCGGGCGTCAACACCGAGGCGGACTGGCAGCAGACCATCGACGTGTTCGCCGAGGCCGGCATGGTCACGAAGCCGAAGGCCGTGGCGGAGTACTGGGACACCGAGAAGGCTCTGAAGGGATGACGATGCAGAAGCAGCAGACGACGCCCCGCGCCGGATCGGCCGCCGGGGCGGGTCCCGCGGCGGCGGTCCGGCTCGCGGACGTGTCGGTCCGCTTCCGCAGCAGGAAGCGCGACGTCACCGCGATCGGCGATGTGTCGCTGGACGTCGCGCCGGGCGAGTTCGTCGCCATCGTCGGACCGTCGGGATGCGGCAAGTCCACCCTCCTCAAACTGGTGGCCGGCCTGCTCACCGCCTCCTCGGGCGAGGTCCTGCTCGGCGGCGAGCGCGTCACCGGGCCCCGCCACGACATCGGTTACGTCTTCCAGCGCGCGGCCCTGCTGGAGTGGCGCTCGGCGCTGCGCAACATCCTGCTCCAGGCGGAGATCCGCCACATGGAGCCGACGGTGGCGCGCGCCCGGGCCGACGAGCTGATCCGGATGACCGGCCTGACCGGCTTCGAGGACGCCTGTCCGCACGAGCTCTCCGGCGGTATGCAGCAACGCGTCGCGCTCTGCCGGGCGTTGCTGCACGAACCGCCGGTGCTGCTGATGGACGAGCCGTTCGGCGCGCTCGACGCCCTCACCCGCGAGCAGATGAACACCGAGCTGAACCGGATCTGGCGGACCACCGGCACCACGGTCCTGCTGGTCACCCACTCCATCTCGGAGGCCGTCTACCTGGCCGACCGGGTCGTGGTGATGAGCCCGCGCCCCGGCACCGTCACGGAGGTCATCGACGTGGGCCTGCCCGCCGAGCGCGACTACAGCGAGACGCTGGGCCGCCCGGAGTTCCGCGCCGCGGCGGCGCACATCCGGGATCTGCTGGGCGCGGTGTCCGCACAGGACTGAGGAGCGCCCGAAAGGCGGCGGGAAGCGGCAGAACGGACGTGCCGGGCAGGTCTCCTGCCCGGCACGTCCGTGTTGCGCGGTGCCGGGTCCCTCGCGGCCCGGCACAGAACGCGGTCCGGCCCCGGGCGCCGTACCGCGCACCCGGGGCCGGACCGCCGGCACCCTCGCTCAGTAGCGCAGCCGGGACAGATACCGGTGACTGGCCCGCGCCGAGGCGAAGGGGTCGGCCGGGGCGTCGTGCTCCACCAGCCACTGCTTCACCCCGCCCTGCCGCGCGGTGTCGAACATGGCCGGGAAGTCCAGGATCCCCGATCCGACGTCCGCGAAGTCCCCGTTCGGCGCCATGTCCTTCACATGGAGTGCGGGGAAGCGGCCACGGTGCCGGACGAACAGTTCGCCCGGGTCGGAGGAGCCGCCCTCGGCCGCCCAGTACAGGTCCAGCTCGAAACCGACCAGCTCAGGATCGGTCTCGTTCAGCAGGATGTCGTACAGGCTGACACCGTCCACCACCTCGTGGTCGCCTCCGTGGTTGTGGTAGAGCAGCTTCAGTCCGGACTCGCGGGCGGCCAGCCCCGCCCGGTTGAACTGCCGTGCCACCTCCCGGTATCCGTCCGGCGAGTGCAGCGAACCCGGCAGGCTCGGCACCACGATCCACTTGCCGCCCAGCGTATGGACGTCCTCCAGTGCCCGCGGCAGCCCGGAGCCGGTCACGATGTCGTAGCCGACGTGCTCCAGCACGGCCTTGAGCCGGGTGCGGTCCAGCATCTGCCGTATCGCGGCGGGGGAGTTGCCGTGCCGGCCGCTGACGCCGACCGTCGCATACCCGATCTCCGCGAGCCGCTCCAGCGTCCCGGCGAAGTCCGCCGCGAGTGGCGTCCGCATCGTGTACAGGTGCATCCCGATCCCCGACGGGGGGATGCGCCGGCAGCCCCGTCGGCCGGACGCCGCGGCCGGGGCCGCGCCGAGACCGACGGCGGCCACCGCCCCCAGCGCCGTACCGAGAAAGGCTCTACGGGCTCCGTTCACGTGCTCCGTACCCATGAGGTTCCTCACTTCACGTCGATGCGGACGGCGCCGGTGCTCGTGTCGCCCTTGTCGTCGGTGACCGTCAGACGCGCGGTGTAGGCGCCCTTGCGGTCATAGGTGTGCGTCGCCGTCGCGCCCTCGGGCCCGGACGGCTTCACGTTGTCGCCGAAGTCCCAGTGGTACGAGGCGATCGTGCGGCCCTGAGCGGGTCTGACCGTGCTGCTCAGCGACACGGCGAGCGGAGCGGTCCCGGAGGCGGGCCCGGCCTTCACCGTCACCGTGGTACCGCCCTTCCTCTCCACGCCCGGGCCGTTGAAGTGCAGCCAGTCGACCGAGAGCAGATCGGCCTTGCCGGGAGCCCAGTCCGGGTTGGTGAAGACGGCGTACAGCGTGGTCGTGCCGCCCGGGTTCCTGAGCTTCGTCGTCGGAGAGACCAGCTTCTCGTAGCCGCCGGTGTCCGGGATCTTCACCGAGCCCAGCAGTGCGCCGGTGGGGGAGCCGGACCGGAACTCCACCGTGCCGCCGAGCCCGCCGGAGGACGCGCCGACCGTCACGGATTCGACGCCCTTGAGGTTCACCGGGTCGAAGGCGATCCAGTCGCCGTCCTCGATCTCGATCAGCCGCTTCCCGCCGGACGCGTCGGCCCGACTGCCGATGTCCGCACCGCCGTTCGCACCGCCCGTCGTCGTCCGGTGCTCGGCCTCACGGAAGGAGGTGCGCAGGGTCAGCGAGGTGGAGCCGGTCAGCGCCGGGGCGTCGGGAGCGCCCTTGTCCTCGTACTGTGCGGTGATCCCGTAGTAGAGGTTCTGCCCCGGCCCGTGGCTGTCCCCGGCGTCCGTGACGATTTCGCCCGTGCAGCCGGTGTAGTTGTCCAGCGGGTGCAGATGCGTGTCATGGCCGAGCTGCGACTGCACGACGACCCGCGAGCAGTCGATCGGACCGCTCCGGCTGTCCTCCTTGTCGGTCACCTTCACCGTGAACGGGATCGTGTCCCCGAAGCCGAACATGCCTCCGTCCGGAGGCTGTTGGATTCTCACCTCGGGCCTGGTGTTGCCCACCGTGATGTCCTGCACCGCCAGCGCCGTCAGTTCGTCGGGGCCGGTCACGGTCAGCCGCGCGGTGTGCAGCCCCTTGGCGGTGTACGTGTGCGAGGGATCGGCCTCCGTCGAGTCCGTGGTGCCGTCGCCGTCGAAGTCCCAGGCGTAGCCGACCGGTTGCCCGCCGGGCAGGCCCGAGCCCTCGCTGGAGAACTTCACGGTCAGCGGGTCCGTTCCGCTGTCCCGGTCGACGGAGATCTTGGCGTCGGGCAGCCGTCCGTCGCCGACGTAGTCGATCCGGTAGATGCCCGCGCCCTCGTTGCTGCCGCCCCGGCCGGTGCCGCTGCCGAGGCCGAAGTCGATGACGTACATCGCTCCGTCGGGACCGAAGTCCGCGTCGAAGGGCTGGTTCCACTCCATGTCCTCGAAGACGCCGTTGATCGACTGGAGGTCACCCGCCTTCACGGAGTCGAACCGGGGATCGGTGAAGGTCTGGTCCTCTCTCTGGAACGAGAACGTCTTGAACCAGCGCCGGGTCAGCTCGTAGGTGAACGCCTTCCCCTCGAAGTACTCGGGGAATTTGGTGCGGTAGGTGTTGTCCGGGTCGTAGTCGTAGACCGGGCCGCCCATCGGGCCGCCCCCGCCGGTGCCCACCTCCGGGAACTCGGCCGAGGCGGAGTAGGCGTACCAGACCGTGGCGGGCTGGGCCGGCGGCAGCTCCCGCAGGCCGGTGTTGTTCGGCGAGTCGTTGACCAGCGCCGAGCAGTCGAACTTCGGCCCGGACGTCTTCGTCGCGAAGTCGTAGTCGTTGAAAGGGGTGTTGTTCCCGACGCAGTACGGCCAGCCGAAGTTCCCCGCCTCGGTGATACGGGTGTACTCGACCGTGCCCTCCGGACCCCGGTCCGGCTTCGCCGCGCGGGCGTCGGGGCCGTAGTCCGCGACCATCAGGGCTCCGCTCAGCGGATCGGTGGTGATCCGGAACGGATTGCGCATACCCATCGCGTAGATCTCGGACCGGGTCCTCTCCGTACCCGGGGCGAAGAGGTTCCCCTCGGGGACGGAGTACGTTCCGTCGTCCTCGGGCGTGATCCGCAGGATCTTGCCGCGCAGATCATTGGTGTTGCCCGCGGTCATCTGCGCGTCCCAGGCGCGGCGGCCCTCGCCCTCGTCGATCGGGGTGAAACCGTCCGAGGCGAACGGGTCGGTGTTGTCGCCGGTCGCCGCGTACAGGTTGCCGTCCTTGTCGAAGGCGAGCGAACCGGCCATGTGCGAGTTGGCCCGGCCCTCACCGCGCAGCGTCGGCACGGTCAGCAGCCGCTTCTCGGACGCCGGGTCGACGGTGGTGCCGTCCACGGTGAAACGGGACAGGTTCAGCCGCTTCTCGACCTTGTCGGAGTACAGCAGATAGAGCCAGTTGTTCTCCGCGAAGCCGGGATCGAGCGTCAGCCCCAGCAGCCCGTCCGACTGGCTGGTCATCTCCGGGGTGTACGCGAAGTCCAGCGCGGTGGAGACCTTCATCGTCTCCTGGTCGATCACCTTCAGCTTCCCGGTCCGCTGGGCGAAGAACACCCGGCGGTCGGGAGCGACGGCCAGCTCGAACGGGTCGGCCAGATCACTCGTGGCGAGCGGGGTCCGCTGGAAGGAACCGGTGCGCGTCGCGGTGCAGTCGCCCTCCGCCGCTCCGGCCGCCCACTGGATGCCGCCGAGGAGGTGTTTGACGAACCCCTCCTCCCGGAAGGACGCCTCGTCGTGCCCGCCCGCCGTGAACCACGAGCGGCCCCCGTCGTAGTTCTGGCACCAGGAGAACGGGTGGTCCACGCCCTCGTCGAGCCCGTCGATCCCGTCACGCACCTTGATCTGGGCGAGTGTGTGCACCTTGGACGTGGGGTTGGCGCGCCAGTTGTACCACTCCTCCTGGCGCTCCCAGAGGTCGGGAAGGTGCTTCGTCGAGGGGTGCGTGCGGTCGAGGACCTTGACCCGGCCGGTCTGCGGGGCGGGGTGCTTGTCGAAGATCGCGCCGACCAGCCCTTCGTACCATTCCCAGTCGCGTTCGCTGGCGGACGCGGAGTGCAGGCCGACCCAGCCGCCGCCCGCACGGACGTACCGCTGGAGTGCGGCCCGCTCCTCCGGGTCGAGCAGGTCACCCGTCTCCGGGGTGGAGTTGGTGTTGTTGAAGACGACGGCCTGGAACCGGCCGAGGTCGGCGTCGTTGAAGACCGAGGAGTCGGCGGTGGCCTCCACCTCGAAGTCGTGCTCGGCTCCGAGCTTCCGGACCGCCTCGATCCCGGCCGGGATCGAGGCGTGGTCGGAGTTGGTGACCTCGGAGTAGACCAGCACCCGGTACGAAGCGGCCGCCTGCGCGCCGGTCGGCGACGCCACCAGCAGGGCGAGGACCAGGGCCAGGAGCGAGGTGACGGCGATGAGGGGGGAGGGGCCGCCGGGGGATCGGCCGACGCGGCCGGCCCGGCGTAACGAACGGCGTCTCATGGGGCGCTCCCTGTGCGGTAGATGCCGACGAAGGGGATAGAAAGCGCTTTCTGGAGTGCGCCGTTCAGAGTAGGTTCCGCTCTCCGGCGGGGTCAATGGGTCTGCGGGGCCCAGCGCGCCGGGCGGGGCGCGAGGCCCGGTCGCGCGTGGATGTCGGTGCGGGGCGTTACGGTCGAATCCCGGCGAGAAGCCGCCGGGGGCACCTCGAAACGGAGGCCCGGGATGACCGCCGACGCCGCGATCACCGCCGCCGATGTCCGCTCGGCCGCGCTGTCCCTGCCCGACACCACGGAGAAGCCCGCCTGGGGGCAGCCCACCTTCCGGGTCGCGGGCAAGATCTTCGCCTCGCTGGGCGACGACGAGACGGCGATGGGCGTGAAGTGCCCCCGGGAGGCCCGTGCCGAGCTGATCGCCGCCGAGCCGGAGAAGTTCTTCATCCGTGAGGGGCACGACGACCACTACGCCTGGATGCGTGTCCGGCTGTCCGCCCTGGAGGACGCGGGCGAGCTGGCCGCCATCCTCGCCGACTCCTGGCGGCAGGTCGCCCCGCGCCGGCTGGCGGCGGCGCATCCGGAGCTGGGCGTGTCGGAGGAGGGCGCGGCGGCGGAGCAGGGCGACGGGTGAGCGGGGAGGGCCGCGGGGAGAGCGGGGTCAGCGTGACGGGTGAGCGGGGAGTGGGGTCGGGGCGGCGCGTGACGGGTCGAGGGCGGCCGGGGCGCGCGGAGGTGCGGTCCCGTGATCAGGGGCGCAGGAATCCGGTGATCCGCTTCCGCAGTCCCCGCGGGTCCAGGCCGTGCGCCGCGAGGTGCTCCTCCAGCTGCCCGTACCGGCGCAGCTCCGCGCGGCCCACGCCCAGCCCGAGCACCCGGTGGGGCAGGTCGATCAGCGCTTCGCCCGCCGCCGCGGCGGAGGTGCCCGCCAGATACGGCTCCACGAGCACCACATCCGCGCTCGTGGCCGCACCGGCGGCCCGGCGCACCCCCGCCGCGTCGAACGGCCGCACGGTCGTCGCGTACAGCACGGTGACGTCGAGTCCCTCGGTGGCGGCGAGGACGTTGTCGAGCATGGGGCCGACCGCGATCACGATCCCGCGCCGCCCTTCGCGCACCACGGTGAACCCGGTCTTGCCGCTCACCGGCCGTGCCTCCCGGTTCGCCTGGAGGGAGAGGCGTACGTACACGCGGTCGTCGCCGGCGACCGACTCCCGCAGCAGGGCCTCGGCCTCGTCCGGATGACCCGGTACGTGCACGGTCCAGCCGTCGAGGGTGTCCAGGAGGGCGACGTCACCGGGCGCCATGTGCGTGAAGCCGCCGGCCGGCCAGTCGTAGGAGCCGCCGGCGCTCACCAGGATCCCGCCGACCCCCTGGTGCCCGAAGTCCAGCTTGACCTGCTCGAACGGTCGCTCGACCAGGAAGCTGGCGAAGGTGTGCACGATCGGCCGCATTCCCGTCAGCGCCATCCCCGCGCCGGCCCCGACCAGCAGCTGCTCCCGGATTCCGACGTTGATCACCCGGTCGGGGTGGGCGCGCCGGGCCGGGGCGAAGCCGTCGGCGCTGATGTCGGCGAGGACGACGGCCAGCCGGGGCTCCTCGTCGAGGAGCCGCGAGGTGGTGGTGATGAATCGGTCACGCATGGTGTCCATGAAGGGGTCCCTCCCGGGGGTTCCGGTGTGCGGAGCGGTGGTCGCGCGGTGGTGGTCGTACGGGGGTGGCCGCGGGGTCAGCTCTTGGGTTCGACGCGGGCGACGACGGCCAGCGGTCTGCCCGGGTGGGGCGCGGTGAACGCCGCGTACAGGGCTTCGTGGTCGCGGCCGTCCACGGTCACCGCCGCCCATCCGGCGGACGCGAAGCGGGAGGCGATGCCGCCGGGCCAGCCGTGGGTGGCGGACGCGTTGTCGATCACCAGCGTGTGGAGCTGTTCGAGCCCGGCCGGGCCCGCGTGGGCGATGGCCTCGTGATTGCTGCCCTCGTCCAGCTCGGCGTCGCCGATGAGAACCCAGACCCGGGGATCGGTGAGGCCCTGGGCGCGCAGCCCCAGCACGGTTCCGACGGCGAGCGGCAGCCCGTGTCCCAAGGAGCCGCTGCCGATCTCCGCCCCCGGCACCAGCAGCCGGTCCGGGTGGTGGCCGAGGGGCGAGTCGTACGCTCCGAAGCCGGGCAGCAGGTCCTCGCCGAAGAAGCCGTGTGCGGCGAGGACGGCGTAGTAGGCCATCGGCCCGTGTCCCTTGGACAGCAGGAAGCGGTCCCGCCCGGGGTCGTCGACCGTGTCCGGTGTGACTCGGAGCACCCTGTCGTAGAGCACCCACAGGGCGTCGAGCGTGGAATGGGCGGCGGGAGCGTGCTTCTCGGCGCCGGTCATCAGGGCGATCAGGCGGTCGAGGTCACGGAATTCGCGGAGGCCGCGTGCCGGCGCGGCGGTCGTGTTCGTCATGGCACCGAGCGTCCAACATCAAGCACGGTTGAGGTCAAGCCCGGAATGGTGTTGGTGACCACCTGCTGGAGTGCGGTATTGTTCTCATGCACGTTCAGCCAGGGGAAACCCCAGGTCAGACGGGCAGCGGGACGTGGCGCAGCTTGGTAGCGCACTTGACTGGGGGTCAAGGGGTCGCAGGTTCAAATCCTGTCGTCCCGACTGGAGACAGTCGTGGATCAGGGCCGGTTTCGGAGCAATCCGAAACCGGCCCTTGGTCGTTTCCGGGGATCGTTTCAGGAACCGGTCGGCACCGGCTGAGGTCGTCCGGCGCCCTTGAACGGGCAGCGGGTCATGGCGATGGGGCTCCGCAGTGACCGGGGTGCGTCGCCCAGCACGTCGAAGTGGGTCGGGCGCGCGCGTCAGTGCCCGGCGTCGGCGTGGCTGTCCCGGTCATGCCCCGGATTCTTCGTCGGGCAGGTACTCGGCGAGCGTCACGGGCAGGCACTCGGCGAGCAGGTCGACGACGTCGCGCCAGGCTCGCTGCGCGTGCCGTGGGTGGTGGCCGACGCCGGGGACCGCAGGATGGTCGACCGGCGGGTGGTGGAAGGCGTGCAGAGCGCCGCCGTAGACCGTGAGGCGCCAGTCGACGCCCGCCGCCTGCATCTCGGCGGCGAAGGCGTCCCGTTGCGCGGGCGGCACGATCGGGTCCTCCGACCCGACCCCGGCCCACACCGGGCAGCGAATGCGCGCCGCCTCGCCCGGCCGGCCGGTGGTAAGTGCGTTGAGCGTCCCGATCGCGCGCAGGTCGACGCCGTCGCGACCGAGTTCCAGCCCGATGGCGCCCCCGGTGCCGTAGCCGACGGCGGCGATCCGGTCGGGGTCGGTCCGCGGTTCGGTGCGCAGCACGTCGAGCGCCGCATGGCCGATGTCCCGCATCCGGTCGGGATCAGCGAGCAGCGGCAGGCAACGGGCCAGCATCTCCTCGGGGTCGTCCAGATAGCGCCCGCCGTGAAGGTCGAAGGCCAGTGCCACGTATCCCCGTTCGGCGAGAGCGTCGGCCCGGCGGCGCTCGACGTCGCTGAGCCCCGTGCCCTCCGGCCCGAGCAGCACCGCGGGCCGGCGGTCGACACCGGCCGGGAGTGCGAGGTGCCCGATCATCGTCAATCCATCGGCCGGATACGCGACCGTACGTGTGCTGATCGTCGTCATGGGACCGGACTGTAGTGATCGCCGAGCCCGGTCCGGCCGGTGTTCTGCGGTTGGCAGAACAGCGCGGGTATCCCTCACGGGTGGAGGTTGCGGCCGGGGCACGCGACGTATGCCGTCAGGGCGCTTGCGGGCCGGGCGTGCCGATGCGCTCGGCCGGGTGGGTGCTGGTCCGGGGGCGGTGGTCGGTGCCGAGGCCGGCGGTGATGGTCAGGATGGTCGCCGGTCCCGCCATGTCGACCGCGTGCCAGGCCCCGGCCGGATTGACCGTGGCCTCGCCCGGCCGGAGCGCGACGCGGTCGGGGACCCCGTCCACGTCGCGGGTGACCGTCACCGACCCGCTGAGGCAGACGACCAGTTCGTCGCCTGCGGGGTGGCGCTCCCAGTGGCCGCCGGGGCCCTCGCCGTCGAAGATCGTCACCATCCGGCCTTCGGCGCCGTCCGCCGCGACCGCGGCGCTGTAGGCCTGGAGCACCTCCGGGTCCCAGGCGAAGCCCTCGACGGGTTTCGCTCTCGATCCCAGCCCGAGGTGCACGGGGGTGGTCCGCAGGTCGATGGCGTTGCGTTCGTGGTCGACGAGTCTCATGCCGACATCGTCACAGGACGGCGATCGGGTGGTCTTGAAGGAAAGGGAACGGAAGCCGGCGCGAACGGGCAGCGGTCGGCGGCTACCCGGTCCCGAGGAGTACTTCGCCACGACGCCAGGCCGTAGGCGATCGGCCCGTGAACTCGCCCCAGTCCCGCACGAGATGGGCCTGGTCGGCGTAGCCGGACAGGGCCGCCACATCGGCCCACGGGAGCGGGGTGTGCGCCGTCGCCAGTTCGTGCGCGTACTCGAAGCGCAGAACCCGGGCGAAGGTCCTCGGCGACAGGCCCACCTCGTCCCGGAACCGCTCGGTGAGGTACCGACGGCTCCAGCCCAGTTCCGCGGCGACCGCCGAGACCCGGACGCGGCCCCGCGCGGCGACGAGGCTGCGCCAGGCCTCGGCGACCTCGGGGCGTACCCGGGGGAGGCGCTCGCCGCCCGCGCCGCGGCCGACGGCTCGCAGGAGCAACTCGTCCAGCGCGGCGAACCGCGCGGCCCAGGTCGTCGCCGCTCGGAGTCGGTCGACCAGCTCGACACCGAGAGCTCCGAGAAGCTCGTCGAGCGGGACCAGTCGGTCGGCGAGTGCGGAGGCGGGCATACCGTAGACGGCGCGAGCCCCGAGCGGTGTCAGCGACACCTGCACGCCCTGCCGGCGTCCGTCGTGGTGGATCGCGACGGACCGGGACATCAGACCGCCGGCCACACCGCCGAATCGAGTGACCGGCGCCCCGCCGTCCACACCCGCCGCCACCTCCAGGGGGTCGGACAGGCTGATGACCGCGGTGAGCACGCGCCCCGGCGGACCGCAGTGCACCCCCGCGGGGAACCCGCGAAGGTCGAAACCGATGTACGAGCCCACGTACCGCCGCAAGGCAGGCGCCGGACGTGCATCGACCCTGGTAGCCCTATGGTCTTCCACCCTCATCAGTGTACGAACCGGCGGTCGGAACATCGATACGGCTGCCGACGGGGGGCGCCGGTGGGGGCCGCCCCGCGGTAGGTGTCCAACGGCGTCACCGACGGCCTCTGCCGGGTCCCGGTCCCGTCAACTGCTGTGCCGTCCGGTCCGGTTCACGGTGGAGGCCGGTGCGCGTCAACAGGGTGATACACCGCCGGCGGGTTCGATCGGCTGCCGCCGATGCGCTGTACTGACACCGTTGCAATACGTCGTCCGATGGATGACAATTCTGATGTCATCGATCTGCTGACAAGGTGGGGGAGGTGCCCGTGAACGCAGCAGAACCGCCGTCCGCGGCCATGGCCGGCGCCCACAGCCCGGCGTCCTTCATCGCCGCGGCGGCGGCCCTTGCAGCCATGGACGACGCTCTGCGCGGCGCGCAGCGCGAGTCCCCCGATGTCGTGGGTCCCGGCCCCGAGCAGGCGCTGGCCTCCCTGATGCTGCTGCGGCAGGTGCGCGAGCATCTCGCCGCCTGGGAGACCGGCCTGATCGAAACCGCTCGCGACGCGGGCGCCAGTTGGGCCGACCTCGCCCGCCCTCTCGGTGTCGCCAGCCGCCAGGCCGCCGAGCGCCGCTACCTGCGCGGTCGCCCCGGCGCCGCCGGAGCCACCGGCGAGCAGCGCGTGGCGGCGGCCCGCCAGGCAAGAGCAGCCGATCGCGCCACCGCTGACTGGGCCCGCGCCAACGCCGCCGACCTGCGCCGTCTCGCCGGGCAGATCACCGCGCTCGCCCACCTCGCGCCCGACGCGCGCCCAGCGCAGACCGCCCTGCACGCTGCTCTCGGCGCCGCCGACGCCGCCGAACTCATCGCCCCCCTGGAGGGCATGCGCCCCTACCTCGATGCCCGCCACACCGGTCTCGTCGAATCGCTGGATGCTCTCGACGCCCGGCGCGCGACCACAGCCGCCGGCGATGACTGACTCCCACTCGCCAGAGGCACACCATGCAGGTGCGGTCCGTCTCGTGCCGAACACGCCGATGACGGGTCAACGATCCGTCCCGGTCCGACCCCGACTCCACGTCCATTCATGACGTTCCCACAGAAAGAGATCCACATGAGCAGCAGTGTCGAGACGCTGGAATTCCAGGCGGAGACCCGCCAGTTGCTCCGGCTGGTGATCCACTCGATCTACTCGAACAAGGACATCTTCCTGCGCGAGCTGATCTCCAACGCCTCGGACGCCCTGGACAAGCTGCGGCTGGAATCGCTGACCGACTCCTCTCTCGCCGGGACCGATCCGGCCGACGCCGACCTGCACATCTCACTGGAGGTCGATGCGGAAGCCCGCACCTTGACCGTCCGTGACAACGGGATCGGCATGACCCGCGACGACCTGGTGGAGCTGATCGGCACGATCGCCAAGTCCGGCACCGCCGGCCTGCTGGAGAAGATCAAGGAGTCCAAGGACGCCGCCACCGCGGAGAATCTGATCGGGCAGTTCGGCGTCGGCTTCTACTCGGCCTTCATGGTCGCCGACAAGGTCACCCTGCGCACCCGGCGGGCCGGCACCGACACCGGCACCCGGTGGGAGTCCGACGGCGAGGGCACCTACGCCATCCAGGCCGTCGACACACTCCCCGTGGGCACCTCGGTCACCCTGCACCTGAAGCCCGCCGACAACGAGGACGGACGCGCCGACTACCTGTCCGAGCCGAAGATCCGTCAGATCGTCAAGCAGTACTCGGACTTCATCCGCTGGCCCATCCGCATGGCCACCGAGCGCACCGCCGCTGATGGCACCACCACCCGCGAGACCGACACGCTCAACTCGATGAAGGCCCTGTGGGCCCGGCCTCGCACCGAGGTGACCGAGGACGAGTACAACGAGTTCTACCAGCAGATCAGCCACGACTGGCTGCCCCCGGCCGAGACGATCCACATGCGCGCCGAAGGCACCTTCGAGTACGAGGCGCTGCTGTTCGTCCCCTCGCAGGCGCCCTTCGACCTGTTCTCCCGTGAGACCAAGCCCGGCGTGCAGCTGTACGTCAAGCGGGTGTTCATCATGGACGACTGCGAAGCGCTCATGCCCAACTACCTGCGCTTCGTCAAGGGTGTCGTGGACGCCCATGACCTGTCGCTGAACGTCTCGCGCGAGATTCTCCAGCACGACCGCCAGATTCACGGCGTGCGCCGACGCCTGGTCAAGAAGGTCCTCGGCGCTCTCAAGGACATGCAGTCCAAGGACGCCGAGCGCTACGCGAAGGTGTGGGAGCAGTTCGGCAGGGCCCTGAAGGAAGGCCTGGTCGAAGACACGGACAACACCGAGGCCCTGCTTCAGCTCGTGTCGGCAGCCTCCACCCACGACCCCGACAGGACCACCACCCTGCGCGAGTACGTCGAGCGGATGAAGGACGGCCAGGACACCATCTACTACCTGACCGGCGAGAGCCGCGCGATGGTGGAGAACTCCCCGCACATGGAAGCCGTCGCCGCGAACGGCTACGAGGTCCTGATCCTCACCGACCCCGTCGACGAGGTGTGGGTCGACCGGGTCACGGCCTTCGACGGCCACCCGCTGCAGTCCATCGCCAAGGGCCAGGTCGACCTCGGCGAGTCCACCGACGGCGAGAAGGAAGCCGACGCCGCCAAGGCCCAGCGCGAGGAGGACTTCGCCGCCCTGCTGCCCTGGCTGACCACCGCCCTGTCCGAACAGGTCAAGCAGGTCCGCCTGTCATCACGTCTGACCACCTCGGCAGCCTGCATCGTCGGCGACGCCCACGACGTGACGCCGACCTTGGAGAAGATGTACCGGGCCATGGGCCAGCAGATGCCCACCGTCAAGAGGATCCTGGAACTCAACCCCGCACACCCGCTGATCACCGCCCTGCGCACAGCACACAACGCGAACGCCGACGACCCCGTACTCCCGGAGGTCGCCGAGCTGGTCTACGGCAGCGCACTGCTCGCCGAGGGAGGCGACCTGCCCGACCCGGCCCGCTTCACCCGACTGCTCGCCGACCGCCTGGCCCGCACCCTGTAGCCACAGGCGCGGACCGGCACAGATGAGCCGCCTGCGTCGGCGCCCCGGACGGGCACGGACGCAGGCGGCTGAGTGCCAGTGGGGCATGGCACGGTAACGACCACGACCCCCACCGCACATGCGTGTCCATCCCGGAGAGTGCGATCTTCGGCGGTGCTCACATTCGAGGTCGAATCCTGACCGAAGACCGAAGACCGAAGACCGAAGACCGAAGACCGAAGACCGAAGACCGAAGACCGAAGACCGAAGACCGAAGACCGAAGACCGCAGACCGGAGACCGGCGTCGAAGTCCAATCAAGCAGCGGTTACTGACCTTGCTCGCGAAGCGTCGCCGTGGGGGTTCGCGCAGTGCGGTGCCGAGCGAGGCACCTGTCGACGGCGCCATGTCGATGATGGAGGCGGGCGGCCTCGCTCTCCGCCCGTAATCTTGAGGCGGTCCCCACTTCATCAGGCTGATGCGAAGCCAAGGGGGGGGGCTGACCTGTCAGGAGCGGAAGCGGGCCTGAGCAGACTGAGCAGAAGGCGAACGAGGAGCCGCGGTGACACTGACACTCTCTATCGACGTCGCCCGCTGGCGGGAGCACCAGCAAGCGGTCGTGCGGCAGTTCCCAGGGCTCGTGCCGGTCTGCAAGGGCAATGGCTACGGCCTGGGACAGCTCCGGATCGCGCAGGAGGCGAAACGGCTCGGCGCGGGTGTCATCGCCGTGGGCACCGTCCGGGAAGCCGCGGAGATTCAGCACGTCTTCGACGGGGACATCATGGTCCTGACGCCCGGTCCCGCTCCCGATGGTGTGGTGCTGCCGTCGCACCGGGTCCTGACAACCGTTGCCACGGTGACGGCGGCTCGCGAACTGGCGGGTGCCCGTACCGTCGTCAAGCTCCGGTCCGCCATGCGGCGTCACGGGATCACCGAGCAGGATCTGCCCGCTCTGCGCGGAGCGATGAAGCACCTGCGGTGCGAAGGCTTCTCCCTCCACTTTCCCATCAACCGTCCTCGGCCGTACCGGCCCGAGACCGAGGCCGCCGACTGGGTCGACCGACTGGAAGCGGCTGGGCTGCCGGTGCGCACCTTGTTCGTCTCCCATCTCTCGGCGGACGAACTGTCCTGGCTGCGCCACCGCCACCCGGGCACGGACTTCCGCCTGCGCACCGGGACACGGTTGTGGCTGGGCGGCCGAGATGTCACCGAGTACCGTTCCACGGTCCTCGAAGTGAGGCCCGTGGCCGCCGGAGAACGCTTCGGCACGGCACAGGAGAGGGCCGGGTCGAAGGGGCACCTGGTCGTCGTCGCCGGTGGTACGTCGCACGGCATCGGGCTGCGGGCCCCTCAGGTCCTGCGCGGGCTGCGACCACGTCTCCGGCACCTCGCCGGCGCCATTCGCGCGGCCACCGACCGGCATCTCTCCCCGTTCGTCCACGCGGGAGAGAGGCGCCCGTTCGCCGAACCGCCGCACCCGCACGAGTCGGTCCTCTTCCTGCCCGACGACCTGTCGCCGCCCGTATCGGGCGACACCCTGCTGGCACAGGTGCGCTACACAACAACCCGAGCCGACCGCATCGTCGAACGCACCCCCTGATACGCACCACAGGCCGCGGCACACCACACCCGCGTCGGTCACCCGGGCGTGGTTGTACGCGCGTGTCCCGCCCGCGGAGTTCTCACGAGGTTGCGGACGCGAGGAGGGCCTGGCCGGCCGGGGTGAGGGTGTGGCGGGCGCGTTTGCGCGACGCTCGGAGCGCCCGACCGCGTCCGCTCCGGCTCCGTAGTGAAGAGGGCGGCAGGGGACCTGTACGTCGGCTGCTGATCCCCCGATCGACAGAGGGGTGCTGGGCCTCGCAGTTTCACGGGGGTATCGGTGAGGCCCGGGGCCGACCGCGCCTTTCGGCGCGGTCGGCTTCGGCCGGCCAAGGGGCAGGTTCACATCCTGTCGTCAGCGAGCCCGTCCGCACCCGAGCCGCGTGCGACGCCCGGGTCACAGCTGGTGGCGGACTCCGGCCTCCTGCTGGGCCTCGGTGAGCTGTTCGCGCAGATTGCCCTCGATGGACTCGCGTGCCTTGCCGCGGCGGAAGAGCGGCAGCACGGTGCGTTGTTTGCCGTCCTCGACGAGCAGGGCGAGTCCGCCGTAGAGCGCGAAGACGCCGATGCCGAGGCCGGTCCAGCCCGCCGCGATCTGAAAAGCGTTCCCGAGGCCCGCCTCGTACAGGCCGGTGAGGGCGAAACGCGCCGCGGTGAGGGTGAGCAGGACGGCGAACAGTGGCTTGGACTGCGCCGCGGCCCCGGCGAGCGCGAGCACGAACGGGACGAGCGCCAGGAGGAAGACGGCCTGGGCCACCACCGGCTTCCCGGGCGCGGAGTCCAGTGACGTCACGCTCGTACCCGCCCAGGCGGCACCGAGCAGCAGCAGCGCCGTGCCGGCCCCGGCGTCGCGGGCCAGGAAGGCGAAGATCCCGCCGACGAGCTGGAGCGGCACCACGAAGATCAGGACGAGGAGCAGAAGGATGCTGCTCTGCGCGGCCGGTACCCAGCCGAGTTGGAGGGAGGACAGGACGGTGCTCCCCATGCCGAGGGCGAAGAAGCCCAGCGGCAGCGGGCTGGCGATCGGGCGCAGCACGATACGTGTCACCGCGTCGGTCGTCAGCGGTTCTTCTGGGCCGTTCGGGCCGGAGTTCTGGGGCACCGGGCAAGCGTACGAGCTTGTGGCCGGTTCCGTTTCCCCCGGGCGGGTGTCGGGGCCGCTTCGGCGCGGGAGGCCGGGGGCGGAACGGCGAGATTCTCGGCGCCCTCGGGCCGTCGGCGGGCACGACAGGGGCCTTCTGGGGTCAGGGCCGCGGGGGCGATGCGGAGGGGGTCCGAACGCATTGTCACTGGGGCCGTTTAGAGTCTCTCCCACTCGTCACGGTGCGTTGCCGTCGACGGGTCTCATCAGCGTGCCACCGGTTCGGCGGCCGTTCGGAAAACAGGGGAGAACAGCGCATGGGGTGGGTGTCGGCCGGCGACTACGAAGTCGCTCTGGAGTCGGGCAAGGTGGTCTGCCGCAACGGGAAGGGGCGGCGGCTGAAGTCCGTTCCGGCCAAGTTGAAGGACGACCCGGCGGTCGTCGGCCTTCGGCAGTTGACCGAGTGGCTGGAACGGCACGAACGCCGGTGCCTGAGCGACGTCGAGCAGTGGATGGTGCGTTCGCTGCCCGTTCCCACCGCCGTGCTCGCCCGGGTCTGGCCCGACCCGGCGTGGCAGGCGGCCCTGCGGGACGTGGTCGTCACCGGTGCCGGCGGCGGGGTCGCGGGGTTCCTGCGCGATGTCGATTCCGAGCGCGGTCTCGGCCTCGTCGACCTGGACGGTGACACGGTCCGCATCACACCCGAGGTGGTCAGCGTGCCCCACCCCGTCCTCCTCGACGACCTCGACGAGCTGCGGGAGTTCGCGGTCGAACTGGGGGTGGGCCAGAACGTGGAGCAGCTGTTCCGCGAGGTGTGGCACCGCCCGCCGGGCCTCGCCCCGGAGACCACTTCCGTGGATACCTACGCAGGCGGCGTGTTCAAGGAACTGCGCTTCCTGCACGGCCGCGTCACTCAGCTCGGGTACCGGTCGCGCGGGGGATACGCGGTCTGCCCGGTGGTCGAGGACGGCGCCACCGCCGAGGCGCGCATCTGGATCGGCGAGCACGACGGATACGACGCGTACGGCACCGAGACGGGCTCCCTGGGCTGGACCGATCCGTCGGGGCGTGCGCTGATGGTTGCCGAGGTCGGCCCCGTGGCGTGGTCGGAGGGCATGCGGATGGCGGCGGCGCTCTACGCCGGCCGCGACGTCGAGGACGAGGAGCGGGCGGCATGAGCATGACGACGACGGGCACGAACGCGCATACGACGACGGGCACGGACGCGACGACGATGAGCACAGGCGCGAACACGACGGCAGCGGACGCGGCGGTCCTTCCCGGCCAGGTCCGGAACGAGAGCACTTCCGGCCCCGCGGCCGAGGCCCGCGCGGCGGCCCTGCTGGACGCGGGCGCGATCCTCCCGGCCGGCACCACCGACCGGGACGACGCCGACGCGCTGACCGCCCGCACCTACACGCACACCGCTCTCGGCGACCGCCCCGTGATCCGGCTCGTGCCCGGCACGCTCGGCGAAGCCGAGGACCTGGCCCTGGAGTTCCTCGGGCTGGCCCGGACCGCCGAGGCCCCCGTCGTGGGACAGGTGCGCCGCGAGACGCTGGGCTTCCCGGCCTGGGCGCTGGTCAACGACCCGGCCAACGGGCACCACGCCCTTGCCCTGGTCAAGGACATCGAGCGGCTGGGCCGGCAGGCCAAGGGCCGTGCCGGAGCGGCCAAGGAGGGCTTCGACGCACTCGGCGACCGGCTCGGCCGGGCCGTGCCCCACTTCCTTCCCACCTACTACGAGCAGGTGGCACGCCTCTTCCTCCAGGCGGAGAACCCCACCTACGCCGCCTCCTTCTTCGGCAAGGCCCGCGAAGCCGAGCGGGTGCACGGGCTGGTCGTGGACGAGGAGCGGCAGCGGGCCGTCTTCCTGGAGTTCGCCCTCGTCGGCGCGCTGACCGTCAAGGCGCTCCGGCAGTACGTGCGCGACCTGGTGGCGCGGCTCGCCCCGGCGGACGCCTGGGCGCAGTTCCGCCGTCTGCTGGTCGAGCGCTGCGCGGCCGGCATGCAGCCGTACGCGGCGCTGCCGCAGGACGTGCGCGCGCTGGTCAAGGCCGCCGGGCTGGACCGCGAGACCGCCGAACGCGAGCTGGTCGCCGACCTGATCGGCTCGCCGGGAGTCGTCCGCGCCCCCGCCTCGTTCTGGGAGACCTACCGCTCCTCGCTCGTCGACCTCGCGCGCCGGGACGCGGTCGTGAGGGCCCGGCTCCTCGGCTTCTTCCCGGAGACCTTCGGCGAGAGCGGCCGGGACGCGGACGGCGAACAGGCCTGGCTCGCCGTGCTGGCCGAGTCCGGCGCGGACGAGTTGCTGACCGCCCTCCCGGACACCTCCGGCGACCCGGCTTCCGCCACCGCCGCCGACTCCGCCGCCCCCGCCACGCCGTCCGTCTCCCCGGCGGACTGGCTCGCCCGCTGGGAGGCACACCGCGGGCGCAGCCGGGTCACCTCGGGCCGCTGCCCGGGGACCCTCGGCCTGGTCGCCCGGATGGCGGACCGGCTGCGCGCCGACGGGCACCCCGTCGAACTGTTCCAGGGCCGCTGGCAGCGCACCGCCGACCCGGACCTTCTCGACCTCTGCCTCGCCTCCGGCATCCCCGTCGCCGAGCCGGACGAGCAGGACGCGGGGGCCGCGCGGTCCCTCGGATTCCCGATCGGCCCCTGGCTCACCGACACCACGCCCGGCGCGCGCGATCTCACCGCCGTCGCCGAACACCCGGTCTTCCGTGCCCTGCTGAGCCGGAGCGTCGGGAGCCTCGGCGAAGGACACCACCAGCGGCTGAGCGACGCCGGCCTGGCGAAGGTCGCGGCGCACCCGGTGCTCTCCGTCATCCTGCGGGAGTGGCTGACCGCCCGCGCCGAGGAGTACACGGCCGCGCGCGGGCTCCCCGGGCTGCGCGCCGCCCTCAACCGGCTCTCGTCGTTCCGTTCCGTGGTCGCGGACGTGGCTCCGGAAGCCGTACGACTCCTGGAGAGCCACGACGTCGTGCCGCTGCTCGCCTCCACCCTGCGTACCGGCGTCCTCGATGAACTGGGCTGGCCCGCGCTCGACGAGACCTACGCCGAACTGGCCGCCGAGGCCGCGGCCGCAGGGCGTCGGCGACACAACCGGCGGGAGACCGCCGGCGTCACCGGCGCCTGGCCCGCACTGATCCTGAACACCCTCGAACGGGCCGTCGTCATCGGCCCGGAAGGCGTCCTGCTGCGGCACACCCTGCGGCTGCCCGCCACCGTCGACCACTGGCGGACGATCGCCCTGCGGTACGTCGACGGGGAGTTGCTGGTCATCTGGTGGGAGGACGGCAAGCAGCGCGGCTACTGGTCGCACCGCCCCGCCGAGGTCTTCACCGTGGGCGGCGAGCAGCTCCCCCGCTGGGGCGGCTCCGGCCCCTCGGACGAGGTCTGCCTGCCGCTGCCCGGTGGCGGCCGCGCCACGGGCGGCAAGGCCCTGCACGCGGGCGACACTTCCCTCCCACCGCAGCGCGCCGTCATCTCCGACGGCACCGGCTACTGGCGCGAGGGCCACCAGGGCACGCAGCGGGTGTGGCTGGAGTACGACCCGGCCGGCGGCGCGCACGGCCGCGCGTCCCTTCCCGCCTTCCTCCGCTCCGGAGTGCGCGACGGCGCCCGACTGCTCGCCGAGCACTGCCAGGTGCTGCCCCTCCAGCCCGGCCTGGAGACCACCCCGTTCGGCACGGACGGCACGGTCCTCGGCCGCTGGGTCCGCCGCACCGTCACCGAGACCGGCACGGCCGCACCCGCCGACGGGCACCGGATCGTCGCCGGCACCCCCGACGGCCACACGGTCACCCTGCCGCACCCGCTGCCCGGCGGCGGCTCCCCGGTGCCGCTCGGTGCCCTCACTCTTCCCGGCGGGTCGCGTCCGGTCGCGATCCTGAACCACCGCTCCGTGGAAGCGCACCCGGCGGACACCGACGGCACGGGCGGCCGCCTGTGGTCCGTCACCACCGACTCCTCCGGCGGCAACGACGCGGCGGGCACCCCCTACGTGCCTCCCGTCTCCTACTGGCACGCCCTGCGCCCGAGGGACGAGCGGGGCTCCATGGCCCTGCGGAATCTGACGGACGCCCGGACGGAGGAGCTGTTCACCGAGGTCGCCGCCGCGGTCACCCGGCACCTGGAGGCGTTCCAGGCCGTCGAGGAGTACACCGGACCCTCCTCGCGGGAGCTGACGGAGGAGGCCGCCGCACGGGTGTTGCCCGAGGTCTCCGACGCCCGGCTCCTCGCGGGCATCACCGCCCTCGTCCGGAACGCGGTGGACCGGGCTGTCGCGGCCGCCCTCTTTCTGGAACCGCCCGAGCCCGTGCGGCCGGCCACACCCCGGGACACCGCGCGCACCAAGGGCATGTTCTTCGACCACGAGCCCGAGCACGGCGACGACACGACCCTGCGGGACGCCTCCGCCTGGGGCTCCGAGCGGATGCACGGCAGTTGGTGGGCAGGCGGGAACCGGTGGACGGTGATCCGCCAGATCCTCGCCGTCAACCATGTCCTCGGTGGTGAGCCGGCCTTCGGCCCGCCCACGCCGTCGAAGGTCCCGTTCACCCCCGTGGACGGCTGGCAGCGCGACGAGTACACCGTGCCCTGCGACGCCCTCACGTGGACCTCCGTCCTCGACAAGCTGCCCGAGCTGGCCTACCGGGCCGCGTCGGCGACCACCTCTCCCGAACACCGCACGGGGCTCCTCGTCCTGCTGGAAGCCCTCGCCGAGGGCCCCTTGGCCGACCCTGCGGGCACGGTCAGGCTGGTGGACCTCGTCGAACCGCTCGGCGGAGTGGCTCCCGGGCGCGGACGTCCCGAGGCCGTGCACCGCCTCGGCCAGGTGCTCCGCAAGGGTGCCCGGACGGTCGTGATCCTGGCCGACCGCGGCCGGAACACCCGGGACGACGCGGCCTGCTGGCTCGCCCTGGACCACGATCCGACCGGTGCCTTCGGTCCCGTCCCCGGCTTCACCCTGGACCGTGAGCGCGTTCACCGGCAGGGCATCGCCCGCGACCGGCTCACCCGGCTCACCGCCCTGGTACGGGAGCAGGGCCCCGCGCCCTGGCGGCCGGAGGCCGCCGAGGCTTTTCACACGGCCACCGGAATCGGTCCCCTCCAGTCCGCCGCCCTGCTGTCGGCAGCGCTCCAGGAGCCCGGCGCCGAGGCGCTCACGCTGCTCGGAGCGAAGACGCGTGCCTTCGAGGAGGCGCAGGCGAGGCTGGACGCCCTGCCCCGTGACGACCGGCACGCCCTGCTCCGGGCGCTGCTGCCCGAGGACCCGGCCGAGCTGTGGTCCTCGGGCCCCGACGTCCGGGCCGCCGCCGAGGTCTGGCAGCAGCGCCTGGCCTCCCTCGTGCGCGTCCCCGAGGAACTGGACCTCGACCTCTCGGGCACCAGCTCGGGCGCCGTCGACCTGGTCCTCAACGCTGCCTCCCGGACCTGGCTCGCCCATGGCACCGCCGTCCAGGACGGCACCGGTCGCCCGGGCCCGCGCGTGGCGGGCGCACGGGGTACGGTCGCCTCCGCCCTGACCGCTCTGTCCACCCTCGCCTACGCGCTGCCGTACGGGCACCCCCTGCGGGCGCACCTGCCCGTCGGGCTCGCGGCCCTGCGCGGCCGTCTCGCCGACCCGGACCTGGTGCTGGACCTCGGTCTGCACTGGACCGAGTCGGGAGGCCCGATCGGCGCCACGGTCCGCGCCGCCCACGGGCTCCCCGAGTCCGGCGGCGCCGAAGCCGACGGGCTGGTCCGGGCAGGCACGGCGCTGCTCCTCGCCCCCGGTTACGGCAACAACGAGAAGCTGCTGATCCGCCCGGCGGGCCTGGCAGGCCCCGACGACCCGGCGTTCGGCCTGGTCGAGGGCACCGTCGCCCGTCACGGCACCGGCGATCTGCTCGCCCTGCGCGCCCTGCTGGGCGAGGAGGCCGACGCGTTGGCCTCCTCGGGCGCCCCCGACGGCGCCCCGCACCACCCGGCCCAGGACCCGACGCGGACGGTGCCGGAGCTGGTGGCCGAGGCAGCCGACGCCCTCGACCTGGGCGCGGACGCCGCAGCCCTCTATCTGATGCTGCTCGCGCTGCCCGATCCCACGGACCGGAACTGTGCCCGCTGGACCGGGTGGAAGCCCGCACGGATCAAGAAGGCCCGGGCGGAACTCGCCGCCACCGACCTCGTCGTGGAGGCGAAGCGCTCCCGCGCGGGCCGCACCCTGTTCCTCCCCTGCGGCTGGCTGGAACGAGGCACCCCCGGACTGCCGCTGGAGACCTGGAAGGAACGCCTGTACCCCGTGGCAGGGTCCGCCCGGACCCTGCCCCACCTCCCGGTGTCCGCGCTGTTCGCAGCCGCCTGGGCACGGGTCCGCGGCGGCGACGCCCCCGCCTTCGAAGAACTGGACACCCGCGCAACCCGGAAGGGCCGCCGCCGATGACGAACGACACCACGACCACCACGGACAGCACGAGTACGGACAGCGCGAGTGCGGACAGCACAAGTACGGGGAGCACGAGTATCGACAGCACCAGCACGGACAGCACCGCCACGGGCGGTGTGCCGGGCCGGGCGACGGCGCCCGGCAGGGAGCACCGCCAGATCACCCTCCCCGAGGACCGGTACGCCACCGAGCTGGCCTTCCTCGCCGCCCACGACCCCGGGCCCCGCCCGCCCGGCTGGCTGCTCACCCCGCGCGCCGTCGTCACCTTCGTGACGGGCAGCGCGGGCGAGGCACTGGGCCTGCCCAAGGGCGCCAGGCCCGGAGCCGGGGTACCACGCCGCCTCGTGATCGAGCAGAAGTTCGTCGGCGAACGCGCCCTGGTCGAACGGTGCGTGGTCACCCTCGCCGGGGAGCGCGGACTCCTCCTCGTCGGAGAACCCGGCACCGCCAAGTCGATGCTCTCCGAACTGCTCTCGGCGGCCGTCTGCGGGACCAGCGCGCTCACCGTGCAGGGGACCGCGGGTACCACCGAGGACCAGCTCAAGTACGGCTGGAACTACGCGTTGCTGCTCGCCCAGGGACCCACCGAGCAGGCCATGGTGCCCTCTCCGGTACTCGCCGCCATGACCCGGGGTGCCGTCGCCCGCGTCGAGGAGGTCACCCGCTGTCTGCCGGAGGTCCAGGACGCTCTCGTGTCGCTGCTCTCCGAGCGGCGGATCGCGGTTCCCGAACTCGCGGGAGGCGAGGGCGCCCAGGTGCACGCGGCGCCCGGGTTCACGCTCATCGCCACCGCCAACCTGCGGGACAAGGGCGTCTCGGAGATGTCCGCAGCGCTGAAGCGGCGCTTCAACTTCGAGACCGTGGGCCCCATCGGGGACGTGGACGCCGAGACCGCTCTCGTACGGCGCCAGTCGCGGGCAGCCGTCGAGCGGGTGGGCGCCGCCTACCAGGTGGACGACGCGGTGCTCGAAGCCCTGGTCACCGCCTTCCGGGACCTGCGCGAGGGCCGTTCCGCGGAGGGCTGGGAGGTCGAGCGACCCTCCACGGTGATGAGCACGGCGGAGGCGGTCTCCGTCGCGGGCTCCCTGGGCCTGGCCGCCGCCTACTTCCCCGGCGACCGGGACGTGCTCTCCCTCCTGCCCGGCCATCTGCTCGGCGTCGTCCGCAAGGACGATCCCGCCGACGCGGCACGGCTGCTGGGGTACTGGGACGGGCCGGTACGCAGGCGTGCCGAGCAGGGAGCGGCCACCTGGCGTGCCCTGTGGGACCTGCGCGCGGTGCTGGAGAACTGACGGATGAACGAGTCGACCATCCCCGGGACGCGGTCCACCGCGGAGGCGGCGCCCACAGCGGTCGCTGATCCCACCGCGGTCGCTGAGCCCGCCACCTCGCAAGCCGCGGTGGCGGCCCTCGCGGCGACCGGCCCGGGGCTGCCGTTCCTGATCGGGGTGCGCCACCACGCGCCCTCACTGGCGGCCGCCCTCCCGGCGCTGCTGGACGCGGCGGCCCCCGACGTCCTCCTCGTCGAGCTGCCCGCCGAGTTCCAGTCCTGGCTGGGCTGGCTCGCCCACGAGGAGACCGAGGCCCCGGTGGCGCTGGCCGCCGTACCCGCCGCCGTGCCCGGACCCGGCTCGGCAGGTGAACGGGGTCCGGCCTTCTACCCGTTCGCGGACTTCTCGCCGGAGCTGGTCGCTCTGCGCTGGGCGGCGAGGAACGGCGTCCCGGCGGTGGCCTGCGATCTGCCCCTGGCCGACCGGGCGTGGGCGGAGGGCGGCCCCGACACCACCACACCCCTGCCCGGGGCCGACTCCGCACCCGGGCCGGAGGAGGGGCGCGGGCTGTCCGCCGCGCTCCGGTCCCGGCTCACCGGGCGGGACGGCGATGACCTGTGGGACCGGCTGGTGGAGGCCCTCGCGCCCGGTTCGACACCCGAGGCGCTCCGCCGCGCCGCCCTGCTCACCGGTTGGGCGCTGCGTTACGAGGCCGAGGCGCGGGGCGGCGTACAGAGCACGGACCTGGCGCGCGAGGCGTGCATGCGCCGCCATGTCGCCGAGGCCCTGGCGAGCGGGCGGCGGCCCGCCGTGGTGGTGGGAGCCTTCCACACCCCGGCGCTGCTGCCGTCCGCCGCCGAGGCCATCGAAGGTCCCGCGCCGGACGGGACCGAAGCTCCGGACGGGACCGAAGCTCCGGACGGGACTGAAGCTCCGGACCGGACCGAAGCTCCGGACCGGACCGAAGCGCCGGACGGGACCGAGGCGCTGGACGCACCGGGAGCACCAGCGGCGCCGGACCGGACCGCCGCGCCCGGGTCGGGCGCGGACGGCCACACGCACGGCATCGCCGGGGCGACGGCGTGCACGGTCTCCCTGGTCCCGTACACCTACCCGCTGCTCGACTCGCGCTCCGGCTACCCGGCCGGCATCCGGGACCCGGAGTGGCAGCACACCGTCCTGGACGCCGCCGGGGACCCGGCGGCCCTGCACGAGGCGCTGATCCGCACCGCGGTCCGCGTCTGCGCAGCCCTGCGCGAACAGGGCCACCCGTACGGCCCGGCGGACGGCCGGGAGGTCGTCCGGGTGGCCGCCGACCTGGCCCGCCTGCGCGGCCTTCCCGCCCCGGGCCGCGGTGAACTCCTGGAGGCCGTGCAGACGGTGCTCGGGCGCGGCGAGACCTACGGCACGGGCCGCGCCGTGGCCCGCGCCCTCGAACGCGTACTGGTCGGAGCCCGCACCGGTCGGCCCGCACCCGCCGCTCCGCGCAGCGGACTGGGCCCCGCCGTGGAGGCAGAGACCGCGGCGCTCGCGCTTCCCGGGCCACCGGACGCGCACGAGAAGACACCGCGCGACCTCCGGCTCGACCCGGCGCGCTCCACCCTGGACCGACGCCGCGAACTGCTGCTGCGCAGGCTGAAGGTGTGCGGCATCCCCTACGCGCAGGAGCAGGAGGTGGCCGGTGCGGCGGGCGGTGAAGGGCTCACGACGCGCTGGCAGGTCCGGTGGACCCCGGCGACGGCCGCGGTGCTCACCGCGGCCGGGGCTCGCGGCGTCACTCCGGCCCAGGCGGCCGAGGGCGTGCTGCGTCAGCGGCTCGCGGCCGAGCGTGCGGAGGGCGGCCCGACGGCCGCCCAGGTCGTCGGCGGCCTGGCGGAGGCCGCCGAGTGCGGGCTCCCCGCCCTCGCCGACGAACGCCTGGCGGAACTCGCCGCCGTGCTCCCCGCGAGCGCTACCCTTCCCGAACTCCTCGCCGGGCTCGACCTGCTGGACCGCGTCGACGCCGGCCACCTGCCGGGCCTGGCCGCGCCGGACGGATCCTCCGCGCCGGACGCCACCGCCCGTGCCGCCCGCACCGCGCACGCGGCGGAACTCCTGACCTCGGCCGCGGTACGCCAGGTCGACGGCCTGACCGGCTCCGAGGACCCCGAGGACGCCCGGGCGCTGCTCGAACTGGCCCAGCGGGCCGACCGGGTGGGCGGCATCCGGCTCACCGACGCCCTCGCCCGACTGGCCGCCGACGGGACCCCGTTGATCGCCGCCGCCGCCGGAGCGGTGAGGGTGCTCACGGGCCACGAAGCGGCGGACTCCTTCGGGGGACGCGTGGCCTCCTGGGTGGACGGAGCCGTGGACAGCGTTTCCAGGGCCGCGCTCACCGCCCGCCTCACCGGTGTCCTGACGGTGGCGGGCCCACTCCTGACCGTCGGCGTCGGCGCCCTGGACCCGCTGCTGCGCCGGGTCGTCGAGCTGGACGACACCGCGTTCCTGGCCCGGCTGCCTGCCCTGCGCGGTGGCTTCGACACCCTGAGCCCGGCCGCCCGGGACCGGCTGCTGGACACCGTGGAGGAGCGGCTCGGCGAACGGGTGGACACGCTCGACTCCGACGACCCGGCCGAGCTGGCCGGCCGGACGACAGCCGACCTCGCGGCCCGCGAGCTCCTGACCGGCCTCGGCCTGCCCGTCCCCCCACCCGCGCGGGACGACCGGATCCCATCGCCGCCCAGCAGCCCCACCGCCGTACGCGAGGCCGCTTCCGTACCCGACACCGAGGCCGCACCCGACACCGCACCCGTACCCGACACCGGGACCGCACCCTTCACCGAGGCCGCGCCCGCCCCCGGGCGCTCCGCCGAGACGGCCCCCGCGCGTACGCTCGCGCCCGCCGACCGCTGGCGGCTCGTACTCGGCCGGCGTGCCGACCAGCTGCCCTCCGGGGCCGCCCGCCTGGCGACCGCTCTCGACGAGCTCTACGGCGCGGGGCACGGCGAGGGGTCCCGCGGCGGCCTGCCAGGTCACGGTGGCTCCGGACCGCGCGGCGGCCGGGAGCCGTCGTTCCCCGGCGTCCGCGAGTGGTCCGAGGAACTGGCCGCGCTGTTCGGCCCCGGCGTCCGCGAGGAGGTCCTCGCCGCCGCGGCCGTGACAGGACGGCAGGACGTCCTCGCCGAACTCGACCCGGCGGCCGCCACTCCCTCCGTGGAACTGCTCCGGACGATCCTGCGGTACGCGGGCGGGCTCCCCGAAGCCCGCCTCGCGGCGCTCCGGCCCCTGGTCCGCCACCTGGTCGACGAACTGACCCGCCGGCTCGCCACCCGGCTGCGCCCCGCCCTCACCGGCACGATGTCGGCCCGGCCCACCCGCCGCCCCGGCGGGAGGCTGGACCTGCCGCGCACCCTGCGCGCCAACCTGGCCACCGCCCGCCGGACGGCCGACGGCACGATCCAGGTGGTCCCGGAGAAGCCGGTGTTCCGCAGTCGCGCCCGCCGGTCGGCCGACTGGCGCCTGATCCTGGTCACCGATGTCTCCGGATCCATGGAGTCGTCCACGATCTGGTCCGCGCTGACCGCCTCCGTGCTCGCCGGGGTGCCGACGCTGAGCACGCATTTCCTGGCCTTCTCCACGGAGGTCGTCGATCTCACCGGCCATGTGCACGATCCCCTCTCCCTCCTGCTGGAGGTGAGTGTGGGCGGGGGCACGCACATCGCCGCCGGGCTGCGGCACGCCCGCAGCCTGATCGAGGTGCCCAGCCGCACCCTCGTCGTCGTCATCAGCGACTTCGAGGAGGGCGCACCGCTCGCCGGACTGCTGGCCGAGGTGCGGGCACTCGTGAACACCGGATGTCACGTCCTCGGGTGCGCGAGCCTCGACGACGCCGGCCGGCCCCGCTACTCGACGGGCGTCGCCGGGCAGCTCGTGGCCGCCGGTATGCCCGTGGCAGCCCTCAGCCCACTCGAACTGGCCCGCTGGATAGGGGAGAAGACCGCATGAACGAGGACCGGTTGCCGCCCGTCGCGCCGGAGGTCACGGCCACGCTCGTGGAGAACCTCTCGCCGCGGCTGCGCAAGCGGCTGGACGCGGCGGTCACCAAGCTCTGCGCCCGCCCGACGCACCGCGAAGCGGACACGGTGACGATCGAGGTCGACGACGAGACCGAGCTGCGCCTGCACGCTCCGAGCGGCGTGGTGGCGACGACGGACGCCATCACCTGCGGTTGCCTCCTCGCCCCGGCCTGCGTCCACCGCGCGGCCGCCGCCTGTGCCGCCCCCGCGGCACAGGCGCCCCCGGAGCTCGCCGACCAGCCCTCCGCGGCGGCCCCCGAACCCGCCTCCGTAACGGACTTCGCCTCCGCGAGCGGCCCCGCCTTCGTCACCGGGCCCGATCTCGTCCCCGATCCCGAGCCCGCCCCCGACTCCGCCTCCCCGCCCGAGGTGGCGAGCCCGGATCAGCGAGCCGCCGCCGAGACGCTGTGGGCGGCGGGCGCGGCCGTGCTGGAGGCCGGCGTCGACGGGGCCGGTGCCGTCGCCCAGTCGGCCCTCCTCCGCGCGGCGCACACCGCCCGGCTCCGGCGGCTGCCGCGTGCCGCCGGCGCCGCGCTGTCCGTCGTCACGCTGCTGCGCGCGGCCCGCGCCGGTGACCCGTCCTACCGCACCGCCGACCTCGTCACGGCCCTGGCCGAACTCCTGGGCACCGCGCACCGGGTGAGGACGGCGTCCGGGCCGGAGCTGGCCGCGGTCCGGGGCCGCGCGCGCCGCCCGTACAGCCCGGACGGCTCGCTGCGCCTGTACGGCCTGTTCACCGAACCCGTGGTCACCGACTCGGGCCACGGCGGCGTCCGCACCTGGGTCGCCGGATCCGACGGCCGCCTCTTCACGGTCGGCGACGTGGCGCCGGGAGGCGTCGGGCGCGCCCTGGGCGTGGCCGACCGGGCGGTCCGCCTGGGGGACAGCGCGCTCACCCACCGGGAGTTGGGCAGGGCCGGCCTGGCCGTCTCCGGGGCTACGGTCTCGCCGGACGGCAGACTGGGCGCGGGGAAGGGCGTCAAGGCCGTCACCGCCGGGGGTGCGGCGTGGACGGAGCCGCCGCTCGCGGCCCTGTGGGAGACTCCGCCGTCCGAACAGGCCGCCCGCGCCCTGCGGTCCGTCTCGCGCTACGCGGACCCCGACGGCGGCGGCAGCGACCTGCTCTTCCTGGACGTCGAAATCCTCGGCGCGCTAGGGGAGTCGGGTGGCGCCTGCCTGCTCGCACGGTGCGAGGGAGGCGGCCGGGTCCGGCTCACCGTCGCCGACGACGACCCCGCGCTGGCCCACCGCGACAACATGATGCTGCTGGCCGCGGCGCCGGGGGCACGGCTGAGGATCATCGGCCGCCTGGTGCCCGCCCCTCATCCCCGGCTCACCCTCCTCGCCTGCTCGCACCCCTCCGGCGCGGGCACGATCGACCTCGGCCTCGACCGCCTGCGCCGTGCCGACCTGCCGGACCCGAACGCCCCCGTGTACCCGGCTCCGCCCGAGCACGGAGGGTCCGGCGCGCACGCGCCCCTGTACCTCCTGGAGCGCCGGGTGGAACAGACGGTCCCTGCGGGCCGCGCCGCCCTCGGCATGCTCGGCGACGTCACCGCAGAGACCCGCCGGATCCGCCGCGCGGGTCTCCCCACGGCCGCCGGACTCCTCACCGCCCTGTGCGCCTCGGCGGCCCGACGCGACCGCGATCTGTTCGGCCGGCTGCTCCCCGCCGACACCGACGGCTTCGCCATCCACTGGCTGGCCGCCGCCCGCTACACGGCCGCCGTGGCCGAATCCCTGTGCTCGGCGGCCTGGCAACCGGCGCAGGAGGGCGTCCGGTAGGCGCTGCTGATCCCGGCCGCCCCGCCTCACGGGGTCCGAACCGCCACACGGCATCATGCAGGCATGATCACCATTCACCTGAAGTACGAGATCGACGCGGACAAGATCGAGGACTTCGAGGAGTACGGCCGCCGCTGGGTCCGGCTCGTCAACCGTTTCGGCGGAACGCACCACGGCTACTTCCTGCCCAGCGAGGGCGACAGCGACATCGCCTACGCCCTCTTCTCCTTTCCCGGCCTGGCCGCCTACGAGCAGTACCGCACGGACAGCATGTCCGACCCGGAGTGCCAGGAGGCGTTCCAACTGGCCCGTGACACCCGCTGCATCAAGCGGTACGAACGCCGCTTCCTCCGACCGCTCGACGGACTGCCCCAGGACGGGCCCCCAGAGGGGGGCGTCTAGCCGTCGTGGCCGTCGTAGCCGTCGTGGTGGCGGACCCAGTCCATGATTCCGGCCTCCTCCTGCCGCCCGAGAGGGGTCAGGTCCAGGTAGTTGAAGGTGCCGTTGAGGAGATCGGTGCCACGCGAGTACGTCGAGTAGGTGTGGAACACGCGGTCGTCCTCGCGGAGGAAGACGCTCAGGCCGTGCTGCTCGCCGCTCTCGGCCCAGGACCCGATTCCGGCCTCACGCAACTCGTCCACCGTACGGAAGTTGAAGAGGACGGGCGTCACGGATTCATCCATGGTGACGTGGAAGTCGTAGTTGAACGACGTCCCGTGGGAGGAGAACCAGGGGAAGGTCCACTCCATGCGTTCGCGGAACTTCGTGATCCGCGCGAGAGGCGCGCGCGAGACCGCCGCGAACGAGGTCCGGGCCGCGTGCAGATGCGCCAAGTGGCCGATGTTGTCGGCGAGGAGCGAGCACCCGGTACAGCCGGCCTCCCAATCGGGCGCCAGCATGAAGTGGTAGACGATGAGCTGACGACGACCGTCGAACAGATCGAGGAGGCTCGCCGGGCCGTCCGGACCGTCGAAGACGTACGGTTCGGTGACCTCCACCATCGGCAGGGCCCGCCGCCGCGCGCTGAGCGCGTCCCGCTCCCGGTCGAACTGCTTCTCCCGCGCGAGCAGTTCCTTCCGGGCCGCCAACCATTCTTCTCTCGATACGATCGCCGGACTGTTCATTCTCGGTCCTCACCGTCGTCGTACGTTTCCAGCAGCCGAAACCCTACGTGAGGAGGCGGGCGCTCTGTCTGCCGTCGTGCTCGTCCACGGCCTGTACCACCGTCCGGAGCATTTCGGCAGGGTGGCGGAACGCCTGCGGGCCGCGGGAATCGAGACCGTCGTTCCCGAGCTCCACCGAGGCTCGCTGTCCGCCGACACCGCGGCGGTCCAGGCCGCCGTCGACTCGCTGGCGGGGCCTCCGCTCCTGCTCGGCCACTCCTACGGCGGGTCGGTGATCACCGGAGTGCGCGGAGCGGGACATCTGGTCTATCTGGCGGCCTTCGTGCCGGACACCGGCGAAAGCGCGGCCACCCTGGGCGGGGCGTCGCCGCGGCTCCAGGAGGCGATCGACCCCGGGCCCGACGGGTCGACCACCCTGCGTCCCGAGCCGGCCGCCGAGGTCCTCTACGACGACTGCTCCGCGTCCCTCGCCGCCTGGGCGGTGGACCTGCTCCGTCCGCAGGCCCCCGGCTGCGGACGAGGAGTCCCGCTCCACCACGGCTGGAAGGACACGCCCTCCACCTACGTCGTCTGCGACCGGGACCGGGCCATCGACCCCGCCCTGCAACGGAGGATGGCCGCGCGCTGCACCGGGGCACGCGAGTGGCGGACGGGCCACTCCCCGTTCGTGGGGCGCCCCGGCCTCCTCGTCGAACTCCTGGAGGAACTCATACGGCGTTAACCGGTCCGTCACGGCCTCTTCCGTTCTGTTCGGTTCTCTTGGAACATCCTGTTCGCTTCTGTTCCCGTTCCCCACACTCCAAGAGGCCCCTCACTCATGGCTGATATGAATCGGCGCCGCTTCTTCCAGATAGCCGGTGCGACGGCGGGATTCGCCGCGCTGTCGGGCAGCATCGACCGCGCCGCCGCCATCCCCGCCCACCGGGCTTCCGGAACGCTCCGGGATGTCGAGCACATCGTCGTCCTGATGCAGGAGAACCGTTCCTTCGACCACTACTTCGGGGCGCTGAAAGGCGTGCGCGGGTTCGGGGACCCGCGGCCCGTGACACTGCCGAGCGGGAAGTCCGTATGGCATCAGGCCGACGCGACGGGCAAGGTGACCCTGCCGTTCCACCCGACCGCCGACGACCTGGGGATGCAGTTCCTCCAGGGCCTCAACCATGACTGGGCGGGCGGCCACCGGGCGTACAACGACGGGCGGTACGACCGCTGGATCCCGGCCAAGACGCCGACGACGATGGCCCATCTGACCCGGGACGACATCCCCTTCCACTACGCCCTCGCCGACCGGTTCACCGTGTGCGACGCCTACCACTGCTCGTTCATCGGGGCCACCGACCCCAACCGCTACTACCTCTGGTCGGGGTACACCGGCAACGACGGCGCCGGCGGCGGGCCCGTCCTCGGCAACGAGGAGCGCGGCTACGGCTGGACGACGTACCCCGAACGGCTGGAGGAAGCCGGAGTCTCCTGGAAGATCTACCAGGACATCGGCGACGGCCTGGACGGCCCCGGAGGCTGGGGCTGGATCGACGACGCCTACCGGGGCAACTACGGTGACAACTCGCTGCTCTACTTCGACGCGTACCGCAACGCCCAGCCCGGGAACCCGCTGTACGACAAGGCGCGCACCGGTACGAACGTGGCCGGCGGCGACGACTACTTCGACGGCATCGCCGCCGACGTCCGGGCCGGGACCCTCCCGCAGATCTCCTGGGTCGCCGCACCGGAGGCCTTCACCGAGCACTCCAACTTCCCCTCCAACTACGGCGCCTGGTACATCGCACGGCTGCTGGACGCGCTGACGTCCGACCCCGAGGTGTGGAGCCGGACCGCCCTCTTCATCACCTACGACGAGAACGACGGCTTCTTCGACCACGTCGTACCGCCCCATCCGCCGACCTCCGCCGACCGGGGCCTGTCCACGGCCGACACCTCGACGGAGGTGTACGCGGGCGGCGCCTCGTACGGCCCCGGTGCCTACGGACTCGGGCCGCGCGTCCCGATGCTGGTCGTCTCGCCCTGGAGCACCGGCGGCTACGTCTGCTCCGAGACCTTCGACCACACCTCGGTGCTGCGGTTCATGGAGCAGCGCTTCGGCGTGCGCGAGCCGAACATCTCACCGTGGCGGCGCGCCGTCTGCGGCGACCTGACCTCCGCCTTCGACTTCGCCCGCACCGAACCCGCCCCCGGCGACCTGCCGGACACCTCCGCCTACGAGCCCCCGGACCGCGAGCGGCACCCCGACTACCGGCCCACCCCGCCCGCCGTCGGATCCCTGCCGAAGCAGGAACCGGGCAGCCGACCCGCCAGGCCGCTCCCGTACGCCCCGTACGTCGACGGCGCCGTCGACGCGGGCACCGGGAAGATCGCGCTCACCTTCAGCCCGGGGACGGCGGCCGGCGCGCAGTTCTACGTCACCTCCGGGAACCGGACCGACGCCCCGTGGACGTACACCGCCGAGGCCGGCCGGACGGTGTCGGACGCCTGGAACTCCGCCTACTCCGGCGGCGCCCACGACCTCACCGTCCATGGCCCCAACGGCTTCCTCCGTACGTTCAGGAGCCCGGGTTCCACCGTCGGTCCCGAGGTCACCGCCCGCCACAACGACGGGAGCGGCAACCTCGACCTGACCCTCACCAACCCCGGCGACACCGAGGTCCGCCTCACCCTCTCCAACGCGGACGCCTACGGGGGAGCGAAGCGCTCGGTCAGGGTGAGGCCCGGCGCCACGGTGTCGCGCACCATGGACCTGAGGGCGGGCAGGCGCTGGTACGACGTGTCCGTCACGGCCGAGGGCGACCCGGCCTTCCTGCGCCGCTTCGCCGGTCACGTCGAGACGGGGGCCACCGGGGTCAGCGACCCGGCAACGGCCACGGGCTGACGACACGCAGGACCGGGCAGCGAAACGGCGGAGGGGCCCGGACGGTCCTCGGTCCGGGCCCCTCCGCCGGTCACGCCGGCCGGGCTGATCCGTTCAGACGGCTCCGCCGCCTCCGCCTCCGGCACCGGACGCGACCTTGATCCCGCGGGTGATCTCGTCCAGCACGGACAGCTTCGGCGCGTCCTCGTCGACGTCGAACCCGGACCGGACCACGACGAGCATGTCCTTGGAGGCGGGGGAGGGGAACACCAGCGATTCGACGTAGCCGTCGTCGCCCTTCTCCGTCACCACCTTCCAGCGCACGACGTAGCCCTTGCCGCCCGCCACCGTGACGGCCTCGGACTTCAGCTCCTCGTGCGAGGAGATCTTTCCGTAGCTCTTGCCGCCGTAGGACTCCCGGGCGTTGAGGGCGATGTCCTTCTTGGCCGCCTCCTCGGGCGTCCCCGCGGTGAGCTTCATCGCAGCCGCCGGGGCGGAGAACACCCCGCCGCGCACGCAGGTCTCGGCGGTGTCGCCGGGGCACGGGTGTTCACCCGTCGTCAGTCCGGCGCCGACCGCCCCGGAGGTGCCCTTCCACCCCTTGGGCACCGGAAGGCTGATCCCCGCCGCCAGGTCCGTGGCGAAGCCCGGCTCGGTCGGCGGGAGCCCGTCACCGGGTCCCTGACCGTCTTCGTTCCCCCCGCCGTTCCCGCCGTCGCCCTCCTGGCCGTTCTTCTCGCCGTCGTCCGGCGCGCCCGGTGGATCGGGGACGGCGGACGGCGAGGAGGCCGCCGTGCCGGGCCGACCGTCGTCGTCCTCGCCCAGCAGGTACACACCGCCTCCGATGGCGGCGAGCACCACCGCGCCGACCGTCACACCGACGCCGATGCGGATCCCGCGACGGCGCGCCGCGCCGGGCGACGCGCGGACGTGGCCGGTCCACTGCGTTCCGTCCCACCAGCGTTCCTGGGCGGGGCCATTGCCTGAGTGCCCGGGGTCTGGATGCCAGCCGGGCGGGGTCATCTGGGTCACGGGGGCACCCTATGCGGATCGGCTGAGAATCACATGAACTGCCCGCGCTCGCGGTCCTGTGAGGTCAGGGCTCGATCAGGCCGGCGCGGATCGCGTAACGGGTGAGTTCCAGGCGGTCGCGCAGGCCGAGCTTCTGGAGCAGGTTGGCGCGGTGCCGCTCCACGGTCTTGACGCTGATGACGAGCAACTCGGCGATCTCCTTGGAGGAGTGCCCCTCGGCGACCAGCTTGAGGATCTCCTCCTCGCGCTCCGTGATGGTCCGTGCCGGCAGGTCCTCGCCGTCCTTGACCCGGTCGAGGAAATTGCGGATGAGGGCGGTCACCGCGCCCGGGTAGAGGAACGGCTCGTCGCGCATGGCCGCCCGGCAGGCCTCCACCAGGTCCCGGTCCGCGACCGACTTCAGGACGTACCCCGCCGCCCCCGCCCTCAACGCCTCGAAGAAATACTGCTCGTTGTCGTACATCGTGAGCATCAGGATGCGCACGCCCGGCATGACCCGGGACAGCTCGCGCGCCGCCTGGAGCCCGGTCAGGCGGGGCATCGCGATATCCAGAATGACCAGGTCGGGCCGTTCGGCGCGGGCCATCTCGATGGCCTCGGCGCCGTCACCGGCCTCGGCGACGACCGACAGGTCCGGTTCGCCGTCGAGGATCAGCCGGACGCCGCGACGCACGAGCGCGTGGTCGTCGGCCAGCAGGATGCGGGTCGGAGCGGTCGCGCCCCTGGTAGGCGTGGCGATGGACGGCGAGGTGGGCATGGTCACTTGCTTCCGTTCGGGACGGGCACGTCGAGACGTACTTCGGTGCCGCCCCGCGGACCCGGACCGAGGAAGACCTCGGCCCCGATCAGCAGGGCGCGTTCGCGCATACCGCGCAGGCCGGCCCCCTCCGGGGCGTCCCCGAGGCCGCGGCCGTCGTCGCGGATGAGCAGTTCCACTCCACCGGGGTTGCGCCCCAGCGAGAGGTCGAGCCGGGTGGCGCGGGCGTGCCGGACCGTGTTGGTGAGGGCTTCCTGCGCGATCCGGTAGACGACCAGTTCGGCCTCGGCGCCCAACTCGGGCAGGTCCTTTCCCATCCGGCGGCGGATCGTCAGCCCGTCCGGCGTCGGGGTCTCGGTGATCAGCGCCGTCAGCGCGCTCACCAGGCCCAGTTCCTCCAGCACCCCGGGCCGCAGCCGGCGCGCGATCCGGCGGATCTCGTCGAGCGACCCCCGGGTGATCTCCTGGACCTGGCGCAACTCGCCGCGCAGCGGCTCCGGGGCCTGGTCGGCGACCCGCTTCAACTCCAGCAGGACCGCGGTCAGCGTCTGCCCGACCTCGTCGTGCAGCTCCTGCGCCACGCGGCGGCGCTCGGCCTCCTGCGCGGAGAGCGCGCGGGCGCTGCTGGTGGCCCGCTCGGCCTCCAGCCGGTCCAGCATCGTGTTGAACGTCTCGATCAGCGCGGCGATCTCACCGTGCCCCGCGACCTCGGGCCGTGGGCTCGGGCGCAGCAGGTCGGTGGTCGTCATCGCACGGGTGACCCGCTGGAGCGGGAAGAGGCCGAGCCGGAGCAGCGCCGCGTTGGCGGCGAGCATGAAGGCGATGCCGCCGGTCAGGATCATGGCCTCGGTCAGCAGGACCGGCGTGGAGACGGTGATCGGCCCGAGCAGCAGCAGGGCGCCGGCCGCCACGAGCACGGCGGCGTTGAGCAGGAAGATCCGCCAGAACAGGGACAAGGTCGAACGGCTCCTCGGGAGGTCGGGTCGCACGGGCGGGCTGACAGCCGTGCCGACAGCCTCCACTATCCCCGCTGCGCGGGTGGGCCGGGGCCGTCGCCGCCCGGACCTGCCACTCCGACGCCCCGCGCGCGCCCGGTCTGCATGGTGCGCACCCCCGGATATGGGTGCTGCCCCCGATGGTCCCCCGAGCCCTCGCCGGACGATCATGAGGCCCAGGGCCCCAGGGGCCCTGCCCCGTGTCGCACCGCGGGGGCCGGGCCTTCAGGAGGCGAGAGGGTTTCCGTACCGGGAGGGAGACACCATGCCCACGTACGACGAGCGGCTGCGTGATCTGGAGGAGCAGCTGCGTCACGACGATCCCGAGTTCGCCGAGGCGATGTCCGGCGGCACCCCGCGCACCCCGCGCGAGTACCGCCGCCGCAACGCCTGGCTGTGGCTCGCCGTCGGGCTCGCCGCACTGGGCACCGGCATCGCCGTGGGCCACGGTCTCCTGATCGCCGCCGGTCTGGTCGTGTCCGGAGCGGCGGCCCAGCTCTTCGACCCGCAGCGCGGACGCCTGCACGGGCGGGACATCCCCGGCACGCGCTGACCCGCGCCCCCCGCTCCGGGGCGGTGTCCCGCATGCACCGCCCCGCCCTCCACCGCCCTTCACCCGGGACCTCCGGCGGGGCTTTCGCGCGTACGGGAGGGAGGAGCGCTGCCCGTGAGGTCGGACCGTACGGACAGCGGTCCGGTCAACGCGGTGAGGTCTGACCACACGTTCAGGTCTGACCACCGGCTGAGGTCCGACCACATGCTTCGTGTGACATAGGCTGCATGTCCGGAACCGGCCGAGGCAGGGAGTGACGGATGCCCGTCGAATGGCAGCCCGTGCGACAGTCCCGCACCCATGAGCTCGTGCTCCGCAGCATCGAGGAACGGGTCTTCGCCGGAGAGCTCCGCGCCGGTGACCGGCTGCCGCCCGAACGCGAACTGGCTCCGGTGCTCGGCGTCAGCCGCTCCGCCCTGCGCGAGGCGCTCCGGGTGCTGGAGACCATCGGCGTCCTGGTGGCCCAGCCCGGCCGGGGACCCGACGCCGGGGCCCGCATCGTGCGCAACCCGGACGACGCCCTGGGCCGGCTGCTCCGTCTCCACTTCGCCCTCGGCAGCTACAGCCTCCAGGACGTCCTGGAGGCCCGAGTGGTCCTGGAGCGGTCCAGCTTCGAGGCCGCCGCCTGCCACGCACCGGCCGAGGACCTCGACGAGGCGGCGGAGCTGGTGGCGGGCATGGCGGAGCCGGGCATCGGGGTGAGCGGCTTCAACGACCTCGACACCCGCTTCCACGTGCTCATCGCCCGCAGTTCCGGCAACGCCCTGACCTCCACGCTCACCTCCGCCGTACGCGAGTCCGTGCGGCCGCTCATCCTGCGCGCCCTGGAAGCCGCCGAGGACTGGCCGGCCACCGCTCGCGCTCTCAACGCCGAGCACGGAGCCCTCCTCGCTCTGGTGGGGGAGGAGCGGGGCGGAGAAGCCGCGGACCTGGTGGAGCGGCACATCCGGGGACTGCACGGGACTCTCGTGGAGGGCCCCGGCGCCGTCTAGGAGCCGTGCCGGCTCCGCACGGCCCACGGCCCACGGCCCACGGCGTCGCGCGCGTCGCGCGCTGTACCGGACGACACGCAACGCGGAGTTCCTTTCAAAGGCCCGCGCCTAGTATGGTCCGACCATAGAAACCTCATAGTGAAACGCGACGGACACCGACCGTGGCGGCCGACAGTCGCGGCCGATCCGCCGCGGAGAACCCGACCGGGGAGGCTCCATGCGCATCGGACTCTTCGCCACCTGTCTGGGAGACACGCTCTTCCCCGACGCGGTGAAGGCCACCGCGATCCTGCTCACGCGCCTGGGCCACGACGTGGTGTTCCCACCGGACCAGACCTGCTGCGGGCAGATGCACATCAACACCGGCTACCAGCGCGAACCGGTGCCCCTGGTGCGTGGCTTCGCGGACGGGTTCGGCGACGCCTCGATCGAGGCGGTCGTGATGCCCTCGGGCTCGTGCGCCGGTTCCGTCCGGCACCAGCACCGGATGGTCGCCGACCGCTACGGTGACGCCGCGCTCCGCGCCGGGGTGGACGCCGTCGCCGCGAAGACGTACGAGCTCTCCGAACTCCTCGTGGACGTCCTCGGCGTCACCCGGGTCGGCGCGTACTTCCCGCACCGGGTGACGTACCACCCCACCTGCCACTCCCTGCGGATGCTCCGGGTCGGCGACAAGCCCCTCCGGCTCCTGCGCGCGGTCGAGGGCATCGACCTCGTCGAGCTGCCGGGGGCCGACTCCTGCTGCGGATTCGGCGGCACCTTCGCGCTGAAGAACGCCGAGACGTCCACGGCGATGCTCCACGACAAGACGGCGAGCATCGCGGCCACCGGGGCGGAGGTGTGCACAGCGGGGGACTCCTCCTGCCTGATGCACATCGGCGGCGGGCTCTCCCGGATCAGGTCCGGGACCCGCACCCTGCACCTCGCCCGGATCCTGGCCGCGACCCGCACCACGCCCGACGTCCTGACGGAGGCCACCGCATGAGCACGTTCCTCGGCATGCCCGCCCCGCCGCCCCGCTCCCCGTACGGCACCGGCAACCTCCGCGGCGACCGGGCCTTCCCCCGCGCCGCCCACGACGGACTGGGCAACGGCCAACTCCGCCGCAACCTCGGCCGTGCCACCGGCACCATCCGTGCCAAACGCCTGGACGTCACCGGCGAACTGCCCGACTGGGAGGCCCTGCGGGAGGCCGGCTCCGCCATCAAGACCGACGCCATGAACCGGCTGCCCGAACTCCTCGAACAACTGGAGCGCGAGGTCACCGAGCGCGGCGGCACCGTGCACTGGGCGCGCGACGCCGACGAGGCCAACGAGATCGTCGCCCGGCTCGTGCGGGCCACGGGCAGCGACGAGGTCATCAAGGTCAAGTCGATGGCCACCCAGGAGACCGGGCTCAACGAGCACCTGGAGTCCGTCGGCATCACCCCGTACGAGACCGACCTCGCCGAGCTCATCGTGCAGCTCGCCCACGACAGGCCCTCACACATCCTGGTGCCCGCGATCCACCGCAACCGGGACGAGATCCGGCAGATCTTCCTCGACCGGATCCCCGGCGTCGACCCCGGCCTGGACAACGTCCCCGCCCACCTCGCCGCCGCAGCCCGCCGCTACCTCCGCGAGAAGTTCCTCACGGCGAAGGTCGCCGTCTCCGGCGCCAACTTCGGTGTCGCCGAGACCGGCACGCTCGCCGTCGTCGAGTCGGAGGGCAACGGACGCATGTGTCTGACCCTGCCCGAGACGCTCATCACCGTGATGGGCATCGAGAAGGTGATCCCGCGCTACCAGGACCTGGAGGTCTTCCTCCAGCTCCTGCCCCGCTCCTCCACAGGGGAGCGGATGAACCCCTACACCTCGCTGTGGACCGGAGTGACGCCCGGCGACGGTCCGCGCGACTTCCACCTGGTCCTCCTCGACAACGGCCGCACCGCCGCCCTCGCCGACGCCATCGGACGCGCGGCCCTCAACTGCATCCGCTGCTCCGCCTGCCTCAACGTCTGCCCGGTCTACGAGCGGACCGGCGGCCACGCCTACGGTTCGACCTACCCCGGGCCCATCGGCGCCGTCCTCACGCCGCAACTGGCCGGAATGCACGCGGCGAAGGACGACCCGAACAACTCCCTGCCGTATGCCTCCAGCCTCTGCGGGGCCTGCTTCGACGCCTGCCCCGTGAAGATCGACATTCCCTCGCTGCTGGTGGAGCTGCGCCACCAGCACACGGAACGGACCGGCGTCACACCGGAGAGACTGGCGATGAGGGCGGCCGCCGCCGTGATGCGCCGCCCGGCCCTGTACACCGCCGCGCAGAAGGCGTCCGGGCTCGGCCGCGTCATCGCGGGGCGCGACGGGACGATCTCCCGGCTGCCCCCGCCCCTCAGCGGCTGGAGCGACAGCCGCGACACCGCGGCCCCGCCCCGGGAGACCTTCCGCTCCTGGTTCGCCTCCGAGGAGGGCACGGCCGCCCTGCGGGCCGCCGCGGCCGAACACGACGCCGCGACCCGCGGCGGACACGGCACCACAGCCCCCGGCGGCGACCACGACGAGGAGGACGCGACATGACGCAGGCCCGCGACACCGTGCTGGGCCGGATCCGCGACGCCCTCGCGCTGGCCCCGACGCCCGCCGCCGTCGTCCCGCGCGACTACCGCACCGGCCGCACCCTGCCCGACGCGGAACGCCTCGCCCTGTTCACCGACCGGCTCCTCGACTACAGGGCGCGGGTGCACCCCTGTACGGCCGACCGCACCGCCGAGGGCGTCGGCGACCTCCTGAGGGAGTACGGCGTCCGCCGGATCGGGGTGCCCGCCGGGCTGGACGCGCGCTGGCTCGCCCGGTACGACGGCGAGGTGCGGCAGGACGACGCCGCCGTCCCGCCCTCACGACTGGACGAACTGGACGCGGTGGTGACGGCGTCGGCCGCCGCCTGTGCCGAGACCGGCACGATCTTCCTGGACGGCTCGCCCGGCCAGGGCCGCCGGGCGCTGTCCCTCGTCCCCGATCTGCACCTCTGCGTCGTTGACCTCTCCACCGTCGAGGTGGGTGTGCCCGAGGCGGTGGCGCGCCTGGTGCCCGAACGGCCGACGACGCTGATCAGCGGCCCGTCCGCCACTTCCGACATCGAGCTGGAGCGGGTGGAGGGCGTGCACGGTCCCCGGACCCTGGTGGTGGTGATCCGTACGGACGCGTAGCGCCGGGCCTCTCGTCGGATCAAGCCGGGCCCCCCGGTCCGGCCCGGTCCGGCCCGGTCCGGCCAAAGGTCCGGCGGGCCCGATCCGATCCGAACGACGGCCTCAGGCGGCGGTGCCCGGCGGCCCGTGATCCACCGTCACCGCCGCACCGCCGAAGGTGATCCGCGTCCGCGCCCCGTCCTGCGCCCAGCGGACCTCGACCGTGGAGCCGGACACCACCACCCCGCCCACGGCCTCGGCGGGCTCCGGGGCGGCTTCCGGATCGGCGGTGAGGGAGGCCACGGCGACCAGGACCACCGTGCCGGTCACCTCGGCGGCGAGCCGGGGCACGGTCGCCCAAGGAGTGAACGCCGTTCCCTGCGGGGCCCGTACGTCCTCGGCGCCTTCCCAGCCGTACAGCCCCCGCAACCGCGAGCGAACCGTGCCACCGGGGCCGGTCGCCCAGCCCGTCAGCTCGGCCCGCGCCCCGTCCGGCGCGCCCACCACCCGGTGCACCCGCAGCTCATGGCAGCCCCGCGCCACGATCACGCTCTCCACCCGCAGCCCGGGGACGGTGGACGGGCCCGCCGGAAACACCGGCAGGTGCCAGGAGGCCGCCCAGCCCCAGCCGTCGCCATGCCCCGACCCGAGCGGATGGATGCGCCGCCGTGCGCTGCGCGCCCCGCCGACCGTCACCGACAGATGGTTGTCCGCGGTGTTCGCCGCCGAGGTCGGCCCGGTCACGGTGGAGTACGCGAGCCGCGCGTAGTGCGGGTCCTCGTCGGCGGCGGACTCACCCTCGTCCGGGCGGACATGGTCGCTGCCGTGGTTGTGCAGCCGCACCACACCGTCCGCCCGCGTCGACTGCACCAGGAAGCCCGCGGCCGGCACGGACAGCACCCGGTCGGGACCCTCGCTCGGGGCGGCCTCCTCCGGCGACGACCACAAAGGATGCTCGGCGGGAGCCAACAGCGACACGAACGCCTTCGACGCCCAATAAGGAGACGCGGGACCGGAGTAGGTCTGCAGCGTCGCCGCGTGCGGGCCGTGCCAGCCGAGGCCCAACAGACCGCTCCCGTCGACCGCGCCCCGCTCCAGGAAGTACCGCAGCGCCCCGCTGACCACCCGCCGGGACGCTCCCGGGGCGAGCGGCGTGTGCCCGGTCACCGCGCCCAGACCCACACCCGCGCTCGCGGCGAAGCGATAGGTCAGCGAGCGCCCGAAGTACAGCGGCGCCCCGTCACCGCCGAACATCAGCGAGAGGCTCTCCAGATGTTCGCGCAACCGCGCCCCGTGCCGCGCCGACTCCCGCGCGTCGCCCGACAGATGGGCGTCGAGCAGCGGATACAGGTGCAGCGCCCAGCCGTTGTAGTGGTCGAAGGCGCGCCCGTCCCCGTCGGCGTACCAGCCGTCACCCCGGTACCAGCGCTCCAGCAGCTCCAGCGCCCGCTCCCGGGCCCGTGCCGTCTCCGCGTCGCCCCGGCCCACCGACTCCAGGAACCCGGCGACGGTGTAGGGGAAGAGGTACCAGTTGTTGCCCGACGGGACGTGCCGTAGCGCGCCCCGCAGCCAGTGCTCCGCCCGGTCCCGTACGTCGGGCGTCAGCCGGTCCCAGAGCCAGGGCCGGGTGAGCCGCAGACCGAGGGCCACCGAGGCGGACTCCACCATGGGCTGCCCCTGCACGTCGTGGTCCAGGATCAGCGGCCAGGACTCCGCGTCGTCCCCGCCCGGTGTCCGCGTACCGGCGTCGAGCCCCTCCGCGTACCGTTCCAGCAGGCCGTTCGGGTCCTTGCCGCCCGCCCCCGCCACCCGGAAACCGGCCGCCAGGAACGTGCGCGCGTACCCCTCCAGCCCATCGGAGCGGACGCCCGAGTGCGACGGGGGACCGGGCAGGTCGAGCCGGGCGCCACCCGGCGTGGCCCACTTCCACGCGGCCTCCAGCATTCCGTCGGCTGCCGCCTCCCAGTGGGCGCGGGTGTATCCGGTGTACGGGCTCGACGCGCGGTCTTCCGGGGGCAGGTCGAAGGGGGCACCAAGCGAGACGGTCATGCGGGGATCCTGAGCGAATGATCGAAGAGGGTCAAGAGACCGATCGCAAGCGAGCTGAATCGATCAAACGCTCACGGGGGGGGGCAGGGGCGAGAGGCTCGTGCCTCCGGCCGGAAAACCGGTGCGCTTACCATCTTTCCCGACATGGACACCATCAGCCTCTGGCAACTGGCCGCACTCGCGGCGGCATCCACTCTCGTCGGCTTCTCCAAGACGGCTGTGAGCGGTGCCAATACGATCAGTCTCGCGGTCTTCGCGGCCGTTCTCCCGGCCCGCGAATCGACCGGAGTGCTGCTCCCGATCCTCATCGTCGGCGACCTCCTCGCCGTACGCGTCTACCGCCGCCACGCCCACTGGCCCACCCTGCTCCGGCTGTTCCCCGCCGTCGCCGTGGGCGTCGTGGCGGGCACCCTGTTCCTGCTGTGGGCCGACGACGCGGCGGTCCGCACCTCCATCGGCGCGATCCTGCTGTTCATGACGGGTGTGACCCTGTGGCGCCGCCGGGTCGCGGAGAAGGAGACCGGGACGGAGGCGGGCGCCGGGACCGCCACGGACGACGAAGCCGTCACCGGCACCGGTCGGACCGCCGCGCGCGGCTACGGGGTACTCGGCGGGTTCACCACGATGGTCGCCAACGCCGGCGGACCGGTGATGTCGCTGTATCTGCTCTCGGCCGGCTTCCGCAAGCTCGGCTTCCTCGGCACCTCGGCCTGGTTCTTCCTGATCCTGAACGTGTCCAAGGTGCCGTTCAGCGTGGGCCTCGGCCTGATCGACGCCCGCTCCCTGCTGCTCGACGCCTGTCTGCTGCTGTTCGTCCTGCCCGGCGCCTACCTGGGGCGGGTGTGCGTCGACCGGATCAACCAGAAGGTCTTCGACCGGATCGTCATCGGCGCGACCGTGATCGGCGGACTGCAACTGCTGTTGATCTGATGCGGCCGGACCGCCACCTCAGGGAAGCAGCAGCCAGTCCGCTCCCACGGCGGCCAGCAGCCCTGTCCCCAGCAGCCAGCTGGCCAGCCGGGTGCGTCCGTTCCTGCTCAGCTCGATCACCACGCCGCACAGGATGAGCGCGAGCCCGTAGACGCCGACGACGAGTACCGAAGACCGGCTCGCGATGCGCAGCCCGAGCACGAGAGCCATCGCCGCCATGCCCACGGAGGAGAGCACGATGCGCAGCCGCCGGGCCTGGCGCGGGGTGAGTCTCTTCCCGTCCCGACCGTCCTGGCCGTCCTGACCGTCCTCACGGTTCTCACCACCGGGAACGTCGGCTTCGACCGTAGCCGTAGCCGTAGCCGTAGCCGTAGCCGTCTCCGTGGCCGCTTCCGTCTCCGCGGCGGCGTCGGCTATCGGGGAGTCGGTGCCCCCGTCCTTCTCGCGCTGGTCCCGGTGCTGGTCCTGATCCTGGTCAGAAGTGCTCATAGAGCCGGATCGTAGTAGCTGTACGGAGCCGGGACCCGCGGACCCGGTTCTTCCGCTCCTGGCCGCGCCCCGGGACCGGCCCCGGCACCTGCCCTCGGACTACCCCCGCAGGAGGGGTGCCTCCGCAGCCGCGTCTACCGTCGGGCCTGCCTCCACCCGGTCCGCCAACTCCCGCGCCCAGCCGACCAGTCCGGCGACCGCGATCCCGTGCGGCCCGGACCCGGCGAACGGAGCGAGCGCCCCAGCGCCCCGGCGCAGCAGCCGCGCCCCGCCCGCGGTGTTGCCCCGAGCGGAATGGGTCAGCCCCACCGCGAGCTGGGCCAGCCCCCGCCAGAGCTCCCGTTCGTCCTCCGGACCCGACTTCCAGGCGTCCTCGAAGACCTCGTGCGCGTGGAACGGCATCCCCGCGTCCAGCAGCCGCTGCGCCTCCCGAAGCGTCTCCGCGGGAGTACGGACGACCCCCTCCGGCTGTCGTTCGACGCCCGGTGTCCCGTACGGCAGGGGGCGTCCCAGTCCGTCACGGGGGCGCGCGTTGCGCGCCCGGCCCTCGGCATCACGGTCTCTGCGCGTCTCGTTCACTACTCGATTGTGCCCCGCACCTGCGGAGAATCCCGCGAACCCTGTCGGCGAGCACCCGCGCACGACTAGGCTCGACCGTCGAGAAGACTGCCTCTGTGGGAAGGGTGGGCATGAAGCCGTCCCAACCGTTGTACGAGCGTGAACCGGAACTCGCCGCCGCCGCGGAGGCGGTGGACGCCCTGTGCGGTGCCCAGGCCGTCGGCGGACTCCTGGTATTCAGCGGAGAGGCGGGGATCGGCAAGACCGCACTGCTCGCGGAGATCCGGAAGATGGCCGCCGAGCGCTGCACCGTCTGGTCCGCCCGGGGAGGCGAGACGGTCACCTCCGTACCGTTCCACGTCGTACGGCAGTTGCTCCAGCCCGCACTCGACCAGTTCCCGCCCGACGAGACCCGCGCCCTGTTCGGCGACTGGTACGAGACGACCGCCCCGGCCCTGGGGCTCGCCGAGCCGAGCGGCCTGCAACCCGACCCGCAGGGTGTGCGCGACGGCCTGGACTTCGTCGTCGGCCGGCTCGCGTCCCGGCTCAGCCACCGACCGTTACTGCTCATCGTGGACGACGCGCACTGGGCGGACGGCGAATCCCTGGCCTGGCTGGCCTCGTTCACCGCCCGCCTCGGTGAACTGCCGGTCCTGGTGGTGCAGGCCCACCGCCCGCAGGAGCTGGCCGAGCGCGACGCCAACTACATCGCCGACCGTGAGGCCGAGCGGAGCTCCGGCAGCAAGGGCACGATGACCCGGGTCGCCCTGCGGGCGCTGACCCCGGACGCCACCGCCGTGCTGGTCCGCGCGGGCCTCGGCGATCACGCCGACGACCCGTTCTGCCGCGAGGTGTGGGCCGTCACCGGAGGCAATCCGTACGAGGCGGTCGAGCTGGTCGCCAAGGTCCAGGACCGCGAACTGCCGCCGGTGGAGGAATCCGCGGGCGAACTGCGCGAGCTCGGCGCTTCCGCCAGGGGCAGCGGGCTCGTCGCCCGGCTGGAGCGGCTCGGCACGAACGCCAACCGGTTCGCCTGGGCCGCCGCGGTGCTCGGCACCGACATCTCGCAGGAACTGGCCGCCACCCTCGCCGGCATGAGCTCGGCGGAGGCCGCCGACTGCACGGCCCGGCTGCGCGACGCCCGTATCGTCAGCGGCTTCGACCCGCTGGAGTTCGTCCACCCGCTGATCGCGACGGCGGTCTACCGCTCGATCCCGCCGGCCACCCGCACCGCCATGCACGGGCGCGCCGCCTGGGCGATCACCCGGGCAGGCCTCGGGGCCGCCGCGGCCTCCCGGCACCTGTTGGAGGTCCACCCGGACGACGACCAGGAACTGGTCGCACAACTGCGGGAAGCCGCCGGCCAGCACCTCGCGGTCGGCGCGCCCGAAGCGGCCCGGCGCTGCCTGGAACGGGCGATCGAGGAGCCGCCACGCCCCAAGGACCGGGCCGTCCTGCTGTACGAGCTGGGCTGCGCGACACTGCTGAGCTCCCCTCCCACCACGGTCCAGCACCTCCGCGCCGCCCTGGACATGCCGGGGCTCGACGACGGGCTGCGGGTCGACGCCACCTTCCGGCTCGCCGCCGCCCTCGCCCACAACAACCAGCTCAAGGACGCGGCGCTCTCGCTGGCCGCCGAGGCCGCGCGCACCGCACCCGGCCCCGGGCTGATGCGGCTGCAGGCCGCGCACTTCATGTGGGAGGGCATGCAGGCCACCGAGGACGACGGACCGGCCCGCTCCCGGCGGCTCACCCGCAACGCCGACCACCTCAAGGGCCGCGACAACGCGGAGCGGGCGCTGCTCACGCTGCGGGCCTTCGACGCCATGGTGCGCGGCGAGAACGCCCAGCTCATCGTCGACCTGTGCGAACGCGCCCTGATCGACGGAAGTCCCGCCCGGGGCCTCGGCTGGACCGACTCCGAGTGGGGCTTCGAACTCCCCACCATGGTCGGCATCGCCTACACGTTCGTCGACCAGCTGGACCGCGCCGAGAGCCTCTTCGGCGAGGCGGTCCGGGCCTTCGAGATCTCCGGCTGGAGCGGCGCCCACCTGGCGTTCGCCCACACCCTGCTCGGGATGGTCCACCGCCGTCGCGGCCGCCTCGCCGAGGCCGAGGGATTCCTGCGCGAAGGGCTCCGCCTCGCCGACCGCGTCGGCTCCGGCCTCCCCGTGCACTGGGACGCGGCCTGCCTGCTCATCGACACCCTGCTGGCCCGCGGACGCACCGAGGAGGCCCGCCGCATCGCCGACCGCTACGACTTCGGCCCGCCCTATCCCAGCGCCATGGTGCTGCCCGACGGACCGAGCATGCGGGGCCGCCTGCTGCTGGCGGAGGGCCGCAAGCAGGACGCGATCGCCGAGCTCGAAGCGGCGGGCGCCGCTCTGGAGTCGCGCGAACGCTTCAACGGCATCTGGGCTCCCTGGGCGGGAGACCTGGCGCGCGCCCTGGCCGAGGACGACCCGGCCCGCGCGGCCCACCTCGCAGCCCGGAACCGGGTGCACGCCGAAAGGTTCGGCACACCCACCGCCATGGGCGAGGCGCTGCGCTGCGTCGCCCTCTTCGCGCCCCCGGAGCGGTCCGCGCAGCTGCTGGCCGAAGCGGTGGGACACCTGGAGAAGTCCTCCTCCGCCTACGAGCACGCCCTCGCCCGGGTCGACTACGGCATCGCGATCGGTTCGCACCGCGAGCTCGCCCGCGCCCAGAAGCAGGCGATGGCCTGCGGAGCCGAGGGGCTGGCCGCCCGCGCCCAACAGGCACGGGCGTCGATACGGTCCTCGGAGTGAGGTAATGTTTGTCCTGCGCGGTCACCCGGGGCAACCGGGGGAGAACGCGGCGGGACGTGGCGCAGCTTGGTAGCGCACTTGACTGGGGGTCAAGGGGTCGCAGGTTCAAATCCTGTCGTCCCGACTGGAGACAGTCGCAGGTCAGGGCCGGTTTCGGAGGTATCCGAAACCGGCCTTCGATCATTTCTGAGCCGGAATGCGAGCAGGCAGGGTCGGGGTGTGGACGTGTTGCCGTCTGCCGTGTTCGTCCGCTGTGCCGACGGCTACCTGATCTCCAGGCAGCGGCCCGCGTAGTAGGTCGCGAGTTCGTGGTTGTCGAGGTAGTCGTCGAACCCGACGCGATGCGCGAGCGTCAGTTCGACCGGCGACGGCTCGTCGTCGAACGGCCGGCTCGCCCGGATGGCGTCGAGAACGTGGGGCATCGCGTACTGGAACCGCAGGCCGCTGCGGACGTAGTGCGGCAGACCGTCGATGCTGCGCACCTCGGCGTCCTCGGCACCCGCTCCGGAGTAGATCGGGCGGGTCGCACCGTCGTAGCGGAAGATCTCGTTCAGCAGCGGCCTGTGCCGCTCGGGCACCTTCGGCAGGATCGCCTCGTCCCACCACCGCTGGAAGACCGGCGCGAACCGCGGGTCGGCGTAGAGCTTGTGGAGCGACTCGACGACCAGGCCGGAGTCGGTGAACTCGCGGCCGTGGCCGAGCAGCTCGGCCACGGCGGGATCGGCCGAGTCCTGGAACCAGTCCGACAGGATCAGCAGTACGGCGCTCTGGGTGAGCCCGGCGAGCTCCCGCAGTGGCACCCAGATGTGCCGGAAGTACATGTTCTCGCTCAGCATCCGGGCCCAGAACATGAACCGCTGCATCATGGTGTTCTCCGCGACCGTGACGGTGCGGTGGGCGAGTACGTACTCGAAGTCGTCGTTGTCGCCGCGCACGGTGACGAAGCCGTGCTCCTCGCGGTTCTCCGCGTAGCTCGTGTTGGGCAGCAGCAACAGGGGGTAGACGGCGATGCGTGACACGTGTGCGGACAGCCGGTCGTAGCCCGTCAGGAAGGAGTCGACCGTCTCACCGGGCGCGCCCCAGATCAGCTCCGCGTAGGCGTCGAGCCCCTCCGCCGCGAGCCAGGCCGCCAGCTCCTTCCACTCGTTGAGCCGCATGTTGCTTCTGCCCATGTCACGCAGGGCCGTGTCGTCCAGTGTCTGCAGCGCCACGGTGAACGAGCTCTGGAACCCCTCGGCCTTCATCCGACGGATGATGTTGTGGAACGTCTTGGACTTGTTCTTCGCCCACGACGTCTCCAACGACTGCGGGAACCCGTACTTCTCGCGTGTCCTGACGAGGTCCTCGACGAACTCCGCGTCCTGCTGGCGCATGCCGAAGTTCGAGTCGCACAGCACCACCGTCGGAATCCGGTGGTAGCCGAAGAGGTCGAGTTCCGCGCGCAGCCGCTCGCGGGAGAAGTCGCGCATCCTCTGGCCGACCGCGCCACCCCAGTAGCAGAACGAGCACTTGTACGGACAGCCGCGGTTGGTCTCCATCAGCGCCACGTCGTAGGGGAACCGGCCATGGTGGTCGAGCAGCGGGATGGCCCCGGTGAGAAACGGCGACGGAATGATGTCCAGGTCGTCGATGCGCGGCGCCTCGGCCGTGGTGTGGATCGTGCCTTCCTCGTCGCGGTAGGAGATTCCCGGCACCTGCGCGAGATCGTGCGGCGACTTCTCCTCCAGGACGGCGCGCAGCAGGTCGCGGAAGGTGAACTCGCCCTCGCCGTTGGCGACGACGTCGACCTCGGGGAAGCGTCGGAAGACGCGTTCCGCCTGGTGGGCGACGTGCGTTCCGCCGAAGACGACCAAGCCGTCCGGGCGCACCGACTTGTAGGTCTCGGCGAGCGCGCCGAACTGGTTGAGGTTCCAGCCGAGGACCGAGAACGCCAGCACGTCCGGCACGACCCCGGAGAAGATCGTGCGTGCCATCGAGCCGAGCGATGCTCCACCGCGGAAGTTCTGGATTCCCACCTCGAACTCGGGTCCCACCACGGGATCGGCCCGGGCCGCGGCCGTCAGATAACCGGCGGCGAGCGGCATCGACTCCTTGGGCATGTCCCAGGCGCCCTGTTGCACGATCAGCGCGGACCCGCGCTTCTCCCGTGAACGTGGTCGCGGTCGTGGTCGCGGTAACGGAAGTGTGGACTGACTCACTGTTCTGCCCCTATGCCCCTGTGCCGCCATGCCCTTATGCCGCCATGCCCCTGTGCCGCTGGGACCCGATGCCGCCGGGTTCCCGTGGGCGATGCAGGTGACGCGGCGCTCCATCGCCGCCGGCACGGTGAAGACCGTGCCCCCGTCCGGTGGCTCACCCGGTCGCGTCGTCCATGGCGCGGCGCAGGGAGGCCGGACGCAGATCGGTCCAGTGCTCCTCGACGTAGGCCAGGCACGCCGCCCGGCCGTCCGGGCCGTGCACCACGTGCCACCCGGCGGGCACCGGAGCGAACTCCGGCCACAGCGAGTGCTGGTCCTCGTCGTTGCGCAGCACCCGGAACGGTGCGTTGTCGTCGTCGAACGGGTTGGTCGTCTCAGCCATGCCGCCTCCAGGTCGCCGCACGCTACAACGCGCCGTCGGGTGGTCAACACTCCCGCCCTCCAGCATGGTGACCCCGCCACGCGGGGACGCCCCGACCCGCCCGTGCGGGAGGGCCGGGGCGGTGTTCGGTCAGATGCGGTAGCCGAGGCTGCGCAGCTGCTGACGGATCGCCTCGTCGTCGGCCGTGGCGGTGCCGCTGGTCGCGGCGCCCGAGTCGGCCGGAGCGAGGGCGACTCGCTCCTCACGAAGGTTCTCGTTCACTGGTTCTCCTTTCCTGACGTCGGTGTTCATCCCTGCCCGGTCGGACAAGCTCGGTGCCGCCCTAGGGTGGCGGCATGGATGGCGACATGGATGACCTGGCCTACGACGCGACCGGTACGCCGGCGGTTCGGCTGCGCCAGTGGGAACGGTGCTGGGCACCGGACGACCCGCACGCCAACTTCAAGGCCGAGGTGGTCGACTACGGGCTCCTCGATCCGCTGGAGACCGTGCGCGGCATGTCCCGGAACCTGGACATCCCGGTCGGCGCGATCGTCCGGTACGTGCTGGCGAAGTGGGCCACCGGCGGCAGCGGCGGCCTGCTCGAACTCGGGCCGGTGATGGTGCCGCGCCTGTGGGAGCCGATCGCGGCGGCGGAGGAGGCCGATTCCGACGAGCAGCGGCTCGCGGCGTACCACCAGCTCCGGCAGATGATCTCCTGGCTGAAGGTGCCGCTGGACGACCCCACGGTGTACCCGGCCCAGTGAGCGGACCGGTGACCTGACCGGTGAGCCCTCCGGCGATCGGTCCGGTGATCTGCCGAGTGACAAGCTCTCAGTGTTCACGGCGCACCACCCCGGTCACACAGCCGATCCCGCCGGCCGCCCGCAGGTACGCGCCGATGTCGATCTCGTCGACGTCCACGCCCGCCCGCTCCAGCGTCCGGCGGATTCCCGGGCAGCCCGCGGGCATCAGCACCCGCCCCGGCGCGAGCACCAGCAGGTTCATCCCGCGCCGCACCAGCAGTTCCTCGTCCGGCGGCAGCGCGAGCACCCGATAGCCGTGCGCGCGGAGCAGCGTCACCAACTCCGGTGGGCTCGCCGCCCGGTGGATGACGGCGGTGGACGCGTCGAGGAACACCACGGTCCCCAGCAGGTGCTGGACGCCCGGCACCAGCGGCACCGTCACCACCCGCGCCCCCAGCCCCGCGACCGCCGAGGCGACCTCGGCGGCGCCGGCCGCGTTCGTACGGAATCCGGTGCCGACGAGCACCGTCGACGGGTCGATCCACAGCGCGTCGGCGCCCTCGAACACGGCGGTGCCGGACACCGTGCGCAGGATCGGGAACCCGGCCCCGGCCAGCGCGAGCGCGGCATGCCGTTCCTCGCCGGCACGCTGCGCCGACGCCATCCGCGCCAGCACCGCCCCGGCCGGGGTCATCCAGAACAGGTCCCGCGCGAACACCGCGTTCGGCGTCGCCTCGGGGGACGTCAGGTGTACCTCGACCCCGTTGTCCCGCAAGCGGTCGGCCAGCGCGTCGCACTGCGCCCGCATCGCCGGGAGATCCACCGGCCCGAGCATGAGCGAGGCCCCCGGCCGTCGCACCGCGGCGATGCTGTCCGGCGGGCGGACCAGCAGCACCGACCGCAGCGCGGCCGTCTCCGACCGGTACCCGCACGGCGCCCACACCTCCCCGGCCGCGACTTCGTCCACATGCGACGCCGAGCGGGGGACCCACCCCGGGCCGCCGTGGGTGCTCGGTTCAGATCCAGTGGTCGTCACGGGCATAACCGAGCCTCTCCGCCATCGCGAGTACGTCGGCGCTCAGCGCGGACCTGACTTCCCCCTCCCGCGCCCGCCACCGCCCGGGGCGTGGTGCGGCGGTGGACACGGTGGCGGCGATACCGTCGGTCGCGGCGCGCTTCAGCGGCCCGTCGTACGGGATCCCCAGCCAGTCCGCGATCCGCTCGACGGCGTCCGCGCGCTCCCGCGGACCGCTGATCAGGTCCTCGAACCGCACCGTGTGATCCGCCCCGTGCGCGAGCACCGCCCGGTGGCTCGACCACCACTGGTGGGCGCAGACCCGGGGCAGGGCGGCGGCGGTGTACGCGGGCCAGCCGGGTGGCAGGTCGAACTTCCACCAGTGCCGGTCGGCCGGCCGTACGTCGGCGTATCCGGCGATGCGCAGCGGTTCGTCCAGCCGGTACGCGTGGAACCCGTGGTGCAGCCACCCGTCGACCAGGCCGTTGATCGACGCGGCGGGGTTCCTGGTCAGGTGCAGGACCCGCAGACGCGCGTGGGGGAAGACGGCCCGCAGGAAACCGAGCCGGTAGGCGTTGCCCGGCGTCTTGATCACCAGTGGTTTCGTGGCGAGGTCGTAGGCGTCCGCGGGCCGCCACGGCCGGGGGAGGACGAAGGGCGGCTCTTCGAGCAGCACGTCACCGGGCGGCCCGGCCGGCCGTGGTCCCGGTGGCTGCCCCGGAAGGTCGTAGTACCACGGGTTCACGCCGGCCCTGCCGATCAGCGCCCGCGCGAACCGGGGGAGATCACGGTCCAGTACCGCCTCGGCGGTCCGCACCAGGCCGACGGGGTCGAGGCCCCGCCCCGGCCACTGCACGACCAGCCGCCACGCCGCGTCCACCGCCAGGTTCTCCACGCCGGTACCGGGAGAGCCCGCGTCCAGGGACAGTTCGGCCTCGAACAGTTCCCGCGCCCCCGGTGGCAGCCCGTGCCAGTGCGCCGCGTCCAGCGCGTCGGACCCGGTCCCGCTGTGCGGGTGGTCGAGGCCGGCCAGCCTCAGCAACGGATTCAGCTCACCGCGCAGGTGCAGCAGGTGCGGCGAGGACCGCAGCAGCTCGGCGAGCATGCTCGACCCGCCCCGCGAGCTCGACGCGACCACGACGAGATCGCGCACCTTCGTGCGGAAGTGCGGCACCGGCGTGCCCCGCAGCGGCCGCAGGACCTCCAGCCCGCGCACGACCTCGGCGACCGGGCGGTCCACGGCGCGGCTAGGCATGATCGGGTTTCCGCACCGAGTACACGCACCACCGCCACCGGTCCCGCACCGAGCCGTCCGGCAGTACCTCGAACGGGTGTACGTCGCGGACCTCGCGCGGAGCGTCGTAGTAGAGGCGGTAGATCTCCTGCCGCTTCGCCGGTGTCGTCTCGTGGGTGTCGATCCACCGGTCGATCGACTCCCACAGGAAGTACTCCTCCATCCGCACGTCGGTGAACCCGCCGCCGGTGAGCAACGCCCGGAAGTCCTCCTCGCGGAACATCTGGAAGAGCAGTGGCTGCTTCTTCTTGAACACGCGGAACATCCAGAACGCGTCCACGTCCGCGTACGGCACGATCTGCCCGACGATGAACTGCCCGCCCGGTCGCAGCACACGGAAGATCTCCGACACCGGCCGCTCCGGCCGGGGCAGCAGATGCAGTACCTCCCGGGTGACCACGAGGTCGAAACTGGCGTCGGGGAACGGCAGGTCGTAGACGGTGCCCTGGTGTACGACGTCCAGCCGGTCGGCGGCGAGCGCGGTCATCTCCGGGGTGAGGTCCAGCCCGACCGTCTCGCCGACCCGGCCGCGGAACGCGCCGCCGACGACACCGCTGCCACAGCACACGTCCAGCATCCGCGCGTCCGGCGGCACCGCGCACAACTCCGCGTGCTTGCCGAGCAGGTCCTCGTCCGTGAGCCAGGCGCACGAGTCGTGCCAGTCCTTCGAGCGGATCCCGAACTGCCGCTGGTAGACCGCGTAGTCGACCTCGACGGCCCGGGTCCGGGAGCGGGCCGTCCGCCCGGCCAGCCGCGCGGCGAGCCGGGCCCGGCTCGCGTCGACGGCCCGTTCGGCGATGCGGCGGGCCAGCTCCGGGTCGGCCGCCAGCGCCCGCCGCGCCTGCTCGGTGACGACGTCGAACACGCGGGCGCCCGCCTCGTCGTTGCGCAGGGTGCGCTTGGTCTGGCCGTCGAACCGCGCGTCCGGGATCCGGATCGCGATCACCGCGGTCAGCCCCTCCAGGATGTCGACCACGGTCATCCTGTCCGCGGCGGGGCCGAGATGGTCGGCCACCACCCCGGCCAGCGCGCCGCGCAGGGCGTCCACATGGGACCCGCCCAGGTCGGTCCGGATGGTGTTGACGTAAGCGAAGATCTGCTCCGCGTACCCCTCGGTCCACTGGACGGCTGCGTCGATCACGCACCCGTCCCCGACCCAGGTGATGACGGTCGGCTCGGCGTGCACCTTCTCGGCGTCGCGGGCGCGGTGGGCGAGCAGGCCCCGCACCCCGGTCATCTCGCACAGCGACTCGTTCCGCCCGGTGCGGTGGTCGACGAGTTCGACCCGCAGGCCCGGGTGCAGGTACGCGATGTCGAGCAGCCGGGCGTGCAGCAGGTCCGCGTCGAGCACACAGGAGGAGAAGATCTCCGGGTCCGGGCGGAACCGCACCCGGGTGCCGCGGCGGCCGCTGTCGCCGACCCGCCCCAGCGGGGTCTCGACCGAGCCCCGGGCGAACGACTCGCTGTGGTGCGCGCCGTCGCGCCACACGTCCAGCCGCAACCACTCCGACAACGCGTTCACGCAGGCCAGGCCGACACCGTGCAGCCCGGCAGAGGTCGCGTACGAGGAGCGGTCGAACTTGCCCCCCGAGTGCAGCGTGGTGAGCACGAGCTCGCACGCCGGGATCCCGGTCTCCGGGTGCGGGTCGGTGGGGATGCCCCGGCCGTCGTCGGTGACCGAGCAGGAGCCGTCGTCGTGCAGCTCCACCGAGATCGTGCCGCAGTGCCAGGCGGCGGCCTCGTCCACGGCGTTGTCGACCAGTTCGAGCACCAGGTGGTGGGCGCCGTCGGAGCCGGTCGAACCGACGTACATCGACGGGTTGCGGCGCACCGCCTCCAGCCCGGAGTGGACGGTGATCGCCTCGGCGTTGTAGTCGGTGGTCATGGTGCTCCGTTCCCGGCGGACCGCGGCTCGGTCAGCCCGGTGAGGGCCCGCTCCAGCCGGTCCACGTGCGTCTTCTTCAACGTGCACAGCGTCTCCAGCCAGCTCGCCAGATCGGCCACGCCGTCCAGGTGCGCCCGCGCCGCCAGGCCGGGGTAGCGTTCCGTGGCCGCCCCGAGGTCGCCGCTGATCGCCGAGGCGAGATTGCCGCGGGTGTCGCCGGGCACGAGGCCGGAGCCCGGATCGTCGCCGCCCAGCAGGTCGCCCAGCACATCCAGATGACCGTGGGCGGCGCAGGCCACGCTCTCGGCGAGCTCTCCGAACACCCGGGCCGCCTCGGTGTGACCCTCGATCCCGGCGACCTGCGCGAAGTAGGTGTACCGCGCCGCGGTGGCCGCCTCGGCGAGGAACGCGGCCCGCACGCCGTCGGCGGGGGACTGGTCCGGTTCCATGTCAGACCCTCGTTCCCGAGGCGACGACGAACAGCATCCGGTCGGTGAGCCGCCCGTCCGTCCCGGCCACCGCGTGCCGTGCGCGGAAGGCGGGTGAGGCCCTTGTGTAGCGGTCCCGGATGGCCTCCCGGGCGTCCTCGCCGATCGCGCCGTTGTCCGACCACACGTCCACGTCCTCCACCGACACGTACCGCTCCGACCGCACCGGGTCGCACCCCGCGCCGACGAGCAGGGTCTCGACATCGCCGGGCCGGAAGAAGTGCCGCCGGGCCGGATTGCGCAGCCGCAGGATCTCGACGTACTCGTCGAGGTCGTCGGCCCCGTAGGCGCACAGGTGGGCCAGTACGATCCGGCCGCCCGGCCGGGTCACCCGCACCATCTCCCGCACCGCGTCCGGCAGCGTCATGAACTGGAGCCCCTGACGGCACACCACGACGTCGAACGTGCCGTCACCGAACGGCAGTTCCTCCGCCGGGGCGATCACCAGCTCGTCCAGTACGTCGCGCGCCCGCACGGCCATCTCCGGCGTGATGTCCACGCCGACGAGCCGCCGCCCCCGTCCGGCGAACAGCCTCGACACCAGTCCGGTGCCGCAGGCCACGTCGAGGATCGCGTCGCCCGGCCGGGGCGCGGCCGCGGACAGCATCAGCTCGCCGAGCGCGCCGTCGGTGCACCACGAACTGGACCGGTCGTAGGTGCCCGCACGGTCGGCGAAGTGCGTGCGGACGTGTGCCGTTTCGTTCATCTGCTCTCTCCTGCCGGAACCGGGGCGCGGCGCTGCTTCGCGCGGCGGCGCAGTCGGTGGACGGTGGCGTCGCGCCGCCACCGCCGGAAGTGGTTGCGGTCCGTGCGCAGCGATCGCGCCTCCACCGCGAGCCGCAGCGCGAACCCGCGCAGCGCGACGCCGAGCGGGCCGGGAGCCGGTTCGTCCAGCGAGGCCCGGTCGAACGGGTAGCGAAGCGTCTCCATCGCCCGCGCGGTCACGCTCTCCACCTGCCGCCGCTCCCGGTCGGACAGGCCCCGCCGGTGGGCGCCGATCCGGGCCGTGGTGATCGGGTCGCCCGCCGTGCGCCAGGACGCCGACAGCGACGCGGTCACCCGGGCGTTGCCGCTGAGATGGTGCGCCAGCATCGCCGGCTCGAACGCCTCACCGACGAAGTCGCAGATCGCCCGGATCTCCCGTTCGGGCGCGGACACCAGGTCCTCGTACCGCACCAGGTGCACCACCGACGGCCCCCACCGCTCCAGGGCCGCGCGGGCCAGCTCCTGTTCGGCCGCCCACCGCAGCGCCATGCGGTACGGGTGGCAGTGGCCGAACACGGCCCGCTTCGCCGACGCGACCACATCGCGGGGATCGCGCACCAGCCACAGGAACCGCGCGTCGGGGAGTTGGTCGAGCACCTCGTCGACGTGCTCGACCATGAACGTGCTCTTGCACCCCCACCGGGCCGCGCCCTCCGCGACGCGGTACTGGTCGTAGATCGCCGACACCACCCCGAACAGCGACGGGCCGGCCGCCCGGGTCACCGCGGCCCGGTCGATCACGTGCGGCCACGGGTGGATGTGGTCGCGCAGCAACCGCATCGCGTCGCCCACCATCGCGTCGACGTCACCGTCGTACGGGATGCCGGACAGGTACCGCATGAAGTGCGGCGGGTGCGGGACCGCGATCCGCGCGTGCGCGTCGAGCACCAGCCGCAGCAGGTTCGACCCGGAGCGTTCGGTCCCGATGATCAGGATCGGGCCGTCCTGGCGGGACACCCGTCAGCCCCCCACCGCGAGCTTCTTCGCGCCGCAGTCCATCAGCGTGCTCCCGACCGCGGCCACCTCCGGGTCGGCCACCTTGTCCAAGGTGTACTGCTCGGAACCGGGAACCAGGGGCGCGGCGGCGGAGCTCCACTCCGCACGCCAGCCGGTCCCGGCGTACGACGTCGACCGCTCGGTGCCGTCGGCCGGCTGCGGGTGGAAGTACTGGAAGTGCTCCGGCCAGTGCCGGAAGTCCATCACCGGGCCGGGCTGGTAGGCGTCGTACACCCGCTTGTACGCGTCCCGGCAGACCTGCTCGGGCAGTCCGCTCACATTCAGGAACTCGTCCTCGTGCAGCGCCTGTTCGACCGACAGCCAGTTCAGGTGGTCGATCTCGGTGCGAATCACCTTGTTCCGCACCGCGTCCTGGTACACCGTCGTGCCGGGCATGGCCGACAGGTACTTCACCCGGGTCACGTGGTTGTACTGCTCGGCGAACCGCACCATGTCCGAGAGGGACTCCTCGGTCTCGTTCGGCAGACCGACGATGAGCAGCGAGCCGAACCGCACGCCGCCCTCGAACGTGGTGCGCATCGCGCGGACGGTCAGGTTCTCGCTGCTGCCCTTGCGGGCCTCGCGCAACACCTCGCGGCCGAGCGACTCGACGCCGTACAGGATGATGTCCGCACCCGCCTCCCGCATCGCGTCGATGCGCGGCACGTCCATGTCGGCGCACCGGGTGAGACAGGTCCACCGCAGATCGTGCTGGGAGATCACGTCGCACATCTCGATGGTCTGGCCGCGGTGCGAGCTGAACGTGAGGTCGACGAAGAAGCAGAACTCCACGCCGTACTGGGTCTTCAGCCAGTCGAGGTCGCGGTCCATCTTCTCCGGCGACTTCGCCCGCACCTGCGGGGTGGTGCGGTAGCAGAACGAGCAGTCCATCTTGCAGCCGCGGCTGTAGGACGCGATCACCTGCGGCTGCATGCCGAGCGGCGACCGCGACTGGGGCCACAGGTCGAGCCGCATCCTGGGCAGCGCGTCGAGATCCATCATCTGGCCGCGCGCCGCCGTGCGGCGCGCGTTCCCCTTCTCGTCCCGGTAGCAGATGCCCTTGACGGTCGGGAGGTCCCGCTGCCACGAGCCGCGGGTGTAACTCTCCATCAGCTCCAGGATGGTGATCTCGCCCTCGCTGATCACCGCGATGTCGCAGTCGGTGTCCGACATGAAGATCGACGGAACGGACGTGACCAGCGAGCCGCCGCAGATGATCGGTATGTCCGGGTGCGAGGCGCGGACCATCGCCATCAGGGCGCGGCAGAACGGGAAGTTGTCCTCGAACGTGCACACGCCGAGCACGTCGGTGCCTTCGATGATCTGCTCGTACGCCGCCTGCAGCGGGTTCGGGGTGAAGCGGACGTCGACGATGCGCACCGGATAGCCGGCGTTGTGGAGCACGGTCGAGATGTACGTCGCGCCCTCGTAGGGCGAGGTGAGGAAGAACTCCCAGCCGCGCGGCATAGTGAACGGCGAGGGCCCGACGACGAGGGTGAACCTCGGCAGCACGGGATCGACCGGCACGGGTTCGGCGTCCTGGTTGCGCATCTGCTCGATGTAGCGCTGGTCGACGGTGCCGTTCGCGTCGGCATACAGCTCCAGGGCCAGGGACAACTTGCGCGCCATGTGAATGCTCCCTCGCTTCACGTCGTGGAGGCTCCGCCGCGTAACTGTAGGAGCGGGGCGCGCTGTTCAGCACCGGTGTTCAGGCCGCGCAGTTCGTCGTTGTCGTACGCGGGAAGCCCGTTGCTAGCCTTCGGGGCCGCTGGCGTCGACAGAGGAATGCCGAGGAATCCCGGTGACCACACAGCCGAACATCCTGTTCATCTCCCTGGACACCGTGCGCGCCGACGTGGCCTATTCGGGGAAGTACCCGGGCATCGAGCGACTGCGCGCGAGCGGGGTCAGCTTCACGCAGGCGATCTCGTCGTGCCCCCTGACACCGGTCAGCCACGCCACGGTGTTCACCGGGCTCCAGCCGCCCCGCCACGGGGTCAGGCACCTGTTCCGCGAAGCACTGGACCAGCGGGTGCCGACGCTGGCGGAGCGCCTCTCGGCGGCCGGGTACGCGACCGGCGCGGTGGTGTCCTGCCCCGGCCTGAACCAGTGGTACGGGATGGACCGCGGCTTCGACCTCTACGACGACGAGATCCCGCTGCTGCCGGACGGCCGGGACCCGCTGTCGGTCGGCGACGTGAAGCTGCGCGGGCTGGCGCTCAAGCGCGCGCCGCTGGTGGTCGAACGCGCCACCCACTGGCTCCGGTCGCTGGACGGCGACCGTCCGTTCTTCCTGTTCGCGCACTTCTTCGACGCGCACTGGCCGTACGAGCCGCCGGAGGACGTCGGCGTCGAGGTGGCGAACCCGTACGAAGGCGAGATCGCCTACACCGACCACTACGTCCAGCTCCTGCTGCGCCGCATCGCCGGGATGGGCCACGACATCGAGTCGACGCTGGTGGTGTGCTTCTCCGATCACGGCGAGGACCTGGCCGGGTGGTACCCCAACGACCACGCCGGCGACCTCGGCCACCCGTACGAGGAGGGCCACGGCTGCCTGCTGTTCGACGCGACCCAGCATGTGCCGCTGGTCATCAGCGGGCCCGGGGTGCCGGTGGGGACGAGCGTGGACAGCCAGGTGCGGCTCGTCGACATCATGCCGACGGTGCTCGACCATCTCGGGCTGGACCCGCTGCCGTCGGACGGCGCCTCGCTGACCGAGTTCTTCGCGGACGGTACCGGGGCGTCCCGCGAGGCGTACGCGGAGACCTACTTCCCGCAGGAGCGGGCCGCCGCCTCGGACGAGTACCCGGACCTGAAGGCGCTGCACGCGGTGCGGGCGGACGGGCGGAAGGTGATCTGGGAGGCGGACGGGCGCCAGGTGTGGGCCTACGACCTCGCCGCCGATCCCCACGAGCTCGGCGGGCGGGTCCTCGTGTCCGACGAGGACGCGTGAAGCCAGGGGGGACCTCGGAGCCCCGCTCGGTCCGGCGGGTGCTGATCGCGAGCACGATCGGCACCGCCATCGAGTGGTACGACTTCTACCTGTACGCGACGGCGTCCGCGCTGGTGTTCGGCCCGCTGTTCTTCCCGGGGTCGTCGGCCGCCGGCGGTGTGCTCGCGTCGTTCGCCACCTACGCGGCCGGGTTCGTCGCGCGCCCGCTGGGCGGCCTGCTGTTCGGCCACTTCGGCGACCGGGTGGGCCGCAAGTCGATGATGGTGTGGACGCTGCTCGTCATGGGCATCGCCACGTTCGGCGTCGGCCTGCTGCCCACCTACGACACGGCGGGTGTGCTCGCGCCGGTCCTGCTGGTGACGTTGCGCGTCGCCCAGGGCATCGGCATCGGCGGCGAATGGGGGAGCGCGGTGCTGCTCAGCACCGAACACGGCCCGCCCACACGCAGGGGCTTCTTCAGCAGCTGGCCGGCGATGGGCTTCGCGCTGGCGTTGTTCGGCAGCAACCTGACCTTCGTGCTGATCTCCGGGCTGCCCGAGGAGGACTTCCTGACCTGGGGGTGGCGGCTGCCGTTCCTGGGGTCGGTCGTCCTGGTCGGCATCGGCATCTGGGTCCGGCTGGGGATCGAGGAGACACCGGAGTTCGTGCGCGGCCGGGCGGAGAACCGCGCCGCCCGGGTGCCGGTGATCATGGTGCTGCGGCAGTGGCCGCGCCGCGTGGTGATCGGCATTCTCGCCTCGCTCGGCACCGGGTCGGTGATCGCGATGTTCACCGTGTTCCTGGTGGCGCACGCGGCGAAGGCGGGCCCCGAGGTGCGGTCGGCCGTGCTGACCGGGCTGATGATCGCGGCCCTGGGGGAGTGCGTGACACTGCCCGTGTTCGGCGCGCTGTCCGACCGGTTCGGCCGCCGGAAGGTCATGATCTTCGGCTACGTGGTCGCGGTGGCGGCGATGGTCCCGGCGGGCGCCTGGCTGTCCTCGGGCGATCCGACGCTGATCGCCCTGGTGCTCGTCCCCGCGCTGACCATCGCACACGGCGCGATCTACGGTGGGCTGGCGGCGTTCCTGGTGGACCTGTTCCCGACCATGGTGCGGTTCTCCGCCATCGCCGTGACCTACCAGGTGGGCGTCACCATCTCCAGCTTCTGGCCGCTCGTCGCGGTCGCGGTCACCGGCGGCTCGTCGTCGCTGCTTCCGGTGGTCGCGCTCTTCGCGGTGGTCCAGACGGTGGCGGCGATCGCCGTGGCGTGCGCGCCCGACTCACGCGCCGGCGCGGACCTGGTCGCGGACCCGGCAGGCGAGGGCCGACCAGTCGGCCGCGCAGTCCCTGGCGAGGTCCGCGACCACCGGTGACCAGCGCTCGGGGACGGCGGCGGCGAGGCGGTCCCACTGCGCGGCGTCGAGGGTGTTGGCGTCGAGCAGCCGCAGGAGCGCGCGGCCGATCTCGGAGAACCGCAACGACGGATCGGTGCGCAGCGACAGCAGGAACCGCTCCCGTTCGGCGCGAGACGTGCCGTTGGCACCGTGGTCACCGCCGACGCCGTCGCCCGGTGCGTCGTTTCCCGGTGTGCTGTTTTCCGGTAGCTCGCTTTCCGTGCGGTGCTCGGCGGAAAGGCGATGCCGCGATGGAATGGGATTCTCGCCGCGGCGCATTCTTTCCCGGACATCCCGGGCGGTGCCGACCGATATTCCGGCGATGCGGGCGACCGCCCGCAACGAAAGATCTGGATTGTTCGAGATCGCCCGACTCGCCGTCATGCGTCCGTGCGAGGCGTCGAGTGGCCGCACTTTCCCGTCGCGGCCGAGGCGGGTGTGCAACTGAGTCGTTTCCCCGGTTGTACGCTGCCGGATCGCGGCCACCGTCTTGGTGGACAATCCGGCCGTCGCCGCGATCAGGCGGTCCGAGAAGTGCGGATGCGACGAGAGGATCCGGGAGGCGGCCGCGGTGCGGTCGGCCAGCGTCAGCGGCAACCCCTGGCCCACGTTGGCGCTCACGGCCAGGACGAACGCGTCCTCCTCGGTGCCGTCGACGAACCGCGCACCGATGGTGGCGTCCCCGCGCAGCCTGGCCGCACGCAGGCGGTGCTCGCCGTCGACCACCCGCATGGTCGGCCGGTGCACGAGGATCGGCGGGAGGGCGTCCGGGCACTGCGCGAGCGTGCTGACGTGGTCGGGACAGGAGCCGGCGACCCGCACGAGACACGTTTCGGTCAACTGGTCGACCGGCACGAGACATGTGTCGGTCGGCTGGTCGACCGGCGCGAACGTCGTCGGTGGCGTGTCCCCCGGTCGCGTACCCGGCGATGTCCCGCTCATCCGAACTCCTCCAGATGGGCCAACCCATTTCCGGGCGCGACGTGGTCGCGCTCGGCGGCGCGTAACCGATCAGATCTCGGGAAGCGGCTACAAGATACTGGCCAGGTTATGGCACCGAACAGACCGGCGAGACAAAGTTTCCCTTAGTAAGTTCTCATGATTGCCCGGTGGTCGGCGCATCGGGTGAGCGTCCGAGTAAGTACCTCGTCACCCTCGTTGACATCGATCTGATGGATGAGACAGAGTTCCCTTGTTCCTCCAATGGATTTCCGTGGGTCACGGAGTGTGAAACGGCAGTGGACGCGCGAATAGATACGGTGAATTCCTTTCCGGCCGGGACGATGGTGGGGATGTTCCGGAGCCAGGTCGCCCGGGCCCCGGAGGCGGTCGCGGTGGTCGCCGCCGACGGCACGCTCTCCTACGGTGAACTCGACGCCCGCGCTCGTGCGGTGGCGGGAGTGCTGCGGGACCGCGGGATCGGGCCGGACGACCTCGTGGCCGTCGCGATCCCGCGCGGAGCGGACATGGTGGTGGCCGTCGTCGCCGTCCTCGCCGCCGGAGCCGCGTACCTGCCGGTCGACTCCGCCCAACCGCGGGACCGGGTGGCCGCCGTGCTCGCCGACGCCTGCCCCGCCCTGGTGCTGACAGCGGGGGAGCTGCGGGCGCTGGAGGCCGCGACGGCGTCCCCCGCCCCGGTGGCGGAACCCGATCCGGCGTGCGCCGCCTACGTCATCCACACCTCCGGCTCGACCGGAAAGCCCAAGGGCGTGGTCGTTCCCCATGCGGGGATCGTTCATCTCGTCGCGGCGCAACGGGAACGCTTCGACGTCCGACCGGGCGCCCGGGTGCTGCAGTACGCGTCGGTCGGCTTCGACGTGGCCGTCGCCGACCTGTGCATGGCGCTGCTCACCGGGGCCACGCTCGTTCTCGCGCCGCCCGAGGGCCTTCCGCCCGGCGAACCGTTCGCCCGGTTCATCGCCGAGCACGGCGTCACCCATGTGTGCATGCCACCGAGCGCACTCGCCGCCCAGCCGGACCTGGCGCTGCCCTCGGTCGCCTGCCTGATCGTCGCGGGGGAGGCGCTGGGCCCGGACCTCGTCGCCCGGTGGTCCGCCGGCCGCCGGATGATCAACGCCTACGGCCCGACCGAGACGACCGCGTGCGCCACCATGAGCGCGCCGCTCGCCGACGGCCCGGTGGTGCCGATCGGGACGGCGATCCCCGGCACCGGCCTACGGGTGCTGGACGAGACGTGCGCCCCGGCCGCCGAGGGCGAGCTGTACATCGGCGGCGCCGGGGTCGCGCGCGGCTATCTGGGCCGTCCCGGGCCGACCGCGGAGCGGTTCGTCGCCGACCCGTGGGGTCCGCCCGGGTCGCGCATGTTCCGCACCGGTGACCTGGTCCGCGTGCTGCCGGGCGGTGAACTGCTGTTCCTCGGCCGGGCCGACGACCAGGTGAAGATCCGCGGCCACCGGGTCGAACCGGCCGAGGTGGAGGCCGTGCTCGGCGCTCACCCGGCGGTGGCGCGGGCGGCGGTCGTCGCCCGTTCCGGTCCGCTCGGCGCCTACCTGGTGGGCTACGTGCTGCCGCGCGGGGTGAGCGTGCCGGACCTGCGCGCGCACCTCGCCGAGCGGCTGCCGGCCCACCTCGTCCCGGACCTGATCGAGGTGGTCGGGCACTTCCCGTCCACCCCCAACGGGAAGCTGGACCGGGCCGCGTTCGCCGCCCCCGCGCCGCGGGCGTCGGGCGCGCTCGTCGATGACCTGGCCCGGTTGTTCGCCGAGGTGCTGTCGGTGGACGCGGTCGCGCCGGACGACGACTTCTTCGCTCTCGGCGGTACCTCGCTCACGGCCACCGCGCTGGTCAGCCGGATCCGGGTCGAACTGGCCGTGGACGCGTCCGTGGCCGGCGTGTTCGACGCCTCCACACCCGCCGATCTCGCCGAAGCCCTGTCCACGAACGGCCCGACGGACCCGGCCGACGCGCCGGACCCGGTCGACTCGGCCCGGGGCCGGACATGAACGTCGTCATCGTCGGGGCGGGCATGGCCGGCACCATGCTGGCGATCCGGCTGGCCCGCCGCGGCCACCGGGTGGACGTGGTGGAGCGGCGCGGCGACCCGCGCGGCAGGAGCGGCCCGGAAGCCGCGTCGATCAGTGTCGGGCTGTCCGAACGCGGGCGGGCGGCGTTGCGCGACATCGGCCTCCTGGAGGAGGCCCTGGCCGAAGCGGTTCCCATGCGCGGGCGGACCGTCCACGTCGGCGGCCGGGTCACCCACCAGCCCTACGGCGCGGACGACACCGAGGTGCTGCACGCGGTCCGCCGCCACGACCTCAACATCGCCCTGCTCGACGCCGCCGCATCGGCTCCCCGGGTGCGGCTGTGGTTCGGGCAGCGCGTCACCGGCCTGGCCGGTACCGAGGTGCGGACCCCGGACCGGACGTTCCGGGCGGATCTCGTGGTGGGCGCGGACGGCGCGTACTCGACCGTGCGTACGCATCTGCACCGCCGGGTGCGCGCCGAGTTCCACCTGACGCACCTGGACTGGGGCTACCGGGAGTTCACCATCCCGGCCGTCGACCGACCGGAGGCGTTGCACGTGTGGCCGAGCCGGCGGGGCCTGGTGGTGGCGCACCCCAACCCGGACGGCTCGCTGACCGGCACGGTGTTCCTGCCGTTCGACGGCGCCACCGGGTTCTCCGGGCTGCGCGACCCGGCGCGGGCCGGGGCGTTCCTGGCCGAGGAGTTCGGCGACCTGGCCGACCTGGTGCCGGACCTGGTCACGCAGTTCCTCGCGCACGAACCGGGCAGCCTGGTGTCGGTGCGTACCGCGCCGTGGCAGCACGACCGTGTCGTCCTCGTCGGCGACGCCGCGCACGCCGTGTTCCCGTTCTACGGCCAGGGGATGAACGCCGCGTTCGAGGACTGCGCGGTGCTCGACGCGTGTCTCGCCGAGCACGCCCCGGGCGACGCGCTCGCCGCGTTCGAGGCCCGCCGCCGTCCGCACACCGACGTGCTCGCCGAGTTGTCCGCGCGCAACTTCGTGGAGCTGCGCGACCGGGTGCGGTCACCGGTGTTCCTGGCCCGCAAGCGGATCGACTTCGTGCTCGCCCGTCTGATACCGGGGTGGCGGACGCTGTACGCGATGGTCAGCCACAGCAGCCTCCCGTACGGCGACGCGCTCGCCCGGGCCCGCCGCCAGGACCGCCTCCTCGGCGGACTCGCCGGACTCGGCGGGCTCGGTGGGCTCACGTTGCTCGCCGCGGCGCGGCGGAAGCGGAGCGGGCGATGCTGAGGCACCCGGCGGGCGACGTCACGCTGTTCGAGCCGGATCACCCGGACCTGCCGGCCGCCGCCGCTGTGGTGCTGGCGTGGGCGCGGTCCTACCTGTGCCGACCCCACCCCGAGCTGGGGAGGGGCGGCGACGTCTGCCCGTACACGGCCGTCTCGCTGGAACGGGGCGGGCTCTTCCTCGCCGTACACCCCGGACGGCCGGACCTGTGGGCCGTACTGACCGCCTACCGCGACTGGTTCCCCGACCTGCCGCCGCGTGAGGGGCCGGGGGCCAGATACCGGACGGTCCTGGTGGTGCTGCCGGACGCCACGCCCGGGGAGATCGACCGCGCACAGCGGGAGTTGAAGCACGGATTCGTGGAACGCGGCCTGATGATCGGTGAGTTCCACCCGGGGCCGCCGTCCGCGCCCGGCCTGTGGAACGCGGACTTCCGGCCGATGCGCAGCCCGCTGCCGTTGCTGGCGGTGCGGCACATGGTGGCCGCCGACGCGCCGTTCCTGCGGGCGGACCCGGAGCATCTGGCTGCCTACCGGCGCCGGTTCGGGGACCGGGGTGCCAACCGATGACGGCTCCGCTCCCGCCCGGGGCCCGACGGCTGTGGTTCCTTGAGGCGTTCGCCGATGGCGCACCCCTGCACAACAACCCGGCGGTGTTCCGGCTCGCCGGCCCCGTGTCGGTGGACGCGCTCCGGCGTGCGGCGGATCTGGTGGTGGCCCGCCACCCGGCGCTGCGCACCACGTTCGACGAGGTCGACGGAGAGCCGGCCGGACGGGTGGGGCCGGTGGGCGCCGCGGATGTCGTGGTGCTGACGGTGCCCGCCGCGGACGCCGAGGCGTTCGCCGTGCGGGCCGCACGGGAGCCGTTCGACCTGCGCACCGGGCCGCTGTTCCGGATCCGTCTGGGCCGGATCACGCCGACCGACCACATCCTGGTGATCAATACGCATCACGCGGTCGTCGACGGCAGGTCGCTGTCGGTGCTGTGCGAGGAGATCAGCATCCTGTACGCCGACCCGGCCAGGCCGCTGCCGGGTCCCGGAGCGCCGCCGGGCGTCATCGACCACGACCCGTCCCGCCGGGCGTCCGATCTGGACGGTGTGCCGGACCTGCTCACCCTGCCCACCGACCGGCCCCGCCCCCGGATGCGCGCCTTCCGGGGAGAACTGCGCCGCCACACCGTCCCCGAGGGGCTCACCGCGCGGATCGACGCGCTCGCCCGCGCCACGCGCGCCACCCCGTTCGTCGTGCTGCAGGCCGCGTACGCCGCCACGTTGGGCACGACGGCGGGTCAGGACGACGTGGTGGTCGCCACCCTGGTGTCCGGGCGGCCGGGGCCGGAGTACGCCGGTGTCGTCGGGATGTTCGTGAACCCGGTGCCGCTGCGGGTGGGGATCGGCGGCGATCCGACGTTCCGCGAGCTGGTGGCCAGGGCCCGACGCGCGGTCGCGGCGGGACTCGGCGGCGCGGCGGTCCCGTTCGACCGGATCGTCGAGGCGGTCGGCGCCTCCCGCGACCCGAGCCACGCGCCGCTGTGCCAGGCGCACCTCGTGATGCAGGACCCACCCGAGGTGGCGCTCCCCGGAGTACGGGCCGACCGGATGCTGCCGGACACGGGCACGGCCGACGTCGACCTCACCGTGATGGTGGAGTCCGGCGGCGCGGAGATGGCCGTGGTCACCGAGCACGACACGGACCTGTTCGACGGGGCGACGGTCGACGGTGTCGCCGCGCGGCTGCTGGCCTTGCTGGACCGTGCGTGCGCCGACCCCGACCGCCGGTTGTCGGCGCTGACGGCAGGGACTTCGGTGGTGGCCGGGCCGGTCGCCGGTCCTGCCGGTGCCCCGGCGCCGTCGACCGTGCTGGAGATGATCCGGTTCGGTGCGGACCGCCTCGCGGTGGGGGAGCTGTCCTACGCCGAGCTGGAGCGCCGTTCGGCTGCTCTGGCCTCGGTGCTGCGGGCGGAGGGCGCCGGGCCGGAGGCGTGGGTCGCGGTGGACCTGCCGCGTGGCCCGGACCTGGTGGTGGCCATCCTCGGAATCTGGCGGGCGGGCGCGGTGTACGTGCCGGTGGAGCCGCTGTGGCCCGAGCCGAGGCGCCGGGCCGTCACCGGGGCCGCCCGCATCGTGCTGACCGGGATCCCGGAGCTGCCGGAGGAGTTCGAGCGGGTCGATCCCGCGATCGCCCCCGAGTCACTGGCGTACGTGTTCCACACGTCCGGGTCGACCGGCCGCCCGAAGGCGGTGGGCGTGCCGCACCGCGCGGTGGCCGGGATGCTGGCCCGGTCGACGGCGTTGGTGGGGCTGGCCGCCGGGGACGTGGTGGCGGCCCTGACCTCCCCGGCGTTCGACATCTCGGTGTGGGAGCTGGTGGCGCCGCTGACGGTGGGCGCCCGGGTGGCACCCGTGCCCCCGGAGATCGTGGTGGACGGTCCCGCGCTGGCGCGGCGCCTGCGCGCCGAGGCGGTCACGGTCGTCCAGGTCACTCCCTCGGTGTGGGCGGTGCTGGCGGCGGCCGGGGGCGTGCCGGAGTGCGTGCGGGTCCGGGTGTCGATCGGGGAGGTGCTGACGCCGGAGCTGGCCGGGTCGCTGGGCGGGGCCGAGCTGTGGAACGCGTACGGCCCGACCGAGACGACGATCTGGTCGACCGCCGAACGGGTGCGCCGAGGCGGCCGGTTCGGCATCGGCGACCCGCTCGACGGCGTGGCCGTGCACCTGCTGAACGCGGGCCTGCGACCGGTCGACGACGACGTGGTCGGCGAGGTCTACCTGGGTGGTTTCCCACTGGCGCGCGGCTATCCCGGCGCGCCCGGCCGGTCGGCGACCAGGTTCGTCGCCGACCCGTTCTCACCGGTCCCCGGCGCGCGCATGTACGCGACGGGCGACCTGGCGCGGCGCCGCCCGGGCGGTGTCGTGGAGTTCGTCGGACGGGTCGACGCGCAGCTCAAGGTGCGCGGCCACCGGGTGGAACCGGCCGAGGTGGAGGCGGCGCTGCGGGCGGACCCGGAGGTCGCCGACGCCCGCGTGACCGGTGACGGTGACCGCTTGGTGGCCTACGTGATCCCGGCCGCCGGGCGGGCCCGCTGGCCGGGGGTGCGGGAGCGGCTGAGCCGTGTCCTCCCCGCCTACCTGGTGCCGTCGGTGATGGTGTCCGTGGACGCGTTCCCGTTGACCGGCTCCGGAAAGCTGAACGTACGCGCGCTGCCTCCACCGGTGGTGGATGCCGCCGCCGCTGCTCCCCGTCCGGGGCTGGAGACCACTGTCGCGGAGGTCTTCGCGGGTCTGCTGGGCCGCCCGGTCGACCGCGACGACGACTTCTTCCTGTCCGGCGGACACTCCCTGGCGGCGGTGAAGGCCGTCGCCAGGATCGGGGCGTCGGCCGGCGTGGAGGTGACGATCAGAACCCTGTTCGCCCATCCCACCGTCGCCGCCCTGGCCGCCGCGGTCGACGCGGGCCGGGGCGATCCCCGTACTCCTGACCATGCGGGCCCGGGCGATCCCGGTACTCCGGACGACCAGGACGACCCCGGGGCGGTGCCCGCTCCACCAGGAGCGCTGTCCGGCCCGCAGCACGGGCTGTGGATCATCCACCAGGCCGGCCAGGACGACGGCGCCTACGTCGTGCACGCCGCGGTCCGGCTGGAGGGTGCGCTCGACGAGGCGGACCTGCGGGCCAGGTTCGCCCACACCCTGGCCGCCCATCCTGTCCTGCGGTCCGCGATCGTCGTCCATGACGACACCCCGCGGCTGAGCGTGGCGCCCTGGACGGACGCGTGGCCGGCGAGGGCCTGGCGCACCACCGACCTGAGCGCTCACACGGACCCGTGGCCGGAGGCCGAACGCCTGGCCGCCCGGGACGCCGACCACCCCTTCGATCTGACCCGGCGCCCGTTGGTGCGGGCCCACCTGATCAGAACCGCCCCCACGACGCACCTCCTGACGATCACCGCCCACCACATCATCTGCGACGACACATCGATGTCGATCCTGCTGACGACCCTGACCACCGCGGATCCGGCCTCCTCGCCCCTGCCCGGTGCCACGGACATCCAGGGACCGAGGACCGCGCCCGGCACGAGGACCGGCGCACCGGGTCCACCGGTCCACGCGCCGGCCGCCGTGGGCCCCCGGCGACGAACCACCGAATACTGGGCCGAAGCACTCCGTGACGCCCCGCCTGCCTCCGGCCCCTCGCCGGACCACCCGTACGGCACGGCCGGGGCTCCCACACCGGGCGGACCGCCGCACAGGGAATCCGCACCGGACCCGGAGTCCGGACTGCACGCCGAGTCCGGACAGCACCCGGGGTCCGGACCTGGCCCGGCTCACCCCCGCCGCGCGGGCGCCGCCCACGGTGTCACCCCCGGCCCCGCCCCCGGTGCCACTCACCGGTTCACCGTCCCGGCCGGCCTCGCCCGCCGCTTCGCCACCTGGTGCCGGGGCGAGCGGGCCACCACCTTCGCCGGTCTCCTCGCCGTCCTCGCCATCGTCTCCTCCACCCGGGACGGCGGCGTGGACCTCGTCGTCGGTGCCCCGGTCAGCACCCGCCCGGCCGGGTGGGACGACGTGATCGGCATGTTCGTCACGACCCTCCCGCTCCGCCTCCGTACGGACCGTCGAGCCACCCCCCGCGACCTGCTCGCCGACGCCACCGGGGTGGTGGCCGACGCGGTGGACCACGCCGACATCTCCCTGGCCGACATCCTCACCGCGGTCCCCACCTCAAGGGAGGGCCACCCCCTGTTCCGGACGATGCTGGTGCTCAACCGCGAGACGGCCCCCGTCGCCTTCACCGGCCTGACCACCACCCCGCTGCCGATCGACCGTGCCACCAGCCGCTTCGACCTCACCCTCCACATCAGGGAACGCGAGGGCGACTGGCCCGCCCTCATCGACTACCGCACCGACCGGTACGCGGCGGACACGATCAGCAGGATCGCCGACCAGGTGCTGGCGGTCATGGCGGCCGTGGTCCGCCACCCCGGTCTTCCCCTGTCACACCTGGACCTGTTGTCCCCGGCCGACAGCGCCGTCCACACCGCCCTCGACGTCCGGTCCGAGCCGGCCTCCCCCGGCGGACCGGACACGCCGTCCACCGGCCCGGCCGTCCCCACCGGGCAGGCGGCCACGACCGTCGTGGACCTGATCGCGGCCCACACCGCCCGGACCCCTGACGCCACAGCCGTCCTCGACCTGGCCGCCGCCCCTCTCACCTACCGCGACCTGGACCGCAGATCCTCGGCCGTCGCCCACCATCTGCGCGAGGCCGGCATCCGGAGCGAGGACCCGGTCGCGATCGCCATCCCGTCCGGAGCCGACGCGATCGTCGCGATCCTCGGTGTGCTCAAGGCGGGCGGATGCTTCGTTCCCATCGACCCCGCCCAGCCGCCCTCCCGCCAACAGGCCCTGATCACCGCCGCCGGTGCGAGGACCGTCCTGACCCGCGACGCCCTCCCCGCCACCGGCCACCACGAACCAACGCCCGTCCACCCGTCCCAGCTCGCCTACGTCGTCCACACCTCCGGTTCCACCGGCGAACCCAAGGGCGTCGAGGTGCAGCACGACACGCTCCTCAACCTCACCACCGCGTTCATCGCCGAACACGGCCTCACCGCCGCGCACCGCCTCCTCATGGTCCCGCCCCCGCACTTCGACGCCGCGTTCGGCGACATCTTCCCGGTCCTCGCGGCCGGAGCCACCCTGGTCATCCACCCCGACCCGGGCGGCCTCACCGGACCGGACCTCCTCGATCTCTGCGTCGAGCACCGCCTCTCCGCGGTGGACACGGCGGCTCCCCTCTGGCAGCGCTGGGTGGCCGATCTCGCCGGGAAACGCCTCCCGTTGGAGCTCATGATGGTCGGCGGCGACATCGTCCCGGCGGCGGCCGTCCGCGCGTGGGCGAAGCACGGCATCCCCCTCCACAACCACTACGGCCCGACGGAAGCCACCGTCTGCGCGACCAGCCATCGCACCGTCGACGGCCGCGAGCAATCCACGCGACTGCCGATCGGCCGCCCGTTGCGGAACGTCCGCGTCCGCCTCCTCGACCGGGCTCTGCGCCGGGTGCCCGTCGGCGTGGTCGGTGAGGTCTACATCGGAGGGACGGCGCCCGCCCGGGGGTACCGGGGAAACCCGGCCGCGACCGCCGGGGCGTTCCTCGCCGACCCGTACGGCGACCGTCCCGGCGCCCGCATGTACCGGACCGGCGACCTCGCCAGGCTGAACCGGCACGGCACGCTGGAGTTCGTCGGCCGGGCCGACGACCAGGTCAAGATCCGCGGCAACCGGGTGGAGCCGGGGGAGGTGGCGGCCGTGCTCGCCGCCCACCCGGCCGTCGCGGAGGCCGCGGTGGTGGCCAGGGGCGACCGCCTCATCGGCTACGTCGGCGCCCCGGCGGCCACCCCTGGATCGCGGGTCGCCGTCCCGGACGGTCCCGGCCTGCGCGCCTTCTGCGCCGACCGCCTGCCCGCGCATCTCGTGCCGGACACCGTGGTCGTCCTCGACGCCCTGCCCACCCGGAGCTCCGGCAAGGTCGACACCACCGCCCTCCCCGAACCTCCCACCACCTCCACCACCCACTCCGTTCCGGCGGATCCGCCCCGGACCGCCACCGAGCGAGCCGTCGCCGCCATCTGGGCCGCCGTTCTCGACCGGTCCGACATCGACCGCACCGCGGACTTCTTCGCCATCGGCGGACACTCCCTCATCGCCGCCCACGTCCTCGCCGCCGTCCGCGACGGCCTCGGTGTCACGGTGTCGATGCGCACCCTGTTCACCGCATCCACCGTGGCGGCGTTCGCGGCAGCCATCGACGACGGCGCCCCGGCCGGCCTGCCGACGGTCGACCGGTTGCGGGCCGACGCCGTCCCCCCACCCGGAATGCGGCTCCGCACCGTCCGCGCACCCGGCGTCCCCCCGGTCGGCGCCCCGCGCAGGATCCTGCTCACCGGCGCCACCGGCTTCCTCGGCCGTCACCTCCTCGACCAGCTCCTGGCCCGGACCGACGCCCGGATCCACTGCCTCGTCCGCCAGGGCTCGATCGACCGGCTGCCGGTCACCGACCGCGTGGTCCCGGTCCCGGGCGACCTGTCCGCACCCGGCCTCGGTCTGTCCGCGGAGGATCACGACACCCTCAGGACCGTGGACGCGATCTACCACAACGCCGCCGTTCCGCACTTCGCCGCGTCCTACGATGCGCTCAGACCCGCCCACGTCGACGCGACCGCCGCGATCCTGTGCCTGGCCGGCGACAGCGGCGCCCCGCTGCACCTGATCTCCACCCTGGGCGTCTTCCTCGGTGACGCCTACGACGGACGCGTCGTCACCGAGGCCGACGTCCCCACCGACCCGACCGGCCTCACCAGCGGCTACGACCTCAGCAAATGGGCGGCCGACGCCATGGCCGTCGCCGCCCGCGGTCACGGCCTGCCCGTCTCGATCCACCGCATCGCCGCCATCGTCGGCGACACCGCCACCGGAGCCGCCGACCCGCGCTCCGCGTTCAGCCGCTGGCTCACCGGATGCGTCGCCGCCGGCGCCGTCCCGGACACCGCCGAGGTGCTGGACATGGTGCCGGTGGACACGGTGGCCGCCGCGATCGTCGCCCTCTCCCAGGCCCCGAACCACCTCGGTTCGCACGCCCCGGACGACCTCGGTTCACCGGCCCCGAACCACCTCGGCCGGGACCACCACTACCACGGCGACGGCGGCCTCACCCGTGCCGCGCTCGCCGCCGCCCTCACCTCGGCCGGTCACCCGACCGAGGTGGTCCCGTACCACCGATGGCGGGAGCGGATGCTCGCCGACCCGGCCGGGCCCTTCGCCCCGCTCGCCTTCTCCCTGCCCGAACGCCCCCGCCCGCACCCGCGGTTCGACTGCTCCCGCACCTGGGCCGCCGCGGCCGGGGCGGGGGTGGGGTTCCCCCCGGCCGACGAGCGCATGCTGCGCAGGCACCTGGACTTCCTCACCGGTGCCGGCGCGCTTACCGGAAGTGGATGACCATGCCCTTGCCCTTGCCCCAAGAACTCTCCGGTGTCCCGGCTCCGGTACTGGACCGGCTCGGCGCGGCCGGGTACCGGGCCATGATCGCCGGTGTCCGGCTCGGGGTGTTCACCGCGCTGGAAGCCGGCCCGCGCTCCGTCGAGGAGCTGGCCACCACGATCGGCGGTGACCCGGCGGGGGTGCGCAGCCTGGTGAACGTCCTGGTGACCTTCGGCTACCTGCGGCACGACGAGGACGGGGTCACGACCGCCGCGCCGCCCGGCCCGGTGGACGCCGAACTGTTCTGGCACGAGGTCCTGTTCGAGCACTGGGCCGACATCGAGGACACCATCCGTACCGGCACGCCCCGCCGCGGCTTCTACACCTGGCTGCGCGAGCGCCCCGCCACCGCGGCCCGGCTGCGCCGGATGCTCGCCGGCGCCGCCGCGGACCTGGCCGACGACATCGCCGCCGCGCTGCCTCCCGCGGCGACCGTCCTGGACATCGGAGGCGGCCACGGCGACCACACCGTCGAACTGTGCCGCCGTCGCCCGGAGGTGCGGGTCACCGTCTTCGACCTGCCCGAGACGATCACCGCCCTCCGTGAGGACGCCCCGCCGGACCGGGTCACGGTGCGGGCGGGCGACTACCTCACCGACGACCTGGGCTCCGGGCACGACCTGGTGCTGCTGTTCAACGTCCTGCACGGCCACCGCCCCGAGGAGTGCCGCGAGCTGTTCCGGCGAGCGGCGCGATCGCTGTCCCCCACGGGAAGCATCGCCATCCTCGACCACGACCGGGAACCGCCGGCCGGGCTGGGCCCGGCCGCGACCGGGTTCCTCGGCATGTTCGACCTGACCCTGTGGCAGGGCCACGCCGGCGGCGTGCACCGCTACACCGACCTCGCGGCCTGGCTGGGCGAGGCCGGGCTCACCGAGTCGCGGGTCGTGCCGCTCGCCGCGTCCCCGCTGGAGAAGCTGCTGATCGCCGGCCGGCCATCGTGACCGCCGACCCGTACCCGGGCTACGCCTGGCTGCGCGAGCACGACCCGGTCTGCCCGGTCGACGGCCCGCACGTCCCGGGCCGGATGTGGCTGGTGACCCGGTACGACGACGTCCGCGCCTGCCTCGCGGACCGCCGCCTGGGCAGCCGCGCCCCGGTCGGCCCCGACCCGCGTCCGCCCGGTCTGTCCAACCTGGACGATCCCGGACACACCCGGCTGCGCCGGCTCGTCGCCGCGGCGTTCACCCCCGCCGCGGTGTCCCGCCTGCGCGACCGCACCGCCCGGACCTGCGCCCGCGCCGTCGAGTCGTTCGCCGGGCGGGGGCGCGCGGACCTCGTCGCCGAATACACCCGGGAGGTCCCGGTCGCCGTCATGCACGACCTGCTCGGCGTCCCGGAAGCCGAGCGGGCGCCCGCCGCCGACGTGCTGGACATGTGGTACCGCGCGAAGTTCCAGCAGCCGCGTGACGAGGCGAAACTGGCCGAGGTGCTGGGTTACGTCCGCAGGCTGGTGGCCTACAAGCGGACGCACCCGGGGGACGACCTGCCGACCCGGTTGATCGAGTCGGGCGCGCTGACCGGCGACGAGCTGGAGGTGATGGTCATGACGCTGATCGGCGCCGGTCACATCACCACGATCCAGTTCCTCGGCACCACCGCCCTGCACCTGCTCGGCGACCCCGGCCGGCGAGCCGCCCTGCTCGGCGGCGACCTCGACTGGTCCCGGGCGATCAACGAGCTGCTGCGCCTGGACTCGCCGTCGCACGTGGCGGAGTACCGGTACGCACGCGAGGACATGACGATCGCGGACGCCCGCGTGGAAGAGGGCGACGTGGTGCTCCTGTCGCTGGCGGCGGCGAACCGCGACCCGAACCGGTTCCCCGACCCCGGCGCCCTGGACCTCACCCGTGACGCCCGCCCGCACCTGGCGTTCGGCCACGGCGCGCACACCTGCCTGGGCAGCCATCTGGTGAGGCTGGAGACGGAGATCGCGATCACCACGTTGTTCGGCCGCCTGCCGGACCTGACCCTGGAGCTCCCGAGCGCCGAGGTCGACTGGGACTACGCCCCGACGTTCCGCGGCCCCCGGGCCCTCCCGGTCACCTTCACCCCTCGATGAGCCGGCTCACGAGGCGCAGGAGCTCCGGTACGCGATCATGGGCTGTCCGCTCGGTTACGTCACTCCGCGCCGCCCCTTCCACGATCCGTTGTCCACCCTGTCCGGGAAGAGGTGGTCCCCGGAGAGCCGGATCTACCGGTAGCCGACGAGGCCGTCCGTCAACTCCTCCTCGTCGCCGTCACGCTGGGCGTAGAGGGCCTGCTGGAGGGCGAAGGTGCCGCGGATCGCGGTGATCCGCCGGGCCGTCGGACCGTCGTTCCAACCGCCGAGCGTCAGCACCCGGTTCAGCAACTCCTCCCCGTAGCTGGCTTCTACGGCCGCCAGATCCTCGGCGGGGTCGCCCAGAGCGACCTCGTCCCAGTCGATGACGCCGCTGACGCGCGGCACACCGTCGGAGAGCTCCCACAGGACGTTCTCGCCGCCGAGGTCGCCGTGCACCACTGCGGAGGTGAGCGGGGGAAGGCCGTCGAGCGCGGCGAGTTCACGCCCGGCGCGCTCGCGGCCGTGGTCGGACATCAGCGGGAACAGCTCGGCGCGCACATCCGCCGCGAAGGTCTGCCACTGGTTCTCCGGTGCCGCCGGCAGCGCGGCCCGGACGCTCTCGTCCGTGCCCGCGGCGATGAGCCCGGAGAGGAGTCCGGCGTACTGTTCGGCCGCCGCCTCGGCGACCTCGGGGCGCTCCAGCGCATCGTCCTCCAAGGGCGCCCCGGGGATCCGGCTCAGCACCAGGTGGGGCGGTTCGTCCGCGTCAGGGTCACCGCCCCGGGCGAGCGGGCGCGGAGTGCGGAAGCCGAGGTCGAGCCCGGCGAGGGCGTGCAGGACGGCTGCCCGCGCGGGCAGCCGCGCCGCGGCGGCCTCGGTGCGGGCGAAGCACACCACGCGCTCCGAGCCGACGACCACGTGGTGGAACTGTCCCTGATGGAGCGCGAGTTCGTCCTCCTTGTCATCGGGCAGCAGGCGGGCCAACAGGTCGCGGTGCGTCTCCATGATCTCCATGATGGGCGAACTCTCCCCTTCTCAGGCTTTCGCGGGCTCTCGACGCAGGTGTTCTTGCAGGCACCGCGCCCTCTCCTTCTGTGTGCGGTCCCGTCACCGTCAGCGGGTCGCCGTCGGCTCCGGATCGGGCGGCACCGCCTCCTCATGTTCCTCCTGCTCCTCCGCATCCCGCCGACGCGACGTGCCGCGTACCAGCACGACGGCCGCGACGAGGGCGGCCACCCCGGCCAGCACCAGCAGCAGCAGGCGGTCGGAGACCGTCCCGCCGAGCGCGGACAGGCGTTCCTCCCACGCGAACTCGGTCTCGGTGCTCAGCAGCGAGGGCAGCGCCGACGTGCCGTCGAACGCCAGGAAGACCACCCCGAGGACCACGAACAGGGCTCCGCCCACGGTCGTCGTGCTGTGCAGCGACAGCGGGCCCGCCCTGAACACCCGGCCCCGCGGCCAACGCCTGCGCCCGAGGTCGAATCGGTCCCACAACAGGGCCAGCGCGAACACGGGGACCGCCATGCCGAGGGCGTACACCGCGAGCAGCACGCCGCCGTGCACGGGGTCGCCGTCCACGGCCGCGACGGTCAGGATGCCGCCGAGGATCGGCCCCGCGCAGAAACCCGCCAGCCCGTACACCGCCCCCAGCGCGAACACGGACAGGGACGAGCCCGAGCGCCGCTTCCCCGCCGCCCGCGCCAGCCGCCGGGAGCCGAACCCGAAGCCGGCGACCTGCGCGACGCCGAGTACGATCAGCGTCCACCCGCCCACCGCGACCAGCACGTCGCGGTGCCCGTAGAAGAGGCGGCTGGCGAACGAACCGGCCACCCCGAGAGGGACCAGCGTCGTGCACAGGCCGGCGTAGAACACGCCGGTCCTCGCCACCAGCCGCGTACGGCTGGTGAACGAGTAGGCGAAGAACGCCGGCAGCAGCAGTGCGCTGCACGGGCTGAGCAGGGCCAGCAGCCCGCCGAGGAACGCCATGGCCAGGCCGACGTCGCTCATCGCGCCGCCGCCTCGACGGCGTCCTTGAAGGTGTCCGTCGGCTGGGCTCCCAGAATGGGCTTGCCGTTCACGAGGAAGGCGGGCGTGCTGCTGACGCCCAGGCCGAATCCTTCGTCCTGGTCCTTCTCGACGGCTTCGCGCGCCTGGTCGGACGCCATGTCCGAGCGGAACTTCGCGAGGTCCGGGACTCCGGCCTCGCGTGCCATGGCGGCCAGCCGGTCAGCGCTGAACTCGCCGGAGTTACGCTCCCGGGGCTCGGCGTAGACCACGTCGTGGAACTCCCAGAACTTCTTCTGGCGGCCGGCGGCCCATCCGGCCAGCGCCGCCTGCCGGGACTCCTCGCCGAAGACGGGGAAGTTGCGCCACTCGATGCGCAGGATGCCCTTGTCGACGTAGTGGCGCAGCAGTTCGGGCTTGGTCTCGCGGGCGAACCGGCCGCAGAAGGGGCACTGGAAGTCCGAGTACTCGATCATCACCACCGGCGCGTCGGCCCGGCCGACCGCGAGCGCGTCGGACGCGTCCCGTCGGGCGAGCGCGAGCAGGCTCTCGTCGGCCGGTGCGGGGCCGGGTACGGCGGCGGACTCCACCGAGGTGTCTCCCCGCGCGCCGGGATCGCGGTCGTCGTCGGAGCCGTCGAGCGTCAGCGCGAAGGCCGCGGTGGCCACGGCGGCCAGAAGGAGTGCTCCGGCCGCGTAGGTCTTTCGGCGGGTGCGGCGGGCGAGGCGGGCGAGGCGGGTGCGGCGGGAGGGCGAGGAGGGTGATGCGGTCGGTGATGCGGTCATGGAATGCCTCTGGTGGTGATGAGACGGGCGAGGAAGGGAGAGGGAGCCGGCCGCGGAGGTCAGGCGGAGGCCGTGACCGCGCACCGGCTCTGGGCGGAGAGGCGGCGCAGCGCCGCTTCCGCGAGCAGGGCGACGGAGGCGACGGCGATCAGCGGCTGCAGGGGCGCCCAGTAGCTCAGCGCACCGGACGACCCGAGGAGGACGAGCACGAGCTTGTTGCACACGGGGCAGCCCACGGCGAAGAACGACAGCACACCGCCGACGGCCCCCATACGGCCGTCCCGGACGGTCCCGGGAGGTTGCGTGGCCGGGGGCAGGGCCGGGGAAGCGGTCGGGGCCGGGGCCGGGGCCGGCGGGCGGACGTACGTGCTCAGCACGAGGCCGGCCAGGACAGCGGTGAGGGCGAGGGCGGGATAGTTCCACCACTGCACCGGGACCGAGCGGCCGAACAGGGGGGTGGGCACCACATCGGTGGGCACGCCGACGGCGACGGCCGTGGCCAGGGCGCCGAGCCCCGCCACCAGCCACTGCCTGGTCCGCCACGCGCGCAGCGCCTCACCCGCCCGGCTCAAGGAACGCCGGGAAGAGGACATGCGGAAGTCTCCGTTTCCGGAAGGGAAGAGATCAAGGACGCGACCGCCAGGGCCTGTCCGACCGGTCCCGTCGTCGCCCGCAGGGCGTCCCTGAGGCAGGCGGGAGTGGTCGGACAGCCCTGGGGCCGGCCTACATCCGCAGAATGGAGAACGTGGTGACGGGATGAGGTGGCGCGGGGCCGCCGCGGCAGAACGAGGCGCCCGAGCCGGCCGTCGGCACGGGGCCGTCCGTCCACTGCTGCGAACCGGCCGCCGGGAGGGACCCCGCGGCAGCGTCGGAGCGCGGCGCGACGTCCTCGGCGACCACCAGTTTCTTGCCGCACGGAGTGGAACCCTCGTCGGCCGAGGGCTGGAGGGCGGTAGCCGCGGCCGCCTGCGACACGGACGTCCGGTCGGAAGGGGGCGCGTCCTGCGACGAGGGGCGGCCGAGCAGACAGAGCAGGCCGACCACGGCCACCAGGAGCACGAGCAGACCGCGCTGCGCGACGGTGGCCGCCGCGGGGGTCGTCGCTCGCCTCATGTGCGCCTGCTCTTCCTCGAAGGTCACCCCACGATAGAACACCCGAGCAGCACTCCGGCCCTCACCCTCGCCCTCGTCCGAGGCTGAAAGGCGAGAGGGAGGGCCGGAGCAGGGCCTCAGGCGAGCAGCTTCGCCTTCGCCCGCTCGTACTCCTCGGGGTTGAGCGCGCCCTTGTCCCTGAGTTCGGCGAGTTTCGCCAGATCCTTCACGTGGTCGCTGCCACCGGATCCGCCCTGGCTCGCCGCGGCCTCGCGCACGTAGTTGCGGAACGCGGCCTCCGAGTCCTTGGCCAGCTTCTCGTCGCGTTCGTGCATGCTGCGACCGCGGACGATCAGGTAGATCAGTACGCCCAGGTACGGCAGCAGGATGACGAGGACCAGCCAGCCCGCCTTGGCCCAGCCGTTCAGCGAGTGGTCCCGGAACAGGTCGGTGACGACCTTGAACAGCAGGAAGAACCACATGACCCAGAGGAACAGGTACAGCATGGTCAGAAAGACTTCCAGGAGCGGGTAGTCGTCCATGGGCCTACTCCCTATCGCACGGATGGTCCCTCATTCATACATTGGGTCCGATTGGTCCGCATCCGTACGTGTGAGGGAGGCGCGTGCCGGCGCGGGGGCGGTCCGTCAGGCGCGGTTCCCGTCCGGGGCGATCCGCAGCATGTGCGCGGGCGGGTGGGTGATGCCCAGTTCCGGTCGCCACGCCGCGAGGATCTGTGCCGACGGGTCGAACAGCGGGGCCGGCAGTTCCTCGGGCGCGGTCCACCGCCAGGCGCTGATCAGGTGCGGTTCGGTCACCTCGGGGACGCCGGAGGCGAGCCGGACGACGGCCGCCATGCTGACGCGGTTGATCCCGCCGATCACGTCGTGGACCATCGCGACGACGTCCACGGCCCTCTCGTCGACCACCAGGCCCGTCTCCTCGCGCAGCTCCCGGGCGGCCGCCGCGGCGATCGACTCGTGCGTCGCGTCGACCTTCCCGCCCGGCAGCTCCCACGTGCCGCTGTGGTGCCGGCCCAGCAGCACGCGGCCCCGGCCGTCCTCGACGATCACGCCGACCCCGAGGGCCGCCTGCGCCGTGGGCGGACGGGTGTTGCGGGCGGGCTCGGTGACAGGTTCGGCTGACATGGTGCTGGTTCTCCGCTCTCCGGTGCCGGGTGCGGACCACCGTAGCGAAGCCGCCGGGGCGCCCGCGGTGGCCGTGGGCCGGTGCGGTGGGACGGGCGTGCTCACGTCACCAGGCGCAGCGACCTCTGCGCGATGCCGAGCCGTACGCTCTGACCCCAGGTCAGCTCCAGGGCGTCGGACTCCATCCCGTCCCCGAAGACCACGACCCGGTCCGACTCCACGGTCAGCCGCAGCCCCTGCCCGCGCCCCAGGTCGCCCGCCACCCTGGACGTCCCGGTGGCCGGGGAGGGCCAGGCCTCGCGGACGAACCACAGGAGGCGCGGGTCGCACGGCGCGGGCAGCGGCAGGGCGCCGCCGCGCTCCAGCCACAGCGAACGCAGCCAGCCGGTGGCGCCCGTGCCGGTGCCGACCAGCACCCCGGAGGAGGCCTGGGCCTCGCCCGGGTCGCTCTCGCCGTCGGGGCCCAGGCGGTAGCGGGCCGTCTGGTGGCCGGGCGGCCCGAGGTAGATCTCGTTCAGGGCGACGAGTCGCTGCGTGTCGTCGGCCACGGCCTCGACCATCGTCAGCTCCTCGGCACTCCCTCCCGCGGCGGTCGCGGCGCGCAGCAGCCCTGCCGCGTCGGCGTGACGGTGACGGACCAGGACGCCGGGGTTGCGCCCCGGGTCGGTGTCGATGCCCACCACCGGCTGCCCGGACAGGTACTTCGCGGTGTTGGCGACCAGCCCGTCCTGACCGACCACGACCACCACGTCCTCCGGGGCGAACAGGAAGCGGTCCAGGTCCGCCCGCTCCACCCGGGAGCTGCGCCAGGTGAGCGGCACCGCCGCCGCCACCTCCCGCAGCGCCTGCCGGGTGTCCTCGTGCCGGCGGGCCACCTCGTCGATCGAGCGACCCCGGCTGGACAGGAAGAACGCGGCCTGTCCGTGCGTCCCGTGCCGGGCGAGCAGTTCCTCGTACTCCGTCCGCCGGTGGACGAGCACCGCCCGGGGCGCCAGGCTCACGCGCCCGCCCCGCCCTCGGGGCGGCCGAGCCTGGCGAGCAGGCCGGTGAGGACGTCGGGGGAGAGGGTGATGCTCTCGACGCGCGGCAGGTTCTCCGCGAGCCGGGTCGCCGCCAGGGCGTGCAGCGTGGCCGGATCGGCCTCGCCGTGCACCCGCAGCCAGGCGGCCTGGGCCTCGGCCCGCGCCGCGCCCGTCCCGCGCGCCGCCTCGGCCTCCGCGCGGGCCAGCCGCACCGTGCGGGCCGCCTCCGCCTCGGTCCGTACGCCGTCGGCCGCGGCCTTCTCCTCGGCCTCGCGGCGGGCGTTCGTGCCGCGCTGCTCGACCAACTGCTCCTCGCGGCGGGCCAGTTCGATCTGGCTGGCCAGCTCGTTCTCGGCGATGGCGCGTTCGCGCTCGACGGCCACGGCCCGGCGTTCGTAGGTGGCCCGGTCCGCCTCCTGCTGGATCTGCTCGCGGGCCGGGGTGCGCAGGGCACGCTCGACCTCGGCCTCGGGGCGGATCGCGACGACGCGCACGGCCACCACGTCGATGCCGGTGGCCGGGAGGCGGGGCTCGGCGGTGAGACCGGTGGCGACCCGTTCGCGTACGGACGCGACGCCGTCGACCAGGGCCGCCGCGAGCGGGGTGCGGGCCAGCACGTCCAGTGTGTGCTGCTGCGCGGTCTCGGTGAGGAGGGTGGCGATCTGTTCCAGCGGCGCGCCGCGCCAGCTCCCGGTGTCCGGGTCCACGGAGAAGTCGAGCCGGTTCGCCGCCTCGGCCGGATCGCTGATCCGGTAGGTGACGGTGGCCTGGACGGTGACGTCCTGGAAGTCGGCCGTACGGGCGTGGAACGCCATGGCCAGCTCCCGGTCGTCGACCGGCACTTCGGAGAGCGCCGCCGACAGCGACCGGTACCAGAAGCTGAGCCCCTGGCCGTCGTGGGCGAGCCGGCCGCGCTTGTGGTGGCGGATGTGGGCGGTGGGCGCGGAGCGCAGATGGCGCCAGCCGAAGCGCCGGGTGATGTCGGCCATGATGGGAACCCCCTTGGATCTCGTCATTGCGACGATAAGGGATCGGGGCCAATAGAGTCAAGGTGACGAAAAGGGGGCTCGGGTCCGGCGGGTCGCATGCCTGGCCGGGATCCCGCCGCCCCCGTGCACGGCGAGGTCGGCGCCGTTGACGTACGAGGAGAGGCCGCAGGCCAGCCAGAGGCAGGCCCGTGCCACGTCGTCCGGTTCCGCCAGTCGCCCCATCGGGACGGTCTCCGCCACCGCGGCCCCGTCGTCGTCGCCGTACAGCGCGGTGGCGTTCTCGGTGCGGATGGGGCCCGCGGTGATGTGGTTGACCCGGACCCGCGGCGCCCATTCGAGGGCCAGCGCCCGGGTCAGCCCCAAGAGTCCCGCCTTGGCCGCGGTGTAGGCGGCGGTGCCCGGTTGCGGGTCGTGGGCGGAGACGCTGCCGATGTTGATCACGCACCCGCCGTCCGGCTGCTCCCGCATCACCAGGTTCGCCGCCTGGGCCGTGTAGAAGGGCGCGAGGAGGTTGAGCGCGACCACCTTCTCGACGAAGCGCGGCGAAACGGTCGCCGCGTCGGCGTCCGGGGAGCCGCCCGCGTTGTTCACGAGCACGTCCAGCCGGCCGAACCGCTCGGCGGTCGCACGGACGAGATCCGCCGCCGCCGCGGGATCCCGCAGGTCCGCGGCCCGGAACGAGGCGGCGCGCCCGCCCGTCGACGGCGGTGCGTCCGGGGTGCCGCGCCCGCAGATCATGACGTCCGCGCCGCTCGCGAGGAAGGCTCTCGCCAGCGCGGCCCCGAGGCCCCTGGTGCCGCCGGTGACCAGGACCGCCCGCCCGGTGAGGTCCATCGCGTGGGACTGGTCCATGGTCCGCCCTTCGCCCTGCTTCCGGAGCTTCGCCGGGGCGCGCCCCCGTGCCCGCCCGTCGAAATCTACCAAGCGCTTGTTAGATCGACCAGGGGGTGGGCCGTGGAGAAGGGGGGCGGACCGTGAGGGGCGGGCGCGCGGACGGAGGTCCGGACACACGGGCGGCCGGTGGCCTCCGCAGAGGTCACCGGCCGGCCGGGCGGTGCGCCGCCCCCGTCCCCACGGTGCGGCGCGGGTGGGCCGCCGCCCATCCGCTGGGGCGGGCGGTCCACGTCTGTCAGGACTCCGGCGCTCCCGCCGTGAGTCCGAGGCTCGGGAGGATCGCCATCTCGACGAACCGGGTCAGATAGGCCGCGTCGGCGTAACGCCCCTCCAGCAGTGGCCGGGCGCGCATCACGCCGAGCAGCTGGGCCGCGACGAACTCCGCCCCCGGGAGGTCCGCCGCGATCTCGCCGCGCTCCTGGCCCCGCCGGACCATCGTGTCGATCGCCGCGATCTCCGGCAGGATCAGCGCCTCGCGCAGCGCGCACAGCAGCTCCGGGCTCTGGAGCGCGGCGTGGCTGAGGGCGTGCATCAGCGGCGTGTCGCTCCCCGAGGCCTCGCCGATCGTCCGCGCGGCCTCCAGTAGGTCCCCGGCCAGCGTCCCGGTGTCGATGTTCGGGAGCCGCATCCGCCGGGTGCCGTGCAGCGCGGCCACGACCAGCTCCGGCTTGGAGCCCCACTGCCGGTACAGCGTCGACTTCCCGCACCGGGTGCGGGAGGCGACGCCCTCCATGGTCAGCGATTCGTAACCGCTCTCCCGCAGCAGCTCCAGCACCGCCGCGTAGAGCTCCTGCGCCCGCTCCGGTGTGATTTTCGACCGGCGGGACGTGAGGGCTGACTCCTGCGCGGAATCGGGCGACGGCATGGGCTGTACCTCCTGCGGCGGTGCGGTGAGGTTCTCGATACGCCAGTGTACCGATACGCGCGTGTACCGATACGTCGCCGTATCGGTACACTGGCGTATCGATACGGCGTGGATCTGACCGGGCCGTCCCTGCACCGCTTCGCATCCAAGGGGGCACCGGGTGACCTACGCCCGCACCGAGCCCACGGACCAGGAGCCGGACATACGTGCCCGACCGCCCCTCGTCCGCGAGTTCCTTCTCGTGGCCGGACTCTTCCTGGCCTACAAGTTCGGCCGCCGCGCCGCCAACGGTCATGTCGAGGAGGCGTTCCGCAACGCGGGGAACGTCTGGGACCTCGAACGCGCCCTGCACCTTCCCGGCGAGGGCGCGGTCCAGGGGCTGCTGCTGCACAGCCAGCCCCTGATCCACGCGGCGAACACCTACTACGCCGCCGTGCACTTCCCGGCCACGGCCCTCTTCCTGGTCTGGCTCTACTGGCGCCGGCCCCGCCACTACGTCCGGTCGCGCCGCGTGCTCGCCGCGCTCACCGCCGCCGCCCTGGCCCTGCACCTGCTGTTCCCGCTGGCCCCGCCCCGGATGCTGCCGGTCGCCGGACTCGTCGACACCGGCCAGCTCTACGGCCCGACGGTGTACGGACAGACGCCCGCGACCGACACGATGGCGAACCAGTTCGCCGCGATGCCCTCGCTGCACGTCGGATGGGCCGTGATGGTCGCGGTCGGGCTGATCCTCGCCACCCGTTCCCGGTGGCGCCTGCTGTGGCTGCTGCACCCGGCGCTGACGCTGCTCGTCGTCGTGGGCACGGCCAACCACTACTGGCTCGACGCGATCGTCGTCGCGGCGATGCTCGCCGTCGCCCTCGCCGTCTTCCGGCTGCCGCTGTCCGCCCGGACCGATCCCGCCCGGCCGCTGGGGTGGGGGAGCGACGACGGGTCTGCCGTACCGGCGTACGCGGGTGGCGCGAGGCCCAGGGACGTCGCTTCGGCCGTCCCGGCGGGGTCCGCCGGGTCCGTCACCGGGCCCGGGAGCTTCGCGGCGGCCGGTGTGCCGCCGTCCTTCGGGGCCTCCGGGCCCGCCACCACCGGCGCGGATGCCGGATCACGGGCGCCCGCCCGGGCCGGAGCGGTGCGATGAACGCCACGCTGCTCGCCGTCGCGCTCTCCCTCGTCTCGGCCGGCGCCTACGCGGCCGCCGCCGTGGCGCAGTCCCGGCTCGCCGGCCGCACCGACCCGTCCACCGGAGTCCTGCGCCTGCTGGGCCGTGGCGCCTGGTGGTCGGCGGTCGGCCTCAACGCCGGGGGAGCGCTGCTGCACGTCGCCGCGCTCAACTACGGCCCGCTCACCCTCGTCCAGCCACTGGGCGCGCTCACCCTCGTCGTCGCCGTCCCGCTCGGGGCGCGCGCCGCCGGGCGCCGGGTCGGCCGCGCCGAGTGGCGCGGCACGGCCCTGACCCTGCTCGGCCTCGGCGCGCTGCTCCTGACCGCGGGCGGCTCCGCGCCCCACGAGACCCTCAGCCTTCCCGAGGCGCTGGGCGTGGGCGCGGCGACCATGGCGGTCGTCGCCGGCCTCGGCAGGCCCGGGGCCCGCCCGGGGCTGCGGCACGCGGCGGCCTCCGGGATCACCTCCGGGGTCGCGTCCGCGCTCACCCAGACCCTCACCGTCGCGGTCACCGACCACTCCGGCGGCCCGCTGTTCAGCTGGCGGCTGCTCACGGTGGCGCTGCTCGTCTCCGCCTTCGCGATGGGCGGCCTGCTGCTGTCCCAGACCGCGTACCGGGGCGGGCTCGGCGCACCGCTCGCCGTGGTCACCCTCGCCAACCCGGTCGCCGCCGCCGCGATCGGCCTGGCCCTGCTCGGCGAGCGTCTCCAGGGCGGGCCGGTCAGCCTGGTGCTCGCCCTCCTCGGTGCGGCGGCGGCCGTGCGCGGGGTGATCCTCCTCAGCCGGGCCCAGGCGCGGAACACGGACCCGGCCGCCCCGCCCGGGGTTCCCGTGCCGGGAGACCGGGTTCCCTCCCGGGTCGTCATCGGCAGCCCCCGGCGCGCGGACCCCGCACCCCCGGCGGGCGTCCCGGAACCCGCACCCGTCCCCGCGTCGGTCCCGGCGCACGCGAGCGGCTGACCGCCGGCGGAGCGGAAGCGGTCGGCCGGGCCGCCCTGCGGAGCGGGGGCGACCGGGCCGTCCGGCTCGGCCGATCAGCCGTCGAGGTCGGCGATGGCCCGGGTCAGCCAGCTGATCCAGAACGTCTCCAGGTCGATGCCGCCGCGCAGCACCAGATACCGCAGCCGGTCCTCGTCGGTCGTCGGCGCTGGAGTGAAGTTCCGCCGCTCGATCTCCCGATACTCAGCCAACTGGCTTTCGTGCAGCGCGAGATGGCGGCGCAGTTCCGCGCCCATGCCATCCGCGCCGACCACTGCCGCCGCCCGCATCCGCAGCAGGAGCGGGTCGCGGACCGGCCGGGGATCCTCGGGGAGGGCCACCCACGCCGCCAGTTCCTCGCGGCCCGCGGGCAGCACCTCGTACTCCTTCTTCTGCCCCCGGGCCGGCACCGCCGCGGGCAGCGCCCTGATCCGCCCGGCCTGCTCCAGTTTTCCCAGCTCGCGATAGATCTGCTGGTGGGTCGACGACCAGAAGTAGCCGATCGACCGGTCGAACCTGCGGGTCAGTTCCAGACCCGAGGACGGCTTCTCCAGCAGAGCGGTCAGAATGGCGTGCGGCAGTGACATGGGGTGCATCCTAAGGACGTACGGAGACCGGGGCGCGCCTGGCCTTTCGCCGGGGTCCGGGACCCCGGGCGCCCCGGACCCCGGTCGCTCACAGCGCGGCGGCCAGCTCCGTGCCCTGGCGGATGGCCCGCTTCGCGTCCAGCTCGGCCGCCACGTCCGCGCCGCCGATCAGATGGACCGGGACGGCTCCCGCGCGCAGCTCCTCGTACAGCTCGCGGCGCGGTTCCTGGCCCGCGCACAGCACCACCGTGTCGACCGGCAGCACCCGGCGCTCGCCGTCCACGGTGAGGTGGAGGCCCTCGTCGTCGATGAGGTCGTAGGAGGCTCCGGCGATCATCTCGACGCCCCGGTGGCGCAGTTCGGTGCGGTGGATCCACCCCGTCGTCTTGCCGAGCCCCGCGCCGACCTTGGTGGTCCTGCGCTGGACCAGGTGGACCGTGCGCGGCGACCTGGGGCGCTCGGGCGTGCGCAGCCCGCCGCGCTCCGCGTAGGAGGTGTCGACGCCCCACTGGCGGAAGAACGTGTCCGCGTCCAGGCTCGCACCGTCACCGCCGTCGGTCAGGAACTCCGCGACGTCGAAGCCGATGCCGCCCGCGCCGACGATCGCGACCCGGTCGCCGACCGGCGCCCCGTCGCGCAGCACGTCCAGATAGCTGACGACGTTCGGGTGGTCCGTGCCGGGGATCGCCGGGGTGCGCGGCTCGACGCCGGTGGCGAGCACGATCTCGTCGTAACCGTCCAGGGTCCCGGTGTCGGCCCGGGTGGACAGGCGGACCTCGACGTCCAGCTCGGCCAGCCGCGTACGGAAGTAGCGCAGCGTCTCGTCGAACTCCTCCTTGCCCGGCACCCGGCGCGCCACGTTCAGCTGCCCGCCGATCTCGTCCGCCGTGTCGAACAGGGTCACCGCGTGCCCCCGCTCGGCCGCCGTCACGGAGCACGCGAGCCCCGCCGGGCCGGCGCCGACCACGGCGACGCGCTTACGGGTCCGGGTCGGGCTCAGGACCAGCTCGGTCTCGTGGCAGGCGCGCGGATTGACCAGACAGGAGGTGATCCGGAGGCTGAAGATGTGGTCCAGGCAGGCCTGGTTGCAGCCGATGCAGGTGTTGATGGCGTCCGCCCGGCCCGCCGCCGCCTTCGCGACGAACTCCGGGTCGGCCAGGAACGGGCGGGCCATCGACACCAGGTCCGCCCGGCCGGAGGCGAGGATCTCCTCGGCGACCTCGGGGGTGTTGATGCGGTTGCTCGTCACCAGCGGTACGGAGACCGCGCCGCGCACCTTCTCGGTGACCCAGCTGAACGCGCCGCGCGGCACGGAGGTGGCGATGGTCGGGATCCGCGCCTCGTGCCAGCCGATGCCGGTGTTGATGATCGTCGCGCCCGCCGCCTCGATCTCCTTCGCCAGCGTCACGACCTCCTCCAGCGTCGAGCCGCCCGGCACCAGGTCCAGCATGGAGAGCCGGTAGATCAGGATGAAGTCGTCGCCGACCCGCTCGCGGACCCGGCGCACGATCTCGACGGGCAGGCGCATGCGGTTCTCGTAGCTACCGCCCCAGCGGTCGGTGCGGTGATTGGTCGCGGAGACGATGAACTCGTTGATCAGATAGCCCTCGGAGCCCATGATCTCGACGCCGTCGTAGCCCGCGAGGCGGGCGAGACCGGCCGCGCGCACGAACTCCTCGATGGTCTCCTCGACCTGGTCGTCGGTGAGCGCGTTCGGGGTGAAACCGCTGATCGGGGCCTTGAGCGCGCTCGGCGCCACCAGGTCGGGGTGGTGCGCGTACCGCCCGAAGTGCAGGATCTGCATGGCGATCCGGCCGCCCGCCGCGTGCACCGCCGAGGTGATCTCCCGGTGCTGCTCCGCCTCCGCCTCGGTCGTCATCTTGGCCCCGCCGGGAAAGGAACAGGCCCGCTCGCTGGGGGCGATGCCGCCGGTGACCATGAGGCCGACGCCGCCCCGGGCGCGCTCGGCGTAGAACGCGGCCATCCGCTCGAAGCCGCGTTCGGCCTCCTCCAGTCCGATGTGCATCGATCCCATGAGCACCCGGTTGGGCAGGGTCGTGAACCCGAGGTCCAAGGGGCTCAGCAGGGTCGGGTACAGGCTCATGGGGTCTCCTCCGCACAGGGTCGTCGGGTCAGTTGTAGACCACCGCCGAGCGCTTATGCAACAAGTTGCACAATGATCTGTGTCGCACCCCTCCCTTGGGGCGCCCGGCCCGTGCCACGGACGGCGTACTCGGCCGCGCCCGACCGCCACCCGCGGACGAGAGTGGGTCCGTACCCGAAACCCCTCACCCCGGGAGTCCTCATGGTCTGCGTCAACCGGCGTGATCTCGGTCTGCTCGCCCTGCGCGTCGGCACCGGCGCGGTGCTCGCCGCCCACGGTAGCCAGAAGCTGGCGGGCTGGTTCGGCGGCGGAGGCATCCAGGGCACCACGGCCGCGATGGAGGCGATGGGATTCCACCCGCCCAAGCACAGCGCCGTGGCCGCCGGGCTCGGCGAGGCGGGCGGCGGCGTCCTGCTGGCCCTGGGCCTCGCCACCCCGGCGGCGGGCGCGGCGGCCGCCGGCGCGATGGCCGGGGCGGTGGCCGTGCACGCCCCGGCGGGCTTCTTCGCCCAGGGCGGCGGCTACGAGTACCCGGCGTTCCTCGGCTTCACCGCGGCGGCCATCGGGCTGACCGGTCCCGGGCGCTACTCCGTGGACCACGCCACCTGCCATGTCTTCGACCGTGCCTGGATGGTCGCGCTGGCCTTCGCGGGCAGTGCGGTCGCCGCGGCCGCGGTCGTCGGCAAGCGGACGAAGGCGCAGTCCGACCGGCCGCAGGAGGAGTCCTGATGAGCGAGGCCCTCTCCTCCGACGGGCTGCGGGAGGAGTCCCGATGAGCGAGGACCCCTCCCGTGCCGCCGACCCGTCCGGCCCCGACACCCCGCCCCCACCGGCCGGCCTCGGGCAGGCGCCCCGGACCGGACCCGGGCAGGGGGACGCGCCGTGGCAGCGCGCCGACGGCCCGGCCGGCCCCGCACCGGTGCCCGATCCGGACAGCCTCTGGGTGACCGGCGGTGTGCTCTTCGCCGGGATCCTGATGGTCTGCCAGGGCGTGGTGGCGGCCCTGGAGGGCGTCGCGGCCCTCGCCGACGGGGACGTCTACGGCGACGTCGGCGAGTACCTCTACCGGATCAGCCTCACCGGCTGGGGCTGGATCCACCTGGTGCTCGGCGTCTGCGTGGCCGTCACCGGGGCCGCGCTGCTCAAGGGGGCGGGCTGGGCGCGGGTGGCCGGCATCCTCTTCGCCTCCCTGAGCGTCTTCGCGCACTTCCTCTTCCTGCCGTACGCGCCCCTTTGGTCGGTGATCGTCATCGCCCTGGACATCTTCGTCATCTGGGCCCTGGCCGCCTACCGGGACGCGGACCCGGACCCGGACCCGGCTTCCACGGCCGTGCCGCGCTGACCGTCCGCCCCTTCCCGGCTCAGGGCGCCCGGCCACCACGCCTTCGGCCCGATGTCCCGCACCAGGGCCGGGACGAGGAGCGACCGGACGACCAGCGTGTCCAGCAGGACGCCGAAGGCCACGATGAACGCGATCTGGAGCAGGAACGCCAGCGGGATCACGCCCAGCGCGGCGAAGGTGGCCGCCAGGACGACGCCCGCCGACGTGATGACCCCGCCGGTCGTGGTGAGCCCGCGCAGGATGCCCTCCCTGGTGCCGTGGCGCAGCGACTCCTCCCGGACCCGGGACATCAGGAAGATGTTGTAGTCGACGCCCAGGGCGACCAGGAACACGAACCCGTACAGCGGCACCGACGAATCCGTGCCGCTGAAGCCGAACACATGGGTGAAGACCAGCGAGGAGATGCCCAGCGTGGCGAGGAAGTTCAGCGCCACGGTCGCCACGAGCAGCACCGGCATCAGCAGTGAGCGCAGGAGGAAGACCAGGATCACCAGGATGATCGCCAGCACCACCGGCACGATCAGCATGCGGTCGTCCTCCGCCGTCCGCTGGGTGTCGTACTGCTGGGCGGTGTAGCCGCCGACGAGGGCGTCCGAACCGGGCACGGCGTGGACCGCGGTGCGCAGCGTGGCCACCGCCTCCTTGGCTCCGTCGCTGTCGGCCGCGTCCTTGAGGGTCGCGTCGACGCGGACCCTGCCGTCGACGACGAGGGGTTCGCCGCCCGGCCGCCCGCCCGCGCTCACCGGTGCGACCGAGGCCACTCCCTCGGTGCGCTCGGCGGCCTCGGTGACCTCGGGCAGGCGGTCCGCCGCGGCGATGATCACCGCGGGATTGCCCGAACCGCCGGGGAAGTGCTCGCTCAGCGTCTCCTGGGCGGCCACGGACGGGGCGTCGTTGACGAAGATCTCGTCGAGCGGAACCCCCTTGGAGGTGAGCGTGGGGGCGAACGCGGCACAGGCGATCAGGGCCGCCAGGGTGATCGCCCACACCTTGCGGGGCGCCCGGTCGACGAGAGCCGCGACCTTGTGCCAGATGCCGTGGCCGCCGGACACCTTGTCGTCGGCGGGCTTGGGCTTCGCCGGCCAATAGGCCTTCCGGCCGAGCAGCACCAGGGCGGCGGGCAGGAAGGTGAGGGCGCTGAGGACCGAGCAGACGATGCCGATCGCGCCCACCGGTCCGAGGGCCCGGTTGTTGGTGAGGTCGCTGAGCAGCAGGGCGAGCAGCCCCGCGGCCACCGTCGCGGCGCTGGCCGTGATCGGGCCGAAGGACTCGCGCAGCGCGACGCGCATCGCGGTGAACCGGTCGCCGTGGACGGCGAGTTCCTCCCGGAACCGGGCGGTGAGCAGCAGGGCGTAGTCCGTCGCCGCGCCGATCACCAGGATCGACAGGATGCCCTGCACCTGACCGTCCACGCGCACGATGTCGTGGTCGGCGAGGACGTAGACGATCGCACAGGACAGGGCCAGGGCGAACACGGCGCCCAGGATGATGACGAAGGGCAGCAGCACACTGCGGTAGACCAGCAGCAGGATGACGAGCACCGTGATCAGGGCGACTCCGAGCAGCAGCCCGTCGATGCCCGCGAAGGCGTCGGACAGGTCGGCCTGGCTCGCCGCCGGCCCCGCCAGCTGGACCGTCGCGCCGGGCACGGACGCACCCGCCTCATCGATCCTCTCCAGCACCGTCGGCAGTTCGTCCCCGAGAGAGGGGCTCAACTGCACGATGCCCTGGAGCGCGAGGCCGTCCTTCGAGGGCAGTGCGGGGGAAGGCGTACCGACGACGCCGTCGCTCCCGGCGAGCGAGGCGAGGGCACCGGTGGCGGCCTCCCGCTGCTCGTCGGTCACCGGCGCGTCCTGCTCCGCCGACGTCCAGACGACGATGGCCGGCAGGGTCTCGTTCTGCTGGAACGCCTTCTGCGCGTCGATGACTCGGGTGGACTCGGCGTTCTGGGGCAGGAAGGCGGCCTGGTCGTTGGTGGCGACCTCGCCGAGTTTCCCGGCGTACGGGCCGAGCCCGCCGCCGATGCCGAGCCACGCGATCAGCAGCACGACGGGGATCAGCCAGCGGATCGACCGTGCAGGGGTGGACATGTCTCTCCCGGGGGTGGAGATATCTCAGTGGTGAACAATCTCAATCGTTGAAATACATTACGGGACCGCTCGCGCGGGCTACCGCAGGGGGTGGATTCAGCGGCATGCCGTCCTCTCATGGAGGCACACGGCCGGGGACATGCTCAGCGACGCGCCGGGGGAACCTCGCCCAGCTCCTCGTTCATGGCGGCGAGGAAGCGCAGGACGGTGCTCAGCTCCGTCTCGCTGAAGCGTGCCCTGGCCCGTGCCGTGGCCTCGGCGAGCGGCATGAAGTAGTCGCGGGCGGCCGTCCGGGCGCTCGCCTCGTAGTACACGTGCACCACCCGTCGGTCGGTGCTCTCCCGGGCCCGGCGGACATGGCCCGCCCGCTCCAGCCGGTCCAGGCAGGCGGTCACCGCGCCGGAGGTGAGGCCCAGATGTTCGCGCAGCGCCCCCGGAGTGAGGGGTGAGGGCGCGTCGAGAATGGCCGCGAGCGCGCTCACGTCCGTGGGGTGCAGCTGCTGGTGCGCCGCGAAACCGTGGGTCATCCGGTTGATCTCGCCGTTCATCCGGCGGAGCTCGACCGCGAACGCCTGGAGGTCCGCGAGCGGCGCCTCGCGTTCCGAGGCGCCGCTGCGGGTCGGTCGGTCGTCGGCGCTGGTCACGCCCTCAGCGTATAGAACGGACGCGCCGGGGCCGCCCCCGGACCGTCGTGCCGTGCCCGGACCGTCGCGCGGTCCGGGCACGGGATCCGCTGTGCGCGGAGGCGGCGGTGCGACCGTCGCTACGACGGCGGCATGAGCACGGTGTCGACCAGGTTCACCGTCGCGTTGGCCGTCGGCACGTTGCCGCAGACGATCTTCGAGGAGTCGTTCACCGTGAACTCGGTGCCCGAGCCCTTCGTCGTGAGGTTGCTGCCCTCCAGTGTCTTGAAGGTGCCGTTCTCCATCTGCTGGGTCGTGACCTTCTCGCCCACCACGTGGTACGTCAGCACCTTGGTGAGTTCGGCCTTGTTGTTGAGGAGAGCGTCCAGATCGGCCTGCGGGATCTTCTCGAAGGCGGCGTTGGTCGGCGCGAACACCGTGATGTTCTTCGCGTTGTTGAGCGTGTCGACCAGACCTGCCTTCTTCACCGCGCTGACGAGGGTGGAGAGTTCGGGGTTGTTGGACGCGGCGGTGGCGACCGGGTCCTTCGCCATGCCCTCCAGGCTGCCCGCGCCCTCCTTCGGCACGGAGGAACAGGCGGGACCGTACGGTTCGGCAGGTGTCTCGGCCTGGGCCTGCGGAGCGAGGAACGCCAGAGAGGCGGGAAGGGCCAGTGCCGCGGCAGCCGCCGCGGTGCGCTGCAGACGGGTGATCGTCATGATGTCTCCTCCGGCCGGCGGGGGTGGGTCTTCTCCTTCTCTCCCACGCTGACGCGCCTCCGCCCGGACCGCTCGCCGCGTCGTTTCTGCGTCGAAAACCACCCTCCGCCGCGCTCATGACATTGATCCGCCGGACCGGGGCAACCGGGATGCATGAATACCCGTTCAGTAACAGCGCAGGGACGCGGCCAGGCGAGAAGAGCCGCGAACAGCACCGCGATGGAGGCGGGAGCCCGCGCGGGCTTCGTGGCCCGTGGGGTGATCTACGTTCTGGTGGGCGCCCTCGCCCTGCAGGTCGCGCTGTCCGGAGGCGGTGGGAAGCAGGCCGACCGGGGCGGCGCGATCGGAGAGATAGCCGAGAAGCCCTTCGGGAAGATCCTGCTGTGGGTGCTGGGCATCGCCCTGGTGGGGATGGCGCTCTGGCGCCTTTCCGAGGCCCTGTTCGGCGGGGTGGGCCCCGACAGCCGCAAGGCCACCAAGCGGGCCATGGCGGCGGGCCGTGCCGTCTTCTACGGGTTCGTCGCCTACTCCGTGCTGTCCTTCGCCGCCGGTGACTCGGGCAGCGGGGGCGGATCGTCGGACCAGCAGTCCAAGGACATCACCGCCAAGGCGCTCGCCTGGCCCGGAGGCCAGTGGATCGTCGGGATCGCGGGCGTGGGCGTGGCCTGCGCCGGTCTCTGGATCGCGGTCCGAGCCCTCCTGCGGAAGTACCACAAGCACCTGAAGCTGTCCGAGATGTCCAAGCGGGTCCGCCAGGCGGTCGACTTCACCGGCGTCTTCGGCGGTACGGCGCGCGGCATCGTGTTCGCCACGGCGGGCGGATTCGCGGTGGCGGCGGCGGTCAAGCACCAGCCGGACCAGTCCAAGGGCATGGACGACACCCTGCGCTCGTTCACCGACACCCCCGTCGGCCCGTGGCTCCTGGTGGCCATCGCCGTCGGGCTGATCGCCTTCGGCGTCTTCTCCTGGTTCAACGCCCGCTACCGCAAGGTCTGAGTGCCACTCCGCCCGAGCTGTCCGCCCGCCGCCGCACTCCTGCGAGCGGCGGCGGCCTCGCGGTCCGCCTGCTCCGGGTGGCGGCTGCGCCAGTACGGATTGTCGTGCGGCAGACCGCCCGTCACGCGTCCGTACATGCCGAACGTGAGGATCAGCAGCCCCATCACGAAGCTGAAGACGACGTTCGGCATGCCGAAGTCCAGGATGTTCGCGCCCCGGTCCAGGATGAAGAGGTGGCCGAAGCCACTGAGCAGGAAGAGCGTGCCGATCGTCATGTTCAGGGTGGACGCGACGTTTCCGCCCACGGCGGCCCCGGCGATCAGCAGCACGCCGACGACCACCGAGATCAGGCTCAGCAGCCCGTTGGTCGACATCCCGGCGATGTGTTCGCCGCTGGTGTCGAAGAAGCTCAGCCGACTCGTGAAGCCGAGGATGCCGAAGACCAGCAGGATGGCGCCGCAGAGGCCCGCGCCGATCCGGTACACCTTCGCCAGCCGGTGATCGACGGGGAGTTCTTCGCTCAGTCTCATGGCCGTCTCCTGTCCGTCCTGCCGCGGCCGGGCCGGGGCGGTGTGGGTGTGGGTGGGGGACGAGGGCATCGAGCATGGCCCCGGTGCCTCCAGCGAACCGCGTGCGGGCGGACCGGGCAACATGCATCGGTTTTGCATCGTATGGTGGGATTCGTGGACCCGGTGAAGAACTCCGTGATGGACCCGGTGATGGAACCCGCGGCGGACTCGGCGATGGGCCCTTCGGGCCCCCGCACCGGCGGCCGGTCCCCGGGAGCGGCGGCCGACGGGGGCCTGACCACGGGTGCGGTGGCCCGTCTCCTGGGGGTCGCGCCGACGACACTGCGCTCGTGGGACCGCCGCTACGGCATCGGCCCGGCCGCACGGGAGGACGGGCGGCACCGTCGCTGGACCGGGGCCGACATCGCCGCTCTGCGGAACATGTGCCGCCTGACGAGCGCGGGCCTGCCGCCTGCCGAGGCCGCTCGCGCCGTCCTGGCCGGACCCCGCGCCACGGCCGCGCCGGAACCGGGGCGCACCTCCCGGGGCCTCGGGGAGCCTCCGCTCGGCAGCGCCCGCCGGGAGTGCCGCGGCCTCGCACGGGCGGCGCTCCGCCTGGACGCGCCGGTCATGGAGGAACTGCTCACGGAGGTGCTCGACCGCTACGGGCTGCCGGCCGCCTGGGACGAGGTGATGGTGCCGGCGCTGCACGCGGTGGGACGCAGGTGGGAGAGCGCGGGGGAGCGGTACATCGAGGTCGAGCACCTGCTGTCCTGGCACGTCTCGGGCGCGCTGCGCGGCGTCTCGGCCGCCCGGCCTCCCGTGCCCGGCGCGGGCCTCTCGCTGCTGGCCTGCGCACCCGGAGAGACCCACACACTGGCCCTGGAGGCACTGGCCGCCACGCTCACCCAGCACGGTCTGCCGGTCCGTATGTTCGGCGCCGCCCTGCCCGTCGAGGCCCTGGAGGAGGCGGTCCGTCGCACCGGACCCGACGCGGTGGTGCTCTGGGCGCAGTCGCGCGACACGGCGAGCCACGCGCTCGCGGCCCGGGTGGGGGCGGTCGAGTGGGGCGTACGGGGTGCGCGCAGGCGGCCCGTCGTCTTCACCGTCGGGCCGGGCTGGGCCGGGCGGCAGCCCCCGGGGACCCGCCACCCGCACGGGCTCGCCGACGCGGTGGACGCACTGGCCACACTCGGTGCGCGGTGACCACGGCCGCCACACCGGTCGGTGGCCGCGGCCGCGGTTGGCGGCGTCACCGCGGGCGCGGTCGCGGTGCCCGGCGTCACCGCCGTCGCGGTCCCCGGCGTCACCGCAGCCAGTCCGACAATCCCGTCAGGAGGCGCTCCACGTCGTCCGCGTCGTTGTACGCGCAGAGCCCGACGCGCAGGCCACCGCCGTCGCCGAGCCCCAGGTGCCGGGAGGCCTCCAGGGCGTAGAAGGAGCCGGCGGGCGCGTGCACCCCGGAGCGGGCGAGGGAGCGGTAGGCGTCCGACGCGTCCCGGCCCTCGAAGGTGAGCAGCAGGGTGGGTGTGCGTACGGCGGCACGGGAGTGGACCGTCACACCGCCCAGTTCGCGCACCGCCTTCTCGATGCTCTCCCGCAACTCCGTCTCGTGGGCGCCGATCGCCGCGTACGCCGACCGCAGCCGCTCCCGCCGGCCGCCCGCGCCGGTGCCCAGCCCCGCCAGGAAGTCCACCGCCGCCCGGGTGCCCGCCATCGACTCGTAGGGGAGCGTGCCGAGTTCGAAGCGTTCCGGCACGTCGTCGGTGGAAGGCGCCAGCTTGTCCGGGTGGAGGGTGTCGAGCAGTTCGGGACGGGCGGCGAGCACCCCGTGATGGGGCCCGAAGAACTTGTACGGGGAGCAGACGAAGAAGTCCGCCCCGAGCCGCTCCACGTCCACCGGGTGGTGGGCCGTCAGATGGACCCCGTCCACGTATAGCAGTGCGCCGGCCCGGTGGGCGAGTTCGGCGATGGCCGGGACGTCGGGCCGGGTACCGATGAGGTTGGACGCGCCGGTCACCGCGACCAGCCGGGTCCGACCGGTGATCTGTGCGCCGACGGTCCCGGGGGACAGCTCGCCGGTCGACGGATCGAAGTCGGCCCACCGCACGACCGCCCCCGCCCGCTCGGCCGCGTGCACCCACGGCCGGATGTTGGCATCGTGGTCCAGTCGGCTGACCACCACCTCGTCCCCCGGGCGCCAGGTCCTGGAGAGGGTGCGCGAGAAGTCGTACGTGAGCTGGGTGGCGCTTCGGCCGTACACGATCCCGCCCGGGTCCGCGCCCAGCAGGTCCGCCATGGCCTGCCGGAAACCGCGGACGATCTGCTCCGCGTTCACCTCTCCGGGCAGGGCGGCGCCCCGGATCGACAGGGGCCCGCTCATCGCCTCGCCGATCGCGGCGATGACGGAGGCCGGAGTCTGGGTGCCGCCCGGCCCGTCGAAGTGCGCCGTGCCGGACCGCAGGGCGGGGAACTGTGCGCGCACCGCGCCGACGTCGTACGACAAGGAGGCTCCTCGATTCGCTGATGTGCTGCCGGATCTCCTTGTGATCATCGCAGGGCGGTGTCCTCCGGTGGAAGGAGTGGGAGCCTGCCGGCGGATCCCCGCCCCGAGGCCCGCTTCCAGGCCCTGCTTCGGTGCCCCGCTCCGAGTCCCTGCTTCGGGGGCGCTTTCGGCGGAGCGGGTTTCGCGCGGGCGCACCGCTCCGCATCCATTTGCGCGCCCGAGCGTGGGGCTGCGGCGACCGGCGCACCGGAATGCGCCGTCCTCAAGCGTCGCGATGATCCTACGAAAGAATCCTTCGCACAAATGAACTCGCCTCGGTTGTGCGATCCTTCTCGCATTCTCGGCACGGATAAATGCGCCGGATGATTTCTGCGAGTCGGGCGTGATTAAAGCGATGGGAACGGGAAATAGATGATCTGGGCTGATGGGGTAGGGGGCATCAGTTCACACCGCGGCCGAATTCTCTCGGGGCCGGGTGTCCGAAAGTCGCCAGTGCGGGGCCGTGGCCGCCGCCCGGGGTTTCCTGTCACGTCGTGGGGGCTCTGGCCTGCTCTGATGCGATGCGATGGTCTCTCTCCCCGTCACTGTCACTCGTGGAGGGTCACGGATGGACGAGCGCGAGCACTCCGCCGATGGCGGAATCTATTCGGCCGGTGATTCGGTCGGCCGGAAGGGGCGGGCCGGTAATTCCGTTGCGCGGCTTCTTCGCGCCGCTGCGTACCCGGTTCTCCTCCTCTCGGTCGTATCCGTGGGTGTGGGCGCATTGCGGCTGCAGTGGGATCCGGCCTGGGTCAGTTCGCTTTTCGTGGTCGGGGTAATCGCCTATCTGGCTCTCCTCGAACGGCTGATTCCCTATGACCGGAACTGGCACCCCGGAAAGGCCGAATGGCGTTGGTACGGCATCTACTTCCTGCTCACCATGGCCGGAAGCGGACTGGCGCAACTACTGGTCGCGCTGGCCGTCGGCCTGATCTCGCCCGCGGAGTCGGCCCGCCCTCTCGGGGTCGAGATCCCGGGCGCGCTCCTCGCCGGATCGCTCGTCAGCTACGCGGTGCACCGGCTGGGCCACCGGAACGCCCTGCTCTGGCGCCTGCACGGCGTGCATCACGTGCCGGAGAAGGTCAACGTCGCCAACAACGGGGTCAACCATGTGCTGGACATCGTCCTGGCGCAGGCCCTCGTCCAGCTGACCCTGGCGTTCGTGGGATTCTCCCGCCCCGCGGTGCTGGCGGTCGGGCTCTTCGTCGCCGCCCAGGGCTATTTCGTCCACGCCAACATCGATGTCCGCATCGGACGGCTCAACCACCTTCTGGCCAGTCCCGAGCAGCACCGTCTGCACCACAGCACCGATCTGTCCGAAGCCGGCCACTACGGCTCCGACCTGTCGTGCTGGGACCACCTCTTCGGCAGCTTCACCTGGTACCCCGGCCGCGAGCCCGCCGCCGTGGGCCTGCACGACCCCACGTCGTTCCCCGGCACCGGCGAGATCCTCGCCGCGTTCACCCATCCCTGGCGACGCCGACCGGCACGGGCCTCCCGGCCGGAGTGACCACCGCCTCCCGACGCTCCACCACGACTTGCTCCACCACGACTTGAGGAGTTCGACATGGCCGACGCGAACAACCGGGCGTTACGGAACAAGGTGGCGATCATCGGGATGGGCTGCCGCCTGCCCGGCGGCGCCTCGGACCACCGCACGTACTGGCGCAATCTGGTGGACGGCAAGGACTGCATCACGCCCACCCCGCCCGACCGGTACGACGTCGGCACGCTCGGCAGCCGGTTCCGTGACAAACCGGGACGCCTCGTCGGCGGCCGCGGTGGATACATCGACGGCTTCGACGAGTTCGACCCCGCGTTCTTCGGCATCAGCCCCCGCGAGGCCGACCACATGGACCCGCAGCAGCGAAAGCTCCTCGAAGTGGCGTGGGAGGCCCTGGAGGACGGGGGCCAGCGGCCCGCCGACCTCGCCGGCGGCAACGTCGCCGTCTACGTCGGCGCGTTCACCCTCGACTACAAGATCCTGCAATTCGCCGACCTGGGCTTCACCTCGCTGGCCGCCCACACCGCGACCGGCACCATGATGACGATGGTGTCGAACCGCATCTCGTACTGCTTCGACTTCCGCGGCCCCAGCCTGTCCATCGACACCGCGTGCAGCTCCTCCCTGGTCGCCGTTCACCTGGCGTGCCAGGCGCTGAACAACGGCGAGAGCGACCTCGCGCTGGCCGGCGGCACCCTGCTGCACATGGCCCCGCAGTACACCGTCGCGGAGACCAAGGGCGGGTTCCTGTCGCCCGAGGGCCGCTCCCGTACGTTCGACGCCGCCGCCGACGGCTACGTGCGGGCCGAAGGCGTCGGCCTGGTCGCGCTGAAGCGGCTGGAGGACGCCGTACGGGACGGGGACCGCATCCACGCCGTGATCTCCGGCAGCGGCGTCAACCAGGACGGCCACACCAACGGCATCACCGTGCCCAACGCCGACGCCCAGGTCGACCTCATCCGCCGGGTCTGCGCCGAGGCGGGCATCACCCCCGGGGCGCTCCAGTACATGGAGGCACACGGCACCTCGACCCCGGTCGGCGACCCGATCGAGGCCAACGCCCTGGCACGCGCGCTGGCCATCGGACGGGCCCCGGGAGCCCGCGCCTACGTCGGCTCGGTCAAGACGAACATCGGCCACACCGAATCCGCCGCCGGGGTCGCCGGGCTGATCAAGACCGTCCTGAGCATCAAGCACCGCACGATCCCGCCCCACATCAACCTGGAGAACCTCAACCCCGCCATCGACCCGGCGACCCTGCCCTACGAGATCCCCACCCGGCCCACCGCCTGGCCCGAGCACGAAGGGCCCGCCCGCGCCGGGGTCAACTCCTTCGGGTTCGGCGGCACCAACGCCCATGTCGTCCTGGAGGAGGCCCCCGCGCCCCAGCCGGACCTCCGCCCCGCCACGCCCGCCGGGCGACGCTGGAGCATCCTGCCGCTCAGCGCCCGCAACCCCGACGCCCTGACGGAAATGGCGGCCGGGATCCGGGGCGAGCTGGCGGGCGACAACGGCCCCGCCGTGGCCCTCGACGACCTCGGCCACACCCTGGCGCACCGCCGCCAGCACCTCCCCGAGCGGCTGTCCGTCGCCTACACCTCGCGCGCCTCCCTCGACGAGGCCCTGGCCGCGCACGCGCGCGGCGAGGCCCACCCCCGGGTCGTCCACGGCCGCGCCCGGGACGCCGCCGACCGGCGGCTGGTCTGGGTCTTCACCGGCATGGGCCCCCAGTGGTGGGGCATGGGCCGCCAACTGCTCGCCGAGGAGCCGGTCTTCCGTGACGCGATCGCCGCGTGCGACCGGGCGCTGCGGGAGTTCGCCGACTGGTCCCTCACCGAGGAGATGACCGCCGACGAGTCCGTCTCCCGGATGGGGGAGACCTGGCTCGCCCAGCCCGCGAACTTCGCCGTGCAGGTCGCCCTGGCGGCCCTGTGGCGGTCCCACGGAGTGCGCCCGGACGCCGTGGTCGGCCACAGCACCGGGGAGATCGCCGCCTTCCACGCGGCGGGCGTCTACTCCCTGCGGGACGCGGCCAGGATCGTCGTGCACCGCAGCCGCCTCCAGCAGACCCTGGCCGGCACCGGCGCCATGCTCGCCGTCAGCCTCTCGGAGGACGAGGCGGAGCGCCGGGTGCGCCCCTACAGCGACCGGATCTCCATCGCCGCCGTCAACAGCCCCACCGCGATCACCCTGGCCGGGGACGAGGCCGCGCTGACCCTGCTGGCCGAGGAGCTGCGGGCCGAGCAGCAGTTCGCGAAGTTCCTCACCGTCGAAGTGCCCTACCACAGCGTCGTCATGGAGCGGATCAAGGACGAACTGCTGGCGGAACTGGCTCCGTTGGAGCCACGTGCGGCCCAGGTCCCGCTGTACCTGACGGGTGCCGAGGGCACCGCCCGGGGCGAGGAACTGGACGCCGCCTACTGGTGGAAGAACGTCCGCGAGCGGGTGCGCTTCCGCTCCGCCGTCGACCGCATCGCCGACGACGGCCACCACGTGTTCCTGGAGATCGGCCCGCATCCGGTCCTCGGCCACGCGATCCGCGAATGTCTCGACGCGGGCGGGACGAGCGGACTCACCCTGCCCTCGATCCGCCGCCGGGAGAACGAGAGCGAGCGCTTCGCCGCCTCTCTCGGCTCGCTCCACACCCTGGGCGCCGCCGTCGACTGGAGCGTCCTCCAGCCGGCCGGCCGGCCGGTCACCCTGCCCCGCCACCCCTTCCGGCGCGACCGCCACTGGACCGAACCCCGGTCGGTCGCCCAGGTCCGGCTCGGCCACCGCGACCATCCCCTGCTGGGCCGCCGCACCGACCGTACGGAGCCCACCTGGCAGGCCCGCCTGGACACCGAGGCCCTGCCGTACCTCGCCGACCACCGCATCCAGGACACCGTGGTCCTCCCCGCCGCCGGCTATCTGGAAATGGCCGCCCAGGCCGTCCTGCGGCTCACCGGCGGCACCACCGCCGTCCTCGCCGACATCGATCTGCGCAAGGCCCTCTTCCTGCCCGACGGCGAGGACCGGACCGTGGAGGTGTCGCTCTCCCTGGAGAACGCCGCCTTCACGATCGCCTCCCCGACCGGGGACGACGGGGAACGGGCCGTGCACGCGAGCGGAATCGTCCGCACCGGGCAACGCCGCCGCACCGCCCCGCCGCTCGACGCCCCCGCGATCAGGGCCAGGTCCCTCCGACGCCTCGAAGGCCCCGACTGCTACGCCGCGCTGGCCGCCCTCGGCTACCACTACGGCCCCGCCTTCCAGGCCATCGAGGAGGTCTGGATCGGCGCCGGAGAGGTCCTCGCCCGGATCCGCCCGCCCCTGGCGATCGGCGACGACGCCGCCGGCCACCACCTCCACCCCGTCCTCCTCGACGCCTGCTTCCAGTCGCTCCTGACCTCGCTGATCCCGCCGACCCCCGAGGATCCCGCACCGGACACCGGGATCAGGCTGCCGCTCTCCCTGGACGAGATCGCCCTCGAACCCATCGGCGACCAGCCGTTCTGGTCCCATGCCACCCTGCTCCCCGGCGACGCCGACACCACCCTCGGGAACATCGCCCTGTACGCCGACGACGGGGCGCCGCTCGGCCGTGTCCTCGGCTTCCGCGCGGCCGACGTGGAGAAGGCGGCCACCGCGGTCGCCCGGACCACGATCGACTCCTGGCTCGCCGAACCCGTCTGGACCGACTGCCCGCCGCTGCCCGCCGAGGACGCCGGCAGCCTGTCCGGGGGCGTCAACGACGCCGGCGTACGCGGCGAACCGGGGAGCGATCCCGATCGCCGGCCGGTGCCCGCGACAGCGGCACGCGACCACGACTGGCTGGTCCTCGCCGACACCGGGGGCGTCGCGGACGCCTTCGCCGCCCTCGCCGCCGCCCGGGGCGAACGCTGCCGCCTGGTGCGCCGGGGCGCGGCCTACACGGCCTCCGGCGACGGAGCCACCTTCACCGTCGACCCCGCGTCCGACGGCGACCTGCGCCGCCTCCTCGCCGACCTGGACCGCGACGGGGGACCCTTCAGGGGGGCCGTCCTGCACCTGTGGAACCTCGACGCGCCCGCCCTCGCCGCCTGCGACCGCACCTCCCTGACCGACCACACCGGCGCGGGCGCCTACTCACTGATCGCCCTGGCCCGGCTCCTGTCCGCCCGCGACGCCGGGGGCCGTCTGCACATCGTCACCCGCGGCGCCCAGCCCGCCCTGCCCGGCGAGGGGCCCGAACCTCTCGGCGCTCCCGCCTGGGGCATCGGACGCGTGCTGCGGCACCAGGAACTGACCGAACACCCCGGCAAACTCATCGACCTCGACCCCCGGCGGCAGCCGGGCCCCGACGGCGACCGGGCCGAGGCCGAAGCACTCCTGCGCGAGGTTCTCAGCGACGACGAGGAGGAGATCGCCCTGCGCGACGGCGGCCGCCGCACCAGCCGCCTCCGCCCCGCCGAGGACCTGACCCGGCCGCTGCCGCTGCGCCTGCGGGCGGACGGAAGCTATCTGGTCACCGGCGCGTTCGGCGCGCTCGGCCGACTGCTGTGCCGCACCCTCGTACGCCGCGGGGCCCGCCGGATCATCCTGGTCGGACGCACCCCCGTCCCGGCCCGCGAGAAGTGGGCCGGCACCGACCCCGCCACCGCCGAGGGCCGGGCCGTGGCCCTGCTCCGCGAGCTGGAGGCGCTCGGCGCGCAGCCCGTCCTCGCGACCCTCGACATCACCGACGAGGACGCCCTCGCCGGCTGGCTCGACGCCCACCGGCACAGCGGAGCACCACCCGTACGCGGGGTGTTCCACCTCGCGGGACAGGTCCGCGACACGCTCGTCGCCGACCTGGACCGGGCCGCCTTCGACGCCGTCCACGACCCCAAGACCGTCGGCGCCCACCTCCTGCACCGGCACCTGCGGGACGAACCCCTCGAACACTTCGTGCTCTTCGCCTCGATCGCCTCGCTGCTGACCACGGCTGGACAGACCAACTACGCCGCGGGCAACGCCTTCCTGGACGCCCTCGCACATCACCGCCGCGCCCGGGGACTGCCCGCGCTCAGCCTGGACTGGGGCCCCTGGGCCACCGGCATGATCGAGGAACTCGGCCTCGTCGACCACTATCTGCACAGCCGCGGCATGAGCTCGCTGTCCCCGGACGCCGGCATGGCCGTCCTGGAACGCGTCATCGGCCAGGACCACGCCCAACTGGTCGTCGCCACAGTCGTCGACTGGCCCGTCTTCCTCGCCTGGTACCCGTCCCCGCCGCCCCTGGTCGCCGACCTCGCGGCAGCCGCCGCCCCGCCGGCGGACGCCGCCGCCGGCAACGGCTTCCTCGACACCTTCCGCGCGGCCGACGAGCAGAACCGCCGCACCCTGGTCGCCGAGCGGTTCGCCGCGCTCTCCGCCGCCGTCCTGCGCACCGGCACCGACCGCATCGACCCCGCCACCGGACTCGGCGAACTCGGCCTCGACTCGCTCCTCGCCATGGAGCTACGGGCCCGGATCCACGCCGAACTCGGCGTCGCCCTGCCCGTGGTCGCCCTGCTCAGCGGCACCCCGGCCGGAGAGCTGGCCGCCCAGCTCCACGACGGCCTCACCGCGCTGGCCTCGGCCGACGCCTCCGACGGAGCCCCGGGCGCGGTGGAACTCCACAGCGACGAGCGGCAGTACCCGCTGACCCAGAACCAGAAAGCGCTCTGGTTCCTCAAGCACCTCAACCCGGACGGCTACGCGTACAACATCGGCGGAGCCGTCGAGGTGAACGTCACGCTCGAACCGGACCTGATGTTCGAGGCCGTCCGCCGGCTCATCGCCCGGCACCCCGCACTCCGCACCAACTTCCTCCTGGTGGACGGGCAGGCCGTGCAACGGGTCTCCGAGAACGCCGCGACGGACCTCGCCCTCTTCGACGTCCAGGGCGAGGACTGGGAGTCCATCCACGCGACGATCGTCCAGGAGTACCGCAAGCCCTACGACCTCGCCCAGGACCCGCTGGTCCGCTTCCGGCTCTTCAAGCGGGGCCCGGACCGCTGGATCATCATGAAGGCCGTCCACCACATCGTCTCCGACGCCATCTCCACCTTCACCTTCATCGAGGAGCTCCTCGCCGTCTACGAGGCGCTGCGCCGCAACCAGGAACCCCAGCTCCCGCCGATCGAGGCCCGCTACCTCGACTTCCTCAACCAGCAGAACGCCTTCCTGGCCGGACCGGAGGCGGCGGGCATGCTCGACTACTGGCGCGCCCACCTGCCGGCCGAGGTCCCGCTCCTGGACCTGCCCGTCGACAAGCCGCGCCCGGCGGTCCAGACCCACAACGGGGCCTCCGAGTTCTTCGTCCTGGACGACGCCCTCAGCGCCCGCGTCCACGCACTGGCCCGCGCCCACGGCGTCACGCCGTTCATGGTGCTGCTGAGCGCCTACTACCTCCTGCTGCACCGCTACTCCGGGCAGGACCACGTCGTCGTCGGCAGCCCGGTCACCGGCCGCACCCGGCAGGACTTCGCCTCCGTCTACGGCTACTTCGTCAACCCGCTGCCCCTGCACGCCGACCTGTCCGAGGACCCGACCGTCGCCGAACTGCTGCAACAGGTCCGGCGGACCGTGCTCGGCGGCCTGGACAACCAGGAGTACCCCTTCGTCCTCCTCGTCGAGGAGCTGGGCCTCCAGCACGACCCCAGCCGCTCCGCCGTCTTCCAGGCGATGTTCATCCTCCTCACCCACAAGGTGGCCACCGAGCAGTACGGCTACCGCCTGGAGTACATCGAACTACCGGAAGAAGAGGGGCAGTTCGACATAACGCTCTCCGCCTACGAGGACGAGGCCGAAGGCCGCTTCCACTGCGTGTTCAAGTACAACACCGACCTCTTCCTCCCCGAGACCATGCGCCGCATGGCCGCCCACTACACCCGGCTCCTCGACCGGATGACCCGGGTGCCGGGCGAACAGCCCGCCTCCCGGCTGGAGATGCTCGGCGACCGCGAGCGGGAACGGCTCGTCGCGGAGTGGAGCCGCCCGGCCCTGCCGTCCGCCGGACCCGGGGCGGAGCCGTTCACCCCGGTCCAGACGCTGATCGGCCGCGTCGCCGCCGAACACCCCGCGGCCGTCGCCGTCACCCTGCCCACCGCCCACGGCGGGGCGCACCGGCTGACCTACGCGGAGCTGGACCGGTGGGCGGACGGCACCGCCGCCCGGCTGCGGGCGCTCGGCGTCGGCGCGGGCTCGGTGGTCGTGCTGTGCCTGGACAAGTCGCCCGAGCTGATCGTCGCCCTGCTCGGCGTGCTCAAGGCGGGCGCCGCCTACCTCCCGCTCCGGCCCGACCAGCCCGCCGACCGGCTCGCCCACCTCGTCACGGCCACCGGCGCGGCACTCGTCCTCGTCGCGGACGACGCGACACCGGAGCAGACCGGAGCCCTGACCGTTCCGACGCTCACCCTCGCCGCGCTCGGACGCACCGAACCGCACCCGGAAGGCCCCCCGGCCGAGGCGGACCCCGACTCGCCCGCGTACGTCATCACCACCTCCGGATCCACCGGCCGCCCCAAGGCCGTCCGCGTCAGCCACCGCAACCTCGCCTCCGCCCACGCCGCGTGGCGCCAGGAGTACCGGCTGGACACCGACGTGCGGACCCACCTCCAGATGGCCGAACCGTCCTTCGACGTGTTCACCGGCGACCTGGTGCGCGCCCTGTGCTCCGGCGGCACCCTCGTCCTGGCCGACCGCGACCTCCTCTTCGACACCACCCGGCTCTACCGGACGATGCGTCAGGAACGCGTCGACTGCGCGGAGTTCGTCCCCGCCGTCGTCCGCGGACTGATGGACCACTGTGCACGGGAAGGGCTGCGGCTGGACTTCCTGCGACTGCTGGTGGTCGGCTCCGACGCCTGGAGCGTGGGGGAGTACCGCCGGCTGGCCGAGCTGTGCGGACCGGGCACCCGCCTCGTCAACTCCTACGGCCTCACCGAGGCCACCATCGACAGCGCGCTCTTCGAGGGGCCCGTCGACGACCTGGAGCCCGGCGCGATGGTCCCGATCGGCCGGCCCCTGCCCAACAGCACCCTCCACGTCCTCGACTCCCACGGCGAACCCGTCCCGCCCGGCGTGCCCGGCGAACTCTGGATCGGCGGCGACGGCGTCGCCCTCGGCTACGCCGGAGACCCCGAACAGACCGAGGAGCGCTTCGTCACCCGGACGCTCGGCCGCACCGCCGGCGCCCGGCCCGAACGGCTCTACCGCACCGGCGACATCGCCCGCTGGGACGCGCACGGCCGGGTCCACCTGCTCGGCCGCACCGACGGACAGGTCAAGCTGCGCGGCCACCGCATCGAGATCGGCGAGATCGAGGCGCAGCTCGCCCAGTGGCCCCCGCTCGCCCGGGCCGTCGTCACCGTACGCGCCGACACCGGGGGAGACGCGGCGCTCTGCGCCTACTGCGTACCGGAGCCCGGCGCCGCACTGGACGTCCGGGCCCTCCGCCGCCACCTGGCGCGCTCGCTGCCCTCGTACATGATCCCGTCCCACTTCACCGAGCTGTCCGCCCTGCCGCTGACGGCGAACGGCAAGGTCGACACGGCCGCCCTGCCCGCACCCCGGGCCGAGGCGGGCGACCGGCCGCACGAGGAACCCGTGACGCTGTACGAGGTCAGCGTCGCCCGCCACTGGAAGACCCTGCTCGGCCGCGAACAGATCGGCCTGGAGGACGACTTCTTCGAACTCGGCGGCAGCTCGATCAAGCTCATCGAACTCCTCCACCACCTGCGCACCGAGTTCGGCGTCGGCGTCCCCGTCAGCAGGCTCTACCAGGTCACCACGCTGCACGGCATGGCCGCCACCGTGGAGGACGTCCTGCTCGGCACCACCGCCGACGAACTGCCCAGCCTCACCTTCAACGCCGGACAGGCCCCCGCCCTCTTCTGCTTCCCGCCCGCCGGCGGCCACGGGCTGGTCTACCGGGGCCTGGCCGCACAGCTCCCCGACTACTCCGTCACCGGCTTCAACTACCTCCCCGGCGACGACAAGGTCAGCCGGTACGCCGACCTGATCGAGGCCGCCGGGCCCGACGGCCCCCATCTGCTCCTGGGCTACTCCCTCGGCGGCAACCTCGCCTTCGAGACGGCCAAGGAGCTGGAGCGGCGCGGCCGCCAGGTCGCCCACGTCGTCATCCTCGACTCCCGCCGCATCCTCGCCGCCTACGAACCGGACGCCACGGGCATCGCCGCCTTCGAGAGCGAACTCGCCGACCACGTACGCAAGCACACCGGCTCCGAGGCCGTCGCCCGCGAGACCCTCGCCCACGCGGCCGAATACCTCGCCTTCTGCGGGCGCACCCCCAACACCGGCACGGTCGCCGCGACGGTGAGCGTGATCACCGACGAGGAGAAGACCGCCCTCTACGCAGCCGGGGAGCACGGCACCTGGCACGGCAGCTCCACCGGGGCCACCGCCGTACTGCGCGGATCCGGCGTCCACGCCGACATGCTCGACGCCAAACACCTGCCCCGCAACGCCGAGCTGGTGCGCTCCGTCCTGAGGGGAGACGCGGCCCATGGCGGATGACGACGGAACCGACTGGACCAGCAGGGAACGCACCCCGGGCACCCCGCCCCGCGTCATCGTCATCGGCGCGGGGGTGGCCGGACTCTCCACCGGTGTCTACGCGCAGATGAGCGGAGCCAGGACCCGCATCTTCGAGAAGCACGTGCTCCCCGGCGGCTGCTGCACCGCCTGGTCCCGCGACGGGTTCCTCTTCGACTACTGCATCGAATGGCTCATCGGCACCGCCCCGGGCAACGACGCCCACCGGGTGTGGAGCGAACTCGGCGCGCTCGACGGCAAGACGGTCACCAACTTCGAACTGTTCAACAAGGTCGAGGACGCCTCGGGCCGGTCCGTGACGTTCTACAACGACCCCGACCGTCTGGAGGCCCACCTCCTGGAGATCTCACCCGCCGACGCCCCGCTCATCCGGGCCTTCACCCGGGACCTGCGGCGCTTCATCGACATCGAGCTGTACCCGTTCCTGACCGCGCCCGCGCTCAGGACCGTGAGGGAGCGCGCCCAGACCCTGCGCACGGTGCTCCCCGCGTTCCGGCTGTTCTGGCGGACCGCGGCCACCCCGATGCACGTGTTCGCCGACCGGTTCCAGGACCCGCTGCTGCGCAAGGCGTTCCGCAACATCTTCTTCCAGGACCCCGAGGGCTTCCCGATGCTGCCGTACCTCTTCAACATGGCGGCCGCCCACCACGGCAACGCGGGCTTCCCGCAGGGCGGTTCGCTCGGCCTCGCCCGCTCCGTCGAGGAGCGCTACAAGAGCCTGGGCGGAACGGTCACCTACCGGGCCCGCACCGAACGCGTCCTGGTCGAGAACGACCGGGCGATCGGCATCGAACTCCGCAACGGCAGGAGGTACTTCGCCGAGCACATCGTCTCCGCCTGCGACGGCCACACCACCGTCTACGGACTCCTGGGCGGCCGGTACACCGGCCCCCGGATCGACAAGCTCTACACCGACCTCCTCCACCGCCCCGGCACCCTCTTCCCCGCCGTCGTCTCCGCCTTCGTCGGCCTGCGCGGCGACCTGGACCCCGAGGAGGCGCACAGCACCACCCACCTCCTCGGACCGGACGACGCGGCCCACCTCCCCGGGGCACTCCAGGACAGCCTCGTCGTGCAGGCCCGATCCCGCTACTCCGGCGGCTTCGCACCGCCGGGCCACTCCGTCCTGCACTGCACCTACTTCAGCGACTACGCCCACTGGAAGGACCTGCGCACCAGGGACCGCAAGGAGTACCGCCGGCGCAAGCGCGAAGTGGCCCACTTCGTCCGCGACTTCCTGGAGCGCCGCACCCCCGGCCTCGCGGACCGCATCGAGATCGTCGAGGTCGCCACGCCCGCCACGACCCACCGCTACACCGGCAACCTCGGCGGCTCCATCCTCGCCTGGAAGGCGTTCTCCGACGCCGACGACGTCGCGGCACGCCTCGTCGGCAGGGACCGGATGCGGCTGCCCGGACTGGGCAACTTCTCCATGGCCGGACAGTGGGTCGGCATGGGAGGCCTGATCCGCGCCGCCTCCACCGGCCGCTTCGCCGTCCAGTACCTCTGCCGCGACCTGGGCCTGGAATTCCGGGCCTGGGAGAGCAAGGGCGCCGAACCCTGGCACCCCGGGAAGCTCGGGCACCTGCCCCAGCTCGACCGGTGGTCCGCACGGGAGAGCGAGGGCTCATGAGCGGCGACACGAACGGGCCCCGGGCCGGCGGCGCCCGCCGCCCCCGGGAGACGATGATCATCATCGGGGCCGGCCTCGGCGGGCTCTCCACCGGCTGCTACGCCCAGATGAACGGCTACCGCACCCGCATCCTGGAGATGCACGAGATCCCCGGCGGCTGCTGCACCGCCTGGGAGCGCGGCGGCTTCACCCTGGACGCCTGCGTCAGCTGGCTCCTCGGCAGCGGCCCCGGCAACGAGATGCACCAGATCTGGCTGGAGCTCGGCGCCCTCCAGGGCAAGGAGATCCGCCACTTCGACGTCTTCAACATCGTGCGCGGCACGGACGGCCGGGCCGTCCACTTCTACTCCGACCCCGACCGCCTCGAAGCCCACCTCATCGACCTCTCGCCCGCCGACGCCCGCCTCGTACGGAAGTTCTGCGCGCAACTGCGCAGCTTCCGCAAGGCACTCGCGGTCTACCCCTTCCTCAAGCCCGTCGGACTGATGGGACGCCGGGAGCGCTGGCGGATGCTCGCCTCGTTCCTGCCGTACTTCAACGCCGTCCGCACCACGATCACCGTCCTGATGAGCGACTTCTCCAAGAAGTTCAAGGACCCCCTCCTCCAGGAGGCCTTCAACTTCATCCTGTACGAGAAGCACCCGGCCTTCCCCGTCCTCCCCTTCCACTTCCAGCTCGCCTCGCACGCCAACCTCTCCGCCGGAGTCCCCGAGGGCGGCTCCCTCGGTCTCGCCGAGTCGATCGAGGCGCGCTACCGCCGGCTCGGCGGCGAGGTCTCCTACAACACCAAGGTCGAGACGGTGATCGTCGAGGACGACCGGGCGGTGGGCGTCCGCCTCAGCGACGGTGGGGAACTGCGCGCCGACATCGTCGTGTCGGCCTGCGACGGCTACACCACGACCATGAAGTTCCTGGAGGGCAGGTACCTGGGCGAGGACTACCGCAAGCTCTACACCGAGACCATCCACGAACCCGGCATGGTCTTCCCCGGCTACTTCACACTCTTCCTCGGCCTCTCCCGCCCCTTCCCCGAGGGCGACCCCTGCACCACCTACCTCCTCGACGAGGCCACGGCCGCCGAGCTGACCGGCATCCGCCACCCCAGCATCAACGTCCAGTTCCGCAGCCGCCACTACCCCGAACTGTCCCCGGACGGCACCACCGTCGTCTACGCCACCTACTTCTGCGACATCGCCCCCTGGCGCGCCCTGGACGAGGGCCCCGAACAGATCACCCGCACCCGCGGCGGCCAGGAGCTGCACACCCTGCCCGTACGGCACGGGCGCGGCTACTACGTGGCGAAACGGCGGGCCCGCGAGACACTCGTCGGCTTCCTGGAACAGCGCTACCCCGGACTGCGGGACGCGATCGTCGTCCGTGACGTCTCCAGCCCCCTCACCCAGGTCCGCTACACCGGCAACTACGACGGCACCGTCCTCGGCTGGCAGCCCTTCGTCGAGAGCGGCGAGACCCTCGAAGAGCTGATCAAGAAGCACGGCCCGGGGCTCCCCGGGCTGCGCGACTTCTACCAGTCCGGCGTCTGGGCCACCACGGGCGGGCTCATCCGCGCCGCCGCCGCCGGACGCCACGTCATGCAGTTCGTCTGCCGCGACGACGACCGGCCCTTCACCGCGTCGCTCGACCGCACCGCCCCACCACCGACCCACCGGGTCATCCCCGTGCCCGTCCGCCCCGCCGCACCGACCGAGAGGAAACCATGAAGATCGAAAAATGGGTGGTCCGCGAACACGTCGAAGGAGTCCCCGACGTGGACCGCGTCTACGAGAAGGTCGTGGAGAACGTCGACGTCACCCTCGCCCCCGACGAGATGCTCCTGCGCACGCTGTACGTCTCCGTCGACCCCTACCTCCAGGGCATCGCGCTCGACACCCCGATCGGCCGGCACATGGGCGCCGACTCGATCATGGAGGTGGTGGAGGCGGGACCGCGCGCCGCCCACCGCGTCGGCGACCTCGTCCAGGGCTTCGGCGGCTGGCGCACCCACGTGATCAGCACCGGCGTCCCCGAACTCTGGCAGACCGGCACGTTCCCCATGGTCTTCCCCGCCTACCGCAGGCTCGACCCCCGGTGGTACGACGACGCCCTGCCGCTGCCGACCGCCCTCAGCGTGATGGGCGGCCCCGGCATGACCGCCTGGGGGACCCTGACCAAGTACATGACGATCAGCCCCGGTGAGACCCTCGTCATCAGCGGGGCCTCCGGCTCGGTGGGCGCCCTCGTCGGCCAGCTCGCCGCGCGCGCCGGCGCCCGGGTGATCGGCACCACCTCGTCCCCGGAGAAGGCGGACTACCTCACCGGGCTCGGGTTCGACGCCGTGATCGTCTACCGCCACGGGGACGGCGCGGACACCGTCCGCGACGCACTCGTCCGGGCCGCACCCGACGGCGTCGACCGCTACTTCGACAACCTCGGCGGCGCGGTCACCGACGCCGTGTTCTCCATGCTCAACATCGGGAGTCAGGTGGCGGTGTGCTGGCAGTGGGCGACCCAGGTCGGCAACGAGGGCACCGGGCCCCGGCTCCTGCCCTACCTGATGTTCCCGCGCGCCACCGTCCGCGGCATCTTCTCCCTGGAGTGGTTCACCGAACAGAACTGGCAGGACCTCCACACCGACCTGGGCGGCCGCGTCCGGCGGGGCGAGGTCGTCTGCGACCACACCCTGCACCACGGCTTCGACAGCATCCCCGCCGCCTACGGCAGCCTCTACGGCGACCGGGCGACCAACCGGGGCAAGGTCCTCGTCGAACTCTGAACACGGCCGCTCTGCCCCTCTCCCTCGCCCTCTCCCGATCCAACGTCCCTGCCCAGGAGGCACGTTGACCACCATCGACCCCACGCGACCGGCCCCGGAGCCGATGCACCGCCTGTTCTTCGAGGAACCCGGGCCGCCCCGTCCGGCCGAGCTGCCGGACGGCGGCCCCGCCTGGCTGGTCAGCCGGTACGAGGACGTCCGCCAGGTGCTCTCCGACCCGCGGTTCGGCCGGGCCCGGCTGTACGCCCCCGACGCGCCCGCCCTCTCCGGCGTACCCGACCTCGTGAACAACCCCGACCTGATGTTCAACCAGGACGGCCTCGACCATCTGCGGCTGCGCCGCACCCTGCGGCGCGCGTTCACCCCGAGGGCCGTCGCCCGCTGGCGGCCCTGGATCGGCGCGATGGTGGAGGAGCTCCTCGACCGGCTGGAGACCCGGCCCCAACCGGCCGACATCGTCGCTGAGTTCGCCCTTCCCCTGCCGGTGGCGGTGGTCAGCCGGCTCATGGGGCTCGACGAGTCCGCGTGGGACCGGATGCGGCACTGGAGCGAACACGCCTTCTCCGACGGCACCCATGAGGGCGAGCAGGTGGCGTCGGTCCTCAAGGAGTTCAGCGCGTTCGGCGCGGACCTGCTCGCCGAGCGGCGCCGGACGCGGGGAGAGGACCTGATCAGCAGTCTGGTCGCCGCGGCCGACGAGGAAGGAGGCGTCCCCGAGGCCCAGTTGGTCAGCCTCGTGTGCGGCCTGGTCGTCGGCGGACACGACAGCACCATGACCATGCTCGGCAACTCGCTGCTCTACCTGCTGGGCGAACGCCGCGAGGTCTGGTCCCGCCTCGGCGCCGACGAGGAGGCCGCCGGACGCCTCGTGGACCGTCTCGTCCACCTCGTCCCGCTGGGCGACGACCGGGGCAGCACCCGCCATGCCGATGAGGACGTCGAGGTCGGCGGGGTGACGATCCCGGCAGGCGCGATCGTGCTCGCCGACTGCGGCATGGCCAACCGCGACCCGGAAATCTTCCCGCCCACCACCCTCCACGACCTGTTCGCCCCGCTGGAAGCCCCCACGCTCTCCTTCGGCGCCGGCCCCCACTACTGCCTCGGCGCCTGGCTGGCCCGCACGGAGCTGCAGCTCGCCCTGCACCGCCTCGCCGCCCGCTTCCCGGACCTGCGCCTGGCCACACCCATGGACACGGTCGTGTGGCGGACCGGGACGACCTCCCGCAGCCCCCAGTGGCTCGGCGTCCGATGGTAGGGCCGCCGTGGGCCGGCCGCTCCGCCGGTGAACAGCTGGTGTTTTCGTGTGCTCCGTCCCCTTCTCCACGTGCTTGCACGGGTCCTGCCCTATGGCTTCGCCTCCGGAGGTGCCGCGATACTGCGACGAGTCGTTGACCCGAAAGGACCCACGTGACGCACCATTTCTCCGCGACCACCCGGCTCGGCCTCGGCGGCGTGGCGCTCCTGCTCGTCCTCGCGAGCCCCGCGACGCACGCCGCCGCGTACCCGGCGGACACCGCCCGCACCTCCGCGGCGGCGACCGTCGAGGAGCAGCGTCTCGATCGGGCGGCGCCGCGGGAGATCCTGCGGCGCAGCGGATTCGACACCCTCGCCCCGCGTTTCGAGCGCGCCCTGCGGGGCTCCGACGGCTACGCGCAGGCCGAGCGAACGGTGACCCGCCACGCCTCGGCGCTGTGGCGGCGCGCCGTCGACCGCGCCCAGGGCCGAGGGCCCGCCACGGGCGATCTGAGCCGGGGCGACGACCGCCCGCTGTACTGGGCCCGCCTCGCGCTCAGTCGCGAACTGCGCGCGTGGACACCACGGTTCGGGTTGACCGACGAGCGGCGCAGGGCGCTGCACACCGCCTTGGAGACCTCCTCGCGCGGCCAGGACGACCTGCGCTTCCCGGGCCACCGGGTGAAGCGGGTCCTCCTCACCGGCTTCGACCCGTTCACGCTGGACAGGGACACCCGGATCGGCAATCCCTCGGGCGCGAGTGCGCTCGCCCTGGACGGCACCACAGTGCGGACCGCCGACGGTCCGGCCCGGATCGAGACGGTCGTCTTCCCGGTGCGCTGGGCGGACTTCGCGGAGGGAGCCGTCGAGCGGGTCCTCGCCCGGCAACTGCCCCGCCTGGACCTGTTCACCACCGTCAGCCAGGGGCGTCCGGGCCGCTTCGACGTGGAGCGCACCAACGGCGCCTGGCGCGGCGGTTTCCCCGACAACGAGAACGCGGTGAGCACCGGGACCGTCCCCGTCGACGACCCCGGCACGCAGCCGCAGTGGACGACCACCACACTCCCGTACCGCCAGCTCGCCGCAGCGGACACGGGTCGTTTCCCGGTGTACGACAACACCGAGGTCACCGAGATCCCGGCGGGCGGCGCGCAACCGGTGACCAGGCCGGAAGGCCCCACGCCCGGCTCGGCGGCGCGGGCCGGAGGCGGCGGCGACTACCTCTCCAACGAGATCGCCTACCGGGCCACCCTGCTGCGCGACCGGCTGGGGCTGCCGCGGCTGCCGGGCGGCCATCTCCACACGCCGGTCCTCCAGTTCGGCGCGGAGAACACGAACCCGCGGACGGGTGCCGTCACCGACCCGGACTTCGAACGCAACCGCTCCGACATCGTCGACCAGGTACGGGAGTTGGTGAGGACGGCGGTGGGAAACCCGGCCCCGCGCCCGTAACCCCGCCAGGTGGAGGACACCCACCGTCCTCACCGTGGACATCGCCTCACCCTGCCGGTCCGGCCGAACGGTCCTACCGGCCGGACGGGGGAGTGGTGCGGGACTCCTGGTGGGCGCCCCAGTCGGCTCGCCCTCCGGTGCCCAGGACCTCGCCGCGGGAGGACAGCCTCACGCTGGGGCGGGCCCGTAGTTCGCGCCGGGCGGTCCGGGCGACGAGTACCGGGAACAGGGGCCGGAGAGGCTGGCACCAGCGGAGCCACGGCGGTGCGTAGACCTGACGGCTGCGGCGGGCGATGCCCCGGGTCAGCCATTCGGCGACCTGGGCGGCGCTGTGGACGCGGCGGGCGGGGCGGGGCTGGTTGCGGCGCAGGGCCTGGAGCACGGGGTCGTCGTCGAGGCCGGTGAGCATGTCGGTGCCGGTCCAGTGGAGATAGGCGATGCCGACCTGGATGCCGTCCGGTTCGACCTCGCCGCGCAGGGAGAGGGCGAACGACTCCGCTCCCGCTTTGGAGGCGCAGTACGCGCTCATCATGGGTGCGGCGCCGAAGGCGGCGGTGGAGGCGATCTGGAGGAGGTATCCGCGGGTCGCGGCGAGTTGGGGCAGGAAGGCGCGGGCGGTGTTGGCGGATCCGATGAGGTTGACATCGATGACGCGTTGCCAGAGTTCGGCCGCGGTACGGTCGAACGGACCGCTCACCGCGATCCCGGCGTTGGCCACGACCACGCTCGCGGCCCCGAGTTCCCTCTCCACACGGCGCGCCGCTTCGGCCAGCGTCGCCCGGTCGGTGATGTCGCACTCGACGCAGATGCTCGGGCCGGGGAGGGACGCGGCGGTCTCCAGCAGGGTCGCCTTCTCCCGGCCGAGCAGGGCGACCTGCATCCCGGCGTCGGAGAGGCTACGGGCGAGTGCCTCGCCGACGCCGCGAGCGGCGCCGGTGACGACCGCGACCCGCCCGTGCGGTGGACGGGCGGGAGCGCGGCGTGCCCCGCGCCCGCCCGGGTTGTCGTGCATCGGCTCTCCTCGCTTCCTGGCCGCGCCCGCCACGGGCTGCGGCCTCCGCCCCACCGTCAGGCCACCCGCCCTCCGCCGCAACCGGGCCGGTGCGCCGGGCGGCGGCGGGGCCGGGTACGGATCCGGCTCAGGACGGGACGCGCCGTACCCGTCGCGGGCCCCGCTCGTCCCCCGGCCTCCGCGCCCCCTCTCGATGGTGTGAACGCCGTCAACGAACCTTCGCGTTGATGGCGGAAGCCGCGCTGTGTACGGTTACGCGTATGACGGACACCCCTGCCCGAGAAGCCGGTCCCCTGGTCACCGGGGCCGAGATCGCGAGGCTGGCGGGCGTCACCCGTGCCGCCGTCTCGAACTGGCGGCGACGCCACGAGGACTTCCCCGGGCCCGCCGGCGGAGGTGCCGGCAGCCCGCTGTTCGACCTGGCGGAGGTGCGGGCGTGGCTCGACGGGCAGCGCAAGGGGCGGGAAGTCTCCGTGGAGGTGCGGCTGTGGCAGGCGCTGCGCGGCGGGTACGGCGACGACATGCTGGGCGGACTTCTGGAGACCGCTCGTCTCCTCGCCGGGGGAGAGGCGCCTGAGCGGCTGCCGCCGGACATCGTCCGGCTGGCACGGAGTTTGGCGGAGGCCGAGGGCGCCGGAGCCGCCGTGACGGCTCTCTCGGAGCGTTTCACCGACTCCGTGCGCCGGGCCGGGTCGGACCAGGTCACCTCGCCCCGTGTCCTGCGTGCCGTCCACCACTTCGTCGGCGAGGTGACACGTGACGCGACCATCTTCGACCCGGCCTGCGGTATCGGCTCCCTCCTGCTCGCCGTCGGCCCCGAGAGCGGCCCGCGGCGCTGTGGGCAGGAGTCCGACGCCGTCAGGGCCGAGTTCGCGCGACTTCGGGCCGACCTCACCGGGCGCACCGGCCTGCGCGTCGTCGCGGGGGACTCCCTGCGCGACGACCAATGGGCGGACCTCACCGCCGACCTGGTCGTCTGCGACCCTCCGGTCGGCGAACCCGACTGGGGCCGCGAGGATCTGCTGCTCGACTCGCGCTGGGAGTTCGGCACCCCGTCCCGTGCCGAAGGCGAACTCGCCTGGTTGCAGCACGCCTACGCGCACACCGCGCCCGGCGGTCGCCTCCTGATCGTTCTGCCCGCCTCGGTCGCCTACCGCAAGGCCGGCCGCCGGATCAGGGCCGAGCTCGTGCGGCGGGGCGTCGTCGAGCAGGTCATCGCCCTGCCGTCGGGCACGGCGGCCTCGCATGCGCTTCCCGTCCACCTCTGGCAGCTCCGTCGGCCGCGGACACCGCGGGACGCCCTCACCGGCGTCCGTATGGTGGATCTGTCGGCGAGCGACCCGGACGGTTCCCTGGAGCCGGCCCCCGACCGGACGGCGAACGTCCCCCTGATCGATCTGCTCGATGATGCCGTCGACCTCACGCCCGGCCGTCATGTCAAGGATGTCCATCGTGACTACGCGGTCGAGTACGAGACCCTGCGACGCGAACTGGCCGAACGGGTAGGGCTGTTGGCAGAGCTACTGCCGACGCTGCTCGCGGGTGACGGTCCGAGCCCGCTGGACGGGCCCGCCGTCAGCGTCGCCGACCTCGCGCGCGCGGGACTCGTGGAGTACGGCGATCCGGAACCGGTCTCGATCAGCGACCGGCTCGACACCGACTACTTCCAGGGCTTCCTGCGCGGCGCGGCCGGCCCCCGACGCTCCACGAGCGCCGGCGGCACGTTGCGCCTCGACGGCAGGGGCGCCCGCATCCCGCGGATGGACATCACCGGGCAACGACGATACGGGGCGGCTTTCCGGGCGCTCCAGGAGTTCGAGGAGCGGGCGCGGAGAGTGGCGGAGCTGAGCCGGGACGCGGTGGCACTGGCCAGGGACGGACTCGGCAACGGCGCGCTCGCCCCGGACAGCTGATGGGGAGCGCCCTGCCGCCTGCTCCCGGCGGCCGATCCCGTTCGGGTCGCCCTGAACGGCATCGGCCGCCGGGTCGGCCGGGAACCGCAGCGGCGGGGGCCCTTTTCTTCCCGGCGGTCGCGTGATGACGCTCACCGCCGGGACGTCAGGTCAACGGAGGTCGGGGCCGCCCGCCTCGGCCAGTTCGGTGAGCAGGCTGATGTCCTCGTCGGCGTCGTCCGGGGTGTCCGGGCCGGTGCCGGGAAATGATCCGGAGGTCTCGTCGTCGGCGAGCTGCGGGTACTTCTCCAGGAGGAACCGCCGCCGGTACGCCATGTCGGCGGCGTCGACGATCCCCTCCAGCGTGGTCCAGTTGAGGGTGCCTCCGACGACGATTCCGAAGGCGGGAACCGCCTTGCCGAGCCCCTTCTTCGTGAGGCGGAAGCCGAACGCCTTCGCGAACTGCTGGGAGACCTTGGCGACCACCGCTTCGTTCAGGACCTCCCACGTCTTGCCGCGGAAGAGTGCTTGCGTGAGCCGCGAGATATCGGCCATCGCGGCGTTCTTGGCGGTGGCCGAACTCGCCGTCCCGACGTTGACGACCGACATCACGAAGAGCTTCTCGGCAGGCTCCTCGGGGTCGTAGCCGTAGAACAGGGAGACCTGTCCGACCGCGCGGGACGCGAGTCCGAGGACGACTGCCGTATCGGCGACGAAAGCGCCCGCGATCGCTCCTCCCGAGGGGGCCGCCGCGGCGCCGGCGGAGGCGGCGATGACGAGCTCTCCTCCGGAGATCACCAGCCCCGCACCCGCTCCCGAGGGTGCGGCCGCCGCCGGAAAGTACCAGCCGGCCGCCCGCCCGCGGACCGCGTCGACCTGTTCGAGGTCGAGACGGCGCAGGTCCCGCAGCGAGTCGACGTCGTGCCCGCGCTTCTGGTGGAGCGTCACCACGCGCTTGGGTGAGAGGCCCGCCCGTGAGGCCCGCCCCACTGTCTGACGCAGGGATTGGGCGGCGGTGCCGCTCCAGTCCGGGAGGGCGTCGGCGGCCACGCGTGCCCCGGCACCGACCTTCTGTGCGCCCTTGGCGACGATTCCCTGCCCACGTGAGAGCGCGGCCTTCGCCCGAGGCAGGTTCTCCAGCTGCTTCGCGGCACGCTTGCCGAGGTGCGAGACGCCGTTGGCCACGTGCTCGCCGGCGTTCCTCATGGCTCGGGACAGAGGCCGGCCCTTGGACTCCTGGACCGCGCGCCAGGCGTCGAGTTCGTAGTCCGAGGGCAGCTGATCGGACTGCCGGTTGCTCATGGTCCCCCCTGGGACGTGGATGGTGATGCGCGGGTGGTGACCCGGCAGGTGGTGCGTCGAGAGCTGTCGGGCGGGGTGGCGGAGGCTGTGGCCCGGAGACGGTGAGGGCGGAGGCAGGACTCTCGCCGTCGATCAGCGGGTCCTCCAGAACACCGCGCTCAGTGGTGCGGAGCGGAAGACCGGTCACCGCAACTGTACACGAACTGCCATGGCAGCAGCGGGAATTCAGTCCGTTGACAGCGTCAACGGGTCACGGTTGCGCGCGAGTGGAGCCGGTCGAACTCGGGCCACCCGTCCCGGGTGCGGTGGCGCATGCAGACGGTGACCGTCCGTATGAGGAAAAGGTTGCAATGTTCCGTCCGTCCACGCCTTCCGGTCGCCGAGCACCTGCGCCGACCTCGTACCGCCGACGAGTAGACGCCGAGCGGGAGCAGCGCGCACAGCGAGGCGATCAGCACCATGAGGCCGGCGGCGACGGTCCTGCGGCCGGCCGTGGCGGTGGAGTCGGCGATGGACACGGCGCCCCGACCGCCAGGACGTGGTTCGGCGTGGCGGTGTCGGTCCTCGGGCGGAGCCGGTTCATCCGTGTCCTCCCGGCTGCCGCGGACAGCGGACATACGGCTTCGGTGCGCCGATCCTGGTCGGCGTTCCGGTGCCGGGCCCGCGCTGGAGGCCGAACGAGTGACCGGGGCGAAACGGATGACGTGCCGGTTTTCCTCCCAGGGTGCGCGATGCGGTCGTCCGGCCTTGAATGGGCGCTGTCCGGACGCCGTCTCCGGCGTCCCTGTCTGTTCGCGTCCCGCGGAGGATCCATGGCCACGCTGACCGTCTGGAAGTTCGACTCACCCGAAAGCGCCACCGGTGTCGAGAGCTCGCTCCTGGACCTGCAGAAGCAGGACTGATCAAGGTGCTCGACGCGGCCACGGTCAGCTGGCCGGCCGACGCGGTCAAGCCGAAGACGAAGCAGCTGAGGAACCTCACGGGCGTCGGAGCGCTCTCCGGCACCTTCTGGGGCATGCTCTTCGGCCTGCTCTTCTTCGTGCCGCTGCTCGGCGCCGCGGTCGGCGCGGCGGCGGGCGCGCTCGGCGGCAAGCTGTCCGACGTGGGGATCGACGACGACTTCATCGAATCGGTCAAGTCGAAGGTCACGCCCGGCACGTCCGCGCTCTTCCTCCTGTCGCAGGACGCCGTGGTCGACCGGGTGCGTGCGGCGTTCCCCGATGGTCACGCCGAGCTGATCCAGTCGAACCTGGACCGTGAGAAGGAGGCCAAGCTCCGCGAGGTCTTCGCCGACTGACCCCCGTCCGCCATCCCGTGAGCCCGCCGTGCGAGGTGACGCACGGCGGGCCCTGGCTTCGGAAAGGGGGGCCGCGTGCCCGGACCATGGACGGCGCTGCGGCGCGGGGCCCGCCGGCTGGGGAAGCCGAAGCCTTCGGATCTCGGCTCGGGTGCGGTGACCGGACTCTTCTCGATCCCGGAAGGGATGGCGTACGCGTCTATCGCCGGGTTCAACCCGGTGGCCGGCCTGTACGCGGGCGTCGTACCGGCGATCGTCGGCTCGCTCACCTCCCGTACGGTCCTCGTGGTCACGACGCTGACCAGCGCCATCGCCCTGACCTCGCAGAGCGTCCTGTCGGAGGCCGGCCTCGATCCGAAGGACGCCGGGAACGTCGCCCTGCTGACGGTCATGGTCGGCGTGGTGATGCTGCTGATGCGGGCGCTGCGGCTCGGTGCGGTGATGAGCTTCGTCTCCAACGCCGTGATGACCGGCTTCTCCACCGGCATCGCCCTGCAGATCATCGCCGGTGTCCTCAAGGACGCCACCGGCTACGGACCCCGTGGACACAACAAGCTCCACCAACTCGGCGACTGGCTGTGGCACATCGGCGACTGGCAGCTCGCCGCCACCCTCACCGCCCTCGCCACCATCGCCGTCTGGGCACTCGCCCGGACCGTGAAGCGGCTGCGACCGGTGGCGCTCCTGATCGCGATGGTCGCGGTCACCGCGGGCGTCGTCCTGTTCGGCACGGACGTGGAATCGGTCAGGGACATCGCCTCCACCCCGGCCGCCCTGCCCTCCTTCACCGCACCCGGCCTCTCCGCCGTCCCCGACCTCGCGTGGGGCACGGTCTCGGTCGCGCTCGTCGCCCTCGCCCAGGCCGCCGGCATCGCCCCGTCCATGCCCAATCCGGACGGCACGCGCTCCGACATCAACGGCGACTTCCGCTCGCAGGGTTACGCCAACCTCGCCGGCGGCCTCTTCCAGGCCCTGCCGTCCGGCGGCTCCATGTCCCGTACGGGCGTGGCGGTCTCCGCCGGTGCTCGTACCCGCTGGGCCGGCATCGTCTCCGGCGTCTTCCTCGCCCTGGTCGTGCTGTTGTGCGGCTCGCTCGCCGAACGCATCCCGATGCCGGTGCTCGGCGGCCTGATCCTGGTGGTGGGAGGTGAGCTGGTCCGGGGCAAGCGGCACGACATCCTGCTGGTGTTCCGCACGTCGTGGATGTCGGCCGGTGCGATGGTGCTGACCTTCCTCGCCACGACCCAGCTCCCGCTCCAGCAGGCCATCGTCCTCTGCGCCGTCCTGTCCCTGCTGCTGTACTGCGCGCAGTCCGCCCGCCAGGCGAAGCTCGTCGCTCTCGTGCGGCGGGACAGCGGCCGGTGGGAGACCGCCGAACCGCCGAAGGCCCTCGCACCCGGCACGGTCACCGTCCTCGACTACGCCGGCTCGTCGTTCTTCGCCGAACTGCCCCGGATCGAGACGCGACTGCCCGCCATGGACGAGGCCCGCGGGGCAGTCCTGGTCCTCGTCGTCCGGACGCTGCCCGACGTGCCGTCCTCCGCCATGCTGGGTCTCCTCGACCGGTACGCGAACGCCCTCGCGGACCGGGGCGGCCGCCTGGTCCTGTGCGGGGTCCACCCCTCGCTCGTACGGCTCCTGGAGCGGTCCGGAGTCGCCGCCCGGCTGGGTGACGGCGGGATCGTACCCGCGGCCCCCGACCTGTTCGGTCCCCTCGACGCCGCTCTCGACGACGCTCGTCGATGGGCGTCCGCCCACTCACCCGAACAGCCCCGGCCTCCCGGCTCACCCCGCCGCCCGGCGTTGAGGCTCGGCGTCGGGGCCGCGCCGGCTGACCATCACCGGGCCACTCCACCCGGTCACGGGATCAGGGAGGGGCACGCTACAGCGAACCCCCGAGGCCGCGGGCCGGGAGCGTCCACGGGCCGACCAGGCCCGCAGGCGCATGCAGCACGGCGAGGACACCGCACGCCGGGCGGGCCTGTACCGACACAGGACACCAGGTGGCTCCCGGCTCGTCAGGGCTTCCTGGCGACCGCCCCGTACATGGCGATGTCGCGGCCGTCGATGCCGCTCTGTTCCGGGCCCGGCCGCCAGGAGTGCACCTGGGTGACCCCCGGCTCCTGCAGCACCAGGCCGTCGAAGAGCGAGGTGGCGGTGGCGAGATCGCGCAGGACGAAGGGCATGCCCTGCTCGCGGTACTCCTGGGCGACCCGGTTGACCTCCTCGGGAGCGAAGTCCGCGGTGCCGATGGTCATCGCCAGATAGCTTCCGGAGGCCAGCGGGTCCAGCAGCCGTTGGACCAGCCGCCGGTCGTCCGGGGGCAGGATGAAGTGCATGATGCCGATCACCATGAGGCCGACGGGCCGGTTCAGGTCGATGAGCTCGCGGAACTCGGCACTGCCCAGGATGGCGTCGGGGTCGTGCATGTTCGCGTCCACGTACGCGGTCGCGCCCTCGGGCGAGGACTGGAGCAGGGCGCGGGCGTGAGCGAGGACGATGGGGTCGTTGTCGACGTAGACCACGTGGGATTCCTGCGCCACCTCCTGCACGATCTCGTGCAGGTTCGGCGACGTCGGAAGTCCGGTACCGACGTCGAGGAACTGGCGGATGCCCCGTTCCTGTGCCAGGAAGCGCGCGGTGCGGTGCATGAACCGGCGGTTCTCCAGCATGTGCACGGGCAGGGCGGGCCAGTGCCGGGCCATGGCGTCGCCCGCCTCGACGTCCACGGGGTAGTGGTCCTTGCCGCCCAGGATGTAGTCGTACACCCGGGCGGAGTGGGCCCGTGAGGTCGCCAGTCCGCCCTGATGGTCGTTCGGCGTGTTCATGCGGAGCCTCTTTCGTCCGGGGACGGGCCTTCTCGACGGTATAGAGGCGCTGATCCGGGCGCAAACGATGAGGTTCCGACAGGGGCGGTCACGAGTCCGGGCGGGCTTGCAGGGCGATGATGGCGATGTCGTCCCGGCGGTGGTGCAGAGGTGGCAGAAGGCCGCGGATCAGGGAAGGCAGCGGCGGGCTCCGGCGTGCCAGGGCGTCGGTGCGTGTCCGCAGCCGGCGGAGGTTGTCGCCGATGTCCGTGTTCGGTGTCTCCACCAGCCCGTCGGTGTAGAACATCAGGGTGTCACCCTCACGCAGGTCCGCGTGGAGGGTGGTGCGGGCGAGGTCGTCGATGACGCACAGCGGCGGGTCCGGGGCCGTGAGGCCGTGCAGATACCGCGACGGCGCGTCCGCCGGGATCAGCAGGGGCGGCGGGTGCCCGGCGTTGGACAGGGCGAAGTGCCAGCCGCCGTGCGTCCGCCGGCGCAGCACGGCGTGCACCGCCGTCACCATCGACGGACTGTCGAGCGCCTGCACGATGCGGTCGAGCCGCCTCAGGGTGACCGCCGGACTGCCGGCCGGCCCGCTGTCGTACGCGAGCCCCCTCAGGAGGCTGTTGACGCGTCCCATGGCCATGGCCGCGTCGAGGTCGTGCCCCGCGATGTCACCGATTGACAGGGCGAGGGCGTCGGCGGAGAGCCGGACGGCGTCGTACCAGTCCCCGCCGACCTCCGCCGCCGAGTCGGCCGGATGGTAGAGCGCGGCGATCGTGAGCCCTTCGACGGACGGCGGGGCCGCCAGGAACGACTGCTGCAGCGCGAGCGCCTTGCCACGGATGCTCTGCAACTCCATCGTCCGGCGCAGCGGCCCGCTCATCTGCTGGAAGACATCCCGCAGCAGCGAGAGGTCGGCCTCGTCCGGGGGCGGGTTGCCCCGACAGGTCGCGATGGTCGCCAGTGCGACGGTCCGGCCGTCCACCACCACGGGCAGCAGGGCCACGCCCGTCGCCCCGGCTTCCCGCAGCCACCGCACGGAGACGTCCGACAGCCCGTCCCCGGGGGGCCCGTCGGGCGGGAAGACCAGCAGCCGGGCCTCCTGGTTCTCGATGGCCCGCTGGGCCACCGGACCGAGCATGAAATCGACGTCCAGCGGGGGCAGGGAAGGCAGCCCGGGGGCAAGCCCCACGCGCTCCGGAGACATTGAGGCCGGTGCGTCGGCGGGCCGCACACCGGCCTCGACGCCGTCCACCACGCGGAAGATGGCCACCGCGTCGGCGAGTTCGGGCACCACGGCCGCCGCCGTCGTCAGAAAGGCCTCCGAAAGATCGTGGGCCGCGGGCACCGCCGCCATGCGGGCCAGCAACTTCTCCCGCATACGGGTTCGCCAGTTCTCCTCCGCGTCGGTGGCCGTTCCGACGAACTCGATCTCACCGTTCTCGTCGACAACGGGCGCGGCGATGATCTTGACGTGGCGGAAACGGTCGGCTGCCCCGTCGAGCCGCACCCTGACGATCGTGTCGAGAGGGGACTGCTGCTGCGTGGCCCTGCGCCACGCGCGCTGGAACCAGTCCCGGTCCTTGGGATGCACGGCGTCCATCCACGTGGTGTCGGCGTCGGGGGTCCACAGCTTCTCGGCGACCCCGCCCCCGGACAACACGGTGACGACACCGCCGGGCGACATCACCCACACCGACTGCGGCACGGCCCCCATGAGCGCCTGGTACCGCCTGAGGAGACGCTTCTCGTTCACGGCCGCCCCCTCCGCCGCCGGGCCGACAAGCACGAGGGCCGGGCCGGCGGCACAGCATCCCCTGCCGGCGGCCCTGATCGGCTCCGCCCGCCCTGTTCTCCGGACGGCGTCAGTGGATCATCACCACTCATGCTCCGATGATCTCTCGCATCCGGGACATCAGCACACCCGGGCGCTTCGCACGACCACGGGCCCCCAGCAGGGTTCACGGGAGTGCATGACCGGCGTCCGGCCCGTCCGGCGGGCGGACCGGCCGACGGCCACACCCCGCACCTGCCCGAGAGGAAGGTGGGCGACCGACCGCGAGTTCCCCATCCAGGTGACCCCCCGGCCCTCGCCCCGCTCCGTTCGGGTGCTCGGCCAGAGGCCAGAGGCCAGAGGTCAGAGGTCAGAACTCCCTGATGAAGCAGTCGGAGACGTAGCCCTCGACACCGGTGCGGTTGTTGTGCACGTACGTCCAGTGGTCCTTGACGCTGCCGTCCGGGCAGTGAACCGCTTCCGCGTTGCTCTGCCCGCCCATCCAGGTGTATCCGTCGCCGGGATTGCCGTGTCCCCGGACGGACGAGTCGGTGTGGTAGCTGGACCGGATCTTCACGCCGGTGGCGGTGAAGTCGCCCTGGGGCGGCGCGGCGGCGGCCGGGGATGCGAAGAGTGTCCCCAGGAGCGTCAGCACGGCGGCGGTCGTCACGGCTGTGCGCTTGGTGTTCACGAGGTGCCTTCCCGGTTGGGCTGTTGCGTGCGGTTGTGTTGCCCGTCAGAGGTGGTCCTCCAGATAGTCACCGTGGATCCGGACGTCGGCCCGGCCGCCGACGATGTCTCCCCGGAACCCTGCACCTTCACCTCCCAGGCGACTCCAAGGAGTGCCCGCTTGGCTACATGGTGTCATTGCTGGAAGGGGAGGGGGTGCCGTGCCGGTGGCGCACAGGCATGCGCCGGGGGCGTGCGGAAGCCGAAAGGGCTTGCCGCAGGCCCACGACTGCGCCGCTCGCATCGCGATGCGCCCGTCTCTGTCGAAGTCGCTGCCCGGGCGCGCGTACTGCTGAGCAAACGGGCGGCGGGGGGGTGAACCTCGGCAGGCTTCCGCAGGGCCGCGGTCCATCGGGGACTCCGAGCCCGAATCCAGTGGCAGGCGCGCCGAGGCCGACCCTGCCGACCCTGCGAAAGCCGCCCCGTCTGCTCGCCCGGCCGGAGTCCCGGGGCGCGCTGTCACGCCGCCGCCCGGGAACATCGGTACGGCGCTCCCCGCGCCTGGTGGTGACAGCCGGACCAGGCGCTGCGGGAGAAGCCCGTCGGCTACGGGCGGGGCCGGGTGGCGGTGTCGAGGTAGAACGCGTCGATGCTCTGGACGGCCTGCTCGAAGGCATCCAGGTTGACGGGCTTGGTCACGTAGGCGTTCGCGTGGCTGGTGTACGCGCCGGTGACGTCGTCCGGGGCGGTCGATGTGGTGAGTACGACCACGGGGATGGACTGCAGGTCGGTATCGCTCTTCAGTACCTTCAGCAGGTCGTGGCCGTTCATGCGGGGCATGTTCAGGTCGAGGACGATGAGGTCGGGCCGGGCCGAGTCGGGAGAGCGAAGGTGTTCCAGAGCGGCGACGCCGTCGGTGACCTGGACCAGGTTGCGGGTCCCGCGCTCGGAGAGGGCTTCTTCGATGAGCATGGCGTCGGCGATGTCGTCCTCGACGAGCAGGACGTCGAAGGGGCGGGCGGGCGTGGTCATCGTCGGTTGCTCCGTGGGTTTTTCGTTCGAGTGGTGGAAGAGCCCCGGCCAGCGGCGCCGGGCCCCCTGCCGGGTCATGTCACAGGCGGCGCCGATCTGCGGGTAACCGGCGCCCGCGCGTGCGGCGTCGGTGGCCGCCTGCCGCTGAAGCCTCTCGGTGGCCTGCTGCAGCTGGTCCAGGACGTGGAGCAGGGTCAGCGGGTACGCCGGGTCGCCGGTCACGGACGATGCCGGTGGCGCCTCCCGCAGTTGGTGGGCCAGGCGCTGCGCGAGATCGCTGATCCTCGCGTCCGCGATGGCGGCTGTCTCCTGAGGGGTGGTCCGCAATGCGAAGTTCTTGCCTGGCATACCGGCACTGTAGGCCCCCGAACGGCCCAACGACAACATGCGTTGTCGGATGGGCTTAGAGTGTGCTGGCCGCATTCCACGAGGGCGGCTTCCCCAGCGAGGAGCGCTCAGGATGACCGGCGATGTGCAGCAACCACGCAGTCGAAGACTGTCCTCATGGACGACCCGTCGCTGGCTCCGGGTAGGGGTCGCCGCGTCCTTGGTCGTGCTCACCCTTCTCGGGGTGGCGGGGACATGGGTTCTGGGGCGGACGCAGTCGATCAGCAACGACCTCACGGACGTGCGCTCTCCCTCGCTGTCCACGGCGTTCCGCCTGGAAACGGCCATGGTCAACCAGGAGACCGGCATCCGCGGGTACGGCCTGACCGGCATACCGGAATTCCTGGCCCCCTACCGGCAGGGGATCGTGGACCAGAAGGCGCATATCCGGTCGATCGAGGAACTGCTCCAAGGCGATCCCGCCCGGACGAACGACCTCGCAGCGGTCCAGGACGCCGTGGACAGGTGGCAGGAGGACATCGCCGAGCCCGTGGCCGCCGCACCGCCCGGCTCACCCTCCCCGCTGGCCGCGGAGCGGGTGGCCAACGGCAAGGCCGCCTTCGATGAAGTCCGTGTCGCCCTGGAGAACCAGCAGGAGAAGCTGCGCGCGGACCGCGTTCAGGCCCGAGCGGACCTGCAGTCCATGATGAGCTTGCGGAACTGGGTGTTCGGCGCCATCGCACTGGTCATGATCGCGCTCGCCGCTCTCGTCTTCGAAGGGTTGCGCCGTGGCATCAACAGACCGCTGGAGAGCCTCGGAGCCGACGCCCGCATCATCGCCGCAGGCGACTTCGACCACCCCATCACCCCGACCGGCCCGGCCGACCTGCGGCGTCTGAGCGGTGAGATCGATTTCATGCGCCGACGCCTCGTACGGGAACTGGCCTTCACGGAGGAGGCACGGCTGCGTCTGGACGCGCAGTCCGCGGACCTCCAGCGCTCCAACGCCGAACTGGAACAGTTCGCGTACGTCGCCTCCCACGACCTCCAGGAACCGCTGCGCAAGGTATCCAGCTTCACCCAGCTGCTGCAGCGGCGCTACGGAGGGCAGCTCGACGAACGGGCCGACCAGTACATCGACTTCGCCGTCGACGGGGCGAACCGTATGCAGATCCTCATCAGCGATCTGCTCAACTTCTCCCGCGTGGGCAGGGTGCACAACGCCCAGCAGAGCGTCGACCTGGACACGGTGCTGGACGAGGCCCTGGCGGCGCTGAGCGTGTCCGTCGAGGAGACCGGTGCGACGATCACTCACGATCGCCTGCCCAGCCTGGTCGCCGACCCGAGCCAGATGGTCATGCTCTGGCAGAATCTGATCGGCAACGCCATCAAGTTCCACCGCCCGGGGGAGAGCCCGAGGATTCACGTCACGGCGGTCCAGGAGGCCGGACTGTGGCATTTCACGGTCACCGACAACGGCATCGGTATCCCTCCCGAGTACGCCGAGAAGATCTTCGTCATCTTCCAGCGGCTGCACACGAAGGACACCTACAGCGGCAGCGGCATCGGCCTGGCGATGTGCAAGAAGATCGTCGAATTCCACGGCGGCACCATCACCATCGACCCGGACTACCGGAACGGGACCCGGATGATGTTCACCCTGGCCCCCGAGCCGCCGCAGAGTCCCGCCCTGTCCGCCCTGCCGGAGGCCACTCGCGCGAACGCGGAGCCGGCGCTGTGACCGAGGCCGCGGAGCACACTCCTCATGTGCCACCGGGCCCGACCCAGTACCGCATTCTCCTCGTCGAGGACGACTTGGGCGATGCTCTGCTCGTCGAGGAACTCCTCCACGACACCGGGCTGCGCTTCGAGCTGACGACTCGCACCACGCTGGCCGACGCCCGCACCGAACTGGTCACCGGCCGGGCCGACTGCGTTCTCCTCGACCTGCACCTGCCGGACGTGTCGGGCATCGCCGCGCTCACCGCCGTTCGAACGCTGGCCCCGCACACGGCTGTGATCGTCCTGACCGGTCTCTCCGAAGCCCAGGCAGGCACCGAGGCCATGGCTGCCGGTGCTCAGGACTACCTCGTCAAGGGCAAGGTCGAAGCGGACCTTCTCCACCGCACCGTTCGCTACGCCGTCTACCGCAGCCGGACCGAACGCGCCAACGCCGAGGCCCAGGCGGCCCGGCAGCGCGCGGAGGAGAACGCCCGGCTGGAACGCGGCCTGCTCCCGCAGCCCATCCTCGACACCTCCTCGGTCCAGGTGACCTCCCGCTACCTGCCCGGCGCCGCCATGGCGCTGCTGGGCGGGGACTTCCTGGACGTGGTGGAGGGCGACGACGGCCGGCTCCACGCGGTCGTGGGCGATGTCAGCGGCCACGGACCCGACGCTGCCGCGCTCGGTGTCTTCCTGCGGATCGCGTGGCGCTCCCTCGTGCTCGGCGGACACCGCGGCGAGGAACTGCTCCACCTGATGGAGCGCATCCTGATCGCCGAGCGGGCCAGTCACTCCCTGTTCGCCACGTGCACCCTCCTCGTACTGGACCAGCGAGCCGGCACCGTCACCCTCCACCTGGCAGGCCACCACGAGCCCCTGCTGACCACAGTGGAGGGGACGCGTGAAGTGACCGCAGCTCACGGCATCGCGCTCGGGATCGTCCCTGGGCTCCGCTCCTGGCCCTCCACCACCGTCCCGCTCCCGCCCGACGGAGCCCTCACCCTCTATACGGACGGCCTGACCGAAGGCCACAGCGGCGCAGACCACGAGCGACTCGGCGTGGAAGGTCTCCTCACGCTGATCGGGAGCCTGCCACCGGCGGACCCGGGTGCCCATGTGGACCGGCTCATCCAGGAAACCCACCGGCTGAACGCCGGCCGGCACAGTGACGATCTGGCAGTGCTCCGCCTCGACTGGGGCAACCTGTCCTCCCCGTCCTGAGGGTCGGGAGCGCAGGGCGTAGCGGCGCGGTACGTCGAGACCGGCGGTGGTGACCCCACCGCCCGTCCAGGCCTGTGCCTGCGCCCCGGACTGCTGTCCCGGGGCGCAGGCAAGGCACAGGGCAGTGGTCAGCTGGTGCGGTTGTAGATCGCTGTGCCGGGGCAGGCGGTGACACCCGAACGGGTCGCGCACCCGGTGTACTGGCCGGAGCCGTTCCACCAGGCCCAGCCGCCGATGGTGCGGCCGTTCAGCCAGGTGTACTGGCCGTTGTAGTTGGCGTCGTACGTGCGCAGGCTCCAGTGCACGTGGGCTCCGGTCGCGGCTCCGCCGGCGCAGGTGTCGATGCCGATGGTGCCGAGCAGGGCGCTGCGGGCGATCGATGTTCCGTTGTAGTAAGTGGTGTTCCACATGTGGTAGTAGTCCGTCGAGAAACCGCCGGGGTGGATCACTCGGGTCCAGCCGCCGCCGGCACCGCACATCGAGGTCGCCGTTCCCTCCCGGGACGAGCGGACCCGACCGCTGGCGTTGCCTCCCGCGAAGTCGAGGCTGCTCCAGTAGCCCGTCGAGCCGGTGTGGGAGTGCGCTCCGCCGGTGAGCGTCATGTAGTAGTCGGGCATCCAGGGCAGCAGCAATCCGCCGGTGTTGGCAGCCGTGGTCCCCACCGACGGCGTCTCCTGCTGCGGGGTCGCCCTGCGCTGGGCGTACGCCGTCATGGTCCGCCGCTCCGCCTCGCCGACCAGCGGAGACGTGGCCACGTGATCGGCGAATTCGCGGTCGCCCTCAAGGCCCGGGATCCATTGCCCGTCCTTGCGGTGAGCGATGTAGAGCCAGCCCTCCGGCTCCCCGTGGTGGGTGCGGGGCGCTTCGATGTACGCGACGCCACGGGCCCAGTCGGCCGAGACGGTACGGACATCGACGACCACCTCCCGGTTCTCGTCGGCGAGTTTGCTGAAGGCGGCTTTCGGGGTGAGCCCCTTGGCGTCGTCGGACCGGGAGAGGACGTCCGTGGAGACGGCGTCTATCAGTGCCTGCCGCCCGGTGCCGAGGCGGTTGGCCACCGCAGACGGCATTTTCACGGTGACATCGAGGGAAGGCGCCTGGGCGGGGGCCGCGGGGGCCGCCGGGGCCTCTGCGGACCTTGCGGCCGAGTCGCGGAAAGCCGCTGTCGCCGAGGGTGCGGTGGCGAGGAGGCCGAGGGCGGCGACGGCGGCGACGGCGGTTCTCGCGGACAGCTTGGAGAGCATGGTGGTGTCCCTTCTGGAGGAGGGGCCTGACAGGCAGACAGGAGCGAGAGCTGTATGGAGCGCGCGGCCACGTCAGGACATCAGGGCAACCAGGGCCTGTCATGTCTGCGCCAAATCTATGCGCGTAGCTTACGGACCATCGAGTCACCGGAACAGGGTGCGTCCGGAAGGGCCCGCAACGCGAAGGCGGCCAAGGTGTCGCAGTCGACCGTCGGCCGTCGAGGCCGGCACCACGCCCTGGCGTCGGTGTCGCGTCGCTGTGGCGTTCAGCGGGATCGGGCTCCAGGTCCGACGGCGACGGGTGGTTCTGCGGCCGGAAGGTCCGCTCGCTGTCAGCACGGGTTGGTACGGGGTGAGCCCCGAGTCGGTGGAGGTGACTCGGGGCTCGGTACTGCGCGGGCCGGGCTGGTCGTACTGGCGGTACTGGCTGTGGGGGTGGTCAGGCCTTGGGCATGAGGACGGTGTCGACGATGTGGACGGTGGCGTTGGCGGTGGGGACGTTGCCGCAGACGACCTTGGAGGTGTCGTTGACGGTGTAGTTCTCGCCGGAGCCCTTGGTGGTGAGGGTGGACTTCTGGAGGGTGTCGTAGGTTCCGTTCTCCAGCTGTCCGGGGGAGAGCTTCTCGCCGACGACGTGGTAGGTGAGGACGCTGGTGAGCATGTCCTTGTCGGCCAGGACCTTGTCGAGGTCGGCCTTGGGGATCTTGGCGAACGCTTCGTTGGTGGGTGCGAAGACGGTGATGTTCTGGGCGTTGTTGAGGGTGTCGACGAGGCCGGCCTTCTTGACGGCGGTGACGAGGGTGGAGAGGGCCGGGTTGTTGGAGGCGGCGGTGGCGACCGGGTCCTGGGCCATGCCGTCGAAGGAGCCCGCGCCGTCCTGGGGGACGGAGGCGCAGGCCGGGCCGAACGGGCCGTCCGCGGCGGCGGCTCCGTCGGTCGCGGGGCTCGACTTGTCGTCGGCGGGGGCGGAGCTGTTCGCCTTGTCGGTGGCCGTGTCGGAGGAGCTGTCGTCCCCGCCGCAGGCGGTGAGCGTGAGGGGCAGGACGGCGGCGGCGGTGACGGCGATGGCGGCGCGGCGGAAGCGGAAGGCGTTCACGGAGAATCTCCTGTGTGGTCGGTCGGTTGCGCTGGGTGTCGGTCGGGGGTGTGGGTGTGGCGTCGCTCGGGTATGGCGAGCGCTGATGTCAGGTCGGGTGTCGGGTCGGGCGTCAGGCGTCGGGCGGTCTCGTCAGGCGTCGGGGCGCGGCGGCGACGGCCAGCGCGATCGACCGTGCGGTGCGCGGACAGGGAATCTCGCGCTGTGCCGGTGCCGCCTCGGTCGTCATGTCTGCTGTTCGGGGCTGCCGGGCCATCGGATTGGTCCGAGGGTGAGGAAGTTTGAGCCCGGGGCAGTCCTGGGCCGTCCGGGTGTCATGCGCGAGGCCGGCCAATCCGGCGCGTCGGCGGTGGCGAATGCCCCATGTGGGCGGCTGTTCGGAGGAAGCGCCGCACACGCCGAGGCTTCCGTCGGGGATGGATGCCTCACCCGTTCCCCGCGGCGGAAGGCCCGTGGGGGACTGCTGTCGCGGGGCGTCACTCTCCTGGGCGCCCCGCGACGGTCCTCTCCGTGAGCAGAGGGCCGTCCGGTGCGGGGGATCGACCGCAGAGCGGGCACGGGATCGCGTACGCCGCTGCCGCCTGGCGGCCGCCAGGCGTGGCGCCCCCGGTGCTGACCATGTTGCTCCGCGTCGTGCCGCGGCGGACCCGGGGCCGTATCCCGCTTCGTCCCGTTGTGACCGCACCTCGATGTGGGGATCTTCGGTGTCCTCCCGTCAGGGTCTTGGCGTCGCGGCCTCGCGTCCCTACCTTGAGAGCAGAATATGAGCCCGGCTCACCTTTAAGGAGCACGCGATGGCCATCGTTCAACCCTTGCGGCGCAGACTCGGTTCCGTCACGGTCGTGTCGCTGCTGCTCGCCGTGCTGGCCCTGGTGCTCGGGCCGGTGCCCAGCTCCGCGGCACAGTCCAACTGGTGGGAGCCGACGACGCGGCCCGCCCCCGACTCGCAGATCGGTGTCACGGGCGAGCCCTTCAAGGGCACCGACGCACAGGGCCGCGTCCGGGGCTTCGTCGACGCCCACGACCACATCATGTCCAACGAGGGCTTCGGCGGCCGGCTGATCTGCGGCAAGCCGTACTCGGAGCGGGGCGTGGCCGACGCGCTCAAGGACTGCCCCGAGCACTACCCCGACGGCTCCCTCGCCGTCTTCGACATGATCACCAAGGGCGGCGACGGCAGGCACGACCCCGTCGGATGGCCCACGTTCAAGGACTGGCCCGCCCACGACTCGCTGACCCACCAGCAGAACTACTACGCCTGGATCGAGCGGGCCTGGCGCGGCGGCCAGCGCGTGTTGGTCAACGACCTGGTCACCAACGGCGTGATCTGCTCGGTGTACTTCTTCAAGGACCGCGGCTGCGACGAGATGGACGCCATCCGTCTCGAGGCGAAGAAGACGTACGCGATGCAGGACTACATCGACACGCTGTACGGCGGCCCGGGCAAGGGATTCTTCCGCATCGTCACCAGCAGCGCGCAGGCCCGACAGGTCGTCGAGCAGGGCAAGTTGGCCGTCGTCCTGGGAGTGGAGACCTCCGAGCCGTTCGGCTGCAAGCAGATCCTGGACGTCGCGCAGTGCAGCAGGGCGGACATCGACAAGGGCCTGGACGAGCTGAAGGAACTGGGCGTCAGCAGCATGTTCCTGTGCCACAAGTTCGACAACGCCCTGTGCGGCGTGCGCTACGACTCCGGTGCGCTCGGCACGGCCATCAACGTGGGCCAGTTCCTGTCGACGGGCACGTTCTGGAAGACGGAGACCTGTCGCGGACCGCAGCACGACAACCCCATCGGCAACGCGGCCGCGCCGCAGGCGGAGAAGCAGCTCCCGCAGGGCGTGGACGTCCCCTCGTACGACGCGGACGCGCAGTGCAACACCCGCGGGCTGACCGACCTGGGCGCGTACGCGGTGCGCGGCATGATGAAGCGCGGCATGATGCTGGAGCTCGACCACATGAGCGTCAGGGCCGCAGGCCAGGCCTTCGACATCCTGGAGTCCGAGGCGTACCCGGGTGTCATCTCCTCGCACAGCTGGATGGACCTGGGCTGGACCGAACGCCTCTACAGGCTCGGCGGGTTCGCCGCGCAGTACATGGGTGCCTCCGAGGGGTTCATCGAGGAGGCCGAGCGCACGCGGGCGCTGCGCGAGAAGTACAAGGTTGGCTACGGCTACGGCACCGACATGAACGGCGTCGGCGGCTGGCCGGCCCCGCGCGGCGCGGACGCCCCGAACCCGGTGACGTACCCCTTCCGCGGCACGGACGGCGGCTCGGTCGTCGACAAGCTGACCACCGGATCGCGCACGTGGGACTTCAACACCGCCGGTGGCGCGCACTACGGCATGGTCCCGGACTGGATCGAGGACATCCGGAGGGTCGGCGGCCGGAAGGTCGTCGACGAGCTGTTCACGGGTGCCGAGTCCTACCTGCGCACCTGGGCCGGTTCCGAGGCGTACAGGCCCGGGGCGAACCTCGCCAAGGGGGCATCCGCCACGGCGTCCTCCTCGGAGTGGTGGAACCCCTTCGAGAGCTTCAAGCCCGACAGGGCGGTGGACGGCGACACGGGCACCCGCTGGGCCAGCGAGTGGAAGGACGACCAGTGGCTGCGGATCGACCTCGGATCGGCGAAGCCGGTCGGGCGCGTCACCGTCGACTGGGAGGGGGCGTACGCGAAGTCGTACCGCGTCGAACTGTCGGACGACGGTTCCGACTGGAAGACGGTGTGGTCCACCGACGTCGGTGACGGCGGTCTGGACACGGCCCGCTTCGCCACGGCCCAGGCACGCTACGTACGCGTGAAGGGGCTGACGCGCGGCACCCAGTGGGGCTACTCGCTGCGCGAGGTCGCCGTCCACGCCGCCGGCTGAGGCGGTACAGCACAGGCCGGCCGGATCAGCGCGCCTGCGTAATCCGGCCGGTCGCGGCGACCTCTGCCTGATCCGCCCGGTCGCGGCGGCTCCTGCATAATCCGCCCGGCGCCGGCGCGCCGTCGACGACCGGCCGGACCCCCTCACCTTCGAGGATGCGCGTGATCACCTACGACTCCGCCGCCCGCCTCTGGCTGCTGTGCACGCCCGGCACCGCCTACGCCTTCCGCCTCGACGCCGACGACGTCCCCCGGCACGTGCACTGGGGCCGTCCGCTGAGCCTGGAGCAGGCCGTCGCCGTCGCGGCCGACCTGCCCGCCGAGGATCCCGGCGGCGACGACCCGGGGGGCGAGGAGTTCGCGGTCGAGGGCGGCCTGCGCTTCGGGGCGCCGTCGCTGACCGTCCGGTTCGCCGACGGGGTCCGCGGCTTCGCGTGGCGGTTCGTCTCGCACGCGGTCGAGGACGGCCGGCTCACGCTCTCCTTCACCGACCGCGTCCGCTGCCTCTCCCTCGACCTGAACTACCGGATCCGGGACGGCCACGACCAGATCGAGCGGTGGGCCGTCCTCACCGCGGGCGAGCAGGTGGACGTCCTGCGCCTCGACTCCGCCGCCTGGACGCTGCCCGCCCGCGACGACTACCGGGTCAGCCACGTGGTGGGGGAGTGGGGCCGGGAGTTCCAGCTCCGGCGCGACCATGTGCCGGTCGGGGAGAGCGTGTTCACCAGCCGCCTGGGCATCACGGGCCAGCACGCGGGGCCCTGGCTGATGCTCGACGCGGGGGACGCCGCCGAGGAACACGGCGAGGTGTGGAGCGCGGCTCTCGCCTGGAGCGGCAGCCGCCGCATCACCGTGCGCCGCGATCCGTACGGCCGTGCCTCCTGGACCGGCGGGTTCGGCCACGAGGGTCTGGTCTGGAAGCTGGCCGCCGGCGAGCACCTGGAGACCCCTGTCTTCACCGGCCTCTACGCCCCCGACGGCTTCGGCGGCACCAGCCGCCGCTGGCACGCCTTCGTCGAAGGGGAGGTGCTGCCGGCCCGTCCGGCCGAACGCCCGCTGATCTTCAACTCGTGGGAGGCGACCGGGTTCGACATCGGTGAGAAGCAGCAGAGACAACTGGCCGGCCTGGCCGCGGGCCTCGGCGTCGAGGTGTTCGTCGTGGACGACGCCTGGTTCGGCGCGCGTACCGGCGATGCGGCCGGGCTGGGCGACTGGTGGCCCAACCCCGACCGGTTCCCCCAGGGCCTCGGCCCGCTCGCCGACCGTGTACGCGCCCTGGGCATGGGCTTCGGACTGTGGGTCGAGCCCGAGGCGGTCAACCCCGACAGCGACCTCTTCCGCAACCACCCCGACCGGATCCTGAGTCAGGACGGCCGCACCCGCACGCAGCGCCGCAACCAGCACGTGCTGAACTTCGCCCGGCGCGACGTCCGTGAGTGGGCGGTCGAATGGCTGGTCAGGACCGTCACCGAGCTGGACGTGGTCTTCCTGAAATGGGACATGAACCGGCCCTTCAGCGAGGCGGGGCAGCCCGGCGCCACCGACCCCGACCGTGTGTGGATCGAGCACCGAGGACGGCCTGCTCATCGTGATCGGCGTCAACAGCGTGGCCACGATCTCCACGGTCGTCCTCAGCGGCTGGCTCTCCGACCGGCTCGGCAGACGACGCATGCTGGTCTTCCTCGGCGGCCTGACGATGGCCGTCGCCGCTGTTCCGCTCGCCCTGTCGCCCACGTGGACCATGACGCTCATCGCGGCCGTCATCCTGGGCCTCGGCTACGGCGTCTACCTGGCCGTCGACACCGCCCTGGTCACCGAGGTGCTCCCGGCGTCGGCGGACCGCGGCAAGGACATGGCCCTCGCCAACCTGATGACGTCCCTGCCGTACGTGCTCGTCCCCCCGATCGCCTCGCTCGTGCTCGAAGGCCCGGGCGGCTACAGCTCGCTGTTCCTGTGCTCGGCGGCCATGTCGGCGCTCGGCGCGGTGCTGGTCTGGCGAGTCAAGTCCATCCGCTGAAGGCCCTGCTGGCGGTAAGTCACTATCTAGAGCCGGTCGCTCAAGTAGCAGTTGAGGACGCGCTTGCACTCGGCGATCAGCTGGGGGTCGCCCTGCGGGTCGCTGCGGAAGGCCAGTTGCAGCACGCCGTCCGCGCACTCCAGGGCCACCCGCAGGGCGAGTTCCAGTTCGGCGTCGTCCTCGACGCCGGTCAGGGAGGCGGTCAGCGCGCGCAACTGTCCGGCGACCGCGGTGTTGTTGTCCCGGCCCGGCTCCAGGGTGTGGTCCTGGCCCACCGCGCCGAAGTCGACCACGCCGAACCCGGTGATCGTGCGCCGCATGGCCACGAACTCGTCGACGGTCACCTCCACCATCCCCGCGACCCCGTCGGGCGCCTCGCGCTCGAGGCGCTCGGTGACCCGCCCCAGGAAGGACTCCAGGTTGCGGGCGGCCAGCGCGCCGACCAGCCCCTCCCGGTCGGAGAAGAACTGGTAGAGCGTACCGATCGGCACTCCGGCCCGGCGCGCCACCTCCTTGGTGGTCAGCGCGGAGTAGCCGACCTCGTCGAGGAGTTCGGCGCAGGCGTCAAGGAGCCGTTCGAAGCGTTCGAGGCTGCGCTTCTGGACCGGCAGCCGACGCGGCGTCCCTGTAGTGCGGTCTTGGTTCACGCTTCCATCATCCCATCGAACCGATTAACATGAGCACGACTCATGTTTGAGGGGGTTGTGCGTGACACTGAACCATCTGCCCGCGGACTTCGTCTGGGGCGCTTCGACGGCGTCGTACCAGATCGAGGGCGCCACCCAGGAGGACGGTCGCGGACCATCGGTCTGGGACACCTTCACCGCCCGCCCGGGCGTGATCCGCGACGGCCACACCGGCGAGGTGGCCTGCGATCACTACCACCGGTACGAGCAGGACCTCGACCTGATGGCCGAGGCGGGCCTCACCGGCTACCGCTTCTCCATCGCCTGGCCGCGGATCCAGCCCACCGGCAGGGGCGAGGCCAACATCAAGGGCCTGGACTTCTACGACCGTCTGGTCGACGGCCTGCTGTCCCGCGGCGTCGAACCCGTCCCGACCCTCTTCCACTGGGACCTCCCGCAAGCCCTGGAGGACGAGGGAGGCTGGCTGAACCGCGACACGGCGTACCGCTTCGCCGAGTACGCCGCGATCGCGGCCGACCGGCTCGGCGACCGCGTCCGTACCTGGATCACGCTCAACGAACCGTTCATCCATATGGTCTGGGGCTACGGCCTGGGCACCCACGCGCCCGGCCGCACCCTGTTCCTGGACTGCCTGCCGGTCGCCCACCACCAACTGCTCGGCCACGGCCTGGCACTGCGGGAGCTGCGCGGCCGCGGGCTGCGGGCGATGATCTCCAACAACTGCACCCCGGTCCGGCCCGCCTCTGACGCCCCGGCCGACCACGCCGCCGCGCAGGCCTACGACAACCTGCACAACCGCCTCTTCAACGACCCGATCCTCACGGGCACGTACCCCGACCTGACGGCCTTCGGCGCGAACACCTCCCTCGACGCCTGGATCCAGGACGGCGACCTGGACCTCATATCGGCCCCCCTGGACGCCCTGGGCGTCAACTACTACAACCCCACGCGCATCCAGGCTCCGGCGACTCCTGACGGCCTCCCTTTCGAGGAGGCCCCCATCGAGGGCTACCGCCGCACAGCCTTCGACTGGCCGGTGGTCCCCGACGGCCTACGAGAGCTCCTCGTCACCCTCAAGGACCGCTACCCGACCACCCTCCCGCCCCTCTACATCACAGAGAACGGCTGCTCAACCGAAGACGTCCTCACCCCTGACGGAAAGATCCTCGACCCGGACCGCATCGACTACCTGGAAACCCACCTCCAGGCCGTCGACACCGCGGTAGCCCAGGGTGTGGACGTACGCGGCTACTTCACCTGGACCCTCCTCGACAACTTCGAATGGGCCGAGGGCTACCACCAGCGCTTCGGCCTGGTCCACGTGGACCACGAGACGCAGGTCCGCACCCCGAAGGCGTCCTTCGCCTGGTATCGCGACCTCATCCGCGCCCAACGGGGTTAGAGGGGCTTCCACGGGCGGGGGCTCCGGGCAGCGCCAGAAGCGTCAGCCGACACTGGGCGAGGGCGAGGGCGAGGGCGAGGGCGGGAGGGCGCGACCTCCCGCGTGCCTGATGGCTCATCAGGCAAGTCGGGATCCGGTCAGGAGGAGTTCCCGCGCGTTCCGGGCGATTGTCCCAACAGGCGCCGGTGCGAAGGGACAGCCCAGGTAGAAAGCCGCCTCGCCCGGCCGGAGCGATGTTCCTCACCGATATCGAACGGGGGTGTCGGTGTAAGGTCGAGAACGCCCTTGACCTGCACAAAGCAGGCAGGGAGCCGTCTTCGAGGAGTCCCGAATGCTGCGCACTCTGTTCAAGTCCAAGATCCACCGGGCCACCGTCACCCAGGCCGACCTGCACTACGTCGGTTCCGTGACGGTCGACGCCGCCCTGATGGAGGCCGCCGACCTGCTGCCCGGTGAGCTGGTCCATATCGTTGACATCGACAACGGTGCCCGCCTGGAGACGTACGTCATCGAAGGAGAGCGCGGCTCCGGTGTCATCGGGATCAACGGCGCGGCAGCGCACCTCGTGCACCCCGGAGACCTGGTCATCCTGATCAGCTACGCACAGGTCGACGACGCGGAGGCCCGGACCTTCGTGCCGCGGGTCGTGCACGTGGACGCGGACAACCGGATCGTGGCGCTCGGCTCCGATGCCTCGGCGCCGGTTCCCGGGACCCGTACGGAGCGGAGCCCGCAGGCCGTCGTCGCGGGCGGCTGATGTCGCCGTCCGTGTTCCCGGGCGAGCACCGTCCATGTTCACGAACGAGAAAGCAGGAGCCATGGCCGAGAAAGCAGCGGTAGAGATCAGGGACGACCGGGAGCACGGCGGTCTCGTGGCGTACGAGGACGGCAAGCCGGCCGGGACCATCGCGTACTTCGTCATGGACCCGGCTCCCGGCGCGCTGGTGGCCGTCCACACCGTCGTCCGGCCCGAACACGAGGGCAAGGGCATCGCGGGGGCGCTCGTCCGGGAGTTCTACACCATGGCCGCCCGCGAGGGAGTCCCCGTCGTTCCGCTGTGCCCGTACGCGGCGAAGTGGGCGCAGCGTCACCCGGAGGAGGCTCCCGAAGCGTCGGCCGAGCTCGTCGAGGAGGCGGAGCGGCAGCTCAGGAGCCACCCCGAGCTGTTCTGAGGTCCACGGCCGGCGCGGACGCGGCGGGCGGCGTTCGGGAGAGTCCGCCGTCCGCCGTCCCTCGCTTCCCGTCACGCGCTCAGTTCCGTGGCCGCCCCGCTCCTGGGCGCGAGGTCGTGGCGGATGTACCACTCGGTGCCCAGCACCTCGCGCTGAACCGCCGGAGGCAGAGCGGCGATCCGGCCGGGCGCGGCTCCTCGTTCCACCTCGCTGCGGTGCGCGAGGATCGCGGCCAGCTTCTGCGGAAGCCAGGGACCGACGTCGACGGTCGTGGTGATCCAGGCGTCCTCCGAGCAGTACAGCGCGTCGGTCGGGGTTCCCGGCCGGGCCAGCCGGCCGCCCACCGGGACGGCCGCCGAGCGGGGGTGCGTGGCGAGGTGAAGGGCGCTCGGCTGCCAGGGATCACCGGAGCCGGGACGGTAGAGGGGGAGGCCGGCCGCCCGGACCGCCAGTGCGGTGATCCGGTGGGCGTGCACGTGGTCGGGGTGGCCGGTCATGCCTCCGTAGGCGTCCGTCGTGATCACGATCTCCGGCCGGACGTCACGGATATGGCCGACGACTGCCTCCACGGCCTCGTCCAGCGGAGCGTCGAGGAACCGGGGGCGGCCAGGTGCCGACTCAGGCACGCGGGCGTCCGCGTAGCCGAGGAGGCGTGGGGCGCCCGCGCCCAGGGCGTCGAGGGCCTCGGCGAGTTCGGCGGCTCGGCGGGTGTCCGCCGCCTAGGTCGCCGTGACCACCGCGGTCCGGGCGCCGGCGGCCGCGTGCTGGGCGAGGACGCCTCCGCAGAACAGGGACTCGTCGTCCGGATGGGCGTGGACGGCGAGAAGGCTCGGCAGGGGCATGAGGGACACCTTTCGCGTCGACGGCGCCGGTCGTGGAACCGGCAGGATCCGGCGGGGTCCGGGCACTTCGCCGGATCCTGCCCACTCGGTACGGCCCGGCGCCCACGGGCCCGCGCCGCTGCCGCCCGGTGCCAGGTGTGGACTCGGCAGGCGCGGGCAGCCGCTCCGGGAGACGGTGGAGGAAAGCTTCATCTGACCATTTCGTGCCGTTCTGGAGGATCGCGATGACCCACCCGTACCCCGACCCCGTACCGCCCTCGCCGACGCCTCCGCCCGTACCGGGCCCGCCCACTCCGGTGCCCGGTCCGCCGCCCGTGCCGCCGGGTCCCGGTCCGGTGCCGCCCGGGCCCGCGCCCGACCCGATCCCGCAGCCGCCCGCGCCGGGCCCGGACCCCGTACCGGATCCGGAGCCCGAGCCGCAGCCCGCCGGGACGTGATCGGGGGCCGGGTCCGGGGCCGGTTCCGACCGGTGCCGGGGCCCGGCCCGCCCGTTCGGCCCGCCCGTTCGGCCCGCCCGTTCGGCCCGCCCGTTCGGCCCGCCCGTTCGGCCCGCCCGTTCGGCCCGCCCGTTCGGTCGGCCCGCCGGTTCAGCCGTTCCGCTCGATCAGCGCGTCCGCGTGCGCCAGGCCGCTCTCCGCCGCGATGTCGTCCAGCGACTGCGCGTCCCGCACGGTCACGAACGTCACCGGTGCGTCGTGCCCCGGACCACCGTGCGGTGAACCGCCGTGCCGTGAACCGTCCTCCGGCCCCGTCCGGAAGCCGTACACCGCGGGACGGGGCAGGCTGTTGTACGCCCACGGGGTGGAGAAGTAGTACGCCCCCGTGTCGTACAGCACGACCACATCGTCCTCGGCCAGCTCCGGCAGCTCCCTGCCGTACGCCACCACGTCCCCCGCGAAGCAGCACGGCCCCGCGATGTCCTGTGCCAGCGACGGCCCGCTCTTGGGGGCGCCGTCCGGGCCGAACGCCCCGATCCGCAAGGGCCAGGCCTCGGGCATGAGGACGGTACGGGTGGCGGTCTGGGCTCCCGCGTGGGTGAGGGCGATCCGGCGGCCCCCCGCGTCCTTCGTGTACTCCACCCGGGCCCCGATGAACCCGTTCTTCGCGAGCAGCGACCGGCCGAACTCCGTGACCAGGGAGAAGCGGCCGGAGAAGAGGCCGGGGGCGGCCTCCGTCAGGGCCGCCACATAGTCCGTGTAGCTGGGGTGCACGGTCTCGTCGGCGAAGTTGACCGGCAGGCCGCCGCCGATGTCCAGGCTGGTGACCTGCCGGACGCCCAGCGTCGCGTTGATCTCCTCGGCCAGCTCGTACGTCCGCGCCACCCCGTCCGCGATCAGCTTCAACGGGCAGCCCTGGGAGCCCACATGGGCGTGCAGCCGGGTCAGCCACGGTCGCTCCCGGAAGGCTTCGACGATCGCATCCCGGGCCCCCGGGTCGCGGAGCGCGACGCCGAACTTCGAGGTGTCCGTCGCCGTGCTCATCGGCCCGATCGAGCCGCCGCCCACCTGGGGGTTGATCCGCAGTCCGAGGACCGAGGCGGTGCCCGGGTGGCGGAGGGCGTCGATGCGGCGCAGTTCGTCGAGGCTGTCGGCGTTGACGGCGACGCCGAGGGCGAGCGCCAGCCGGATCTCCTCGCGCGTCTTGGCGGGGGAGTCCAGGACGATACGGGACGCGGCGAACCCGGCCTCCACGGCCAGCCGCAGTTCGCCGGGGCTCGCCACCTCGCACCCCATCCCGCAGTCGGCGAGCAGCCTCAGCACCGGGACGAGGGAGCAGGCCTTGGCCGCGAAGGTGTGCAGCACCCCGGGCGGTGCGGCGAAGGCGTCGTGCAGGGCCTCGACGGAGGCGCGCACGCCCTCCGTGTCGATGAATCCGGCGACCGGGCTGCCCTCGCCCAGCAGCCCCTGTCCCACGGCCGCCCGGACGACGGCGTCGAAGCGGGCGGCCGGCGGTGCCGTGCCGCCCTCGTGGTGCGCGGAAGTCGTCTGCGTCATACGGCCAGAGTCCCTGATGGCTGCCCCCAGGTCTTCGGCGGAACGGGGGCGCTCGGTCGCCCGGCAACGCGCCGGTGAGCGCCCCCGGAGGTCAGGCGATCAGACCGACCACGGCCTCCGGCGTCAGCATCCGGAAGGTGAAGGCCTGTTGGAAGTAGAGGTGGACGCTGGTGGCGTCGTGGTCCGCGTAGCCGATCGACAGGTCCTGGCCCAGGCAGAGCTCGAAGTCTCCGCCCCGGGTGGACAGCAGCACGCCCCCCTTGACCGCGGGCGCCCACAGGATCTCGTCGTCCACCAGACGGCTCAGATGCGTTTTGACGGGATACCCGTGGTCGGAGGTCTCGGCCGCCTCGGTGAACGCGTCCGCGCCGAGCAGCAGCCGGTACGGTCCGTCGACACCGGCCAGCCGCAGCCGCGTCACGGCCTGGCTGACCGCCACCGGATAGTCCCGCGCGTCGGCGGGCAGCGGGAGGGGATCGTGCGAGGAGCCGTCCCGCAGGCCGGTGATCCCGGCTGCCCCGTACCCGTCGATGATCGCCATGTCCTCGGCGAACGCACAGGTACGCGCCGCGTCCTTGACGGGCTGCCAGTCGCTGTCGGCGGAGCCGCGCTCCACGTCGTCCACGGCCTGGCGGGTCACCGTGAACGGCACCCGCCACTCGATGACCGGCGTCGATGTGCGGGCCCGGGCCGCCACGTCCGGGGTGGGCGGATCGATGTCGGTCAGATGGCCGTCGCCGACAGCGGCGAGCGTCGGACCCGCCGGATCGGACACGTCGACGACACGGCGGCCGGCGACATGACGGCGGAAGGTGCGCCGGGCCTCCTCCTCGATCTCGTCCCAGGCGGACGGGGTGACCGGCGCGAGTTCGCGGTGCAGATTGTTCATCACTGGGCGCTTTCTTGCAGGCTGCCGATGCGCAGCGATCCGTGGTCCTCCCCGGCCGCGAGGGGATCCCGCCGGACCGGTGCGGGCACGGGTTCCGGCCGGTCCCCGGAGCGGGCCGGGGCGGGCGGGGGCGGCGGAGCGTCGAGGAAGTCGGCGCGAGGGGCGAAGAAGAGGGTGCCGGTGACCGCCGTGGAGAAGTCGAGGATGCGGTCGTGCGTCCCGGGCGGATCACCGAGGAACATGTTGCGGAGCATCCGCTCGGTCACGTCGGGATCGGCGGCGTACCCGATGAAGTACGTACCGAACTCGCCCTTCCCGAAGTTCCCGAACGGCATGTTCGCCCGCAGGATGTCCCGTTCGGTGCCGTCCGGGTCGGTGATCGTGTTGAGCGCGAGGTGGGAGTCGGCGGGCTTCTCGTCGTCGGGGAACTCGACGTCGTCCAGCTTGGTGCGGCCGATGACGCGTTCCTGCTCCTCCACGGAGAGCGCGTTCCAGGACGTCAGGTCGTGCAGGTACTTCTGTACGACGACGTAGCTGCCGCCCTCGAACTCCTGGTCGTCCTCCGCCGCGACCAGCGCCGCCGAACGGGCGTCGTCGCCCACCGGGTTCTCCGTACCGTCCACGAAGCCGAGCAGGTCCCGGTGGTCCAGATAGCGGAATCCGTGCGTCTCGTCGACGATCCGCAGGGCTCCGCCGAGCTTGTCGAGCAGCTGGGCCGCCCACGCGTAGCAGACGTCCATCCGCTCGGCCCGGATGTGCAGCAGCACGTCGCCGGGGGTCGCCGGGGCGTGGTGAAGAGGTCCTCGCAGCTCCGGGAACGGGTGGAGGTGAGCCGGGCGCGGCCCGGCGAACAGCCGGTCCCAGGCGGTGGAGGCGAAGCCCGCGACACAGGCGAGGCCGGAGTCCGGGTAGCGGAAGCCGAGCGACCGGGCGACGGCCGCGAGATCCGGCAGCACGTCGCGCACCGCGCTCTCGCCGCCCGGCTCGATCGTGCCGACCAGGAACAGCGCCGCGCTGGTCAACGGCGCCACGACGGGCTGTACGGAGACGGGGTCAGGCACGGCGTCGGGCATGCGCGCACTCCACTGGGACGGTGTACGGACGGCGGTGGATCACCGGTGGCGATGAACAGGGTTCGCAGCCACTAACCCACGTCCCGTCCCTGTCCGCACGCCGGGAGCGCCCGGCCGGGGAGCGCGCGGACGCCGGGCGGCACCTCGCCCACCCGGTCTCAGGCGTCGGCTTCGGTCCTGTCGCCGCCCCAGCGGGTGTGGAACGTGCCGTCGCGGTCGGTGCGGCGGTAGGTGTGTGCGCCGAAGTAGTCGCGCTGGCCCTGGGTGAGGGCGGCGGGGAGGCGTTCGGCACGCAGCGAGTCGTAGTAGGCGAGGGTGGCGGCGAAGGCCGGGGTGGGGACGCCCTGGGTGACGGCGGTGGCGATCACGGTGCGCCAGTCGCCCTGTGCGGCGGCGATCTCCTCCGCGAAACTCTCATCGGCGAGGAGGCTCGGCATCCGGGGCCGGGATGCGTAGGCGCCGGTGATCCTGTCGAGGAACGCGGCCCGGATGATGCATCCGCCGCGCCAGATCGAGGCGACCGCGCCGAGGTCGATGTTCCAGCCGTACTGCTCGCTGCCGGCCGCGATCTCGTGGAAGCCCTGGGTGTAGGCGACGATCTTCGAGGCGTACAGCGCCTGCTCGACCTGGTCGGCGAATGCCGCCGCCTCGTCCTCGCCGAGCGTCCGGGCGGTCGGTCCCGCCAGGTGGCGCGAGGCGTCGCGGAGGTCGGCGTGGCCGGAGACGGAGCGGGCGAAGACGGCTTCGGCGATCCCGGAGACGGGAACACCCAGATCGAGGGCGATCTGCACGGTCCAGCGGCCGGTGCCCTTCTGCTCCGCCTGGTCGAGCACGACGTCCACGAAGGGTTTCCCGGTCGCCGCGTCGACATGCGAGAGCACTTCCGCGGTGATCTCGATGAGGTAGGACTCCAGGCGTCCGGTGTTCCAGGTGCGGAAGATGTCCGCGATCTGCGCGGGGGAGTACCCGGCCACGTCGCGGAGCAGCTGGTACGCCTCGGCGATCAGCTGCATGTCCGCGTACTCGATGCCGTTGTGCGTCATTTTCACGAAGTGCCCGGCCCCGTCCGGCCCGATGTGCGTGACGCACGGAGCGCCGTCCTTGGCCTTCGCGGAGATCTTCTCCAGCATCGGCCCCAGTGAGTCGTACGACTCCTTGCTGCCGCCCGGCATGATGCTCGGTCCGTCGAGCGCGCCTTCCTCACCGCCGGAGATGCCGGTGCCGACGAAGTGGATTCCCTGCTCGCGCAGTTCGCGCTCCCGGCGGCGTGTGTCCTCGAAGTGCGCGTTGCCTCCGTCGATGATGACGTCGCCGGTGTCCAGGAGAGGCGCGAACTCCGCGATCACCGCGTCCGTGGCCTCCCCGGCCTTCACCATGACGACCAGGCGTCGCGGCCTCTCCAGGGCCGCCACGAACTCCTCGGCACGTTCGGCGGCGACGAAATCACCCTCATCGCCGAACTCTTCGACGAGTTCATGGATGCGTGACGCTGTGCGGTTGTGCAGAGCGACGGTGTATCCGTTACGGGCGAAGTTCCGGGCCAGGTTGCGTCCCATGACGGCGAGTCCGGTGACGCCGATCTGAGCAGTGCCGCTCATCTGTGTGCTCCTGGAGATCCGAGGACGTCGGTGCGTCGTGTGCGTTGCGTGCGTCGTATGCGTTCCGTGTGTTCCGTACGGTCGGAGTCGCGGGGTGCGTTCGGCGGTGTGGTGTGCTTCGGGCAGGGCGTACGGGCCCGGGGACAGCCGTGTTCAAGGGGAGAGCGGTTGCCCACGGCCCGCTCAGGGCGAGGACGGGGCGGCCGTGCCACCGGTGGCCGGGCCGGTGCCGGTGCCGGTGGCCGGACCGGCCTCCAGGAGCGCTTCGTCGTCCCCGGGCTCGGGGATCACGTGCATCGCGGCCTCCTCGGCCGACGCCGCAGCCCCGTCGATGCCCACGTCGCTGGCGGTGAGGGTGGCCGGGACGCTTCCGTCCGCCTGCTGGGTCAGCCGGCCGGCGCGGGAGACGCCGACCTCGTCGTCCCAGGGCTCGCCGTCGCCGTCCGCCAGATCGCCCACGCCGTCGCCGGTGGAACCGTCCGGCTCGGGCACTTCCCTGGTCAGCCGGGCTTCGAGGGACTCGCCGGTGTGCCGCTCGTTGGCCGTGGTGCCGAGGCCGTCGACCACCCAGGGCCGGTCCGGAGGTGCGTAGCCCTCGTCCAGCGGGTCGCCGGTGCCGGACGGATCCATGAGCGTGTCCCCGGCGTCGAGCTGTTCGCCGGGGTCGGAAGCCTCGGGTTCCTGGGGCTGGTAGACATCGTCCCCCCAGTCGGTGTCGCTCATGGCGCGTCCTTTCCTCCGGGAGTACCGAATACCACTGTCCCCTGTACGCAATTCCACTCCGGTCCCGCTCCCGCCGCAAAGGGAAGATCGGATGTCGGCGCCCGGGGCGGGCATCGCGGACCGGTCCGTACGCAGGTCGAGGCCCGTTCGCCGCGCATCCGGAGAGCCGGGCGCGTTCTGGCCGGAGCGCGGTCCTCGCCGTCGTCGCGCCCACCACCGTGATGCCGGGAACACCGGGTTCCTGATGCTCGGCGTCGGCACCCAGGAGGCAGCCCCCGGCCGCCGCCGCGGGCGCCCGGGGTGAGCCCGACGCCCGCGGCATCGCCGGAGCGGGCCGTGAGAACGCCCACCTGCGGGTCTGCGGAAGCTACGCCCAGCCGTCGGAGGAGCAGGTCACCACCGGAGTGGCGAGGCCGTCCACCACGAGGAGCGCCATCACCGGGAGCGTGGCGAGGAGGCCAGCCCGGGACTCCGTTCCGGGCGTTCTTCCCGGTCGGGGCGGTCCTGCGGCGGACCGGGGCCTTCCCACCGCACGTACACTCGGCCCATGGGACGCAGCGCGGAACCGAGGAGATGCCCGCACCGGGCCGCCTCCGCGCTGCCTCCGGCCGCCTCCCGCGCGGCTGAGCCCCCGGCGCCCGCGGACGCGGCGCCCGGAACGGGCCGTACCGCACTGCACGGCCACGGCTAGCGGTCCACGCGGCAGTTCCCGACAGCGGCATCCGGCGTTCCCGGCCACGGCGCGACCGCCCCGGCCCGCCGCCTCCTCACCCGCACCACGACCACACCGCCACACCCACCACTCCGGCCCGCTGAGCGCCGGAGCTCACCCTCGCCTCCGGCGCTCGCAGGACGCGAGCGTCACGATCGGCTCCACAGCACCACGCGGCCCACGGCGCACCCGCCGTGCCGCTTCCCGGCGACGGCCGCACCACGTGGCCCGTCGCCGCACTCGAAGGGATCATCGTGAAGCTGAGCGACCTCATGGCCGGGCAGGACCACCACGTGCTGCGGGGAACCCCTGCCCGCACGGATGTCACCGCCGGCGCGACGTTCGACGCGGACCGGGTCACCCCCGGCTCCGTCTTCGCCGCGGTGCCCGGCCACGCCGCCGGCGGCCCGGAAGCCGTCGGCCCGGCGGTCGCCCGCGGAGCGGTCGCCGTACTCGTCGACGAACAGGCGCCGCCGCTGCCCGCCGCGCTGGGCGACGCGTGCGCCGTACTACGCGTCCCCGACGTCCGCAAGGCCGCAGCGGTCCTCGCCTCACGCTACTTCGGCGAACCGGGCCGGGCGATGGACCTGATCGCCATCACCGGCACCAACGGCAAGACCTCCGTCTCGTACATGACCGAGTCGGTGCTGCGGATCGCCGAAGGGGCCCGGGTCGGGGTGATCGGCACCGCTGGCAGCCGCATCGGGGACGAGCCCATCCCGATGCCCCCCTCGGTGCTCACCACCCCGGAATCGCCTGATCTGCAGTATCTGCTGGGACACATGCGCGACCGCGCCACCGGCAGCGTCGTCCTGGAGGCCACTTCGATGGGGCTGCTGACGCACCGTTTGGACCGTACGTTCATCGACGTGGGCGTCTTCACCAACCTCACCCAGGACCACCTCGACGACCACGGCACGATGGAGAACTACCGGGATGCCAAACTCCGCCTCTTCCAGGGGCTGTGCCGCCGCGCCGTGGTCAACGCCGACGACCCGGTGGGCGCCGGGATCCGGAAGCTGATGCCCGACGCCGTGACCACGTACGCGCTGGACGGCGACGCGGACTACCGCGCGAGCGATCTCACCGTGGACGCCTCGGGCACCCGGTTCACGCTGCACCACGACGGCCGGAAGTACCCGGCGGCGATCCCCTCGCCGGGCCGCTTCTCGGTCTCCAACGCGCTGGCCACGGTGGCGGCCTGCCACCTCCTCGGCCACGATCTGGCCGGGCTGGTCGACGCGCTGGAGGTGATGCCTCAGATCCCCGGCCGCTTCGAACGCCTCCACACTCCCGGCGGCACCTCGGTGATCGTGGACTACGCCCACTCGCCGGACTCCCTCAGCAAGGTGCTCACCACGATCCGGGGCTTCGCCCGCGGCCGGGTCATCACCGTCTTCGGCTGTGGTGGGGACCGCGACACCACCAAGCGCGCCGAGATGGGCGCCATCGCGGGCGACCATTCCGACCTGTGCGTCCTCACCTCCGACAATCCCCGCTACGAGGACCCCGAGGCCATCCTCGACGAGATCGCCCCCGGTATCGCGTCGACCGGAACGCCGTTCGAGCGGATCACCGACCGCCGCCTGGCCATTGCCGCCGCGCTGGCGGAGGCGGGGCCGGCCGACATCGTGCTCATCGCGGGCAAGGGCAGCGAACCGCACCAGAGCATCCGGGGCGAACTGCTGCCGTTCAGCGACATGGCCACCGTGCGCGAACTGGTCGGTGGATAGCGGATATCGGGTACCGGACAGCGGATGGCGGATATGCGGGCGGACGCGCACGCGGGCCGAGGTGTAGGAGAGCGAGAGCGCGGGGGAGCGGGACGGCAGGACAAGATCAATCCGGTGGTGGTGGCACCGGGCGGTCCGGCATGCTGGCCCGGCCGCGCCGAGCGCCGGACGGGGCACGAGCGGGGGAGCGGGAGCCATGGACGTGTTCACGACGAAGTCCGGGAGGGTACGGGGGCGACGCGCCGCTCGGGACCGCGGCATCGTCGCCGTACGCGGAGTCCCGTACGCGGCACCGCCGTTCGGCGCCCGCCGGTTCCGGGAGCCGCAGCCGGCGGAACCGTGGGACGGCGTGCGGGACTGCACCGCGTTCGGGCCGGTGGCCCCCCAGTCGGCCGAACTGCCCGGCGCGCCGAGCTGGTCGCCCGGTGACGAGGACATCCTCACCGTGAACGTCTGGACGCCCGCCGACGGGCCCGGCGACCTGCCCGTGCTGGTCTGGGTCCACGGCGGGGCGTACGTCTTCGGGTCCTCGGCCCAGCCCGACTTCGACGGCACCGCACCGGCGGGCCGTGGGCTCGTCGTCGTCACCCTCAACAGCCGCCTCGGCTTCGAGGGGTTCGGCCACGTGCCGGAACCTCTGGACGCCGACAACGGCGTGCACGTGCCTGGCGACAGCATGGACGGGACCGGTAAGGGTATGCCGTTGCCGGGCAGGACCATACGCGTGCCCGGCGCCGACGCCGGCGCAGCGGCCTTCCCCGACAACCGGGGCCTCCTCGACCAGATAGCCGCCCTGGAGTGGGTCCGCGACAACATCTCCGCCTTCGGCGGTTCGCCCGACCGGGTCACCCTGGCCGGACAGTCGTCGGGCGCCACCTCCGTGGCCTGCCTGACGGTGGCCGACCGGGCGCGGGGCCTGTTCCGCCGCGCCGTCCTGCACAGCGCCGTCAACGCCTTCGCCACCATGGAGCAGGCGGCCCGCACGACTGCCGAGGTCGCGGAGGCCGCCGGGGTGCCCGCCACCCGCGCGGGGCTGCTCGCCGCCCCGCCCGAGCTCCTCGTCGCCGCGACGGACCGGGTCTGCGAGCGGTACGCGCAGGACCCCGGCTCGGGGCAGCGCCACTACGACCCGGCGATCTACGGCCCGGTCGCCGACGGCGCCCTCCTGACCGCGGACCCGCTGGAGGCCCTGGCGGCCGGAGCGGGCGGCGCGGTGGAGCTGCTGGTCTGCCACACCACGGAGGAGCAGTGGCTCCTGGACGCGGTCGGCAGCAGCGCGAAGATCACATCGGAGGAGCAACTGGCCCTCTTCGCGGCTGACTTCGGACTACCGGCATCGCTCGTCGAGGGCCACCGGGAGCGCCTGCCGGACGCGCCCCTCCTCGATGTCTACCTTTCCCTCTACTCCGGACTGCTGTTCGCCGAATACAGCACGCGCCTCGCCGAGGCCCACGCCCTGGCGGGCGGCCGGGCCTTCCTCGCCCGCTTCGACCGCCGCCGGGACCCTGCGGGGCAGCGGGTGCGCGCCTGGCACTGCGCGGACATCCCCTTCGCCTTCGGCAACCTCCACGAGGAGAGCGTCCACTTCCTCCTCGGCGGCCCGCCCGGAGCCGCCGACGAGGAGCTCTCCCGGCGCATGACCCGCGCCTGGGCCGAGTTCGCCGCCCACGGCGACCCGGGCTGGGCAGCCCTTGACGGGCCCGCCGAGAGCGGGGCGACGGTACAGATCTGGCGTACGGCGGCGGAGGAAGACGGGGCGGAGCACGGGTTTCGTGACCTGTGGCGTGCGGCCGGACTGCCGCTGCTGGCACCCTGAGGCGCACCGCCGTCCTCCCTGTCGCGTCCCGGAGAGCCGTGTGTGTCGCGTCATGGGTTCAGGTGCGCACGGATGAGGGTGTCGAGTCGCTGCCATGCCGGCGACGAGGCGTTGACCGTGCCCTGGATGAGGGCGGGGATCTCGGATGCCGTGTCCAGCTGGGGCGGTTCGCCGGTTCCATAGCGTTTCCGGGTCGCTTCGGTGATCCGGCCGGCGAGGGCGTCGACGCGGGGGTCATCGGCGTCGAGGTCGTGTGCCTGGTCGTAGTCGCGGAAGAGCTGCCGCAGTGCCGGGTCGGCCAGGGTCTCGGCCTGGTCGCGGAACAGTGTGATCGCACGATCCGGGTGGCTGGCGAATACGAGGACCCAGAGGTCGCGTTGCAGGTCCACCCATCGAGGCGTGAATCCCCAGCGGGCCAGGGCTTCCAGGTGGGTGCCGACCTCGGTGGGCAGTGGTGCCGGATGTCCGGCTGCGAGCCGGCGCAGGCGTCCCTGCGCCTCCCGCAGCGTACGGACGCGGGCGGTGAGATCCCGGTCGATCTCGCTCAGCGCCCGCTGGAACTCCTCCTCGGTCGCCGATCGCAGATCCCGGATGCGGGCCAGGGGAACGCCGGCCTCCGCGAGGGTGCGGATCTTGATCAGGGCGATCGCGTCGTCCGCGCCGTACCGGCGGTAGCCGGACGCATCACGGTCGGGTTCGGGGAGCAGGCCCTTGTCGTGGTAGACGCGGATGGTCTTGATCGACACTCCGGCGTACCTGGCCAGCTGCCCGATGGTGATCACTCGGACATCGTCCCACTTGCCTTTCCCTTGGGGCAGGGCTGCACGATGGCGCCATGGCGAACACGAACATGAGCACGGACACGGACACGGACACGGACACGGACACGGACATGGGCATCGATCGGGAGATCCTGCGCGAGCTGGCCGATGAGGGCAGTGAGGCGGCTCTGGACCGGCTGGCCGACCTCGCGGGTGCTACGGGTGACCTCGAAGAGCTGAGGGAGTTGTTGGACGAGGGATCCCTGCGCGCAGGGTTCCTGCTCACCCGGCGCGCGTCCTCGACCGGCGACCTGCGTGAGCTGCAACGGATCTCCGACGCCGGGTACGACGAGGCCGGAAGTGAGCTGGACCGGCTGCTGAAGGCGCCGACCGACGAGCATCGGGACTGAGCGGCCGACAGCCGACAGCCGACAACTGGCTGCCGACAACTGGCTTGCCGGCAGCCGCCGCGGAGGCGCTCGCGCGGTCGGGCTCGATTACTTGGGGTCGCGGTTGAAGTGCGCCGTCGACCAGCGGTAGCCGAGCGCTGTCAGACCGACGGCTTCCGGTGTCCGGTCGGCTCGCACCTCGTGCTGCGCCGGAGCGAACGAACCGTGTGTGCGGGCTGGTGCGCCCGCCGGCTGCCGCGCCCGCGGGTACGGAGCGCGGGGGCTACTTCTCGGCCGTGCCGGCTGTGGGGCTGATGGACTCCTGGTAGGCGTCCGCGTGGGTGGGGGAGTCCTTGATCAGATCGTCGCAGAACGCGGCGACGTCCATGCCGATCAGTTCCACGACCCCTTTGTCCGCGGCGACGCCTTCCTCGAAGAAGTCGACGATCCCGGGGAGCAGCGGCCCGTCGGGCAGGTCGACCGGTCCGACCTTGAACAGGTACTTCTGCATCTCCTTGTAGACGATCCGGTAGTCCGGCGGGAGCGCCTTGACCCGGGCCGTGTGCGCCCGCCACTGCTTCTTGCCCTCGATGATGTCCTGGATGCCCACGTCAGCCTCCCAGCCGGTTCAGTTTCCTTGCGACGTTGCTGTTCAGCTGCTCACGCCACCGGTCGCGATAGGTGGGTGCGCCTTCTCCGCCGGCCAGCGCCGTGCAGAAGCCTCGGATGTCGTCGCCGAGGACCTGGTGGGCGCTCTGCCCGTCCGCCGCCGTTTCTTCGAGCAGTCCCAGGGTGGCGTCGAGGATCGGCATCAGATTGCGGCCGGTGAAGTCCCCGTGGGGAGTGAGGTGGGCCTTGATCTGTTCCCAGGCGGCCCGGTGGTCCTCGGGCAGGGCCTCGGCCCGTGCCTCGAACGCCTTCCAGTCCCTGGTGAGATCGCTGCCCGTGATGGTCTCCCAGAAGTTCATCTCCCGCCCTCCTTGAGCTTGTCGATGCGTGATGAGACGTACTGCCATTTCGTCCAGAACTTCGCGAGCTCCTCGCGCCCGGTGTCGTTGAGCGCGTAGAACTTGCGCGGCGGGCCCACCCCGGACGGCCGTTTCGTCACCTGGACGAGCTTGTTCCTCTCCAGTCGCAGCAAGATGGTGTACACCGTCCCCTCGACGACGTCGGTGAAGCCGAGTTCGTTCAGCCGGCGGGTGATGGCGTACCCGTAGGTCTCCTCGCTGCCGATGATTTCGAGCACGCACCCTTCGAGCGTGCCCTTCAGCATCTCTGTCAGGTCGTCCATCGCGAGTCCTCCTCAACCTCGTGGTACTACGTAGCGCCGAGTACCACTACACGGTATCACCGAGTAGTGGGTAGGGGGAGTGAATACACCGCCGTCGCCGTGGCGGTCCGCTTCCGCTTCCGCAGGTTCGGGGCTCCCGCTGCCTGCGCCATGTGCCGAGATGGAACCGACGCCGGGGCTCACCCCTACGTGAAGCCGCCCGAGCGGGCCAGCCAGCGGCCCGCGTGCCGTGACACCTCGATGGGGCGACCGAAGCAGGCGGTCATGCGCTCCTCCGTGAGGACCTCCTCGACCACCCCTGCCGCGAGCACACGCCCCTCACGCAGGAGCAGGGCATGACTGATCGCCGGGGAGAGTTCCTCCAGGTGGTGGGTGACAGTCACCGTCGACAACTCGGGCCTATGCAGAGCGAGATGGCGCATGGTGTCGATGAGGTCCTCGCGCGAGGGCAGATCGAGCGCGTTGAACGGTTCGTCGAGCAGCAACAGGGCGGGATCCGCCATGAGGGCGCGGGCGATGAGGATCCGGGCGCGCTGGCCGCCCGAGCAGGCGCCATAGGGTCGGTCGGCGAGGTCCTTGATCCGGAGTTCGGCGAGCAATCCGCGGGCACGCTCGCGCACCTCGTCGTCGTACGACTTCCACAGCGGCTGGACGGTGCCGGAGTGGCCGGTGAGGACGGTGGTGTGGCCGGTCAGGTCCCCGGGCACGCGCTGCGAGGTGGAGACGTGGCCGATGCGGGCGCGCAGCTCCCGCACGTCGACGCGGCCGAGCCGGTGGCCGAGGACGTCCACCGTGCCGGTGGTGGGGAAAGCGGTGGCGCCGACGAGCCGCAGGACGCTGGTCTTGCCCGCTCCGTTGGGGCCGAGCAGCGCCCAGTGCTCGCCGGCCCGGACGGTCCAGCCGACGCTGTCGAGGATGACCTGGCCGGTGGTGTGGCGGCGCATGCTCACGCCGTCGAGGGCGGCGACGACGCGCCCGTGGCTGTTGCCGGTGTTCCCGTCCATGCCGTCGTCCGGCCCCTTCGTGTCGGTGAGTACCCCGTCTGTCGCACGGAGGGTAGCTGTAGGCGGCATTTATCGGCGTGGGTGACTGCATGGCGGACACGGACCGGTGTCCTGGACGCCCTCCCGGTGTCCCGTCGTGGCGGACCTCAGCGCCGGGCCAGGGCGAGCAGGCTCAGTCCGAACATCAGTACTCCGAGGGGGAGATGGACCGACGGAAGGTGCGCGATGCCGACCGCGACCTGGACCGAGGCCAGGACCAGGAAGCCGGACGCGTACAGGATGGGCCGGGGCGAGCCGCCACCCGGCTTCCAGGCCAGTACCGCCGCGAGGACGTACAGCATCGACGCTCCGTACATCACGCGCGCGCCGACGCTGTGCAGCGTTTCCCCGTAGGACGAGGTCATCAGCAGCCCGGAGGAGACCGCCTGAAGGAAGATGGTCAGTGTCTGGAGGGCGATCGCGATCCGCAGAAACGGGAACGCGCGCTGTGTCGTCACCGGAGTGGCCATGCCACGCCCCTTTTCCGCCCGTGGGCAGTCGATCGATAAGGTCTCACCAACCCGACGACGCGGGCCGGCGAAAGGTAAGGCGAGGAGGCCGGGAGCATGGAGGCGGAGGGGGTGCGCGCCGAGGTGACAGCTGGTGAGCGCGGCCGACTGATCAACGTGGCCTACCGGTTGCTCGGATCGCTCGCCGAGTCCGAGGACGCCGTGCAGGAGGCCTTCGCGCGCTGGTACGCGTTGCCGCGGAGCCGGCGGGACGAGATCGTGTCGCCCGGCGCCTGGCTGACGACGGTGACCGGCCGCATCTGCCTGGACGTGCTCGGCTCGGCGCGGGTCCGGCGCGAACGCTACGTCGGCGCGTGGCTGCCCGATCCACTGCCCGACCCGGTCGAACGCGGCGACGGCCGGGGCTCCGACCCCGCCGACCGGATGGTTCTGGACGAGTCGGTGACCATGGCCTTCCTCGTCGTCCTGGAGACGATGACCCCCGCCGAGCGCGTGTCGTTCGTCCTGCACGATGTCTTCCGCTACCCCTTCGCCGAGATCGCCGACGTCCTCGGCCGGACGCCGGCCGCCTGCAAACAACTCGCGTCCTCCGCCCGGCGGCGGGTGCCCGGCGCCGGGGCTCCGGTGGCGGCGGACGCGCGGACCGAGGTGGTGCGGCGGGTCAAGGAGGCGTGGGAGAGCAAGGACATCGCGGCCCTCGTCGACCTCCTCGACCCGACCGCCGTGATGACCGCCGACGGCGGCGGCCTGGTCGGTGCCGCGCTGCACCCGATCGAAGGTGACGCGCGCATCGCCTCGTACATGGTCGCCATCGCCGACCGGGCCCCGGGGCTGGTGCTGCGGGAGCGGTCGGTCAATGGTGCGCCGGGCCTGGTGGCGCTACGGGACGGTGTCGTCGTGACCGTGGCCTCGTTCGACGTGGCCGAGGGCCGTGTCGCCCGGGTCTGGGTGGTCCGCAACCCGGAGAAGCTGGGGCCGTGGGCCACCCCGCGGGCGTGACGACGACGAGGAGGTCCTAGGTGGCTCGGGGTCGCTGACCGCTGCGATGCCCCTGAGCGGTGATGCCTGCTGAGGGATCGAACTCGGTCGGCCTCCATCGGCCACGGACCCTACGAAGTCACGGACCCTACGAAGTCACGGAGCCTGCGAAGTCACGGAGGCACAGGGGCACGGCGTCATGCATGCAGGCACGCGGGCACACAGTCGTGGGGGCGTGGGCAGGTCGGCTCTACCGGCGCAGGTCGAGCCGCATCAGTACGCGCGGGTGACCGGACAGCACCGAGGTGGTGTCGGCGGCGTGGGTGAACCCGGCGCGCTCGAAGTTCTTCCGGATGCCGGGGTACGCCATCGTCAGGTCGACCTTGGCGTCACCGCTGTCGAGTGGGTACGCCTCGATCGCCGGCGCGCCCTGGGCGCGGGCGAACGCGACCGCGCCGGAGATCAGCTCGCGCGAGATCCCTTTCCCGCGATGGCCGGGGCGAACCCGGATGCACCACAGGGACCAGACCGGCAGGTCGTCGACGTGCGGGATCTTTCGGCTGCGGGCGAAGGCGGTGTCCGAGCGCGGCGCCACAGCGGCCCAGCCGACCGGCTCGTCGCCGTCGTAGGCGAGCACACCCGGCGGAGGCTCCGCGCGGCAGAGCCCGGCGACGTACTCGCCGCGGGCCGGACCGCGGAGCTCGGTGTTGAGCTTGGACGGAATCCGGTAGCTCAGGCACCAACAGACGTTGGCCTCGGGGGACTTCGGGCCGACCAGGGTACGGACGTCCTCGAATGCCGAAGCCGGGCGAACGGCGATGGTCATGGCGCCACGATGCCATGACACACCCGGTGACGCCCGCGGGGAGCGTCGACAAGCGAACCGGCCGAGGTCCGGAGGTGTCCCGCCCGCTCCGGGCCCGAACGGCTGGGGTCACGGGTGCCCGCGGCAGACACGGACAACAGGCGCCCCGGGGTGCCCGGGGACCCTGTCCTCAGTACGGCGGAAGCCGCAGCGCCCCGGTGCCCTCGCGTACGTCGTGCACGAGCCGGATCTTCCCCACCGGACTGCCGTGCTCGTCCGTGGTCACCAGTGCCGCGTCATCGCTGTTGAGGCACCGCCCGCGCGCGTCCGGCTCGGGGCAGAACAGTACGTAGCCGGTCTGCCGGTCGACGCGGCCCGGCTCCAGCCGCCAGATCCACTGATAGGTGCTCATGACCACCCGGGGGTAGGTGGCGCGCAGTTGCTCCTTCACCGCCTTCTGCACCGTGTCGCCGAACTTCTGGCGCTCCCCGAACGGGCGGACGACCCGGGCGCTGCCCGTCGTGTCGACCCGGCCCGCCCCGATCTCGTAACTGGCCGAGAAATAGGCCTGCCCGGTGAGCGACGCCAGGAGGTCCTGCCGGGTCAGCCGCATCACGGTGGGCCAGGAATCCTTGCCCCGGGCACGCCGGTCGGCGACGGGCGGGGAGACCACGTTCACGTACGACCCCCGAGCCTTCGCCAACGCGCTGTCGGCCCCGCTCGCCGTGACCCAGCGTTGGACGCACTCCCCGATCTCGCCGAGCACCTTCGCGACGGTGGCGTTCGTCAGCTCGGCCACGACGTAGGGCGGGGTGCCGGTCGGGCCCAGGGCGACGACCTCGTAACCGCAGGCGTCGAAGGCGCCCTTGAGCGTACGGAAGTCCTCGGCCTGCTGTCGCCCGCGCTCCACGGCCTCGGCCAGGACGCCCGCGCAGTCCTTGCGGTCGCACGTGCCCTCGTCGGCCTTGTCCGTGTCGATGCGGAGCCGGACCACGGCGTCGCGGTCGTCGGTCACCGCGAACGTGACCTCCGAGCCGCCGGAGCCCGGGAAGAGCGTGCGCGCTCCGATCGCCTTGAGCTGCCCCGGGAAGTGCTTCTCGGCCAGTTCCTCCGCCGCCCGGCGGTCGTCATCGGTGGCGACCACTCCGCACGCGCCCAGCAGCACGACCAGCGAACCCGCCAGCGTGCCGGTCAGCGCGGCCCTCCACCGCCTTCGGTGTGATCCGGTCATGATCAGCTCCTCCACCTGGCCCCGCCCCTTGTTCCTGTGACAGTAGGACGAGCGCCTGCGGGCCGGATGAGTACGCCTACTCAGCCCGGTGCACGGCGTCCTCGCGCACCTCCTTCCAGCCCGTCGCCCCATCGCCGCTATTGGCATGGACCTGACTACGTAACTCCGCTACAGTCCGGGACGGCATATCTGAGAGCGCTCTCAAAGCGTCGAGATCGGCATGCGCTCCCGGACGCCTCCCGTTCCACCCCCACGTCGTTGGAACAACAGGAAGGGCCACTCCCTTGAGACACGCAACCGTGCTGCGGACCGGTCTGTCCGCACTCCTGCTCCTCGGTGCATGGGCCGCCGCCGGCCCGTCGACCGCCTCCGCCGCCCCCACCGATTCCGCGGAAGCCCCTGCCTCCGCCGCCCTCCTCACCGCGATGCAGCGCGACTTCGGCCTCACCGAGGGCGAAGCCGTCGCGAGGCTCGCCGACGAGAAGGCGGCCACCGCCCTGGAGCCGACGGTGCGCCGCGCCGCGGGCGCCGCTTTCGGTGGCTCCTGGTTCGACGCGAAGACCGGCAAGCTGGTCGTCGCCGTCACGCATGCCGACACCGCGGAGGCCGTACGGGCCGCCGGTGCCGAAACCCGGCTCGTCGAGCACTCGGCGAAGCGGCTCGACGCGACGAAGGCCCGCATCGACGCCCTGCCCGCACCGTCTGGCGTGAGCAGCTGGCACGTCGACCCGGCGGCCAGCCGCGTCGTCGTCAACGTCGTCGCCTCCGAGCAGCGTGACAACGATGTCCGAACCTTCGTCGCCAAGGCGCGCGAGGCCGGGCCCGTGACCGTCGAGACGACCGCCGAAGCGCCGCGGACCTTCGCGGCGGGAACGGTCGGAGGCGACCCGTACTACACGGGCAACGTGCGCTGCTCGATCGGCTTCTCCGTCCACGGCGGCTTCGTCACCGCCGGGCACTGCGGCGGCACGGGCCAGTCCGTGCGCGGCTGGGACGGCTCGGCCATCGGCAACTTCCAGGGCTCGTCCTTCCCCGGCGACGACTACGCCTGGGTGAACGTGGCCAACGGCTGGTGGACCGTGCCGGTCGTCCTCGGCTGGGGCACCGTCTCCGACCAGCTCGTCCGCGGTTCGAACGAGGCGCCGATCGGCGCCTCGATCTGCCGCTCCGGCTCCACCACGCGCTGGCACTGCGGCAACGTCCTCGCCAAGAACGAGACCGTCAACTACAGCCAGGGCGCCGTGCGCCAGATGACCAAGACGAGCGTCTGCGCCGAAGGGGGCGACTCCGGCGGCTCGTTCATCAGCGGCGACCAGGCCCAGGGTGTCACCTCCGGCGGCTGGGGCAACTGCTCCGGCGGCGGGGAGACCTGGTACCAGCCGGTCAACGAGATCCTCAACCGTTACGGGCTGACCCTGCACACCGCGTGATCCGGGGGAGCCGTCCCGTCGTCCTCCCCGGCGGTGCGGCTCCCGCCGACAGGTGAGGGTGCCGGGCCGGAAGCGGTCCGGGACGCCCGGATCCCATCGGCTCAGTGAAGGCACTGTGAGCGGCCCCGCCGGCGTGGCGGGGCCGCTTCCCTGTGCGTGCTTCCGGGAGAGCGTTTTCCCGACCCCCCAACAGCCGCTGCCCAGTGCATCGTTCACCAGCTATTGACACCCTCTCGACACCGGCGCAACACTGGCACCGCCTTGGAGAGCGCTCTCCCAGATCCCGCGGTCCGCCGGCCTCGTGACGCGCAGGGCGGAGTCTCTTCCCGGCTGCACCGTCCAGCTCACCCTTTCCCCCCACCGTGCACCCGATGTGCAGGGATGAAGAGCGGCATGGAGGTCCCTATGGTGACAAGACTCAACAGAACGACCCTGGTGTCCGCCCTGATCGTGGCGACCGCCCTGGCGCTGGTCGCGCTCGGGCTCACCGCGATCACGAACGCCGGGGCGACCGCCGCCGAGGCGGCCCCGCCCGCGTCCGGCAAGCCCGCGGCGGCCTCGCACGTCATGCAGGGCCACCGGATGGCGCCGGCGAAGCCCGTCGCCTTCGGGGACGACCCCGACGGCGACGGCTACATACCGGCGGACCCGCCGGTCACAGGAGTGGAGCCGTCCGACGAGATCCCGCCGCACCGCTACTTCCACGAGTTCCAGGCCAACTGCTCGGTCAGCCACACCGCCCCGGACGACCCGATCGTCTACCCGGGCCAGGCCGGCGCCTCGCACGACCACACGTTCATGGGCAACGACACCACGGACGCGAACAGCACCACCGCGTCCCTGAGCGCGGGCGGAACCGCCTGCCTCGCGCCCGGCGACCTGTCCGCCTACTGGATGCCCACCCTCTACAACGGGAACGAGGAGATCCGCCCGGTCGGCCCCCAGACCATCTACTACAAGGCCGGAGTCACCGACTACCGCACCGTGCGCCCCTTCCCCAAAGGGCTGCGGTTCGTCGTCGGCAGCCCCACCCAGACCGCCCAGGAGTTCCGCGACCACCCCGGCATGGTCGAGGGGTACGAGTGCGGCGAGAGCTACCACAACTACGACTTCCCGGCCGCCTGCCCGACCAGCCGGGACACTCAGCTCAACCTGCGTATGCAGGCGCCCAGTTGCTGGGACGGCAAGCACCTGGACACTCCCGACCACAAGGCCCACATGGCCTATCCGGTCGTGATGGGGGCCAACCAGGACGTCTGCCCGACGAGCCACCCGGTGGCCCTGCCGATGATCGAGTTCAAGATGGCGTGGCCGGTCAACGGTGACATGTCGCAGGTGAGACTGGCCAGCGGCACCGGCCACTCCTTCCACTACGACTTCTTCAACGCCTGGGACGGCGCCACGCTCGACGCCCTGGTCGACCACTGCATCGTCGGTGCTCTCCAGTGCAACGCCCGTGGCTACGACGAGAACAACCCGGGTGAGGGCGCGGTTCTGGACGAGAACTACGAACTGCCCTGACCCTGCCCGTCGCGTCTCCCTCATGGGCGCACCGCACCCATGAGGGAGAGCGCTCTCCCGTACGGACTCCGCGCTCTCCCTTGCAGGCTCGGTGCTCTCCCGGCTCTCCGTGATCTCCCTGCCCGCGCGCTCTGTCCTGCCCGTCGTCTCCGGCCTCCTGGCCCACTCTCCCCACCTGTCCCAGCTATTCCACCTGTCCCACCCCACCCGCACTCCCGTGAGGAGCTCCTCCCCCCATGATCACGTCCCGATTCCGACGTCCGGCCCGCGCCCGGGGCCGAACCACCGCACGCCTCGCCGTCGCCGCACTGCTGGCCGCCGCCGCGGCCACGCTTCCGGTGCCCGCCGCTCAGGCCGCCGGCAGTGTGGTGAAGGTGACCGGCTCCCAGGGCGCCTGGCAGCTGACCGTGAACGGCGCCCCGTACACCGTGAAGGGCCTGACCTGGGGTCCGTCCGTCGCGGACGCCGGGCGGTACATGCCCGACGTGAAGTCGATGGGTGTCAACACGATCCGAACGTGGGGCACCGACGCCACCACGAAGCCCCTGCTGGACACCGCGGCGGCGAACGGCATCAAGGTGATCGCCGGGTTCTGGCTGCAACCGGGCGGCGGTCCCGGCAGCGGTGGCTGTGTGAACTACCTGACGGATACCGCGTACAAGAACGACATGCTCGCCGAATTCCCGAAGTGGGTCGAGACCTACAAGGACCATGAAGGCGTCCTGATGTGGAACGTCGGCAACGAGTCGGTGCTCGGTCTGCAGAACTGCTACAGCGGCGACGCGCTGGAGCAGCAGCGCGACGCCTACACCACGTTCGTCAACGAGGTCGCCAAGAAGATCCACGCGGTCGACCCGAACCACCCGGTCACCTCGACCGACGCGTGGACCGGGGCCTGGCCGTACTACAAGAAGAACGCGCCCGACCTCGACCTGTACGCCGTGAACTCCTACGACGCCGTCTGCGACATCAAGGAGACCTGGGAGAGCGGCGGTTACGACAAGCCCTACATCGTCACCGAGGGCGGGCCCGCCGGTGAGTGGGAGGTGCCGGACGACGCCAACGGCGTACCGGACGAGCCGAGCGACGTGGCGAAGGCCGAGGGCTACCAGCGGGCCTGGGACTGCGTCGACGGGCACGAGGGGGTGTCGCTCGGCGCCACGCTGTTCCACTACGGGACCGAGTACGACTTCGGCGGCGTCTGGTTCAACCTGCTCCCCGCGGGCCAGAAGCGGCTCTCCTACTACGCGGTGAAGGAGGCGTTCGGCGCGGACACCTCCGGCGACAACACCCCGCCGGTCATCAGCGGGATGGCCGTCGACGACGCCTCCGCGGTCCAGGCGGGCAAGCCGTTCACGTTCAAGGCGTCCGTCTCCGACCCGGACGGTGACCCGCTCACCCATCAGGTGCTGGTCAACTCCAAGTACATCGACAACGGAGGGCAGTTGACGGAAGCGGTTTTCACCGACCGGGGTGACGGCACGTTCGAGGTCACCGCACCGGACAGGCTCGGCGTCTGGAAGGTCTACCTCAAGTCGACCGACGGCAAGGGCAACGTCGGCATCGAGACGAAGTCCTTCAAGGTGGTGCCGCCCAAGGTCGACGGGGTGAACCTGGCCTCCGGGAAGCCCGCCGAGGCGTCGTCCTTCCAGCCGGAGAGCGTCGGCTGCCCCTGCCCGGCGGCCAACGCCGTCGACGGCTCCTTCGACACCCGCTGGGCCAGCGACTGGGCCGACCGGCAGTGGATCCAGGTCGACCTGGGAGCGACCACTTCCTTCGACCATGTCCAGCTGGCCTGGGAGGCGGCCTACGCCAAGGCGTACACGGTCCAGACGTCGGACAACGGGCAGGACTGGACCACCGTCCACACCCAGACGGCGGGCAACGGCGGCATCGATGACATCGAGGTCGCGGGCAACGCCCGCTACGTCCGTGTGAGCACCACCGAGCGCGGCACCCCGTGGGGCTACTCGCTCTACGAGTTCGGCGTCTACCGGAGCTGATCCGGCAGGGCCGGCAAGCCCTCGGCGCCGTCCCATCCCCGCTGTCGGCGCGGAGGGAGCCCGCGGCGGTCACGGATCTCCGTGACCGCCGCGGGACCGTCGCGTTCGCGCACCCGGTGACGCCCGCCGGCACGTTCCGGGCGGCGATCCGGGGGTAGCGTGCTCGGCATGGACCTTCGTACCACCGTTGAGCGCGCTCAACGACTCAAGCAACTGCACGCCGAGCACAGGCCCCTCGTGCTGCCGACCGTCTGGGACGTCTGGTCAGCGAGGACAGCGGCCGACGCCGGGTTCCCCGCCCTGACGATCGGCAGCCATCCGCTCGCCGATTCCCGGGGGGCCGCGGACCAGGAGGGGCAGACCTTCGAGGAGGTGCTCGCCGCCGTCGGCCCGATCATCGCGGCGGTCGGCATCCCCGTCTCCGTGGACCTGGAGGCCGGCTACGGGCAAAAGCCCGCGGACCTCGTCGCCGGTCTCATCGAGGTCGGCGGCGTCGGCCTCAACATCGAGGACACCGTCCACTCCGAGGGCGGGCGCGTGCGCAGTACGCAGGAGCACGCGAACTACGTCGCCGGACTGCGCGCGGCTGCCGACGACGCGGGAGTACCGGTCTGGGTCAACGGGCGCACGGACCTGTTCGTGCACGCGGAGGACGCCGCCGCCGTCCTCGACGAGGCGATCGAGCGCCTGCGGGCCCTGGAGCAGGCGGGCGCCGACAGCGTCTACCCGGTGCGCATCCAGGACAACGACGAACTGCTCGCGGCGGTGACGGCCGCCGTCTCCGTGCCGGTGAACTCCACGGCCCATCCGGTCAAGCACGACCTTGAGCGCTTCCGCCGCCTCGGCGTCCGCCGGATCACCTACGGCCCGCTGCTGCAAAGCGCGATGACGGACGCGATGAAGGGCATGCTCGAGCCGTGGACCCCTTAGGACGGGTCCGGGCGATCACGCCCCGAGGCAGATGAGGAGTGCGGTAGCGGTGACAGTGCTGAGATAGACATCTCCGTGCTTGTTCCGGCGGGTGGCCACTTCCGCCCGCTGCGATGCGCATCCTGGTGGTCAGGCCGCTGCGGCACCCCGGCCGAGGGCTTCGCCCGGGGTGCCGCCCCCTCCAGGAGGCCGTGCGGCATCGCGGTGCTGCGGCTAGGGCGTGTTCCGAAAGTAGCGCCGTCCGCCCGGAGGGCGGGCTCGGCGGAGTCTGGTGCGTGCGATCGCAAGGCGGAGGGTCGCCCCGATACTGGATGTATCGGGGTGGTCCCGACAACGCGGCGAGCGTGCGTGCCAGGCGTCGCCGGGCAGGCGGGACTTTCGAAACACGCCCTAGAGCCCCCCGCCGCACCTGGCGCTGGCTCACGGTGTACCTATGCTGACCGCACTGTTCACCGGCGCAGGAGACGAACCCGCCCGATGCCGCCGGTCGGTTGAGCTCGGCTGGGGCCGGCCGGCCCCGGCCCGGTCCAACTCCCGTGATCGGAGAGGCGGGGCCTAGGCACCTGCGATATCGCCCCGCTCCCGGACGGCGACGGCACCCTCATCTCCGGCCTCGAAGCCTTCTGACGGACCCGCCGCAGGGCGCCCGTCGGTCTCTCCGAACGGGACCAGCCCCACGAGCCCGTCCCCGGGGCAGACGAAGACGCCGATGGGAACCACGCTCTCAGCCTTCCCCCGAGACTCCTGCCGTGGCTCCCTGGTCGCGCTCACTCCATCGGTCTACCGCGCGACGGCCGCCCTCCGCCCACTCCACACCGGGAAGCAGCGGCGTCGGAAGTCCTCCGGCCGGGAGCCCCTGGCGGTGTGGCCGTGCGGCTCGTCGTGCCCCACGCCCAGACTTGGGTGGTGATCGATCGGCGGATCAATGAGGTGACCACATGACGCGGGCGAGCCGAACGACCGGCGGACGGAAGACGTGGACCGGTGCCGCCGCGGCCTTCGCCGCCTCGGCCCTGATCATGGCCGGCACCGGCTGCTCGTCCGGGGACAGCGGGCGGTCGACGCCCCGCGGAGAGGATCAGGGGCAGGCGGACGGGGCCCGGGCTGTGGCTGCGCCCTCGGTCTCGCCCTCCGCCGCCCAGGGGAAGGGGCGCCTTGTCGTCACGTACGAGAAGGGCAAGACGGCCGCCGGCCGGGAGGCGGAGGCCTTCCTCAAGAAGAACCGGGTCCTGGAGGACGTCGCGGCCTACGCCGACGAAACCATCGCCCTGCCGCAGGACGTACCGCTGCGCGGCCGCAGCTGCGGCACGCCGAACACCTTCTGGAGTTCGGAGACGAGGACATCAGCTACTGCTACGAGTTCCTCAACGCGCTGAAGCCCGTCTACCAGAAGCAGGACACCACCGGCACGGCAGAACAGCGCGCCGCCGCGGTGAACACCGATCTCGTCGGCCTCAGCAACGGCGTGCTCTTCCATGAACTCGGGCACGGCCTGGTGGCCATGTACGACCTGCCGATCACCGGCAAGGAAGAGGACGCCGTCGACCAGTTGTCGACGCTGCTCCTGTCCACCGGTGACGAGAAGCACGAGGAGTACGCGGTCAGCACCGTCAACGCCTGGGGCGGCCTCTCGGGAGGCCGAGACCGAGGGAAAGCTCCCCGTCGACCAGTACGCCGACGAGCACTCCCTCAGCGTCCAGCGCTTCTACAACTGGGCATGCCGGCTCTACGGTTCCGACCCGGACGCCTACGAGTCCGTCCCCAGAACCCCGACAACCCCGACGGTGCTCTGCCCCAAGAACGCGCGGCACAGTGCCCGCAGGAGTACAACCAGATCGCCAAGTCCTGGGGCACGCTGCTGGACCCCTACATGAAGCAATGACCCGAGCAGGCCCGGCACACGGCCCGGTCCGCACCGCCTCGGAGCCCCGGCGAGTCGCCGACACGCCTGTTCCTCCGCTTCACGTGGAGGCGCCGTACTGCTGACGTGAAAACCTTCGGCCGCGGCGAGCGACGCGCCGCGGCCGGAGGGCGGCCGGAAGGGGGGGAGGGGGGCGGTGGGAGGAGAGGGCGGAAGGGGTGTCCGGTCAGGCGGCCGGGCGGGCGCTTCGTTCCGCGTGTTCCCGGACCAGCTCCGCGTACCGGCGGCCGCTGCTCTTGACCGTACGACGTTGGGTCGCGTAGTCCACGTGGACCAGGCCGAACCGCTTGTCGTAGCCGTAGGCCCACTCGAAGTTGTCCAACAGGGACCAGGCGAAGTACCCGGCCAGCGGCGCGCCCTTGGCGACCGCGCGGGCGCAGGCGGCGAGGTGCTCCTCCAGATAGCGGACGCGTTCCGGGTCGTGCACCGAGCCGTCCGCCGCGACGGCATCCTCGTACGCCGAGCCGTTCTCGGTGACGTAGATCCGCTGAACGCCGTACTCCCCGGTCAGGCGCAGCAGCAGCTGTTCGAGCCCCTCCGCGTGGACCTCCCAGTCCATGTGCGTGAGACGCGCGCCGGGGACGGAGACCTGCTGGGCGTGCGGTGCGGGCCCGTCGGGGTCGGCGGAGACGATCTGCCGGAAGTAGTAGTTCAAGCCCAGCCAGTCGAGTGGTGCGGCGATCGTCTCCAGGTCGCCCGGCCGGACCGGGAGTTCGACCCCGTACAGCTCCACCATGTCCTGCGGGTAGCCGCGGCCCAGGATCGGGTCCAGCCACCAGCGGTTGATGTGGCCGTCGGCGCGGCGGGCCGCGGCGAGGTCGGGTGCGCCCGTGCTCGCCGGCTCGATCGGGCTGAGGTTGTTGACGATGCCGACCCGGGCGTCCGATGAGGCTGCCCGGATCGCCCGTACGGCCAGGCCATGGCCCAGGTGCAGGTGGTAGGAGGCCCGCACGGCGGCGGTCAGGTCGGTGAGTCCCGGCGCCATCCGGCCCTCCAGGTGACCGATCCAGGCAGAGCACAGCGGCTCGTTCAGCGTCGCCCAGTCCTTCACCCGGTCGCCGAGGCGCTCCACCACGTGGGAGGCGTACGCCGCGAAGTGCTCCGAGGTCTCCCGTACGGTCCAGCCGCCCCGGTCCTGGAGCCCCTGCGGCAGGTCCCAGTGGTAGAGGGTGGCGAACGGGGTGACGCCGGCCTCCAGCAGACCGTCCACGAGCCGGTCGTAGAAGTCCAGCCCCGCCTTGTTGACCGGCCCGTCGCCGCCCGGCACGACGCGCGGCCAGGCGACCGAGAAGCGGTACGCGTCCGCGCCGAGCTGCTTGATCAGGCCGATGTCCTCGGGAACCCGGTGGTAGTGGTCACAGGCCACATCGCCCGTGTCGCCGTTGTCGATCGTGCCGGGGGTGTGCGAGAACGTGTCCCAGATCGAGGGGGAGCGGCCGTCCTCGGCCACGGCTCCCTCGATCTGGTACGCGGCGGTGGCGACGCCCCAGGTGAAGTCCGGCGGGAGGGCGTTCAGGTCGGACACGAGCTGCCTTTCGGTCGGGGGCGACGGACGGCTCTCGCCGGTCGGGGTCACTTGACGGCTCCCGCGGTGAGACCGGCGACCAGATAGCGCTGGAGGAGCAGGAACCCGGCGACGATCGGGACGCTGACGACGAGGGACGCGGCCATCACCTGGTTCCAGTACACGTCGTTCTGCGTGGCGTAGCCCTGGAGACCGACGGAGAGGGTCCGGGTGGCGTCGTTGGTCATGACGGAGGCGAAGAGGACCTCGCCCCAGGCCGTCATGAAGGAGTAGACCGACACCGCCACGATGCCCGGGACGGCGGCCGGCACGACGACCTGGAAGAGGGCACGGACGGGACCGCAGCCGTCGACCAGGGCCGCTTCGTCGAGGTCCCGGGGGATGGAGTCGAAGTACCCGATCAGCATCCAGATGGAGAACGGCAGCGAGAACGTCAGGTACGTGAGGATGAGCCCGCCGCGCGAGCCGTACAGCGCGACGCCGGTGCTGTTGCCGATGTTGACGAAGATGAGGAACAGCGGGAGCAGGAAGAGGATCCCCGGGAACATCTGTGTGGACAGCACCGTGACGGTGAAGACCCGCTTGCCCCGGAACCGGTAGCGGCTCACCGCGTAGGCGGAGAACACCGCGATGGTCACCGACAGCACCGTCGCCGAGCCCGCCACGATCAGCGAGTTGACGAAGTACTTGGCGAGCGGAACGGTCTCCCAGATGTCGAAGTACGGCTGGATCGTCAGCGTCGACGGGATCCACTGGAACTTCCCCGACACGTCCTGGAGCGGCTTCAGCGAGCTGCTGACCATCACGTAGACGGGCAGCAGGACGAAGCCGGCGAGCAGGGTCAGGACGATGCGACGGGTCCAGAGGAAGGACTGCGGCGCGGCCATCGGCGAGCGGGCCCGCGACCGGGTGGTGCGGGTCGGCCGCGTGAGGCTAGACATCGGCGCCCTTCCTTCCGCGCGAGGTGAGGAACAGGTAGACGGCCGTCACGACCAGCAGGAAGAGCAGCAGCAGGACCGACATCGCGGATCCGGTGCCGAAGTTCCAGGTGACGAACGACGACTGGTAGATGTGGATCGAGATCAGGTCCGCGCTCTCCGGGGCCGATTTCCCGAACAGGACGTACGGGGTGTTGAAGTCGTTGAACGTCCACAGGAAGAGCACCAGGACCAGGACCTGGTTGACCGGGCGCAGCGAGGGCAGCGTGATCCGGCGGATCTGCTGCCAGATGCCGGCGCCGTCGATCGAGGCGGCCTCGTACAGCTCGCGCGGGATGTTCTGGAGCCCGGCCATCAGCATGAGGAAGGCGAACGGCCAGCCCTTCCACACCGAGACGATGATCAGGGTGTAGATGCTGTTGTCGCCGATCAGCCAGAAGGACGGCTCGTCGGTGATGCCGAGCTGGTCGTGCAGCACGTGGTTGATCAGCCCGTTGTCCCGCTGGAACATGAACGCCCAGGTGATGACGGCCGCGTAGACCGGCAGGGCGTACGGGACGAGGAAGACGGCGCGCAGGAAGCCCCGGCCCCGGAAGCTCTCCTGGAGGAGGATCGCCGCCGCGGTGCCGAAAAGCCAGGCGAACCCGACCGAGAAGAACGTGAAGACGCAGGTGACGAAGAACGAGTGGAGCAGGGCCTCACCGATCGGCGCGTCGAAGTCGACGGCGATGCTGTAGTTGTCGAGGCCCGTCCAGGGCGCAGCGCCCCAGTTGTTGATGAAGAACTGCGTGAGCTGCCGGAAGCTCATCACGATCCCGATGACCATCGGGATGATGTGGATGAGGAGTTCGAGCAGGACGGCGGGCAGGAGCAGCAGATAGGGCAGTCCGCCTTGGCGGATCCGGTCGGGGATGCGCGGCAGTCTCCTGCGCGCACCCCCGGTGCCCCGGCTCGTACCCATGTCGGTCGACTTGTCGACCTCGGGGTCCGTGGTGACGGTGGCGGTCATGGATCAGGGCCTCACTGCTGCATCGTCTGCTGGGCCTTTTCCAGGCGCGCCTTGACGGATTCCTCGGTCACGGGGCGTCCGGCCGCGGCGTCCGCCCACAGTTCCTTGACGGCCGTACCCACGGCCGTCTCGAACTGCGACTCGTTCGGGACCTGGGGGAGCGGGGCGGCGCTGGTGGCGAGGGTGTCGCGCAGGACCTTGAGGTCGGGGGCCCCGAAGGCGGCATCGGCCTGTGCGGCCTTGACCGGCGGGATCGAGCCGTAGGTCTGGTTGAGCAGCTTCTGCTCGGCGTCGCTCGTCATGAACTTCACGAACTTCTTCGCGCCGTCGATGTTCTTCGTGTTCTTGAAGACGGCCATGTTGATGCCCGCGACCATGGAGTTGGTCTGCTTGCCCGCACCCGGTGCGCCCGAGGGGACCGGCACCGGGGCCGCGCCCCAGTCCTCGGGCTTCATGCCCTGGGCGGCGAAGGTGGAGGCGGCGGCCTGCCACAGCACCATGGCCGTCTTGCCCTTGGCGAAGTCGGTGAGCGACTGGTTCTGGGCGTACTCCGCGTTGCCCGGAGCGATGATCTTGTCCTCGGCCATGAAGTCGATGTACTGCTTCACCGCCGCGACCGCACCGTCGGAGGTGAACGTCGCCTTGCCGTCCTGGTCGAAGAAGTCGGCGCCGTGCTGCTGGCCCAGGACGAAGGTCTGGTGGATGTTGTTGGAGAGGTTGCCGCCCTCGGCGCCCAGCCCCCACTTGCCGTCCTTGGATATCTTCTTGCCCGCCGCGACCAGCTCGTCCCAGGTGGCCGGGGGCTTCTCGACGCCCGCCTCGGCGAACATCTTCTTGTTGTAGTAGAGGGCGTACGCCAGTGAGTACAGCGGCACCGCGGCGGGCGGCTCGCCCTCCTTGCCGGCCGAGGCGACCGCCGAGTCCACGAAGCGGTCCCGGCCGCCGATGGCCTCGAAGTTCTTCTCGTCCCACGGCAGGAGCGCTCCGGTCGCCTGGAGCGAGGCCGACCAGGTGTTGCCGATGTTCAGCACGTCCGGGCCCTGGCCGGAGCTGGTGGCGGCGAGGATCCGGTTCAGCAGGTCGGCCCACGGCACGACCTCCAGCTTCACCTTGATCCCGGTCTCCTTCTCGAACTTCTTGAGTTCGGGAGTGAGGATCTTCTTGTCGGCCTCGATGCTGGGGCCCTGGTTGGACGCCCAGTAGGTGAGGGTCTTCGGCGACTCGTTGCTGCCGCCCGAGGTGGTCCCGCCACCGCAGCCGGTGGCGGCTACGGCGATGGCGAGGGCGAGGGTGGCGGCGCTTGCGGCTCTGACGTGACGCATGTGAGGTGGCCCCTTTCCGGGGATGGCTGCGTTCGGGAACCGAACGGCCTCCATGACTTATTTTATGCCATGATTTAAGAGGTGAGAGAAGGTCGCGTCAAGGCCTGGGGCCGGGGTATGTTCCTGGACGGGAAGGAGCAACATGGCCGAGCGCAACAGACGGACCGTGCGTGACCTGCGAAGGGGCAATCGGGCGAGGGTATTGCAACGGTTGTATTTCGACGGCCCGCTGAGCCGCCAGGAGCTCGGACCGGTCACGGGGCTGAGTTCAGGTTCCATCAGCAACGTCGTTGCGGAACTCTCCGCCGAGGGACTCCTGGAGGAGGCCGGCGTCGTCGACTCCGACGGTGGCCGCCCCCGTACGCTGCTGCGCGTCGCCCCGGACGGCGGGCTGCTCGTCGGCATCGACATCGGCGAGACCCGGGTCCGCGTCGAGCTGTTCGACCTCTCCCTGACCGAACTGGCCCGCACCGAAAGGCTGCTGGCCCAGCACGGCTACGACGTCGACCGCATCGTCGCCCATGTCCGCACCGGCGTCGCGGATGTGCTGCGCGACGCGGGCGCCGACCCGGGCCGGCTCCTCGGCATCGGCATCGGGGTCCCCGGCATCATCGAGCGCGACGGACCCGAGGGGCCCGACGGCTCCCGGAGCGCGGTGGTCCACGGCCAGACCATCGGCTGGCGCGCGGTCCCCTTCGAGCAGTTGCTGCGCGAGGCGGTCGACGTGCCGCCCGAGGTGCCGCTGTTCATCGACAACGGCGCCAAGACGCTCGGCCAGGCCGAGATGTGGTTCGGCGGCGGCAGGGGCGCGGGCGCCGCCGCCATCGCCCTGATCGGCTCCGGCGTGGGTGCGTGCGTCGACCACGGCGACATCCTCGACGAGGACCGCATGAGCCTCGCCCTCGAATGGGGGCACACCACCGTCCAGTTGCGCGGCCGGAGGTGCCGCTGCGGCTCCATCGGCTGCCTGGAGGCGTACGCGGGCGCGCAAGCCCTGCGCGAGCGCTGGCGCGAGGCGGGTGGCCCGCTGCCCGAGGACGCCGACGACGAGACGGCGCTCGCCGCCCTGCTCGCCGCCGCCTACCCGGAGGGCCAGGGCCCCGCCCCGGACCCGGTGGCGCTCTCGCTGCTCGACGAGACGGCCGAATGCCTCGGCGCGGCCCTCGCCGACCTGATCAACCTCTTCCTGCCCGAGCGGATCCTGATCGGCGGCTGGGCGGGCCTGCTCATCGGCCCCCGCCTGCTCCCCGACATCCGCCGGTACGCGAACGAGTACGCCCTGCGCCACGCGGCGGCCCGCACCACCATCGAGATGGGCCGCCTCGGCCCGGACGCGGTCACCGTGGGCGCGGCGACGCTCCCGCTCGCCGACTTCCTCACCCGGGGCGGCAGCCGCCCCGGGCCGGGCGGCGCCGGCGTGCCGCCCCGTACTCCGGTCCAGGCGGTCCGGGAACGACACCGCACGGCGATGAACTGAGCGCGGACCGGGACCGGCGGACCGGGACCGGGACCGGGGTCCGGGGGTGCTCACGCGCGACGCGGCCAGACGCGCCGCGTCGGCTCACGCGCCGCGTCTGGCCGCGTCGCGCGGCTGCCCGTGCGCCCGCCGGGGCGTCGGCCGGTCGTGCGTCGTCGCTGCCGCGCTTCAGCGGGCCGTGTCCCGCGCGGGGCCAGGGCGCCCGGCCGCGCCGTCCTACGCGGACCAGTGCGGATCGACCAGGCCCAGCCACGCGTCCTGGGCGTCGGCCGGCGGGTGCTCCAGGGGGAGCGGCGCGAACCGGATCCCCGCGTCGGCTCCGTCGCCGCCGACCCGGTGCTCCCACGCCGAAGGCGGCCCGACCGGCGGGGCGTTGAGCAGGAGGAGGGTGGTCAGCCCGGGCTGCCCGGTCTCGGGATGGGGCCGGGCGTCCACCGCGATCCGCCGGACCACGCGGGCGCCCGTCAGCCCGGTCTCCTCGGTGACCTCGCGCAGGACGGCCCGCTCCGGATCCTCGCTCGGCACGACGCCGCCCGCCGGTACCTGGGTACCCGCCTCGGGAACGTCCGCATGGTCGAACACCAGCAGAGCGGGGAAGGGGTGACGCCGGATCACCTAGGCGGCGACCGGGAGGCGTGGGCCGGTCGGGGGTGAGGTCATGCGGGGCATCCTCGCCCGCGCCCGCCGGGCCGCGTACCCGCGCCCGCCGGGCCGCGTACCCGCGCCCGCCGGGCCGCGTACCCGCGCCCGCCGGGACGGGCGGCCGCGCCCGCCGGGCCGGGCGGCCGTGCGGGACCTGCCTCGCGGGCATCCCCCCGGATCAGGCCGATCCCCGTACCACCAGCTCCGGTTCGAAGATCACGGAGGTCACCGGACCGTCCGGCCGGGCCATCCGGTCCAGCAGCAGGCGCGTCATCTCGGCGGCCATCCCCTCCACCGGCTGGCGGACCGTGGTCAGCGGAGGGCGGCAGGCCAGGGCCGCGCTGCTGTCGTCGAAGCCCACCACCGCCACGTCTCCCGGAATCGAGCGGCCGTGCTCCCGCAGGACGTGGCAGGCGCCGAGGGCCATCAGGTCGTTGGCGGCGAAGACCCCGTCCACGTCCGGATGCTCCGCCAGCAGCCGTTCCATCGCCGCCTCCCCGCTCTCCTGGGTGAACCGCCCCTCGGCGATGGGGATGTACGGATGCCCGTGGCGCGCCATGGTGTCCCGGAAGCCCGTCAGACGGGCCTGGCCCGCCGGTACGTCCAGCGGACCGCTGATCGTCGCGATCCGGCGACAGCCCCGGCCCAGGAGGTGCTCGGCCGCCAGCCGGGCCCCGTCCTGGTGTGCGAGGTCGACATAACTGACCGGGACCGGCCGCGCCGGGCGCGCGTACAGGACGGCCGCCAGGCCGGCGTCCGCGATCAGGGCGGGCAGCGGATCCTCGGCGTGCGTCGAGACGACCAGGGCCCCGTCCGCACTGCCCTGCCTCAGGTACGCCACCACCTCCTCGCGCGCCCGTGAGGTCTCCGCGAACATCAGCACCGGGTGCATCCCGCGCGGACGCAGGTAGTCGACCACCCCGGTCACCACCCGGCCGAAGAACGGGTCGGCGAACACCTGCGCGGTGAAGGACCCGGAACTGCCGCTGCCGGCCCGGTCCTTCCCGGACGCCCCGCCCCTGTCCTCATCCTCGTTCCCGTCCTCGTTCCCGTCCCCCGACGCTCCGGTCGCGGAGTCCTGCCGGGCCGCCTCCGGCTCGACGCCCGCGCCCGAGACCACCAGGGCGATGGCGTCGGCCCGCCGGGTCACCAGGGACCTGGCCGCCCGGTTCGGGGTGTAGCCCGTCACGGAGACCGCCTGCCGCACGGCCTCCTGGATCACCGGGTCCACATTGCGCACCCCGTTCACGACCCGGGAGACGGTGGCGCGCGAGACGCCGGCCGCCCGCGCCACGTCCTCCAGGGTGGGCGCTCCGGCCGAGCGCGGATCATCCGTCATGAGCGCCTTTATAGCACCCCCGGAGAGCGCTCTCCATCGCGCCGGGCAGAGGAACGCGGCCAGGCGGGGCGGAGTTCGGCACCGGTCGGGAGATCGGGAGGCCGGGAGGACTGCCGGGCGGCCGGGGGTCGGAATCCGGCCACGCACCGGCGCGGCGGCGGCCGAGTATCACGTTTTGCTTGTGATCAGTCACTGTGCGGACCTACGTTGCCCTTTGCGACATGACCCGAAGCCAGTGGGGGAGCCACGTATGGCCGCGAACGGACGGCACCGCAGATACCAGCCGAGCCGGATCAACCGTGCCTCGCTCACGGTGACGGCGAGCGGTGCGGGCATCGCCCTCCCGCTCATCACCGCGGCGTCGGCGGGGGCCGCGCCGGTCGAGGTCTGGGAGAAGGTCGCCGCCTGCGAGTCCAGCGGCAATTGGGACGTCAACACCGGCAACGGCTATTACGGCGGCCTCCAGTTCAGCGGCTCCACCTGGTCGGCCTTCGGCGGCACGCAGTACGCGCCGCGCGCCGACCTCGCCACCCGGGACCAGCAGATCGCCGTCGCCGAAAAGGTGCTGGACGGCCAGGGCCCCGGCGCCTGGCCCACCTGTTCCGTACGGGCGGGGCTCACCCGGGGCGGGGACGCGCCAGGGGCCGCCCCGGAGGCGGAGACCGACACGCAGAGCGCGGGAAGCCGGCCGGTGCGGGCCGCGGCGCCGCAGAGCGCGCCGCCCCGCCGGCCGGTGACCCGCCCCGCCGAGGCGACGCCCACCCATGTGCCGGGCAAGCGCGACTCGTACACCGTCGCGAGCGGCGACTCCCTCTCCGGGATCGCGTCCGCCCAGCGGGTGCGCGGCGGCTGGCAGGGCCTCTACGCGGCCAACCGCACCGTCGTCGGGGGCGACCCGGACCTGATCTTCCCCGGGCAGCGGCTGAGCCTCGACCAGAGCCGGGCATCGAAGGCGGGGGAGGGGAAGAGCTCCGGGCAGCCCGCGCGGAAGACCGCCCCGAAGCCCCCGGCGGCGACGCCCGAGGCGAAGAAGACGGACCAGCGCAAGGCCGAGCCGAAGAAGGAAGCGCCCGCGCAGGCCGCGCCGAAGAAGGAAGCCCCGAAACAGCGGGCCCCTGAGAAGACGGCCCCGAAGCAGCAGGCGCCCAAGAAGGAAGTGCCGAAGAGGGAAGCGCCGAAGGAGCGTCCCGCTCCGGAGCGCGCCGTGAAGCACTCCGGTTTCAGCGCCCCGGTCTCCGCCGGCACCGGTACCCCCTACCGGCAGGCCGGCGGCTGGTCCAGCGGCTATCACACCGGAGTGGACTTCCCCGTGCCCACCGGGACATCGGTGAAGTCGGTGGCTCCGGGCCGCGTCGTCTCGGCCGGCTGGGCCGGAGCGTACGGCTACGAGGTCGTCATCCGGCACAGCGACGGCAAGTACAGCCAGTACGCCCATCTCTCCGCGCTCCACGTGCGCGCGGGGCAGTCGGTCTCCGGCGGACAGCGCATCGCCCGCTCCGGCTCCACGGGCAACAGCACGGGCCCGCACCTGCACTTCGAGATCCGCACGGGCCCCGGCTACGGCTCGGACGTCGACCCGCTCGCCTACCTCCGCGCAGGCGGCGTCAGGGTCTGAACCGTCCGGTCGGAGCGTGGGCGACGCAGGGTGGCTCCGCCGCGCCGTCGCTGCTGCGCGAGCGGGCCCGGCGCGCCGAACTCCACCTGCGGGACCGCTTGCCCCGGCGGCAGGGGCGACGGCGACTGCGGCACGGGCATCCGGCCCGACGCCGGTTCCGGCACGACCGGTGACGGCGAGGGGGCAGCCTCCGCCCCGGCGTCCGTACGCGGCTCCTCGCCGTGCTCCGTGCGCAGCCGCTCCCGCGTCAGCATGATCAGGCCGCCGGCGGCCAGCGCCCCGCAGGAGAGGGCCAGTACGGTGCCCGGGACGCCGAGACGGAAGTGCTCGCCGAACAGCGTGATGCCGATCGCGGCGGCCACCACCGGGTTGACCACCGTCACCGTCGCGAGCGGAGCCGTGAGGCCCGCGCCCCGGTAGGCGGCCTGGGACAGGAACAGGCCCGCCGCCGCGAGCCCGGCGATCACCAGCAGCGGCAGTGCGCCCGAGCGCAGCGAACCGGACGTCCACTCCACGGCCACGGTCTTGGTGAACACCGAGGCCATGCCGAACGCCGCGCCCGCGCCCGTGGCCAGCACGATGCTGCGCAGGACCGGCCGGCGCAGCGTACGGGCGAGCACGACGAGCGCGCCGACGGCCCCGAACGTCACCGAGGCGAGCAGCGCCTGCTCGGGGCCGTTCAGGGTGTGCGGCTCGGCGTTCCCCGTGAGCGCGAGCAGCCCGCCGAGACCGGCCGTCGCCATCAGGGCGCCGCGCCAGGCCGTCGCCCCCGCCCTCCGCCCGACGAACAGGGCCGCCATCGGCAGGGCGAAGACGATCGTCAGCGCGCCGAGCGGCTGGACCAGGCTGAGCGGGCCGTAGGCGAGCGCCACCACGTGCAGGACCGCCCCGGTCCCGTTGAGGAGGACGGCGGCCCACCACACGCCGTTGCGCAGCAGGGTCTGCCACGCGTTGTCGCCGGTCGCGGCCACGCGCTCCTGGATGATCGCCCCGGCCGCGTAGGCGACCGCGGAGACCAGTGACAGCAGCACCGACAGCGCAAGGGAACTCATGTACACCACGATGTCCCGTCCGGGGCCCCACGTCGTCGTCCTTGAGACTGCACTTCGGCCTACTGCCCCAGTAGTACGCCCGACGCACCGACGTCCTCCTCCCGACGGTAGTCCTCTCGCCCCCAGCCGTCAGAAGTTGTCGCCCGGCGGATACGGTGAGCCGCGAAGGCGACACCGCCGGTGTCCGCACGGCCGGTCACCTGAGCGGCCCGGAGGCGGGCCGGGAACCGAGGGGGAGCAGGGCATGGACCTGGTGCTACTGGCGTCGGTCGGGGGATTCTTCGCGCTGCGGACCACTCCGGTGCCGGGCGGCGGGCACCGTCCGCTGGAGCGGTTGTACGCGGGGGACGGCGGTCCTCTCGCCGCGCGCGTCGACAAGGTCGCGGCACGCCTCGCGGCCCCCGAGCGCAGGGTCGCCGCCTCCATCGCCCACCTCGGCCTCGCCGCCCGGCTCTGGTCCCTCGCGCTGGGCCCGGCCGCGCTCTTCGGGCGGATCCCCGCCCTGACGCCCGGCGCCCTCCACTGGGACCCCGCGGCCACCTCGCCGGACGACCTGTGGCTAGCGGGGACGGCCGAGCTCCCCGGCACGGCGGCACACATCCGCGAGGAGGTCCAGTACGGGCATCTCGACCCGCTGTCCGAGGCGTTCCGGCGCGACTGCACGATCTCCCCGCAGCTGCTGCGGGGCAACGCGGGGTCCGCGCTCGCCGGAGCCGTGCGCGAACTCGTCGCCTTCGCGCGCGCCCACGACCGGCCGGACGTGGCCGTACGGGCCCGGGCGCTGGCGGCCGAGCTCTTCGACGACGAGGCGCTGCGCGGCACCGGGGCCCCGCACGGGCCCGCGTTCCGGCGGCGCAGCTGCTGCCTGTACTACCGCTGCCCGGGCGGCGGGCTGTGCGGGGACTGTGTGTTCGACCGGGCGCCCGGACAGGGTGCGAAGGGACGGTAGCCGTCCGCCGCGCCCGGTCGGGGACCGTCAGGAAGGCAGTACGGCGTCGATGGCGGCGTCCACGGACGGCAGGACGGGCAGGGCGCTGTCGAGGCCGATCATCCCGATCAGGCGGCGCATGAACGGGGACGGGGCGGCGAGCCGCAGCCGACCGCCCAGCGCGGTGTGTCCCTGGAGAAGCACGTTCACCGTCGTCGAGTCCGCGAAGCCTACGCCGGAGAGGTCCACGACGACCGGGCCGGAGCCGTTGCCGGCCGCCTCGGTCAGGGCGAGGCCCAACGGGGCGACGCTGTCGATATCGAGGTCACCCGACACGGCGAGGACCGATGCGTCCCGCTCCTGCCGGGTGGTGATTCTGACGGCTCTGTCTTCGTTGGGCGATGAAAGCACGGAAGGCACCTCAGGCGGAATCGGAAGGGGCGGAGAGCCGTGTCGCCGGACGGGTCGGCATGGTTCCGTCCCTGGTCGCGGCGGGGTAACGGGATAACGATAGAAGTAACAGTTGCCATTTGACAACATTCTCCATTGGGTAACAATCTGATCCCCGACGGCTGCTCGGCCGGCCTGCCGAAGGGCTGAGAACCGATGGACGCGGAAGCAGGAGCTTGATGGAGCTAGGCGCTGTCCGCGACATCATCGCGCAGTGGGGAGGCGGCCGTATCCCTTTGCGGGGAAAGGCGCTCCGAAGCGGCGGCGTGGAAGGCCGAGAGGCCCTCGGCGAGGGCGGCGAGGGCGGCAGGATCCATCCGCCTCAGCACGGCGTTCAGTTCGCCCGCGCGCAGGGCCCGGTACTCTTCCAGGAGGGCGCGGCCACGCAGGCTCAGCCGCAGTTCCACTTCGCGACGGCTGGTCGGGCTGGGCGCCCGCTGGACGAGCCCCATCGCCTCCATCCGGTCGCAGAGCCTGCTGACGGAGGGGGCACGCGAGCCCAGGGCCTCACCCAAGGCCCGCAGATTGGTGCCCTCCTGCTTCTCGACCACCAGCAGGGCACGGAGCTGGGAGGGCGATACGGTTCCGGACGCGGCCGATTCCTGGCCCCGGCCCCACAGCACCTCCAGCAGCTCCGAGGCGGCGACGGCGTCGGCGGACGCCTGTTCGCGACTGCTCGGGCGAAATCCTCGGTGGGGCATTCAGCCACTGTGTCACCCGTCGGGCCCGCTTGTCAGCCCGCCCCCGTCCCCTACTACGTCGTAGGACGAAGAATGCGCGAGAGACCGTGAACAGACGAACGGACATCGAGGCCGCTGTGCGGGCCGCAGCACCGCACGCGCTGCTGGCCACCCTGCGGACCGAGCTCAGCAGCGCCTACGGGGCCCTGGCGGTCGAGCTCCACCTCGCCGACTACAGCCTGCGGGCCCTCAAATCCCTGGACCGGCCCGACGACGAGAGCGAGCCGCTGTCCCTCCACAACAGCCCCGAGGGCCGGGCATTCGGCAGCCAGGAGCCCCGCGAACAGCAGGTCCGGCACGACGACGCCGTCGACCACCACCTGCCCGTGACCGTACGGGGCGAACGGCTCGGCATCCTCACCGTCCGGCTGCCCCAGGCCCTGTCCACCCCGGAGCTGATCGGCGAGCTGGCCCACGTGGCGGATCTGCTGGGCCACGAGATCCTCGTCGCCGAGCGGGACACCGACCTCTACCAGCGGGCCCGGCGCACCACCCGCCTCACCCTCGCCGCCGAGATGCAGTGGCAGCTGCTGCCCGCCCGCGCCTGCACCGCCGCCGAGTTCGCCATCGGGGCCCAGCTGGAGCCCGCGTACGCCATCCACGGCGACAACTTCGACTGGGCCGCCGACGCCGACGAGCTGACCCTCGCGGTGACCAACGGCATGGGCGAGGGCATACAGGCCTCCCTCCTCACCAATCTCGCCGTCAACGCCCTGCGCAACGCCCGCCGGGCCGGCATCGGCATCGCGGACCAGGCGGCCCTCGCCGACCAGGCCCTCTACGACCAGCACCGCGGCGCGTCCCACGTCTCCACTCTGCTGCTCCGCTTCGAGCTGGCGACGGGGCGGGTCGGCGTCGTCGACGCGGGGTCGCCGCAGCTGTGGATGCAGCGCGGCCGGGAGGTGCGCCGGATCGAGCTGGAGGCGCAGCTGCCGCTCGGCATGTTCGAGGAGTCGCAGTACACGGTCCAGGAGTTCCAGGTGGAGCCCGGCGACCGGCTGCTGCTGCTCAGCGACGGCGTCTACGAGGCGGTGTCCCCGCTCGGCGAGGCGTACGGGGAACGCGCGCTGGCCCGCGCGATCCAGTCGACACGGCTCCTTCCGGCCGCCACGGTGCCGCGCGCGATGCTCGGCGAACTGGCGGAGTACCGGGGCACGGAGACGCTCGACGACGCGCTGGTGCTGTGCCTGGACTGGTTCGGCCGGCCGGACGGCCGGGGCGCGGCCTAAGCCGTGTCGAAGGCGCGGCGCGAGGCCTCGATGTGGCCGATGTGCTCATGCGTCCAGTCGCACATCACATGGACCGTCCGGCGCAGGCCCTGCCCCGGCTCGGTGAGGGTGTACTCGACCCGCGGGGGCACGGTGGGGTGCACACACCGCTCGACCAGTCCGTAGCGCTCCAGCATCCGCAGGTTCTGGGTGAGCATCTTGTGGCTGATGCCCTCGACCGCGCCCCGCAGCTCGGTGAAGCGGAGGGTGCCCTCGCCCAGGGCCTCGATGATCAGGAGCGCCCACTTGTTGGCGACGTCGGAGAAGATCTCCCGCGCCAGCGAGTCCGCGCGCCGCAGGTCCGCGTCCTCGGGCGAGCCGCCGAACTGCTTGGTCACCATCAGGTTCCCCCGTCACCGAAAAGTGCGTTCTTCCATGTCAGCGGCCACTCTCCTACGGTTCCCGAGTAACCACAAGTGACCGGCGGTCGGCCGGTCGGTGGAAAAAAGGGGGCACGGCCCCCAGGACGAGGAGGCGGGCAGCATGGCCATCACCCTGGTGAACCCGAGCGGACTGCCGGAGATCGGCGCCTACCGGCAGGTGTCGGTCGCGACCGGATCGAAGCTGGTCTTCGTTGCCGGGCAGGTCGCCTGGGACGCGGAGGGGACCACCGTCGGCGAGGGCGACCTCGCCGCCCAGGTCGAGCAGGCTTACGTGAACGTCGGCACGGCCCTCGCCGCTGTCGGCGGTACCTTCGACGACGTGGCGAAGCTGACCGTGTACGTCGTGGACTGGACGCCCGGGAAGATGCCCGCGTTCCTGGAGGGTGTGTCCCGGGCCGCCGCGAGGCTGGGCGTCACGCCCGAAGCGCCCGGCACCCTGGTGGGCGTCGCGGCCCTGGACCTCCCCGGACACCTGGTGGAGGTCGAGGCCACCGCCGTGCTCGACGCCTGAGGGGCGCCGGCCGGGCTCAGGTGCTGAGCTGGAACTCCGCCCGGATCCGCTTGCCCACCGGCACCCGCTCGGCCGTGAGCCGGTCGCACAGGGCCACCACGATCTCCATGCCGTGACCGCCGAGGCGGGACGGGTCGGGGGCGTACAGCACGGGCATCGCGGTGCTGCTGTCGTAGACCGTGACGCTGATGAGCTGCGCGGTGCCCTCCAGCTCCAGGAGGTAGGGGCCGTGGCTGTAGCGGTCGGCGTTGGTGACCAGCTCGCTCACGGCCAGCATCAGGTCGCTGCGCGTGTGCTCGCCGATCGGGGCGAGGCACTCCACCGCGAGCCGCGTCAGGAAGCGGTCGGCGAGCGCACGGGCCTGCGCGATGCAGCCCGGCTCGCCGTCGAAGACCTCGGCGCTCAGCAGTACCTCGGCGGAAGGCGGTACCTCGGCGGCAGCCAGCCCCTGTCCCGGGTCTTCCGGTGGGGAGGTGACCTGTTCGTTCATGTGCTCCAGCCAGGGCGCCGCAGTGAGGTCGGAGACCTTTTCCGCCATTCGTCTACCCCTGGCGAACGATCCCACTCCAGGAGATCCGGACCGATCCTACGCACGTCCGGGCAGCCGCACCACGGTCACGAAGAATTCGTCGATCTGGCGCACCGCCGCGATGAACTGATCGAGGTCCACCGGCTTCGTCACGTACGCGTTGGCGTGGAGCTTGTAGCTGCGCAGGATGTCCTCCTCGGCGGAGGACGTGGTAAGCACGACCACGGGGATGAGGGCGAGCTCGGGGTCGCCCTTGATCTGTTCCAGCACCTGCCGGCCGTCGTACTTGGGCAGGTTCAGGTCCAGCAGTACCAGGTCCGGGCGGGGGGCGTCGCCGTACTCGCCCCGCCGGTAGAGGAAGTCCAGCGCCTCCTGTCCGTCGCGCACGACGTGCAGGGTGTTGCGGATCTTGTTGTCCTCGAAGGCCTCACGGGTCATCAGCTCGTCGCCGGGGTCGTCCTCGACGAGCAGGACCTCGATGGGCTGGACAGGGGTGTTCACGAAGGTTCTCCCGGCTGGCTGGTGAGCAGGGCGGGAGCGAGCAGCTCCGCCGCGGTGTGCGTGGGCGCCTCGGGCGCCACGGGCAGGGTGAAGTGGAAACGGGTGCCTTCGCCCGGTTCGGGCTCCAGCCAGATCCGGCCACCGTGGAACTCGATGATCTTCCGGCAGAGCGCGAGGCCGATGCCCGTGCCGTCGTACTCGTCACGGGCGTGCAGTCGCTGGAAGATGACGAACACCTTGTCCGCGAACTCGGGCGCGATCCCGATCCCGTTGTCCGACACCGTCAGGTGCCAGTCCTCGCCCTCCTGTACGCAGGTGACCGAGATCCGGCACGGGACGTCCTCCCGGCGGAACTTCACCGCGTTGCCGACGAGGTTCTGCCAGACCATGGTGAGCGCGGTCGGGTCCCCGAGCAGTTCGGGCAGGGAGTCCGGCCGCTCGATCACGGTTCCCGACTCCTCGATCGCGAGGGTCAGATTGCCCAGGGCGCGGTCCAGGGCCCGGCCCAGATCGACCGGCTTCCAGCTCTCCTGCACCCGGCCCACCCGCGAGAACGTCAACAGGTCGTTGATGAGGACCTGCATCCGCTTGGCGCCGTCCACCGCGAAGGCGATGTACTGCTTGCCCCGGTCGTCGAGCTCCTTGCCGTACCGCTTCTCCAGGAGCTGACAGAAGGAGGCGATCTTGCGTAGGGGCTCCTGGAGATCGTGCGAGGCGACGTACGCGAACTGCTCCAGCTCCGCATTGGAACGCCGCAGCTCCTGTGTCTGCTCCGCCAGCAGGGCCTCGCGGTTCTGCGCCTCGGCCAGTTCGTCCGCCAGCCGCCCCCGCATCTCCTCCACGGCCCAGGCCACGGACTGTACGTCGGAGGGCCCCTTGATCTCGATGCGCGTCCCGAAGGCCCCCGACCTGACGCGGTCGGAGGCGTCGCGCAGCCGGTTGAGCGGGACGCCGACCACGCGGTGGAGCAGCAGGCTCAGCGCCACCACGGTCAGCACGAAGACGGCGACCAGGGCGATCACCACCCGGTCGCGGGTGGTCCGCGCCGAGCCGAGGTCGGTTCGCGCCTGGTCACGCGCCTCGGCGAGATGCCCCTGCTGGGCGCCGTACGCCTGCCGCAGCTGGTCGAAGTCCGCCTTGCTGCGCTGCAACTGGGCGGAGGTGGTGGCCTCGCTCGGCCCCTGCTCCCGGACCGTCGCGATCAGCGGCTCGGCCTTGGTCCGCCGCCACTTCTCGGCGGCGGAGGCGATGGCGTCGAGGTCGTCGGCGTACTGGCTGCCGGGGCCCACCAGGCGCCGCACCTGCGCGAGGCGCTCCTGCTCGGCGGCTTTCCCCGCCTCGTACGGTTCGAGGAAGGAGTCGTCGCCGGTCAGCGCGAATCCCCTGATCCCGGTCTCCTGGTCCAGCAGGGAGTTCTGGAGCTGGAAGGACGCGGACCTCGCGGGCTGGATGCGGTCCACCAGCTCTGTCGTGCGGTCGGAGATCCGGGCCAGCACGAGCCCGCCGATCACCAGACAGGCGCAGACCACCACGATGAATCCGCCGAGTATGAGATGGACCCAGTTCTGCACCGACAGCCGCGATGCGAGGCCGCCCGGAGCCGCTTGTTCCGTCATGTCACCGCTCATCGGATTCCGATCCCCAGCCCAGATGCAGAACGGCCACATCGTCCGCGAGGCCGCCGTAGGGGGCGGCCCCCTCCGCGGCCCCGGCAACCAGGGCGTCGACGAACGAACGGGCCGGCAGGTGGCCGTTGGCCCGTGCCATCGCGAGCAGCCCTTCCTCGCCGAGACGGCTGTCCGGCCCGTCGCGCCCCTCGAAGAGCCCGTCCGTGAAGAGTACGAGACCCGCGCCGGGCGTCAGCGGGATGTCGACCGTGGGCCACCGGCCGGCCCCGGGCAGCAGCCCGAGCGCCATGCCGCCCTCGGGCTCGACCCAGCTCACGTCCGTGCCCTCACGCAGCAGCAGGCCGGGATGACCGGCCCGCAGGATCTGCGCGTGCCGTTGTCCGGGCGGGAACACCAGCGAGGTGACGGTGGCGAACACGTGCGAGTCCGAGCGCTCGGCTACCAGGATCTCCTCCAGCAGAGCTATCTGCTCCGGCTGTGACGTACCGCACAGCACGGCGGTACGCCAGGCCACCCGCAGGCATACGCCGAGTGCCGCCTCGGCTGCGCCGTGCCCGGACACATCGCCGATCACCGCGTGGACGGTGCCGTCCGAGGTCTGCACGACGTCGTAGAAGTCACCGCTCAGCAGCCCGTGCACCCGCCCCGGCTCGTACCGGGCGCGGGCCCGGAACAGGTCGTCCCTCAGTAGGGGGACGGGCAGCAGCCCGCGCTCCAGCCGGGCGTTCTCCTGAGCCATCAGCTGGTTGGCACGCAACGCCGCGGCGGCCCGCTCCACTTCCTTGCGCTGCAGGGCGTAGCGAATCGCGCGCGCGAGGATCTCGGGGCCCAGGCGGCCCTTGACCAGGTAGTCCTGGGCGCCTCCGGCGACCGCACGGAGTCCGGTGCCCGAGTCCTCCAGACCGGTGAGGACGACGATAGCGGCCTCGCGGTCGGTCTCCAGGATCTGGCGCACGGCGTCCAGGCCGTGGACGTCGGGCAGATGCAGGTCGAGGAGCACGCACACCGGTGCGGTGGAGGTGCGCAGGAACGTACGGGCCTCGCCCAGCGTCTTGCACCAGGTGAGGGCGGAATCCAGCTCGCTGTCCGCGAGCATCTCCTCGACGAGCAGCGCGTCACCCGCGTCGTCCTCCACCAGGAGGATCGTCGCGTCGAGGTTCCACAGCAGTGGTTCGGGGTGGTGGGGGACGCCGACCTGTTGGGTGGGGATGCTGGGAATGCCCACAGGACTCGGAGATGTGCCCACGGGTGACTCGGTCAAGCCTTCACCCTCTCGTGCCACGGCACGGTGCGTCCGGCCTGATCGTCATAAATCATAGGCGAGCGACGAGGCCGGTCGGTGACGGGCCCCGTGAGCTGACGGCACGAAGCCGCCCGCCCGGAAGGGCGGACGGCTTCGGATTCGGGACGGGACCCGAATGGTTCGCGGGGTCTCACGCCTCGACACTCATACCCTTGCGCAGCTGCTGCACGATCCTGCTGAGCAGACGCGACACATGCATCTGGGACACACCGAGCTCGGCGCCGATCTGCGACTGCGTCATCTCGGCCCCGAACCGCATCTGCACGATCCGGCGCTCCCGGTCGTCGAGCTGTTCCAGCAGCGGGGCCAGGGTGTGCAGGTTCTCGACCGTCTCCATGCCCGGGTCGGCCTCGCCGAGGACGTCGGCGTACGCCCGCTGCTCCTGGCCGGAGTCGCTTTCCGCCGAGGGGGTGTCGAGCGAACCGGCCGAGTAGCCGTTGGCGGCCACGAGGCCCTCGATGATCTCCTCCTCGGGGAGGTCGAGGTGGGCGGCCAGCTCCTTGACGGTGGGGTCGCGGTCGAGCTCCGCGGAGAGCTGCTCCTTCGCCTTGGCGAGGTCCACCCGCAGCTCCTGGAGCCGCCGCGGCACATGCACCGACCAGGTGGTGTCGCGGAAGAAGCGCTTGATCTCCCCGACGATGTAGGGCACCGCGAAGGTGGCGAACTCGACCTCGCGGGACAGGTCGAACCGGTCGATCGCCTTGATCAGGCCGATCGTGCCGACCTGGATGATGTCCTCGGTGTCGTCGCCGCCGCGATTGCGGAACCGCGACGCGGCGAAGCGCACCAGGGAGAGGTTCATCTCGATCAGGGTGTTGCGTGCGTACTGGTGCTCGTGGGTGCCCTCCTCCAGCGTCTGGAGGCGGTCGAAGAAGATCTTGGAGAGGGCCCGGGCGTCCTGCGGGGCGACCTTCCCGGCGTCCTCGATCCAGGGCAGCTCGCGGGAGACGTCCGCGGCCTGCGTGCCGATCCGGCCGTCGCTCAGCGGCGTCGTGGTTCCGGTGGCTCGCGCCGACATGGTCGTCATGGTGTCGCCCTCCCTGCTACCCAGTGTGTCGGACGGTCGTCTGCCCGGCCTTCGAGAAGTCATGCACTTCTTTTTCGGATTTCTTCGATCGACTTCCCCGGCACCTCCTCCGCCCCCGTCTTCCGGCCTTTCCTGGCCCCCTTCCTCGCCCGAACGGAGCAGTGACCCGCCCATGGCAAACTTGATCCGGGTACGGCGGCCGCGGGTGATCGATCACCCGCGGCGAGAAGATGACAGAGGAACGGCAATGACGGTGACAGAGGACAGCCCGGAGCTCGCTCCCGGAATCGAGGAGTTCGGTGCCGGTATCGACCCGGAACGGCTGGCCGTCTGCCTGAGCGTGCTCGACGAGCTGGACCGGATCGAGGTGGACCACCCGGACGCCATCGCCGTCCGCCGGGCCACCGCCGGGATCTACCGGACCGTGAAGCAGCGCCGCCGCCAGGAGCGCCGCGCGGCGAAGACCGCCCACGACCGGGCCGTCACCGAGGCGACGGCGACCGGCTCGGCCGAGCGCATCGACGACGAGACGCAGGGCGTGCTGCCCTCCTCCTCCGCCCAGGCCGAGATCGCGGGCATCCTCCAGCGGCCCCGGTCCTGCTACATCTGCAAGACGCGGTACGTCGAGGTCGACGCGTTCTACCACCAGCTCTGCCAGCCGTGCGCCAAGGAGAACCGCTCGCGCCGCGACGCCCGTACCGATCTGACCGGACGCCGCGCGCTGCTCACCGGCGGCCGGGCGAAGATCGGCATGTACATCGCGCTGCGGCTGCTGCGCGACGGCGCGCACACCACCATCACCACCCGCTTCCCCAACGACGCGATCCGCCGCTTCAAGGCGATGGAGGACAGCGACGAGTGGATCCACCGGCTGAAGATCGTCGGCATCGACCTCCGCGACCCGGCGCAGGTCGTCGCGCTGGCCGACTCGGTCGCCGCCGAGGGGCCGCTGGACATCCTGATCAACAACGCGGCCCAGACGGTCCGCCGCTCCCCGGGCGCCTACAGCGAGCTGGTCAACGCCGAGTCGGCCCCGCTGCCCGCGGGCGAACTGCCCGTCGCCGAGGTCATCGGCACCTTCGGCAGCGGCACCGTCGACCGGGTCGCGGCCCTGCCCGCCGCCCGCAAGGAGTCGCTCAGCGCCCAGGAGGTCACCGGCCTCGCCCTGGTCACCGGCTCCGCCTCGCCGGCCCGGATCGCCGCGGGCACCGCGATCGACGCGGGCGGCCTCGTGCCCGACCTGCACGACACCAACAGCTGGGTCCAGACGGTCGAGGACGTCGAGCCGATCGAGCTCCTCGAAGTCCAGCTCTGCAACTCCACCGCGCCGTTCATCCTGATCAGCCGGTTGCGCCCGGCGATGGCGGCGACCGCCGCGCAGCACGCGTACGTCGTCAACGTCTCGGCGATGGAAGGCGTCTTCAGCCGCGGCTACAAGGGCGCGGGCCACCCGCACACCAACATGGCCAAGGCCGCGCTCAACATGCTGACGCGCACCAGCGCCCAGGAGATGTTCGAGAAGGACGGCATCCTGATGACGGCCGTGGACACCGGCTGGATCACGGACGAGCGTCCGCACCCGGACAAGATGCGCCTCGCCGAGGAGGGCTTCCACGCGCCCCTCGACCTGGTCGACGGCGCGGCCCGGGTCTACGACCCGATCGTGCGCGGCGAGGGCGGCGAGGCCCTCTACGGCTGCTTCCTCAAGGACTACGCCCCCGCCAACTGGTAACCCGAACGGCTCAAACGGCCCGACGGCCCCGTGCGGCGGCCGAGAACCCGGCCCAGGATGTTTCCTGGGCCGGGTTCTCGCTGTACCCGGTGGCCGAAAGTGACCTACTGCACACGGTCTATCGAGCGCGGCAGCGCTCATTTGGTTACGCTGAGGCGAACGGACGCCATCGAGGAGCCCACGAAGGTTCCCCGACCGTCCTGGGACATGGTCGGTAACCCGGCCGCTGTTCCGCCCCGAACCGGCGCCACCGCGACCGACATGTCCCAACCCCTGCCCAGCGCGGGGCGGTCGCGCCCCGGCATCGCCGCCGGAGCGACGACGACGCCCCGGGCGACGCGACACGAAGGAGTGCGCGGTGACGACACCGGAACTGACCGAGCGCGACATGCGCCCCGCCGAACGGAACCCGGGGCGGCCCGGCCGCCCCGAGAAGCTGCGGAACATCGAGGTCTGGGCCAGGTCCGCCCCGATCAGGCTCGCCGGATACGAGGACGACCTCGCCGAGCCGCACATCCTGCCCGGCATCGACTGACCGCTCAGCGCCTTCCGCGGCCCGTCTCCCCGCCCTCCCGCTCCGGCAGCGGCGGCCGGGAGACGGGCCGCAGGAATTCCCGGACGTAGGTGCGGTGCCACCAGCATCCGGTGGCCCGCAGCTCCCGGAGCCCGGTGAACCGGTAGTGGAACACCCGGGCGCGCACCTGCCGGGGCGGCCCGTCGGGGAACGGGTTGTGGCCGAGCAGCCGCAGCGTGTCCCGGTCACCGTCGAGCAGCCGCTCGGCGAAGGGCCCGAACCAGGAGCGGGCGTAGGCGGGGGAGAGCGCCGCGAACCACATCATCCAGTCGAGCCGCAGATGGTACGGGGCGTACTGGCGCGGCATCCGGCGCGGATCGCCCGGCTTGCCGCGGAAGCCGTACTCCCGCCACCCGGCCCCCTCGTGCCCCACCGGATCGGCGCTGCCCTCCACCACGACCTCCAGCCGCATCCGGCTGATGGAGCCGAACGCCCCGTAGGTGTTGACCAGGTGCAGCGGATCGTAGGACCGGTTCATCGCCTGCCGCCGCGAGAGGAGATTGCGCGCCGGGCGGTAGCTGAGCACCAGCACCAGCGCGGTGACCGCCAGGACGACCGCCTCGTACCAGAGGGGCGGTGCGGCCTGCTCCGGTGGCGGCCCGGCCAGGGAAGTCCAGTCGATCGCGGAGAGCGCCAGCGTGATGGTGAGCCAGTTCAGCCACGCGAAGTTCCCCGACAGGACCAGCCAGAGCTGGGTGAGGACCATCAGACCGGCCGCCGCGCTCGCCACCGGCTGCGGGGTGAACAGCAGGAAGGGCACCAGCAGCTGGGTGAGGTGGTTGGCGGCGACCTCCACCCGGTGCACGGGTCCCGGCAGATGGTGGAAGAACCAGCTCAGCGGTCCCGGCATCGGCTGCGTCTCGTGGTGGAAGTCCAGACAGGTCAGCTTCCGCCAGCACGCGTCCCCGCGCATCTTGATCAGCCCCGCGCCGAACTCCACCCGGAACAGCAGCCACCGCAGCAGCCACAGCACCAGCACCGGCGCGGCCGTGTCCCCGGTGCCGAGGAAGACCGCCAGGAACCCCGTCTCCAGCAGCAGCGACTCCCAGCCGAATCCGTACCAGACCTGTCCGACCTGGACGATCGACAGGTACAGCACCCACGGCAGCGCCCAGAGCAGCATGCCGCCCCACAGCGGCAGCAGACCGTCGAGACCGGCGACCAGGGCCACCGAGACGGCGCAGCCGCTCCAGGCGACGACGGCGAAGAAGCGGTCCGAGTAGTGCAGCCGGAAGAGCCCCGGGGCGGCGCGCCAGGGCGTGCGCCGCAGCAGCTCGGCGACGGGCAGCATGCCGCGCTCGCCGATCAGCGCCCGGAACTGGAGCGCGGCGGAGAGGAAGGCGACCAGATAGACCACCGCCAGAGCCCGCTGGAAGATCAGCCGGCTCAGCCAGTAGCCGTCCGCGGTGAACCATTCCATCCCTGCCAGTATCGGCCAGGGCGGGGTCCGGGGCCCTGCCGGTCGTGACCGGGCGGGTCAGCCCGCGGCGACGATCCGGCGCAGCGTACGGCCGAGCCTGCGGGCGTACCAGTGCTGCACGAGCGGCACCAGCGGTCCGGCGAGCCGGGCGTACCAGGAGGCGGGGCGCGAGAACGCCAGCACCGTGAACCACACGGCGCCGTCGTCCGCGAGGTCCACCACGAAGCACTCCTCGCCGCGTTCCGGATGCCCGGCGAGGGTGCCGTAGCCGAAGCCGGTGCGGCCGTCCTCCTCGTACGCCGCCCAGATCACCTCGCAGGGTGCCGTGAAGCGCAGCGGCCCGAGGCCCAGGGAGACCCGGACGCTGCCGCCGGGCTCGGCGCGCCGCGCCGGGGCCTCCACCCGCGCGCCCGCGGCGCGGTGCATCCGCCACTCGGTCACCGCCGCCCCGGCGGCCGCGAAGTCCGCCGCGCCCCGGCCGATCCGGGTGCGGTGGTGGAGGTGGTGGTAGCCCCGGGGGAGCGGGCCGAGGCGGGTCGCGCCGACCTCCGGGTAGGTGAGGGTGCTCATGCGGTCCTGCCTCCGGTGCGGTCGGGTCCTTCGGTGCGGTCGGGTTCCTCGGTGCGGATGCGCCGCCAGGCCAGCAGCGAGCAGAGCGCGAAGCCCAGCGCGTTGCCCAGGCCATGGGTGGCGGCCATCCAGGTCAGGGTGGGGTGGGGGAGTCCGGTCGCCTCGCCGAGCGCCCAGCTCAGCGCCAGCAGCATCGTCGCCACCAGGACGGCGGCGGAGGCGAGCAACAGGAGCCGCGTCGTCCGGTCCCGGCCGTCGGCGCGCCCCAGGCGCCAGGTCAGCAGGCCGACCGTCCACATGCCGGCGGTGAGGACGAGGGCCCCGGCCAGCTCGGCCCGGTCGCCGACGAAGTACCCGACGAGGACCAGCAGGGTGCCCAGCGGCACGCTCAGCGCGGCGAAGCGGCCCGCCGGGCCGTCCGAGACCCGGCAGACCAGCCCGGCGATCAGGGCGGCGGCGAATCCCGCGAAGTGGAAGTGCGGCACGGTCAGCGCGAGGATGCCCAGGTCGAACCCGAACAGCTCGTGCCCCGACCGTTCGGCGACCAGGGCGACCGCGGCGACGGCCGGGGTGACCAGCGCGGTGAGCAGCGCGATCCCCGCCGGGTCGAGGTCCCGGCCGCGGGCCGCCCGGCGCGGGGCGTGCAGGGCGAGCAGGACGGTTCCCAGTGCGTAGCAGCAGGCGAGCGCCGCGGCCGCGGGGGAGCGCGGCAGCCAGAGGGCGACGGCGCCCGGCACGGCGAACAGGGGCCAGAGCCGCCGGATCCCGTCCAGCTCCTGCTGTCCGGTCAGCCGCAGCCCGGCCGGCACGACGACGAGCATGCCCAGCATCACGATGGCGTTGACCAGTGCGGACACGATCCCCCCTTCTTGAACGTGTTCAAGTCCTAGGGGTGAGAGTAGAGGGTTTATTGAACGCGTTCAAGGCGGGGTGGTGGACGGCTGTCCGCTTGCGGGGCCGTGCTCGGTGCGGCACAGATGGTGACACCCATCCGTTCCCAGGGACAGGCAGGAGAGCTCTGTGTGCTCACCAGGACGTATCCGGCGTACCGCGCTCGCCGCGCTGTCCGCCGCGGTGCTGTTCGCCGTCGCCGGCTGCGGCGAGGGCGGCGACCGTACGGCGAAGGGCACCACGGGCACCGCGGAGGCCAAGGACGTCCTCCTCCAGCCGCTCGCGTCTCCCGGCCCCGGTCCGTTCACCGCGTCCACGGCGCGGGCGGCCTCCCCGTCCTCCACGGGGGCGCCGGACGCCGAGCCGACCTCCGCCACCCGGACGGTCCATCCGGTCTCCGGCGTCGTCCCCGGGCTGTACGGCGGAACCCGGTCGGTCGCCGACTGCGACGTCGAACAGCAGGCCACCCTCCTGGCCGACGACGAGGACAAGGCGCGCGCCTTCGCGGAGGCGTCCGGCATCGAGGCCGTGCAGATCCCGGGCTACCTGAAGTCCCTCACCCCGGTCGTCCTGCGCGCCGATGCCCAGGTCGCCAATCACGGCTACAGCGCCGGCTCGGCCACCGCCTTCCAGGCCGTGCTCCAGGCGGGCACCGCCGTCCTGGTCGACAGCCGGGGGATGCCCCGCGTCCGCTGCGTCTGCGGCAACCCGCTGGGCCCGCCCGTGGTCGCCGACGGGAAGGTCGCCCACCGGGGGGAGCGCTGGCCCGGCTACGACCCCGCGCGCATCGTGGCGATCGAGCCCGGCGTCAAGCCGGCCACCAGCCTGATCATCGTGGACGTCGACGACAACAGCTGGATCGAGCGGGCCATGGGCGACAGCGGCGGCCGCGACCGCACTCCGGAGGACCCGCCGCCGTTCGAGCCCGACGCCGACCTGCTCTTCCCGTCGCCGGGCCGCCCCTCCGAACCCGCGCCCCCGGACCCCACCCCGTCCGGCCCGGCTCCCTCCGAGCCGCGGGAGCCCACGGACCCCGGGCCTCCGGAGCCGTCCGACGACTTCGGTGACACCCCGCCGGAGGGCCCGTGGGAGTACGAGGAGGAGAGCGATCCGGACATCGCACCCGAGCCGACCCAGGTCTTTCCCGCCGAGCCGGACGGGCCCACCGGACCCGATGACCCCACCGGGCCGGACGAGCCCACCGGGCCGGACGAGCCCATGGAGGCGGGCCTTGAGGACGTGTTCGCCGGCTGACCCCCACCGGACGCCAGGGGCCCTCGCCCCGACCGCGGAATCCCGTACGGCGCCGCCCCGGCGCCCTGCGGACCGATCAAGGAATCGGACAAGAGGAATCGGATAAATGGTGGCAGAGTGGCCCACATGGATGAGCGGGTAGCGGGTGCCCTGTCACTCCCCGACGACTGGCCCGCCCACCCGGATCTCAGCCTCGCCCTGAACCGTATGGGCAGCTTCGACTGGGATCTCGACAGCGGCCTCATGCACATGGACCAGGCCGCCCTCGACGTGTTCGACCTGACCGAGGACGAGTACGACGACCGGCCCGCCTCGCTGGCGCCGCGCGTGCCGACGGACGAGGCCCAGCGTCTGGACGGGATGGTCTCGCAGGCACTGAAGAGCGGGCGCAGCAACTACGGCGCGTACTTCCGCATCCAGCGGCGGGACGGCACGCTGCGCTGGACCCACACCCAGGGCTTCGTCCGCCGGGACGGCACCGGCCGCCCGCGCCGCATCATCGGGATCGTCCGCGACGCCACCCAGGAACTGGCCGACTCCACCGCCCGGCGCGAGCTGGATCAGGAGCGCCGCCGGCGCACCAGCCTGGTCGAGGGCACCACCGCCGCGCTCGCCCACGCCCGTACGGTCAAGGACGTCATCGCCGTCCTCAAGAACTCCCAGGGGCTCGCCCACCTCGGGGCCACCAGCCTCGTCGTGGGCCTGCTGGAGTCCGGCCGCATCCACCTGGTGGCCGACGGCCCCGAAGGGGCGTACGTCCCCGGCACCCGGTACACCCGCGTGGACGAGCAGTACCCGATGAGCGAAGTGGTCCGCACCCTGGCACCCCGCTTCATCGAGTCCGCCGACGACTTCGCCGCCTCCTACCCGATCCTGTGGCCCGACATCAGCCACCTCGGGATCACCTCCGCCGCCTACATGCCGCTGATCGCCCAGGCCCGACCGATCGGCGCACTCGGCCTCCTCTACCGGGACAAGGGGGGCTTCACCGCCGACGAACGCAATCTGCTGATGGCGCTCGGCACCTCGATCGCCCAGAGCCTCCAGCGCGCGATGCTCTACGAACAGGAGCACGACCTCGCCGAGGGCCTCCAGCAGGCGATGCTGCCGCGCCGGATCCCCGCCGTACCCGGGGCGCAGGTCGCCGTCCGCTACCGCTCGGCCCGCCTCGGCCGCGACATCGGCGGCGACTGGTACGACCTGATCCCGCTGCCCGGCGGCAGGGTCGGCGCCGTCATCGGGGACGTCCAGGGGCACGACACCCACGCCGCCGCCGTCATGGGGCAGCTCCGGATCGTCCTGCGCGCGTACGCCGCCGAGGGGCACAGCCCCGCCACGGTCATGGCGCGCGCCTCCGTCTTCCTCCACGAGCTGGACACCGACCGCTTCGCCACCTGCACCTACGCCGAGGTCGACCTCACCACCGGCGTCGTCCAGGTGGTCCGCGCCGGACACGTCGACCCGCTGGTGCGGGACGTGGACGGGAGCTGCCGCAGGATGCCGTCGGAGGGCGGCCTGCCGCTCGGCCTCTCGGCGGAGTTCGGCCGGCTGGAGTACCCGGTCGGCACGGTCGAGCTGGACCCCGGCCAGACGATGATCCTGTTCACCGACGGTCTCGTCGAGCTGCCGGGCTCCGACCTCGACGAAGGCATGCAACTGCTCACCGGCTTCGTCACCAACGGCCCCCAGGACCTTCAGAAGCTGGCCGACCAGCTCTGTGACGCCGTCGACGAGCGCGGCGGACAGGACGATGTCGCGGTCCTGCTGCTGCGTCGCCGGGCCGCGCACGCCCCGCAGCCGGGCGGGCGGCTCCAGCAGCACGTCGCCCAGAACGACCCCGAGGCGCTGAGTTCGTCCCGGCACATGATCCGGGCCGCGGTCCGGGCCTGGGGAGCGAAGGACCGGGCCGACGAGATCGAGCTCGCGGCCGACGAGCTGATCACCAACGCGCTCATGCACACCGACGGCGGCGCCGTCGTGACGATCCGGGTGCTCGCCGGAACCGAGCGACGGCTCCGCGTCGACGTCGAGGACCGGTCCAGCGCACTGCCCCGACGCCGCGACGCGGGGGAGTCGGGGGTGTCGGGGCGCGGCCTGATGCTGGTCGACCGGCTGGCCGACGTCTGGGGCGTGGAATCCCGTGGCAGCGGCAAATGCGTGTGGTGCGAGTTCCTCATTCCGGCCCGCTGATTCCCCACCGTGGCGTAACAGTACGTAACATGTCAGTGCTTGACCGTTATCGACCGCAAGGGATTGACTGCGGGGGACCGGCCGCACCCCGGCCCCGCCGCCTTCGACGACATGAGGCCCCCGTTGGGTACCGAGCTCCTCGCCCCGCTCGATCTCGCTTTCTGGCACCTCGAATCGGACGCCCATCCGATGCACCTCGGCGCGCTCGCCGTGTTCGCACCGGCGCCCGGCGCCGCTCCGGGGCGGATCCTCGACCTGCTCGGGACCCGCGCCTCCGCGATCCCCCGGCTGCGCATGTGCGTACGGGACGTCCTGCTGCCGGTCGGGGGCAAGGCCTGGACGGTGGACAAGGACTTCGACGTGCACCGGCACGTCAGCCACGTCGTCGTGGACGACGACGACTTCATGGCCGGGGCCGGACGACTGGCCGGCGAACTGATGGAGCGACCGCTGGGGCGCGGCCTGCCGCCCTGGCGGATGTACCTCATCGGCGGCGCGGCGGGCGGACGCTTCGCCGTCCTGGTCAAACTGCACCACGCCCTGGCCGACGGAATGCGGGCGGTCGCCATCGGGGCCGGGATCTTCGACGAGATCGCCGCCGTCACCAGCGCCCGCACCGCTGCCCGCGGCCGCCCCGCCGTCCCGCCCCGCTCCTGGCTGCCCGACCCCCGGGAGATGGCGGGCATGGCCCTCGGCCGGATCGGCGAGGTCGGCAGGGCACTCGGCGTGGGCGCCTCGCTCGTCCGCGCCGGCCGCCTCGACCTGCGCGCCACGACCGCCTTCACCGCGCCCTCCAGCGGCACCCGCCGCCTGGCCACCGCCGACCTCGACGCCGGGGACCTCCAGCGGATCCGGCGGGCCGAGGGCGGCACCGCCAACGACGTCCTCCTCGCCGTCGTCGCCGGGGCTCTGCGCCGCTGGATGGCCGGGCGCGGCGAGCCGCTGCCCGCCGACGACCCGCGGGCCCTGGTTCCCGTCTCCCGTCGCCGGCCAGGTGGCGCCTCCGCCACCGGCAACCGGCTCTCCGCCTACCTGCTCGGCCTGCCGGTCACCGCGGCCGACCCGCGCGAGCGGCTCCGGGCGGTCCGCACGGCGATGGACCGCAACAAGGCGGACGGCCCCCTGAAGGGCGCGGGTGCCGTCGCCGTACTGGCCGACCAACTGCCGCCGCTGGCACACCGGTTCGGCGCCCCCCTGGCGGCCAACGCAGCCCGCGTGCTGTTCGACGTGCTGGTCACCAGCGTGCCGCTGCCCCGCTCCGCGCTCTCGTTGGACGGCTGCCCGCTGACCGCCCTCTACCCCATGGCCCCGCTGGCCCGGGGCCAGTCCCTGGCGGTGGCCCTGACCACCTACGGCGGGCGGGTGCACGTGGGGCTGGTGGCCGACGGCAAGGCGCTGCCCGACCTCGACCGGCTCGCCGCCGCGGTCGAGGAGGAGTTCACGGAGCTGTATGCCGTCATCACCGGCACGGACCGCACACCAGTGTCCTGACAGGCAGCCGCCCAGCGGCTGCGGCAGTCTGGGACCATGCCCGAACTGCCCGAAGTCGAAGCCCTGCGGGTCTTCCTCGACGACCACCTCGTCGGCAAGGAGATCGCCCGCGTCCTCCCGCTGGCGATCAGCGTCCTGAAGACGTACGACCCGCCGCTGACCGCCCTGGAGGGCGCGACCGTCGCCTCCGTCGCCCGGCACGGCAAGTTCCTCGACATCGAGGCGGGCGGGCTCCACCTGTGCACCCACCTCGCCCGGGCCGGCTGGCTCCGTTGGAAGGACTCCTTCCCGGCCGCTCCGCCCCGCCCCGGCAAAGGCCCCCTCGCCCTGCGCCTGGTGACCGTCGACGGCGACGGCTTCGACCTCACCGAGATGGGCACCAGGAAGCGCCTCTCGGTCCACCTCGTCCATGACCCCCTGGACGTCCCCGGAATCGCCCGCCTCGGCCCGGACCCCCTCGCCGACGCCTTCGACCGCGACGCGTTCGCCGCGCTGCTCGCCGGGGAGCGCCGGCAGATCAAGGGCGCGTTGCGCGACCAGTCGCTCATCGCGGGCATCGGCAACGCCTACAGCGACGAGATCCTGCACGTCGCGAAGATGTCCCCGTTCAAACGGACCGCCGACCTCGACGAGGACGACGTCACCCGCCTGTACACCGCCCTGCGCACCACGCTCCAGGACGCCGTCGCCCGCTCCGGCGGGGTGGAGGCGGGGAAGCTCAAGGCCGAGAAGAAGACCGGGATGCGGGTCCACGGGCGTACCGGAGAGGCCTGCCCGGTCTGCGGGGACACCATCCTGGAGGTCTCCTTCAGCGACTCCTCGCTCCAGTACTGCCCCACCTGTCAGACCGGCGGCAGACCGCTGGCCGACCGGAGGCTCTCCAAGTTCCTGAAGTGAGAGGGCGCGCATCCCGGCCACCGGCGCGGGACCGCCCACCGCCGGGCCCGCCGGGCCGCACCCGGACGGGGGTGCGGTCGTCCGCCCGTACTGCGGTACGGGAACAAGCCACGCACCACCCGAGCCATCGGCCCCCGCGCCCCCTAGACTCCGGCCTCATGCTGCGCGTACTCGCCGTCGACGACGAACAACCCGCCCTGGAGGAACTCCTCTACCTCCTGCGCGCCGACCCCCGTGTCCGCAGCGCCGAGGGTGCCACCGGCGCGACCGAGGCACTGCGCCGCATCGGCGGGGCGGTCGACGCGGGCCCCGACGATCCGTCCGCGATCGACGTGGTCTTCCTCGACATCCACATGGCCGGTCTCACCGGACTCGACGTCGCCCAGCTCCTCGCCGGATTCGCCGCGCCCCCGCTCATCGTCTTCGTCACCGCGCACGAGGGCTTCGCCGTCCACGCCTTCGACCTCAAGGCCGTCGACTACGTCCTGAAACCGGTCCGCCGCGAACGCCTCGCCGAGGCCGTCCGCCGGGTCGCCGAGCAGGTGGGGGACCGGTCCGCACCCGTCCACGACAACGCCGGCGACCAGATCCCGGTCGAGCTGGGCGGCGTCATCCGCTTCGTCCCCATCGACGAGATCGCGTACGCCGAGGCGCAGGGCGACTACGCCCGGCTGCACACCGCCACCGGCAGCCACCTCGTCCGCATCCCGCTCACCACCCTGGAGGAACGCTGGCGCTCCCGGGGCTTCGTCCGCATCCACCGCCGCCACCTCGTGGCGCTCGGCCGGATCGACGAGCTGCGCCTGGACGCGGGCAGCATGAGCGTGCGCATCGGGGCGGCCGAGCTGGCCGTCAGCCGCCGTCACACCCGCGCCCTGCGCGATCTCCTGATGCGCCAGGGCGGCCGCTGACCACAGCCGTGAGGCCGCCGCTGACCTGGGGAGTCCTTCGGCAGACCCTTCCCAGCACGGCCCGCCGACGCCTAGACTCCGAGCCCATGTCCGCAGAGCCATCGCCCCGGCGCGAAGTGGTCACGGGGGAGCCGCGGCGGGTGCGCCCGCTGCCCCGTTACCGCACCCAGTCGGAGATCGACGAGCAGACCGCCCTCGGCGGCGCCTACGTCCGGTCGCTGATGCGCGGCCAACTGCGCGCCGGGCTCACCGTCTTCGGTGTCCTCGCCCTCGTCGCGGGCACCCTGCCGCTGCTCTTCGCCGCGCTGAACAGCTCCGCCCTCGTCTGGGCGGTCCTCGGCTTCGCCACCTACCCGCCGCTCACCCTGGCCGCCTGGTGGTACGTCCGCAGGGCCGAGCGCAACGAACGCGACTTCGCCCGGCTGGTGGAGGGCCGCCCCGCCCCGTGAGCACCCCCGACCACACGGCGTCCTGGGTGGCGGTCGCCCTCGTCGTCCTCGCCACCGTCCTCGTCGGCGGCTTCGGCCTGCGCATCTCCCGGACGACCTCCGACTTCTACGTCGCCTCGCGCACCGTGCGGCCCCGCCTCAACGCCGCCGCGATCAGCGGCGAGTACCTCTCCGCCGCCTCCTTCCTCGGCGTCGCCGGACTCGTCCTCGTCCACGGCCCCGACATGCTCTGGTATCCGGTCGGCTACACCGCCGGATACCTGGTGCTCCTGGTCTTCGTCGCCGCCCCGCTGCGCCGCTCGGGGGCGTACACCCTGCCGGACTTCGCGGAGGGGCGCCTCGAATCACGGCAGGTCCGCCGGCTGGTCAGCGCGCTCGTCGTCGGCGCGGGCTGGCTCTACCTCGTGCCGCAGCTCCAGGGCGCCGGACTCACCCTCAAGATCCTCACGGGCGCTCCCGGCTGGCTCGGCGACGTCCTCGTCGCCACCGTCGTGACCGCCGCCGTCGCCGCGGGCGGCATGCGCTCCATCACCTTCGTCCAGGTCTTCCAGTACTGGCTCAAGCTCACCGCCCTCCTGGTCCCCGCACTCTTCCTGGTCCTCGCCTGGCAGGGCGACGGCCGGCCCCGGGTCAGCTTCGACGACCAGCTCGCCGTCTTCCGCGCCGACCATCCGCTGTACGCCACCTACGGGCTGATCGTGGCGACCTTCCTCGGCACCATGGGCCTGCCGCACGTCGTCGTCCGCTTCTACACCAGCCCCAACGGCCGCGACGCCCGCCGCACCACCGTCGCCGTCCTCGCCCTGGTCGGACTCTTCTACCTGCTCCCGCCGATCTACGGCGCGCTCGGCCGGCTCTACACCCCCGAACTGCGCCACGGAGGAGACGCGGACGCCGCCGTCCTGCTGCTGCCCGCCCGGCTCATCGGCGGACTCGGCGGCGACCTCCTCGGGGCGCTGATCGCCGGCGGGGCGTTCGCCGCGTTCCTGTCCACCGCCTCCGGGCTCACCATGGCCGTCGCCGGAGTCATCACCCAGGACGTCCTGCCCGCACGCGGGGTACGCCACTTCCGGCTCGCCACCGTCCTCGCCATCGCCGTACCGCTCGCCGGGTCCCTGCTGATGAGCCGGGTGCCGGTGGCCGACGCGGTGGGCATGGCCTTCGCCGTCTCCGCCTCCTCCTTCTGCCCGTTGCTCGTCCTCGGCATCTGGTGGCGGCGGCTCACTCCGCCCGGGGCCGTCGCGGGGCTCCTGCTGGGCGGCGGCTCCGCGCTCCTCGCGGTGGCCATCACCGTCAGCGGAGCCGTACGCCCGCCGGGCTGGCCGCACGCCCTGCTCGCCTGGCCCGCCGTCTGGTCCGTCCCCGTGGGGTTCCTCGCGATGATCCTCGTCTCGCTCGCCACCCCGGGGCGGATACCCCCGGGCACCAACGCAGCCATGACCCGCTTCCACCTCCCCGAGGCGCTCTCCTCGCCGCGCTCCGCCGTGGGGCGGGAACGATGACCGGGGCCGCGATCGCCGTTCTCGTCGTGACGGCCGCGCTGCTTCTGGGCACCGGATATCTGGTGGGCCGGCGCACCGCCCGGCCGCTGCGCCCCAGCGATGTCGGCACGCCCGTCGAGCACGCCACGTTCGAGACCCTGCACACCGCGTCGCTGGCCGCCCCGCCGCTGCGGGCCGGCCTCACCGAGGAGAGCGCCCGGCGCGCCGCCCGCCGGCTGCGCTCCCTCCTCGGCACCGACGCCCTCTGCCTCACCGACCGGGACCGGGTGCTGGTCTGGGACGGCGCCGGGCACCATCACGGCAAGGACGTCATGGAGCACCTGAAGGCGCTGCTGGACAACGGCCGCCGCACCGCCTTCGACAGCGGCTGCGCCGACCTCGACTGCCCGTTGCGCTGGGCCGTCGCCGTCCCCCTCACCGTCGAGAACCGGGTGCTGGGCGCGCTCGTCGCCTACTCCCCGCGCGAATCGGCGGTGCTGGCCCGGGCCGCGGGGGAGGTGGCGCGCTGGGTCTGCGTCCAGTTGGAGCTGGCCGAGCTGGACCGCTCCCGCACCCAGCTCATCGAGGCCGAGATCAAGGCCCTGCGGGCGCAGATCTCCCCGCACTTCATCTTCAACTCACTCGCCGCCATCGCCTCGTTCGTCCGGACCGACCCCGAGCAGGCCCGCGAACTGCTGCTGGAGTTCGCCGACTTCACCCGCTACTCGTTCCGCAGGCACGGGGAGTTCACCACGCTCGCGGATGAACTGCACTCCATCGACCAGTATCTGGCCCTCGTCCGCGCCCGGTTCGGTGAACGCCTCTCCGTGACCCTCCAGGTCGCCCCCGAGGTGCTGCCGGTCGCGCTGCCGTTCCTGTGTCTCCAGCCGCTGGTCGAGAACGCTGTCAAGCACGGCCTCGAAGGGGCGGTCACCCGCAGCCGCATCAGCATCAGCGCCCTGGACGCCGGCTCGGAGGCCGAGGTGGTCGTCGAGGACGACGGGACCGGCATGGACCCCGAACGGCTGCGGCAGATCCTGCGCGGCGAGGGCGGCGCCTCCACCGGCATCGGCCTGCTCAACGTGGACGAGCGGCTGCGCCAGGTCTACGGCGACGACTACGGCCTGGTCATCGAGACAGGCGTCGGGGCCGGGATGAAGATCATGCTGCGGCTGCCCAAGTACCGTGCCGGGGTGCACGGTTCCTGAAGCCGGGGGCCAGAACATCTCGTTCGGATCAGGTCGGGCCCGCGGGGCCCGGCACGCGCACCTGCGGCGTTGTCGTCGGTCGCCCGTGCTCCGCGGTGACTCCCTCCTCCGCCTTGCCGTCGCACGCACCGGGCCCCGCTCCCTGATCGAAACGAAAGGACCTAGCACAGATGGACGGCCAGATGGCCCAGCGGCAGCCCCAGCTGCCAGGCGGGCGTCCAGACGCGCCCCTCCTGATCGTCCGGCCGGCCGGCCGGGGCGTCCCACGGTGCGGGGCCGATCGCGTCCAGGTCCGCCGCGAGCAGTTCGGTCTCCTCCAGCCACCGCCAGGCCGCCCGCGCCAGCGCCAGATCGGGGTCGCCCGGCTCGGCGCTCCGCGCCGCCTCCGCCAGCCGCTCGCAGATCCAGGCGCGCCAGGTGCACTCGTACGCCGTGAGCACCCGCAGCTCGTCGACCCGCGGCTCGGGCAGGGGCCGCGGAGCGGGGGTGTCGCGGGGAGTTCCGCACAGGAACATCGTCAGCGCGAGGGCGTCGCGCCCCGCCCGGAACTCCAGGGTCGTCGGCTCCATCAGATCGCCGGTCCGTAACAGGTCGTCGGCGAGGTACTCGGTGGACAGCCAGGTCATCGGTACCCGCAGACCGTTCCCACCGGTCCCATTCGTATCCTCGGGACGCATCCCGTCTCGCCTCTTTCCTTGCTCGGTGCCGGGCTTCACGCAGCATTGAACCGGGGGCGGGCGCCCCGCGTGGGCAGAAGGGGAGGATCGCCCAGGAGATGCGAGGCAGTGAATGAGTGTCGACCCCGGCGACGACCCGCATGTGCGCCTGCTGCTGGGCGCGTACGTCCTGGACGCCCTGGACGCCGAGGAGACCCGCAAGGTCGCCCGCCACCTCCGGGGGTGCGACGCGTGCGCCCGGATCTACGTGGAGGTGGCCGAGGCCTCCGCCCTGCTGGCGCTGCTCCGGGCGGAGGACCTGCGGGAGTAGCCGGGCAGTGTCCGCGCGAGGACCCGCAGGGCGTAGTACGAGCGGGACTTGACGGTCCCGGCGGGGATGCCGAGCACCTCGGCCGTCTCGCCGACGCTCAGCCCGCGGAAGTAGATCTGCACCAGTACGGCGCGGTGTTCGGGGCTGAGGGTGCGGACCGCCTCGCGGACGTCCAGGGCGCGGACGGCGCAGTCCGCGGTGTCCAGGGCGTCCGGGGTGCTCTCCAGCACGGTGTCGCTGACCTCGACGGGGCGGGCCTGCCGGGAGCGCCGCGCGTCGATGGCGAGGCGGCGTCCCACGGTGAACAGCCACGGCCGCATCGAGTCGTAGGGCGCGTCGAAGGCCTCGGGATGCTGCCAGGCGCGTACCAGGGTCTCCTGCACCAGGTCCTCGGCCCGCTGCCGGTCCCCGAAGGTCAGGCCGAGGAGGAAGTGGAACAGCGCGGGGCCGTGTTCCCTCTGCAACGCGGCGAGGGTCCGCTCATCGGTCGTCGTGGTGGTCTTCATGAACGCCCTCTCCCGCCGCGGCCCCTGGCGGCCTCGTTGCCGACTTGGCGTATACGAACGCATTCGGCGGCGCGGGAACAGGCGGTGCGCCGAGGCGTGCGACGAGCGGTCGCTCAGTGCGGCGAATGGTGCGGTGAACGGTCGAGGGGCCGTCAGGGTCGGCCGGTACGACCAGTTCAGCTAGGTGTGCGGCAATGATCCTTGCTTATCCGGTATGAAAATCTATGTAGTCGGATGGTCGTAATCATCCGAACATGGAGTCGAGCAGATGACGCAGCGCATCCGACCGGGCACCGTGGCCGCCATCGCCCTCCTGCTCGCCGCGGCCACCGGCTGCACCGGGCAGCAGCCCACGGCCCCCGCCCAGGGCGGACCCCCCACCGCCGCCCGGGGCGCCGGCGGCCAGGACGCCGAAGGGCCCCGCCCGTTCACGCTCCTCACCGCGGGCGACATCCTTCCGCACTCCTCCGTGATCGACCGGGCCGCCGCCGACGCGGGCGGCGCCGGCCACGACTTCGCCCCGATGCTGGCGGGCGTCGCCCCGGTCGTCTCCGCCGCGGACCTGGCGTTCTGCCACATGGAGACGGTGTACGGCGAGGAGGGCGGCCCCTACACCGGCTACCCGAGCTTCAAGTCGCCGCCCGAGGTCGCCGCCGCCCTGCGCACCACCGGGTTCGACTCCTGCTCCACCGCCTCCAACCACACCCTCGACGACGGGGCCGAGGGGGTCTCGCGCACGCTCGGCGCACTGGACGAGGCGGGCATCCGGCACGCCGGCTCCGCCCGTTCCGCCGCCGAGGCCGCCCGGCCCACCCTCCTGCCCGCCGGACCCGGAAAGGGCGCGGCCAAGGTCGCCCACCTGGCCTACACCTACGGCACCAACGACATCCCGGTGCCCGCCGACCAGCCCTGGACGGTCAACGTGACCGACGAGCGGAAGATCATCGAGGAGGCCAGGGCGGCCCGGCGGGCCGGCGCGGACGTCGTCGTCCTCTCCATCCACTGGGGCACCGAATGGCAGGACGAGCCCGACGCCCGGCAGTTGGAGCTGGCCGAGCGGCTCACCGCGTCCGCCGACGGCGGACGCCCCGACATCGACCTGCTCGCCGGCACACACGCCCATGTGCCCCAGGCGTACGAGAAGGTCAACGGCACCTGGGTCGTCTACGGCATGGGCGACCAGATCGCCGGAGCGATGATCAACTACGAGGGCGTCCAGGATCCGCGCGGCAACCAGAGCTCGATGGGCCGCTTCACCTTCGCGCCGCCCGCGAAACCCGGCGAGCGCTGGACGGTGAAGAAGGCGGAGTTCGTCCCGCAGTGGTACGACACCGCCACCGGACGCGCCGTCAACCTCAACGCCTCCCTCGACGACGGGGCCGAGCACCTCCGCGAGGTCCGCGACCGCATCCGTACCGTGGTCCTCGGCCGGGGAGCGGACGAGGACGGGCTCGTCATGGGCCGGTGAACGTCCCTCACGGCACCACGGTGACCGGCCACCGCCCCGCCTTCACCAGGCGCACCGCCACCGAACCGACGAAGCGGTGCCCGGCCGACTCCGACGCCCCGACCACCACCGCGTCCGCCTTCAGCTCGTCGGCGGCCGTCACCAGCCCGTTGTAGGGGTCGCCCCGGAAGGTGTGGAACTCCCAGCGCATGTCCCACGCGTCGCTGAAGCGCTCGGTCGCCGCGCGGATCTCGGAGACCAGGTCCTCCGCGACCTCGCCCGTGGCGTCGCCCACCGGTACGCCCAGCGCCGCGCCCGCCGTCATGACGGGCTGGACGTACACCAGGGCCAGCATGGCGTTCTGCCGACGGGCCAGTCCGGCGGCGTAGGCCGCCGCGCGCATCGACGAATCGGAGCCGTCGAGCCCCGCGACGATCACCTTGGGGCCGTCCGTACCGCGTTCGAACCGATGAGGCTGCTGCTCTGTCACGGCTCCGAGGCTATCGGCTCGTCCCGGAGGGGAAGCCGCGGGCCGTCGGCCGAACCGCATGGAGATGAACATACTGCGTCGATCGTGTACAAAACGGTCGACATGCGGTGTCGGCGGCCGGAGCGGACGTCCGGCCGTGCGAGCAGTTGGCCATGAGAAGTGATCACACAGGAACCGGGCGCCGCACCCTGCTGAGGGGCGCCCTCGGCCTCGGAGCCGCCACCGCCGTGCATCTGATCGCCGCCGATCCGGCGTCGACGCCCAGCCGCCCCGTACGGGCCGCGGACACCCCGCCCGCCGCCGCCGCGGGACCTCCGGGACACGTCCGCGGCCGACCCGCCCCGTACCGGCTCGAACCCATGACGGCCAACACCCCGCCCCGCTTCGCACCGGCCAGGCCGCCCGTGCGCGTCCGGCCCATCGAGCACCTCCCCGGCATCGGGCACTCGATGGTCCTCAGCTTCGACGACGGCCCCGACCCGCTCTACACCCCGGAGATCCTGGCCACCCTGCGCGAGCACCGGGTCCGCGCGATGTTCTTCGTCTGCGGGGAGATGGCCGACGGCAACCCGGACCTGCTGCGCGAGATGGCCGACGACGGCCATGTGGTGGGCAACCACTCCTGGTCGCACCCGCTGATCCCGAAGCTCTCCCGGACCGCGATCCGCGACGAACTGGGGCGCACCAGCGAGGTGGTGGACCGGGCGCTCGGGGCCCCGCCGCTCTGGTACCGCGCCCCCTACGGTGCGTGGAACCGCAACTCCTTCGAGATCGGGGCCGATTTGGGCATGGAGCCGATGGCCTGGACCGTGGACACGCTCGACTGGAAGACGCCGGGCACCGGCACGATCGTCCGCCGGGTGCTGGACGGAGCGGCGCCCGGCGTCGTCGTCCTCTCGCACGACGCGGGCGGCGACCGCTCGCAGAGCGTCGCGGCCCTGCGCCGCTATCTTCCCCGGCTGCTGGACTCCGGCTACCGCATCACGGTGCCGCGCCGCCTCTGAGCCGCGGAACGCGTGCGCGCACGGCGGCGTCCCGGCGGCCACGAGGATCCGTGGCCGCCGGGACGCCGCCGTGCGGGGGAGCGCCGCTGTCAGCGGGTGTCCACGAGCCGGGCGAAGACCACCACGTTGCCGTCGTAGCCGCCCGCCTTGGAGTAGCCCCCGCCGCAGGTGATGACCCGCAGCTCCGCGTGGCCGGTGTCGCCGTAGACCCGGGGGCCGGGGAAGTCGTTCTTGGAGAAGACCTCCACCCCGTACACCTCGAAGATCCCGACCCGGCCGTCGTAGCGGGCGACCTCGACCCGGTGCCCCTTCTGGAGCGAGCCGAGGCCGTAGAAGACCGCTGGCCCGGACATGTTGTCGACGTGACCGACGACCACGGCGGTGCCGCGCTGGCCGGGGGCGATGCCGTTCTGGTACCAGCCGGCGAGGTTGGGGTCCTCGGCGGGCGGGGCGTCGATCCATCCGTTGGCGTCCAGGTTGACGTCGATGACGGGAGCGTCCACGTCGATGGAGCCGATCTTCACGCGCGAGGCGGGCGCGTACGGCAGGGGCTGCACCGGTTCGCCCTCCACCGGCGGCCCCGCGGCGTCCGTGCCCAGGTCCAGCGAGGCGGCCGCCGCGGGCTGCGGAGGGCCCGCCTCCCCGAACTCCGTGCCGTTGCGCATGAGGGCGAGGCCGCTGAGCAGCACCAGGGCGACCGCACCCCACGGCACACGTCTGGTCCGCTCGGCGCCAGCGTAGTCCCGGCCCATGGCTCTCCCTTCGTCGCGACGTTGTGAACGCTAAGGGCGCTGTGTCCGGGCGGCGATCAGGGAGAGGCGAACGGGTGGCGGCGGGGCCGGCGCCCCACCGGATGCCTGCCCATCGGAGTAATGAGCAGATAAAAGTTCTGACGGTCTGTGACCTGCGACTCCGTCAGGTCCGGCGGTTTTCGTACGGCGTGTCGCGTCACCGGGGTGGAGCAACGCCGAAGTGCGATGCGTCGTCTCGCTGGTGAGTGTTCGTCATGGGAGGCGTTCTCGTCGATCCAGCCCGGGGGACAAGCCCCCGGGGGCGTTTCCCGCTGGAGGTTCACACGATGCGTGTTTCACGCGCTCTCGCGGTCACCGCGACCGCCTTCGCGGCCGTCGGGCTCGCGGCCCCCATGGCCGCCGCCACCAACGGCCCGGTCAACGTCGCCGTCAATCCTCAGTCCGTCCACCAGGGCGGCACGCTGAAGATCACCGCGCAGGGCTGCGGTCACGGTGGCAAGGTCTGGTCGAACGCGTTCCCGACGACCACCCTCTCGCCGGGCGACGGTACCAACTTCGCCCATGCCCGGGTCCGGAACAACACCACGCCGGGTCAGTACCACCTCTCCGTGAAGTGCAGCGACAACGACCGGATCGCGACGCAGAAGTTCACCGTGCTCGCCGGCAACGGCGCGCAGGGCGGGCTCGGCGGCTCGATGGGGCCGAGCTCCGTGGAGATGCAGGTCGGCGGCGGTCTGGTGGCCGCGGCGGCCGTCGGCGGCGCGGTCTTCCTCGTCCGGCGCCGGCAGACGAGCCATGCGGCGTTCTAAGGCGTCGAACCTCCCGCCCGGCCCGATACGCCCGTCGCCCCGAGTCCTGGACCAGGACCCGGGGCGACTGCCGTGCGCCGCATGCTCGCGGTCAGTGGCGGCGGTCGGCGCTACGGCGGCGTGCGAAGTAGAGGGCGCCCGCGGCGGCCGTGACCACCAGGGCCCCTCCGGCGGCGACCTCCACCGTGTCGGTGGAGGCGGAGCTCCCGCCGAGGCCGCCGCGCACCCCGCCCGGGACGAGGGCCGTCGAGCTGGCGGTCGGAACGGTGGTGGGCGTCGGGGTGGGGGTGCTCGTGGCGCCGCCGGTGATCGTCAGGTTGACGTTCCGGGAGGTGCCGGTGGAGCCGCACGCGAACGTCGCCGCGTACACGGCACCCCGGCGGGCGTCCGTGTCGATGGTGGCGGTGGCCGTGGTGGAGCCGCTCGGGATGGTGGTGGTGTCGAAGACGCCCGAGGTGACGGTCGTCTCGCCCGTGCAGCCGCCGGCGCCGAGGGTGACCCGGCCTCCCGGCGCGATGACCGACGGGGTGATCGTCGGATTGAACGTGCTGGTCGCCCCGTCCGGCGCGGCGTGGGCGGCGGACGGGGCCAGCAGCGTCAGGGCACTGGCGCCGAGCAGGGCGAGCGGTGCGACACGTATCGCGCGCATGGTGGATCCTCCGGGTTCCCCGAGGGGCAGCTGCGGAACGAATTTCCACATAGCAGGAAAAATGCACCTCGATGCCCGACACGCTAGAAGTGGTCCTCCCGGCACGCGATCGGGGTCCGGCGAATGGGTCAGCGGTGTCCCCCGCCCGGCTCACCGCCCGGGGGAGCGGGCCTCAGCGGGCGGCCCCCGGGAACATGTCGAGGAACGGGTCCGCGGTGGCCGAGATGCCCCGGCCGAAGGGCGCGTCGAAGTCCCAGATCAGAAAGAGCAGGAAGGCGATCAACGCGCTGAACAGGCCGGCCAGGAGCAGCTCGCGGAACGTTCTGCGGATCTGGAGCGTGAAGATCAGCCCCACGGTGACCAGGGCCCCGATGATCAGCCCGAACCAGACCACCCCCGGCATCGTCGCCCCGGCGTTCTGCCCGCGCGTGCTGCGGGCGTCGTCCGCCGCCGCCACCTGGTCGACCAGCGGCTGATAGGCCTGCCCCTCGTGATCGGTCCTGGGCACGTAGTCGGTGACGTCCGCCCGTACCTTGTCCAGCAACTCGGTGCCGCGCTCGGTGAGCGTGTTGCGTTCGGACATCACCTTCCACTCGTCGTGCACCACGTGGTCGACGTAGGCGTCGACGTCCGCCCGGATGCGGTCGCGGACCTCCACCGGATAGACGGACGACCTCGCCCGCACCTCGTGCAGCGCCTGCGCCTCGATGCGTACGGACTCCTGGGCGGCGCTGCGCCCCTCCCAGACCCCGGCGATGGCGAGCCCCAGGACGATTGCGTAGACCACGCCGATCATCATCGTCATGTACTCGATGACGTCCGGCGTCTCGGACGGGTCGTCGTCATCCCCGAGCCGCCGGTTGTTCAGGACCGCGATGGTGAGGACGACCGCGCAGGCGGACGCCATGGCAATGCTCAGTACGAGCCATTCGGACATGCATCTCTCCTGGTCAGCGGGAAGATCGCGGCCGCAGCACGGCGACGGCGAACACCGCCGGGGCGGTGATGAGCAGCGTCAGGGACACCAGCGACGGTCCATTCCGCGGCTGTTTGCGGGTCGGTTTGCGGTACGCCGGCAGCGCGACGGGCCGGGGGCGCGGCGGCTCGGTGCGCTCCGGCGGCTTCGGTGAGGGTGAGGGCTTCGGCGGCGGTGCGGGTGCGGGTGCGGGGGGCGGCGGAGAGGGCGGGGGAGGGGGTGGTGGCGGAGGCGGCGGTTCCGCGATCACCGGTGGTGGTGGCGGGGGAGGAGGAGGTGGGGGCGGAGGAGGAGGAGGTGGAGGAGGAGGTGGTGGTGGGGGTGGCGGTTCGGGCGGTGGCGGTGGCGGTGGCGGCGGCTCGGAGACCGCGACGCAGCCCCCGTCCCCCGCCACGGCGACCGAGGAACCGCCGCCCTGCCCGATCGAGGCCACCGCGCAGTTGTCGGCGGTCGCGGGCAGCGGTACGGCTGTCAGCCAGAGAAGTGCGGCGGCCGCGGTGAGCCGCGCGATGCGTGATCCGTGCACGACGGGGAGCATGATCCAGGCCGGCGGGGAACACGCGGTACCCGCGGGTGATTCGCCTGATCGTGCGGTTAATGGGCCATTCGTGTTTGCGCCCCGATCCCCGATTCGCCGAATTCCTCCTGGCCCTCCTTTGAACGCGAACCCGTCCGCGTCCCGCATCCAGGGGTCATGAACGGACCGGTCCCGCGCCGGCGCCGAAAGCGGTCCGAAGGCGCATCGCGGGAGTCGACGTGAACACCTGGCGCAACGCCTCGCTCGCGTTCACCGCCGCTGCCCGGTACCGGATCCGAGCTGCACGGAGAGGTCACCCGCGCCACCGGCACGAGTCAACTCGCCGTCGACGAGGGGCCGATGTGCCGGTGCGCGCAGGACGCCGCTCCGGGCCGGACGAACGGGCGGGGGCCGGCGGCACCCGGTAGGCCGTTTCCCCGATTCCGAACTGGTCGGCGCTGCTCGGTAATCGGGTGTGGTGGACCGTCGCCCAGGAGCCCCAAGTGGCCCCGAACCGCCGGGAAACGGCGTCCGGAACGCCGGTCCGTCGCTGTACGCATACGCGCAGCGACGGACCGGCTGTGGATGCCACCTGAGTGTGACCAATAACGGATCGCTAATTTCCGTTTCCACTCGCTCTCTTGGCGGCGGATCAGTAGCCTCTGGTCAATACTGACCATGAACATGGCCGGATCGCCGTGGCGACTTGTTGGAGACATCGATGGAGCGTCCCGCCTGGGCACCGCAGGGCATTGACATTTCGGTGCCGAGCGTGTCTCGCATGTACGACTTCTATCTGGGCGGATCGCACAATTTCGAGGTGGACCGGGAAGCCGCGCGCAAGGCCATGGAGTTCCTCCCGGGCCTTCCCAAGATCATGCAGGCCAATCGCGCCTTCATGCGCCGGGCCGTCCGCCATGCCGTCGACATCGGCATCGACCAGTTCCTGGACATCGGCTCCGGCATTCCGACCTTCGGCAACGTCCACGAGGTCGCGCAGGCCGCCGACCCGGCGGCCAAGGTGGCCTACGTCGACCACGACCCGGTCGCCGTCGCCCACAGCCAGGCCGTCCTGGAGGGCAACGACCGCGCGGTCATCGCAGCCGCCGACCTGCGCCGCCCCAAGGAGATCCTGGCGCACCCGGAGATCACCGGACTGCTCGACCTGGACCGGCCGGTGGCCCTGCTGCTGGTCGCCGTGCTCCACTTCGTCGAGGACGCCGACGACCCGCGCGCCGCGGTCGCCGAACTGCGCGAGTCACTGGCCCCCGGCAGCCTGATCGTCCTGACCCACGCCTCGTACGAGGGCATCCCGCTGCCCAAGGAGGACGCGGCCGGCACGGTCGGCGTCTACCGGAACATCCGCAGCCCGCTGATCATGCGCTCGCGCGAGGAGATCGGCCAGTTCTTCGAGGGGTACGAGATGGTCGAGCCGGGCCTCGTGTCGATGCCGGAATGGCGGCCCGACACCCCGCAGGCGCCGGAGGAGGAAGACCCGTACGCCTTCTCGGGCTTCGCAGGGGTCGGGCGCAAGGCGTGACCATTCCCGCCCAGGCGTCCGGGGAACCGGACGCGGAACCCGACGGTCCGGAAGGCCGTCTCCGGAGATTCGCGAGAATCTGGAGCCGGGCCATCTTCCCCCTGACGGCCACCTCACTCACCCGGCCGGAGTTCGAACAGCATCTGCTGCCCCTGGCACGCGAGCTGAACGGCATCCTGCACGCGCATCCCTTCGACGCCTCGCCCGCCCAGCGGATCGGCGAGGCGCTGATCGACGCGCACTGCACCGACCCGGACGCCCTCAGCTCCACGCTCGGCGTCGTCGACTCCTACCTCGTCCTGTACTGCGGCGGCAACGGGCCCGGCGTGCTGTCCACCGAGGACGGCAGGGCCCGCTGCGCCCGCATCCAGCACACCCTCGCCGCCGGCTTCACCGGGGCCCTGCGCGAGCGCACGCTCGCCGAGCAGGAGGCCATCGCCCGCTCGGCGCTGACCGCCCGCTCGGACGCCGAACAGGCCCTGCACGCGACGGAGGCCCGGTTCCGCGCGGTCTTCAAGGACGCCGCCATCGGCATCGGCGTCGCCGACCTGGACGGCAACATCCTGGAGATCAACGACACCCTCACCAAGATGTTCGGCGGGCTGGAGCACCACGTCCGCAGCCACAAGGTGAACGAGTGGGTCCACCCCGAGGACTCGCCGCAGGTGTGGAAGTTCTACGACGAGCTGGTACGCGGCGAACGCGACCACTACCGGGTCGAGAAGGCGTACTACCGCAACGACGGCACCGTCCTGTGGACCAACCTCACCGTCTCGCTGCTGCGGGACTCCGAGGGCCGTCCCGAGTACCAGCTCGCGCTGATGGAGGACACCACCGAGCGGCGGCTGCTCAATCTGCGCCTGCGCTACGAGGCCACCCACGACGCGCTCACCGGGCTGCCCAACCGGACCCTGTTCTTCGAGCGCCTGGAGAAGGCGCTCGCCGCCCAGGAGGGGATCCGCTTCGGGCTCTGCTATCTGGACCTCGACGGCTTCAAGGCCATCAACGACAGCCTCGGCCACGCCGCCGGAGACCGCCTCCTGGTCGAGGTCGCCGACCGGCTCCAGAGCTGCGCCACCGCGCCCGGCGAGATGGTCGCCCGGCTCGGCGGCGACGAGTTCGTGGCGCTGACCACGGGACCGGACACCGCCGACGAGGTGGACGAGCTGGCCGGCCGCATCCTGAACGCGCTCGCCTCCCCCATCCGCCTCGATGGCCGCGAGCTGACCGTCCGCGGCTCGATCGGCGTCGTCGAGGGGCCCTCCGGGGAGCGCAGCGCCGCCGAGGTGCTGCGCAGCGCCGACATCACGATGTACCGGGCCAAGGCGGCGGGCGGCAACCGCTACCAGCTCGCCGACGCCGAGGCCGACGCGCGTGCCATCACCCGGCACGGGCTGACCACCGCGCTCCCGGCCGCCCTGGACCGGGGCGAGTTCTTCATCGAGTACCAGCCGCTCGTGCACCTGGACGACGGCACGGTGCACGGCGCCGAGGCGCTCGTACGGTGGTGCCATCCGCAGCACGGGGTGCTCGGCCCCGACCGGTTCATCCCGCTCGCCGAGCACACCGGGCTCATCGTGCCGCTCGGGCGCTGGGTGCTGGAGGAGTCCGTACGGCAGGCGAACTTCTGGCAGGAGCGGCACAGCGACGGAGGACCGCTGCGGATCAACGTCAACCTCTCGCCGACCCAGCTGCACCACCCCCGTCTCGTCGCCGAGACGGTCGACGTGCTGGAACGGTCCGGTCTCGAACCGGGAGCGCTCTGCCTGGAGGTGACCGAGTCCGCCCTGATCGGCGCCGACGACGATCTCCTCAAGCCGCTGCGGCAGCTCGCGGAGATGGGCGTCGACATCGCGCTCGACGACTTCGGCACGGGCTACTCGAACCTGGCGAACCTGCGCAGGCTGCCGGTGAGCGTGCTCAAGCTGGATCGTTCCTTCACCCGGGGCATGCAGCAGCACCCGGCGGACCCGGTCGATCTGAAGATCGTCGAGGGCATCGTGTCGCTGGCCCACAGCCTGGAGCTGGCCGTCACGGTGGAGGGCGTGGAGACGGGCGCGCAGGCCGAGCAGCTGCGGCTGCTGGGCTGCGACACCGCCCAGGGCTGGTACTACGCCCGCCCAGGGGCCCCGGACCGCATCCACTCCCTGCTGCTGGCGGACGCGGTCTGAGCCCGGCCGGTGCGCGGAGGGTCCTTCGTGCCCCGGCCGGTCAGCGGGAGGCGTCGGCCCGTCAGCCGGAGGTGTCAGCCGGTCAGCCGGAGGCCGGCCGGTCAGCTGGAGGCCGGCCGGTGCTCCAGCAGCATCCGCTGGAGTTCGCGCGCGGCCCGGGGCGGGGCCACGTCGCTGCGGTGCGCGAGGGCGATCGTGCGCCGCAGCCCGGCGCCGGCCAGCGGAGTCCTCCGCAGGTCGTGGCCCGCCCGGGCGGCGGCCATGCTCGGCACCACGGCGATGCCGAGCCCCGCCCGTACGAAACCGAGCACCGCGTCCATCTCGCCGCCCTCGACGGTGAACGTGGGCTCGAAGCCCTCCGCGCGGCACGCGGCCAGCGTCAGCTCCCGCAGGTTGTACCCATGCCGGAACATCACCAGCGGCGCCCCCTCCAGATCCGCGATCCGGATCCGGCCGCCCCGCCCCGGGGCCGGCTCCTCGGGGGAGGACACCACCACCAGGTCCTCGTGCAGCAGTTCCACCGTGGTCAGCGCCGGAGAGGCGGCCGGCAGGGGCAGCACCACCAGCGCCAGATCGAGCGCTCCCCGCGCCAGCTGACGCACGAGGTCGTGCGAGCCGCCCTCCTCCAGCAGCAGCCGCACCCCCGGATGCCGGTCGTGGAAGGCGCGCAGCATGTCCGGCAGCAGCCCGGTGCACAGGCTCGGCGTCGCTCCCAGCCGCACCCGGCCGCTGCGCAGCGAGACCAGCTCCTGGACCTCCTGCCGTGCCGTCTCCGCGTCGGCGAGGATCCGCCGGGCGAGCGGCAGCAGGGCCTCACCCGCGTCGGTGAGGGCGATGTTGCCCCGGGCCCGGCTGAACAGATCAGCGCCCAGCTCCGTCTCCAGCGCCCGGATCTGCTGGGAGAGCGAGGGCTGCGACACGTGCACCGCCTCGGCGGCCCGGGTGAAGTGCCGGGCCTCGGCGACGGCCACGAAGTAGGTGAGCTGCTGGAAGTGCATAAGCCGACCATAACCTTTGTCGATAGTCAACGACTATGGAGATCAGCCGCTCCATGTGTTGGACTGATCGGACCTTCGCCCCTACCGTCGTGTCCATGGCATTGGCAACGCGGACGGACCGACGGCCGTCGATGACGCGTACGCTCTGGGACTCGACCGTCGGCAAGAAGACGATCATGGCCGTGACCGGTCTGGTCATGCTCGGATATCTCGTCGCCCACATGGTGGGCAACCTGAAGATCTTCTTCGGACCCGGTGAGTTCGACGGGTACGCCCACTGGCTGCGCACCATGGGCGAACCGGTACTGCACTACGAGTGGGCGCTCTGGATCGTCCGGGTGGGACTGGTGGCCGCCGTCGTGCTGCACGGCGTCTCCGCGTACCAGCTGAGCCGCCGCGACATCCGGGCGCGCCCGGCCAAGTACGTCCACAAGAAGCCCCGGTCGAGCTACGCCACCCGGACCATGCGCTGGGGCGGCGTCATCCTCGCGCTCTTCATCGTCTGGCACATCCTCGACCTGACGACCGGCACCGTGCACACCGGCTTCGAGGCCGGGCACCCCTACCAGAACGTCATCGACACCTTCTCGACCTGGTACGGCAACGTCATCTACATCGTCGCGGTGCTCGCCATGGGCCTGCACGTCCAGCACGGCTTCTGGAGCGCCGCGCAGACCCTGGGCGTCGGCAACGCGACCCGCGACCGCATCCTGAAGACCCTCGCCAACCTCCTCGCGGCAGTGCTGACCGTGGGCTTCATCTCCGTACCCGTCGCCGTCATGACCGGAGTGGTGAGCTGACATGCCCGACTACACGCAGTACGCCACGGGCGAGCCCCTCGCCGACACGAAGGCCCCCGAGGGCCCCGTCGCCGAACGCTGGGACACCCGCCGCTTCCAAGCGAAACTCGTGAACCCCGCCAACCGGCGCAAACACACCGTCATCGTCGTCGGCACCGGGCTGGCCGGCGGAGCGGCGGGGGCCACGCTCGCCGAACAGGGCTACCACGTCGTCCAGTTCTGCTTCCAGGACTCGCCCCGGCGGGCCCACTCGGTCGCCGCCCAGGGCGGCATCAACGCCGCGAAGAACTACCGCAACGACGGCGACTCCATCCACCGGCTGTTCTACGACACCGTCAAGGGCGGCGACTTCCGCGCCCGGGAGTCCAACGTCCACCGGCTCGCCCAGATCTCCGTCGAGATCATCGACCAGTGCGTCGCCCAGGGCGTCCCCTTCGCCCGCGAGTACGGCGGCCTCCTCGACAACCGCTCCTTCGGCGGCGTCCAGGTCTCCCGTACGTTCTACGCGCGCGGCCAGACCGGACAGCAACTCCTCCTCGGCGCCTACCAGGCACTGTCCCGGCAGATCGCGTCGGGCGGCGTCGAACTCCACGCCCGCACCGAGATGCTGGACCTGATCGTGGTCGACGGCAAGGCGCGCGGCATCGTCGCCCGCGACCTGGTCACCGGGAAGATCGACACCTACTTCGCCGACGCGGTCGTCCTGGCCACCGGCGGCTACGGCAACGTCTTCTACCTGTCGACCAACGCCATGAACTCCAACGCCACCGCCGTCTGGCGGGCGCACCGGCGCGGCGCGTACTTCGCCAACCCCTGCTTCACCCAGATCCACCCCACCTGCATCCCGCGCACCGGCGACCACCAGTCCAAGCTCACGCTGATGAGCGAGTCGCTGCGCAACGACGGCCGCATCTGGGTCCCCAGGGCCAAGGGCGACGACCGCCCGGCCAACAAGATCCCCGAGGACGAGCGCGACTACTACCTGGAGCGGATCTACCCCGCCTTCGGGAACCTGGTGCCCCGGGACATCGCCTCCCGCGCCGCCAAGAACGTCTGCGACGAGGGGCGCGGCGTCGGCCCCGGCGGACAAGGGGTCTACCTGGACTTCGCCGAGGCCATCGGCCGGATGGGCCGCAACGCCGTCGAAGCCAAGTACGGCAACCTCTTCGACATGTACCAGCGGATCACCGACGAGGACCCCTACACGGTCCCCATGCGGATCTACCCCGCCGTGCACTACACGATGGGCGGCCTCTGGGTCGACTACGACCTCTCCACCACCATCCCCGGCCTCTTCGCCATCGGCGAGGCGAACTTCTCCGACCACGGGGCCAACCGCCTCGGCGCCTCCGCGCTGATGCAGGGCCTCGCCGACGGCTACTTCGTCCTGCCCTCAACGATCAACGACTACCTCGCCCGCAACCCGCACACCGACACCGTGGACGAGGCACACCCCGCCGTCGCGGAGGCCGTGGCGGAGACCGAGGACCGGATCAACCTGCTGCTCTCCGTCGACGGCGACCGCACCCCCGACTCCTTCCACCGCGAGATCGGTGAACTCATGTGGGAGTACTGCGGGATGGCCCGCACCGAGGACGGTCTGCGCAAGGCGCTCGCGAAGATCCCGGAGATCCGCGAGGAGTTCTGGCGCCGCATCAAGGTCCCCGGCACCGGCGAACAGTTCAACCAGTCACTGGAGAAGGCGAACCGCATCGTCGACTACCTGGAGCTCGCCGAGCTCATGTGCCTCGACGCCCTGCACCGCGCCGAGTCCTGCGGCGGCCACTTCCGCGCCGAGTCCCAGACCCCGGACGGCGAGGCCGAGCGGCGCGACGAGGAGTTCTCCTACGCCGCCGCCTGGGAGTTCACCGCCACGGGCGGCGCCCCTGTCCTGCACAAGGAAGACCTCGTCTTCAGTGACGTCCACCCCACCCAGCGGAGCTACGCATGAAGCTCACCCTGCGCGTCTGGCGCCAGCAGAACCCCGAGACGCCCGGCGCCATGGCCACCTACGAGGTCGACGGAATCTCCGCCGACATGTCGTTCCTGGAGATGCTCGACACCCTCAACGAGGAACTCACCCTCGCCGGGGACGAGCCCGTCGCCTTCGACCACGACTGCCGTGAGGGCATCTGCGGCGCGTGCAGCCTCGTCATCAACGGCGACGCCCACGGCCCGGAGCGCACGACCACCTGCCAGCTCCACATGCGGTCCTTCGACGACGGCGACACGATCGACATCGAGCCCTGGCGGGCCTCCGCCTTCCCGGTCATCAAGGACCTGGTCGTGGACCGCTCCTCGTTCGACCGGATCATCCAGTCCGGCGGCTACATCTCCGCCGCCACCGGAACCGCCCCGGACGCCCACGCCACCCCGGTGCCCAAGCCGGACGCCGACTTCGCCTTCGAGCACGCCGAGTGCATCGGCTGCGGAGCCTGCGTCGCCGCCTGCCCCAACGGCTCGGCGATGCTGTTCACCTCGGCGAAGGTCAACCACCTCAACGTCCTGCCGCAGGGCGCCCCCGAGCGTGAGACCCGCGTCCTGGACATGGTGGCCCAGATGGACGACGAGGGCTTCGGCGGCTGCACCCTGACCGGCGAGTGCGCCACGGCCTGCCCCAAGGGCATCCCGCTGCCCTCCATCGCCGCGATGAACAAGGAGTGGCTGCGGGCGACCCGCAAGGTCCGCCGCTGACACGGGAGCTGATCCCCGGCGTCGATCCCGTACGGTTCCGGAGCCGTACGGGATCGACGCGATGCCCGCCGCCGGATCAGCGCCGCAGCGCCTTCGCCAGATACGGCGCCGTACGGCTCCCCGCGACGCCCGCCACCTCCGCCGGGGTGCCCGCCGCGACGATCCGGCCGCCCCGGTCACCGCCCTCGGGCCCCAGGTCGACGACGTGGTCCGCGCCCGCCACCACGGCCATGTCGTGCTCCACGACCACCACCGTGCTCCCGGCGTCGACCAGGGAGTGCAACTGCCGCATCAGCACCTCCACATCCGCCGGGTGCAGCCCCGTCGTCGGCTCGTCCAGCAGATACAGCGTGTGCCCGCGCCGGGTGCGCTGGAGCTCCGCCGCCAGCTTGATGCGCTGCGCCTCGCCGCCGGACAGCTCCGTGGCGGGCTGACCGAGCCGCAGATAGCCGAGGCCCACATCCAGCAGGGTGGTCAGCGCACGTTCGGCGGCCGGTGTCCCGGCGAAGAAGGACGCCGCCGACTCCACGGTCAGATCCAGGACCTGAGCGATCGTCAGCCCGTCGAGGGTGACCTCCAGGGTCTCCGGGTTGTACCGCGCGCCGTGGCAGTCCGGGCACGGCGCGTAGGTGCTCGGAAGGAACAGCAGCTCCACCGAGACGAACCCCTCGCCCTGGCAGGTCTCGCACCGACCGCCGCTCACGTTGAACGAGAAGCGCCCCGCGCCGTAGCCGCGCTCCCGCGCCGTCTCCGTCCGCGCGAACAGCTTCCGCACGGCGTCGAAGAGACCGGTGTACGTGGCCAGATTGGACCGGGGCGTACGGCCGATGGGCTTCTGGTCGACCTGGACCAGCCGGTCCACCGCCTCCAGACCGGTGGCCGCCGCGCAGAACCGCTCACCCGGCCCGGCCTCCTCGCCAGCCTGCCGGTCCGCCAGCACCCCGGCGAGCACCTGCCCGACCAGGGTCGACTTGCCCGAGCCGGACACCCCGGTCACCGCCGTGAACACCCCGAGCGGGAACGCCGCGTCCACGCCCCGCACATTGTGCCGCTCCACGCCGGTGAGCCCGATCCACCCGGTCGGCGTGCGCGGCTCCCGCACGGGCGCGGGCCCCTCCTCGAACAGGAACCGCCGCGTCGCCGACTCCGGCACCCGGGCCAGTCCTTCGGGCGGCCCGCTGTGCAGCACCCGCCCGCCGTGCTCGCCGGCCAGCGGGCCCACGTCCACCAGCCAGTCCGCCCGCCGCACCACGTCCATCTGGTGCTCCACCACGAAGACCGAGTTGCCGGCCTCCTTCAGCCGGCCCAGCACTCCGAGCAGCGCCTCGGTGTCCGCCGGGTGCAGCCCGGCCGACGGCTCGTCCAGGACGTAGACGACGCCGAAGAGGCCCGACCGCAACTGCGTGGCCAGCCGCAGCCGTTGCAGCTCCCCCGAGGACAGCGTCGGGGCCGTCCGGTCCAGGCTCAGATAGCCGAGCCCCAGCTCCGTCACCGTCCCGATCCGCGCCAGCAGGTCACCGGTCAGCACCCGGGCCGTCTCCTCGCCGCCCGACCCCGCACCGGACAGCACCTCGGCCAGCGCGGACAACGGCAGCCCGGCCAGCTCGGCGATGGTCCGCCCCGCGAAGGTCACCTCCATCGCCTCGGGCCGCAGCCGGCTCCCGCCGCACACCGGGCACGGGGCGCTGGTCAAGAAGCGCTCCGCCTTCGCCCGCAGGGACCTGCTCTTGGTGTCCGCGAAGGTGTGCAGCACATAGCGCCGCGCACTCATGTACGTGCCCTGGTACGGGCGTTGGATCCGGCCCGCGTCCCGCACCGGATGCACCGTCACCACCGGCTGCTCGTCGGTGAACAGGATCCACTCCCGGTCCCGCTCGGGCAGCTCGCGCCACGGCCGGTCGACGTCGTGGCCCAGCGCGTCCAGCACATCGCGGAGGTTCTTGCCCTGCCACGCCCCCGGCCACGCGGCGATCGCCCCCTCCCGGATCGACAGCGAGGGGTCCGGGACGAGCAGCTCCTCGTCCGTCCGGTGGATGCGCCCCAGCCCGTGGCACTCCGGGCACGCTCCGACGGCGGTGTTGGGGGAGAAGGAGTCGGAGTCGAGGCGCTCGGCGCCCGGCGGATAGTCGCCCGCGCGGGAGAACAGCATGCGCAGCGAGTTGGAGAGCGTCGTCACCGTCCCGACGGACGACCGGGCCCCCGGGGCGGAGCGCCGCTGCTCCAGCGAGACGGCGGGCGGCAGCCCGGTGATCTCCCCGACCGCGGGCGCGCCCACCTGGTGGATCAGCCGCCGGGCGTACGGGGCCACGGACTCGAAGTAGCGGCGCTGGGCCTCCGCGTAGATGGTCCCGAAGGCGAGCGAGGACTTCCCGGACCCCGACACGCCCGTGAACACGGTCAGGGTGTCGCGGGGGATGTCGACCCGGACGTTCTTGAGGTTGTGCTCGCGGGCGTCGCGCACCCGGACGTACGGATCGTGGGGGGAGTGCATGGGGCTCGGCTCCGTACGGGTGGGGTTCTGGCGCCTGAAGGGACAACCTGAAGGGACAAACAGTCCGATTCTAGGTGTCTTCGCCGGTGGCGGGCCTCCGGGACCGGCGTGCGATCCGGGCGAGCCGCCGCAGCGAGTCCACCAGCCCCTCCCGGTCGTACGTGCTGGTCGTGACGAGCACCTCGTCCGCGCCGGTCTCCTCGATCGCCCGCTCCAGCTGACCGGCCACCTGCTCCTCGGTGCCGTGGACATGACCGTCGAGCCCCCGCTCGTACAGCATCCGCTCCTTGGCCGTCATGGCGAGGGCCTCGACGCGCTCGGCCGGAGCCAGGGGCGGAAAGTCCCCGTGCGTACGGGAGTACGCCATCGCCCACGCCTCCGGTACGAGCAGCCGACGGGCCGCCTCCTCGGTGCCGGCCACGGCCACCGTGCCCGCGACGATCACCTCGGGCCGCTCGGCGCGGGCGGAGGGGCGGAAGTCGCGGCGGTAGACCTCGATGGCGCGCAGCACCTTCTCCCGGCCGCGCAGATCGCCGATGACGAGGGGGAGTCCGGCGGCCGCGGCGACCGACGCGCCCTCCCCGGTCGCCAGGACGTACGCGGGGATGCGCAGTCTCTCCGCCGGATGCGCGTGCACCCCGGGGTGGGCCCGCTGGTCGCCGTCGATCCAGCCGAGCAGTTCGGTGAGCCGCCCGGGGAAGTCCTCGGCGTCCTCCTTGCCGTGGCCGAGCGCCCGGCGGACGCCGTCGGTGAACCCCACGGAGCGTCCGAGCCCCATGTCGATCCGGCCGGGAAAGAGGGAGGCGAGCACCCCGAACTGCTCCGCGACGACCAGCGGCCGGTGGTTGGGCAGCATCACTCCGCCGGTGCCGACCCGGATGGTGGAGGTCGCGGCGGCGACGGCGGCGGCCAGCACCGTCGGAGCGGACCCCGCGACCCCGGGCACGCCGTGGTGCTCGGAGACCCAGAAGCGGTGGAAGCCGAGCGCCTCCGCCTCCCGGGCCAGGTCCACGGTCTCGCGCAGCGCCCCGGGGGCGTCGTGCCCCTCACGGGTGCGGGAGCGGTCCAGGACGGAGAAGCGGGTCGAAGCGATCACAGAGCTCACGCTCCCTTCAACACCGGCGCTCCCCCAGGATTCCCGCACCGCTCGGCTTCCCGTGAACGCCGCGGCTCTGCCAGGATGCGCGCGCGAGCGCCGACGCCGGGCGCTACGGGCTTTCTAAACTGGGGGAGTGGACAACGACGCACGGCCGCTGGCCGTATTCGACCTGGACGGCACACTCGCGGACACCGCCCACCGGCAGCACTTCCTGGAGGGCCCGAAGCGTGACTGGGCCGGCTTCTTCGCCGCGGCGGTGGAGGATCCGCCGCTGGCGGAGGGCGTACGGATGGTGCTCGCGAGCGCCGAGGAGTGCGCCATCGTCTATCTGACCGGACGGCCCGAGCGGTGCCGTCGTGACACCGTGCGCTGGCTGAGCCGTCAGGGGCTGCCCGAGGGCACGCTGTTCATGCGGCGCAACGACGACCGGCGCCCCGCGCGCCGGACGAAGCTGGACGTTCTGCGGCGGCTGGGGCGGAAGGGGCAGGTGCGCATGCTCGTGGACGACGACGAGCTGGTCTGCGACGCGGCCCAGGTGGCCGGATTTGCTGTGGTGCGTGCCCGCTGGGCCGACCCGTCGGCGGCGCTGAAGGATGCCCAGGAACGTGAGGGGCGTACCTGATCAGGCGCTTTCGTCAAGTCGGAAGCCCACCTTCAGGCCGACCTGATAGTGCGCGATTCGGCCATCCTCGATATGGCCCCGAACTTGGTTAATCTCGAACCAATCGAGATTGTGCAACGTTTCCGCCGCTCTTGCGACGCCGTTCCGGATCGCCTCGTCGATGCCTTCCTCGGAGGTTCCTACGATCTCGGTGACCCGATAAGTGTGATTCGGCATTGTTTGTCTCCTCTCCTGAGACCACGGTGCCCCAATCCGAGGTCTGCCGCGAGGGGGAGGGTGGGGCGAATCGGGACGAGCACCCGCCTTGACCTACTGAATGGTCCATACCAAAATTCAGCCATCACCCGTGCGAGCGCCGCCCGCAATCCCCCCACACCGGGTCCCGATTTCGTTGAGCCGTTTCGCAGAAGGTGACCACGTGAAGAACCGCATACTGGCCGGAGCCATCGCGCTTGTCTCGTCCGTCGCACTCGGCGGATGCGGCTTCATACCGGGCTCGGGCAGCGGTGACCGCACGGTGACGGTCTGGCTGATGAAGGACAGCGTCTCGCCCGGCTTCCTGGACAAGTTCACCCGCTCGTACGAGGAGGAGAACCCCTCGATCGAGCTGGACTTCAAGATCCAGGAGTGGAGCGGCATCGGCCCCAAGGTCCTTTCCGCGCTGGAGGGCGACGACGCCCCGGACGTGATCGAGGTCGGGAACACCCAGGTCGCGCAGTACGCGGAGAGCGGCGGTCTGCGCGATCTGACCCTCGAATCGATGCGCGACCTGGGCAGCGAGGACTGGCTGCCCGGCCTGGCCCAGCCCGGCAGCATCAACGGCGTGCAGTACGGCATCCCCTGGTACGCGGCCAACCGGGTGGTGATCTACAACAAGGAGATCTTCGAGGAGGCGGGCATCGACTCCGTCCCGAAGACGCGCGAGGAGTGGATCGCCGCCTCCGAGAAGCTCAACAGCGCGGGCAACCAGGGCATCTACCTGGCCGGCCAGAACTGGTACGTGCTCGCCGGCTTCATCTGGGACGAGGGCGGCGAACTCGCGGACGAGAACGGCGGCGACTGGCAGGGCGCCCTGGACACGCCGGAAGCCCTGGCGGGCATGAAGTTCTACCAGAAGCTCCAGGCGCTCGGCGACGGCCCGACGGACGCCGACGAGGAGAAGCCCCCGCAGACCGACGTCTTCGCCAAGGGCGACGTCGCGCAGATCATCTCGACTCCGGGCAGCGCCGCGCTCATCGAGCAGAAGAATCCCGAACTCAAGGGCAAGCTCGGCTACTTCCCCATTCCCGGCAAGTCCTCGAAAGCCCCCGGCTCGGTGTTCACCGGCGGTTCCGACCTCATCGTCCCGAAGAACGCCGACGAACGCACCGCGGGCATCGCCGTCGTCAAGGCACTGGCTAGCGAGAAGTGGCAGACGGAGCTCGCCCGGGGCATGAGCTACGTCCCCAACAAGCCGAGCCTCGCCCATGTCATCGAGGGCGACGAGGGCACCGCCGCGATGGCCGAAGGCGCCACCCGCGGCCGGGCCACCCCCAACTCGTCCCAGTGGGCCCGGGTCGAGGCGGAGAACCCGATCAAGCCCTACATGACGGCCGTGCTCGAAGGCGGCGACCCGGCCCGCGAGGCCAAGGCCGCCTCCGAGCGGATCACCGCCATGCTCGCCGGCAGCGGCTGATCCCACCCGGACGGCATCGACGCGGGGCGGAGTCCCCGGGGCACGAGTGCACGCGAGGGAGAGTCCCCGGGCCCTGAGGCCCAGCGTCCCTGAGGCACGGTGTCCCTGGGGATTCAGCCGTCGCACATCCCCGCTCCCCACAGCGGTCACGTCGAATCCAGCCGGTGACGGAAGAAGTAAGGGGCCGGGCCGTCGCACCCCGCGACAGCCCGGCAGCGCCCCTCGCCTCTTCCGTCCCCGGAGACCGCCATGACCGTGCTGCCCGTCGCCCCGCTGCCCGCCGCCCCCGCCCCCACGTCCGTTCGCGCCTCCGCCCCCGCCCCGGCGGCCGTTCCGGCCCCTGATCCCGTCGGCGCCCCGGAACCGGCCTACCGGGTCTCCCTCGCCACCTGCCAGGAAGACGTCACCGCGGCCCAGCGCCTGCGCCACCTCGTGTTCGCCGGGGAGCTGGGGGCCCGGCTGGACGGGCCCGAACCCGGCCTGGACAGCGACGCCTTCGACGCGTACTGCGACCACCTGCTGGTCCGTGAGACCGCCACCGGGGAGGTCGTCGCCACCTATCGGCTGCTGCCGCCGGACCGGGCCAGGATCGCCGGACGCCTCTACGCGGAGAGCGAGTTCGACCTCACCCGGCTCGCCCCGATCCGCGACGACCTCGTCGAGGCCGGCCGCTCCTGCGTCCACCCCGCGCACCGCGACGGCGCGGTCATCGCCCTCGTCTGGGCCGGACTCGCCCGCTACATGGAGCGCACCGGCCACACCTGGATCGCGGGCTGCTGCTCCCTCCCGCTGGCCGACGGCGGCGCGAGCGCCGCCCGGAGCTGGAACACCGTACGCGCGAGCCACCTCGCGCCCGAGAAGCACTGGGTCACCCCGCACCGCCTCTGGGACTCCTCCGCGCACGGCCCGGAAGCCGGCTCCCGGGCGGACCTCCCGCCCCTGCTGCGCGGCTACCTCCGGCTCGGCGCCCAGGTCTGCGGAGCCCCCGCCCACGACCCCGACTTCAACGTCGCCGACCTGTACGTCCTGCTCTCGCTGCGCCGCACCGACCCGCGCTACCTGCGCCACTTCCTCTCCCTGGCCCCGCTGCGATGAGCGTCTGGCTGCCCGTCGCCCCGTGCACCCCGGACGGCTGCGCCCGGCACTCCGGAGCCGTACGCGCCCCGCTGCCCGCCGCGCTCCTGCTGCTGGCCGGCTGCGCACTGGTCCTGCTGGGGGTGGTCTGCGTCCCGTTCGTACGGCTGCTCGGGGCCGGTCCGCGCCGCCGCCTGACCCGGCGCTGGGCGCGCTCCGTCCCCCGGGCCTTCGGCGTACGCGTCACCGTGCGGCGGCATGCTCCGGAGCCCGCCGCGGGCGGCGAACTCGTCGTCGCCAACCACATCTCCTGGCTCGACATCCCGCTGATCGCCTCCGTGCTGCCCGGCCGGACGGTCGCCAAGAGTGAGATCCGGCGCTGGCCCCTGCTCGGGCCCCTCGCCGCGCTCGGCGGCACCCTGTTCATCGAACGCGACCGGCTGCGCGCTCTGCCCGCCGCCGTGTCGACCGTCGCCACGGCCCTGCGCTCCGGCTCCCGGGTCGTGGTCTTCCCCGAGGGCAGCACCTGGTGCGGCCGGGACGCCGGCGCCTTCCGGCCCGCCGTGTTCCAGGCGGCGATCGACGCCGGCGCGACGGTCCGGCCGGTCCGCATCGCCTACCGCACCGCGGAGCACCACTGCGGACCGGCCGCCGGCGCCGTCGCGTTCGTCGGGTCCGACCCGCTCGCCGCCTCCCTGTGGCGGGTGGTACGGGCGGCCGGGCTCACCGCCCGGGTCGACGTCCTCGCGCCGATCCCCGCGTACGGCGAGGGCGGCCGCCGCGCCCTGGCCCGCAGAGCACGGGCGGCCGTCCTCGGACCCGGAGCCCGCCTCCCGCCCCGTCAGACCACGGTGGCCAGCGACAGGGCGAACCGCCCCGCCGCGTCCGTCCACCACTGAGTAAGCCGCATACCGGCGGCGGCAAGCTCCTCGCCGACGTCCTCGCGCCGGAACTTCGCCGACACCTCCGTACGCAGCTCCTCACCGGCCTCGAACGGCACCACGAGCTCCAGCTCCCGGATCTTGACGCTCAGCGCCCGGCGGGCCCGCAGCCGCATCTCGATCCACCGGTCCCGCGGATTCCACACCGCGAGGTGATCGAAGTCGTCGAGCGGGAAGTCGGCTCCCAGCTCACGGTTGACGACGTTCAGGACGTTCTTGTTGAAGGCCGCCGTCACCCCGGCCGCGTCGTCGTACGCGGCCACCAGCGTCTCCTCGTCCTTCACCAGGTCCGTGCCGAGGAGCAGCGCGTCACCGGGCGAGAGCAGTGAGCGCACCGACCGCAGGAACGTCGCCCGCTCCTCCGGCAGCAGATTGCCGATCGTGCCTCCCAGGAACACCACCAGCCGGGGCCCCGGTGTCCCCGGCAGGGCCAGGCCCCCGGTGAAGTCCGCGATCAGCGCGTGGACGGACAGCCCCGGGTGCTCGGCGAGCAGCGACTCGGCCGCCCCGGTCAGCGCGCTCTCGCTCACGTCCACGGGGACGTAACTGTGCAACTCGGGGAGCGCGTCCAGCAGATGGCGGGTCTTCTCGGAGGAGCCCGAGCCCAGCTCGATCACGGTCCGGGCGCCCGAAGCGGCGGCGATCTCCTCGGCACGCGCCTGGAGGATCTCCCGCTCCGCGCGGGTCGGGTAGTACTCCGGCAGCCGGGTGATCTCCTCGAACAGCTCGCTGCCGCGGGCGTCGTAGAACCACTTCGGCGGCAGCGTCTTGGGGTGCCGGGTCAGGCCGCTGAGGACGTCGGCGCGCAGCGCCGCGTCCGTCGCGTCCACCGGCAGGGTGCGGGTCAGCAGGAAGGGACTCACGCGGTGGGCTCCTTGAGCGGGGTGAGCAGGACGTCCGTGGAGGTCGCGACCAGCAGCGTGCGGTCGGGGACCTCGCGCCAGAGCGGGTCGTCGTCGTACGGCTCCGAGGCGACCGCGGTGCGGCGGCCCGGCGTCGTGAGGTACCAGAGGGTGTCGCCCCAGGCGGTCGCCGTGATCGTCTCCCCGTCGGTGAGGAGCAGATTCAGCCGGGAGCCGGGCGCGGCGGCCGCGACCTCCCGCACGGTTTCCGCGACGGCGCGCGGCACATCGTCCCCGGCGTCGGTCCGGTGGCGGATCAGCGCCCAGACCAGCGCCGAGTCGTTACGGGCGGCCAGCGCCAGGAGCCTCTCGGCGGGCAGGGCGGCGGCCGCGTCGGCGAGTGAGCCGGGCCAGCCCCGCACCATCCCGTTGTGGCTGAACAACTGCCGCCCGGCGGTGTACGGCGCGGCCGCGGCCTCCCCGTCCGCACCCGCCTCGGTGGCATCCCGTACAGCGGCGAGCAGCGCGGTGCTGCGGACCACCCGGGCCAGGTCGGTGAAGGTCTCGTCGCCCCATATCGGGCCCTGGCGGCGGTAGCGTCCGGGCACCGGATCGCCGTCTGCGTACCAACCGACTCCGAAACCGTCCGCGTTCACCGTGCCGTAGCGCTGGTGACGCGGCGCCCAGGACTGCCGCACCAAGGCGTGCGGAGGCCGCAGCAGGATATCGCCCAGCGTCACCGGCTCGCCCACATAGGCGATGTGACGGCACATCAGGCGTCCCTCGCGGTGCGGAAACCGGAGAAGATCTGCCGCCGTACCGGAAGGTCCCAGTTGCGGAAGGTGCCCCGGCAGGCGACCTCGCCCACGGCGAACGAGCCGCCGCGCAGCACCTTGTGCCCCGGACCGAAGAACACCTCCGAGTACTCCCGGTAGGGAAACGCCACGAACCCCGGATAGGGCAGGAAGTCGCTGGAGGTCCACTCCCACACGTCGCCGATCAACTGCCCCGCCCCGGAGGGCGATCGTCCCGCCGGATACGCCCCGGACCGTGCGGGACGCAGGTGGCGCTGCCCCAGGTTGGCCCGCTCCGGCGTCGGGTCCTCGTCGCCCCACGGGTAGCGCAGGGAACGGCCGGAGGCGGGATCGTGGCGGGCGGCCTTCTCCCACTCGCTCTCCGTGGGCAGCCTGCGCCCCGCCCAGCGGGCGTACGCGTCCGCCTCGTACCAGCTGACGTGCAGCACCGGCTCGTCCTCCGGCACCGCCTCGGTCACCCCGAACCGGCGGCGCAGCCACTGTCCCGCCTCCCGCCGCCAGAACAGCGGTGCGGTCAGGTCGTGTTCGCGGACCATCGCCCAGCCCTCGGGCGCCCACCACCGGCTGTCCCCGTACCCGCCGTCCTCGATGAATCGGAGGTAGGCGCCACAGGCGACGGGCGAGGTGTCCAGGTGGAACGCCGCCACGTCGCGCCGGTGCGCGGGCCGCTCGTTGTCCAGGGCCCACGGCTCGGCGGAGGTCCCCATCGTGAACGGGCCCCCGGGAATCAGGACGTCGTCCGCGAGCGCCTCGGCATCGACGGGCGGCGGCGGTGCGGGTGCGGTGAGCGCCGCGGGGCCCGCGCGCAGCTGATGGGTGATCAGCATCGTCTCGTCGTGCTGCTGTTCGTGCTGGGCGATCATGCCGAAGGCGAATCCGGCCCGCTCCAGCGGTCGTCCGCCCTCGTGCAGCGGTGCGCCCTCCAGCAGGTCCAGTGCCCGCCCCCGTACGTCGGAGGCGTACGTCCTGGCCTCGGCGGGGGCCAGCAGCGGCAGCGAGGGACGCGAGGCGCGGGAGTGTTCGAAGGCGTTGTAGAGTCCGTCGATCTCCGGGCGCAGCGCCTCCCGGCCGCCGACGGCGCGCAGCAGCCACTGCTCCTCCTGATTGCCGATGTGCGCCAGGTCCCAGACCAGCGGCGACATCAACGGAGAGTGCTGAGAGGTCAGTTCACCGTCGTCCACGCTGTCGGTGAGCAGGGCGGTGCGCTCGCGCGCGGACAGCAGCGCGGCGAGGGCACGCCGCCGCAGGGCCTCCGGATCGGTGCCGGGCACGACGGGGAAGCCGGTCGACGCGGTGGAGCCGGCCGGATCGAAGGCGTCGGAGTGCTCGCGGTGCAGGGTGTCTTCACGGTGCTCGGTCATGCGGAAGCCGCCTTTCCGGGGCGCGGCGGGAGGTGATCGCCCAGCAGGCTCGGACCGCTCAGCGGGCTCGGCCCGGTCAGCAGGCTCCGATCGGCCGACAGGCTCTGATCCGTCAGTTCGCCCAGTGCTTTCAGCTCGCCGGGCTCGGGCAGGTCGTCGGCCGGACATCGGCCCCGGGCGACGTAGCGGTCGGTGAAGGCGGCCACGGTGTCGAGCACCGCCCCGCTCGCTCCCATCCGCTCCAGCGCCGGGAGCGCCGCCCCGAAACAGACGGTCGCCGCGGCCCGCAGCTCCGGGTCGGCGAGCCCCTCGCGGGCGGCCGCCGTCCAGAGCGCGTTGCGCGGCGCCACCGGTGCTCCGGCGGTCTCCGCGAGCGGCTTCACGGTGCGGTACACGGTCTCGGCGGCCTCCGGGTCGTCGAACAGCGCCGTGGCGACGGCGAGCGGCACCAGCCACCCGTCGGGCCCGCTCTGCGCGTCGATCATGCGCAGTTCGAGATGACCGCGCGGCCGGATGGGCGGGAACACCGTGGTGAGGTGGTAGTCGAGATCGGCCCGCACCGGCGGCCGGGGCGACCCGGTACGGATCCACTCCCGGAAGGTGAGCCCTTCCGGCACGTCCCAGGGGCCTTCCTCGCACCGGATGCACAGCACGGTCGTGTCCAGCACGTGCGCGGCCCAGGCCTCGCGCGGGGGCCGCCCGGAGCCCGGCGCGAGGGTCCGGCCCGGGTCCAGATCGGCCCACAGCGACTGCCGGGTGGAGCGCCAGCCGGTCCGGCGGCCCTGCTGGAACGGCGAATTCGCGAACGCGGCCACCAGCACCGCGCCCAGCAGGTGCGCGAGCTGCCAGCGCCGTCCGTAACCGAGCGGCCCCGGCTCCTCCTCACCCGCGTCCAGGCAGACCTGGACCGACGCGGAGGTGCACATCATCGCCCGCCCCGCCGGACCCGAACGGTCCAGCGCGGCCTCCATCGCCTCGTAGCGGGGCTCCCGCAGCCTGCGGTTCGGCACCTGCCACGGGTCGACGCCGAGCCCGACCGGTGCGAGCCCCGCCGCGCCGAGCGTGGCGCGGACCGCCGCCAGATCGGCCGCGGTGGTGTCGACGCACTCCATGAGGGAGCCGGCCGGCTGCGAGCTGAGCTCCAGCTGCCCGCCCGGCTCGAACGTCAGCGCCGCGCTCAGCGGCAGCGCGCGGACCGCCTCGACGGCACGGTCGAGTCGTTCCTGCCCGACCGGAAGGTCAGGCCGTGCCCGGTCGTGGATGAGCCATTCGAGTTCCACCCCGACGGTTCGGGGCGGGCCCGTCTTGAAACATATGCCGCGCAGTAAATCCTCTGCCCCGCTCTCGTCGAGGGGGGCGGCGTCCGGGCGCGAGCCGGTTGCGCCGGGAATGTCCAAGCCCATGGGGCCTCCTTCTCAGCCGCGTACCTACCAGCCAAACCCGTACCCGGAGATCGCACAAGGGTGCCCCCGGGCCAGGAGAATACGGTTGCACCCAGGCCGGGTTCCCCGTCAGCATGCCCCGTATGCACCACACGGGGGAGCGCCGGTGAGCGCGCGGCTGCGCGGCATCGCGCGCGGGACAGAAGCGGTCGTCGCGGCCGGGAGCTACCGCAACGCGGCAGGTCAGGACGTGTCCATCGAACGGGCCGTGACCGCGGCGCTGTCCGGCACCAGGCTCTACGGGCCGGACCCGGTGCCCGTCGCGGCCCTGGACACCGACCGCACCCCGCACGTCGAGGTCACCGGCGAGAGCAGCCTCGCCGCGGCCCGCCGGATGACCGGCGAGGCCCCCGGCCGGGTCGCCGTCCTCAGCTACGCCTCGGCCCGCAACCCCGGCGGCGGCTACCTCAACGGCGCGCAGGCCCAGGAAGAGGCCCTGTGCCGCGGCTCGGCCCTCCACGCGACCCTTCTGCGCGCACCCGAGTACTACGCGCACCACCGAGCCGAACGCAGCGCCTTCTACACCGACCGGGTGATCCACTCGCCCGGGGTGCCGGTCTTCCGCGACGACCGCGGCGCGTTCCTGGACGCCCCCCACACCGTCGGATTCCTCACCTCGCCCGCGCCCAACGCCGGGGTGATCCAGCGGCAGACCCCCGAGGAGGCCCACCGCATCCCGGCGGCACTGGCCTCCCGCGCCGAACGGGTGCTGGAGGTCGCGGCCGTACGGGGCTACCGCAGGCTGGTCCTGGGCGCCTGGGGCTGCGGGGTCTTCCAGAACGATCCGGCACAGGTGGCGGAGGCGTTCGCGGCCCTGCTGGGCGTGGGCGGCCGGTTCGGCGGGCACTTCGAGCAGATCGTCTTCGGGATCCTGGACCGTGACCCCGATTCCGCCGTCCGGGCCGCCTTCGCCCGGACCTTCGGGTAGCCCTTCCCGCCGCCCCCGACGCGCCGCCGCTCAGCTCCAGCCGTACCGCTCGCGCAGCCGCCCGGCGACCCGGTCGAACCGCTCCCGGTCCAGGGCGCACGCCTCCCGGCGCATCCCGTCCTCGTGGACCCGCAGGACCCGGTCGAGACCGGCCCAGGACGGCCGCCCCGAGCTGTCCCAGGGGCCCGCGCCCAGCGCCACCCACTCGTGTTCCCGGTCGTGCTGCTTGCTGGAGAGCTGGACGGCGAGCAGTGTGCCCGCTTCCTCACGGGCCACGACGAGCACCGGCCGGTCCTTGCCCCGCCCGTCGTTCTCCTCGAAGGGCACCCAGGTCCAGACGATCTCACCCGGGTCGGGATCGCCGTCGCGATCAGGGGCGTAGGAGGTACGCACGGGGCCCACATCGTCGGGATCGGCCTGCGCCGTGGCGGTCGGCCCGCTGCTCCCGGGCACGTCAAAGGGGTTGTCGGAACGGTACGCGCTGTCGTGGAAGGTCATCGGAACACCGTAGAACCTTCACCGCCCGATCCCGGGAGCGGGGCGTCGGGCCGCGACCGCGGGGCGGCCTTCCGGCCACCGTGACCGGACCTGCGGGCCCCGGGCCGAAACCCGCTCCCGCAGGTCTGGAAGACTGCCCGACGCCATGAGCCAGTTACCCAAGCAGCCCGCCGAAGTCTCCGTTCCGACCAGCGCCGATGTCGCGCGCCTCGCCGGAGTGTCCCGGGCCACCGTGTCGTACGTACTGAACAACAACGCCACCGTCCGGATCAGCGAACCCACCCGACGCCGGGTCAGGGAGGCCGCCCTCCAGCTCGGTTACGTTCCGCACGCGGCTGCCCGCAGCCTGCGCGCCGGACACAGCCGCATGGTCCTGTTGCCCTCCGGCCACATACCGGCGGGACCACTGCACCAGTACTTCTTCGAGGAACTCCAGTCCGGGCTGCGCCGCCTGGACTACACCGTCGTCCAGTACGGCAGCGTCGGTCTCACCGCCGACGAGGCGGCCACGGCCTGGGCCGAACTGCGGCCCGTCGCCGTCGTCGTACCGCCGGGCATCGCGCTGACGGCGCACGGCACGGGCATCCTGACCCGCTCCGGCGCCAAGGCGGTGATCACCCTGGGCCCCGGCCCGGTGCCCGGAGCGCACGGCCTGGTCATGGACCAACGCCAGGTCGGGGCCAGCGCGGTGGAACACCTGCTGGCCCGCGGCCGTCGCCACATCGGCGTGGTCATGCCCCAGGAACCGGGCCGGGTGCCCTTCTCCGAACCCCGCCTCATCGGGGCCCGTCGCGTCGCCGAGACGGCGGGGGCCCGCGTGTGTCCCCTCCCGCTGCGGTACGAGGAGGAGTCCGCTCACGAGCTGGCCGCCCGCTGGCCGGAACTGGGACTGGACGCGGTGTTCGCGTACAACGACGAGTACGCCATGCTGCTGATGCGGGCCCTCCAGGACGCGGGGGTGGCCGTGCCCGCCGACACGGCGGTGATCGGCGCCGACGACTCCCTCATCGGCAGGCTGCTACGTCCACGGCTGAGCACGGTCCGGATGGAACTCGCCATGCCGCAGCCGCTGGCCGAGACGATCGACCGCATGGTCCAGCACCCGGGCGGGCCGCCGGTCCACCAGGACCTGCTCCGCACCAGCGCCGTACACCGGGAATCCAGCTGACCGCCTCCGGCGCGACGACATGCGCCACGCACAGCGGATGTCTAGCGTCGGAGGCATGAGCCACCCGCAGAGCTACGAGCTCCTCCTGATCCCCGACCACAGCAGGACGCGGACCGGAGCCCCCGGCCGGCCGATCCGGTCCGCGGTCGTCGCCGCCACCGGCGAGACGGGGGCCTCGGGCTACCCCCGGTACGCGGGCGAGGGCATGGAGGCCGACGTCGATCCCGAGACCCGGACGGTGGAGGCCGTGCTCATCGACGGCGAGGAACTGGACTACGGCATGTCGGTCCGCGTCGCCGGGGCCGAGGGAGAGCGCCCGGCGTCCTGAGAGCGAGAAGAGGGCGAAGAGGGCAGGACCGGGACAGCCCTGGCCGCACGAGCCCCGGGCACGACCGAGGGCCCCGAACGCGTACACCGTGTCCACGGTGCCGGTCGGGGCCCTGGGCATGTCGTGCGCGCGGGCAGGGCGGCTACGGGGCCTCCGGCTGTCCCTGGCCCGCCTCGGCCGCCCGCTTCTGCTCCTCGACGGACTTGCGGACCTCGTCCATGTCCAGGTTCCGGGCCTGCCCGATGACGTCCTCCAGAGCCGCCTCGGGCAGCGCACCGGGCTGCGAGAAGACCGCGACGTTGTCGCGGACGATCATCAGCGTCGGGATGGACCGGATCTCGAAGGCCGCCGCCAGCTCCTGCTGCGCCTCGGTGTCCACCTTGGCGAAGACGAGGTCGGGGTGGCGCTCGGAGGCCGAGTCGTAGACCGGCGCGAACTGCCGGCAGGGGCCGCACCACGAAGCCCAGAAGTCGATCAGGACGAAATCGTTGTCGCTGACGACCTGATCGAAGTTTTCCTTGGTGAGCTCGACGGTGCTCATACGGGGGTACCTCTTCCTCTGCCGGTGGAGTCCTGACGGGACCTGTCCGGCACAACGGTGACTGCACTTGCGCTATTCCGCCTGCCCATGTGGCCGGGACGCACACCCGCGAGGACACTGTTTCCATGACTGACGCAGGCAAGAACTCCGAGCGCTCCGAGTACGACGTAGTGGTCATCGGCGCAGGTCCGGTGGGGGAGAACGTGGCGGACCGGGCCCGCGCCGCCGGGCTCTCCGCAGCGGTGGTGGAGTCCGAGCTGGTCGGCGGCGAATGCTCCTACTGGGCGTGCATGCCGAGCAAGGCGCTGCTGCGCCCCGTCGTCGCCCGCGCCGACGCCCGCCGGGTGCCGGGGCTGAGCGCCGCGGTGCTGGGCCCCCTGGACGTGGAGGCGGTCCTCGCCCACCGGGACGAGGAGACGAGCCACTGGAAGGACGACGGCCAGGTCGCCTGGCTGGAGAGCGTCGGGGCGGACGTCCACCGGGGCACGGGCCGGCTCACCGGCCCCCGCACGGTCACCGTCACCGCGCCCGACGGCACGGAGCACCGGCTCACGGCCCGGCACGCCGTCGCTGTGTGCACCGGCTCCCGGGCCGTGGTCCCCGCGCTCCCCGGCGTCGAGGAGGCCCGCCCCTGGACCAGCCGCGAAGCCACCAGCGCCAAGGAGGCACCCGGCCGGCTCGTGATCGTCGGCGGGGGAGTCGTGGGCGTGGAGATGGCGACCGTCTGGCAGGCGCTGGGCTCCGAGGTGACCCTGCTGATCCGGGGCGGCGGTCTGCTCCCGAAGATGGAGCCCTTCGCGGGCGAGCTGGTCGCCGACGCGCTGACGGAGGCCGGGGCCCGGATCCGTACGGGCGTCTCGGTCACCGCCGTCCACCGCCCCGCACCGGACGGCCCGGTCACCGTCGACCTGGACGACGGCGACCGCATCGAGGCCGACGAGATCCTCTTCGCCACCGGCCGGGCCCCGCGCACCGACGACCTGGGCCTGGAGACGATCGGCCTCGAACCCGGCTCCTGGCTCACCGTGGACGACAGCTGCCTCGTCGAGGGCACGGACTGGCTGTACGCGGTCGGGGACGTCAACCACCGCGCCCTGCTGACCCACCAGGGCAAGTACCAGGCCCGCATCGCGGGCGCGGCGATCGCCGCGCGTGCCGGGAACGGCCCGCTGGAGACCGACCCGTGGGGCGCCCACGCGGCCACCGCCGACCACACGGCCGTCCCTCAGGTCGTCTTCACCGACCCGGAGGCCGCGTCCGTCGGCCTCACCCTCGCCGAGGCCGAACGCGCGGGCCACCGCGTACGCGCCGTCGACCACGACCTCGCCGCGGTCGCCGGCTCCGGCCTCTACGCCGACGGCTACCGGGGCCGCGCCCGGATGGTCGTGGACCTGGACCGCGAGATCCTGCTCGGCGTCACCTTCGTCGGCCCCGGCATCGGAGAGCTCCTGCACTCGGCGACGATCGCGGTCGCGGGGGAGGTCCCCATCGCCCGCCTGTGGCACGCGGTCCCGGCGTACCCGACGATCAGCGAGGTGTGGCTGAGGCTGCTGGAGACGCTCAGGGGGTAGGCGCCGCCGTCGAGGCACCGTTGAGGCCGGAAAACGGGCGGATTCGGCGATCACCTCCGGCGTAGTGGTCGCCCATGGACGCGGTCGTCCTGGCCGACCTTCCCCCGAGGACGTTGTCCGCCCGGGGCGAGGTGTCACGGGCACGGTGATGCCGCCGAGACGGTGGGTTCCTACGTCGGCACGGCGGCGGCGCCGGCGCCGGTGACGATCAGCGCGGTGGCCACCCCGGCGATCGCCGCGGTGCCGCCGTTCGTTCCGGTTGCGGCGAGGTCCGCCTCCTTGCCCGCGACCGGCCGGGTGCCGTTGTCCGCGTGCTCGGGTCGATCCGACCGGCGTAGCCGGGCGTGCACGCGGACGCGGCACCTCGGCGCGTGTTCAGCTCCTGGAGCCGGTCCGGCAAGGTGAGCGCGGTGTCGCTGGTGGTGCCCGGGTACCGAAGCCGAGCAGCTCCGAACCGGGGAAACCCGAAGCCCGGACAAGCCGTGGGCGGCGTATCGCCTGCCGGCGCGTTCCGCACGGCGAAGCCGCGGCCACCCACCTCGAAATATACCCCCGGGGGTAAGAGTGTTACGGTGAATCGCATACCCCCGGGGGTAATTTTCTCGTCGGAAGGAGCATCCCGTGTTCTTCGTTGAGGCCATCGAGCTGGAGGGCCTGGGCAACCGCAGTTACGTGGCCGGTGGCCGGCAGGCGGCGGTCGCGGTGGATCCGCCGCGTGACATCGACCGGGTGCTGGCCGCCGCGGCCCGGCGTGGTGTGGCGATAACCCATGTGGTCGAGACCCACATCCACAACGACTACGTGACCGGCGGACTGGAGCTGGCCCGTGTCACCGGAGCCGCCTACCACGTTCCGGCCGGAGCGCACGTTTCGTTCGCCCGGACCGCCGTGTCCGACGGCGACACCGTGGACATCGACGCGGAACTGACCCTGGCCGCGGTGGCGACGCCCGGGCATACGCCACACCACATGTCGTACGTGCTGAGCGAGGGCGGCAGGCCCGTCGCCGCGTTCACCGGGGGTTCTCTCCTCATCGGTACGGTGGGGCGGCCCGATCTCGTGGAGCCGAGGCTCACGGAGCGGCTGGCCCGTGCCCAGCACGCCTCCGCCCGCCGCCTCGCGGACGCCCTGCCCGATGACACCGAGGTGCTGCCGACGCACGGGTTCGGCAGTTTCTGCTCGTCCGCCCAGGCCGACGGGGAGGCGACCACGATCGGCAGGGAGAGGACGGTCAATCCGGCTCTCACCGTGGATGTGGACACCTTTGTCGCCGACCTGCTGGCGGGACTGGAGGACGTGCCCGCGTACTACGCGCACATGAGCCCCGCCAACGCGGCCGGGCCCGCGCCCGTGGACCTGACCGCGCCGGCCGTGGCCGACCCCCACGACATCGCCGCACGGCTCGCGGCGGGGGAGTGGGTGGTGGATCTGCGCAACCGCGTCGCCTTCGCCCAGGGACATGTCGCCGGGGCGTTCAACTTCGAGGCGGACGGCAAGCTCGCCACCTACCTCGCCTGGCTGATCCCCTGGGGCAAACCGGTCACCCTGCTCGCCGAGTCGGCCGGACAACTCGCCGCAGCCCAGCGGGAGCTGGTGCGCGTCGGCATCGACCGACCGGCCGCCGCCGCGACCGGCGGTCCCGCGGACTGGATGCGCGCCGGCGAGAGTGCCGCGTCCTTCCCCCGTGCCACATTCGCCGAGCTGGCAGGTCAGGAAAGGGGCCGGATCGTCGTGCTGGACGTGCGCCGCGCATCCGAACGGGCGGAGGGCTGGATCGAGGGATCGGTCCACATCCCGATCCACCGGATCCACCGTCGCATCGACGACGTGCCCGACGGCACGGTCTGGGTGCACTGCGCCGGCGGCATGCGTGCGGGCATCGCCGCGTCGCTGCTGGACGCGGCGGGACGGGACGTGGTCGCCGTGGACGACGGTTTCGACGCCGCGACGGCGGCCGGACTGACCGTCGTCACCGAAGAGCGGTGACGTCGACGATGTTCCTGTTCCGTAGACGTGGGCGTGGACCACGCGTGTCCGTCGGCGAGGCGCGCACCCGGACCGGCGGGGAGCGGCCCGCGGCCGTCCTGCTGGACGTGCGGGAGGAGGCCGAGTGGCGAACCGGCCACGCTCCCGGCGCGGTGCACGCCCCGCTGACCGCCCTGGACGGGGGCGCGGCGCTTCCGGCGTCGGTCCGGGGACGGCCGCTGGTGGTGATCTGCCGCAGCGGACACCGCTCGCAGCGGGCCGTGCGGCTTCTCACCGAGCGGGGTGCGGACGCGGTGGACGTCGAGGGCGGCATGATCGCGTGGGCCGCAGCGGGGCTGCCGGTGGTCGACGAGCGCGGTGACGGCGGCTCGATAGCGTGAGCACCCTGCTTCTCGCCCTCGTCGCCGGGACGGTGATCGGGCTGGCGCTCGGTGCGCTCGGTGGCGGTGGCGGCGTTCTGGCGGTTCCGGCACTGGTCTACCTGCTCGGCTTCTCAACGGCGTCGGCCACCACGGCCGGCCTCGTCATCGTCACCGCCACATCGGCGACCGCGCTCTACGCGCACGCCAGAGACGGCCATGTCGCGTGGAAAGCCGGGCTGTTGCTGTCGGCGGCGGGAGTCCTCCCGGCGTTCCTCGCCGGAGCCCTCACCGATCACGTGCCCGAAGCGGCTCTCACGGCGGCGTTCGCGGTGATCGCCGCCCTGGCGGCGCTGCGGATGCTCCGGCCCTCCGCCGCCGAGCCGACGGAGGGGGCGCGGCCCGTGAGAGCGGCGGGAACCGGCGCCGGTCTCGGCGCCGTGACGGGATTCCTCGGGGTGGGGGGCGGATTCCTCGCCGTGCCCGCTCTGGTCGGCGTCCTCGGTCTGCGGATGAGGCAGGCCGTGGGCACCAGCCTCCTGGTGATCACCGTCAACTCCCTCGCAGCCCTCGTGGCCCGGTCGGGAACCGGCGACGACCTCCGATGGGAGGTGATCGCCCCGTTCGCCGGAGCGGCGATCCTCGGGGTCTGGGACGGCAAACGGCTGGCGGCGAAGGTCGCGGGCGCCACGCTGCGGCGGGTCTTCGCCTACGTGCTGTTCGCGGTGGCGGCCTTCATGATCATCGACGTGGTCGTCTGAGCGCGTGGGCCGCCCCGGCGTCAGGCGAGCGAGAGGAACAGCTTCTCCAGCCGGGCGCGCATCTCGTCCCGGGACTCACCGGAACGCCGGCCGTCCTCCACCTCGGTCAGGCACTGCTGGAGCCCGGTGGCGATGATCGCGAACCCGGCCCGGTCCAGCGCCCGCGACGCCGCCGCCAGCTGTGTCACGACGTCCTCGCAGTCCCGCCCCTCCTCGATCATCCGGATCACCCCGGCGATCTGCCCCTGCGCCCGGCGCAGCCGGTTCAGGACCGCCTTGAGCTCCGCTCCCGCCAGATCAAGCTCCATCATCACTCCTCATGAAATACCCCCAGGGGTAATGTACTCCCCTCGGTGGGGACCCCACGGAAAGAAAAGGATGACACCCGCCATGACCATGCCCTCCGCACTCGCCACCCACGAGGCCCGCCACCGCCTGCACGAGCTGACCGTCATCGATGTCCGGACCCCCGGTGAGTACGCCGGCGGTCACCTGCCCGGCGCGCTCAACATCCCGCTGGACCGGATCCAGCGGGCCCTCGCCGACATCCGGCAGGCCGCGGACCGCGGTGAGATCCTGATCGTCTGCGCGTCCGGCGCCCGCTCGGGGAACGCCTGCCGGATCCTCGCCGAGAACGGCGTCACCGCGGCCACGCTCGACGGTGGCACCAGCGCCTGGGCGGCCGACGGTCACGACCTGCACCGCCCCCAAGGAACCCCTCGTGCGACCTGGGGCATGGAGCGGCAGGTCCGTCTCACCGCCGGGACCCTCGTCCTCCTCGGGCTGCTCCTCGGCCTCCTCGTCCACCCCGCGTTCCAGCTCCTCTCCGCGGGCATCGCGGCCGGGCTGGTCTTCTCCGCCCTGACCAACACCTGCGGCATGGCCGCCATGCTCGCCAAGCTGCCCCACAACCGCGTCGACGCGGCCGGCCTCGACGCCACGCTCGCGGCACTGCGCGGGCGCTGACCGGAAGCGGGCCCGTCCTCGGGGCGCAGCAGGCCCCGCTCGCGCGACGCCGCACGGCTGCGCATCGGCTCGGACGCCGGTGTCGGCGGGGTGATCCAGGCAGCGGGTCTGCTGTTCTTCGCCTTCGCCGGGTATGCCCGCATCGCCACCCTCGGCGAGGAGGTGCGGGATCCCGCCCGCACCCTTCCGCGCGCCATCCCGATCGCGCTCACCGTCTACGCCCTCGTCGCGGGCGCCGCCCTGGCCGTACTGGGGCCCGGCGGACTGGCCGACAGCGCGGCCCCGTTGGCGGATGCCGTACGCGCCGCGGGGGCGGGCCGGATCGTGCCCGTCGTCCGTGTGGGCGGCGCCGTCGCCGCCCTCGGCTCCCTGCTCGCGCTGATCCTCGGTGTCTCCCGTACCACCCTGGCCATGGCCCGCGACCGGCACCTGCCGCACGTCCTGGCCGCCGTCCATCCCCGCTTCGGTGTCCCGCACCGAGCCGAACTCGCCGTCGGCGCGGTCGTCGCCGTGCTCGCCCCGACCTCCGACGTACGCGGAGCGATCGGGTTCTCCTCCTTCGGGGTGCTGGCCTACTACGCCGTCGCCAACGCCTCCGCGTGGACGCTCACCCCCGCGGAAGGGCGACCGAACCGCCTCGTCCCCGCCGTCGGCCTGACCGGCTGCGCGGTCCTCGCCTTCGCGCTGCCGGCGGGCGCCGTGATCTCCGGCGCCGCGGTCCTCGTCCTCGGAGCCGCCGTCTTCGGTATCCGAAAGGCGGTGGGCGGCCGTTCGCTCCGCTGACCCGCAGCGGAGCCGCGTCAGGTCGGTCAGGAGGAGCAGCAGCCGCCCGCCGCCTCGCCGTCGGCCGGGGCTCCGGCACCGAGCCGGACCACGGTTGGTTCCGGCGTCGCGCAGCGCCCTCCGGGGTCGGACTGTGCGGCGGCGGGGTCGTCGAAGAGGCCCGCCCCGCCGCAGACACCCGTTTCGGGGAGGGTGAGTTCGACCCGGTCGGCCGCTTCCAGGTCGCCGGCGAGGGCGGCGGCCACGGAGCGGACCTGCTCGTGGCCGGTCATGGCGAGGAAGGTCGGGGCGCGGCCGTAGGACTTCATGCCCACCAGGTAGATCCCCGGTTCCGGGTGGGACAGCTCGCGGTGCCCGTGCGGGTAGACGGTGCCGCAGGAGTGCTGGTTGGGGTCGATGAGCGGGGCCAGTCCGGTGGGGGCCTGCAGGCGCTCGTCCAGGCCGAGGCGCAGCTCGTCCAGGAAGCCGAGGTCGGGGCGGAATCCGGTCAGTACGATCACCTCGTCGACCGCGTCGAGGTGGCGTCCGTCCTCGCCCACCAGCACGAGGCGGCCCTCGGCGTCGCGTTCCACCGCTTCGGTCCGGAAGCCGGTGACCGCGTCCGCGTGCCCCTCGTCGACCGCGGCCTTCGCCGCGAGTCCGAGAGCCCCGCGGGCGGGCAACTGGTCGGCGTCGCCCCCGCCGAAGGTGCCGGCGGAGAGGCCCCGGCGCAGGACCCACACGGCGGTGGCGCCCGCGCCGTCGCCGGACTTCGCGAGGTCGGCGAGCGAGGAGAGCGCGGTGAAGGCGGAGGCCCCCGAGCCGACGACCGCGGTGCGCCGCCCGACGTAACGGGCGCGGACAGCCGGGTCCTTGAGGTCGGGGACGCGGTAGGTGATCCGGTCGGCCGCGGTCTTCTCCCCGAGGGCCGGCAGGCCGTCGGCGCCCGCCGGGGACGGTGTGGCCCAGGTGCCGGACGCGTCGACGACGGCGCGGGCGAGGATCCGCTCCTCGCGGCTGTCGGCGTGGGTGACGTGGACGACGAACGGCTGCCGGTCGCGGTCGGCGTCCACGATCCGGTCGCGGCCGGAGCGGGAGACGCCGGTGACCCGGGCGCCGAGGCGGATCCGGTCGCCGAGGGCGTCGGCGAGCGGCCGCAGATACTGTTCGGCCCAGTCACCGCCGGAGGGGTACGTGTCCGGGGCGGGCCGCGTCCAGCCGGTGGGGGCCAGCAGCTTCTCGGCGGCCGGGTCGACCACCTCGCCCCAGGGGGAGAAGAGGCGCACATGCGCCCAGGCGCGCACCGCCGCGCCCGCGGTGGCCCCGGCTTCCAGGACCAGGGGTTCGATGCCCCGGTCGATCAGGTGGACCGCGGCGGCCAGCCCGATGGGACCGGCTCCGATCACGACGACGGGCAGTTCGTTGGCGGCGGGTGCGTTCACGGCGCGACTCCTCGCGTGTTTCGATATCTGTCGATGTCTTGTGGCGTCCAGGATGGCATTCGTATCGATGAGCGTCAACATAGGCGTTTGTCGAAATAGGGGGTCGCCGGTGCGCTGCTTCGGGCTCTCGATGGGGCAGTCGGGCGCGGCCGCTCGATTCGCCGGCCTTCGCGGTCGCCCTCGTCCCCTACGCGGCGATGAACCTCTGCCGCCCTGATTCGACGTGTGTCAACATAGAGGTATGTCGCAAGCGAAGGTGCTGCCGCTGATCGAGCCCGCCGACGGCCGGGGCGTGGTGCCGTGCTGCCCGCCCCTGACCGAGCGCCCGATGACCGCCGACGAGGCGCAGACGGCCGCGCGGATGTTCAAGGCGCTCGGCGACCCGGTGCGGCTGCGGCTGTTCTCCGCCGTGGCCTCGCACGAGGGCGGCGAGGCCTGCGTGTGCGACATCTCCGATGTCGGGGTCTCCCAGCCCACCGTGTCCCATCACTTGAAGAAGCTGAAGGAGGCCGGGCTGCTGACGTCCGAGCGGCGCGGCACCTGGGTCTACTACCGGGTCGAACCGTCGGTGCTGGCCGGGATGGGCAGGCTGCTGACGCGGCCCGCCGCCCGACCGGGAGGGTGACGGGACGGAGCGCGTGGTGAGCGGAGCGCCGGGAGTCGTGATCGCGCCGCTGACCGCGGACCACGCCGAGCAGGTGCTGGCGATCTATCGGGCGGGCATCGACGAGGGCAACGCCACCTTCGAGACCGGCCCGCCCGACTGGCGGAGCTTCGACGCCGCGAAGCTGCCCGGCCACCGCTTCGTCGCCCTCGGCGGGCTCGGTGAGGTCCTGGGCTGGGTGGCGGCCGGCCGGGTCTCGGAGCGGTGCGCGTACGCGGGCGTCGTCGAGCATTCCGTGTACGTCGATCCCGCGGCGCGGGGCCGGGGGATCGCCGCCCTCTTGCTGAAGGCCCTGGTCGACTCCACCGAGCGGGCCGGCATCTGGACCGTTCAGGCCGGAATCTTCCCGGAGAACACCGCCAGCCTCGCCGTCCACGCGCGGGCGGGTTTCCGGGTCATCGGCGTACGCGAGCGGATCGGGCGCCACCGCGGCGTCTGGCGCGACGTCGTCCTCGTCGAACGCCGCAGCCCCGCCGTCGGGTGACGGCCGCTTGGGCCGCGCCGTCCCGCGCACGGCGGCCCCGCGCGCCCGCGACGCGTCACGGTGCCGTCGTCACCGCACCGGAGGCGAATCCGCGCCGCCAGGCGAGCGCGACGTACACCAGCCCGATCAGGACCGGCACTTCGATGAGCGGGCCGACGACACCGGACAGGGCCTGTCCGGAGGTGACGCCGAAGGTGGCGATGGCCACCGCGATGGCGAGTTCGAAGTTGTTGCCCGCCGCGGTGAAGGCGAGCGTGGTGGTGCGGTCGTACGCCAGCCCGAGGCTCTTCCCGAGGAGGAAGGTCCCGAAGAACATGATCGCGAAGTAGACCAGCAGGGGCAGGGCGATCCGTGCGACGTCGAGCGGATTCGAGGTGATCGTCCTTCCCTGGAGAGCGAAGAGGACGACGATCGTGAACAGCAGGCCGTACAGCGCCCATGGCCCGATCCTCGGCAGGAATCGCTGCTCGTACTGCTCGCGCCCCATCCTCTTCTCTCCGAGGCGGCGGGTGAGGAACCCGGCCAGCAGCGGGACGCCGAGGAAGACGACGACGTTCAGCGCGATGTGCCACACGGAGACGTCCAGGCCCTGGCCGTCCCCGAGGTTCATCCAGCGGGGCAGCAGGTCGAGGTAGAACCAGCCCAGCAGGCCGAACGCGAACACCTGGAACACCGAGTTCAGGGCGACGAGGACGGCTGCGGCCTCCCGGTCGCCGCAGGCGAGGTCGTTCCAGATGATGACCATGGCGATGCAGCGGGCCAGGCCCACGATGATCAGGCCGGTGCGGTATTCGGGCAGGTCCGGCAGGAAGATCCAGGCCAGGGCGAACATCACCGCGGGGCCGACGACCCAGTTGACGACCAGCGAGGAGACCAGCAGTCTGCGGTCGCCGGTCACGCGGTCGAGCCGGTCGTAACGGACCTTGGCCAGCACCGGGTACATCATGACCAGCAGGCCGAGTGCGATCGGCAGCGAGATCCCGCCGATCTCGATCTTCGCGAGGGCGTCGTTCATCGAGGGAACGACGCGGCCCAGGCCCAGCCCGACCGCCATGGCGAGCAGGATCCACACGGCGAGGTAGCGGTCGAGGGTGGAGAGCTTCCCGACGATCGACTCGTCCCCGCCCGGGCCGGCGCCCCGGGCGGCGGTGGCGGGCTCGGTGGAGGTCACGGGCAGGCCCTCCTGTTCTCACCGGCGGTACGCGCGGACTCGGCCAGCGCGGCGAACTGCCCGGACAGCCCGGCCAGGACGTCGGGCCTGAGCCGGTAATAGGTGAAGCGGCCGCACGGCTCGGTCTCCACCAGCCCGGCCTCGCGCAGCACCCTCAGATGGTTGGACAGGTTGGTCTGCCTGGCTCCGGTCTCCTCCACCAGGTGCGTCGTGCAGAGCGTCTCGCGGGCGAGCAGGTTCACGATGCGGAGGCGGAGTGGATCGCCCAGCGCCCTCATCACATCAGGATCGACTGAAGTCAGCATGTGCTGATACTTTCACATCAGCGCTCACTGATACCAGTGGGCGCTGAAGTCATCGGAGTCATCGGCGGCAGGGTTCCGCCGTACGACGGGAGAGAGCGATCACCATGGCCGAGTCCTCCGGGAAGCCGTCCGTCCTGTTCGTCTGCGTCCACAACGCCGGCCGCTCCCAGATGGCCGCCGCCTGGCTGACCCACCTGGCCGGGGACCGTGTCGAGGTCCGCTCCGCGGGCTCGAACCCCGCAGACGCCGTCAACCCCGCCGCCGTCGAGGCGATGGCCGAAGTGGGGATCGACATCGCGGCCGGGACGCCGAAGGTGCTCACCGCCGACGCGGTCCGTGAGTCCGACGTCTGCGTCACGATGGGCTGCGGCGACACCTGCCCCGTCTTCCCCGGCAAGCGCTACCTCGACTGGAAGCTCGATGACCCGGCCGGTCGCGGCGTGGCCGCCGTCCGCCCGATCCGCGACGAGATCAAGATCCTCGTCGAGGGCCTGATCGCCGAGATCGCACCCTGATCGAGGTGCGGCCCCGCCTCGAAGGCCGCCGGACGCGGTGCCCTACGCGGAAGTTCCGTCGGCGGGCGAGGGCGAGGGCACGGTGTACGGGCGGAGGACCATCAGCGAGTCCTCCGACGACGCGACCATGGCGAAGGGGAACCGGTCGAGTTCGAGGCAGAGCCTGACGTCATCGGGATGGGCTCCCTGCCGTACGCCTTCCGTCAGTTCGGCGGCGGCGCGCGAACCGGCGGCGCGGCGCAGGAACGCGGTCGCGTCCGGCCCGCCCCGCTCGGTCCTCCGCGCGATGTACTGGGCGCACGCCAGATCCTCCTCGGCGCGCCCCTCCTCGCCGGTGACCACGAAGGTGACGGCCTCACACCCGCGTTGCCGCAGGAGGCGAGCCGTCGCGCCCGCCACCACGAAGCCGGCGCACAGCACCAACGACGCCTCCCTGACCGCGAGTGCGCCCACCGTCCCCGCCGTGGTCTTCTGCACCACGGTCCGTCCGCCGAGGTCGAGTGAGCGCAGAAGGCCCGGTGAGTTGACGGCGTCGAAGCCGGGCGCCGGCGGACCGTCCTTGAGGGCCACCCAATCGGGATGGCGTGCCTTGAGCGCAAGGGCGTCGGTGAGCGACTCGGCCAGGACGATCTTCTCCGCGCCCCGGCCGAACGCCCAGGCGGCCACCGTGAACGCCCGCATGACGTCGACCACGACCGCCACGGACGGAGTGCGGGTCAGCTCGGCGATGCCGAGGAAACGAGCTTCCATCCGGTCATGATCGCGTACGTCCGGCCTGGAGCACCCGGCAGGTGAGGCGGTTCACAGCGGCGGTCCCGGAAGGCGAACCCGGCGGCCGCGCTGGGTCGGCCGCCGCCGGCCGCGGCTAAGGGCTGCCCCGTGATCCCCGGCGGGCGCGCGACGGCAGCTACGGCACCTCGCCGCGTTGTCGGAACGTCCGCATACATCTCGTATGCGGACGTCCCTCCGCCTGGCGATGCACCGCATCTGACGCCGCACGCTGATCCACCAGGGAGCACGGGACAGCCCTCAGTCCTCCTCGATGCCCAGGAGATCGAGGAAGGCCGCGGCCGCCGGGGTCGGCCTGCCGCGGCCCCAGATCACGTACTCGACGCGGGTCGGCGCGTCCGTGACCTCGATCGTGGTCACCCCGGGCAGACCGGCGGCGTACGTGGGCGGGAGCAGGGCCACGCCCAGGCCGGCGCCGACCAACCGGGCCAGGTAGTCGGCGTTCGTCACCTCGAAGGCGACCTCGCGGGTGAGGCCGGCGGCGGCGAAGGCGAGATCGGACTGCGCACGGCCGGCGGTCCTCGCCGGGAGGTCCACGAACACCTCCGACGACAGCCGGCGAAGGTCGACCGAGGACGCGCCGGCGAGCGGGTGGGCCGGGGAGACCACCGCGATCAGCCGCTCCCTGGACAGCTCCCGGGCCCGGACACCCCGGGGCCGGGCCGTGACCGGGACGCCGAGGAACGCCACCTCCGTCTCGCCGCTTCTGACCTGCTCGACGAGCTCCTCGCTCGCCCCCACGCCGAGGCTGACCCGGGCTCCGGGGTGGCGCCGGTGGAAGTCCTGGAGGACGGAGGGGAGGTCCACGGCGGCCACGGTGGGGATCAGGCCCACCGTGAGGCGCCCGCGTACCTCCCCGACGGTCGCCGCCACTTCGGCCGCGGCCCGCTCCGCCGCGTCCAGGCACTGTCGGGCCGCGGGCAGGAACGCCGCGCCCGCCGGTGTCAACCGGACCCGGCGGCTGGTGCGTTCGAACAGCCTGGCGCCCAACTCCTTCTCCAGGCGCGCGATCTGGTGGCTGAGCGCGGACTGGACCACCAGACAGCGCTGGGCGGCCCTCGTGAAGTTGTTCGTTTCGGCCACGGCGATCACGTACCGCATCTGCTGGAGCTCCATGCATCCATCGTGAATCCGGATCGATCACGTGACAAGCATGTGTTGGACTCATGGATGCTCCCGGCCCGAGACTGATGGCGACCGCACACGGCAGGAGCCTCCTCGGGCCCGACCCCTTCGGTCGGCCACGCGACCCGGGCTTCTCCCGGCGCGCCCGACAGCGGAGCCGCTGTGATTCCCTCCGGAACTCCGAGGCGAGATGACGAGCAGACAGAACATACGCACAGCCGCCCTGACCGGTCTCGCTCCGGCGGTCTGGGGCAGCACCTATCTGGTCGCCACCGAGCTGCTGCCACCGGACCGGCCGCTCCTGGCGACCACGGTGCGGGCCCTGCCCGGAGGGCTGGTGCTGCTGGCACTCGGCCGGAGACTTCCCGCCGGTGTCTGGTGGTGGCGTGTGGTGGCCCTGGGCGTTCTGAACCTCGGCGCCTTCAACTTCCTGCTCTTCTTCGCGGCCTACCGACTGCCGGGCGGCATCGCCGCCGTGATCATGTCGGCCCAGCCCGTGTTCGTGGTGATCCTCGCCGCTCTCCTCCTCGGCGACCGGATCCGAGCCCTCCACGCCCTGGCCTGCGCCATGGGCGCCGGGGGAGTGGCGTTGCTCGTCCTCAGGGGCCCGGTGCCGCTGGACGGCCCCGGAGTCCTCGCGGCGGTCGGCGGAGCGTTGTGCATGGCCCTGGGCATCACACTGACGAAGCGGTGGGGCAGGCCGGAGGGCGTCGGCCTGCTCACCTTCACCGGATGGCAACTCACCGCGGCCGGAGTGGTCCTGCTGCCGTTCTGGCTGTCGCTGGAAGGGCTGCCGGAGCGTCTCACCGGCTCCCACGTCCTCGGGTTCGCCCACCTCATCACCCTGGGCGCGGTCCTGAGCTACTTCGTCTGGTTCCGGGGCATCGAACGCCTGCCCGCGGTCGCCGTCTCCTTCCTCGCGCTGGCCAGTCCGGTCGTGGCGACCCTGCTCGGCTACCTGGTCAAGGACGAGACACTGTCCGTCCTCCAGATCATCGGCATGGCCGTCATCCTCGGCGCCGTCGTCCTCGGCCAGCGGCCGGGGCGGGACCGGGGCACCACCCCGCCCGGCACCGCGGCTCCCGGGCCGGCGCCGGCGCCGCGCGACCTCCGCGAACCACTCCCGACCACATCCGGAGAGACGACATGACCGTTCACGAAGAGACCAACCCGCCGGCCGCCTCGGGAGAGCGGGCACCACCGGTCCGGGGCCGGGCGGGCGTAGCCGCCGTCACCGCCGGCCTGTTCGTCCTCCTCGCGACGGAACCGATGCCGATCGGCCTGCTCACCCGATCGGCGAGAGCCTCGGGGCGTCCGTGGGCGCGGTCGGCCTGATGGTCACGGCGCAGGGCGTCGCGGCCGGTCTCGGAGCGCCGTTCATCGTGGCATGGAGCCGGCGCGTCGACCGGCGCCGACTGCTGACCGCCCTGCTCGGCGGCCTGTTCGCGGACCACGTGGGCGTCACGAGCGTCGTCCTGTTCGGGATCGTGCTGGTCGCCCTCGCCGTGATCGTCGGCGCCGCCACCGGCCGCCTTACGACCGCACGGGCGAACTGACCCCGCACGTGCTCGGATGCCCCGAGGCGGCGGGCGGCCGCCGGACGTTTCTCCCTTGATCGGCGCAGAGGTCCAGTCCACACTGACCACGGGCGGACTGGGGGGATGACATGTCGGATACGCCGTCGGCCACGGGGGACCCGCGGGAGGAGCAGGGCGCGGTCGGCCCACGGATCCAAGCGCTCCGCAGGCGGGCCGGGCTGAGCCAGGAGGCCGCCGCCTCACGGGCCGGGATCAGCACCAGGGCGCTGCGTGACATCGAGCGCGGCCGGGCCAGGCGGCCCCGGCCGCGCACGCTCCGAAGCCTGGCCGCGACGCTGGGACTGGGCGGCGAGGAGCTGGCGGACCTGCTGGCCGCCCCCACCGGGCCACCGCGCGACACCGGCCGGCCGCGACTGCTGGTCCTCGGCCCGCTCGCACTCCAACGGGGCCGGACCTCTCTCCCGGTCACCAGCCCCATGCTGCGCCGCCTCCTCGGGCTGCTCGCCCTCAAGCACCCCGAGTCCGCCACCCAGCAGGAGATCACCGACATCCTCTGGCCGTCCGGGCCGCCCCACTCCCACCCGAGCCTGATCCACACCTACGTCAGCCAGGCCCGCCGGCTGCTGGCCACGGGTGACCCGCGGAGCGCTCCGCCGCAGGCCATCGCCCGGACACCCACCGGCTACCGGCTGGAGGTGTCCCGGAACCAGATCGACCTCGGCCATTTCGACGAAGGGCTGACCCAGGCGCAGCGGCCGCACCGGGTGCAGGACCGGGAGGCCCTGTTCACGTCGCTGACGGGGGCACTGCGCTGCTGGCGGGGCCCCGTCCTCGCGGACGCGGACCCGGTGCTGCGCCGGCATCCGGCCGCGGTGGCGGCCGACGAGCGCCGGGTCAGGGCGGCGCTGCTGCACGCCGACACGGCGCTGCTGCTCGGCCGCTCCGGGGAAGCCGTCCCGGTCCTGGCGGCCCTGGTGAACACCGAGCCGCTGCACGAGGGCCTGCACGCCCGGCTGATCCTCGGCCTCGCCGACAGCGGGGAACAGGCCGCCGCGCTCGACGTGTTCGGCCGTCTGCGCGACCGGCTCGACGAGGAACTCGGCATCGAGCCCGGCCCGGAGGTCAGCGAGGCGCACCTTCGAGTGCTGCGCGGGCAACTGCCGCGCACGCAGCGCCTCGACGACTCGGCCTCGGCCGGACGGACGGCGATCGCCCACCCGATCCCGGGCCAACTGCCCGCCGTGGCCGACGCCTACGTCGGACGGCGTTCCCAGACGCGGGTGTTGGACACCCTCGTCCTGTCCGATCCGGCGCGGCGCTCGCGCCTGGCCGTCGTGGTCGGCGCGCCCGGGATCGGCAAGACCGCCCTCGCCACGCACTGGGCGCACGCGCGTCGCGAACACTTCGCGCACGGACAACTGTTCATCGATCTGCGGGGATACTCCCGGCTCCCGGCCCTGCGCCCCGGCGACGTCCTCGCACAGTTCCTCCGGGCACTCGGAGTCCGGTCCCACGACCTGCCCGAGGACGAGGACGAGGCCGCGGCCCTGTACCGTACGCTGCTGGCCGACCGGCGCCTGCTGGTCGTGCTGGACAACGCGCGCGACGCCGAGCAGGTCAGACCGCTCATCCCGGGCGCCCGCGGCTGCGCGGTGGTGATCACCAGCCGGGGTGAGCTCTCCGGGCTGGTCTCCGGCGACGGCGCGCGCCGCATCGCCCTGGACGCGCTCGGCCCGGACGAGGCCTGCCGGCTGCTGAGCAGCATCGTCGGGGCGTGCAACGTCGCGGCCGAGAAGGAGGCGGCCCGCAGGCTCGTGGCGCTGTGCGGCGGTCTGCCCCTGGCCATCCGGATCGCCGCCGCCAACCTGGTGGCCGGCAACGCCCGTATCGCCGACCACTGCGCCGAGTTGGAGGGCGAGGGCCTCATCGGCCGACTGCACATCGAAGGAGACCGGAGCTCGGCCGTGCGGGCCGCCTTCGACCTCTCCTACCGTGCGCTTCCGGCCGGTGCGCGGCGGATGTTCCGGCTCCTCGGCCTGTTGCCGGGCCACGAGGTCACCCTGGAGGACGCCGCGGCCCTGGCGGACTCGACACCGGCCGCGGTGGCCCGAGTCCTGGTGGGCCTGGCGGACGCCCATCTGGTGCGTCAACGGGCGTTCGGTCGCTTCGAGTTGGACGTCCTGCTGCACGCCTACGCCCGTGAACTGGCCAGCGGCGAGGAAGCGCACGCCGCACGCCGACGGCTCGACCACGCCCGGGCGCGCGAACTCATCCGGAGCGTCGACGGACAGGAACGCAGACAGGAGAGAGGGGAGGGCAACTGCTCCGGCAGTTCGGTCTCTTCTGCCGGTTCCCGGGGCTAGGTCGGCAACGACCGGCAGACAGGCAGGTCAACGCAGGTTTCCTCAGTCGCTGCCGGTTTCGTCGGCGCTCCCCTCCCTCTGGCCGGACTGGAGGAGCGCGGCCAGGCGGGAATCGTAACGTTGCGGCACCGCGAGACCACCAACCTCCCTACGTGCCGATCGACAGGAGCCCCGCATGAGCCGGTACGACCGACTCGCACACACCTCGGCAGTGCGTCGGGTCCAGCAGGAGATGGGCAGCGCCACGGCGGTCGGCCGCCGCCTGCGGGAGCCGGCCGGAGAGGCGGAGCCCCTGACCGCCGCCGCGACCGACTTCATCCGAAGCCTCGACGGCTTCCTGTTCGCCAGCGTCGGTGAGACCGGCTGGCCGTACATCCAGTTCCGCGGCGGACCACCGGGCTTCGTCCACGTCCTGGACGAGCACACCCTCGGCTATCTGGACGTCCGCGGCAACCGGCAGTACATCACCACCGGCAACGTGCGCGGCAACGACCGCGTCGCGCTCTTCTTCCTCGACCACGCCCGGCAGACCCGCCTCAAACTCTTCGGCCGCGCCACCGCCGTACCCGCCGACGAGAACCCCGTACTCGCCGAACGCCTGGACTCGCCGCGCACCGAAGGCAGGGTCGAACAACTCGTCACCGTCCGGGTCGAGGCCGTCGCCTGGAACTGCCCCAACCACATCACGCCCCGCTTCACCCGACGCGAACTCTCCGACGCCCTGGGACCGGTCCATGACCGCCTGGCGAGGCTGGAAGAGGAGAACGCCGCCCTGCGAGCGGAACTCGCCGCGCGACACCGCTCGTCACCGCCGCGCGGAGCCGACGAGCACCACCGACGACGGAAGGGCTGAACGGCCGTGGAAGAACGCCCGGCAGAACACGCCACGGTGGTCGCGACCCCGCCGATGACCGGCGGGACCGCCGGGGCACCGCCACCGGGGGAGCCCGCGATCTGGTCCCGCAACTTCCGGTACTACTTCGTCGCCCGCAGCGCCGGTCTGCTCAGCTGGGCCATGCTGCCGGTCGCCGTCGCCGCCGGTCTGCTCCTCGACGGGTACGGTCTGGACGCCGCGGGCTACTCGATGGCTTTCCTGGTCGCCCCGTTCGCGGGCCTGGTGCTGTTCGGCGGTGTGCTCGCCGACCGGTTCACCGCCCGCCGGATGATGATCATCGCGGATCTGGCCAACCTCGCCGCCCACGTCATGCTCGCCCTCCTGTTCGTCCACGGCATCGACCACCTCTGGCAGCTGTACGCGTTGCTGGTGGTGGCCGGGACCGCCAACGCACTGTTCCAGCCGGGCGCCTCCTCGACCGTCCCGCTGGTATCCCGGGACGTGCAGGGCGCCAACGGGGTGCTGCGTACCTCCGAGGCGATCACCGGACTCGGCGGCCCCGCGCTGGCGGGCGTCCTCGTCGGGTTCGGATCCACCGGCTGGGTGATGGCGATCTCCGCCGTCGCCTACGGGACCAGCGCGGTCTGCCTTCTCGCGCTCCGGCTCGGAACGGTCCCCGCCCCGCCGCCGGGCGAGGGCCTGTGGCGCAACCTGGCGGTCGGCTGGCGGGAGTTCCGCGCCCGTAGCTGGCTCTGGGGCGTGATCGTGATCTGGATGTTCTACGCGGTGCTCGCCTGGGGGCCGCAACTGTCGGTCGCCGCGGGTGCCATCGTGCCCGAACACGGCGCGCGGTCCTTCGGCCTGCTCAACGCGGCGTTGGGCGCCGGAACCGTGATCGGTGGCCTGCTGGCGATCCGCTACAAGCCCCGACGACCGCTCGCCGCCGGTGCGGTGGCGATGCTGGCGTACCCGCTGTACCCGCTGGGCATCGTGCTCGGACTGCCGGTCTGGGCGCTCGCCGCCGCCCAGGTCGCGGTCGGGGCCGGGATCGGTGTCTGGGGCGTCATGTGGGCCACCAGCGTGCAGACCCAGATACCGGGCGAGATGCTCAACCGCATCCACGCCTACGAGGTCGCCGGCTCTGTTGGCATGTACCCGATCGGCAGCGCGCTGGCGGGCCCCGCCGTCGGCGCGTTCGGCACCGACCAGGTGCTCCTGGTCGGCGTCGTCGTCTCCTTCCTCACCGCCACCGCTCTGCTGGCCGCCCGCCCGATCCGCTCCCTGCGCCGAGTACCGGACCGCTGCTGAGGCGGAGCGGCCGGCGGTCCGCCGTGAGGACAGCCGAGGTGGGGTCCGGGTGGTGAGCCGCGCTCGGCCCACCGGTCCGGCGCCACGCATCACGCCGGGGCCCGGACACCTGCGCCAAGGGCCGATCGGCGTCCTCGGACTCAGCCGGCACCCCGGCTGTACGCCCGCCACAGTGCGGCGTACTCGCCGCCGTGCGCGAGCAGTTCGTCATGGGTGCCCTCTTCGGCGACCCGGCCGCCGGAGAGCAGCACGATACGGTCCGCGTCGCGCGCCTGGTCCAGACGGTGGGCGACGATCACACTGGTCCGGCCCCGGGTCACCCGGGCGAGCGCCGTCCGCAGCAGATCGCCCGCCCCCGCCCCGGACTCGGCGGTGGCCTCGTCGAGCACGGCCACGGGCGGATCGGCCAGCAGGACGCGGGCCAGCGCCAGATGCTGGACCGCGCCGTCGTCCAGGGGCGCCCCGCCCGGGCCGAGCACGGTGTCGGGGCCGGACTCCAGGGCCTCCGCCCAGCCGGCCCCCACCGCGCGCAGCGCCGCGCGGAGTTCCTCGTCGGACGCCCCGGGGCGGGCCAGCCGGAGATTGTCCGCGAGGGTGCCGCCGAACCGGTGGACCTCCTGCGTCACCAGATACCGGGCGGCGGGCGCCCCGGCGGACGATCCCACGGTGATCCGGCCGCCGGTGGGTTCGCCCAGGCCCGCGATCAGCCGCGCCAGCGTGGACTTGCCCGAGCCGCTCGCGCCCACGAGCGCGACGCTGGCGCCCGCCGGCACGGTCAGGGTCACCTCGCTGAGCGCGGGGCGCACTCCGTCGTACGAGAACGAGACGTCCCGCACCGCGATCTCCGGGGAGCCCGGGGCGCGCGCCGCGCGCGGCACGGCCGTCGCGTCGTCCCGCCGGTCGGCCAGGTCGGTGATCCCGACCAGACGGGCCAAGCCCACCGTGGCCCGCTGGATGTCGTCCAGACTGCCCAGGAGCGCGCCCACCGGTCCGAACAGGCGGTGGAAGTAGAGGGCGGCGGCGGTGGCCGCGCCGAGCGAGATCGCCCCCGCGCCGAGCAGCGCGTACCCGGTCGCGAGGACGGCGGCCAGGCCGAGGAACTCCGCCGCGTTGAGCCACCCCGTGAAGCGGTTGCGCAGCCGTACGCCGTCGCGCTGCCGCTCGATGGCCCGCTCGCCCCGCTCGGACAGCTCGGCCAGGTGCGTGCCCTGGGTTCCGTACGCGCGAATGGTCTCCGCGCCGTGCACCGCCTCGATGACGCTCTGCCCGCGTGCGGACTCCAGCCCGCGGATGTCCCCGTACACCTGGTGGGTGCCGGCGAGGAAGCGGCGGGTGGCCAGGACGTGGACGGGGAGGCAGACCAGGCCTGCCAGGGCGAGGCGGGGATCGAGGACCGCGAGCCCGACCAGGCTCAGACCGATGGTGAAGGCCGCGCCGGTCACCTCGGGCAGGACGTCGGACGCGGCCTCCGAGACGGCCTCGACGTCGCGGGTCACCCGGGAGACCACGTCCGAGCTGTCCGAGGACTCCACGAGGTCGACGGGCAGCCCGATCGCGGTCGTGAACACGTCCTCGCGCAGCGCCGCCAGGACGTCCTGGACCAGGGCGACCAGCATGCGCCCGCCCAGGAGGGCGAGGGCGGCGCCGGTGGCCGCGACGACCAGCAGGGCGAGGCCGAGCGTGGTCACCCGGCCCGTCCCGGAGTCTTCGGCGACCGCGTCGACGAGGGAGCCGAGGAGGGGCGGGGTGGCGAGGGTCACCGCCGTTCCGGCGAGGAGGGTCCCCAGCGCCGCGCAGAGCCGGAGGCGGTGGGCGCCGAGGCGGCGCAGCAGTTCCCGCCGGGTCCGGCGGGGATCGGCGATGGGGAGGGTGGCGGGTGCCGGGGTCACCGGGGGGCTCCGTTCGGTTCGTGGCGGTCGGTGGCGGGAGCGGTGCCGGAGGTGGTGTCGTACGCCGTGCCCGAAGTGGCGGCGGCAGTGGTGGCACACGGAGCGGTGCCGGCTTCCGCCGACAGGTCGACGACCCGGTCGCAGGCGGAGAGCAGGATGCCGCTGGTGGTGACCAGCAGCGTGGTCGTGGGCAGGGCACGCAGGCCCTCGGCGATGCGCTGCTCGGTCGCCGGGTCGACGGCGGTGGTCGGCTCGTCGAGGACCACGACCTCCGCCCCGGTGTGCAGCGCCCGGGCCATCAGCAGCCGCTGGCGCTGCCCGCCGGAGAGCTTGCGTCCCCGTTCGCCGACGTCGCGCCCGTCCCCGCCGATGTCCTCGATCACGTCGTCGAGCATCGTCGCCCGCAGCACGGCGGGGTCCGGGTCACCGCCCGGGGGGACGAGGTTCGACCGCAGCGTGCCGGAGAACACCGCGCCGTGGTGGGGCGGCGCGGCGATCAACTCCCGTACCCGCTCCGGCCCCAGCTCGACCGCGTCGACGCCGCCCACCAGGAGTTCACCGCGGGCGAGCGGCACGCGGTAGCCGAGCCGGTCGGCGAGATCCCGGGCCGTGCCCGGCCGGCCGGGCACGACGCCGACGAGCTCGCCGCGCCCCAGCCGCACCGGCTCGTCGTGGCCGGGCGGGTGCCAGAGCAGCGCCGGGGCGGTGGGGTCGGCCGGATCCCCGGGCCGGCCGCCCCGGGGGCCGGGGGCGGCGTCGATCAGGGGCGGTTCGTTGATGAGGTCGCTGAGCCGGCGGGCGGAGGCGCGCTTGTGGATCCAGTTGGAGGCGAAGGTGCCCACGTGGGCGAGCGAGCCCTGGAGGTACTGGGCGAGGCCCAGGACGGTGACGAGCTGACCGATCGTGATGCCGCCGTCGAGAGCGAGATGTCCGGAGGCGGTGGCGAGCACGGCCAGGAAGAGCCCGGACAGCAGGAGGCTCACGCTGGAGTACGTCAGTACCGACCGCGCGGCGGCGACGGCGCCCCGGCGCGACTCCTGGCTCGCGACGCGGTAGCGGCGGGCCGCCTCGGCGCGGGCGTTCATGCCGGTGACCACCCGCAGGCCGGTGATCATGTCCGTGGCCACGTCACCGGCCCGGGCCGCCGAGCTCTGCTCGGCCAGCCCCCGTGCCTCCAGCGGCATCGAGATCCGGCGCATGACCAGCAGCAGCAGGACGGTGCCGGCGATCACCCCGGCGCCGAGCGGGAGGGAGATCAGCACCAGGACGGCCGACGCCGTCAGGATGGCGGTGATCGTGGACGCCTGCTGGACGACGCTCCAGGAGACCCCGGCGACCCGGTAGGTGTCGGAGGAGACCAACGAGAGCGCCTCGCCCGCCCCGGGCGGCCTCCGCAGCGAGCGCGGGTCCAGCAGCCTGGCCATCGTCCGCAGGCGCAGCGCCTGTTCGCCGTATCCGTAGACGGTCACCATCGCGGACGAGGCCCGCTGGTACGACAGGGACAGCAGCGTGAACACCCCGGCGAGCACGGTCAGCCACCCGAGGAGGGCCGGGCCGTCGGAAGGGGCGAGCGCCCGGTCGATGACGACCCCGACGAGGACCGGCACCAGGGCCTCGCACAGCTGATGGACCATGAACGCGGCCGTGGTGAGACCGAGCCGCAGGCCGCGACCGTCCCGCACGAGCGCGGTACGGAACAGCGCCTGTACGGAGGCGGGTTCGGGCTCCTGGCCCGCCTCGGGCGCGCGGGGCCCGAGGCCCTTCCCCGGGTGGTCCGCTGCCGGGGGCCGGGCCGCCGGGATCGTGGTGCTCACAGGTCGCTCCTCGGGAGGTAAAGGGGTGGGCCGCGCGGGTGGAGGCGTCCGCCGGGCGGTCATCGGCGGCGGCCCGCGTACTGGCGGGCGAGCAGCCAGGCCAGGTAGGCGCCGCCGACGCACACCGTGACGACGCCGACCGGCAGGTCGATGCGCTGGGCCAGGTAGTCCGCGCCGACCAGGACGGCCGCCCCGGCGAGGGCGGCGGGGACGATGCGCAGGGTGGTCGGACTCCGGGTCAGACGCTGGGCGATCTGCGGAGCGGCGAGGGCGATGAAGGCGATCGGGCCCGCCGCCGCGGTCACCAGCGCGGTGAGCGCCACGCCGACGACGGTGGCGGTCAGCCGGGCGCGCTGGGCACGCACTCCCAGCGCGACGGCGGCGTCGTCCCCCATCTCCAGATGGACCAGGGGCCGTACGACGAGGGCGGAGCCGATCAGCAGAACGGCGAACACGGCTGCGGTCGCGCGCAGTTGGTCGAAGCCGAGCCCGCTGAGGGAACCGGCGCCCCAGGTGGCCGCGAGCATCGCCTGCTGCGGGCTGACGGAGAGGAGCAGCATCGACGTGAGCGAGCCGAGGAACGCGCCTACGGCGATGCCGACGATGATCAGCCGGAACGGCCGCAGCCCGCCGCGGTAGGCCAGCAGGTACACCAGCAGTGCCGTCAGGGCCCCGCCGATCAGGGAACCCGACGCCACCGCCAGGTAGTTGGCCGTGCCGAGCAGGAGCATCACGACACTCGCGCCCGCGTACGAACCGGAGGCGAAGCCGATGACGTCGGGGGAGCCGAGCGGATTCTTGGTGAGCGACTGGAACAGGGCGCCGCTGATCGCGAGGGCCGCTCCGCACACCACGGCGAACAGCAGCCTCGGCAGCCGCCAGGTCACCACGACGAGGCGGGCCCGGGGGTCGGCGTCCGGGTCGAGGAGGGCGGACAGCACCTGGAGGGGCGTCAGGCTGATCGACCCGGAGCCCAGGGTCAGGACGCCCAGGGCGGCGACCACGACGGCCAGGACGGCGCAGACGAACAAGGCCCGCCGGTCCACGCGCAGCGCCACCCCGCCGCGCCGCAGGGTCCAGGTGGCCCGGCCGGAGCCGACCTTGCCGGGCGGTCGGACCGGACCCCGCGTCCGTGCGGCCCCGGCGGTCGGCGGCGCGGTCCGGGGCGGTTGGGACGCGGTGCGGGTGCTCACAGGGTGCTCACCTTCCGCCGCCGGACGAGGGCGACGAGGACGGGGGCGCCGACGAGCGCCGTGACGAGGCCGACCCGCAGCTCCCCGGAGGGCAGCACCACCCGGCCGATGATGTCGGCGGTCAGCAGGAAGGCGGGGGCGACGATGACGGTGACCGGCAGGATCCAGCGCTGGTCGGGCCCCACGAACCAGCGCACGATGTGCGGCACCATGAGCCCGACGAACGAGATCGGACCGGCGACGGCGACCGCTGTTCCGGCCAGCAGCGTGACGGCCAGGACCACCGAGACCCTGGTCACCGCCAGGCGCGTACCCAGGGAGCGGGCGATGTCGTCGCCGAGCGCGAGGGCGTTGAGCGCCCCCGCGCTGAGCAGCCCGAGCAGGAGACCGGCGCCGATGAGCGGCAGGGCGACCGGCAGGATGTCCAGCGACCGCCCGCCGATGGAGCCGACGCCCCAGAAGCGCATGACGTCGAAGGTGGTCGTGCTCTTGAGCGCCATGGCGCTGGTGAATCCGCCGCACACGGCGGTGAACGCGACCCCCGCCAGGGTGAGTTTGACCGGTGTGCCGCGATCCGCCCCGATCGAGCCGAGGGCGTAGACGAGAACGGTCAGCCCGAACGCCCCGCCCAGGGCGAACCAGATGAACTGTCCGGCGGCCGTGTATCCGAGCACGGCGACCGCGAACGTCACCGCGAGGCTCGCCCCCGCGTTGACGCCGAGGATGCCGGGGTCGGCCAGGGGATTGCGGGTGAACGCCTGGATCAGCGCGCCGCTGAGGCCGAGAGCCGCGCCGGTCACCAGCCCGATCACGGTGCGCGGGACGCGTAGTTCGCGCACCATGACGTGCTCGTCGGAGTCGTCGAAGTGGAGCAGCGCGTCCCACACGGTGCCGGGTGCGATGGCGCGCGCCCCGATCATCACGCTGAGGACGGCGACGACGAGGAGCAGGGCGGCGGCGGTGAGCAGGATCAGCGGCCGGTGCCGGTGGCGCCGGGCCGGGCCCGCGTCGTCGCGCGGGCCCGGCGCGGTGCGCTCGGCGGCGGTGAGGTCACCCGTGGGCGGGGCGGTCGTCATGGTTGTCCTTGGGGGAGGGCGTCACCTGGGCGGAGCGGGGACGGGGTTCAGGAGCCCGCGCCGGCGGTGCCCCGGCCCGCCACGGCGTCGGCGAGCAGGGGGACGTAACGGTCGATCGCCCACGGGATGGAGAGCACCGAGGGGCCGCTGGTGGCCATGCCCATGGTGGCGTCCTGGACGAAGGCGTACTTGCGCTCGGCGATCGGCTTCCAGCGGGTGAAGAGCGGGTCCTTCAGCGTGTGCTCGACCTCCTCGGCCCCGTTGGCCCAGGCGACGAAGATGTCGGCGTCGATCGTGTCGAGCTTCTCCAGGCTGATGCCGCCGTACCAGTTGGTGCCCTTGACGGTGGAGGCGATCTTCTCCATCGAGGGGGTGTTCTCGAAGCCCATCTCGGTGAGGAGGCGGACCCGGGCGTCGTAGTCGATGTAGAGGCCGAGGTCGGTGGAGCCGGGCGCGAGGGCCAGCCCGTAGGCGAACGTGGTGTCCTTGAACTCCGGGTGGTCCTTCGCCACCCCGGCCAGCTGCCCCTGGACGTCGGTGACGAGGCTCTCGGCCTTGCCGGTCTCGCCCAGAGCCGTGCCGATGGTCCGGGTCATCTCCTGCCACGTTCCGCCGTCCCACGGCTTCTTGAGATAGGGGAGGGTCGGGGCGATCTGGGAGAGCCGCTTGTAGTCGACGTCGGAGATGCCGGAGTACAGGCCGACGATCAGGTCGGGTTCCAGCGCGAGGATCTGCTCGAAGTCGATCTCGCCCGCGTCACCGTAGTTGAGGGTCTCGGGCAGCGGCCCGCCGAGCTTCTCGACCGTGCTGCGGAACCACGGGGTGTAGCCCTGCTTGTCGCCGCCCCACTGCTTGTCCACGCCGACGGGCACGGTGCCGAGTGCCGCGACCACGTCCAGGGACATCCAGCTGACCGCCACGACGCGCTTCGGCTTCTGCTTGATCGTCGTGCTTCCGTGGCCGTGCTCGATGGTCACGGGAAACGCGGCCGACTTCCCCCCGGACTTCGCCTCCGGGGCGTCGGAGCCGGACGTGGTGCCACCGCAGCCCGCCAGGACGACGACCGCGGCGACCGCCACCGTCAGGGCGCGGACCAGGGCGCCCGGCCCGCGTCGGGCCGGGATGAATATCGACATGTCTCTCCTTGATTCCGAGGTAAGGCAACCCTCACCTGGAGAGACATTAGGAAGGCCGGAGTCGTTCAGGGGTCGCGTACCGGCCAGGGTGTGTCGCGAATCGGCCACCCTGCGGATGGGCCTCAGCCCGCGGCGTCGCGGTGGTCGGAGGCGGCGGGCGGCCGGGGGTCAGCGGGCGGCCGGCGCCGGAGCGGCCTGCTCGCGCAGGTACTCCGTCGGGCTGGCGCCGGTGACCCGGCGGAAGGCCGCGCAGAACGCGCTGGTGGTGGCGTAACCGCTGCGGTGGGCCACGAGGTTGACCGGGTGCCCCTGGGCGAGCAGGGCCGTGGCGGCGGACATGCGGACCAGTGAGCGCCACCGGGCGAACGGCATGCCGACGTCGCGGCTGAACGTCCGGGTGACGGTGCGTACGCTCAGCGCGTGCCTGGCCGCCCAGCCCTCCACGGAGAGGTCGCTCTCCGGGTCGCGCATGACGTCGTCCGCCAGCACCTGGATGCGCCGGTCCTCCGGCACGGGCACCTCGATCGCCGGAAGGGTGTCCTCCTCCAGCATTTCGATGACGACGCGCTGCGTCCGCAGCCGGAGGTCGTCGGGCATCGCGGTCGCGTCGAGGTGCAGCAGCATCTCCTGGAGCGCGCGGCCCACCCGCATCGGGCGGGCGGCGGACCACCCCGGCGGGACGGCCCGTCGCGCCACGTAGGTGTAGCAGCTGATGCCGCCCGCCTCGTGGGAGGCCGCGTGCGGCGTGCCGGGGGGAAGCCAGGCGCCCTGCCCCGGGAGCAGCCGGCGCACGGTGGCGCGGGTGCGCAGGGTGATCGAGCCGGTGTGCGGCCAGACCAGCAGTGCGTCGGTGTGCGTGTGCACGCCCGAGGTCACCGGCCCTGTCGGTTCGGAGTCGTCGAACACCGCGGTGGTGAGCAGATACGGCTCGGCCACCTCGGCCCCGCCGGCCGGGGGTTCGGCCCAGGCCTGCGAGGCCGTCGAGGTGGCCTCGACGTGCGGGTGGCGGGAGGCGGCGGTCGGCATGAAGTTAGGTTACCCTAACCATCCCGGGCGGTCGCTCGGCGGCGATGGAGGCGGTCCTGGTCATCGCGGGCCACGTACGGCCGGCCGGTGGGGGTCGGGGCGCGGGCTCAGGACAGCCTCGGCCAAGGTGTCGACGGCGGTCCGTACGCCGCCGCCAACGCGTTCTGGACGGCTTGTCGCCCCACTTGCCGGAACGCGCGGGGGTGGGAGTCCACTTCGTGCACCTTGATGGACCGCAGGACGACCGCGACCGCCACCGTGGTGCCGGGGTTCAGCGTCGCGAACTCCTCCAGCTCCTCGCGCACGCCGGAGCCGAAGGCCTCCTGCAACTCGGTGACCCGGGCGTCCGGCCAGCCCGGCACCGTGCACGTGTCCGCCGTCCCGAACCGCACTCCCTCCGCGCGGGGTTCGAAGTCCGCCACCGCCAGGGCGAAGGAGGACGGGCAGCCGGCCTGCCGGGCGTACACGGCCTTGACCGCGGACAGGGTGCGGGGAGGGAAGGTCCTCGGCTCGGTGGTCATGCGTGCCACCGTATCGACGCACCGGCGGCCTCCCCACGGAATTCTCGTGGGGAGGCCGTCCGCTCAGGCGCCCCGGCGCAGCTCCAGGGTGCAGCACTTCACGCTGCCGCCCGCCTTGAGGAGCTCCGAGAGGTCCACGCCGACCGGGCGGAACCCGCGCTCGCGCAGCCGGCCGGCCAGATCCGTCGCGTTCTGCGGCAGCACCACGTTGTATCCGTCCGATGTCGCGTTCAGCCCGAACGCGGCCGCGTCGGCGGCGGAGGCGAGGAGGGCGTCCGGGAACAGCCGCCGCAGCACGGCCAGACTGCCGGGGGAGAAGGCCGCCGGATAGTAGGCGACCGTCTGTTCGTCGAGCACGGTCAGGGCGGTGTCCAGGTGGTAGTAGTCGGGGTCGACGAGCGTCAGCCCGATCACCGGGCGTCCGAAGTACTCCTGCGCCTCGTCGTGGGAGCGGGGATCGCTGCGGAACCCGGTGCCCGCCAGCAGCCGGTCGCCGGCCAGGAGGTAGTCGCCCTCGCCCTCGTTGACGAACGCGGCCGTGCGCGGTTGCGGGTATCCGTTGTCGTGCAGCCAGTCGCGGTAGGCCGGGCCCTCGGCGATGCGCTCGGCGTCGCGGAACCGGGCGACGAGGGCCCGCCCGTCGACGACGGTCGCGCCGTTGGCCGCGAAGACCATGTCGGGGAGGCCGGGGACGGGGTCGATCGTGTCCACGGTGTGCCCGAGGTTCAGGTAGACCTCGCGCAGTCGCTCCCACTGGGCGATGGCCAAGGGGGTGTCGACGGGCTTCGTCGGGTCCATCCACGGGTTGATGGAGTAGACCACGTCGAAGTAGGTGGGCCGGCACATGAGGTAGTGCCGGGCACGTGCGGTACGCATGGGTGGGGTCCCGATCGTCAGGGGCGGCCGGTGTCATGGCCGCCCATCGAGGTGAAGTGCTCGGCCGCGGGCGGCTCGTGGCCGCCCGCGGTCCGTGCGCGCGTGATCGCCGGGCCGCGGGCGCGGCCGGAGCGGGCGTCGGCTCCGGTGGCGATCACGAGGTGATCGCCCTCGTGGTGGAGGAAGCGGCTCGGGGTGCCGTCGCGGCGCCTTCGGGTGCGACGGCGGATCCGAGGCTTCTCGGGAGAACGATCAACCGGCGCACAAGTAAAGCAAGGCTTACCTAAGAAAACAACGGTGCTTCTTCGCCGTGCCAGTTGAGCCCGTCGGCGTGGCGGCTGTCCGTAAACACCCTTGACCGATCGGCTGTTGAAGGTCGGTGTGCGTCATGCCGCGCCCTTCTCCGCCCCGCGTCCGACCGGGGGACCGATGGTGCCCGCCGCGCCCCGGCGCTACATTCCGGCGGACGGCGGGGAGCTCTCGGCGGCGAGGCCCTCGCGGCCGTACGGCTCCGGGAGATCCCGCGCCGGCCCCCCGAAACTTCGACGGACGGACTGCCCATGCTCTGTACGCGACTGACGAACGCGCGCATCCTCACGATGGACCCCCGCCGCCCCGTCGCCCACGACCTGGGCATCTGGCGGGGCCGGGTCGTCGGTGTGGACGAGGCCGTGACCTCCCTGCCCGCCCGCGAGGTCCTCGACCTGGGCGGCGCCACCGTGCTGCCCGGCTTCATCGACAGCCATGTCCACCTGGCCTGGGCCGGGTTGAAGGCCGTGACGCCGAGCGTCGCCCCGTGCGAGCGGGTCGAGGACATCCTCGCCGTCGTGGACGCTGCGGCCCGGCGGCCGGCCCCCTCCGGCGCCTGGGTGGACATCGCCGGTTACGACCAGAGGGCCCTGGGCCGGCACCTGACCGCGGCCGAACTGGACCGGGTCGGCCACGGCCGCAAGGTTTTCCTGATGCACGACTCCGGGCACGCGTGTGTCGTCAACACCGCCGTGCTGGAGCTGCTGCCGGACGGGACGCCGCACGAGAACGGCTTCCTCGCCGAGAGCGCCATGACCGCCGCCCGCCGGCTGCGGCTGCCCTACTCCCAGGAAGAACTGGCCGACGCGATCGGGCTCGCCGCCCGCGCCTGCCTCGACGAGGGCATCACGGCCTGTGCCGAGGCGGGCATAGGCGGCGGCCTCCTCGGTCACAGCCCCGTCGAACTGGGCGCCTACCAGCTGCTCCGGGACCGCGGCCGACTGCCCCTGCGCATCCAGCTCATGGCATCCGGTGACACCCTGCGCCCCCGTGCCACCCACGCCGACGACGGATTCCCCCGGGCCCTGGATCTCGGCGTGCGCACCGGATTCGGCGACGACTGGCTGTCCCTGGGTGCCCTGAAGATCTACACCGACGGCGGGATGATGGCGCGCACGGCGGCCCTCACCTCCCCGTACGAGGGCACGCCCGACAACGTCGGGCGCTTCCAGGACGACCCCGACCGCCTCGCCGGCCTCATCGTCGACGGGCACCTCGCGGGCTGGCAGCTCGCCGTCCACGCCATCGGCGACCGCGCCGCCGACCTCGCCCTGGACGCCCTGGAGCGGGCCCAGAAACTGCGCCCCCGCCCGGACGCGCGCCACCGCATCGAACACGCGGGGCTGATCCGCCCCGACCAGCTGCCCCGGTTCGCCGGGCTCGGTGTGAGCGCGGTGGTCCAGCCCGCCTTCCTGCGCCACTTCGGCGACGACTACGCGACGGTGATGGGTCAGGAGCGGGAGGGCTGGATGTACCGGGGCCGGAGCTTCCTGGACCACGGGGTCGCCCTCGTCGGCAGCTCGGACCGCCCCGTCGCGGACGGTTCACCGCTGCGGGCGATCCAGTTCATGGTCGAACGCGCCTCGGTGTCGGGCCGCCTCGTCGGCCCGGACGAGGCCGTCACCGTCGACGAGGCGCTGCGGGCCTACACGGTCGCCGGCGCCCACGCCTGCCGCTGGGAGGGGTCGGCGGGCGCCCTCTCGCCGGGCATGCGCGCCGACCTGGTGGTGCTGGGCGACGACCCGCACCGCGTGGACCCCTCGCGGATCGGGGACATCGAGATCGTCGCGACCTTCGTGGACGGCCGGGACGCCCGCGCCGCGAGGTGACGCCACGCTCGACGCCATGCGTGCGGAGAAGGCGGAGAGCGGGCCGGTCGCCGAGTGGGTGGCCGTCGTGTCGTACGAGAACCTGCCGGGCGGTCCGCGGCCCCCGGCGGCCCTCCGCGCCTGACTGCGGGACCGCGGCGTCGACTGGATGCCCTTCGCCGGGAATCTCGTCCGCTTCGATCTCCTCTGCGGCGCCGACGGACGGGCACTGGCGCGGCCGGTACGTCGTCCGTGTCCACGCGGACGCGCTGCGCGTCGTGGGCCTGCACCCCGACCAGCCCTCCGCCGTGGTCACCGGTCCCTCTCCGCCGGGGTGGTGGCATGCCGCCGCCGAGCGCAACGCCGGGCGAGGCCTCGGAGGCTGACGATCCCTCCGGCCGCTCTCTCTCCCAACCGCGTTCCCGTGGAGCCTCTTTGAGGGCCGAGGACCGGTCGACCCGCGCCCTGCCGAAGCCCGGTGGCAGTCGGACGGCAGTGGGGCAGCAGAACAATACATGCCCCTTTTCGTGTTATTTAGGGTGAATGAGGGCATTGGCCCGTAGGTTGGGGAGAAACGCCACCCGCGTGGCGTTCCATGTCCCCGACCCGCAACCGGCCCGGCGCCGGGCGGCCGCCGTTCCACCGGCCGCCCGGCATCGTGCGCCGCAGGTCACGAACGAGGAAAGGCAGGGCAGGTGAACGTGCTGGGGATCATCGCCTCCGGTGTGGCCGCGCTGTTCATCACGGTCGCACTCGCCAAGGTCGCCCGCCGTGCGGCGCTCCGCCCCCACGCCCCGGACGAACCGGGCGGACGTGCGCCACGGGCCGAAGCGCTGCGCGCGGCAGGCGGTGCGACGGTCGTGCTCGGCGTCGGCGCGGCGGCCGGCGGGGCCCTGTGGCTCGGCGCGGCGGACGACGCCGCGAGCTCCGTCGCGGGGCTGCTCGCCGGCGCCGGAATCGCCGCCGCGCTCGGTCTCGTCCATGACGTGAAGCCGTTCCGGGCCGCCTTCCGCCTCCCCGTTCAGACGGCCGCCGCGATCCTCGTCGTCTGCCTCGCCGGACTGTCACCGGCGGCGGGCGCCCTGGCCGTGCTCTGGATCGTCCTCGTCACCAACGCCTTCGCTCTGCTCGACCACGTGGACGGGCTGCTGACCACCGTCGGCCTGGTCACCGCCGCCGGGCTGCTCGCGTGCGCCGCCCTCGGCGAGGACTCCGCCCTCGCCCTGCTTCCCACGGCCCTGGTGGCGGGTCTGGCCGGCTTCCTGCTCCACAACTGGCACCCCGCCCGCCTCCGGCTCGGCGCGTCCGGTGCGCAGTTCATCGGATTCACGCTGGCCGCCTCCGGCGCGCTGATCCAGGCGGCCGCCCCGCCGGGCCGCACCGCGTGGGCAGCGCTGCCGGTCCTGGCGACGGTGGCCCTCGCCGACACCGCCCTGGTCCTGATCTCCCGCCGCCGCGCCGCGCGTTCCCCGCTGCGCGACACGGACGACCACATCGCCCACCGCCTGCGCCGGGTCCGCGTCACCGTGCCGGGCACGTCGGTCCTCCTCGCCCTGTGGGCGGCTGTGCCCGTCGCCACCGGGACCCTGGTGTACGCGGACCTGCTGCACCCCGCGTTCCTCCTCCTGCCGCTGGCCGGGACCGTGGCCGCCGTGTTCGCCCTGCTGAGGATCCCGGCGTACGCCCCGCCCCGCACGACCCGGCCCCGCACGACCCGGCCCCGTACCGCCGCCCGGCGCACCACGGCCTCCACCACCGGCGCCGCGATCCCCTCCGCCGCGTTCGCGCCGGGTGCCACGGGACCGGCCCCCGGGAAGGGCACGGCCTCCGCCTCCGCCAGGACCGCCGCGAGGCACCCCACGGTGCCGCCCCCGCCCACCGGCCGGTCCGCCGCCGCGGTCGCCGCCGAGCGGAGCTGACACCGCCCGCCCGTGATCACCCCCGCAGCCGGCCGAGCGTCGCACGGGCCGCGGTGCGCGCGTACGGCGAGAGCATCAGATACGGCGCCCACGGCCAGGTGTGCCGCAGGCAGTACACCCACCACGGGCGGAGCGGCAGCTCCTGTACCGAGGTCGCGCGGCGCAGCGCCTCCCGGACTCCGATCCCCGGCTCCCGGGACCCGGGAACGCCCGGCCCGCCCACGCACTCACCGGCGTGACCCGGGGCGACGAACGCGCTCACTCCGGCCCGCCGCGCGCGGCGGCCGTGGTCGTAGTCGGCCATCCGGTGGCGGAAGACCTTGTCGGGGTCCCCGACGAGGTCGTACACGGCGCGGGGCACCAGGACCACGCGCCCGTCGTACGTGTCGCAGGGCACGGGCCGGTGCTGGGCGGGCTCGACGAGCGCCAGGGAGCGGCCCCGCCGGCCGGAGTACACCGTGTCCCCGTACGCGTTCCGCACCGCGCCCACGACGACGGCCCCGGGCCCGGCCGCCCCGGCCGTGCGCACCAGGTTCGCGAGGGCGTCCGGGAGCAGTTCGACCCCGTCGTCGAGCCAGAGCTGATGCGTCCACGCATGGGTCGGCCCGCCGGGCGCGCCGCCGAGCGGACCGCCGCCCCCGCCGCCGCTCCGGCTGTTGCGGCTCGCGATGCGCAGCGCCTGGTTGTGGGAGACGTCCGCGCCCACCGACATGACCTCCACCGCCGGATGCCGCAGCCTGACCGCTTCCGGCGTACCGTCGGTGCTGCCGGTGTCCACGAGGTGCACGCCGAGCGTCGTCCCGGCGGGGAGCCCGCGCTGCTCCTCCAGGGCGCGCAGCGCGGACAGGGTTCGCGCGCGACGGTCGTGACTCGTCATCAGCACGGCCAGGTGAACGGAGTGCACAGCGGGCTCCTCAGCTCCTCAATCTCATCATTCATGCATAAAAGCTGATATTCCGCATAGGCTGGGCGGGTGAGTGCCGAACCGCCCGCGAACCCGCTCGGGCCGGTGCTCGCCTTCCTGCTGACGGTCCTGTGCGTGACGACGGTCGCCCTGACCGCGACCGTCCGGTCCACGGTCGCCTCACCCGGCTTCTACCAGGCGGTGCTGGACGAGGAGTCGGCCTACGACCGCCTCTACAGCGAGGTGCTCGTCGACCCGGAGACCTCTCCCGTCACCCGCGACCTGCTCGCGCACCTGCCCGTGCCCGAGGCGCTGGTGACGTCGAACATCAAGATCGTGCTGCCGCCCGCCACGGTCCGGGCCCTCACCGACCAGCAGATCGAGGCGGTGACCGGCTATCTGCGCGGCGACCGCGACGAACTCCGGCTGACCGTCGACCTGGCCCCGGTGCTGGAGAACCTCGCCGACCTCGCGCGCGTCTACTTCGGTGACCTGGTGGCCGGCATCCAGGGCGGCGAACAGCCGGACTTCGAACGCTTCACCGCCGACCTCGCCACGGCGCTCGACGCGCTCAAGGAGGGCCGCGCCCCGAACCTGCCCACGCTGCCGCTCACCGAGGGCCAGGCCGACCGCGCCGCCGACGCCCTCCTCGCGGCGGTCCCGGAGCAGGACCGGCCGGCGCTGCGCCCCGAGATCGAGGTGGCCCTGGGGGAGGGAGACGTGTCGACCGCCCTGGCGGCCACCGCGGCCGCCGCGCTCTCCGACGGCTCACGGACCGCCGCCGCCGACCTCCGTACGATCCTCCAGGACGGTACGTGGGACCTCACCGGCACCCTGACCACCGCCGGGACCGACCTCGCGGCCCTGGAGCGGGCCCGTGACGCCATCGGCCTCCTGACCCTGGTCCGGACGCTCGCCCTCGCCCTCGCCCTGGGCACCCTCGCGACGCTCTGGTCCACCGGTCCCGCCGCCCCGGCCCGCCGCCTGATGCGGCTGGGGCAGGCGCTCGCCTGCGCGGGCGTCCTGGCCGCCGCGGTCGTGCTCCTGGCCCGGTCGGCCTCCGGAGGACGCCTCCTCACCCCGCCGTCCTCCTGGGCCCCGAGCGTCACCGCGCTCGTCGACGACCTCCAGCGCAACGCCGTGGACCAGGCGGCGGCGACCGGACTGGGCGCCGCGCTCATGGCTCTCGTCGGCGGCGTGCTCCTCACGGGCGCGGGCTGGGCGCTGCTGGTGCGTCCGGGCCGGATGCCGACCCCGACAGCGGTGCGGACGACCGCGGCGGGCGTGGCCTGCGCCGCACTGGCCGGCGTCCTGCTCGTGCCGCCCGTGTTCGGCCCGTCCGCACCCCGCCAGTGCCTGGGCAGCAGCCGCCTGTGCGAACTGCGCTACGACGAAGCCGCCTACCTCACCTCGCACAACGCCATGTCCACCACCGCGGACCGGTTCATCGGCCCCCTCCAGGACCCCGACATCACCACCCAGCTCAACACGGGCGTCCGGGCCCTCCAACTGGACACGTACCGCTGGGAGCGCCCGCAGGACATCGCCGCGCGCCTCGACTCACCGGAATTCACCCCCGAGCAACGACGTCTGATCTCCGGCGCCATCGACCGCGCCAACCCGCCGCGCGAGGGGCTCTGGCTCTGCCACGGCGTCTGCCGCGCCGGGGCCGTCGAACTGGTCCCGGCCCTGGAGGACATCGGCGACTGGCTGCGCGCCCACCCCGACGAGATCGTGACGCTCATCGTCCAGGACGACATCAGCCCCGAGGACACCGAGAAGGCGTTCCGCGCCGCCGGCCTGGAGGACCTCCTGCACACCCCCTCGGCGGACCCGGACGCCCCGTGGCCCACCCTGGGCGAGATGATCGACAGCGGCCGGCGCCTGGTGGTGTTCGCCGAGAAGGCCGACGGCCCGGCACCCTGGTACCGCAACTTCTACCGGTACGGAATGGAGACCCCGTTCGCCTTCCGGAGCCCATCGGAGATGACGTGCGCGCCCCACCGGGGCGGCACCGGGAAACGGCTCTTCCTGCTCAACCACTTCATCACGAACGCGGGCGGCAGCCGCCTGGACGCCGGTCGCGTCAACGCGCGCGAGTGGGTCCTGGAGCGGGCCCGGGCCTGCGAGGCGGAACGCGGCAGTCCGGTCACCTTCATCGCCGTCGACTACACGACGGTCGGCGACGCGCTCGGCGCGGTGGACGAACTGAACTCAACCCGTGCCGACGCGAACTGACGAAACGTCACCGATGTGGTGGATCCCCTGCCCGACGTGCCTGCCGTCCGAAACCCCGGGGAACCACGAGGGGAGCGTGAGAGGCTACGTTCCCAGCGGCTCCCCACCGTGCGGACGGAGCCGGACCACTGCCGACAGATCGGGAAGACAGCGCCCATGACGCCTCCGAGCGACCCCGCACCGCACGGTGCTCCCGCCGCCGTTCCCGCCCCCGGCGACGGGGACCGACAGCAGGGCGCGGGCCGTCTGCTGGCCGTGAGCGACCTGCACGCGGCGGTGACCGACAACCGCGCCATCGTGGAGTCCCTGCACCCGACGTCCGACGCGGACTGGCTGATCGTCGCCGGCGATGTGGCCGAGACGCCCGAGGACATCCGGTGGACCCTCGGGCTCCTCGCGGAGCGCTTCGCCCACGTGATCTGGGCCCCCGGCAACCACGAGCTGTGGACCCTGCCCAAGGACCCGGTCCAACTGCGCGGCCAGGCCCGCTACGACCACCTCGTCGAGCTGTGCCGGGAGCTCGGAGTGACGACTCCGGAAGACCCGTTCCCGCTCTGGCCGGGCCCGGACGGACCGGTGGCGATCGCGCCGCTCTTCCTCCTGTACGACTACACCTTCCGGGCCCCGGGAACGCACACGAAGGAGGAATCCCTGGCCGTCGCGCACGAGTCCGGCATCGTCTGCAACGACGAATACCTCCTGCACCCGGACCCCTACCCGACGCGGGACGACTGGTGCCGCGCCCGGGTCGCCACGACCGGACGCCGGCTCGCGGAGCACGACCCCGAGATACCTCTCGTCCTCGCCGGGCACTGGCCGCTGGTCCGGGAACCCACGTCGGTGATGTGGTACCCGGAGTTCGCCCAGTGGTGCGGCACCGAACTGACCGCCGACTGGCACCGCCGCTTCAACGTCACCGCCGTCGTCTACGGACACCTCCACATCCCCCGTACGACCTGGTACGACGGGGTGCGCTTCGAGGAGGTCTCCATCGGCTACCCCAGGGAGTGGCGGGAGAGGGGGCACCCGCGCGGCCTGCTGCGACAGATCCTCCCCTACGAGGGCGAACCCGCCCCACAGGCCCGCACCGACGTCGAACCGTCCGCACGGCGGAGCACCCCCGGAGGCACCTCGTGATCGAGCGGCTGCTGCCCGCCGACGTCTCCTGCGCGGCCACCCGCGCGGAGACCGTCGCCGACGGAACCCTCTTCCCGGAGGAGGAGGCGCTGATCGCCAAGAGCGTGGCCAAACGCAGGAACGACTTCGCGACGGCCCGCGCCTGCGCCCGGCGCGCGATGGCCGGACTCGGCCTGCCGCCCGTCGCCGTGCTCCACGGTCACCGGGGGCGACCGCTGTGGCCCGAGGGGATCGTCGGCAGCCTCACCCACTGCGGCGGGTACCGGGCGGCCGCGCTGGCCCGTGCGAGGGACGTGCTGTCGTTGGGCATCGACGCGGAACCGCACGCTCCGCTCCCCACCGGCGTACGGGAGTTGGTGACCCTGCCCGCGGAGCGTGAGCGGATCGGTCCGCCCGCGCCGGAAGGCACGGGCGAAATCCACTGGGACCGTGTGCTGTTCAGCGCCAAGGAGAGTGTCTTCAAGACCTGGTACCCGATCACGGGAGTCGAACTCGACTTCATCGAGGCCGATCTGACGTTCCATCGGGTGCAGGATCAGGGTGGCGGCGAGAGGCTTCAGGGCGGGCCCGGCACCGCCGAGGGAACGTTCGCCGCACGTCTGCTTCTCACGGACCCGGCCCTGCCGACGACGCTGCACGGGCAGTGGCGGATCGAGGACGGCATCGTCGCCACGGCCGTGCTGGTCCGGCCCGACTGGCGGGCGAGCGACGGGTCGTGACGTCCGGTCGGCCGGTGCGCGTGGTTCGCGGTTCGCTTTGCGTGGTTCGCGGTGCGCTGTTTCCGGTTCGGGTTCGCGGGAGCGGTCGGCAGGCCGGGGAGCGCGTCGTGCGGTGAGGTCCGACGGGTGGTGCGAGGGCTGCGCGGTGGCGTTCGCTGAGCTGGGGGCCGTTGGCGGTGGTGGTGCGTGGCGTTCAGCCGGCCGAGGGCCGTTGACGGTGTCGCAGTGGCGTTCAGCCGCTCGTGGGAGCGGTCAGCGGGCGGCCCAGCGCCACGTTCCACCGGCCCGCCCGCCCGCTGAGTCCGGTCAGCGTCAGCGGGGCGACGTCCAGCCGCCAGAACGCCTCCAGCGGCAGCCGCAGGCCATGGACGACCACCGCCCGTACGACGGCTACCTCGGCCACGGCGAGAAAGCCCGTGTCGGGTGCGTCCGGCCCACCGAGGGAGTCCAGCCACCCTCCGATCCTCCCGACCAGGTCCCGCAGCGACTCGCCGCCGTGCGGAGCCGCCGACGGATCGCCGAGCCAGGCGGTCAGCTGAGCGGGTTCGGCGGCCGCCACATCGTCGAGGCGGCGGCCGGACCACCGCGCCAGGTCCCAGCCGGTCAGAGCCGGTTCGGTCCGCGCCGCCAGGCCGAGGGCCTCGGCGGTCCCGCGGCACCGCTCGGAGGGGCCGCTCAGCGCGATTCCGGCCACGGGCACCGCGTCGGCCGCCGCCAGCGCACGCTCCCGGCCGGACCGGTCCAGGGGAGCGTCGCCGTCGAATCGGGCCTCCCGCAACGCGGCGTTCATCGCCGGTGAGATCAACATCACGCGAACTGTCATGTCCCTGCCTTCACTTCTCCATCAGAGACCCCAGAGCCCTGTCGCCCCAAGGAATCCGCGTTCCGCCACCCCGCAGATTGGACCATGGCGGTGCCTGCGCGCAGGCGGTATGGTCACGTCGACCATGACGAGGGTGCGACGGAAGTCCGGTGGGAATCCGGCACGGTCGCGCCACTGTGAACCCGCGTCCGCGGGGAAGTCAGACCCGCCACCTTCGTCCGAGGCACCACGACAGGGACGCGTGTTCCCACAGGAGGTTCTGCCATGGCACAGTCCGCCGTTCCGGCGACAGGGGCAGCCACGATCGCCCCGATCTCGGCGAAGGCCATCGCCCCCTGGGCGGTCTTCTTCGGCATCCTCATGCTCGTCCTGCTGTACTTCGTCGGCGCCGAACAGGGCGCCACCGCGCTCATCTCTGGCGAAGGCGTCCACGAGTGGGTCCACGACGGCCGTCACCTGCTCGGCTTCCCCTGCCACTGAGGCACCTGAACAACCAGGGAATCAGCGGACACGGAAGCAAGAGAAATCAGGAAACCATCGTGAACTCCATATCTGTCAGAGCCCTGCTCGTGCGCGGCATGCTCGCGGGCCTGATCGCGGGCGCGTTCGCGCTCGCCGTCGCCTACTTCCTCGGTGAGTCCCAGGTGGACGCGGCCATCGCCCTCGAAGAGGCCCACAGCCACGACCACGGCGGCGGCGAGGAGTTGGTCAGCCGCACCATGCAGGCCACCGGCGGACTCGCCACCGGTGTCCTGGTGTTCGGCGTCGCGGTCGGCGGGATCGCCGCCCTCGTGTTCTGCTACGCGCTGGGCCGCATCGGCGGGTTCGGCCCCCGGGCCACGGCGGCGCTGATCGCGGGTGCCGCCCTGCTCACGGTCTACGTCGTGCCGTTCCTCAAATACCCGGCGAACCCGCCCGCCGTCGGCAACCCCGACACCATCGGCGAACGCACCGCCCTGTTCTTCCTGATGGTCGCCCTCAGCGTGCTGCTGGCCGTCGCCGCCGTCATCATCGGCAGACGGCTCGCTCCTCGCCTGGGCAACTGGAACGCGACCGTCGTGGCAGGCGCCGGCTTCGTCCTGCTGATCGGCCTCGCCTACGCCTTTCTGCCCTCCTTCGACGAAGTGGGCAAGGACTTCCCGGCCGGCCTGCTGTGGGAGTTCCGGCTCTCCACGCTCGCGGTCCAGGTGACGCTGTGGACCGTGTTCGGCGTCGTCTTCGGCCACCTCACCGAACGGCTGCTGGCGCCCGCCGCCCTTGCCGCGACGCCCCGCACCGCGAGCGCGGTGAACTGAGCCGGACCGTCTCCGTACAGCACGCGTACGCGTGCCGCACGGAGACGTTTGCGTCCGGACAGGTGAGGTCAGAGGCGGCGGGTCGCAGAGGTCTTCAGGGCGCGGGGGAGGAGGCGTCGGGGTCGCGCAGGCCGTCCTCGGTGCGGCGGGCGGCGTTGCCGACGATCCGTTCGAGGCTCTGCTGCACGTCGTGTTCCGTGCTCCCGTGCGGTGCGTACGCGGACACCGTGAGCACGAGGTCGCCGTTCCACAGGAGGAGGGTGCGGCCGGGGCGGCCCCCGTCGTCGGCCGGTATCGCGTAGGCGGCGTCGTGGACCTTCTCGGGCCCGCGCCCGTGAGCGCGGTCGAGGTCCTCCTTGACGCGGTACGCGTGACGGGCGGCCTCGGGGTCCTCGTACACCGAGGCCCTGGTGCTGAGCTTCCAGAACGTGCCGTCGGGAGCCTTCAGGTCCGCGAGGCAGCCGGTCTCCCGATAGAGCGGCCGTGCCCCGTTCTCCCCGATGTCCTCCTGCGCGTCGGAGGAGGCGGAGTCGGTGGTGCTGCCGAGAGTGAAGCCCTCGGCGGGCGCCGCACCCGTGAGGAGTTCGCACGGTCTGCCGGTCCAGCTGTGGGTCCCCGGCGGGCGAGCGGCCCGCTCCGCCGTCTCTCCGCTCTTTCCGTCGTCGCCGCCGGAGCAGCCGGCCGAAACCGCCACCGCCAGCCCGATGAGCGCGGCCGACCGCACCCGGCGTAACGCGACACTCCTGGCTCCGTGCATCTCCCACCCCTTCGTCCCTGAGATCCCATTGTCCGATGCCGGTACCGGCGGGTAAAGGAGACCGGGCCCGCATCGAGGGGTGCGGGCCCGGCCGGTCGCGCGGGGCGGCTCAGGAGCGGGCGGCTCCGGGGCCGAAGTCGCCGGTGAGGGCGGCGGCCATCCGCAGATGCGGAGCCGCGTCGGCGGTCCGTCCCTGGCGCTCCAGCGTCCGGCCCAGCATCAGGCGCGCGTAGCTCTCCACCGGGTCGAGCTCCAGAATGGCCCGGAGCTCCTCCTCCGCCTTACCCAGCCGGGCGGAGTGGTAGTAGGAGCGGGCCAGCAGCAGCCGCGGGGCGACCTGCTTCGGCTCCTCCTCGACGAGACCGCCCAGGATCCGCGCGGCCGTCAGGTACTCCTTGGCCTCGAAGAACATCTGCGCCCGGTCCCACCGGTCGGCGGCGGTGCCGAACTCGTAGTAGGTCTCGGTCTCGCTCACGTGTCCTCCTTCGTGTGGTGCGGGCCGGTTCCGGGCCCGCCCCGCCGTCCGTTCAGCCATGACAACACCGCACAATGGTTGAACATTCCACTAAGAATCTGGCGTGGGACCCGGTGCCGCACGCCCCTACGGGAATAGGTTGAGCGCCATGAGCAATCTCGATCGCCAGGCCACACCCTCCGTCTGCGGAGGGCGCGGCTTCGTCGTCGCCGAACCCGTCCGCGAGCTTCTCGCTCCCCGTCGCGTCCAGCTCGGCGAGGGCACCGAGGTCCGCCGCCTGCTGCCCAACCTCGGCAGGCGCATGGTCGGAGCCTGGGCCTTCGTGGACCACTACGGACCCGACGACATCGCCGACGAGCCCGGAATGCAGGTCCCGCCCCATCCCCACATGGGCCTCCAGACCGTCAGCTGGCTCCACGACGGGGAGGTTCTCCACCGGGACAGCCTCGGCAGCCTGCAGACGGTACGCCCCCGCGAACTGGGCCTGATGACCTCGGGGCGCGCCATCAGCCACTCCGAGGAGAGCCCGAAGGAGCACGCCCGGTTTCTGCACGGGGCACAGCTCTGGGTGGCCCTCCCGGAAGCGCACCGCACCATCGAGCCGCACTTCCAGCACCACACGGACCTGCCCCTCGTCACCGCCCCCGGTGTGACCGCCACCGTCATCCTGGGCGAACTGGACGGTGCGGCCTCGCCCGGCACCGCGTACACCCCGATCGTCGGGGCCGACCTGGCCCTGGCCGGCGGCGCCGAGGCCCGCCTGCCCCTGGAACCCGACTTCGAGTACGCGGTCCTGTCCATGTCGGGCGAGGCCGAGGTCGACGGCGTCCCCGTGCTGCCCGGCTCGATGCTCTACCTCGGCTGCGGCCGCACCGAACTGCCGCTGCGCGCCGTCTCCGACGCCGGTCTGATGCTCCTGGGCGGCGAGCCGTTCGAGGAGGAACTCGTCATGTTCTGGAACTTCATCGCCCGATCCGGTGAGGAGATCGCGCAGGCGCGAAAAGACTGGGAGGAAGGCTCGCGGTTCGGCGAGGTGCAGGGCTACGACGGCGCCCGCCTGTCCGCCCCGGAACTGCCCACGACCCCGCTGAAGCCACGTGGACGAGTGCGCTGACCTGGGGAAACCTAGAGGTGGGCTGGCCGTTCCGCTGCTGACGGCCGCCATGGTGGGGCCCCGATCCGTATTCTGTTCTGTGCTCGGGTCCCGGGGCCCGGGCGGCTAGTGGGTTCCAGGGGAGGCATGTCGAGTCTCGTGTTCGAGCTTGTGTGTCAGGGGCCGATCGGATCGATGCTGACCTCTTGCCGACCTTCCTGATTGCCAGTCAGGTGATGGTAGCTGTCTGTTACCGGATGCCGGAAACTGGTCCCGGACGGAGCCACTGAGCGTGACTGGGTGCCGCAGGGCCCGAGCGGCGAATGTGTCCGGCGACGGGAATCGGCCACCCACTTGATCGGCGAGCCAGTGGACGCGGGGGATCTGATCGCCAGTCCGATCCCGGACGTGGACGGTGCGGTCCCGCGACGGTTCGTCCTGGTAGAGGTCCCGGGAATTCACTGTCAGCGTGAGATGGGCATACTTCTGCGAAATCGCTTCCAGCCCGGCTTCGGAAACCGCAGGCCAGGCGTTCAGATCCCATCGAACAGCTGCGGGGTCCGGCCCCGAAGCGGCGACGAAGGGCTCAGCGCGGTCCAGCGGATGACCTACCTGCGGATCTACCCCACCCTGAACACCGCCCGCACCACCTGACACCACCAACAGCAGCAAGCGCCCGCATGCTCCGTCGGTGCGAGGGTCGGCTGCCCGGCTCGGACAGGGCCCGCGCAGGGGTCGGGCCGGGCAGCCGGAGGGGGCGTGCGTCAGCTCGTCGAGGGGTTGACGGTGAGGGTGGCCGTGTTGTTCGTCAGGTCGGGGTCGAAGGTACGGACGGCGGGTTCGTAGGCGTCGTTGTAGATGGCGGCGCGGGCGGTGGCGTTCGGGATGACCTCGTCTATGTGAAGGGTGAAGCGGAAGGTGCGGGTGGCGGGCTTGCCGGATTCGGTGAGGTAGATGGGGGTGTTGCAGCGGTAGCGGGTCTCGGACTGGGACCAGCAGGCGTCGGGGGCGGTGGCGACCGAGGTGCCGGCGGGGATGTCGATGTCGACGGTCGCGGCGGGTTCGCCCGCGCCGAGGGAGGCGACCCAGGCGGGGCCCGCGTTGTGGACGGTGACGGTGGCGGGGACGGTGTCGCCGGCCGCGCCGGAGACGGTGGAAGCGGTCAGCCGGTAGTCGGCCTGGTTGACGGCCTTCACCGTGAAGCTGCGGTACGGCTGGAGCTCGTCGGAGGGGGCGGCGGCCGGGGTGAGGTTCAGCTCCGGGCCGGCGCCCGGGGTGAAGGCGCGGCCGGCGCGGGCCTCGGCGAGCGCCTGCTCGGAGTAGGGCTGCGCCGAATAGTCGACGCGGTCGAAGAGTGCCATGTCCTTGGTGCGGAACTTCAGCGGGAGGGAGTGGTACGAGCCCGGGGTCGTCCGCTCGTCCAGGACGCAGAGGAACGTACGGCCGGTGACGGCGTTCGTGGATTCGCAGTTGGAGGGGACGGATATGCCGAGGCGGATGCCGCGGGAGGTGAAGACGGTGAGCAGGGTGCGGTCGGCGGTGCGGTTGCCCTGGTTGCCGAGGACGACGGAGGAGTCGAAGGGCTGGTCGGGTGCCATGCCGGTGCGGTACCCGGCCTGGGTGAGGCCGAGTGCGGGGCCGTCGTTGACGGCGACGTGGGTCTCGCCCGGGTAGGCGTTCATGCCGCCGGCCTGGGCGGTGTAGCGGACGTAGCCGGCGTTGCCGTCCGTGGCGCCCGGCTTGGGGGTCAGGTCGATCCGCGCGGCGGGCGCGTTGGCGCCGCCGGGGAGTTCGGGGGTGGTGCAGACGGCGGTGGTCTCGTTCTCCGGGCGGCAGTTCGCGGGCCAGGTGACCTCGGCGAACGAGGCGACGTCGGAGGCGTCGACGGTGAGCGTGCCGGCCGGGACGGTGGTCGCCGTGTTGTCGTGGCTGATCTGCACGGTCAGCGACTGCGACGGTGCGGGGGAGCCGTCCTCGGACGGGCCCGGGAGGGTGATCTCGTACGGGTCGGACCAGAGCCACAGTGCGTCGGAGGCGGCCGTGGCGGGGGCCGCGGCCGGGCCGGTGACGGCGGCGAGCGCGCCGAGTACGGCGGCGGAGGCTATGAGCGTCTTCTTCACGGGGATCAAGACAGGAGAGATCCGCGGATGGTTGTACGGCAGAGATGGGCCGGTTTCAGTCCGCCTGGTGGGCCGTGCGACCGTCGGGAATGCCCGAGCGGGCGATGAGGTAGCCGACTTGGGTGCGGCTGCCGCTGCCGGGGGCGGCGGAGAGTCTAGCGACGTGGCCGCTGCAGGTGCGGACCTTCATAACGGGATGCCACCACTCTTTCAGCTGCGGATCTCCGTGTTCGGGTGAGCCTGGATCCGGGCTCGCAGGCGTTTACGGAGCACGATCTCCGCAGAGGTGTAGGGGTCTTCCGGGCGACGGATGCTGCGGACCGGCTTGGGCCGCAGCGGCAAGCCATCGTCCACCACAGCGCCCACGGCTTCCTCGTCCGCCCCACACAGCATGGCGAGGCGGTCGACCACGGCGAACTCCTCCGGGACGGTCGCGCCCGAGCAGTAGCGGTGGAGGGTGGACGCGCTGACGCTCAGCCGCCGGCCCAGCGCCTCCTGACTCCTCCCTTCCCGCGCCTTCGGCGCGCGCACGAGCCCCGCGAGCTCCTCGACGGCGGCGTCCTTCGGTATTCCATCCCCCTCGACCCTGCGTCCCATCCTCCACGTCCTTGCACGTCAGCGGGGGTGGAATGGGTTCGGGACGGCGGGTGGGCGCGTGAGCGTTGCGGCTGGCGGGCGGTGGCTGCACGCTGGTTGAGCACTGACCGAACGAACGACCCGACGGGGGATCCATCACCATGAACAAGCTCCGCTCCGCACTCGCCACCGCAGCCGCTGCCGCGCTGGGCCTTGCGGTCCTCGCGACAGCCCCGGTGCAGGCCGCTGCCCAGCCCGCCTTCCTCGCCGCCGCCCAGATGCCGCCGTCGTCGACGCCGTGGACCGCCACCCAGGTCTTCACCGGCGTCCCGGAGAACGGGGGCGTCCTCTGCGCCCCGTACAAGATCCCGGCGCAGAACACCCGCTACCGCGAGTTCAGCACCGAGCTCGACACCAACGGTGTCCAGGTCACCACCGTCGCCCGTACCGAGGCCGACGCCGTGAAGCTGGTTGACACCCTCCGCGGGGCCCTCGCCGGCTGCGGCTCCCTGCTGGAGCAGCAGAACCCGGGCCTGCAGGCCGTCAGCGCCTCTCACGGCAAGCTCGCCGTCGAGGAGGGTGCCTGGGTCTACAGCCTGGACACCTCCGACCCGCAGATCGGCATCTCCGACATCCACCTGTTCTCCGTCGGCCGCGACGGCCGCACCGTCACTCTCGTCCGCTGGGGCCAGATGGGCGACCTCGAGGACGCCCCGCTGGCCGCCTTCCGCACCACGACGAAGACCGCCGTCAACAAGCTCCACTGACCCGGGGTCCCCGAGGGCCGACCACACCTCGACAGCGGCGCGGCCGGAACCCGGGCGCGCCGCTGTCGAGCCCACCTGCTCCGCGGGCGGCGACCACTTCCTGGCTTTCACCAGCATCGCCTGCACCCTCATCTGCTACCGCAGACTCGCCAAATGGGATGGTCTCCTAGAACCCCTCGACGAGGTCGACGGATGACTGCCGTCCGGGTACGCCGGCGCCGGAGTGGGGGTTGGCGACGGCGAACAGGCCACCAGCTGTTTGTTGTGCCGCGGAGGCTGTGTCAGTCTCTCCTGCGATTCTTCTTCGATGATCAACGAGTACGAGAAGCTGTTGGCGGGCTGGACGATGTGGACTGGGCCGGCCTGTCCCACGCCTATGAGTCGGCGCATGACGTTCCAGGGCATATACGCACCCTGTGCGGGGACGACGACGAGGCGCGCAAGCAGGCGTTCAACAGCCTGTTCAACAGCATCTTCCATCAGGGCAGTCGCTATTCGGCCTCTCCGGTCGCCGTGCCGTTCCTCGCGAGGGATCGCCGTCGCGGGACCTGCTGCCGCGCGTGAGAAGTCGATGCTGCTGCTCACGCGCCTGGCCGTGGACTGGCACGACGAGTACGACGTGACCACCGGCATCGATGTGGCCGGGTGGCGTGCGGCTGCGGCGGAGGCCGAGCCGGAAGAGTTCCTGCCGTGGTACGAGGAGCAGTTGGCCGGCACGACGGATACCGACGAGCGCGCGCAGCTGCAGGAGCTGAGGGACCGTGCCGATGCCAGATCCTGTTGCGCACCCTGGCCGACCACGGTGGGAGGGTTCGCGGACTGCGGTTGCCGGCAGGTCGTCCACCGTGAGTAGGGCTCGAAGCTAACGGTTGCGGTGACTCCTCGGACGTACGGACGTGGTGTTCGGGAGTGCTGGCCGAGGCGAGCCGAAGGTGACTCGTCCCGGAGGGTCCCGTCGCCGGAACGGAGCCCGCCGTTGCCCGCTTTCGCGGTCATCGGTGATCGTGACCGAAATTACCGTGCCCTACTAATCTTCTTAGTTTTCTCGCGGGCTAGGGTGTGTCGAACCGGCCGAGGCGGACCCTTTGGTCATGACTCGGAAGGCTGCCCTCTGTACGGGCCCCGGCCGCAGCCGGCCGCAGTCACAGACGAGGAGAATCAGTGAGTCGCCCACCTCTTTCCGGCCCACTCGGCGGCCTTGCGTCGGCCGGCCGTCGCCGAATAGGCCGCAGCGCCGCGATTGTCGCAGGAGTCGCGGGTGCGGGGTTCGGCGGACTGTACCTCGTGGGGCTGCTCGCGGCCGGCGATGGTGTTCCCGCGGGAGCACGCGTGGGCGGCGTGGACATCGGGGGGCTGAGCGACGCGCAGGCGCGGGAGAGGCTGGACGAGAGCCTGGGCAAGGCCTGGTCGGAGCCGGTGCAGGTGCGCCTCGGTGACACTGACGGCACGGTCCGCGTATCCGGCATCTCTCTGGACACGGAGGAAACCGTCGCCCGGGCCGGGCAGATGGGAGCCGATCCGTTCACGGTGATCGGCCGCCTCTTCGCGAGCGGTGACCGCGAGGTCGAGCCGGTGATTCGTGTGGACAAGGCGGAGGCGAGCGCTTCTCTGGCCGAAGAGGCGAAGTCGTACGCCCGGAAGGCGCGGGAGGGTGGCGTCACCTTCGAAGCGGGTGAGCCGGTGCCTGTGCGACCGGTCGCCGGGCGATCCCTGGATGTGGACGGCGCGGTCGAGAAGCTGGCTTCGGAGGTCCCGGGGCGGGGGGCGGAGCCGGTGCGGCTCCCGGTTCGCACGACCGAGCCGCAGGTCGGTGCGGCGGAGGTGAAGCGCGCCATGAGGGAATTCGCCACTCCGGCGATGTCGGCGCCGGTCGTGCTCGGCGTCGGCGGTCAGAAGATCGAGATCAGCCCGGCGACGCTCGGCAAGCACCTCGTCATGAAGCCCGACGGGGACAAGCTGCTGGCCCCAGCGCTGGACGGCAAGGGGCTCCTGGCCGAACCAGCGGTCGCGAACCGGCTCGCGCTTGTCCTCGACGAGCCGGTCGACGCCGAACTGAGGCTGGACGGCGGCCGAGTGGCGGTGGCCTCGGACGGCAAGGCCGGGCAGGACGTCACGGCCGCGGCGCTCCAGAAGGCCGTACTGCCCCTGCTGGCCAAGAGCGGGGCAGCCCGCACAGGAGCGGTGGGCGTCGAAGAGACCGAGCCCAGGCTGACCCGTGACACCTTGCACCGCCTGGGCATCAAGGAGCAGATGTCGAGCTTCACGGTCGATTTCGAGCCCGCTCCCTACCGCGTCACCAACATAGGCCGTGCCGCGGAACTGATCAACGGGTCGGTTGTACTGCCCGACGAGATCTGGAGCTTCAACCGCACTGTGGGCGAGCGGACCGAGGCCAACAGGTTCGTGGAAGGCGTCATCATCAACAACGATCGGTACGAGAAGGCCAACGGAGGGGGTGTCTCCGCAGTGGCCACCACGGTCTTCAACGCCATGTTCTTCGCGGGTGTGAAACCGGTGGAGTACGGTGCGCATTCCTTCTACATCGAGCGCTACCCGGAGGGCAGGGAGGCGACGGTGGCCTGGGGCAGCCTCGACCTGAAGTTCAGGAACGACTCCGGCAACGCGATATACATCGACGCGCGCGCCACCGACACCTCTGTCACGATCACCTTCCTCGGCACCAAGAAGTACGACGAGATCGAAGCGGCCAAGGGCCCGCGCACCTCCGTGAAGCAGCCGGAGACCCGCGAGGGGGCATCCGGAGAGAAGTGCGTGCCGCAGACTCCGCTCGAAGGCTTCGACGTCGCCGTCGACCAGGTCTTCAAGAACGGCGGCAGAGCGGTCAGGACGGAGACCTTCGAGACGCGATACGACCCGCGCGACGAAGTCACCTGCGACTGAACGACGTTCCAGCAGGCACCACCGCCCCGTCCCGCCGTGGCCAGGCCGGCTTGGCGGACTTCGCGGTGTGTCCCGGCGCAATGACCGTCGCGCGATAGCGAGGCCGAATACCCGCGTTGTCGCCGATGGGCAGGGCGAGGGAGTCGGCGGAGAACCGGACGGCGTCCTCACCGTGGCGGCACTGGACGGTGACCGTTCCCGGCGGCGTCAGCGGCCGGCCTGGTCCTGATCAGTCGCCGGGGCGGCCACAGCCGCTTCCGGGGCGCCGGAGATTCCGGCCCTTCTCCGGCCGGCCGTTCTCGACCGGGCGGGGACGCTCCCCGAGCGCCGGTGGCGGTGGCGGTGCCTGAGGCGAGGAGGACCGTTCCAGATTCGCCAGGTGGGTGTCCACGACGCCTACGGCCCAGTCCGTGCCCTCGCTCTCGCCCTGCCGGATCATGTGCAGGGCAAGCCCGTCCACCATCGCGTGCAGGCGCTCCGTCTCGACCCGGACGCACTCCGGGGTCACCTCCAGTGCGCGCACCACCCGTTCGCAGAGGTCTCTTACGGCCTGGTGCGCCGTCCGGTGCGTCGCGCGCAGGGCGCCGTCCGCCATCGCCGCGGTGCCGAGGACCACGGTGATCTCCATCTCCAAGCGCCGCGACTCGTCCAGGGGCAGCAGTTCCAGCAGTACCGCCCGCGCCCAGTCGGCGCCCGGCGCGATCGAGGCGACCCGGTCGGCCAGACGCTCGACCACCAGGTCGTACGCCCTGATCCGCAAGCTCGCCTGCGTCGGGAAGGTGTAGCGCAGTGAGCTCGGCGGAAGCCCCGCCTCGGCGGCGACCTTGCGAACCGACAGCGCCGGGATGCCCTCACGCACCAGAACCCTCCATGCCGCTTCCGTAACCCGGCGATTGCGTTCATCGGTGTCGATCACACGAGGCATGACGTCATTGTCGCACGACTGTGCGACTACGTGCTACCTTCTTTTTGGCACAGTCGTACGAAAACATGGAGAGGAAACGTGGACATGGCGTGGATCGTCTTGATCGCCTCCGCTGTGCTGGAGGCTGTCTGGGCCACCGCCCTGGGGATGTCCCAGGGGTTCCGGCGGCCCGCCCCGACCGTCGTCTTCGCCGTCGCCATGACACTGAGCATGGCGGGCCTGGCCTATGCGATGACCTCGCTGCCCACCGGCACCGCCTACGCGGTGTGGGTCGGCATCGGTGCCGTCCTGACCGTCCTGATCGCCGCCGCGCGAGGTCAGGAGAGGCTGACGCCCCTGCGCGCGGCCCTGTTGGCCGGACTGATCGGCTGCGTCGTCGGACTGAAAGCGGTGAGCTGAATGCCCTGGTTGATTCTCTTCCTCAGTGCCGTGCTGGAGGCCGTCTGGGCCACCGCGCTCGGCGCCAGCGACGGCCTCTCCCGGCCCGTCGCGAGCGTGGTCTTCTTCATCGCGTTGGTCCTGAGCATGATCGGCCTGTCGCGCGCCGCGAAGCACATCCCCATCGGCGTCGCCTATGCCGTGTGGACCGGCACCGGTGCCGCCCTCACGGTGGCCTGGGCCATGGCCACCGGCGGCGAGGCGGCGAGCACGCTCAAAGTGCTGTTCCTGATCGGCATCATCGGCTGCATCGCCGGACTCAAGCTGTCCAAGCCGAGCCCGCCCGGCAACGACTCCCGTCCCCGTGGCACGGAAGACCGCCCCGACGGCACCGCGGCACCGAACCGGACCTCTTGAGATCCGTCCCGGGCGACGGGGCGGGCACGGCCCGGTCGCCCGGGACCGCGAAAGCCGCCCGGCGCACGCGCTGTGCGCCGGGCGGCTTCGGTCCGGCGGAGCGACGGGAGATCGTTGTTCCGCCCCTCACTCCGCCCGCTCGTCGGCACGAGACGGCGGCCGAGGAAGTCCGCGGTGCTCTGCCGACGGCCGGCCCGCGCGGGGTCCTGGTTCTGTCGGACAGATCCCGATGCGTCTTTCCCGGCGCCCGGGCACACCTTCAGGCTCTCGGTCAGCACTCGCATCTCCCCGGGCAGGCCGACCCCATCGCGAATGGCCGATTCAGCACACCAGTAATGGCTACCGGAGTGTCTCGAAAAGACCGTGCTTCGAGCCCAGTGCCGCAGGCGTTCTGGCCCATAGGACGTGTCCGTGCTTAGCTGGGCGCGGGCTTGCCGCGGATGGCAACCCTCTCGCTTTTGGTATTCCACGCATCGCCCGTACTCACCGCGTGATTCAACTGACCCGAGGATATGGCCTTGATGAATTTAACGTGCCGTCTCGGCGTGATGACCGCGGCCATCGCCGCGCTCACTCTGGCTCTCATTCCCCCGGCATCCGCCGCCCCGGCCCCGGCCGAGCGGGCGGCCGCATCCGTTGGACCGGTGCAGCTCTACATCGGGGGCCTGGGAAGCGGCCCGTACAACGTCGCGGTGCAGTCAGCTGTCGGCACCGCGATGGACAGTGCCGTGTCCAAGGGGTTCGACCCCGCCAGGTGCAACCTGGTCAAGGGCCCCACGGTCGTCAACCAGCTCCCGAACGGCTACGTACAGGTCGCGGTCGAGTATCTCTGTGCGGGTGACCCCTACACACCTGGGCCCACGTTCGTCCTCAACCGGTATCACAAGAGCTCCGACACGCAGAGCAACAGCTGGTACCACCCCAACGGTTACCAGCTCCAGGGGCCCCTCGGTTCGCTGTACACCTACGCGGCCGCGGGGACCACGCCGCTGTACCTCTGCCAGGTCAGGGGCGACCACTTCACCAGCACGGACGTCGCCTGTGAGGGCCAGCAGTATGTGACGCGTCTCGGTTGGCTCCACACCACCCAGCCTGCCGGAGTCGCCACCGTTCAACTCTTCCGATGCCTGCGGAACGAGAACCGCCAGATCTTCGATTCCATTCAGGCGAACTGTGAGGGCCAGATCCACGGAGGCGCACTGGGATACACCCTGGCGTGAACCGGGCCCGATCGCACCGTCTCGGCCTTCCCGAGGGCGCCCACGCTCCTCGGCACCCTGCTGTGGATGCGCGGGGCGCCGACCCCGTCCGGCCCGCGGTGGCCGCCCCGTCGGTCTCCGGCGGAGCGGCCACGCGGTGTCGTCCGCCCGACAGCGGCCGGGGGACTGGCGCCGGGCCGCCGTAGATCTCATGGCCCACCTCTCCGTACGCCAATCGGATGCGGGAGATGCCTCGCCCGCCCAGCTATCGCTGCGGCCGGGTAGAGGTGACGGGGACAGAGCAGGCCGTACGACCCCCCGGAAAGAGAACGGCCATGACAGAACATGACCACGCCCGGGCTCCGCATCCCGGCCGACGCGCCCTGGTACGGGGCGCTGCCGGCCTGGTGGGAGCCGGAGGCCTGGCCGCAACGGTGTCGGTCAGCCCCGCCTCCGCCGTCCCGACCAGTGCCTCCGGCGACGGCCGGGTGCCGTTCCACGGTGCACACCAGGCAGGGATCCTGACCCGGCAGCAGCCGTTCGGCGGCTTCGTCGCCTTCGACGTGCTCGCGCGCGACCGGACGGAACTGGCGGCCCTCTTCGAAAAGCTCACCGAGCGGTGCCGCACCCTGACAGCGGGTGTCACACCGAACGACCCGGACGTAGCGGCGGTGCGCGGCCCGCAGGACCGGCTGACCATCACCGTCGGCGTGGGCGCGTCGCTGTTCGACAGGCGTTACGGACTGGAAGGAGCGCGGCCACCCGGACTCGTGGACATGCCCGAGTTCCCCGGGGACCGGCTGGACCCCGAACACAGTCACGGCGACCTCTCCCTGCAGATCTGCGCCCAGCACCCCGACGCCGTTCTCCACGTCGTACGCGATCTGGCCCGGGAAACCGCAGGGCTGCTGCGAACGCGGTGGCGGGCCGACGGCTTCCTGAACCCACCGCGGCCCGAGGGCGCTCCGCGGTCGTTCGTCGGCTTCAAGGACGGCACAGCGAACCCCGACACCACATCCAGGCGAGAGATGGACCGGCTCGTCTGGGTCGGCCACGAGGGACCCGCCTGGGCGCGCGGCGGCGCCTACCAGGTCCTGCGCACCGTGAGGCTCCAGGCGGAGGAGTGGGACCGGGTCCCGACGGCCGAGCAGGAGCAGATCTTCGGCCGGCGCAAAGCCACCGGTGCACCGCTCGACGGGCGCAAGGAAAGCGACCTGCCCGACTACGGGCGGGACCCGGAAGGCCGAGTCACGCCGCTGGACTCCCATATCCGCCGGGCCAATCCGCGGACCCGAGGAAGCGAGGACTCGGTCCTGCTGCGCCGAAGCTACAACCTGGACCGGGGCCTCGCGTCCGACGGAACGCTCGACGTAGGGCTGATCTTCTGCTGCTACCAGCGGGATCTGGCCCGGCAGTTCGCAACGGTGCAGAAGCGGCTGGAAGGCGAGCGGTTCGCGGACTTCAGCGTCACCACGGGCGGCGGCTACTTTCTCGTACTGCCGGGAGTGGCCGACGGATCGGACTCCTACGCCTCCGCACTGCTGGGCCGGGGAGGGTCCCGTAAATGATCTCCGAGCGGCACAGGTCCCGAAGGTGACCTTCCCGCACATCTCCGCCGTCGACACCATGCCCTTCCTCTCCCGGCCGGAGGCATGCGAAGACGCGGGTGGAGAAGCTCGTCCGAGCGTGTCTGCCAACCCGCCGCGTGCGGTGGGCCGAAGACGGAGTGTCAGCGCCCGGACACGGACTCCCGGCGGCAGCGTGCATCACGCGATCCGCGCTGGCCGAAACGTATAAGTGATGTGCCCCACAGCGGAACGAAGGCGAGAACACGCAGCGCTCTGCGGGCCATACTGATCGTCATGACACCGACGGCCATATCCGTGGGCGCCTGCTGTTCGTTGCTGCGCGCAGGCCTCGAGCGCCCGGCCGGGATGTCGCGTTCGGCCGGCCTCTCGGGCCGGTCGACGCCGAGGGCAGGCCGGTGGACCGTGCCGTGTTCACCGATGCGGAACGCTACCGCCAGGCGTGGGGGCGTGGGTTGGCCCCGATCCGTGCCTGCCTCGACGCGTGCCCTCACCGCGGCGCCCTGGTGTGCCGCGGCGTTATCCGCTCGATCCGCAAGCGTGTCCGTACCCACCGCGGCTGGTCCCACGACCTGGCCGACGCGTTGGTGAGCGGGTCGCAGCGGGTAGACCGTCCCGAATCGTTCGGCACCACCGAGTGGCATCCGGTCGAGGTGCTGTACGTCGCATCACCACGCCGATCGGTCCTCGGCACCCGGAATCCGGAGTCGGTGCCGCTGCGGGAGCCGCTCGGGGACGCGGCCCGGTACAGGGACGCGACGTTCGGCCACGATGATCAAGGAGCGGTCGTGGTCGGCCGGGCGCAGGCGTGGACAGGGGAAGACAACGGGAAGCCCGCTCCGTGCGGGCTCGGGCAGAGTCCTCGCGTTCGCTCGCGATCTTCTGCCGCGGCGTCATGCCTGGGTGGCGTGGCAGGAAGGAGTCCGTCATGAGCCTTCGAGCGCTCGCCCGCATGTACGCCGACGGGGAGATATCGACGATCGAGGTACTGGCCGAACTCGACAGACGCGTGGACATTCCTCTGTCCGAGGGGCAGCGCGGCCTGTGGGCGCTCGCCAAGATGGAGCCGGAGACGTACGCGTACAACGTTCCCGTGTGCTTCTCGATCGCGGACGTGGACGCCGCGGCGCTTCAAGCCGCGTTCCGCGACACGCTTTCCCGGCATCCGCTTCTCTCCGCCTCGGTGCGCGAGACGGAGGACGGGCCGCGTCTGTCCCCTGGAGATGCGGACGGCTTCCTCGTCGAGCGCGTGGACATCTCCGATGTGCCGTCCGGTCGGGTGCCGGACTCCTTGAAGGAAAGGGCGAGGCGGCCGTTCGACCTGGCCGGTGAGCCGTTGACCAGGCTGGCTGTCCTGCGTCGCTCCGCGTCCGAGGCGTACGTTCTGCTGGTCGTCCATCACCTGGTGATCGATGGAGTGTCGGCGCGTCTCGTCGTCGACACGCTGTTCCGTTCGTACCGGGCGCGGGTCGAGGGGCGGGACGTGCCGATCGAGGTGGGCTCCGCCTCGTTCGGTGAGTTCGTCGCGTGGGAGCGGGACGTGCTCGCCGGTGAGCACGCTGAGGAGGACCGCGCGTTCTGGGTGCGGGAGCTCGCCGGTGCGGACGTCCTCACCGGGTTACCCTCACAGGTGGCTCTGCTGCCGGACGCGCCTCATGTGGGCGAGGTACACACCAGTCGGCTGCCGGACGAGCAGGCCGCCGCCATCGCGGCCTTCACCGCTTCACAGGGGATCAGCCCGGGGATCTTCTTCCTGGCGGCCTTCCTGACTCTGCTGCACCGGTACACCGGAAGCGAGGACCTCGTCATCGGGATGCCGGTGGCCGGGCGTCCGACGGAACGCTTCGACCCGATCGTCGGCTGCTTCGTCAACACGCTGCCCGTCCGGAGCAGGCCGAACGCCGACGAGGAGTTCACGTCGTTCGCCCGGCGCGTTCAGAGCACGGTGCTCGAAGTGCTTGAGCACGGGACCTACCCGTTCCACCGGATCGTCGGCGATCTCGGCGCACGGGGCGCGAACCCGCGGTCGCCTCTCTACCAGATCGTCTACAACTACCAGGATTCCGCTCTCTCCGGATACCTGGGCGAGCGGGCCCGCACCACCGGCGAGACGGACTTCGAGCTCGTCGACGGGCTGTACCAGCTGGGCGAGTACGACCTCACGGTGGACGTGGCTCCCGGTGACGGGTTCCTGGTGAACTGGAAATACCACCCGGACGCCTTCTCGGCCCACGCCGTCGCGGGCATGGCGGAACACTTCGCCACCCTGGTGGACAGCATCCTCGACTCCGACGGGCGGTCGCCGATCGGCAGGCTGAACCTGCTCGACGACGAGGAACGGCACCTCGTCATCGAGGCGTGGAACCGCACCGGGGCCGACTTTCCCGCGCACCGGACGTGCTGGGATCTCTTCGCGGAGCAGGCGGGGGCGAACCCGGGTGCTCCGGCGGTCACCTGCGGGGAGCGGACTCTCACCTACAGCGAACTCGCGGACCGCAGCGCGGCGCTGGCCCAGGAGCTGACGCGTCGAGGCGTCGGGCCCGGGGATGTCGTGGGGGTCTGCTACGAACGGTCGATCGACCTTGTCGTGGCCCTCCTCGCCGTCATGAGGCTCGGCGCGGTGTACCTGCCCCTGGACAGCCGGCTGCCGGCCGAACGCCTCTCCTACATGGTCGAGGACAGCGGCGCGCACCTCATCATCTGCCATGAGGCGGTGATGGACAGACTGGCCGCCCCGGGGACGCCGAAGGCGAGACTGTATCCGACAGACCGTCCGGACGATCAGGCCGCCCGGCCAAGGGCGGCGGCGGGGGAGGCGACCGCCGATACGCCGGACTCGCGAGCCTCGACGCCTCCGGCCGCCTACGTCATCTACACCTCGGGCAGCACGGGGAGACCCAAGGGCGTCGTGGTTCCGCACGCGGCGTTGACCAACTTCCTGCTGGCCATGGCGGAGACGCTGGGAGTGACGTCCGGCGATCGTCTGCTGGCCATCACCACGCACAGCTTCGACATCGCCGCCCTGGAGCTCTACCTTCCGCTGATCACCGGCGGGCAGGTCTGCGTCGGTGAGTCGGCCACGGCCGCCGACGCCACGTTGCTCGCCGAGAAGGTCGCCGACTGGCGGCCCACCATCATGCAGGCCACCCCGGCCACCTGGGCCATGCTGGTGCGCGTCGGATGGCGGAACACCGAGGGCGTCAAGGTGTTGTGCGGCGGCGAGGCGTTGCCCGACGCCCTGAAGGACCAACTCGTGGCGCGCGGCGAGGCCTGGAACCTGTACGGGCCCACGGAGACGACCATCTGGTCAGCGGCCAAGCGGCTGCGCAGCGAGGAGCCGGTGACCATCGGCAGCCCCATCGCCAACACCCAGCTGTACGTCCTCGACCAGAACCTGAATCCCCTGCCTGTCGGTGTGACCGGCGAGCTCCACATCGCGGGCGACGGGGTCGCGCTCGGCTACCACCGGAAGCCGGAGTTGACGGCCGAGCGCTTCCTGGACAACCCGTTCGCGCCAGGACGGCTGTACCGGACCGGTGACCGCGCGCGCCGACTGCCGAACGGCGAGATCGTCGTCCTGGGCCGGATGGACAACCAGGTCAAACTGCGCGGCCACCGCATCGAACCCGGTGAGATCGAGGCGGTGCTCGAAGCCCGCCCGGAGATCGACCGAAGCGTCGTCGTGCTGGAGCATGTCGGACTGTCGGACAGGCTCACGGCCTACTGCACCGGGAGCGGGGACGGGCCGGTCGACGCCGCGCTGCTGCGCGCGGAACTCGCCAGGACCCTCCCCGCCCACATGCTGCCCGCCGCATTCGTGGCCCTGGACGCCTTTCCGCTCACGGCGCACGGAAAGGTCGACCGCGCGAAGCTGACCGAGGGCGCCCGGACGGTGCCGCTCCCGGCCGCCGACAGCCCGGCCGCCGACAGCCCGGTGGCCGCGCTCGACGTCGAGCGGACCGTGCGCGGGATCTTCGAAGAGGTGCTCGGCTCCCGTGACATCGAGCGTGCCGCAGGCTTCTTCGACATCGGCGGAGACTCGTTCGCGGCCATCGAAGCGGTGGAACGGATCAACCGCGAGTACGGCTGCTCCTTGCGGCCCACCAGCCTTTTCGCGCACCCGTCCGTCGCGGCGATGGCCCGACACCTGACGGGGCTGCTGCCCGCCGGGCAGGCATCTGCCGGGCGCGCATCCGCTGGGCGCATACCCGCGGGACAGGCACCTGCCCCGCAGGCACCTGTCGCCCAGCCGGTCGAGCCCGAGCAGCGCCCCGGTCCGCGCCCCGCCACTCCGGCGGCCGACGACGCCTCGCTCGGTGACGCGATCGCGGTGATCGGCATCTCCTGCCGGTTCCCGGGAGCCCAGGACCACCGCGCATTCTGGTCCGGGCTCGTCGAAGGACGCAGCGGCGGCACGTCATGGTCGGCCGAGGAACTGCGCACGCTCGGAGTGCCGGAGGAGCTGATCAGCCGACCCGGATACGTACCGCAGCGGTCGGTCGTGGACGGCAGGGCGGAGTTCGACGCGGCGTTCTTCGACATCTCCCCCCGCGACGCCGAGTTCATGGACCCGCAGGCGCGCTTGCTGCTGCAGCACGCCTGGCAGGCGTTGGAGGACGCCGGTTACCGCCCGGAGGACGTGCCCGGGACCAGCGTCACCACGTCCACGAGCACGAACTTCTACCAGGCCCTGCTCCCGGCGCTGATGGCGAACGCGTCGGGCCCGCGGGTCCTGGCGAACTCCGAGACGTACGCCGCGTGGCTGTTCGCCCAGGGCGGCACGGTGCCCACGATGATCTCCACGAAGCTGGGCCTGCGTGGTCCCAGCATGGCGGTGAGCACCAACTGCTCATCGGCGCTGAGCGCGGTGCACGTCGCCTGCCAGGGACTCCTGGCCGGCGATGCCGACCAGGCGATCGTCGGCGCGGCCAGCCTGTTCTCCGCGGGGGAACTGGGTTACGTGCACCAGCCGGGCCTGAACTTCTCGAGCGACGGGCACAGTCGCGCCTTCGCCGACGGCGCCGACGGCATGTCCGGCGGTGAGGGTGTCGGCGTGGTCGTCCTCAAGCGCGCCAGTGAGGCGATAGCCGCCGGCGACCACATCTACTGCCTGATCCGCGGCGTCGCGGTGAACAACGACGGCGGCGACAAAGCGGGGTTCTACGCGCCCAGTGTGCGCGGGCAGGCCGAGGTGATCCGCAAGGCGCTGGACAAGGCGGGCACGGACCCGTCGACGATCAGCTACGTCGAAGCGCACGGCACGGGCACGAGGCTCGGCGATCCCATCGAGGTCGCCGCCCTGACCGAGGCGTACCGCGACTACACAGAACGCAGCCGGTTCTGCGGCATCGGCTCGGTCAAGAGCAACATCGGCCACCTGGACGCGGCCGCGGGGATCGCCGGCCTCATCAAGGTGGCCCTGGCCCTGCGGCACGGAGAGGTTCCGCGGACCCTGCACTGCGACGCGCCCAGCTCGGAGATCGACTGGGACGAGTCGCCGTTCTTCGTGACCGACCGGAATCTCCCGCTGGACGGCGACCAGCCCGCGCGTGCGGGGCTGAGCTCCTTCGGGATCGGCGGCACCAACGCGCACGCGGTACTGGAACAGGCGCCGACCGGTGCGCGGACCGCCGGACGCCCCGGCCCCCAGGCGGTGGTCCTCTCGGCCCGTGACGGGGAGCGGCTCGGCGTCCTCGCGCGGCAGCTTCTGGAGTTCCTGCCGGGGTACCGGGACGCGCACGGCGATCTGGCGTCACTCGCGTACACGCTCCAGGTCGGGCGACGGGCGATGGCCGAACGCGTGGTCCTCGTCGCGAACGACGTCGACGGGCTGATCGCGACCCTTCAGGGCTACGTCGAGCGCGGGGCACGCGGAACGGTCTTCGAAGGTACGGCCCGACGGCCCGAGGACCAGCTGCTCGGTCTCTTCGATCGCCCCGGGGAGCTGCGGGACCTGGTCGCCGGGTGGCTCGAACACGGGGAGTGGGAGAAGATCGCGCCCCTGTGGGTCAACGGCGTCGACGTCGAGTGGCACGCCCACCACGGCGCGAATCCGCCGGTGCGGGTGAGCCTGCCGACGTATCCGTTCGCCGCGAAACGGTACTGGCCGACCGCCGACGCGGTGCCGGTCCCTCGGGCCGCCGACCCGCTCGACGCGGCGTCGTTGCTCGTGGCCGCTGCCGGGCCGGAGAGCGTCGAGACGTTCCTGTCCGGCCGCACGTCCGCCACGGAGGAGATGGACGGCCTCTCGCGCCCGCTCGTGCTCGCACAGCTCGTGGCGGCGGGACTCTTCGACGCGCCCGTTCGTCGCGACCCGAGTGGGCAGGGGATCACGGGAATCACCGGAATCGCGCCGTCCTTCGCCCAGTGGCTCGACCATACGGTGACCGTGCTGCTGAGCCACGGTGAACTCGTGCGTGAGGGCGAGTTCGTGGCGCCCGGGCAGGGCGCGCCGGGCCTCGAACAGGCGTGGCGCGCCTGGCGCGCGTGGAAGGACGCCCGTGCCGAGGACCCGGAGCTGGCGGCCAAGACCGGCCTGACCGACCGCATGGTCGAGGCCTTGCCCGCGATCCTGTCCGGGCGGACGAAGGCCACGGCGGTGATGTTCCCGGGTGGCTCGTTCTCGCTGGTCGAACCGGCGTACCGGGGGAACGCGACGGCCGACTACTTCAACGAGGTGACGGCCGGCGCGGTGCGCGCGGAGGCGGACGCCCGCCGCGGCGGGATCCGGCTGCTGGAGATCGGAGCGGGCACCGGCAGCACCAGCGAGCGCGTCTTCGCCCGGCTGACGGGCCGCGACGTCGCCGAGTACCGCTACACGGACGTTTCGAAGGCGTTCCTGATCGACGCGGAGCGGCGGTTCTCCGGACGGGTGCCGTACGTGTCCTTCTCGGCTTTCGACGTGGAGCGGGAGCCCGGCGCACAGGGGCTCGGCGCGGGCGACTACGACATCGTCATCGCCAACAACGTGCTGCACGCCACCAAGGACATCGTGCAGGCAGTGCGTCATGCCAGAGCACTGCTGCGGCCCGGCGGAGTCCTCGTACTCAACGAGCTCGCCCGGAACGACTGGTGGTCGCACCTGACCTTCGGGCTCCTGGACGGGTGGTGGCGGTTCACGGACGGAAGGCGTATCCAGGGGGGACCGGCGCTGTCCTCGGAGGCGTGGCGCGACGTGCTGCGCGCGTGCGGGTTCGACACGGTCGAACTGCTGGCGGAGCCCGCCCGCGACCTGGGCCAGCAGGTGCTGCTGGCGCGCGCCGGTTCGCCCGTCCCGCGCCGGGATCCGCGGCCTGCCGCGCCCGGTTCGCTTCCGGAGCACGTCCGCGCGACCGTCGAGCGGATCCTCGCCGAGACGCTGAAGCTGACCGCGGACGAGCTCGCGCCCGAGAAGCCCTTCGCCGACTACGGACTGGACTCGCTCACCGGCGTCTCGCTGGTGCAACGGCTCAACGAGTCGCTGGGCACCGATCTCGATCCGAGCGTGCTGTTCGAGAACCCGTCGATCAGGCGGCTGACCGGTTTCATCGTCGACGAGGAAGGCGCCGCCATCGTGGCCGCGGTGCCCGCGCCGTCGCCGGTACCCGAGGCTCCTGCGGTACGTGAGGCGTCCGCGGTGCCCGAGCCGTCCGTGGCGCCCAAACGGTCCGCGGTGTCCGATTCGTCCCCGGTGTCCGAGCTGTCCGCCGTATCCGAGCGGTCCACCGTATCCGGGCCGTCCGCCCCCTCCGGGCCGTCCGGCGGTGTCCGGGAGCCCGTCGCGATCGTCGGTATGAGCGGCCGGTTCCCGGGCGCCCGGGATGCCGACGAGTTCTGGGACCTGTTGGCCTCCGGCCGCGACGCTGTCTCGAAGGTGGACCGCTGGGACCTCGCGTCGCTGGGCAGCGTCTGCCTGGACGGCGGCCTCCTGGACGGCGTCGACGAGTTCGACCCGCTCTTCTTCGGGATCTCCGGTGCTGAAGCGGTCTACATGGAGCCGCAGCAGCGGCTGTTCCTTCAGGAAGCGTGGCGGGCGCTGGAGGACGCGGGCCACGCGGGCGAGTCGCTGGACCGCGACCGGTGCGGCATCTACGTGGGCTGCGCCGCCGGCGACTACCTGGATCTGACGGGGCCGTCCGACTACCCCGGCCAGGCGCTGTGGGGCAACATGAACTCGCTCGTGCCGTCCCGCATCGCGTACTACCTGGACCTGCACGGACCGGCGATCGCGGTCGACACCGCGTGCTCCAGCTCGCTGGTCTCCCTCTACCTGGCGTGTCAGGCGCTGTGGGCGGGCGAGGTCACCACGGCGATCGCGGGCGGCGTCTACGTACAGAACTCGCCGCGGCTGTACCTGGCGGCGTCGCGGGCGGGGATGCTCTCCCCGACAGGCCGGTGCCGTTCGTTCGACCAGGCGGCCGACGGATTCGTGCCCGCCGAGGGAGTCGGTGCGCTGATCCTCAAACGGCTCTCGGACGCGGAGGCGGACGGCGACCACATCCACGGCGTGATCCGTGGAATCGGGATCAACCACAACGGCACGACGAACGGGATCGCCGCGCCGAACGGGACCTCGCAGGAACGGCTGATCCGGCAGATCTACCAGGACTTCGACATCGACCCCGCCGGGATCGGGCTGGTCGAGGCACACGGCACCGGAACCAAGCTCGGCGATCCGGTGGAATTCCGGGCCCTCGATCGCGCGTTCCGCGGCTTCACGGACGCCGAGCGGTTCTGCTCGCTCGGCTCGTCCAAGGCGTCCATCGGCCACGCGCAGGCCGCGGCCGGCGTGATCGGCGTCATCAAAACACTGCTGGCGATGAGGCACGAGGTGATCCCCGGCCTGCCGCACCACACCGCGACGAACTCCAGTGTCACGTTGGCCGGCAGCCCGTTCTTCGTACACACGGAGCCGAGGCGGTGGGCCGTGCCGGAGGGCGGCAAACGGCGTGCCGCGGTCACGTCGCTCGGCGCGAGCGGAACCAACGCCCACGCGGTCATCGAGCAGCCGTCGCACCCGCCCACGCCGACGCGGAGCAGACAGGGCGGGGACCGGTTGATCGTGCTGTCGGCGGCGACGGAGCACGCCTTGAGCGAACAGGTGGCCCGGCTCGCGCGCCACTGCCGGGAGCACCCGGACCTCGATGTCGGCGAGGTGAGCCACACACTCCTGCTCGGCCGCAGGCACCTGCGGCACCGATGGGCGTGTGTGGTCCGGGACATCGCGGAACTGGAAAGCCGGTGCACCACCCGGCTCTCCGGCCAGGACCTTCCGACGAGGAGCGCCGACTCCGGGGTACGGGCACTCGCCCAGCGGTTCCTCGACGGTGAGGCACCGGATTTCGCCGAGTTGTTCCGCGACAGCCGTTACCGCCGCGTTCCGCTGCCCGGCTACCCCTTCGCGGGGGAACGCTATGCGCTGCCGATCCGCGCGACGGCTGACGACGGGCCGCGGTGCGATGGGGGAGCCCTCACCGGCGACGAGTTCTACCTGCGGGAGCATCAGGTGCAGGGGACCGGGATCGCCCCGGGGGCCATGTATCTGCGGTGGGTCGCGGCAGCGGCGGTGCGGACCGCGAGCGACGCGGTCCGCCTGCACGACATCGTCTTCCTGCGCCCCCTTTCGGTAGCGGCGGTGCCGCGCGCCCTGCGGGTGGACCTTCGCGCGGACGGCGACGTCACCCGGTTCACGGTGTCCTCCACCGAGTCCGCCGGAGACGAGCCCGTTCTCCACTGTCAGGGCGAGGTGTCCGCCGGGGAACCGACGGGTGCGCAGGCGCTCGACCTGCCCGCGCTGCTTCGGGAATTCCGGACCATGGAATTCGACCCCCGGCGGTTCTACGCCGAGTGGCGGGAGCGCGGCATCGCCTACGGCCCCACGTTCCAGGGGGTCGTGGCGGTGCACCGCGGCGACGACGCGGTGCTCGCCGAACTGCGGCTGCCCGGTGCGGCGTCAGGGACCGTGGACGGCCCCGTCCCGCACCCGGCGCTGGTGGACTCGGCGATGCAGTGCATGCGCCTGCTCGACGCCGGCGATCGGGTCGGGTTGGTGTTCACCATCAAGTCGGCCGAAGTCCTCGCCCCCGGCGCGACCACCATGTGGGCCCTGATACGCCGTGCCGAGGACGCGCGCGGCGCCGACCGGATCGACATCGACCTCGCGACCGGTGACGGCACGGTGTGCCTGCGGCTGCGAGGCATCGCAGGCCGTCGAGCCGAGCAGAGGCCGGAGCAGACACCGGAGCGGAAGCCGGAGCAGAGGCCGGGCCCGGCGGACGGCGTCGCCACGCTGATACCGGTGTGGGACCCCCTTCAGCGGACGGAGTCCGCCACGTGGCCGCGGAGTTCCGCATCAGTGGGCATCATCGCGTCCCCGGGGAAGGCGCGGGACGTTCTCCTCGCGCGCCTGCCGGGCGCGCACGTGCTCGCGGACCCGTCGCAGCGTACGCGCGACGACCTGGAGGCGTCTCTCCGGTCGGTCCCGGAGCTCGACCACCTGATCTGGGTGGCGCCCGGCGCCGTGGTCGACCGGTCCGGTGCGAGCGTCGTCGAGAGCCAGGCGGGCGGTTCGCTGCACGCCTTCCGTACGGTGCGAGCACTGCTGGCCGCAGGGTACGGCGATCGCTCCCTGGGCCTGACCCTGGTTACCGAGCGGGCGCACGCCGTCCACGAGGCCGAGGCCGTCGACCCGGCGCACGCCGGAGTGGCCGGCCTGGCGGGGTCGACCGCGAAGGAGTACCCGAACTGGCGGGTGCGGGTGGCGGACGTCGAGGACTACGACGCGCCTTCTCTCGCCGCGGTGCTCGACCTGGCCGCTGACCCGGACGGCAACCTGCGTATCCACCGCGACGGCCGGTGGCACGAGCAGCGGCTGATGACCGTTCAGCCGGCCTCGCCCACCTCGTCCCGGCTGAGGCAGGGCGGCACGTACGTCATCATCGGCGGGGCGGGCGCCCTCGGCACGGTCATCAGCGAGCACCTGATCCGCCGGTACCGCGCCCAGGTGGTGTGGCTCGGACGCAGGCCGCAGGACGCGCGGGTCGAAGCCGCCATCGCTCGGGCGGCCGGCCCGGACGGGCCCGCGCCGCTGTACCTGCGGTCCGACGCCACCGACCTCGCGTCCCTGGAGGCGGCGAAGGAGGAGATCGTACGACGGTTCGGCCCGGTGCACGGCGTCATCCACTCGGGCCTCGTGTTCTCGGGGGCGAGCCTGGCCCGGATGGGCGAGGCGCAGTTCGAGGACGTGCTGCGCGGCAAGGTCGACGCGAGCGTCCGGTGCATGCAGGTGTTCGGCGGTGACTCACTCGATTTCGCCCTGTTCCTGTCCTCGATCAACTCCTACCTCAAAGCGATCAAGCAGGCGAACTACGCGGCCGCCTGCACGTTCCTCGATTCGTTCGCACTGACGGTGCGACGCCGCTACGGAGCGGTCGGCAAGGTGCTGAACCTGGGCTACTGCTTCAACAACGCACCCACCGGGGGAGACCGGGGCGCGGTGGTCGGAGCGCAGGCGCCGCTCATCCAGCCGGACGAGCTGACGGCGGCGGTCGAACGGCTGTGCGCGGGACCGGTCAGCCGGCTGACGTTGATGAAGTTCTCTCCCGCGCTCAACGACCGGGGCATCGTTCTGGGCGACGACGACGTCATCCTCCCCACGGCCGTGGTGCCGGACGCCCTGCCCGCCGACGTCCCAGAACCCGCGGCGGCGCCGGGCGGCGAACTGGAGCGACTGCGCGCCCGCACCGCAGAGCTGACCGCGCTCGCGATCTGATCGCGGCCTTCGAAGGGACTGATCATGAAACAGCTGCTGCTCGACTTCCTCTGGTCCCATCTGCGCACGCTCGGCGCGTTCCGTGAATCCGGGCAGACTCCCCAGGCCGCACGGGAGTCGGCGGGCCTCGCGCCGAGGTACGGCGGCTGGTTCGACGAGTGCCTGCGCGTCTTCGAGGGGGCCGGCTACCTCGACCGGCGGGGCGGCAGGATCCTGCTCGACGACGCCGTGCGGCATCGGCCGGTCGAGCAGCTGTGGCGCGAGTGGGAGAAGCAGGGGCCCGCGTGGCGGGAGAACCCCGACCTCGCGGCCACCCACCTTCTGGTGGAGACCACCTTGCGGGCCTTTCCCGACATCCTCGGCGGGCGGCGACCGGCCACCGAGGTCATCTTCCCCGGGGGATCGCTGGAGCTGGTGCAGAACGCCTACGCGACCAACCCGGCGTCAGCGTTCTTCAACCAGGTGCTGGCCGCCGACCTGGTGGCGCGGCTGCGACGGCGGGCACGAGCCGTGACGGCCGACGCGGCACGGATCCTGGAGATCGGCGCCGGGACGGGGGCCACGAGCGCCGTCGTCCTGGAGGCGCTGCGGTCCGCGCGGCTGGACGTCCGCGAGTATTGCTACACCGACATATCAAGGGCCTTCCTGAACCACGCGGAGCGCTCGTTCGGTGCGGAAAATCCCTCGCTGACCTGCGAAATCCTGGACATCGAGCGCCCGGTGGCAGATCAGGGCCCCACCCTCGGCGGGTACGACGTCGTGGTCGCCGCCAACGTCCTGCACGCCACCCGGGACATCCGCCACACCCTCCGCAACACCAAGGCGCTTCTCCGGCCCGGCGGACTGCTGGTCCTGAACGAGCTGACCGCGAACAACCTGCTCAGCCAGTTCTCGTTCGGCCTCCTCGACGGATGGTGGCGCTACGAGGATCCGCACCTGCGCATCCAGGGCAGCCCGCTGCTCTCCACGGAGCGCTGGCGGCACGTCCTGACGCAGGAGGGATTCCGCGCGGTCACCCTGCCCGCGCAGGATGCCGAGGATCTGGGACAGCAGATCATCGTGGCCGAGAGCGACGGCGTCATACGGCAGGCGAGAGCCGTGCCGCGCCCGTCCGCGCCGCAGGTGGTGCCCTCCGCGCCGCATAGGGCGCCCGCCGCGCCGCAGGTGGCGCCGGTGCGCGAGAGTCCGGCGTGGGCCGTGGCCGATCACAGCGCCGGGAACGGGGCCGGAGACCGGCTGCGCGCCCACATCGAGGCGGTCGCGCTCGGTGTACTGGCAGAGGCCCTGGACATCCCGCGGACGAGGATCGGGCGGGGCGAACCCTTCTCGGACTACGGGCTCGATTCGATCTTCGCGGTGAACGTGGCCCGGACCCTCGGCGGGACGCTCGGCATCGACCTGGACATCACTGTGCTGTTCGAGCACAACACCCTGGCCGAGCTGGGCGAGTTCATCGTCTCCGCATACGCCGACGAGCTGCGGGACGTGCTCCCGCCGGAGCCCGTGCCGCCTGACCGGGCGCCCGAGCCCGTGCGGCCCCGGCCTCGGCCCGGGCCCGACGAGGCCGCGCTCGACGGCATGGCGGTCGTCGGCATGGCGGCACGCTTCCCCGGGGCCGACGACGTCGACGCGTTCTGGCGGATCGTCGAGCAGGGCAGACGGTGCATCACCGTACCGCCGCACGACCGTGCGGACTGGGCGGGCCACGGCGAGGAGGCGGCCGCGCTGCGGGGCGGATTCCTCGACGGGGTGCATGAGTTCGACCCTCTCTTCTTCCGTATGTCGATGACCGAGGCACGCCAGGTGACGCCGGAGCTGCGCCTGCTGTTGATGACGGCGTGGAACGCCGTCGAGGACGCGGGCTATCGGCCGGCCGAGCTGCGGAAGCGCCCCACGGGCGTGTTCGTCGCCACGACGCAGAGCGAGTACCGGCCCGCGGCCATGGGCCTGATGAGTCTGCCGTCGCCCTCGATGGTGCCCAACCGGATCTCGTACCTCCTCGACCTCAACGGCCCCAGTGAGCAGTGCGACACGACCTGCTCGTCCTCGTTCGTGGCCCTGCACCGGGCGATCCGGTCCATCCGCGACGGCGAGTGCGAGCAGGCGCTCGTCGGCGGGGTGAACCTGGTGATGTCGCCCGCGGGTTTCGGCGGGATGCTGGCCGCGGGGATGCTCAGCCCACGCGGTGACGTCCGGCCGTTCCAGCAGGGCGCCGACGGTACGGCGCGCAGCGAGGGCGTAGCCGCCGTACTGATCAAACCACTGAGCCGGGCCATCGAGGACGGGGACTTCGTCCACTGCGTCGTGCGCGGCACCGGCGTGGCCCACGGCGGCAGGGGGGTGTCCTTCACGGCACCGAACATCAGGGGCATGAAGGCAGCCGTCGCGCACGCCTACGCCGACGCCGCGATCGATCCGGGCGCCGTGGACTACATCGAGACCCACGGTATGAGCTCGATGCTGGCGGACAGCGCGGAGCTGGCGGCGCTCGGCGCCGGACTCCGCAGCGAGCACGACAGCGAGCAGGACACCGAGCACGACAGCGAAGGCGTGACGTATCTGGGCAACGTGAAGCCCTGCATCGGGCACACGGAGGTCGTCTCCGGCCTGGCCGCGCTGGTGAAGACCGCGCAGGCGATGCGGCACGGCGTTGTCCCGGCGGTCCCGGGCTTCGGGCGGCTGCACCGCGACCTCTCCCTCAAGGGGACGCGGCTGCGCATCGCCGAGCGGAACCTGCCGTGGCCCGAGCGCACCGACGACGCCGGCCGGTTGCTGCCGCGCCGCGCGAGCATGCACAGCTTCGGGATCGGCGGCGTGAACGCGCATGTCGTGCTGGAGCAGCACATCGCCTCCGCCGACCCGGCGACCGCCCCGGACAACGAACCGGGCGCGCAGGTCCTGGTGCTCTCCGCGCGCAGCGTCGACGCTCTGCGCGAGCGGGCGCGCCGGCTGATGCATCGGCTTGCCGAAGCGGATCCGCGCTCCTGGGCGGACATCGCGTACACGTTGCAGGTCGGCCGGGAAGCGATGAGCTGCCGGCTGGCGTTCGTGGCGCGGAGCACGGACGAGGCCGCCCGCACTCTGGGCGGTTGGCTCGACGGCGACCCGGACACGCTCACCCATGTGGCGTTCGCGGACGGCGTCGAACCTGGCGCCGCCGACGCGCACGACGGGGAGCCGGCGCGGCTCGACCGCGTACCGGAACGCTGGGCCGCGGGCACGCCCGTGGACTGGGAGCTGATGCATCGCGGCGCTCGACGCAGACGGATCGGCCTGCCCGGCTACCCCTTCGCCCGCCTGTCCTGTTTCGCCGAGCAGGCGCCGCGGGCGGATCAGCCCGCGCACACGGAGGTCGGCCCTCCGGACGGCGAAGCCTTCGTCGCCGACCTCGTCGCCTCGGTGCTGGGCATCCCGCGCCACGAGATCGACGGCACCAGGTCGCTCGCCGACTACGGCCTCAACTCCCTCCTCCTGGTCGCGATGCTGGGCCGGATCAGCAGCGTCTTCCCGGATTTCCGGCCCGAATGGTGGCAGCCGCACGACACGTTGAACGACGTGGTCGCGAAGCTGCCCGAGGCCCGGGCCCGCTCCACCCGCGCGCCGGCCCCGGAGCTGGTCCGCCTCAACGGCGCGACCGACGGCAGACCGGTCTTCTGGATCCACGGAGCCCTCGCCGGCGTCGAGTCCTACCGCACGATCGCCGAGCGGATCGACCGCCCGTTCTACGGCATCCAGGCCCGTGGCCTGCTGACCGAGGACCCGCCGATCGAGGGCCTCACGGCCATGGCCGAGCACTACACCGAGGCCATCCGCTCGGTGCAGCCCGAGGGGCCGTACGACGTCGGCGGATTCTGCCTCGGCGGCATCGTCGCCTATGAGGTGACCCGGCGGCTACAGGAACAGGGCCAGGACGTGGCCTCACTGACGATGGTGGACTCGCCGGACGAGACCGGCCTGGCGAAGTCGAACGCGAACGGGTTCCAGTCGGCGCACAGCGCGGCCCTCCAGGTCGTCAACTCCCTGCTCTGGCCCGCGGGGGAGAAGGACCCGGCGGTCCTGCGCGCCCGTCTCGTCCACCGCGACGAGGTCACCGAGGACCTGGACGAGGACGCGTTCGTCACCCGGCTCGCGGAGCTGGCGGCCGAGCGCGGGCTCGCCATGAGACCGGACCGGATCACGCGGTTCGTCAGACGCAACATGGCGATCCAGCTCGCCTACCGGCTCGGCGAGCACACCATCAGGCCCCTGCCACGGCCGGAAGCCGTGGTGTGCACCTACTTCCACAACCGGCGCGGGCTCTTCCTGGGCGAGGCCGAACCCTACTTCCAGGTCACCGGCGAGACCTTCTCCCTCGACCACGTGAACTACCAGCAGGACTGGGGGCGCGAACTGCCGGGCCTCCGCCTGGTGGAGATCGACGCCGCGAACCACATGACCATCCTGAACGACGCGGAGCCACTCGCCGCGATCGAGGAGACATGCCTGGCGCTCTACGCGCCCGACGAGATCGGGGCTTCCCGTGGCTGACCGGACCACCGACCGGACGTACGACCGCCACGAGCCGGTGGCGATCGTCGGCATCGGTTGCCGACTGCCGGCACGGATCGAGGACCCGACCGCACTCTGGGAGGCTCTGCTCCAGGGCGTCGACGCGGTGTCCCAGGTGCCTGCCGACCGGTGGAACGCCACCGCATGGGCCGACGCGGAGGCGTCCGGCGCGGCGGCGAACCGCCGGGGCGGATTCCTCGACGACGTCACGGGATTCGACGCGGAGTACTTCGGCATCCCCTCGGCCGAGGCACGGCAGATGGACCCGCAGCAGCGGATCGCCCTGGAGGTGGCGTGCGCCGCGGTCGAGGACGCGCGGCGTTCCACAGCGAGTCTCGCGGGCACGCGCACCGGCGTCTTCATGGGCGCGATGTGGCAGGAGTACCCGCTGTTCACCCAGGGCGCCCCGGAGGCGATCCACGCCCACTCGGCCATCGGCTGGGACAACTCGGTGATCCCGTCCCGCATCGCCTACGCGCTGGGGCTGCGCGGCCCCGCGATGGGTGTGGCGACCGCGTCGAGCTCCTCCTTGGTCGCGGTGCACCTCGCCGTGCAGAGCCTGCGCTCCGGCGAGTCGGACTTCGCACTGGCCGGCGGCGTCAACCTGATGCTGCATCCGAACACCTCGGTGGCCCTGACGAAACTCGGCACGCAGAGCCCCGCCGGCCTGTCCCGGGCCTTCGACGGCGACGGCGACGGCTACGCCCGGGGCGAGGGCTGCGCGGTGGTCGTGCTGCGCCGGCTGTCCGACGCGCTCGCCGACGGCGACCGCGTCTACGCGCTGGTGCGCGGCAGCGCCGTCAACAACGACGGAGCGACGGACGGACTGACCGCCCCCGGCCACGAGGCCCAGACGGAGGTGCTGCGGTCGGCGTGGGAGAACGCCGGTGTCGCGCCGCGTGCCGTGTCGTACGTCGAGGCGCACGGCACGGGCACGCCCCTGGGCGACGTGACGGAGGCGGGCGCGCTCGGCACCGTGTTCGGGCCCGACCGGCCCGCGCCGCTGCGCATCGGCTCGGCGAAGACGAACTTCGGCCATCTGGAGCCGGCGGCCGGCGTGCTCGGGCTCGTCAAGGCCGCGCTGGCGGTGCACCACGGCGTCATTCCGGCGAGCCTGCACTTCCGCACCCCGAACCCGCGCATCGACTTCGCCGCCCACCGTCTGGAAGTGGTCACCGAGGCAGCCGCGTGGCCGGCCGGGCCGCGGTTCGCGGGGGTGAGCAGCTTCGGATACGGCGGTACCAACGCCCACATCGCCCTCGGCGAGGCGCCCGGGGGCGCGCCGGCGCCGGCCGCACCGGATGGTGCGGGCGGTCCGGTCTGCCTGCCGGTGTCCGGCACGAGCCCGCACGCGCTCGCGCGCAACGCCGCACGGCTGGCGAGCCACCTCGGGCAGTCGCCCGGGACGAGGCTGTCCGACATCGCCCACTCGCTGGCGACGACCCGCACGCACCACCCCGCGCGCGGGGTGGTGATCGCCGGCACGACGGACGAGGCGGTGGCCGGTCTCCGGGCACTCGCCGCGGACGAGAGCCACGACGCGGTGGTGACGGGCGCGGCTGCCGATCGCGGCCGCGTCGCGTTCGTCTTCCCCGGCCAGGGTGCCCAGTGGTGGGGGATGGGCCGCTCGCTGTGGGAGCGGAACGACGCGTTCCGCGAAGCCGTGACCGCCTGCGACGAGGCCCTCGCCCCGCACACCGGGTTCTCCGTCGCCGCGGTCGTGCGTGGGCAGGACGGTCGCGCGCCGGCCTTCACGCGCACGGACGTCGTGCAGCCGGCGCTGTTCGCGATGTACGTCGGTCTCGCCGCGATGTGGCGCGCCTGGGGCGTCGAGCCCGCGGCGGTCGTCGGCCACAGCCAGGGTGAGGTGGCCGCTGCGGTCGTCAGCGGGGCGTTGAGCCTGGCGGACGGCGCTCGCATCGTGGCGTTGCGCGCCCGTGCCGTGCACGACCACGCGCCGGACGGCGCGATGGGCCTCGTGGAGCGCCCGGTGGGCGAGGTCACCGAGGAGCTGGCGGCCTACGGCGAGGCGCTGTCCGTCGCGGTGGTGAACACCGCGCGATCGACCGTGGTGGCCGGAGACGCCGAGGCGGTGGACCGCTTCCTCGCGCAGATGGAGGCGACCGGCGCGTACTGCCAGCGCGTGGACGTGGACTACGCGTCGCACAGCCCGCACATGGATGCGCTGCTGCCCGGGCTGCGCGAGCAGCTCACGGGCCTGGCCCCCGCGGACGCGGGGATCGCCTTCTATTCGAGCGTGACGGGGGAGCGGGCAGCGGGGCCGGAGCTCGACGCGGACTACTGGTGCCGCAACCTGCGCCGGCCGGTGCGCTTCGACCGCGCGCTGGAACGCCTGCGAGCGGACGGGTTCGGGACCTTCGTCGAGGTGAGTCCGCATCCGGTGCTCCAGATAGCCCTGGCGCAGGGAACCGAAGCCGGCGGGGCGGCCGTCGTGGTGGGCAGCCTGCGCCGCGATCACGGCGGCATCGGACAGGCGCTGCGGGCGCTGGCGGAGCTGCACAGCCAAGGGGTTCCGATCCCTTGGCAGCGGGTGTTCCCGACCTCGGACACGGGCAGGGCGGATCTTCCGACGTACGCGTTCGAACGCCGCAGCTACTGGCTGGACGAACACGACGACGCGGTCCCGGCCGTCACCGGTGCCTCGTGGCGCGAGGACGTGATGGCGCTGCCCGAACCCGAGCGCCCGGGATTCATGGTCGCACTCGTCACGGAGGTGGCCGCGGCCCTGCTCGGCCGGCCCGCGGAAGGCGTGCGCCCCGACGCGACGCTGCGCGAACAGGGTTTCGACTCCCTCATGGTGGTCGAGCTGCGCAACCGGCTCAGCGCACGGACACGGGTCCCCCTGCCCACCGTGCTCGCCTTCGACTACCCCACACCGCGCGCGATCGCGGCACTGCTGCTGACGCACGCCGACGCGCGGTACGAGGACCCGCACGTCCCGCCCGCCGTCGTCGCCGCGACGCCCGTGCGGTCCGACGACGACGACCCCGTCGTGATCGTCTCCATGGCCTGTCGGCTCCCGGACGGCATCGACACGCCCGAAGCGTTCTGGGACCTGCTCGTCGACGGCCGCGAAGCCTCCTCCCCGTTCCCGCGGCGCTGGGACGGATGGGACCTCAGCACGATCGAGGAGGCGGAGCGCGCCGCCACGGGCAGGCGCTTCGAGCGCAAGGGCGGCTTCGTACGCGACGTCGAGGACTTCGACGCGGCGTTCTTCGGACTCAGCCCGCGTGAGGCGCTGTCCCTGGACCCGCAGCAGCGGCTCGTTCTGGAAGTCGCCTGGGAGGCACTGGAGCGGGCCAATCTGCGTACCACGTCCCTCGAAGGCAGCAACACCGGCGTCTATCTCGGCGCGATGAGTTCGGACTACGACATCGCTCGCCGCTGGGACGTCGGGAGCAGCGACGGCTACAAGATCACCGGCAACGGGTCGAGCCTGATCTCCGGGCGGGTGGCCTACACCCTCGGACTGTCCGGGCCGGCGCTCACCATCGACACCGCGTGCAGCTCGTCGCTCGTGGCCCTGCGCCTGGCGTGCGAGGCGCTGCGCAGCGGCGAGTGCGACCTGGCGCTCGCCGGCGGGGTGACCGTGATGAGCACCCCGCAGATCTTCGTCGAGTTCAGCCGCCTCAACGGGCTCGCGGCCGACGGCCGCTGCAAGAGCTTCGCCGACGACGCCGACGGGACGAGCTGGGCGGAAGGCTGCGGCGTCCTGGTGCTCAAGCGGCTCAACGACGCGCGGCGCGACGGTGACCGTGTGCTGGCCGTCGTCCGGGGCACCGCCATGAACCAGGACGGCCGCAGCCAGGGGCTCACCGCGCCGAACGGCCTCGCGCAGCAGCGCGTGCTCCGGAGCGCCTTGGCCGACGGGGGACTGGCCCCGGCCGACATCGACGCCGTCGAGGCGCACGCCACGGGCACCGTGCTCGGCGATCCCATCGAGGTCGGCGCCCTCGCCACGGTGTTCTCGGGCCGTGTGCGGCCCGTGCACCTGGGATCGGCCAAGTCCAACATCGGGCACGCACAGGCGGCCTCCGGTGTCATCGGCGTCATCAAGATGGTGCTGGCGCTTCAGCACGAGTGGCTGCCCCGCACGCTCCACGCGGAGAAGCCGAACACCCGGATCGACTGGACCGGCGGCGAACTGGAACTCCTGCGGCAGCCGAGGAAGTGGCCGCGGACCCGGCGGGTGCGTCGCGCCGGCATCAGCTCGTTCGGTATCAGCGGTACGAACACGCACGTCATCATCGAAGAAGCACCGGAGACCGTCGTCGCGGACCGGCCCGCCGAGGATCTCGTCCACCCGGCCGGCGAGGATCTCGTCCACCCGTTGGTGATCTCGGGCACCGACGTGGCCGCCCTGCGTGCGCAGGCCCAGCACTGGGCCGAGTGGCTCGACGCGCGGCCCGCCGCGTCGATGCGGGACATCGCCCACACCTCCGCCGTCGGCCGTACGCACTTCGACGCGCGCGCCGTGGTCTTCGCGGGCAGCGCCGGGGACGCCGCCGAAGCCCTGCGGGCGGTCGAGCCGGGCTCCGGAACGGCGCCGGGGGACATCGCCTTCGTGTTCGGCGGTCAGGGCGCGCAGCCGCCGGGTACGAGCGGTCGACTCCTGGAGCAGAGCGAGGTGTTCCGCGACACCGTGGCGGAGTGCGACGCGGTCCTCTCGCCGATGACCGGCTGGTCCGTGCTGAAGGTGCTGCGCGGCGAGGAGGACGCGAACGGCCCCGACGTGCTGCCGTGCACGCTGTTCGCGACCTACCTCGGACGTGCGGCGCTGTGGCGCAGTTGGGGTGTGGAGCCGGCGGCGGTGGTGGGCGACGCAGAGGGGGAGGTCGCCGCAGCCGTGGTCTGCGGGGCGTTGAGCCTGGAGGACGGCGCCCGCGTCATCGCCCTGCGAGCCGGCGCGCGCTCCGGGGACGCGGCCGGCGGTGCGCTTTCAGGGATCGTCCCTGCCCGGACGTCGATCCCCTTCCGTTCGCGCCTGACGGGCGAGGTCGTGCCGGGCCCGGACGTCGGCGGCGACTACTGGTTCCGAGACCTGCCGGAGCAAGAGCAAGAGCCGGAGCCCGTGGGGCTCGACCGCGCACGGGAGCGGCTGCGCGGCGAGGGCTTCGGCGTGTTCGTCGAGGTCGGCCCACCGGCTGAAGGCGCCTCGGGCGGCGTGGACCAGCTCTGGCGAGCGGCAGCCACGTTGTTCGAGCGGGGCTTCCCTCTGGACTGGGAGCGGGTCCTCGGGTCCCGTGGCGCCGGCAGGATCGACGTCCCGACGTACGCGTTCCAGCGCCAACGCTTCTGGCTCGGCGAACTTCCGGCCGGGCCCGCTGCCAGGACGGCTCCTCAGCTGGCGGACGGTCACCCGTGGTTCGACGCGATCACGGCTCTCGCCGGCGGCGGCGGGTACCTGTTCACCGGCCGGCTGTCGCTCGACGAGGCTCCGTGGCTGGCCGATCACCTCGTCGGCGGGCAGGTCTACGTGCCGGGCGCGGGTCTGGTCGGCGCCGCGCTGTTCGCCGCCCGGACCGCAGGGGCCGACGCCGTGGCAGACGTGACGCTGCTGGAGCCGGTCGTCCTCCTTCCGGGCCGCGCGCTGCGGATCCAGGCCACCGTCGGCGATCCGGACGCGCACGGACGACGCCCCTTCGCGTTCTACAGCCGGCCCGAGGACACGGACGAGCCGCTGAGCTGGCAGCAGCACGTGACCGGAGAGTGCGTGACCCGCGCGAGCGACGGCCCCACGACGCCGCCGGACATCGACCACGGGCCGGTGCCCGATGCCCGGGCCCTCGACATCGAAGCCTTCTACGGACGCGCCCGCGCGAACGGGCTCGACTACGGCCCGGCCTTCCGAGGACTGCGCGAACTCGCATGCGGTGACGGCGTCTACCACGCGCGGGTATCCCTTCCGGACGCGCTGGATCCGGCCGGCCACGGCCTGCATCCCTCGCTGTTCGACGCGGCACTCCAGGTCGTCGTGGCCGGTCTGATGGAGGCGGGCGCGGCTCCCGGGCCGATCGTCCCGTTCATCTGGTCGGACGTCGAGCTGTTCCGTGCCGCGGGCAGAGAACTGGCCGTGCGCGTGTCGTTCGCATCCGGCGGGGACGAGGGCCTCGCGCCGGCCACCGTATGGCTGTCCGACCCGGCAGGCCACCTGGTGGCCCGGATCGGCAGTCTGAGGTTCCAGCGGGGCAGGCGCCGCGGACACCCGTTCGCCGAGCACCTCCACCGCGTCGGCTTCGAACGCGTACACCTCGTGGCCGAAGCCCCCGACCTCGCGGGCACCCTCGTGGTCGGCGACGCGGAGTTGGGCGCGGGGCTCGGCGCCGACGCCGTACCCGACCTGGACGCCCTCGTGAAGCGGCTCGACGCCCGGGCGGATACGCCTCGGCGACTGCTGTTCGCGCTCCCCGACCGCGCGTCCGCCCAGTGGTACGACGCGGAACGGAGCGCCGCCGAAGCGCTGCGGACGCTTCAGGTGTGCTTCGGCGACGCCCGGCTCCAGGGCGCGGAGCTCATCTGGATCACCCGTGACGCGGTGTCGTCGAGCCCCGGGGACCAGGTGGGGAACTGGGCCCATGCCGCGGTGTGGGGCATGGTGCGCACGGCCCGCACGGAACAGCCCGAGCGCGTCCTGCGCCTGATCGACCTCGATCCCGGAACCCCGGACTTCCGGCTCCTGGCGCGTGCGGTCGAGAGCGGCGGCGAGCCGGAGTGCGTGCTGCGCGGCGAGACCGCCCGTGTGCCACGAGCGAGGCCGACCGTCGAGGAGGTCGAGGCGCTCGTCCTGCCGGACGCGGACGACTGGCAGGTGCGTCGACGGGAGGACGACCGGCTGGACGTCGTCGCCGCCACGCACGACGAGGGCGCACCGGAGCCGCTCACGCCATCAGCGGTCGGCGTCGAGGTGCGCGCCGCCGTGATGACCCCGGGGAACGCACCGGTCCTGGAGTTCGCGGGAATCGTCACCGAGGTCGGCGGCGGCGTCGCCTCCGTCCACGCGGGCGACCGGGTCACGGGCAGTGCGACGGGCGTGCTCGGCAACCGGATCCGCGTGGACGGTGCCACGCTCAGGCCGATGCCCGCGAACCTCACCTTCGCACAGGCGGCCGCCGATCCGTCCGCCCCCGATCCGGGGCACGACACGGGGGCGTTCACCGCCTTCGACGTACGCGACGCGGCGTACGCCCTGCGCCACGCGCGGCGGAAGCCCGCGCACCCGACCGTACTGACCGTGCCACGCGCCCTGGACCCGGACGGCACGGTGCTGATCACCGGCGGTCTCGGCGAGCTAGGCGGCGCACTCGCCGCACACCTGGTGCGCGCGCACGGAGCGCGGCGGCTCGTGCTGCTGTCGCGGCGCGGCGGCAACGCCCCCGGAGCCGACTCGTCCGTGCGGGAGCTCGAAGCCGCGGGCGCCGAGCGGGTGGACCTGGTCGCGGGCGACGTCGCGGACCGGGCCGCGGTGACCGCGGTACTGGAAGGCATCGACCCGGACCATCCCCTCACGGCCGTGTTCCACCTCGCCGGCGTGCTCGACGACGGCCTCGTGGAGGGCTTCACCGCGGAGCGGCTGCACCGGGTGATGGCCCCCAAGGTCCAGGGCGCGCGCCTGCTGGACGAGTTGACCGAACGGCTGGACCTGGCCGCGTTCGTCCTCTTCTCCTCGGCGGCCGGAACGCTGGGCACCGCGGGACAGAGCGGGTACGCCGCGGCGAACGCGACGCTGGACGCCCTGGCGGCGAACCGGCGCAAGCGGGGTCTGGCCGGACTCAGCCTCGCCTTCGGGCTCTGGGAACAGGCCGGAGTGGGCATGACCGCCCACCTCGGCAAGGCCGAGCTGGGACGCCTGCGGCGTCAGGGGATCGGTGCCCTGACCTTGCCCGAGGGCCTGAACGCCCTGGATGTGGCACTCGCACGGCCCGAGACCCAGCTGATGCCCGTACGCCTGGAGCTGGCATCGTTGCGACACGCGCTCGGCGACGCGGAAGCGCCTCCTCTGCTGCGCGACATGCTGGCGCGCGCGACGGAGGGGCGCCGAGCGGAGGTCTCCGGGACCGCGCAGTCGCTCGATACGCGGATGGCGGACGCCTCCGAGGCCGAACGGCCGGCTCTGCTGCTGCACCTCGTCCGCAGCGAAGTCGCCGACGTGCTCGGCCTGCCCGGACCCGACAGCGTGCCGGCCGACCGAGCACTGCGTTCCCTCGGGATCGACTCGCTCACCATGGTCCAGTTGCGCAAGCGCCTCGCCAAGCTGCTGGACACCACGCTGCCCGCCACCCTGGTGTTCGACTACCCGACCGCCGAGGCCATCGCCGGGCTCCTGCTCCACGACGCCACCACCCTGAGAGGGAACGAGAAGTGAAGACAGAGGCCCTGTTCATCGCGGGTACCGCAACCTACCTGCCCCCGGCGACCAAGGTCGGACAAGCCGTCGCCGACGGCCGGTTCGACGCCCAGGACGCCGAGGACACGCAGCTGGAGTCGGTCTGCGAGGCCACGCACGAAGCTCCGCCCGAGATGGCGGTGGCCGCTGCCGGAGACGCCCTGGAAAGGTCGGGTCACCGGGCCGAGGACATCGCGCTGCTGCTGCACGCCTGCGTGTACTTCCAGGGCCTGGAGCTCTACCCGACGGCTTCCTACATCCACCGCGAAGTGCTCGGGGACCATTCGGCGCTCGCCTTCGAGGTCAAGAACGCCTCCAACGGCTGCATGACCGCGTTGGACATCGCGGCGCGCTCCCTCGCGGCCACCGACGACGTGGCGGCGCTGGTGACCACCGCCGACAAGGTCGGTCCGCCGGCGATCGACCGCTGGAACAGCGACATCGGCATCGTCCCCGGCGACGGCGCGTCGGCGATGGTGCTCAGCAAGAGGTCCGGGTTCGCCCAGGTGCTGAGCACCTCCACGGTGTCGGACCCCACCCTCGAGCGCCTGCACCGCGGCGACGCGCCCTTCACGCCTCACCACGACCCCACGCTCCCCATCGACCTGCGGCTGCGGAAACTCCAGTACCTGGGAGACGTGGAGCTCGACGAGTTCACCCGCCGCTTCCGGGCCGGCCTCAGCGCCTGCGTCGACCGGGCCCTGCACGACGCGGACATACGGCTGGGCGACGTCGCCCGGTTCGTCGTTCCGCACTTCGGACGCATCGTGCTGCAGCGCGAGGTCCTCGCCGCACTCGACATCGACCTCGACCTCACGACCTGGTCCTGGGGCCGCACCGTCGGCCACCTCGGCGCGGGCGACCAGATCGCCGGACTGAACCACCTCGTGGAGGAGCGCGCCGTGGACGTCGGCGACCTCTGCATGCTGCTCGGCGTCGGCGCCGGCTTCACCTGGACGTCTGCCGTGGTCCGGATCACCGAACTTCCCCGGTGGCCGACGCCGTCCTCAGGACTCGGCCTCGGAGGCGGGCGGATCTGATGCGCTGCTACGTGTTCCCGGGGCAGGGAACCCAGAAGAAGGGGATGGGACGCGGCCTGTTCGAAAGGTTCCCCGACCTCCGTGCCCGCGCCGACCGGCTGCTCGGATACTCCATCGAGGAGCTGTGTCTGGAGAACCCGGAACGACGGCTGTCCGAGACCGTGTACGCGCAACCCGCGATCTACGTCGTCAACGCGCTGCACTGGTCGGCGGCGCGGGAGGATCTGCCACCCGCGGACTTCTTCGCGGGCCACAGCCTCGGCGAGTACAGCGCGCTGTTCGCGGCCGGCGCCTTCGACTTCGACACCGGCCTGACGCTGGTGCGACGCCGTGCGGAACTGATGAGCCAGGTCACCGGCGGTGCGATGGCCGCGGTCGTCGGTGTCTCCGAGCAGATCGTCGAGGAGACCCTGAAGCGGCACGACGCCGCCGGCGTCGTCATCGCCAACCACAACGCGCCCGAGCAGTTCGTGCTCTCCGGCAGCCGTGAGGAACTGGCACGGATCAAGCCGGTCTTCGAGAAGGTGGAGGGTGTCCGGGGCTTCGTCCCGGTCCGCGTCAGCGGTCCCTTCCACGCACCGGCGATGGCCCCGGCCGCCGACCGCTTCCGGGACCTGCTGGCCTCGGTCGACGTGGGCGGACTGCGGACCCCGGTCATCTCCAACGTGACCGGCCGGCCGTTTGGCCCCGATGCGCGGGAAGTCCGCGCACTGCTCGCCGAGCAGATCGTCAAGCCCGTCCGCTGGACCGACTGCATCCGGTATCTGCGGGCCGCCGGCGTGTCGGCATTCACGGAACTGGGCGAGTCGAAGGTGCTCACCTCGCTCATCGACCGGATCACCACCGCGCAGGAGACCGCGCCCGACCCGCGCCGAGACCTGATCGAGCGCATCAAGCGCGAGATCCTCCAGCCGGAGATCGGAGACGAGGCGCTGGGCTTCGACGACGACGCGTCGTTCCGGCAGCTCGGTCTGAACTCCATCATCTACGTCCGCCTGGCCCGCCGGGCCGGGACGGTCCTCGGTGTGCCGATCAAGCCGGACATCATCTTCCAGCACCGTTCCTGTGCCGCACTGGCGGACCATCTCCTGACCCGCGACGACATCACCCGAGCCGCAGCGCCCGATACTCCAGCAGCAGTGCCCGAGGCCCCGCCCGCGCCTCTGCGGGAGTACCAGGACGAACGGGTGACGGCCCTGCTGCGCGACTGCGCGAGCGGGACCCTCGGCGTGGACCGCACCATCGAGGCCATCCGCGCCCTGGCGTGACGAGCGCCGAAGGCGACGCTACTTCGGGGGCGGTGTACCGGTAGGTTCGCTACCCACCGCTTCCGAGCTGCCCGGGGGGATGCATGCAGTGGGCCATGAGCCACGACTACGCGGCCATCATCAGCACGCTGATCGTCGCGCTTCTCACGATCGGCACGGTCCAGCTCGTGTCTCTCCTCAAACGGTGGAGCGTGCTGATGCGCGGCTTCTACCAGGAGGGATACGAGGCCCGGCACAGGATCACCGAGGCCCTGAAGGCGGGACGGAGCCCGGACCCGGAGGACTTCGAGAAGCTGAACGTCGTTCGGCCCGTGCGGTGGATGCTCCGCGTGGCCATGACCGGCGCACCCTACGTCGCCGCCGCCGTCTGGGCCGCCGCGTGCGTGGTGCTGCTCGATGTCCAGATCAACGTTCTGCGCTGGGCCGGTACGCACGAGCCGGGCATCGATCCGGAGCTGGCCAGGAAGGCCTTCAGGACGGTCATGGTGTGCGGATCGCTCATGGCTGCCGAAGGTCTGATCAGAGCTTGTGTCATCGGGTTCGGGTTCGTCGTGCGCGGACACCGGGAACACCGAGCGGTGTTCACCGCGGCTGAACGCCATGCCTTCTTCCGGAGCGTTCACGAGTACCGGCAGACCTCCCGAGCCGGCCGAAGGGCACAGGGCGACCCGGAACCGTCCGCCCGGGCCGCCGCCGAGCAGACCGGCGGAGACCTTCACGCCCCTTGAAGCGGAGGGGACGAGACCGCCGCCGCGTGGACGACTTCCGCTGGACCGTACGAGTTCGTCCGGTCCGGTGGGTGCCCGGTCACGACGTCGGCGGGGCCGCCGGCCTGGCCCGCTGCGGGTGGAGCGTCTCGTGCCGGCTCAGCATCGCCACGTACTCGGCGATCTTCCGGGCACGCGTCTCGGCCCGCTTGACGGCATTGACCCGGTTGATCAGGGCGAAGCGGTTGGTCCTGGTGAGCACCTCGAACATCGCCTGCGCCGCCGGGTCGGCGGCGATCGCCGCCAGCAGGTCGGCCGGCACCTCCGCTTCCGATGACGGCGCATAGGCGGCCGACCACCGTCCGTCGGCCTTCGCGGCGTCCACCGCGGCGCGGCCGGCGGGCATCATCAGGCCGGCCGCCTCCAATCGGGCCACGTTGGCGACGTTCCGCCGGGACCAGACGCTACGGGCCCGGCGCGGGGTGAACCGCCTCCAGGAACTCTCCTCGTCGCGCTTGCGGGCCTGTCCGTCGATCCAGCCGAAGCACAGCGCCTCGTCGACCGCCTGCTGCCAGGTCAGCGTGGTGACAGAGCCGCCCTTCCTGGTCAGGGCGAGCCACACGCCCGGAGAGGCGGTGTGGTTGTCCAGCAGCCACGCGCGCAGCGCCGCGCCGTCAGCAACGATCAACTCATCCAGCTCGGTTGCGGTCACCACCGCAGACTAATGCCGCAGCCTGGTGTTACGACCTGCCGGGGTATGTCGTCGAGCCGGGGCTTCGGCATCGGCGCGGCTCGCCCTCACCACGCGGTGCTCGCCCTCACCACGCGGTGCTCGTCGTCCGCCCGGATGCACGGAAGGCGTCCTGCCGACGGGGCTTACGCGCGCCGGGCTTCTCAGACGGGCTCCGCCAACCAGGCGTGCCGCTCACGGCCGCCGGTGAGCGGCACGCCGGGGGATCCGGCTCAGGTGGCTGCCGTCCCCTCGGTCCGGACGCCGGTGCCGCTCGCGCCCGGCTGGCCCGGCACGGTCGGCGTACGGAACTGCCTGGCCTGCAGCTCGTACGCGTCCCGGAACGCGCCGGTCCCGGTGGCCGGGTCCATGAGCTCCGCGAAGGTGCCGTGCTCGACGACGCGGCCCTCGTCCAGGACGTAGATGCGGTCGGCCTCACGGACACTGTGCAGACGGTGGGTGATCAGCACGGTGGTCTGACCCGCTTCGGCCAGCCGGTGGATCTGGTCGAAGACCCGCTGCTCGGCGGCCGGATCGAGAGCGCTGGTCGGCTCGTCGACGATCAGCACCCGCCCCTGCCGGTGACGGGCGCGGGCCAGGCCCACCTTCTGCCACTGCCCGCCGGAGATCTCCTGGCCGCCCCTGTATCCGCGCGCGAGCAGAGTGTCCAGCCCCCGGGGCAGGCCCTCGACGACCTCGTCGGCCCCGGCGTACGCGGCGGCCGGGGCGATGGCCGCGTCGTCCATGGGCGCGGCGGGCCGCCCGGCACCGATGTTCACACGGGCGGTGAAGGGCCACCGGTAGAAGTCCTGGGCGACCATCGCCACCCGGTCGAAGACCTGGGCGCGATCGGCCTCGGCCGTGCTCACCCCGCCCCACAGGACCTCCCCGCCGTCCGGGAGCCGCAGCCCGCACAACAGCTTGACCAGCGTCGACTTGCCCGATCCGTTGCGGCCCACCAGGGCCACCGTCCGCCCGCGCGGAATGACCAGATCCACCTCGTGCAGCGAGGGGGCACCGGCGCCGGGGTAGGTGAAGGTGACCTTCTCGAAACGGATCTCCCCGATCTCCTCCGGAAGGGCCCGCCCTCCTGTCGGGATGGCGCGCCGCGCCGCCTCGTCGCACAGCGTTTCCAGGTCGGCGACGAACAGGGCCTCGCCCTGGACGTCGGTGACGCGCACCACGAGATCGGTGATGCTCGCCGATCCCGTGCGGATCGCCAGCACCGCCGTGCCGGCGACGGCGAGGGCCATCTGTCCCTGCCACAGCAGCAGCCCCAGCACCCCGTACGTCATCAGTGTCGCCACCCCGGCGGCGGCGTCGGATCCGAGGGTGATGCGCACCCCGATCCTCGCCAGCCGGGTCTGCTCCCGCTCGCTGGTCCGGGCCATGCCCCGGAAGTGTTTCAGCAGGAAAGGCCCGACGTCGTGGACACGTACCTCACCGGCCGCCTGCTGGTCGATCAGCAGGCGGCTGATCAGCTGCGAGGCGCGCACGTGCTGCACGAACCGGTGCCAGCTCACATACCGGTGCCGCGCCATCGTCAGCGCGCTCCACGCCCGGGGCGCCGCCATCGCGGCCAGCAGCGGCAGCAACGCCCAGTGCAGCACGGCCAGCACCCCACCGGCGGCGACCAGCGAGATCGCCGCGGTGACCACCGCCGCGCAGTACACCAGCATCCTCCGCGCCGCGTCCGCGCCGTACTGCGCGGAGTCCATCAGCCGGTGGAACGCGTCGTCCTCGACCGCCTCCAGCTCCACCCGCGCCACCAGCGCCAGATACCGCTCGGTCGCCACCCGCTGGGTCTTCGGCTCCAGGATCCCGGTGGCCGCGGCCGACGCCGAGGCCAGAACCGCCCCGATCACCGCGAGCAGCCCCACCACGATCATCGACGGCAGCGCCGACCGCAGCCGCTCCTCGATGACTCCAGGAGCCAGCAGTTCGACCAGCAGAGCGTTCACCATCACCAAGGAAGCCGCCTGCGCGAGGCCCCGCCCGACCTCGGCGGCCGCGACGGCGTACAGCGCCCGCCGGTCGGCCTGATGGGCGAGCCGGATCGCCACAGCGACCTGCCGGGGCAGGGAAAGCGCCATCGTCCTCAGGCTGAGCTTCAGCCAGGCGTCGTGGTGCCGGCTCCACCCCGTGTCGTAGGCGAGCTCGCCGCCGAACAGCAGTGTCTCGGAAGCCGATACGCGCGCGTCGGACGGTGTGCCGCCCGAGGGTGCGCCGGTCATGAGCGCTCCCTGGCATCCGGTCGTGCCGGGGCGCCCGTGACGGTGTCCGGGCAGGGGCGGGCCGCGCCGCGGCCGGTCGGCCGTCCGGAGCGGAGAGGCCGTCCGGAGCGGAGAGGCCGTCCGGAGCGGAGGCGCTGGGCGGGTGCGGTGAGCCGAGGGGCGGGCACAGGATGCATGGTGTCCTCCAGCGAGATCGTTCGGGAGGTTTCGCGAGGTTCGAGACGGTCGAGAGGTTCGAGAGGTTTCGCGAGTTGAGGCAGTGCTGAGTGTGCGTTGCCGGGCTCAACGAGCCGCCCACGCTTTTCGAACACACGTTTTTGAGACGGAGTCGGATTCCGGCGTCCCAAGGGTGACGCGTGAGTGCCGGATACATCGACCCCGCCTGGCCAAGGCCGGTGATCTGAAGAGCAGTTGGCTGAAACGCGATGCCCGTCGCGCTGGAGGAAGTGCGTCTTCGGGACGCGTGGGATCAGCGGTCGCCGCCGTGGAAGACGCAGCCGACCGTCGCGCCGCTGCCCATGCTGACCACCCCCACCGCCGGATCGGCGCTCCCGCGTACGAAGCCTCCCGCGTAGCCGTCGTCCCCGGCGCCGCGTGCGCCCAGGTAGACGCCCCAATTGAGGAAGAGTTCCCGCATGCCGCCGGCGCCGTCGGGAAACGGCTCCGCGGTGGGACGTACACGGCGCTGGAGCACGAACGGGGCGTTCATCGCCGAGGCGACCCTGCTTTCCCACTCGGCCGGGCCCACCTTCCAGCCGGCGATGATTCCGTTGCCGCCGTGCAGCAGCGTCGGTTTCAGGATCAGCTCGTGCTGGTGACCCAGGGCGTGGGCGAGCAGGTCGACCCGGGAACCGCCGGGATCCGTCGCGTGTGGGCGCACGTACCGCGTCCACGGCAGGATCCGGTCCAGGCAGGCCAGTTCGGCGGCGTCGTACCGGTCGCGGTACTGCTCGTCGGAGAGCATCGCCAGGGTGCCCTTGTTGCCGTACAGCTCGGCGTCCAGCCGGCTGAACAGGCCCAGCCTGCCCTGCTCGACCGCGGTCAGCAGCGGCTCCAGCTGGGCCGCCGCGGTGGGATCGGTGAGGTCTTCGGGCAGGAAGTACCGGAAGACGACGTCCACGGTCCGGCCCGAGGCCGTCGGGCGGCCGTTCGGGTACGTGATCCCGCCGAGGTCGCAGGCGATCCCCTCGACCCCGTGGTCGGCCAGCTTCTCGGCGAACACCCGCAGCCGCGGTCCCACGACGGCGAAGTTCTCCACCGTGTCCACCACGGCGACGACGGGTGCCCGGTCGGTGGGGATGTTCGCGGCGCACTCGGCGTACATGGTCCGCACCATGTGGCCCAGCGTGTCCTCGTAGCGGAGCCCGTGCCGCCGTACGAACTCGGCGAGCGGTGGATAGGCCAGCATCGCCCGGTTGATGTCCGCGTTCTCGAAGCCGCCGAGCGCGCTGGTCACATTGAATTCGAGAAGCCTGAACCCCGTACCGTCGTGGTAGAGGTCGGCGCGCCCCAGCGGGAGGAGCGACCCGGTCCGGGCGCTCCGCGTGATCAGCGCCGCTTGCGGAGGATTCAGGCCGACCGCCGAGGCCAGCGCGGTGATGCTGCCGCCGAACCGCCGCTCCGGCAGCGAGCGCAGCAGCCCGTAGACGGTGTGGAGGTCTCCCACGAGGGTGCGCAGCTCGCTCTCGCCGAGGAAGGCGGGGCCGTTCAGGAACCGGTCCTGGTACGCCAGCCTCAGCGTGGCGGACTCCAGGGCGGCGGCGGTGGGGCGGCCCGGCGACGCGTTCCGCGCGAGCTGCTCCCCGTACGCGTGGCCCAACCGCGACCTGGGCGACGTGGGCGGACTCGTGGTCGTCATGGGGCGTCCCTTTCCCGGAGCGGGCCGTGCGGTCGGTACGGTGCCGCGGCCGACGCGGTGCGGCGTGTGCGTGCGGTGTCCGCTCAGTCCGTCTGCGTTTCCGCTTCCGTCTGCGTCTGCGTCTGCGTCTGCGCCGTGCCCGGAGCCGGCTCCGCGCGGGTGATCCACCGTCGGCGGGCGCCGACGAGGAGCCCCATCGCGACCACCGCCATGACGACCGCGCCGGCGCCGAACACGGCACGGGTGCCGACCGCGGCGGCGACGACGCCGCCGGCCGCCGCACCGACGGGCAGTCCGCCCCAGGCCACGAGCCGGTACACGCTGTTCGCCCGCCCGAGCAGGTGCTGCGGCACCAGGGTCTGCCGCAGGACGACCACGACGACGTTCCACGTCACCGTCCCGCACGCGAAGATCGCCAGGGCGACCCCGGCCGCGTACACCGAGGGCACGGCGGCGAGCACCGTCTCGCTCGTGGTGATCAGGACGGCGGTGGCGACCAGCGCTCCCTCCCGGCCGAGACGTTCCGTCAGCGCGGGTGCGAAGCGGGAGGCGAGGACGGCTCCCACCGCCTGGCAGGCGAGCAGGACGCCGTAGCCGAACGGACCCAGGCCGAGTTCCTTCCCGCTGTGCACCACGAGGACCGCGAGCATCGCGCTGCCGGCGAGGTTGATCAGACAGGACACCAGGGCGAGGCTGCGCAGCAGGTGATGCGAGAACAGCCATCTGGCGCCGGCCAGCATCTCCGACAGCACACCGGAGCCGTCCGGTCCACGCTTGACGGGCCGGGTGCGGCGGATGCGGCTGATCAGGACGGCGGAACACAGGAAGGTGGCCGCGTCCACACCGAAGGGCAGGGCCGTCGCCACACCGAACATCAGCGCGCCGACGAGCGGGCCGATGAAGCCGGTGCCGGCCTCCTGCGCGGCCATGATGCGGGCGTTGGCGGTGGAGAGGCCGGCCTGCGGGGTGATGAACGGAACGAGTACCTGCGCCGCGTTGCGGCAGAGGACCTCGCCGACGCCGAGCAGGAACATGCAGACGTAGAGCAGCGGCAATCCGCCCCAGCCACCGAGGATTCCGGCGGTGAGCACGGCCAGCAGGACGGCCCGGCCGACGTCGACGCGCACCATCATCGCCCGGATGTCGACGCGGTCCACCAGCAGCCCCGCCGGGATGCCGAACAGCAGGAACGGCGCGGTGAAGGCGACCGAGGCCGCGCCGATCAGACGGGGGTCGTCGGTCAGGCGGGTGGCGAGCAGGGGTGCGGCGGCGATCGTGGCCCCGTCGCCGAGCGAGGAGACCGCGGCGGACCACCACAGCCGGGAGAAGTCACGTCCCAGCACGGGCCGTTGCGCGTCGGCCCTGTCGGTCGTCGACGAGGTCATGAAAGCGCGCGGCAGTGTGACCGGCGGTACATTGCCTCCCCCTTCGATGTGGCTGCCCCGCCGTCGACGCCCCACCGGCCCGTCGGTCGCCGGGACCCGCACAGCGGGCGCACGGGGATCCCGAGCCTAGTCGGCGCCCACGGCGGCGTCGAGAGGAAGATCGGGTCCGGCGGGAAAGGCGCGCGACCGCGGCTCCCGTGCCCGGGGCGAAGCCGCCGAGCACCTCCCGGGAAGATCAACCCGCTGACGAATGAGGGGGGTTGTGTCCTGCGGTCTTCTGATATGTTCACCGCCGCTGGGCGGGTGAATCGGCGGCCGGCGACGTGCGTGCAGGGGAGGACATGCCGTCAACGGGGCTTCAACACACAGCGTCAGGCCTCCGGTTCGTGCTCAGGGCCGCTTGTTTCGGCGCGATCACCTGCGGCTGGTGATTCCTCGTCCTCCAAGCACCCGACCGCGTTTCGCCTCACCGAACACCTCTCGCCTCTCGGCGGCCGACCGGCACCGACGTCCGCACGGGAGGCACCGTGCCCGACCGCTTCGGCGCGGGGTCCGCAACGGACGGGCACCCCGGTGAGGCACCTGGCCGTACGCGGACCGTGGCTGCCACGGAGCAGCCGCGCGCAGATGGAAAGGTGGGAACAACGTTCATGAGAACCTACGAACCCGGTGCGTCGAGACGGACGACCGGCGCCCGCTGCCGCCTCTCACGTCATCCGCTGATCCACACCCTCCTCCTCGGAGGCCGGCGTTGAGTCTCGTGGCGGGCCGGAGGAACGCCCGTCCGGGCGTCGTCGGGACGGTGACGGTCGCCGTCATCGGCACGGGCGCGATCGGGCGGGATCTGGTCGGCAAGATCGACCGGTCGCCCACCCTGGACTGCCGACTGGTGGCCGGGCGCAATCCGGACTCGGCGGGCCTGCGGTACGCCGCAAGCCTCGGCTGCGCCACCACCGCCGCCGGCATCGAGGCCGTACTGGCGGCGGCGAGCCCGTTCGACGTCGTCTTCGACGCCACCAGCGCCGCGTCCCACCGGGACCACTGGCCGCTGCTGGAGCCGCTCGGAACGCTGGTGATCGACCTGACCCCCAGCAAGGTGGGGCAGATGGTGGCGCCCACCGTGACCGGGGTCGCGGCCGAGTCCGCGCGCAACGTCAATCTGATCAGCTGCGGCGGCCAAGCGGCCGTTCCGGTCGCGCACGCGCTCGCGGCCCGTTTCCCGGTGACGTACCTGGAGGTCGTGTCGACCGTGGCGAGTGACGTGGCCGGCCGTGCGACCAGGCTGAACCTCGACGAGTACGTGACGGCCACCGGCCACGCCGTGACGACGTTCTCCGGTGTGAGCGACGTCAAGGTGATCCTCAACATCAGCCCCGCGGTACCGCCGGCCACCTTCCGGACCGTCATCCACGCCCGGGTGCCCGACGCCGATCCGACGGCGGTGCGCGCGGTGGTCGACCGGGCGGCCGAACAGGTGCGGTCCTTCGCTCCCGGGTACGAGGTCGTCGCCTGCACCGCGGCCGGGGACCTGGTGACGATCGTCCTCAAGGTCACGGCCCACAGCGACGTCCTGCCCCCGTACGCGGGCAACCTCGACATCATCAACGCCGCCGCCGTCCTGGTCGCCGAGCAGTACGCGGCCCGCCCGGACCGGGTGTCCCGGACGGGGGTGACGTCGTGAAGCGGGTGGTGATCCACGACCCGACGCTGCGCGACGGCCAGCACGCCGTCCGCCACCAGCTCGGCCTGACCGCCCTGCGCCGTTACGCGGAAGCGGCGGACGCGGCGCGGATCCCGGTGGTGGAGGTCGGCCACGGCAACGGTCTGGGCGCCTCCTCGTTGCAGGTGGGCCTTGCGGCGGCGACCGACGACGCGATGCTGTCGACGGTCCGCGAGGCGCTGCGCCACAGCCGGCTGGGCACCTTCATGCTGCCGGGCTGGGGCACCTCCGACGACCTGCGACGGGCGATCGCCCACGGGGTCGACGTCTTCCGCGTCGGAGTGCACGCCACCGAGGCGTCCCTCGCCGAACACCATCTGGGCTTCCTGCGGGACGCGGGCGCCGAAGCCCACTGCGTCCTGATGATGAGCCATATGGCCTCGCCGGACGAGCTGGCCGAACAGGCCGCACGGGCCGTGGGCTACGGGGCGCAGGCCGTGGGGATCATGGACTCCGCGGGGCACTTCCTCCCTCCGGACGTCACCGCGCGGATCGGGGCGATCGTCGAGGCGGTCGGCACCGTGCCGGTGATCTTCCACGGACACAACAACCTCGGTATGGCCGTCGCCAACTCGGTGGCCGCCGCCGACGCGGGCGCCCTGATCATCGACGGCTGCGCCCGCGGCTTCGGGGCCGGGGCGGGCAACACCCAACTCGAAGTGCTGGTACCGGTGCTGGAGCGGAGCGGGTTCGCCACGGGCATCGACCTGTACGCACTCCTGGACGCCGCCGACCTCGCCGAGCGCGAACTCATGCCCGCACCACCCGTGACCGCCTCGATGAGCATCGTCAGCGGCCTGGCGGGAGTGTTCTCCGGCTTCAAGCACCGGGTCGTCGAACTCTCCGCAGCCGCGGGTGTGGACCCGCGCGAAGTCTTCTTCGAACTCGGCCGGCGGCAGGCCATCGCCGGCCAGGAGGACCTGATCGTGGACGTGGTCGCGGAGTTGAGCGGCCGCGGGACCGACGGCTGACACGGTAAGAGACCCGGCGAAGAGAGGAGGACCGGCGACATGGCGGTTCCGGAAGCTGTGCCCGAGTCGGACGGGACGGCGGGTGTCGAGGTCACCCGTATGTCGTTCGACGCATTCCTGGCCCTGGGCCCTCGGGGGCTGTACAAGGCCGACCGTCCCGTGGTGATCGAGCTGCCGGCCGACGTGCAGGGGCTCGGACGGGACGAAGTGGCCGCGCGCCTGGCCGAGATGACCGTCACCCTGTTCACCGAGCCGGGCGACAAGAACCACCCGGGGCGCTGGGAGACACGCGACATCAAGCTCCGCGAGTTCTTCGCGGACGAGCAGCACCTGACCAGCACGGACACCTGGCACCGGGTGGTGTCGAACATCCGCAGCAGCCCCGCCGACGTGAACGCCGTCATCGGCTTCGACGCCGAGGAGTTCTTCGGCTACGGCGACAGCCTGTACGCGGCCAACCTGTGGATCAGCCACCGCGGTGTGTTCACCAAGAACCACTTCGACGAGTTCGAGAACTTCAACATCGCGCTGGAGGGCCGCAAACGGTTCATCATCGCCCCACCCGGCGTTCGGGCCTACTACCCGAGGTCGGTACTGCGCGGGTTCGGCGACAAGTCCAACGTGGTCGACCTCGACGACGTCGACCTGGCGCGCTACCCGAGGCTCGCGGCCAAGCTCGCCCAGCGCCGCGACTTCGTCCTCGAACCGGGCCACATGCTCTACCTGCCGCTCGGCTGGTGGCACCAGGCCGAGTCGCTGGACGAGATGAACATCAACGTCAACTTCTGGCTCAAGTCCAAGAAGATCCTCCACCGGCCGCACGTGCTCGGCGTCGCCCTGTACACGTACGCCTACCGGAGGCTCAAGGGCGTCTACAGCTACAAGCCCACCGAGGGGAACTCCCGATGAGCGAGCGCAGGACCATCACCCCCACCCACCGGTACCGCAACAACGACAAACTCATCGGGATCGGCAACACCTTCTGGAGCAAGTCCTACGAGAACGGGGTCGCGGGCATCGTCGGCGACCTGGAGGACGGCGTGTTCCACACGCCCGACGGGCATGAATTCGTCAACTTCACCGTCTGCTCCTACCTGGACCTGGACACCCACCCCAAGGTCATCGACGGTGCGGTCGCCTCGCTGCGCCGCTTCGGGGTGCTCGACCACTGCATACCGCGCACCCGCGTCCAGACACCGGTACTGCTGGAGCTGGAGGAGTCGCTGGGCGAGCTGTTCGGCGCGATGGTCATCAGCGCGATCTCCACCGCGGCGGCCAGCACCGGTCTGCTTCCGATGATCGCGTCGGGGCACCTCGGCAACGGCACCAGACCGCTGATGGTCTTCGACAGGAACGCCCATGTCTCGCTCGGCAACGCCAAACCGAGCTGCGCCGACGAGAGCGAGGTCGTGACCTGCGGCCACCACGACCTCGACTTCCTCGCGGACATGTGCCGCACCTATGAACGCGTCTGCTACGTGGTGGACGGCTCGGACAGCCTCGGCGGCTACGCGCCCGTCGAGGAGCTGGCCGAACTCCAGGAGAAGTACAACCTCCTGGTCTTCTACGACGACTCGCACTCACTGTCCGCGTACGGCGAGCGCGGCATCGGCTACGTACGCACCCACTCCCCGGTGCTCGACGAGCGGACCATCACCGTGGCGACCCTGACCAAGGGGTTCGGGGCCGGAGGCACGGCGATCCTGCTCGACGGCTACCCCGAGGAGACCCGCCGGCTCATCGAACGGTTCGCGGGGCCGCTGGGCTACTCGCAGAAGATGAACGCCGCCGCGGTCGGTGCGGCACTCGCCTCGGCCGAGATCCACCGCACCGGGGAACTCACCCGGTTGCAGGCGCGCCTGCGGTCCAACATCGCGCTGTTCGACTCCCTCGTCCAGACCGAGCAGGCCGAGGCCACCTACCCGATCCGGGTGGTGCCGATGAGCGACGACACGGTCGTCGAGGCGGCCAAACAGGTCTTCGCGGCCGGGTTCTACACCTCACCGGTCTTCTTCCCGATCGTCGCACGCGGTACCGCCGGACTGCGGGTGATGCTGCGGGCCGGCCAGAGCACGGATCAGATCAAGCGGCTCTGCACCGCGTTGGTCGAGGCCGGGGCCCGCCCGGCGGGCACGATCCCCGGGGCGGTGAACCGGTGACCGGGGCGCCGAGGGCGATCCCGCGCAGCATCCTCTACACGCCGGCCCTCTCGCCGGACAAGGTGGTGAAGGCCTGGTCGTACGACGCGGACGTCCACCTGATCGACCTGGAGGACTCCGTACCGCCCGCCGACAAGCGGGCCGCCCGCACGGTCTGCCGGGCCGCGCTGGAGAAGACGCCGAGGCCGGGACAGGTCGCCGTGCGGATGAACGAGCTCGGCAGCCTCGCGGGCGTCCAGGACGTCCTGATGCTGGCCGACAGCCCGGTGCGGCCCGGCATCGTCCTGATGACGATGGTGACCTCGGCGGACGAGGTCGTCCTGCTGCGCCGGATGCTGGCGTCGGCGGGCGCCTCCCCCGAGATCTACGTGACGGTGGAGACGGCCGAGGCGGTCACCCGCATCGACCCCATCGCGCGCTCCGCCGACGGCCTGGTGCTCGGCTCGGCCGACCTCGCCGCCACACTCGGTGTCGACATCAGCTGGGAAGCCATGCTGGCCGCCCGGCAGGCGATGGCGATGGCCTGCGCCCGGTACGGCACGGCGTGCGTCGACACCGCCAACTACCGGCTCGCCGAACCGGCGGTCCTCGCCGAGGAGACCACCCGGGCCCGGGCGCTCGGCTTCCACGGCAAGGCGACGGTCCACCCGGGCGAACTCGACGTGATCAACCGCCTCCTGCGGCCCCGGCCCGACGAGCTGGGACGGGCCCGCCGCGTGGTGGAGGCCGTGACGGCGGCCGACGGCGGGATCGCCGTCCTGGAGGGCAACATGGTCGGCCCGCCGTTCGCCCGGCTGGCCCGCACCACGGTGGCGCGCGACGACGCCTGGACCAATCGGTTCGGCGGCCGCACCGGAGGAACCGCGTGAGCGCGCCCGTGATGGTCGGGGCCGCCGACATGGCCGGAACCCGGCGGATGCTCCGCGTCGTCGACGTGCTCGGCGAGATGTTCGTCGACCTGGCCGCGGGCCGCACCCGCTCCCCGGCCCGCACGGTGGTCGAGCACGGCGACCGGCGCGTCCTCCTGGTCAGCCCCGCCGTCTGGGAGCAGCGCGCGGTGGGCAGCGTCAAGGTCACCACGCTCACCCCCGACAACCCGGTACGCGGCCTGCCGCTGATCCACGGGATCGTCGCGCTCACCGACCTGGAGACCGGGCAGATCACCGCGCTCCTGGACGGCGCCGAACTCACCGCCGTCCGCACCGGCGCCGTCGCCGCACTGGCGACCCGCTGGTGCACGCCCGACGACGCCGACGACCTGGGGGTGATCGGCGCGGGGGTCCAGGCGCGCGCCCTCTTCCGGGCGGTGACGGCGGTCCGCCCGATCCGTACCGTCCGCGTCCACTCGCGCACGCGCGCCGGGGCCGAGAAGTTCGCCGACTGGATCCGCGACACCGCACCACGGCCCGTCCGCGTGACGGTCTGCGGCACCGCGAGGGAAGCCGTCACCGACGCGGCGATCATCTGCACGGCCACCTCGACCGACGACGCCACCCCCGTGGTGGAGGCGGACTGGGTGACCCCCGGGGCGCATGTGAACGTGATCGGCGGCACCCACCCGGACGCCGTCGAGCTCGCCCCCGCCCTGCTGGCCGATGCCGTGACCGTCGTCGAGGACCGGACCGCGGCACTGGACGGCGCGGGTGAGATCCGGGCCGCCTTGGCCGACGGCCTGATCAAGGCCGAGGACCTGCACGAGCTGGGCAGCCTGGTGAGCGGCGCGGTCGACGTCGCCGGCCGCACCACGGTCCTGCGCACGGTCGGCATGGCCATCGAGGACACCGCCGCCGCGGTGGCGCTGTTCGAGGAGCGCCGCACGGCCGAGCGGGGAAGCGGCGGCCCGACCGCCGTCGCGCCGACAGAGGAGGGAGTGCCGGATGGGCACGCATGAGGACCTCGGCCCGGGACAGGGGCACCCGTGGTTCGGCCGCCACCGGCTGCGGCCCGCCGCGTCGGCGGACACGATCCGCCGGATGCTGCGGCACGAGCTGCGGGACACCGGCTGGCCGTACCAGAAGGTCCTTCCCGCGGCGCCGTTGGCGATCCCGCGCGCGGCCTACGCCGAGATCTTCCGGGTGAGCGTCGCGCTGGTCGACCTGTTGCGCCGTGCCGCCCTGGAGAGCGGGCACACCACCGCCGACCGGCTGACGGCCTACCGGATGCCCGCCACCGAGGACCGGCTGTGGGTGCGCGACCCGTTCGTCGAGGAGCGGTACGCCGACTCCGTGGTCCGCCCCGATCTGGTCATCGGGCCCGACGGACCGCGGTTCCTGGAGTTCAACGTCAGCGGTGCGCTCGGCGGCGTGGTGGAGACCCAGAGCCGTCTGGCCGTGTGGCGCGGACTCCACGCCGACGAGGAGGGCCGGGCCCCGTTCCGGTCGCCGAGCCCCTTCGCCGTACGCGCCGAGATGTTCCGGTCGCTCAGCGCGGAGTCGGCGGTGGCGCCGAGGGTGGCCGTCGTCGGCAGCGCCCGGGTGACCGGCGTCGAGCGGCGGTACTTCGAGATGGAGGCCGACTACTACAACAGCCACGGCCTGACCGCACGCTTCTTCGAGCCGGAGGAGCTGCCCGAGGCGTGGGACTGCGCCCCGCATCTGCGCTATCCGGTCGGACTGCGCAACTTCACCCTTCCGGACTGGCTCGACGCGGGCCTCGACACCGCACCGGTCCAGGACGCGCTGGACCACGGCTGCCTGCTGGTGGGCACCCAGACCTCGACGTTCCTGCACAGCAAGCTCACCATGGGGCTGCTGTCGGAGGGGCGGCCCTGGATGACCGAGGGAGACCGCGGGCTCGTCGAGCGGTACCTGCCGTGGACACGGATCCTCTCGGAGCGCAGGACCGACCGCGAGGGCCGTCAGGTCGACCTGCTGCCGTTCGTGCTGAAGAACCGCGAACGGCTGGTGCTCAAGGCCGCCCTCGGGGAGAGCGGGAAACAGGTCGTCATCGGCCGCGAGGCCGGACAGGCCGCCTGGGAGTCGGCCGTCGCCGAGGCCGTCGAGGGCCGCACCAGCGTGGTGCAGGAGTTCGTGCGGCCGGAGACCTGCCGGGTCGCGCTGATCGCCGACGGGGTCGACGAGCCGTACGACGCCGATGTCGCCCCGGTGCTGGGGCCCCTGGTGTTCGGCGGCCGGCCGGCCGGGCTGTTCTGCCGGTTCTTCGGCGACGGTTCCGCCGGGATCGTCAGCGTCCGGGGCGGAACGAGCAGCTCCGACAACGTGATGGTGGCGATCTGACGGCAGCACCCCGCACGGCCTGACCCGCGTACCGGCGCGCCACTCCGCGCCGCCCCCGACCGAGTGACGTCACCGGAGAGATGCCGCATGACCCTGCGCCACGTCAAGGACAACGAGTACGCCGAGGAACACGGCGGGGACTACGAGGACTTCGAGCCGGACATGGTGATCCGGCACTGGCCGGGCCGCACCCTCTCCGAGGCCGACAACACCTGGCTGACCCTGCTGACGATGAACCAGCACCCGCTCCACTTCGACCAGCACTACGGCGCCGGCACCGAGTACGGAAAGGTCCTGGTGAACAGCGGCATCACGCTGTGCCTGGTCGGCGGGATGACCGTGCAGGCGCTGTCGGCGCGGGCGGTGGCCAACCTGGGCTGGGACAGGGTCCGGTTGAAGAGCCCCGTCTTCGTCGGCGACACCCTCTACGCGACGAGCCGCATCCTCGACAAACGGCTGTCCCGGTCCCGGCCGGGGCAGGGGATCATCACGGTGGAGACGACGGGCACGAAGTCGACGGGGGAGACCGTCATCGTCTTCGAGCGGTCCTTCATGGTCCGCTGCCGTGAGCTGCCCGGCCGGCCCGCGGGCCGAGGAGCAGGAGACGTGACCGCCACGGACGAGGGCGGCCCGTTGGACGGACGCACGGAGCCACCGGCCCCGTGAGTACCGCCCCGTGCCCGCCCGGTCCAGGGGCGGCCGTCCACCCGGCCGCCCATGAACTGCGACCCGCGCACCTCACGGTTACGCTCGGACCATGGAAGACAGCGGAGCCGGCTCCGGACCGCCGCCGGACGGCGCCGACGCCCAGGACCCCGCGGTCCGGGCCCGGCTCGTCGCCCTGGTGGAGGAGTGGTCCGCCGCGATCGTCTCGAACGACGTGCCGCGGATCGACGCCTTCATGGCCGACGAATGGGTCATCGTCTCCGAGTCCGGCATCACGGACCGCGACGCGTTCCTCGGCTACGTCGCGTCCGGCGACCTGACCCACTCGGCGATGCGCACCATCGGTCCGTCGAGGGTCCGCGTCCACCGGGACACCGCCACGGTCACCGCGCGGATGACGAACACCGCCCACTACGGTGGCCGTCGCCTCGACGCCGACGAATGGGTCACGGACGTCTTCGTCCGGCGTGACGGCCGCTGGCTGTGCGCGCTCACCCACATCACCTCCGCCGCCCCGACGGACCCTCCGCCCGACGCATGAGCCGGACGCCCGGCTCCGCCCACCGGAGGAAGCGCCTCGGCTACCCGGCCGCGGCGGTCGTCTTCGCCATCGGCATGGCGGGCACCACACTGCCCACACCGCTCTACGGCCTCTACCGGGAACGGCTCGGCTTCTCCGAACTGATGGTGACGGTGGTGTTCGCCGTCTACGCCCTGGGCGTGATCGCCACCCTGCTGCTCGCCGGGAACGTCTCCGACGAGGCCGGGCGCCGGCCCGTCCTCCTGGCCGCCCTGGTCTTCTCGGCGGCCAGCGCCCTCTGCTTCCTCTTCGAGGGCGGGCTCCCCGCCCTGTTCGCCGGACGGCTCCTCTCCGGGTTCGCCGCCGGACTGCTGAGCGGCGCGGCGACCGTCACCGTGATGGAACTGGCCCCGCCGGGGCGCGCGGCGCGGGCGGGACTGGCCGCGACCGCCGCCAACATGGGCGGCCTGGGGTGCGGCCCGCTGCTGTCCGGGCTGCTCGCCGAGTACGCCCCCTGGCCCCTGCGGCTCCCTTTCCTCGTGCACCTGGCGCTGATCGCCGTGGCCGCCGTGCTGACCTGGCTCCTCCCCGAGACGGTCGCCTGCTCCCGGGTACGGGGAGTGCGGCTGCGCCCTCAGGGACTGGCCGTCCCGCCCGCGATGCGCGGCGTGTTCGCCACCTCGGCGCTGGCCGCCTTCGCCGGGTTCTCCCTGCTGGGCCTCTTCACGGCGGTCGCCCCCGCGTTCGTGTCCGAGACGCTCGACGTGCACAACCTGGCCCTGGCGGGACTCGTCGTCTTCTCCGTCTTCCTCGCCTCGACGGCCGGGCAGGCGCTCATGGGACGGGTCGGGGAACGGCGTGCCCTGCCGGGCGGCTGTTTCGTGCTGGTCGCCGGACTCCTGCTGGTGGGAGCCTCGTTGCTGTTCGCCTCGCTTCCCCTGCTCGTCGCCGGTGCGCTGTGCGGCGGCCTCGGCCAGGGGCTCGCGTTCCGGGGCGCGGTGACGGCGATCAGCGCCGCCGCGCCGGCCGAGCACCGGGCCGCGACCGTCTCCGCCTTCTTCGTCATCGCCTACCTCGGCATCTCCCTGCCCGTGGTCGGCGTCGGCGCCCTCACCCTGGGTATCGGGCTCAGGAACGCCGGGCTGACCTTCGCCGGCTGTGTGCTGGCACTCGCACTCGGCGTCGGGCTGTACCTGGCGCGGCGCCCTCCCGTACCCCGTTGACGTACCCGGGGAAGCCCTCGGCGACGTACCGGAAAAACCTTTCCGTACCCGCGGATCACGGTGCGAGACTGGCCCCGTGGACACAGCGACGCGCTTCCGGCAGACGGTCATCACCTGGGCCGCGGGAGACGGGCACCCGCCGGCGCCCGCCGAGGCCGGGGCCGCCCGTGAACTCGCGGCCGTCCTGGGCCTGCGCACCGTGGTGCTCGTCGAGGGCGTCAGCGACCGGGCGGCCGTCGAGGCCCTCGCCGAACGTCAGGGGCGCCGCCTGAGCGCCGAGGGCGTCGTGGTCGTGCCGCTCGGGGGCGCCACCAGCATCACCCGCTTCCTGCGCCTGCTGGGGCCCGACGGGCTCGACGTCCGGCCCGCGGGCCTGTGCGACGCGGCGGAGCAGCGCTTCTTCGTCCAGGGCCTGGAGCGGACCGGCTTCGGCACCGCCCGGACCTCCGACGACCTGGCGGCGCTGGGCTTCTTCACCTGCCGCGCCGACCTGGAGGACGAGCTGATCCGGGCGCTCGGCACGGACGGCGTCCGGCAGGTCATCGACGACCAGGGGGACCTGCGCACGTTCCGGATCTTCCAACGCCAGCCCGCCCAGCGGGAGCGGACGGTCGAGGCGCAGTTGCGGCGCTTCATGGGGACCATCGGCGGCCGCAAGGAGCACTATGCGCGAGCGCTGACCCGGGCGCTGGACCTCGCGCGACCGCCGGGACCGCTGGACGGACTCCTCTCCCACATCTGACGGAGGGCGCTGCCGGCAACCCCTCCCCGGGGAAACGCCGGAGCCGCGCGGTCGACGACCGCGCGGCTCCGGAACCGGGAAAGCTCGCGCTCACCCCTCGCGCCGCGACCGCCAGAGCAGCCAGATGAAGTACGGGGCGCCGATCACGGCCGTCAGCAGTCCGACCGGGATCTGCGCCGGGGCGATGACCGCCCGGCCGACCAGGTCGGACACGACCACCAGCAGCGCGCCGAGCAGCGCGCTCACCGGAACGACCCGCACATGACTGCGGCCCACCAGGGCACGTGCCGCGTGCGGGGCGACGAGGCCGACGAAACCGATCACGCCGACCGCCGCCACGGCACCCGCCGTCAGGAGGACGGCCAGGCTCAGCAGCGCCAGCCGGGTCGCGCCGATCCGCACGCCGAGCAGGGCGGGCGTCTCGTCGTCCAGCCCGATCAGGTCCAGCTCGCGGCGCATCAACGCGAGGACGGGCAGCGCGACGACCAGGCCCACCAGCACCGGGATCAGCTCGGGGAACGTTCGCCCGTACGTCGAACCGCCGAGCCAGGCCAGCGCCTTCGTCTCGTTGTACGGGTCGGTGAGCACGATCAGCAGGCTCACGAACGCGCCCGCCCCGGCCTGGACGCCGATGCCGATCAGCACCAGCCGGTTCTGTTCCAGCCCGCGGCGTGCGGCGAGACCGAACACCAGCGCCGCGGCGGCCGTCGCACCGGCCAGCGCGGAGCCGCCGATCAGCCAGAAGCTCGCCAGCGGTACGACGGTGAGGACGGCGACCGCCCCGACCCCCGCACCGCTGACGACGCCGAGGACGCCCGGCTCCGCCAGCGGGTTGCGCGACACCGCCTGGACGACGGCACCCGCGACGGCCAGCGCCGCACCGGCCAGCAGGGCCGCCGCGACCCGGGGGACGCGTGTGTCGAGGACGTAACCGACGAACTGGCCCGCCCGGCCGGTGAGCCAGTTGCCCACATCGCCCAGGAGCAGCGTCGCGTCGCCGAAGAGCGTCGCCGCCACCACCGCGCCGAGGAGCCCCACGACCGTCGCCACCAGCGTGAGGACGAACGCCCGGCGACCGCGCAGCCGGGCGAACGCCGTCGAGCCGCTGTCCGTGCCCATGTCGCGCGACCGGTAGGCCAGGACGATCAGGACGAGCGCGCCGAAGCAGGTCGTGACGATGCCGGTGGGCACCTCGGCACCCGCCTGGGCGCCGAACACCGCGCGCAGGGCCACGTCCGCACCGAGCACGACCAGCACACCCGCGAGCGCCGACGCGGGGATGAACGCGTGGTGCCGGACCAGGCCCGGGATCCACGTGCTGAGCAGGCGGACCACGGCGGGCGCGCACAGCCCGACGAAGCCGACCGGCCCCGCGACCGCCACGGACACCGCCGCCAGCAGCACCGCGAGGATCACGGCCGTGCTGCGGGTCAGCCGGGGGCTCACCCCCACGACCGCGGCTCCGTCGTCGCCGAGGGCCAGGATGTCCAGCCGGCGGCCCATCAGCATGAGCCCGGCGAACGCCAGGAGCGCGACCGGGGCGAGCCGGTCGATGGACTGCATGCCGATCTGGGCGAGCGAGCCGTTGCCCCAGGCGAACAGCCCGGTCGTCTGCTGGGAGCGCAGGAGCAGCAGCATCCCGCTCAGCCCGGACAGGGCGAGGGTGAGCGCCGAACCCGCCAGCACCAGCCGGATCGGTCCGGCCCCCGCCCGGGACAGGCCGAGGACGACGCCCGCCGCCAGCAGCCCGCCGAGGAACGCCGTGGCCCCGGCCGGCAGCGCGGGCAGCGTGATCCCGAACGCGGCGACGGCGACGACCGCGAGGTACGCGCCCGCGTTCACGGCGAGCGTGTCGGGGGAGGCCAGCATGTTGCGCGACACCGACTGGAGGGCCGCGCCCGCCGCGCCGAGCGCGCAGCCCACGAGGAGCCCCGCGGCGAGCCGGGGCAGCCGGGAGTCCAGGACGACGGCGGCCGTCTGCTCGTCGGCGCTCCGGTCGGAGGCGGCCCCCGTGGCCAACTGCCAGAGCGTGTGCAGGTCGACGGCGGCGGTGCCCTGGCCCACGTGCACGATCGCGAGGGCCGCCAGCGCGACGATCCCCGTGACCGCGAGGAGGAACATCCGGCCGCGACGGGCCGGCGGGCCGGCCGCCGGGGACCCGCCCCCGGCCGGACCGGCCGCGCCCGCCCCGGTCTTCACCGGGGCGGGCGGGGCGGTTGTGGTGCGTGTGCTCATCGTCAGGCGGTCAGCGCGCCGACGAGGGCGTCGATGTACTCACGCATCGACGCGGTGCCGCCGAACATCCAGATGCCGTCGGGCAGCCGGTGGACCTCGTCGTTCTTGACGAACGGGAGGGACTTCCACACCGCGTTGTCCTTGAGGCCGTCGGCGAACGGGTCGCCGCCGTCGGAGTCGTTGGCGATGTACGCGAACCGCGCGTCGCCGATCTTCGTGAGGCCCTCGACATCGGTCGCCGCCAGGCCGTAGGCCTTGTCGCCCTTCAGCTTCCACGGGTCCACGAGACCGAGTTCGGTGTTCACGTCGGCGAGCAGCGAGCCCTTGACGTACGGGCGCACCGAGACCTGGTTGCCCTCCTGCCAGCCGTCGGCGAAGGCGACCTTCTCGCCGTCGAGACCGGCGTCCGCGAGCTTCTTCCTGCCGTCCGCGACCGCCTTGCGGAAGGATGCGACCTCGGACTCGGCCTTGTCCTCCTTGCCGGTGGCCTTGCCGATGAGCTCGACGGTGTCGACCATCTGGTCGATCTGCCGGCTCGCGTCGGCCGAGCGGACCACGGCGACCGGGGCGGCCTTGGACAGCTGCGCGATGGCGGAGTCGGACAGGTCGGTGGTGGCGACGATGAGGTCGGGCTTGAGGCTCGCGACGGTGGCGACGCTGGGCTCGCCCCGGGTGCCTATGTCCTTGACGCCCTTGGTGAGCGGCGCGGCGGTGTTGTAGGCGGTGTAGCCCTTGACGTCGGCCACGCCGACCGGCTGGACGCCGAGGGTCACGAGCGACTCGACGACGTTCCACTCGGTGCCGACGACGCGCGTCGCCGGCCCGTCGAGCGTGATCTCCTTGCCGCGGGAGTCGGTGATCGTCACCGCGCTGTCCTTGGCGGACTCCTTCTTCGGCGCCTCGGTGGTGCCGCAGGCCGTGAGGGCGAGTGCTGCCGCGGCGGCGAGGGCGGGCCACGTCAGGTACTGGTTCTTCATGAGGGTGTTCAGGGCCTTTCGGAACGAAGGTGGTGGCGGCCGACCGCGCGGGTGCGCGGGATGCCGGTGGAGGAGTCGGGCTCGACGTCGATGCGGATGCCGTACGCGTCGCTGAGCCGCTCGGGGGCGTACACCTCCGCGGGCGTGCCCGCGGCGACGATCCGCCCGGACGAGAGGAGGACGACCTGGTCGGCCACGGCGGCGGCCTGGTCCAGGTCGTGCAGGACGACGCCGACCGTGACGCCGTGGCTGTCGGCGAGGTCGCGTACGAGGTCGAGGATCTCGACCTGGTAGCGCAGGTCGAGATAGGTGGTCGGCTCGTCGAGGAGGAGGACGTCGGTGTCCTGGGCCAGGCAGCAGGCGAACCAGACGCGTTGCAGCTGCCCGCCGGACAGGCTCTCCACCCCGCGGTCGGCGAACTCGGTGAGATGCGTGACGGCCAGCGCGTGTTCGACCATGCGGGCGCCGTCCGGATCGGTTCCCCGGAGCCGGCCCCGGTAGGGGTGCCGGCCGAATCCGACCACGTCGCGCACGCTGAGACCGGCCGGCGCGTTCCGGCTCTGCGCGAGCAGCGTGACACGGCGGGCGAAGTCGGAGCGCGACAGGGCGAGGGCGTCGACGGGCGTGGCGTCCTCGGCCCCGGCCGCCACGGTCACGCTGCCGGTACGGGCCTTGTGCAGCCGGGCCACGGCCCGCAACAGGGTGGACTTCCCACTGCCGTTCGGCCCGATGAGCGCGGTGACGCGGCCACGCGGCAGCCGCAGGTCGGCCCCGTGCACGACGTCGGTGCGGTCGTACGCGATCGTCATGTCGCGGGCGTCGAGGCCGACGTCGGGCGTGGCGGAGGGCGCGGCCGGGCCGGGCCCGGGGGCGGCGGTGGGCACGGCGGTGGCACCGGCAGCGGGCGCGGAGCGCCGACGTGGCGGTGGGTCTTCTCGGTCGAGGGCAGGAACGATCACGACCGTGAGGTTAGCCTACCCTAAATTGCCCAGGTCAAGCGGGATTCGGAATCGTGTCCTCCGCGTGACCCGCGGGCGGTTCGCGGCGCGGTCGTCGGTGGTCGCCGCCGAGGAGGTGGTCGCGGGCCTCGCGAGGGTGCGTGGCTCCGGGTGGCGGTACTTTCCGGCCGAAGCGGCTATGTGGCGCATCGGGGGATCTCTTCGTGTGTGCAGGTCAGGCGGTAGTTCTGCGTTGAACCGCCGAAGTTCGTCCATATGCTGGACGGCTCGCGCGAGGTGCCTGAGCTGCCCGAATGACCATTCGGTCGGCTCGAACGCCCGTCTGCGGCTGGAAGCTGGCCGTCGATGTGCGCTTACTTTCCGCATGCGTAAGACTCCTGACCGCAATCAGGCACACGACCAAGGAGTCTTCACCGATGCGACGCAACCCTCAGGCAGTCTTCGCAACCGTCACGGCGAGCACCCTTCTGCTCACCGGACTCGCGACCGCCACCGCCCAGGCCGCACCGGCCAGGGCCGAGAGCCTCTACGCGCCCTCGGCCCTCGTCCTCACCGTGGCCCGCGGGGATGACGCGCTGACGGCCACCGTCGAGCGGGCCGTGACGCTCACCTGCGCCCCCACCGCCGGGGGAACGCACCCCGCTCCCGCCGCGGCCTGCCAGGAACTGGCCGCGGTCCAGGGGGAGTTCTCCGAACTGACCGCCGGTCCGTCGAACCGGACCTGTACCCGCCAGTGGGACCCGCTCGTCGTGACCGCCCACGGCGTCTGGCAGGGCAAGCGGGTCCAGTTCAGCACCACCTACGGCAACGCCTGCGAGATGGCGGGCAGCATGAACGACAACGCCGTATTCGCCTTCTGAGCCACCGGGGCGCGCCGACGCCGGGATGACGGAGCGCGACTCCGTCCCGCCCGACCGCGTACGGCGATCCGCCCCGCCCCGCGTGCCCCGCACACGCCCCCGTTCACGACGGCCGGGAGCCGTGCGGCCGCACCGGCCGTCTCCGCCGCGGCCGGCAGCGACCCGCCCCGGCCGGTTCGTCACCGGACCCTCCCGAGTCATCGGGCGGACCTCTCGCTAGTCGGAGGACTCCTGCGTCACCCGGGTCCCCGGATGGCGCAGCGAGATCAGGAAGGCCACGCCCAGGGCGATGGCCATCCCGTAGAACACCCACTGGTTCGCCTCGGCGAAGTCCATCCGGATCGCCGACATCGAGTCCCGTACGGTCTCGGCCACCGGTCCCGTGCCGGACGGCCCCCGGGAGTCCGCCTGACCGGTCACCGACTGGGCGACGGACTCGGCGGCTCCGTGCGACGCACCGTCCGGCACGCCCTTGTCCCGCAGGGTCCCGCCCACCTCCGTGATCGTCCTGTGGGTCAGCACGGTGCCGAAGACGGCCAGCCCGATGCTGGCCGCGAAGTTGCGTACGGTCTGGGTGATGCCGGTGACCTCGCCATAACTCGCGTCGATCGCCCGGTTCACGGCGTCGGTCGAGGCCGGCGCCAGCAGCAGCCCGATGCCCGCGCCCGCCATCGCCGCGTACAGCCACTGGTCATGCATGGACAGCGTGGTCAACTTCCCGGCCCACAGGGCGAATCCGACCGCGCCGAGCGCCGTGCCGAGCTTCATCGCGGGGCGCGCGCCGCGCTTGTCGAGGATCCGGCCGCCCCACTGGGAGGCGAGCCCGAAGCCGATGAAGAAGTACAGGAGATACAGCGCCGCCTGGTTCGGCGACGCGCTCAGCGAGACCTGCGCGTACACGGAGGCGAAGAAGAACACCGGGACGAAGGCCATCATGGCGAAGAACAGCACGGCGTTGTCCACCCGGAACGCCAGGTCGCGGAAGACCTTGAGGTTGATCAACGGGAAACGCGTGCGCAGTTCCAGTCGGCAGAAGGCCGCCAGCACCAGCAGACCGCCCGCGATGCACGCCCAGGTGGCGACGGAGTCCCAGCCCCAGGCCGACGCCTGTTGCAGCCCCAGCACCGTCAGCCCCATGCCGACGGCGACCAGCGCCGCTCCGGGCAGGTCGAGGGGCTCGCGGCGGGTCCGGTCCGGGATGCGGGCCAGTACCGCCAGCACGACGGCGACGACGGCCACGGGGACGTTGACCCAGAAGATCGCCCGCCAGGTCCACCCGGTGAGCCAGCCGCCGAGCAGCGGCCCGACCGCGGTGAGCGCCCCGGACACCCCGAAGAACAGGGCCAGGGCCCGTCCGCGCCGCTCCACCGGGAACACGGCGATGACCACGGCGAGCGCGGCCGGGAACATCAGGGCCGCGCCGATGCCCTGGACGGCGCGGAAGCCGATCAGCCAGGCCTGCGCGAAGCCCCCGGAGGGCACCGCACCGCACAGCGCGGAGGCGGTCACGAAGACCAGTGTGCCGATCAGCATCACGCGGCGGTGCCCGAAGAGGTCGGACAACCGCCCGCCCAGGGCGAAGAAGGCGGCCAGCGTCAGCAGGTAGGCGTTGACGACCCACTGCATCTGCGAGGAGGTGAGCCCGAGTTCGTCGATGATGTCCGGGGCCGCGATCGCCACGATGGTCTGGTCGATGAAGGTCATCGACACGGCGAACAGCATGGCCGTGAGAGCGAGGCCCTGGTTCGGCGGGCCGCCCCGCAGGCCCCCTGCCGCCGGTTCCGGCGATCCAGGACGCGGACCGCCCCTTTCGGGGGTTTCTCTGGCCATGGGTCCATGGTCGCCGGGCTGCCGCCTTGGTGCATCCCGAGCCGCGGGGCTGCCTCGCCGCGACGGCGGGCACGTCGTGGCGGGGCGTCGCGCGCTACGTGCCCGTCGCGGATCCGGTGTACGGCAGCAGGGCCATCTCGCGGGCGTTCTTGATGGCCGCGGCCACCTGCCGCTGCTGCTGGGCGCTGATCCGGGTGACCCGGCGGCTGCGGATCTTCCCGCGGTCGGAGATGAACCTCCGCAGCAGATCGGTGTCCTTGTAGTCGATGTACGTGATCCCTGCGGCGTCCAGGGAATTCGGGCGGTTCTTGAGCGGCTTGCGGGGGTCCTGCTGACGGGCCATGGGGCTTCCTCGTGCTCGGTGCTCGGTGCTCGGTGCTCGGTGCTCGGTGTGCGGTGCTCTGTGTGCGGTGTGCGGTGTGCGTGGTCGGTGGTCGTTCGGGTCGCGCGTCGCGGGGGACGGGTACGGGGACGGTGCGCGGGCGTCAGTGGACCGGGTCGAGGAGTGCGTCGAACGCGGCGGGCAGGCTCTTCCACGCCTCCCGGCCGGAGCCGTACTCCTCGTCCGTGAGCAGGCAGGAGTCCAGCAGGCCGGTCAGGCCGTCGCGGTCGAGGCCCGGGGAGACGAAGACCAGGTGCTGGCAGCAGTCGCCGTGCTCCGGGTGCCAGTCCAGCGCGGCGGCAGCCCGCCGGTAGGGCGGCACCATGGACCAGGCGGCGTCCGGGAGCGAGGCGAGCCAGGGGCCGGTGTTCTCCACGCAGAGCGCGCCGCCCGCGGCATCCCAGGAGAGCAGGGTGTCGGGCCGGTCCGCGAGCCAGAACCGGCCCCGGCTGCGGGCCGCCGCACAGCTCAGGTCCTCCAGGGCGTCGAGCAGGCGCTCGGGGTGGAACGGCCGGTGCCGTCGCCAGACGAGCGTGCCCACCCCTGCCTCGTCGGCCTCCTGCGGAAGCAGCGCACAGGCCGGGTGCTGGCCCGCGTCCGCCGCCTCCACGTCGAAGCCCGCGAAGGCGAGCCGGGCCAACTCGGCGGATCCGGAAGCGGCCTGGCGGGCCGTCGGGTTCAGCTGCCGGATCAGGGCGAGGTCCTCGTCGTCGGTCGCCTGGCTCGGCGCCACGGCCAGGACGGGCGCGTACTCCACCTGCCGGGCCCAGGTGTCGCCGATGGTCCGCCGGTCGGCGGGCGCCGCCGCGAGACCGGCCTCGGCCAGATCGTCGCCGTTGGAGAGGCAGGGCAGGACGAGCGTGGGGTCGACCGCCGCGAACACGCCGGTGACCTCGGCGGCGGTGGTGTGCGCGGCGATCACCTCGGCCATCGACTTCGGCTCGACGGAGTCCCAGAGCTCCAGGACGGCGAGGCGGGTCCGCCCGTCCCCCGCGAGGCGTTCGAGTTCGGGGACGAGGTCCTCGCGCATCGCGCAGCAGGCGCACGCGTTCACCAGCGGCGTCTCGCCGGAGTCCAGCTCGCCGCCGGAATCCCGCAGGGAGCGGCGTACCGTGCCGCCGGTTGCCGTGGAGAGGTCGTGGTGCAGCGCGACGCTGTGCGGGACGTCCCGCAGCAGGCCTTCCACCACGTCGCGGCGTGCCTCTGAGTGCAGGCCGCAGACGATGACGACGGGCAGTTTCGTGCGGTGCCCGCTCATCGGGCCTCACCACGTCCGTAGCGGCGTTCGAAGCGCTCGACGCGTCCGGCGGTGTCCAGGACGCGGGCGGTGCCGGTGTAGAAGGGGTGGCTCGCGGAGGAGATCTCCACGTCGACCACCGGGTAGGTGTTGCCGTCCTCCCAGGTGACGGTGCGGTCGCTGGTCATGGTCGAGCGGGTGAGGAACGCGAAGTCGGCGGCCCTGTCGCGGAAGACGACGGGGCCGTAGGAGGGGTGGATGCCGGGTTTCATGAAGGTGTCCTGGGGTCGGGTGCGGGGGTGCGGGGGTGCGGCGGGGGAGCGCCGGGGCCTTCGCCGGCCTCAGCGCTCCTCGCGGAAGTCGACGTGGCGGCGGGCGACCGGGTCGTACTTGCGCAGCACCATCCGGTCGGGGTCGTTCCGCCGGTTCTTGCGGGTGACGTAGGTGTAGCCGGTCCCCGCGGTGGAGCGGAGCTTGATGACCGGGCGTACTTCGTTGCGAGCCATGGGCGCTACTATATGGCAATGGTTTCCATTTTCAATAATGGATGCGTCGAAGGAGAGGCAGGTAACTTTCCATGTCCGCCCACTGCCAACTGACCGGTTCGAAGCCGGGATTCGGCAACAACATCTCCCACTCGCACCGCCGGACCTCCCGCCGGTTCGACCCGAACATCCAGCGCAAGCGGTACTGGCTGCCCGGCGAGGGCCGCTATGTGCGCCTCACGCTGAGCGCCCGGGCGATCAGGACCGTCGACAGCATCGGCGTCGAGGCCGCGGTCGCGCGCATCCGTGCGCGGGGAGGGAAGGTCTGATGGCGAAGAAGAGCAAGATCGCGCGGAACGACCGACGGCGGGCGACCGTCGACCGCTACGCGGCCCGCAGGGCCGAGCTGAAGGAGATCATCCGCCGGCCCGGTACGCCGGAGCGCGAACGGGACGCGGCCGTGCAGGAGTTGCGGCGTCAGCCGCGCGATGCCAGCGCCACGCGGGTGCGCAACCGCGACAGCGTCGACGGCAGGCCCCGCGGTCACCTGCGCAGGTTCGGGCTCTCCCGGGTCCGGATGCGTGAGCAGGCCCACGCGGGATTCCTCCCGGGAGTCACCAAGTCCTCCTGGTGACACCGGCCCGAACGCCGGGGCGGGTGGTGGTACGGCGGTCGCGTCGCGCCACCACCCGCGTCGCGTCTCTCAGCGCCCGACCGGGTCGAGGTGGGCCCTGTCCCCGGGGGTGAGGAGGGCGAGGTGCCCTCCGTCGTCCAGGGGTGTCGGGACGTTCAACGTCGTGAGCAGGTCCGCCCGGTCCGCGTCGAAGACGTGGACCTCGCCATGGCCTCCCCGGCTGACCGCGACCAGGTCCCCGCCGGGTGAGGCGGCGACGGCCCGCCGCTGTACGCCGTCCCAGGGGGTCCCGCCGGGCCTGGGTGCGCCGGACATGGCGGGCAGGGGCAGGCGCACGGCGACCTCCGGGCGGGATCCGGCGACCGGGGGCGCGGTGAGCAGGACGAGCTCGTCGCCGTCCGGGTGGACCCGGGTGAACGCGATGTGGCGGGCGGCCACCGCGAGCCGGAAGACCAGCCCGGGGCCCAGGTCCAGCCGGCCCGTCACGCCCGTGTCGAGGTGGTGCCACCAGGCGTCGTTGGACCAGTGGGGCCACTGTCCGGGGTCGCCCGGTCCGCCGCGCACGCAGGACCAGAGCATCCGCCGCACGGGGTCGAGCCGCAGGTAGTGGCCGCGTCCGCCGGAACGTCCGTCGGCGGACCAGGGCAGGGGGTCCTCGCGGACGAGGCCGTCCCCTTCCCGTCGTGCGCGATGCACTCCTGACCCGGCGGCGGCGAACACCCGGCCGGTGAGCGGGTCGTGGGCGTCGCCGTGGCCGTCGTCGTCCGGCAGGGCGACCCGTTGGGCCGGGACCGCCGGAGGGCAGGCGGGGGCCGAGCGCATCAGGTCGGGGTGCCGGTGGGCCAGCAGCTCGCCCGGCTCCCGGTGGCGCAGCACCACGAGGGGGGACGGTCCACCGAGGACCGTGACCCCCGGCTCGCCCGTCCGCCCCCGTACGCGTACGGCGACGGCGCCGTCCGGTGCGTCGAGGTCGACGGCCGTCAGGAGCCCGGTCCATGCCTCCTCGTTGCGGCCGAGACCGGTGGTCGCCGCGAGAAGCCGGCCTCCCGGGGCGGCCGCCAGGTGTTCGGCGGGGACCGCGACCGGTATCCGCCGCCGGACCAGCGGCCGGCCGGCGCCGGGGCCGTAGGGGTCGAGCACCAGCAGCTCGCCCGCCCGGTCGTCCACGCAGGCGGTGAGGTCGCCCGGCAGGGCGAGGAAGCCGGCGTGCTCGGAGAGGTGCCGGTGGCGCAGCTCGGCGCGCTCCGTGCCGTCCGGGAGGTCCAGCAGGCTGATCCGGCCGGCGACATGGTCGGAGACCAGCAGGCGCGGCGGTGCGTGGGGCGAGGCGGGTGGGGGCTGCGGCATGGCGAACTCCTGCGGTCGGTGGGGTGGTAGGGGCGATGGGGGCCGGTGGGGCCCGGCGACGGCCGTCGAAAACGGGGGAGAGGCACCGGCACTTTATTGGAAATGATAATCATGTGTAAGGTTCCGGTCTGTGGCGGGGGATCGTTCCCGGGGCTCCGCCGCCGTATCCGCCCCATCCCCGGGACCGCACAGGAACGTTGAGGGACCGTCGATGCCACGAACCGCGCTGAGAGTCCGCCGCTGGGCCGCGATCGCCGTACTGGGAGGCCTGCTGGCCGGCTGCGGAACCGGGGAGGCGGACACCGGAGGACCGGCCGCCGCTCCGGGGGGCGCCGGCGCCCGCACGAGCACGGACGTGCGGCCCATCGAGGCCGCCACCCGGATCACCGACGCCAAGGGCGTCACGGTCTCCCTGCCCAAGCCGCCGGAGAGGATCGTCTGCCTGGTCGCCCTCTGCGACGACATCCTCGTCGAGCTGGGCATGACGCCGACCGCCACCAACTCCCAGGTGCTGGCGCACCCGAAGTTCCTGGGCCGGGAGAAGGCCGCGGGGATACCGGTCGTGCCCGGCGGCTTCCTCAGCCCCGAGGTCGAGGCGATCCTGTCCCACCGGCCCGACCTGGTGATCGGCCTGGAGGACACCCACGGCAAGCTGGCTCCCGCGCTGAAGGGCGCCACGGCGTTCTGGCCGGTCCAGCCCGGATCCTGGCAGGACAGCGTCGGCTATCTGCGGGACCTGGCCGCGCTCACCGGCCGCACCGAGCAGGGCGAGAAGGCGGAGAAGGGCTTCCGCGGCCGCCTCGCACAGGCGGAGAAGGCGAAGAGCGACAAGACCGCGCTCATCGTCTACGGCAGCGACGAGAACTTCGGCGTGGCCACCCCGGAGACCGATGTGGCGGCCGGACTCTTCCCGAAGATCACTCACTACCCCTGGAAGAGCCGGGGCGTCGACGGCAGCTACAGCCTGGAGGAGATCCTCGCCCGGGACGTCGACGTCCTGTTCGTGGAGACCCTGTCCTTCGGCGCGCCGGACGGCAAGCTCTCCGACAAGCTGGCGAAGAACCCGCTCTGGTCACGGATCCCGGCGGTGAAGAACGGCAAGGTCATCGAGGTCGACTCCGAGGTCTGGGCCAAGGGGCGCGGCACCCGTTCGCTGGGCGTCGTCCTCGACGAGGCGACGGCCGCACTGCGGTGAGGCGTCCGCCCGTGGCGCCGCTCTGCCTGGGCGCGGCGGCCCTGGCGGGCGCGGTCTGCGCGCTCGGCCTCGGCACGCCGTACGTCCCGCCCCTCAGGCTCCCGGCCACGCTGGGGGCCGACGGGCTCGCGGGGCTCGTCGTCACCGAACTGCGGCTGCCCCGCCTGGTGCTGGCGCTGATCGCCGGAGCCTGCCTGGGCGCGGCGGGCCTCGTCCTCCAGGAGGCCCTGCGCAACCCGCTGGCCGTGCCCGAGATGCTGGGCGTCTCCTCCGGGGCCGCCCTGGGCGTCGCCGCACCGCTGGTCCTGGCCCTGGGGGTTCCCCTCGGACTGCAACCGTTCCTCGCCCTGGCCGGGGCGGCGCTCGGCGGTCTGCTCACCCTGGTCGCCGCCGGATTCGGGCGGAGCCCCTCGGCCGTCCTGCTCACCGGAGCAGCCGTCGCCGCCGCGCTCCAGGCGGCGCTGCTGGTCCTCATGGTGATGGCCGATCAGCTCGACCTCCAGCTCATCTACCGCTATCTGCTGGGCAGTCTGTCCGCCCGCACCTGGGACGACGTCACCGGTCTGCTGCCCTGGCTCGCCGTGGCCGTCCCGGCGCTGGTGCTGTGCGTGCCGGTGCTCGGAGTGCTGCGCCTCGGCGACGACGACGCCCGCGCGCTGGGCGTACGGGTCGAACGCGCGCGAGTCGCCGCGCTGGGCATCGCCGTCGTCCTCATCGCTCCCGTCGTCGCCGTCTGCGGGCCGGTGGCCTGGGTCGGTTTCCTCGCCCCCCACCTCGCCCGCCGCCTCCGCCCGGACGGCGGCGCGGCCGGGTGGCTCGTCCGGTCCGCCGTGTGCGGCGCGATCGTCGTGCTGTGCGCCGATCAGCCGGCCCGGCTGGCCCTCGCCCCGGTCGAGACGCCGGTCGGCGCCTGGACCGCTCTGATCGGGGTGCCGGTCGGAGTCGTGCTGCTGAAGCGGGGGAGGCGGCCCGCCCGGGACCGGGCCCCCGTGGCCCCGTCCGCACCCGGGGGCCCGCCGGATCTCCCCGCTCCCGTCCTGCGGAAGGCGGAACGATGACGCTCATCGACACCGTGCCCGGCCCTGCCCGCCGGGCCCTGCGTGCACCGGGCGTCCGGATGGGCGGCCTGGCGCTGCTCGTCGCCGCTGTGGCCTGCGCCGATCTGTTCGCCGGACGGGGCGTCACCCCTGACGGCGTACGGGCGGTGCTGCTCGGCGGAGGCGATCCCACCGCCGACCACATCGTGCTCCGGCTCCGGTTGCCCCGGCTGCTGGTGGCGCTGGTCGCCGGAGCCTGCCTCGGGGTGGCCGGGCTCGTGCTCCAGTCGGCCCTGCGCAACCCGCTGGCCGGGCCCGAAGTCACCGGCGTCACTCCCGGTGCCGTGCTCGGCGCGGTCGCCGCGACCGGCCTGGGCCTGGCGGGCTGGGAATCCCCCACGGCCGTGGTCGTGGCGTCCTGTCTCGGCGGCTTCGCCGGGGCGGGTCTGCTGTGGCTGCTCGCCGGACGGGACCGGGGCGACCCGGAACAGACCGCCGTGTACGGGGTCCTCGTGTCGGCGGTGCTCGCCGGGCTCACCGCCGTCGTCCTCCTGGTGGCCCCCGGCGAACTCGGCAGCGTCGTGCAGTGGTTGATCGGATCCACCGAGGGCCGGGTCTGGCAGCACTGGAATCTGCTCTGGCCGTGGGCCGTCTTCTGGGGCGCGGCGGCCTGGCTGCTCGCGGGGCCGCTGACCCTCTTGCGCTGCGGCGACGAACAGGCCTCTGCCGCGGGCCTGGCCACCGGCCGGGGCCGGGGAGCGGCGCTGGTCTGCGCCGTGGCGCTGACGGCCGGTGCCGTGTCGGCCGTGGGGGCGCTCGGCTTCGTGGGGCTGCTGGTGCCCCATCTGGCGCTGGCCGTCTTCGGGGCCGACCTGCGCATCACCCTGCCGGGCGCCGCGCTGCTCGGCGCGGCGGTGGTGTGCGGGGCGGACGCCGCCGCCCAACTGCTGTCCCGGCTGCTGGCCACCGGGCTGGACGCGGACCGGCTGACCCTTCCGGTCGGCGCTCTGACCACGTTCGTGGGGGCGGGGCTGCTGATGGTCGTGGCGCGGCGGCGGGCGGACGAGCGATGACGGAGAGCGGTACGCGGACACGGCGCGGCGAAACGGGTGTCGGCGCGGCACCGGCACCGGCATCTATACATCGGCATCGACACATCGACATCAACGGAAGTGGAGGACGGCGGATGAGGAGGGTGGCATGCCGGAAGGTCTGACCGGACAAGTGGAGCCGGGCCCGGTGGGGACGGCGGCCGGTCCGGAAGCGGAGCCGGACGTCGTGCCCGGCCCGGAGGTCGTCCGGGCGGAGGGGCTGGCCTTCGGCTACCCCGGACGGATGGTCCTGCGCGGGGTGGACCTGAGCGTCCGCGCCGGCGAACTGGTCGCCCTGATCGGGTTGAACGGCTGCGGCAAGAGCACCTTCCTCAAGCTCGCCGCCGGACTGCTCACCCCGAGCGGCGGGCGCGTCCTGCTCGAAGGCGACGACGTGGCGCGGCTCCCCCGCCGCACCGCGGCCCGGCGCGTCGCGCTGCTCCACCAATCGGCGCCCGCGGTACCTGGACTGACCGTGCGTCAACTGGTGCGGCAGGGCCGCTATGCGGCCCGAGGGCCGCTCGGGATGCTGCGGGAGGGCGACGACGAGGTGACGTCCCGGGCGCTCGCGGACGTCGGTGTCACCGACTGGGCCGACCGGCCCGTGGACGTGCTGTCCGGAGGTGAACGCCAGCGGGTCCGGCTGGCCATGGCCCTGGCCCAGGACGCCCGTGTGCTCTTCCTCGACGAGCCGACCACCTATCTCGATCTGCGGCACCAACTGGAGGTGCTCCAGACGGTCGTACGGCTGCGCGCCGAGCGTCGGCTGACGGTGGTGATGGTGCTGCACGACCTCAACCACGCCGCGCGGTTCGCCGATCGCATCGTCGCGCTGCGTGAGGGGCGCGTCGCCGCCGACGGGCCTCCGGCCGAGGTGGTCACCCGGCGTCTGCTGGCCGAAGTCCTCGGCGTGGAGGGCCGGGTGGGGATCGACAGCGCCGGGGGCTGGCCCGTCTGTTACCCAGATCACCCTCTCGATCCGCTCCAGCTATTGCGGAATGAAAATCATATTCATTAGTGTCTGTGCTGCGGCACGCACCAGCGCCGCGACCGAAACACCCATCCGATCCGACCGAATGGAGATTCAACTCATGGAGAACAACAAGGTGTTCAGCCCGATCGCCGACCAGGGCCAGCTCGCCCACCTCTCCGCCACCCACTCGAACGCCCTCGTCGAGAACCCCTTCGACGACGCCGTCGAGGCCGACACCGCGGCCGAGAAGTAAGCGACGCCTGCCGCTGACGGCAGATTCCCCGCGTAGCGCGGGGGCGGGCCCGCCCGGTCACATCCCGGGCGGGCCCGCCCCGTTCGGCCCCGAACCTCCCCGCACCTCTGCTCCCGTTCCCGCTTCCAGCTCCGGAGGATTCCGTGACCCGCAGTCGACTCGCTCCCGGCACCGGGATCGTCACCGTCCCCGGTGGCGCCCCCGTGCTCCGGACCTCCGGCGGGGAGTTCCTGCGCATCGACACCGGCGGTGTCGCCGCTGAGGACCTGGTACGCCGGCTGACGGGGGAGGAGGCGCCGGGCGAGGGTGCGGACACCACCGGACTCGCCCGGCTCGTCGCGGCCTTCGAGACGGGCGGGCACGCGGTGTCCACCCCGCCGCGGGCCCCGCTCGACGGCCGGACCGTCCACGTCCTCGGCGCGCCCGTGCTCACCGAGCCGCTCGCACGCTGCGCCGGGGCGGAGGGGGCCGAGGTCCACCGGATCACCCCGGACGGTGTGGCGGAGCTGGTCCGGGCGGCCCCGGACCGTGGTGCGGAAGGAAGCGTCGCGGTGGTGTGGTGCCTCGACTCACCCGTGCCCGAAGGGCTTTGGGGCACGGCGGACCGGCTGCCCGGGCGGCGCGTGGCCTGGCTGCGCTGCCACCGCGAGGGCGTCCACAGCTGGACCGAACCCCTTGCCGCGGTCCCGGGAGACGTGACCTCCCGTCACGTCCGGCTCCGCAGACTCGCGGCCACCCCCGCCCACCGCGAACTCGCCGCCTACTGGGCCGGACACCGGACCCCCGACACGGGACCGCACCCCAGCGAAGCCTCCGCCGCCCTGATCGCCGCACTCCTCACCGCCGACCTGATCGCCTGGGCCGAAGCCGAAGCCGAAGCCGAAGCCGAAGCCGAAGCCGAAGCCGAAGCCGGGGGCAGGGGCAGGGCCCCGGCCGATGCCGGGCCGGGCCGGGCGGCCGTTCTCCCGGCGCGCCGTCGGCTGCGCCGGATCGACCTGCGGGATCTCACCCTCACCGAGCACCCCGTGCTCCCCGTCCCGGACGTCGCGCCCCTGCCTGCCGCTGTCCATGCTCCTGCTCCTGCCCCTGCCTCCGTCCCGGCCCCGACGCGGGCGCGTGCCGGGTCCGCGGCAGCCACGGCGCGCCCGTGAACACCCGCACCGTGTACGTCCCCACGCCGGACGGCACCGCGCTCGCCACCGACGTCTGCCTTCCGGACGGAACCCGCGCCCTTCCCGCCGTCCTGATCAGAACCCCCTACGGGCGCGTCGCCCACCGCGCCGAGCTGCGCGGCTGGGCGGCGAACGGATTCGCCGCCCTCGCCCAGGACGTACGCGGCCGCCACGACTCACCGGGGCAGTGGCACCCGTTCCGGGGTCACGAGACGGCGGACGGCGCGGCCACCGTCGCCTGGGTGCGCGCCCAGGCCTGGAGCAACGGGGAGGTCGTCGCCGTCGGCGCCTCCTACGCCGCGTACTGCGCCCTCGTCACCGCGCTCGCCGCACCCGGCACCGCCCCTGACACCGCACCCGGCACCGCCCCTGACGCCGCCGGTGACACAACCCGCGCGGCCGGACCCGGGACCGACTCCGGCGACCTCCACCGCGACGGCGTCCCGGACGCCGTCATCGCCGCTGTCCCCGCGCTCGGACTGGCCGAGACGGCGCGGGAGCCCGCGGGCCCGGAGCGGCTGTGGGCCAGGGCCGGCTGGTGGGCGGCGCACGGCGACCGTCGCGACTCCGACCCGGACGCGTTGGCCCGGGTCCTGGCGGACGACCCCCGGCTGCTCGAACACCTCCCGGTCATGCGCCTCGCCGCACGGCTGGCCGAGGGCCTGGGACGCGAACTGCCCTCCTGGCCCCGGCTCTGGAGCGCCGGAGAGCGAGGCCGGCTCGTCGCGCTGGGCTCCGCCGCCCGCCTACCGCTGCTCGCCGTCGGCGGCACCCGTGACCCCTTCGCCGACGACACCGTGGCCCTCTGGCGCGGCTGGGGCGGACCGTCCCGCCTGCTGCTCGGCCCCTGGGGCCACCGCCTCACCGCCGACCCGGCCGTACCGGCCCGCGCACGCGTCAACCTCGGTGCGCTGTACGTACGGTGGGCCCGCGCGGCGCTCTCCGGTCGGCTGGCGCCGACCCGGCACGGTGTCATCGCCCTCGGCGACAGTGGCCGTTGGCACAGCACACAGGGAGCGGCGATCACTCCCGGCGCCACCCCACCGGACCGGCCGGAGGCGGACCACCGCTGGCCCTTCGACACGCCCACCGGGCTACGGCTGCTCCACGGAGCCGAGTTCAGCGCCGACCCCGACCGTCCCGTGCGCTCCGACGATCTCGCCGTCCCGGACGACGACGGCCGCGCCGACCGCTGCCTGCTCCTCTCACCACCGCTGCCCCGCCCGCTCGACCTGGCGGGAGCCGCCGTCGCCCGGATCAACGTCACGGCCGACACGCCCAGTGCCGACTGGGCCGTACGGCTGACCGCGCTCGACCCGTCCGGCCGCGCGGATCCGCTCGCCTTCGGCATCGTCCGGCGCACCGGCCCACCCGGCGAGGCCGCGGACATCACCGTGCCGCTCGGCACGCTGGGCCGTCGGCTGCCCGCCGGCACCCGGCTGCGCGCGGAGATCGCCGGACACCACTTTCCCGCCCACGCCCGCAACCCGCACACCGGCCAGGACCCGGTCACCGCCACCCGGCTCACCCCGTCCCGCCGCACCGTGAACGCCCGGGGCAGCGCCCTCCACCTGCCCGTCGTCGCCCGACGCCGCTATGTCGAGCCCGCACCGGAGATATGCCGTTGACCAGCGCCCTGCCCATCGAAGCCCTCGTCGATCCCGTCACCGGGATCATCCGCGACGTCGCACCCGTCGAGCACCCCACCGGTGCGCCGCCCCGCTACACCGCGATGACCGCCGACGTCGCCGACGCCCGCCGCCTCGGCGCCTGGCCCGCCGACCGCGTCTCGCTCGGCACCACGTTCGGCGACCCCCGGGGCGCCTGGATCGCCGCGGTGGCCGAGGCCGTCGAGCGCTACTGCGGCAACCGCCTCCCCCCGCCCGGACACCCCCAGGAGCCCCGCCGGGCCACCGCCGCCGAACTGACCGCCGAGGGCCACCGCCTCTACGGACCCGGCGCTCTGCCGGCGTACGCCCCCTGGCAGTACGGCCGCCGGGGATTCCCGTACGCCGGACTCACCCCCGACACACCGGCGCTGTGGACCAGGGCCACCGAGAACGGGCGGCCCTGCTGGGCCCCCGTAGCACTGACCCACCTCAACTGGCGCCAGGGCCGCCTGCGTTCGCTGCCCCGGACCCACCACCTCAACTACGCGGGCATCGCCACCGGGCAGGGCCTCGACGACGCCGTCGAGCGCGGTCTCCTCGAAGTCGTCGAGCGCGACGCCCTGGAGCTGTGGTGGCACCTGGACGGGCCAACCCGGGGCATCGACCCGGCGAGCGTCCCCGGCCTCACCGAGGATCTGGCCGGCTGCGGGCTGGACGTGCGCATCGTGGAGATGCCGTCCGAATTCGCCCCCTGTGTGGCGGCCCTCGCGCACGATCCCGTGCGTGGCATTCACGCGGCCGGGTTCGCCTGCCGCTACGACCCGGCGGAGGCGGCCCGCAAGGCCGTGCTGGAGGCGGTGCACACCTGGGTGTTCACCCAGGGAGCGGTGGACGCCGACGGCTGGGTGTACCGGGCGGTCGAAGCCGGAATGCTCGCCCGTGGCCTCTACCTCGACCACCGTGCCGACCGGCGCTATCTCGACGACTGCGGGCCCGATTTCGCCGCCGTGCGGGACCTCGGGGCCCATGTCCAGGTCTGGCTCGACGACCGGATGTCCCCGCTCGCCCGCCGCTTCACCGAGCCCGCCCTCGGCCCGGTCCCGGTCACCGAGATCACCCCCGGTAGCCGCACCGCGCTCGACGCGGCGCTCGCCGCCGGCGGACACCGGGTGATCACCGCCGACCTCACCACGGAGGACGTCGCCGAGACGCCGCTGCGCGTCGCCCGCGTCCTGGTCTCCGGACTGATCCCCAACGCCCCGGCGGCCTTCGGCTACTTCGGCTGCCCGCGCTTCGCGGACGCCGCGCTCGCCCGGGGCTGGCGAACCCGACCGCCCACCGCTCCGGGGGACTTCACCCTCGCCCCGCCCCCGCACATGTGAAGGAGCGTGCCGCCATGCCCGACCCCTCGGCCCGGACAGCCGCACCCGAATCCGGGGCGCGACCCGCGTCCGGCCTCCTGCGCCGGGCCCTCGCGGACGTCCGCTCCTCGCGTGCGCCGGGCCCCGCCCCGTACGTCCCCGAGCGCCCGTTCCCCGGGCCCGGGGCCGGGCTGCCGTTGGCCGGGGACGAACCCCGGCCCGGGATGGGCCCAGGGGGCCGGGCCGCGGTCGACCTGGACCGCGTCCTGCGCCTCTCGCTGGCCGCGCCCGCCGGTGCCCCGGGCCGGCTGCGGCCCGTTCCCTCGGCGGGAGCCCTGCACCCGGTGTGCGCGCACCTCCTGGTCGGGCCGGGGTGTTCGCTGCCACCCGGACGTTACGCCTACGACCCGCGCGCCCACCGCGCCCACCAGCGCGGCCCCGCCCCCGACGATCCGCCCCCGGGCGTGCTCGTCGTCCTCACCGCCGCCGCCTCGCGCACCGTCGCGCACTACGGCCACCGCGCCTGGCCGCTGCTCCTGCTGGACACGGGCCACGCCGCCGCGGCCCTGGCGCTGGCCGGGTCGCCGGCCGCCGACGTGCTGGTCTGCCTCGACGCGGACGCCGCCCTCCTCTCCGCCGCCGCAGGGTTGCCCGCCGCTCCGGACCGGCCCGGGGCCCGGCCCGGCGGCGAACCGGAACTGCCGCTCGCGGCCGTGAGGTTGACGCCCGCGGGCACGACCGCCGAGTCCCACGGGACACTGAGCGCGTGGGCCGATTCGCCCCGTGCCGCGACGACCCCGTCGCCGCAGCCCGGTGCGGAGACCATCCCGCCCCGCGAACTCGCCTCCGCACGGCACTTGTTGCGCCACATCGCGGCATCCCCCGAGCAGCCGGGCGGCACCTGGCACCCGGCCCTCCGCCCGGGACCGGTGACCGACGCGGCCTTGGCAGCGCGCCGGAGCGCCCCGCCCGACGACCTGACCCGCCCACCGGGCCGGGATCTGCTCACCCTGCTCCTGACCACAGCCGGGACAGCACGGCCGGACGGACCCGCCTGGACCGCGGCGGTCGGCGGTGGCGATCCTGCCCTGTACGCGAAGGCGCCCGAGGGCCGGGGCCTCGATGTCCGCGCCGCCGGAGACGCTCGTCCCACCCTCGCCCACTGGGCCGCGGGCCAGCGGTGGATCGGCGGCACGGGCGCGGTGCTCCTCGCCCACGGCTGCCCCATGGACGCCCCGCCGGCCGTTGTTCGCACCTGCCACCTCGCCGCCGGGTACGCGGCCGGAGCGGTCCAGGCCCACGCCACGGCGCTGGGCCTGCGCTCCCGGCCCATCGGGTCCTGGCAGGGGGCGGACCTGGGCGCGGCGCTGGGCGAGGCGCCCGGACGCGACTGGATCGTGCACGGCGTGGCGGTGGGAGCACCCCCGCCGCCGGGCCCCGTAGCCCCGGACTCCGCCCGACGCCCACGGACCCCCGAAGGGCCATCAGCCCGGACGGCCCCTGCCACAGCGACCCTGGCACCCACACCCACACCCGCACCCGCACCCGCAGCCCCGACCCCGGCACCCGCCGCCCCGGCACCCGCACCCGCAGCCCCGACCCCGGCACCCGTACCCGCAACCCCGACAGACGCAGCCCCGACCGCCGCCGCTCCGGCGGCACCGCCCGGCGAGGAAGAACGCCCATGATGCTCCACCCCGAACTCCTGCGCGCCGCGCACACCGCGCGCCGCCCGCTCGGCCTCGCCACCGCACTGCTCGCGGCGGTCACCGCCACCCACCTCGCCCAGGCCGTCCTTCTCGCCCTCGTGCTCGCCCGGATCGCCCGGGGGGAGACGTCCGCCCTGGTTCCGCTGCTCACCGCCGTCATCGCCGTCGTCCTGGTCCGCGCCGGACTCGGCCGCGCCCAGCGCCTGACCGCCGTCACGGCGGGAGCCACCGTACGGATCAGGCTGCGCGACACCCTGCTGGAGCGGCTCGGCGCACTCGGCCCCACCGCGATCACCGGTGCGCGCGCCGGAGCCGTGCGCGCCACACTGGTGGACGGCGTCGAGGGCGTCGACGCCTACGTCTCGCGCTATCTGCCCCAAGCGCTCATCACCTGCGCCGTTCCGCCGCTGCTGCTCGTCGCCGTCGCCCTCGTCGAGCCGTACGCGGCTCTGGCCCTCGGCCCCGCCCTGGTGCTCGCCCTGTTCGGGCCCCGCTGGTGGGACCGGCTGCTCGCGCGGCGGGGCAAGGAGCACTGGGACTCCTACGAAGCCCTCGCCGCCGACTACCTGGAGGCGCTCCAGGGGATGCCGACCCTGCGCGCGACGGGTGCGGTGGGCCGCGTACGGGAACGGCTGGAGCGGCGGTCGGCCGCCCTGCACCGGACCACCGTCGCCAAACTCCGGGTCTCGCTCGTCGACACCGGCCTCACCGACCTGGCCGTCCAGGGCGGCACGGCCGCCGCCGTCCTCGTGGCGTGCTCGTCGGCCGCCACCGGCCGTACCGCCGCCACCGGCACCTACCTCCTGCTGCTCCTCGCCTCCGAATGCTTCCGCCCCGTCCGCGACCTGTCCCGCGAATGGCACGCGGGATACCTCGGGGTGTCCGCGGCCGACGGGATCGCCGGCCTGCGCACCGCCGAAGCCGCCGTGCCCGACCGGGGAACCGTGACCGCCGCCTGGGAGGGCGCACCCGAAATCCGTTTCGAGGACGTGCACTTCACCCACCCGGGAAGCGGGCGGCCCGCCCTCCGCGGCGTCACCTTCACCGCCGCCCCCGGGCGCACCACAGCCGTCGTCGGTCCGTCCGGGGCGGGGAAGTCGACCCTGCTGAGCCTGCTGCTGCGGCAGCGGGACCCGGACAGCGGCCGCCTCGCCGTCGCCGGGACGGCCACCGCCGCGTACACCCTCGCCTCGCTGCGCCGGGGCATCGCCGTGGTCTCGCAGGACACCTACCTCTTCCACGCCACGATCGCGGAGAACCTGCGCATCGCCCGCCCGGCCGCCACCGACGAACAACTGCGCGCCGCCGCCCGCACCGCCGGGATCGACCAGGAGATCGCCCGGCTGCCGGACGGTTACGCCACCCTCGTCGGCGAACGCGGCGCCACCCTCTCCGGCGGACAGCGCCAACGGCTCGCCCTCGCGCGGGCGCTGCTGGCCGACGCCCCCGTCCTGATCCTGGACGAGGCCACCAGCGCGGTCGACGAGCGCGGCCAGGCCCGCATCGTGCGGGAACTGTCGGCGGCCGGCCGAGGCCGCACCTGTGTCGTCGTCGCCCACCGGCTGGACGCCGTACGCCACGCCGACCACATCGTCGTCCTCGACGCGGGCCGTGTCGCCGCGACGGGCGACCACACCACCCTGCTCGCGGGCGGCGGCGTGTACGCCTCGCTCGTCGCGGCCGGACGCACCGCTCAGGAGGAGCGCGCCGCATGACCTCGACCCCTGCCCCGACCGGTCCCGCCCGTCCCCCCGGCCCCGCCGCAGACGTGGACGACGCTGCCGGTGCCCTGCGCTCGCTCCTCCCGGTCCTCGGCGCGCACCGCGCGACCGTCCTGCGCACCTGTCTGGCCGCCCTCGTCGACCAGGCCGCCCTGGTCGCCCTCGTGACCCTCGCCGCGTACACGGTGGGCACGGCCGTCACCGAGCACCGGCCGCCCGCCGCGGGAACCGTCGCGGTCCTGATCGGGCTGGTCCTGCTCCGGGCCCTCGCCACCTGGCGGGAGATGGACCTCTCGCACGACCTCGCCTACCGGGTCCTCGCCGAACTGCGCGTCCGGGTCTTCGACGGGCTGGCCCGCAGCGCCCCCGCCCGGATCGCGGGCCGGCGCAGCGGCGACCTCGCGGCCACCGCGCTCGGGGACGTCGAGGCCCTGGAGTTCTTCTACGCCCACGCCATCGCGCAACTCCTCGCCTCCGGCGTGGTCTTCGCGGTGTCGGCCGCTGTCCTGGCGGCCCTCGGCCCCTGGCTGCTGCTCGCCGTCGTGCCCGCCGCGCTCCTCCTGGTCTGGTCGCCGCTGTTCGAAGCGCGCGGGCGCGCGGAGCGCGGGGCGCGGACCCGGAGCGCGCTCGCCGAGGTCTCGTCGGAGACGGTGGAGAGCGTCGACGGGCTGCGCGAGCTCCTGATGACGGGGGCGCTGAACCGCAGGCGGGCCCGGCTGCGGTCCGCCGGACGTCGGCTCGCCCGCGCCCAGCGCGCCGAACAGTCCTGGGAGACCGGTGCGGGCGCGACCCGCGATCTGCTGGTCGTCGCCGCCGTCATCGCGGTCGTGGCGGCCGCCGCCCACGCCGCGTCCACCGGACGTCTGGACGGGGCGTGGGCCCCGGCCGCCATGGCACTCGCCCTGGGAGCCCTGGCGCCGGTCGCCGAATCGGCGGCCGCACTCGGCCGTGCCGGGGGCCTGCGCGCAGCCGCCGCCCGGGTCCGGGCCGCCGTGCACGCCCCCGCCGGGGCCCCAGCTCCCGCCGCCCCCCGCCCCGTTCCGCCGGGGCCGCTCGGCCTGCGGCTGCGCGGAGTCCGGTTCGGCTACGGGGGAGAGGCCGTGCTGGACGGCGTCGACCTGACCGTCCGGCCGGGCGAGACCGTGGCCCTCGTCGGAGCGTCCGGGGCGGGCAAGTCGACCTGCGCCCACCTCCTGGCGCGGTACTGGGACCCCGAGGCCGGCGCCGTGGAGCTCCTGCCCACCGCCCCGGACCGCCCGCTGGACCTGCGGGACCTCGCCGAGGAGGACCTGCGTGCCGCCGTGTCCGTGGTGGGGCAGGAGGCCCCGCTCTTCCACGGCACCCTCGCCGAGAACCTCCGCCTGGGCGCTCCGGGCGCCACGATGGACGAGCTGGGCGAGGTGGCCCGGATCTGCGGCATCACTCCCATCGCCGACGCCCTGCCCGACGGGCTGGACACCGCCGTCGGCGAGCGCGGAGCGACCCTGTCCGGCGGCCAGCGCGCCCGGGTGGCCCTGGCCCGGGGACTGCTGAGCGGCCCGCGGGTCCTCGTCCTGGACGAGACGACGGCCCATCTGGACCACCGGGGCGACGCGGAACTGTCCCGGGCGCTCGCGGCCGACTCGGCCACCCGGACGACCCTGGTGATCGCCCACCGCCCGGCGACGGTCCGCAGGGCCGACCGGATCGCGGTCCTGGACGGCGGGCGCATCGTCGAGGAGGGCACCTGGGACGAGCTGATCCGGGCGGGCGGCCCGCTGACCCGCCTCTTCGCCCGCGAGGAGAGCCCCTGACGAGAGCTGATGAGGGGAGCCCCGGGGAGAACCTCGGGGAGAGCCCCTGAGGCAAGCCCTTGATGGGGCGTTCCACGGGCCGGGCCGGTTCAGGGAAGAGGCTGCTCGGCCCAGATGATCTTCCCTTGGGGTGTGTAGCGCGTGCCCCACCGATGGGCGAGCTGCGCGACCAGGAACAGTCCGCGGCCGCCCTCGTCCGTCGTCCTGGCGTGCCGCAGCCGCGGCGAGGTGTTGCTGGCGTCGGACACCTCGCAGGTCAGCACGGACTGGAACAGGAGCCGCAGCCGCACCGGCCCCGCGCCGTACCGGATCGCGTTGGTCACCAGTTCGCTGACGATCAGCTCCGTCGTCATCGACAGCTCCGCGAGCCCCCACGCCTCCAGCTGGCGGGAGACCCTGGCCCGGGTCTCGCCGACCGCCGCGGGGTCCACGGGCACGTCCCACGAAACCAGGTGCTCGGGACTCAGGCGATGCGTCCGGGCGAGGAGCAGCGCGATGTCGTCCGGCTGCGGGACGGGCAGCAACTCCCCGACCACCGCCGGACACAGCTGCTCCAGCGGCATACCGTCCCGGGACACCGCCCGGCCGAGCCGGTCCATTCCGCGTTCGAGATCCTTGTCTGCCCCTTCGATGAGCCCGTCGGTGTAGAGGCCGAGGAGGCTTCCTTCGGGCAGCTCGATCTCCAGGGCCTCGAAGGGCAGCCCGCCCAGTCCCAGTGGCGGGCCGGCGGGCAGGTCCGGGAAGCTGACCGTGCTGTCCGGCAGGACGACCACCGGCGGCGGGTGACCGGCCCGCGCCATCGTGCAGCAGCCGTTCGCCGGGTCGTAGACGGCGTACAGGCAGGTGGCCCCCACCACCGTCGTCCCGCCCCGCTCCGCCGGTCCCCCCGCGCGCTCCTCCTCGCTGAGCCGCAGGACGAGATCGTCCAGGCGTGCCAGCAGTTCGTCCGGGGGAAGATCCATGTCGGCCAGCGTCTGTACGGCGGTCCGCAGCCGGCCCATGGTCGCGGCGGCCCCGATGCCGTGCCCGACGACATCGCCGATGACCAGACCCACCCGGGCCCCGGACAGCGGGATCACGTCGAACCAGTCGCCGCCCACCCCGTCCTTCGGGTCGGCCGGAAGGTACGACGACGCCACGTCCAGTGCCGTCCCGCCGCGCAGCGTGTGCGGCAGCAGGCTCTGCTGGAGGACGAGCGCCGCGGTGTGCTCCCGGGTGTAGCGGCGGGCGTTGTCCACGGACACGGCGGCGCGCGCCACCAGCTCCCGGGCGGGCGCCACATCGTCCTCGTCGAACGGCACCGGATTCTGCGACCGCATGAAGGTGGTCAGCCCCAGCACGGTGTCGCGCGCCCGCATCGGTACGGAGATCAGCGAGTGCAGACCGAACTCCCGCAGCCGGTCGGCCCGCTCGGGCTGCTCCACCGTCCACCCGTGGTGGTCCGGATCGAGCGCCGGGAGCAGAACGGGGTCGCCGTCGAGGAGGAAGCGCGCGTCGTACGGCGGCGGCACGAAGTCGACCGGCTCCCCGACCCGCACGACCGCCTCCGGGCAGCCCTCCCGCACCGAGCTCATACCGGCCCGGCGCATGGCAGGCCGCTGCCCTTCGGCCGGCGCCACCGTCCCCGGACGGTCACCGCCGAACGGGTTCTCCAACAGGTCGACGAAGACGAAGTCCGCGAACCGGGGCACCGCGAAGTCGGCGAGTTCCTGCGCCGTACGCTGTACGTCCAGGGTGGAGCCGATGCTCGCTCCGGCCTCGTTCACCAGCGCGAGCAGCCGGCGCGCGTTCCACCGGTCGGTGACGTCGAGGACCATGCAGCCGATGCCGATCGGTCGGCCCCCGGCGTCGGCCAGCGGGAAGAACGAGCTCGTGAACGCCCGCCGACGGCGCGGATCGGGCCAGCTCCAGCCCAGGTACTCGTAGTCCGTGATCGCCTCGCCGGTCGACAGGACCTGCCGCATCAGCCGCTCGATGGGCGTCGCCAGCGCTCCGGGCAGCACCTCGCTCGGCCGGCGCCCCAGACGCTGTTCCCGGGGCACGCCGTCGACCCGTTCCAGGGTGTCGTTCAGCCAGAGGTAGCGCAGGTCGGGGTCGAGCACCGCCATGCCGACCGGCGACCGGGCCAGGAAGCCGTCGACCACGGACCCGTGCATCGTCCAGTGCGGGGTGAGTTCCCGCCCGGAGACCAGAAAGCCCTCCCGACCGGCGATCAGGAACGAGGCGGTGGACCGTACGTCGATGTCCAGCGACCGGCCGTCCCGGGCCCGCAGGGGGACCAGTCCGCTCCATCCCGAACCGGCCCGGCAGCGGGCGGCCACCGCAGCCGTGCGCCGGGCGTCCGGGGGGCCCATGAGCAGCTGGGCGGCGGACCGTCCGACCACTTCGGCCGCCGGATACCCGAGCAGCACCTGGGCGCCGCGGGTCCAGCCGATGACCGTGCCGTCCCCGGCGATCACCGCCGCCGCGCCGTCGGTCGTCCGCGCCGGTCCGAGCCCGTCCCCGGAGGGCAGCGGGCCGGGCTCCGCCGGGGAGCCCTCGTCGGCGGATGCCATTGCACCTCACCACCCTCTGTAGGTTTCCATGGTCGCTCGTGGCCCCGGACCGCGCCCGGTGCGGAGTCCGGGCGCGGGTTTTCCCTCGTTCGGCGGCGTGACGGAGCGGGCCGTGTCCACGTTGGTGGTGGTGACAAGCGGTTGCTTGTCCACCTGCCCCCGCGCTGGACTCGTGTGGGTGGACGGCTCCGGCCCCGACAGGAGGGCCGGAGCCGTTTCCATGCCCGGGATGCCCGGGATCAGTAGCGGAAGCAGATCTCGCGCTCCCGCAGCCACGGGCCCAGCCAGTCGCCGAACGGGACCGGCACGCACCACTCGCGGGCGGGCGGTCCCCCGGCCCCCGGGGCTGTGGGCGAGGGCGCCGCCGGGGACGGCGCCACGGACGGCGGGACCGTGGGGGAGGGGGCCGGACCCGTCGGGTCGGGCGTGGGCGTAGAGGTGGGCCTCGGTGTCGGGCTGGGCGCGGGCGCGGACGGCGCGGCCATCTCGGTCAGCATCGTCCGGAACACCTTCGAGGACCGCGGATTGCTCCCGCACTGCCAGACGCCGTGCGGGCAGTAGTCCGTGACCGTCTGGTAGAGCGGCTCCTGCCGGTCGATCCACTCCAGCATCCGCCGCATGTACTCGGGGTTGTCGCCGTTGCGGAAGAGCCCCCACTCCGGGAACGAGATCGGCTTGCCGTGCTCCGCGGCGAAGTCGACGTGCTTCTGGAGCCCGTACGGGTCGGTGATCTGGTCGTCGAAGGTCTCACCGGGAGGCTGGTCGTAGGAGTCCATCCCGATGATGTCGACGACGTCGTCGCCCGGGTAGCACTCGGTCCACGGCACCGCGTCCCGCCCCCGGCTCGGCGTGAAGTCGAAGCGGAAGTCCTGACCGGGCACCGCGCGCATCGCCGTGACGATCCGTTGCCAGTACGCCTTCCAGGACGCGGGATCGGGACCGCACCGATGGGTGTAGGTGGTGCCGTTCATCTCCCAGCCGAGCACGATCACGGTGTCGGGAACGCCCAGCCCCACCAGGCGCTCCGCGAGCCGCGTGAAGTGCTGGTCGTACTCCCCGGCCGCGCCTGCCCGGAGCAGGGTGCGGACCTCGCCGTCCGGGACCCGTTCCTCGTTGCGCTCCAGCATCGGCACGTTCAGGACGAACATCCGTTCAGCGTCCGCCTGTCTCCAGTCCGCCCAGGATTCGAGGAAATCAGGTGTCCCCTCGATGTTCACCCACAGATCGCCCGGCAGGTACGTGTGTCCCACCCGCAGTTCCGCCCCGCCGAGCCAGCGGGACAGTTCGGCCATCCTGCTGATCCCGGCGGGCCCGTAGTCCAGATACGCGCCGTGCGCCGTGCTGCTCGCCGCCCGCGTCGGGCCGGGTGCGGCGCCGTCGACGGAATCGGTGCCCGGCGGTGACTGGCCCGCGATGCCGCCACCCGCCAGGAGGCTGAGAGCAGCCGCCGCGATGCACGAAACGATAAGACGGCGCTTAGCCGGCATTACTCCTCCTGGCTGCGGTGAATTCCGGCCGGTTCGGCCTGATAGGGAGAGAGTCGCATCTTCGTGCACCGGAGGCATGTGCAGGAGTCCATTTATCGTATTCGGCGTTGCGGGCGTGCCGTTCAGGTGAATGTGGGGCCGAACGTGAAGGGCAGCGAGCCGACGCGGTTGTCGAAATTCGAGTCGACCAGAGCGGGATCTCCCAGATTTCGCATGACGGGACGACGGGCGATCAGTTCCCGGAAGAGGGCGGTCATTTCGAGCCGCGCCAGATGCGCTCCCAGGCAGTGGTGCGGGCCCCCGCCGCCGTATCCCAGATGGGGATTGGGCGACCGGGTGATGTCGAAGCGATCCGGATGGGTGAAAACCGCCTCGTCGCGATTGGCCGACGCGTAAATGAGGGCGACTTTCTCCCCCGGGAGAAACGTGCGGCCGCCCAGTGCGCATTCCGCGGTGACCGTCCTGCGGAACTGGATGATCGGGGTCGAATGCCGCACGATCTCGTCGACGGCGCCGTCGATGTGCCCGTCGAAGTCGGCCCGCAGCAGCTCCCGCTGCTCCGGATGCCGGTCGAGCAGGAACAGCCCGTGCGCGATGGCGTTGCGGGTCGTCTCCACCCCGGCCACCAGCAGCAGCGAGAAGAAGGCCCCGAGCTGCTGCCCGGACAGCGCCTCGCCGTCGATGTCCGCGCTGACGAGCGCCGAGACGAGGTCGTCCTCGGGGTGGCGGCGCCGTTCCCGGGCGAGCCGCCCCATGACGAACTGCATCCGGGCCAGCGACGCCAGCCCACGGCCGGGAATCCGCAGCCGGGCCCGGCCCCGGCGCTCGACGCCGACGTGCTCCGAGGCGTGGTCGATCTGTTCCGCGATCCGCTCCCGGTACGCCTCCGGGATGCCCATCAGGTCGCAGATCACCTCCAGCGGCAGCCGCGAGGCCGCCGACGGCATGAAGTCCCGGGGGCGCTCGGCGATCAGCTCGTCCACCAGCCGCCCGGCGAGCCGGCCGACGTTCTCCTCGACGTCCGCCAGCAGCCGGGGGGTGAACCGCCGCGAGATGATCCGGCGCAGCGCCGCGTGCTCGGGCCCGTCCATGTTGACCATCGAGTTCCCGAACAGGGCCTTCGCCCAGCCGGCCGGCTCGGGGGTGGTGACCCCCGGAGCGCTCGCGAACACCTGGGGCGTGCGGCTCGCGGTCCGCACGTCCGCATGGCGCACCAGGGCGTGGAACGGCTTGCCGGCGGTGCGCGCGGCACCGGCCCGGGGCGTGAACAGGACCGGTGCGTCCAGCTCCCGCAGCAGGGCGAACGCCCTGAGCCTGACGGGGCGCGGCAGCCGCCAGAAGGCCGGGTCGGCCAGATCGACGTCCGCCGCGCGCAGTGCACGGTCCTCGGACAACTGGTACGGAACGGTCATGCCCATCACCTCCACGGTTCGCCAGGCCATGGTCCGGCCCGTCGAGGCGAGGCGCCTCGTCGACGCGGCCCGTCGCTCCCGATGAGCCCGCACCCTCACGCGTTTGACGGAACGGAACCGCCATCCGTGCGCCGTACGCCGCAGGCACGAGAACTGTTTCGCCTGCGCCTCGTTGTCAACATCGCCATCAGAAGCACCTCGGACGAGTTAACGAGTCAATGAGGCGAGTCAAGGAGAGGCAGGCACTCAGCTCATGAGCCCCACCCCAGCGAATCCGGGCGGAACCCGCGTTCCCTCCCGCCGGATCGTCCTGCGCGGAGCCTTCACCGCCGCGGTGGTCACCGGCACCGCGGGCACCCTGCTCCCGCTGCTCGACCGGGAGCGGGCCGCCGCGGCCCGGCCCGCGCCCCGGGCGACCGCATCCGGCCCGGTGCCGACGGCGGACGAGTTCGCCGAGATGTACCGGGGCCGGGAGATCCGGGGGACGGCCACGGCCGTCGTCCCCGCCGGCGCCACGGCCGACGACCGGGTCGCGATCGCCGCCGGACCGGGCGCCGAGGTCCGCATCGACGGCAGGCCCCTGCACGTCATGAGGCGGGCCGACGGCACCTATCTGAGCGACGTCCGGCACTACGAGTCGTATCCCACGCTGCTGGAGACGGCCCGTGCCGCCGTCGACGAGCTGGGCGCCGCCGGACTCGCCCACCCCGTCGCACACCGCATGTGAACCAGGAGGACCAGCACCGGTGTACACCCGCAAGAACCAGCGCGACCTCACGCGCACCGAGAAGCGCCGACTCGTCGACGCGATCCTGAAACTGAAGCGCTCGGGCCGCTACGACGACTTCGTCGTCATGCACCGGGAGTACTACGTCATGGACACCGAGCGCCGGCCGCGCCCGGCACACATGACGTCCTCGTTCTTCCCCTGGCACCGTCAGTACCTGCTGGAGTTCGAGAAGGCGCTCCGAGCCGTCGACGCCGGCGTCAGCGTCCCGTACTGGGACTGGACCCAGGACAACAGACCGACCTCGTCGCTCTGGGCGGAGGACTTCCTCGGCGGCAACGGAAGACAGGGCGACCGGCAGGTCACCACCGGAGCCTTCGCCTACGGGGCGGGCAACTGGAGCGTCGGCAGAGGCGTCACCGACGAGCACTACCTCACCCGCAACTTCGGCAGGCCCGGCCGCGACCCGGTCTCCCTCCCCACCAGGAACGACCTGGAGCGCGCGCTCAAGGACCCCGTCTACGACACCGAGCCCTGGAACAGCGTCTGCACCGAGGGCTTCCGCAACCGCGTCGAGGGGTGGGGGATCCGGGACGTGCGCGGGGTGGGCCTCCACAACCAGGTCCACCAGTGGGTCGGCGGCCCGATGGCGGGCGCGGCCTCCCCCGAGGACCCGGTGTTCTGGCTCCACCACTCCTTCATCGACCTGCTGTGGGACCGGTGGCGCAAGGCCCACCCGAAGTCCGCCTACCTGCCGGGCCGCAAACCCGCCTCACCGGGCCCGGACCGCGACTACGTCTTCGGCCTCGACGACGCGATGCCCCCCTGGGGAGTGACGCCGAGGAAACTCCTCGACCACGGCAAGCTCTACCGCTACGCCTGAGCCCGGACGGAGGAACGCCCGGCCCCCACCGCGAGGAGGGAGCCGGGCGTTCCGGAACGACGGGGGATCAGCGGCCGTAGCCGTAGCCACCCTTGCCGTGGTGACCCGCGTCGACGTTGGCGCAGGTGTTGCCGAAGGCCGGGTTCAGCAGGCCGATCACGTTGATCGTGTTGCCGCAGAGGTTCACCGGCACGTGCACGGGGACCTGGACGGCGTTGCCCGAGAGGACGCCGGGGGAGGCCGCGGCGAGGCCCTGCGCGCCGGCGTCGGCGGACGCCATGCCTGCGCCGCCGGCGATCAGGGCGCCGGTGCCGGCCATGACTGCGGCGACCTTCGTCATACGAGACATTCGGAACTCCTAGAACAGATAGGGGGTGTGCTGCGGACGCGAGGCCCGCACCCCCTGACAACGCGGGAGAGGCCGGACGGTAACGGATCAGCTCATAGGTGATATCTCCGACGCCCCTGTCCGGCGTACGCCCGGCGCGTCAGCGCCCGATCACCGGCAGTCCCGTCAACCGCTCGTGCCAGTCCCGCGCCGCCGGGAACCGGGCCTTCACGGTCTCCACCGCCCGCTCCCGTACCGCCACCTGGGACTCGCGCAGCCGCAGCAGCGGCTCCAGGCCCGGCCGCGCCAGCAGCAGCCGCTGGTTGACCACCGGCACCGGCCCCCAGTGGTTCTTGTAGCTCTCCGCACCGCGCAGCAGGCTCAGCACCGCCCGCCCGCCGTCCGAGGCCTGCTGGGCGACCTCGCGCAGCAGCATCGTCGACACATCGACCTTCCGCTCGCGCAGCGCCGGATCCGCACCGTACAGATAGCCGCCCATCAGCCGCCCGGACTGCAACGACAAGTTGGACGCCACCACCTCGCCGTTCAGCCGGAACTCGGTCATGGCCGCCGTGCCGTCCCCCACCATCCGTCCCACCGACCGGATCAGATGGTCCGAGAACCGCGCCCTGAGATGCTCGGGGTTGACCGTCCGGCCCTCCCACTGCCTCTCGTGCAGCCGCAGCAGCGTGCCGATCGCGGCGGGCACGCCGTCCCGCGGAATCCGGTGCGCCTCGACGCCCAGGGCGTCGACCTTGCGCAGTTTGGAGCGCAGCCGCTGGCCCCGCGAGCCCGTCAGCCGCGCCACGGTGTCGCCCAGCGGCTCGGCCGGCAGCTCCATGCACGTCGAGTCCGTGAGCCGGCTCCGGGCCCCGGCCCACCGCCCGAACAGCAACTGCGCCGACGCGTCGGGCCTGACCTCCCGCAGGTCCACCACGGTGTGCCGGGCCGCCCGGTCCAGACCGCGCCCCAGCGCCCCCACCGCGTACCCGGCCTCCTCCTCGTCCAGCAGGATGTCGAAGAAGTCGGAGATCGCCCCGCCCATCGGAACGAGCAGCGGCATCGGACGGTGCACCAGCATCAGCGGCGCCGCCCCGATCAGCCGCCCCGAGCGGCGGACCAGCAGCACCCGCAGCCGGCCCTCCTGACCGTAGGAGAGCCACCACGAGTGCAGCCAGGCGTGGCTCTGGAACGGGGTCGCGGTGGCGCAGCGGCGGTGCAGCGCGTCCCACTCCCCGGCGAGGGCGCCGAACTCCCCGAAGTCCCGGCACAGGGTCACGACGAGGCCGCCCGCCCGGCGCCCCGTCATCGGACGAGCTCCCGGTCGTCCTGGGCGATGCCGCCGCCCTCGGCCGTCTGGCCGGGAACCTGCGCCGAGACGCGCGGGCCCGCCCGGCGCGGCCGGACCAGCAGCACGAGGCCGCCCAGCAGCCCGCCCGCGGCGGCCCCCACGGCGGCGCCCAGCGGCACGGACGGCGAGACCGGCTGGTCCGGCGTCATCGCGTGGGTGAACTTGATCAGCTTCACCCCGGTGTCCTTGGAGACATGGCCGCTGCTCACGATGACGGCCTCGATGACCGCGTTGGCGATGTCCGCCGCCTTGTGCCGGTCCTCGGACGTGCCCGTCACCGCGATCATCGGAGAGTCCGGAGAGGTCTCCGACCGGACGTGGGACCGCAGCTCGCGCATCGGCTCGCCGGCCGCGCCCTGGGCGTACGAGAGCGTCGCGTCGCTCGTCGTCAGCCGCCCGTACGACTGGGCGTACCCCAGGGCCGCCGAGGGGTCCGTCCCGGCCTCGGCGACCGCCATCGCATAGCTGGTGGCCTCGTACCGGTCCGCGGCGAGCGCGCTGTACGAGAGCCCGGACGCGGTGCCGATCAGTACGGAGACGGGCAGCGGCCACCAGTGCGGCAGCCGGGCGATGGCGGTGCGCAGCCGGCGGACGACGACATGTCGACGCTGCTGCTCGGGTGAGTCGGTCATGAAAGGGCTCTCCGGTTCGGTGGGGCGGTGTCGAGGGCGTACGCGTACACGTCCATCAGGCGCTCGCTGCTGCGCCTGATGTCGTAATGGCCGACGGCCCGGGGCGGCGGCCGCCGGTCGGCTCCGGCCTGTATCCGCTGCCGCAGCCGGGCCGTCAGCTCCTCCGGGCTCCCGGCGATCCGGGTGGCCGCGGGGGCATGGGCGGCGGGCAGGTCGTCGATGGCCGGGCAGGCGTCGTGGAGCACCGGCAGTCCGGCGGCGAGCGCCTCCACGGCGGCCAGCCCGAAGGACTCCTCGCGGGACGTGGAGACGAAGGCGTCCACCGCGCTCAGCAGCGCCGGAACACCCGGGACCGGGCCGTCCCCGCGCTCGTCGCACTCCCCGAGGAACCGGATGCGGTCCACCGCCCCGAGGCGCAGGGCCAGCGCCCGCAGCGCCCCGGCCTCCGGCCCGTCCCCGGCCAGCAGCAGGCGGGCCTCCGGCAGGGCGGCGACCGCGCGGATCAGCACGTCGAACCGCTTGCCCGGCACCAGCCGCCCGACCCCGCCGACGACGAACGCCTCGGCGGGGATGCCCAGTTCCGTCCGCACGGAGGCCCGGCGCCCGGCGTCGAAGCGGAACCGGTCCGCGTCGATGCCGTTCGGCACCAGCCGGATCCGGTCGGCCGGCACCCCCCAGTCCCGCAGCCGGCCGGCCACGGTGGAGGAGACGGCGACGGTCGCCGCCCCGAGGCGTTCGGTCGCGAGGTAGAGGGCGCGGACGGACCGGGTGAGCGGGCGGCCCTCGATCTCGGCCCGTCCCAGGGAGTGCTCGGTCGCGACGGTGGCCCGGGTCCCGGCGAGCCGGGCCGCGATCCTGCCGTACACACAGGCCCGGTACAGATGGGTGTGGACCACGTCGTAGCGGCCGTCCCGGATCAGCCGGGCCAGCTTTCCGACGGCGCTGAGGTCCCGGTTGCCGCGCATCCCGAGGTGGGTCACCCGGATGCCGTCGGACCGCAGCTCCTCGGCCACCGCCCCCGGGTTGGTGAGCGTCACGACATCGCACTCCACCGGCAGATGACGCAGCAGCAGCCGCAACTGCCGCTCGGCGCCGCCGACCCCGAGCCCGGTGATGACGTGCAGCGCCCTCATCGCGGGCCGCCCGTCCGCACCGGCCCGGCGACCCGCGCGCCCGCACCGGGCGCCGCCACCTGCCGCAGCCCGTGCCGCAGGTCCTTCGCCCACAGCCGCACCCCGCGGTCCGCCTGGCTGATGTGGGTGCGGGGCAGCGCGAACCGGCTCAGCAGCGGGCCGGGGGCCAGCGCGCACGCGTAGCCGTAGCCCGCCGAACGCGCGGCTTCGGTGACCCGGCGGTCGAGGATGCCGTACGGATAGCAGAACCCCTCAGGACGCGATCCGGTGAGGTCGCCGATCAGCTCCCGGCTGCGGACGGTCTCCCGGCGCAGCTCCACGTCCGCGAGTGCCGTCAGATCCCGGTGGTACAGACCGTGCGAGCCGACCTCCATGCCCGCTGCGGCTACCCGCCGGACGCCGTCGTGGGTGAGCAGCGGTTTGCGCGGGCCGAGCGGATCCCACGCGTTGACGCCGCCCGGCCGGCCCGGCAGGACGAAGACCGTCGCCCGGAACCCGTGCCTGCGCAGCACCGGCAGCGCCTCGTCGAGGAAGTCCGCGTACCCGTCGTCGAAGGTCAGCCCGACCAGCCCGCGCCGCGCCGCGTCCCCCGCGCGCAGCAGCTCGGACACCCCCACCCCCGTCAGCCGCCGGCTCCGCAGCCAGGACAGCTGCTCGTCGAGGCGGTCGGGGGAGACGGTGATGCCGTACGGATCGTCGCTCGGGTCCGTCACCGAGTGATACGTGAGGATCCACGGCTGACGGCGGGTGTGCGGGCGGAGCCGGGACGAGGGAGTGTCGGCGCAGTGGGCCGAGGAATCAGCGGCCATCGAGGAACCTCCGTCGGGTGAGTGCCAGCAGGGATACGACCTCGGGCGAGCGCAGGGCCAGCCCGGTCAGGAAGAACACGGCGGGGACGAGGAGACACCCGGCGGCCAGGCTCAGCACCGGATCGGGGACGAGGGGCGCGCACGCCCAGCCCGCCGTGCCCGCCGCCAGCGACGCCCCGGTGAGCCGGCCCAGCGAGAGCGCCACGGCCCGCGTCCGGATCGGCACCACCCGGGTGCCGAGGCCCATGAGGAGCAGCAGCGCCGTCGTGCTGATCCCGATCGCGTTGGCGGTCGCGATGCCGTCCACGCCGAAGCGGTACGTCAGGGCGTACCCGGCGCCCATCGTGACCAGCAGCCCGGTGCCCATGGCGAACGCCGGGAACCAGGTGGGCCGCCCGGACGAGAAGAACGGCCGGCTCAGCGCGCCGACCAGGCAGTGGCCGAGCAGTCCCAGCGCGTACACCCGCATCACCTGGGCGGTGGACGCGGTGTCGGCGGTGTCGAACGCGCCGCGCTGGAAGAGCACCTCGATGATCTGGGGGGCGTAGCCGAGGACGACCGCCGTGCCGAGCAGCACCACCATCCCGGCCAGTGCCAGGTCCCGCTCGACGCGCAGCCGGGCCTTCTCCCGGTCCCCCGCGGCCATGGCCTGCGCGACCACCGGGAAGGTCACCGTGCAGATCATCAGCGACAGCACCATCGGCATCTGCGCGACCTTCTGCGCGTAGTTCAGATGCGAGATCGCGCCCGCCGGCAGCGTGGAGGCCAGGAACCGTTCCACCAGCACCTGGGACTGACGGCTCACCACGAACAGGACCACCGGGGCCAGCACCGCGAAGCCCAGCAGCGGAGCGGTCCGCGCCGCACGCGGACCCCGTCCGAACCTGGGCAGCCGGGGCCGCGCGAGCGGTACCAGCCGCAGGAACACGGGCAGTTGGGTCAGGATCATCAGCACACTGCCGACCGCGACCCCCACCGCCGCCGCGCGTACGCCCCACACCGTGTGCAGGGCCAGCGTCATGCCGATGATGCCGAGGTTGTACGCGACATAGACCCCGGCGGGCGGCAGGAAGCTGCGGTGGGCGCGCAGCGCTGCGCTGAAGTACCCGGTGATCCCGAAGGTGAGGACGGTGACCGAGGTCAGCCGGGTGCAGTCCACCGCCAGCCTCGGATCGGCGAGGCCCGGGGCCAGCACGCCCACGACCCACGGGGCACCCGCCACCAGCAGCGCGGCGCCGCCGGAGAGCAGGAGGAACAGCCGGGGGAGCGTCGTGGCCACCAGATCCCGTACGGGGTCGGGGCCGGGAGCGTCTCCGGTCGCCGCCCGCCGCGTCAGGGCGAGGCTGAAGGCCGGGACGAGGAGGAGCGCCATCCCGTCCTCGATCAGCAGCGTCGCCGCCATCTCGGGCACGGTCCAGGCGATCAGGAAGGCGTCACTCGCGTCGCTCGCCCCGAAGTACCGGGCGATGGCCTGGTCCCGCACGAGACCGAGGACGGCGGCCACCACGGTCAGCACCGCCGTCCCCGCCGCCGCACGGGCGAGGAAGGACCCGAGCCGGGGGGCCTCGCCGGCGGCCGTCCCGGGCGGGGCCCCGGGGGTGAGGGGCCCCTCGGGTCCTCCTCCCGGGGCCGGGAGCAGTGGAGGGGCCGCCGCGTCCGCCGGACGCGCCCCGGCCTCGGTCCCCGTGCCGGTGTCGCTCATACGGAGCCCACCCGGTCCGGCCCGGCCAGCGCCCACCAGGCGGCCAGCCCCAGCACGACCCCGCTCAGCACCGTGGTGGGCCCGCCGATGTCCGCGTACAGGAAGTTGACGCACTGCCAGGTCATCAGGGCCACCGCCGCCAGCCCGCAGTCCAGGGCCGCGTGTCCGCGCGAGCGGGCGACGCACAGTCTGCGGACCGCGCCGGCAAGGATCGCCGCCCAGCTGCCGAGGAGCGCGGTCAGACCGATGAGGCCCTGCTCGCTGAGGACGAGGAGATACATGTTGTGCGGGGAGAGGAGAGCCTGCCGGCGGAACTCCTGGCCCGCCCCGGCCGTGTCGCTGCCGGAGGAGAGCCCGATGGAGGCGTGTCCGTCACGGTGGTCGGGGAAGCCCTTGGGGCCGACCCCGGTGGCCGGCCGCTCCCGCCACATCGCGCCCGCCGCGCTCCACATCGCGTAGCGGTCGCTGACCGACCGGTCCGGGGTGCTGGTCACCCGGGTCACGCTGGCGGCCCGGTCCGCGATCATCTCGGAGCCGATGCCGAACCCGCCGACCAGCACCACCCCGGCCGCGCCCAGCACGGCCAGCGACGTCCCGGCCTGCCGCCGCCCGGTCAGCGCCAGGACGACGAGGACCGCGGCGGCCGTGGCGATCCACACGCCCCGGCTGAACGACAGCGCCAGGGGCACGATCAGCGCGACGGCGAGGACGGCGGCGCACGGCCGCAGCCAGGCCGGGGCGTTCCGCGGCGTCCGCAGGGCGCAGGCCGCGGCGGCGAGCAGCCCGTAGGCGACGACGGTCGCCATCCCCATGATGTCGCTGGGCCCGAACGTGCCGACCGCCCGGATGTCCTCGCCCATGTAGGAGGCGCCGGTCCCGGTGACGTACTGGTGGACGCCCGTCACGCCCTGGACGACCGCCAGGAGGACCAGCGAGCCGGCGACGATCCTGAACCCGTGGACGTCCCGGAGCAGCAGATACACGGCGATCGGTACGAGCACGAAGACCTGGAGATGGCGGACGAGCCCCGGCAGGGCCGCCGCCGGGTCCACCGCGGTGACCGTGGCCACCGCGAAGCCCACGGCGGGCAGGCCGAGGACCAGCGCGGCGGTGGCGCTCAGCGGACGCTGCCGCAGATACAGCAGCCGCCCCACGCACACCAGCACCGCGAGGCCGGAGGCCACGTCGGCGGGGCCGCCCCCGCCGGAGGACCCGGACGGCAGGGCGGGCAGCAGCACGGTCGCGACCAGCGGCAGCAGCGGCCAGCGGCCGCGCCGGCCACCCCACGGGGGACGGGTGGCGGCGCGGGGCGCGGCCGCCGTCGACGGCACGGGCGGGGTCAGTACGGCGGCCATGATCAGCTGCCTCCGAGCCGGAACACGGAACCCGCGGTCCGCGCGAGCACGCACGCGTCCTGCCACAGCGACCAGGTCTCGATGTAGCGGTTGTCGAAGCGGGCCCGCTCCTCGATCGAGGTGTCACCGCGCAACCCGTTCACCTGGGCGAGACCCGTGATGCCCACGGGCATCCGGTGGCGCGCCTGGTAGCCGGGATGGGCGCGGCTGAACTGCGCGACGAAGAAGGGGCGTTCGGGGCGGGGGCCGACGAGGCTCATATCGCCGCGCAGGACGTTCCACAGCTGCGGCAACTCGTCGAGGGAGGTCCGGCGCAGCACGCGGCCGACCCGGCTCATCCGCCCGTCGGAGGCGACGTTCCAGCGGGTGGCCGACTCCTGGGCGTCGGCGGGCCGCAGCGTACGGAACTTCAGCAGGACGAAGGGGCGCCCGTGCCGGCCGACGCGTTCCTGACGGAAGATCACGCCCGGCCCGCCGGAGAGCCGCACGGCCAGGGCGCAGGCCGCCAGCACCGGGGCCGCCAGCAGCAGCCCGACCGCGGCCAGGACGGCGTCCATCGCCCGCTTCGCCCCGTGGCCGAGAGGACGGTCCGTCCCGTCCTGCAGCGGCTGGACGGCGAAGCCCCACAGATGATCGGAGCGGCCTTCCGCCGGGAGCCCCGCGACGGCACCGGGACCCGTGACCAGCCACACCCGGCAGCCGTGTCCGGTGAGCAGCGCGAAGAGAGCGACGCCGTCCGGGGTGGACTCGGGCGGGGCCGTGAACACCGCGTGCCGCACGCTGTTCTGGACGACGGCCCGCCCCACCTCCTGGGGCGAGGCCAGGACCGGCAGCGGCACGGAGCCGGAACCCGTCGGCTGCTTCTCGTCCCCGGACACCGGGGGCGCGACCAGACCGACCGGCCGCAGTCCGTAGGCGGGGTGGTCGTGCAGCGCGGCCGCCACCTGACGGGCCGGCGGCCCCTGGCCCACGACCAGCGTGGACAGAGGGCGGCGGACCGCGGCCCGTCGCCGCGCCCGGTACACGGACGCGCGTCCCGCGCAGGTCAGCGCGGTCTGCGTGGCGGCCCCGTACGCGAGCACCGTCCAGCCGATCGCCTGCTGCGGGGCCCAGACGGCCAGCACCTCCATGGTCACGTACCACTGGAGGAGGGTGAGGCCGAGCAGGGCGGGGAGTTCGGAGAGGACGGAGGGGGACAGCCGCATCCCGTACAGGCGGCGTTGAGCGAAGAGCAGCACCTGTGCCACCGCCTGGACGGCCACCAGCAGCCAGGGCCACGGGGCCGGGACGACCAGGGCGAACGTCACGGCCGGGGCCAGGGCGTCCACGCACAGGAGCGGCGCGAGACGGCCGTACCGGACGGTCCGGCGCTCGCCGGGCTGCGCCCGCGCACCGCCGCCGCTTCGTCGCTGCGGATGAACCGTGTGCGCCTGTACGGCTGTTGCCTGTCCAGGGCCGGGAACCGGTGCACTCTCCATCGTCATCGCTCGGTGCGCTTCCTCGTCGTGGGGCCGGACAGGCCGACCAGTTCCTGGTAGAGACCGGCGACCGCCCCCGCGGTCCGTCGGACGTCGAAAGACGCGCGGGTGTGGCGCATGGCCCGGCGGGACAGCGCCTCGCGCAGTTCCGGGTCGATGAGCAGGGCGGTCAGCGCGGCGGCCAGGGCCTCCGGATCCTCCGGAGGCACCAGACAGTGGTCCTCGTGGCCGGGCGGCAGGCTCTCCCGCGCGCCGTTCACGTCGGTCATCACGACGGGGCGCCCGCAGGCCATCGCCTCCAGCGGGGCCAGCGCCATGCCCTCCCAGCGGGAGGGCAGCACGAGGACGTCCGCCGCGTGGATCCACGGCAGCACGTCCTCGCAGGCTCCGGTGAACAGCACGCCCGGCGGCGCCGACGCCTCCAGCCCGGCCCGGTCGGGCCCGTCGCCCACGAGGACGAGACGGGCCCCGGCGTGCGGCACCCGGCGCCAGGCCCGCAGCAGCACGTCCTGCCCCTTCTGCCGGGTCAGCCGGCCGACGCAGACGACCAGCGGGGCGTCCCGGCCGAGGCTCTCCAGCAAGGGCAGCGAGGCGCGGGCCTCCGCCCGGTCCCTGCTTCCGCCGGGCCGGAAACGGTCGAGGTCGATGCCGTTGTGGATGACCGACCAGCGGGCGGCGATGCCCGCCTCCTGTCCGGTGCGTCGTTCGGACTCGCTGACGCACAGGATGTGATCGGCCCAGCGTGCGCCGAACCGCTCCCAGCCGAGCGCGAGTGCCGCGGTGCGTCCGCCGACGGCCTCGAACGACCAGGCGTGCGGCTGGAACACGGTGGGGACCCGGCCGCGTACCGCGATCCGCCCGGCCAGTCCCGCCTTGGCGCTGTGGGCGTGCACCACGTGCGGGCGGCTCGCGCGGACGATCCCGCGCGCGGCGGCCACCTCCCGGGCCAGCCGGGGCCCGGGGGCGCGGGTGACGGACCAGCCGTGGACCTCGGCGCCCGCGGCCGCCGCCCCGAGGGACAGCGGGCTGCCGGGCGGGCAGGCCACCACCGGGCGCAGCCCGGACCCGGCCTGGGCCCTGACGAGATCGGTGACGACCCGGGCCACTCCGCCGTCCACGGGCTGAACCAAATGAAGGACCGTCAATGGGCTTTCTTCAGTACGACGCATGTGCAGCACGCACGGCTCTCTTCGCTCAATCCGGTGAGTAAGATCCACCGGCCGTGGCCGGCGGGTCTAAAGCCGAATCGCACTTTGACAGAAATATGGCGAAATCGTGCGCGTGACTCGCTCATACGATCACAGGGGGGTGACGTGGGAAGGAGGGCCGTTCGAGTGGTCGCGGGGCAGATCGGCGCATGACCGCGGGCCTTTCGCGGGCAGCCGGTGAAAGGGCTTGTCGTCCGCCTCCGTACGGAAGGGCGGAGGTGTTCCGTACGGATCGAGCCGTTTATATCGTCAGCCTTTTTCCGGCATGACGTACTGCGCCGATCGCCGCACCGGATGGCGGCACCATCTATGGGCGATCACGGGACAGCCCTCAGGCTGTTCTCGTGGTGGCGGACGGAGTGGCGAAAGAGACGGTCGCGGTGTGCGCCACGATCTCCACCTCGTCGCCCAGAGCCCATTCCGCGACCCGTGACGCCATCGCCGCCGGCACCACGTCGCTGATGTCCGGCGCGGCCGGAATGTCGTACGTGGCGTGGGCGTCGTGGGGCAGGACGACCCGGTAGCCCAGCTCCAGGGCCCGGCGGGCGGTGGCGAGCACGCACATCTCCGACATCACCCCGCACACGGCGAGCGCCCGGACGCCCGCCGCCGACAGCTCGGCCTCCAGCGACGTCTTCTCGAAACCGTCGTCCTCGCTCTTGCGGATCACCGTCTCGGTCGGCCCGGTGCGCACGGGCAGGTGCAGCTCCCACCCGGGCGTCCCCGGCTCGTCGGGCTCTCCGGCCGGGCCGTCGTTCTGCAGGTGGACGACGAGTGCCCCGGCCTCCCGGGCCCGCCCGACGAGGTCCGTCACCCGGTCCACCAGCCGGGTCGCGTCGGGCACGGCGGCGTCCCCCGCGACGAACGCCGACTGGACGTCGACGACGAGCAGCGCCGTGACGGGGGCGGGAAGGGCGCTCATGCCGGGGGAGTCCTCACGTCGTCGCGGCGGGTGCGTGGGCGCAGGCCCGCCCGGAGCCCATCGTGCCGTACGAAGGGCCGTGGCCGCCCGCCGTTTTCGGCGGGCGGCCACGGGTCAGCCGGTGCGGTCCACGAGGTACGGGATCAGGGTGAGCAGATCCCCGCGCGCGCCCTCCGCCAGCGGCACCCGGTCCAGACAGGCGCGGGCCGCCGCCAGGTGCTCGTGCGCCTCGGCCAGCGCGGCCCGCCGTCCGCCGGCCTCGCCGATCAGCTCGGCCGCACGGCGCGCCGCGGGGTCGTCGAGCGGCCCGGCGGAGGTGAGGAGCGCGTCGAGACGCCGGGCCGCCGGGTGGTCGGCGGACAGGGCCGCGAGCACCGGGTACGTCTTCTTCAGCCGCCGCAGATCGCTGTGCACCGGCTTGCCGGTCACCTGCGGATCGCCCCAGATCCCGAGCAGGTCGTCCACCGCCTGGAACGCCACCCCCACATGCCGCCCCGCCAGGTCCAGCGCCTCGACGGTGCGCGCCGGGGCGCCGGCCAGCACCGCGCCCAGGGCGGCGGCGCAACCGAGCAGGGCGCCCGTCTTGTGGGTGGCCATCGACCGGTACTCCTGCGGCAGGACCGCCCCGGGCCCGGTCCACGGCCGGGACTCGAAGAGCAGGTCCTGCGCCTGACCGTGCACCAGATCGCCCAGCGCGCCGGCCAGTTGCCGGACCGCCGCCGCGCCGCCCGGCCCGGGAGCCTCCGCCAGCGTGGAGACGGCCAGCGCGAACAGCGCGTCCCCCGCGAGGACCGCCGGGCCCGTGCCGTACGCCTTCCACAGCGTCGGCCGCCGCCGACGGGTCTCGTCGCCGTCCATGATGTCGTCGTGGATCAGGGAGAAGGTGTGGATCAGCTCGACGGCCACCGCGCCCGGCACCGCGTCCGCCGCGCTGCCGCCCGCGGCCTCCGCGCCGAGCACCGCGAGCGCCTGGCGGACCCCCTTGCCCTGCGATCCGGGCGCCGCCTCGCCACCCGTCCCGCTCCAGCCCAGCGAGAAGGCCGCGGTCTCCGCGTGCCAGGGGTGCAGCCGCCCCACCGACTCCGCCAGGGCCGGGCGCACGAGCTCGCGGCAGCGGTCCAGTATCTGCGTGGCGCTCGCCCGGCTGGTCGTGGAGAGCGTCATCGGCGGCCGTCCCTCTCGCCCGCGGAGGCCGGTTCCACGCCGAGTTCCGCGTACGCCTTCTCGACCATCTCCTGGGCGTTGAGCAGCCCGATCCGGCTCAGCCTGCCGCGCAGTTCGTCCAGCTCGGCGGCGGTGGCGTCGCGGTCCCGGCCGAGCCTGGCCCGGGCCTTGACCAGGCCGAGCGAGGCGAGCGCCTCGCCCCGCGGCTCGTCCATCGCGCGGAACTCCCCGAGCGCCTGCTTGTAGACCTCGCGCGCCTCCTCGTAACGCCCGGCCCGGAAGAGCACGTTGGCCCGCATCTTGTGGTTGTACGCCAGGGCGCTGGAGAGGTTCATCTCGCGGCAGGTGACCTCGGCCTCGGAGAGCAGGTCGAGGGCGCGCCCGGTCGCCCCGTCCCGGAGGGAGACGATGTCGGCGATGCCGCGCAGGGCCCAGGCCCGGCCCCGCCGGTCGTCCGCGTCGCCCGCCAGGGCGGCCGCCTCCTCGAACATCTCCAACGCCGTGTCCAGCGAACCGGTGTTGCGGTGGATCTGCGCGATGCCCTCCAGGGCCCAGACAGTGTGCCGGGCCTCGCCCCGGGCACGGGCCTCGGCCAGCAGTTGTTCGTGCAGCGTCGCGACGGTCGCGTAGTCGCCCTGGATCCGTCCGGTCTCGGCGAGGCCGGCCAGCGAATAGCCGCGGGCGACCACGTCGCCGCCCCGCTTCCCCAGCTCCGCGGCGAGACCGAGCAGCCTGAACGCGAGGCGCAGCGAACCGCGTTGGCGTGCCAGCGTGCCCCCGCTCCACAGCGCCCACGCCATCGCCCCGGTGTTCCCGGCCGTCCGCGCGGCCCGGTAGCTGGCCTTCCAGGCCCGGTCGGCCTCCGCGACCTGTCCGAGCCTGCGGTGCGCCTCGGCCACGGCGAGGCCCGAACGCGCCACCTCCTCCTGCGATCCGGAGATCTCGGCCTGCCTCAAGTGGCGTACGCCTTCGGCCAGTACGTCGGTGAGGGAGGCGTTCACCGACATCTTGGTGAGTGCTCCCTGGTACTCGGGCGCCAGTGCCTTGGTCTGCATGGGGGCCTTCCGCGCGGTGCCGGGCCGCACCGCGCGGACTATACTCTTCATGTATACGCGGAAGGTATAGTCCGGCGGTCGTGCAGGCCCGGATCTTGTGGGGTGGGGCGCCGCGCGTCACACGCGGCGCACCGTCCTGTCATCGATCAAGACGGCGGCCGGGCGAGGAGGGTTGCTCCTGAAGTCCAGGTCGTTCCGCATCCCCTCCGCGAGCGTCCCCTCACGCACTCCCCGTGCGCCGCAGCCGGTGGCGCACGGCGCGCCGGGCGACCGGGCCGAGCTCGTCCAGCACCCCGGCCAGCGCGGCGAGCTGCTCCAGCGCGTCGAAGGCGCGCCCGGCCCCCGCGGGGTCGACGCCCTCGTACAGCTCCAGGCCCACGAACGACCCCGTCACCGCCCGGGCCAGGCCCGCCGGGTCGGTGAACTCGCCCAGCGGCGAGTCCGCCAGGATCCGGGTGAGGGCCTTCTCGATCTCGGCGGTCCACAGGCCGAGTCCGGCGGCGGTCGCGGGCGCGAGCCTCGGCTGGGTCTGCGCTCCCGCGAGCACCTGCGCGAGGAAGGCGACATGGCCGCCGGCCCGCTCCTCCTCGTGCAGCTCGCGCCCGCACTTCAGCAGCCCGGCGAGGGAGGTGACGGCGGCGAGCCGGTCGCGGTACCGGGCCACCCGCTGCTCCGCGCCGTACCGGCAGGCCGCCGCCAACAGCTCGTCGACCGAGCCGAAGTGGTAGAAGACCAGTGCCTGGTTGACCCCGGCCGAGGCCGCCACCGAGCGGGCCGACGTCTTGGCGATCCCCTGCTCGGCGAGGGTGCGCAGCGCGCCCTCCAGGAGCTTCGTCCGGGTGTCCGCCCCCGCCGCGCTCCCCGTCACGCCCGCGCCTCTTCGCGGACCGGGCGCAGACCCGCCCGTACGCCGTGGCGCAGGGCGTCGACATAGCGGGCGCGGAACGTTCCCTCGTACCCGAACAGCGGGCCGAAGCGGCGGTTGGTCACCGCCACCCGGATGCGGAAGCGGCCCGTGGCGTCGTCGAAGGACTCGCGGACCTCGGCGTCGCCCCCGATCAGCCGGGGCACCCGGACGTCGACGGGCCCCTCGCGGAAGCGGTGTTCCCCGGAACGGATGAGCAGGGAACCGTCGGGCTCCGCGGTGAGCCGCAGGTCGGTGGCCAGGTGCTGGTGGGTGCCGAGGTAGTCCAGCACACAGGAGCGCTCGGGGCTGTGCACCATCGTGGCGTCGAAGCGGCGCGGACCGCCCGGCAGGGCGAAGGTCCGGACGAAGGTCACGGTCTCCCGGCCGTGGGCGTCGGTGTAGGGCACGTTCTCGATGGTGAACGGGACGTCGCGGCCGGTTCTCGGCACCAGGATGTTGCGCGTGGCGCCGAGCGCGAGGAACGGCTTCACGAACGCCCGGCCGTGCCAGATCCGGTCCATGGAACCGCGCCCGACGCACGCCTCCCCGCTCTCCAGGCCGACCGAGAAGCGCCGTCGCAACTGCGGGTGGAGCCGGGCGAAGTCGTCTCCCATCGCACGGGCGAATATCGAGGTCACGGGCGCTCCAGGCGGGCGAGAAGGGACGGGGTGGCGGCCGGGCGGCCGGGCGGTCTGCGCAGGCAGCGGCGGGCGGCGGGCGTGCGGCGGGACGGGGGCGCCAGCAGTGCGGCCAGGGCGGCGGGCAGTACGGCCGCCGGGCCGAAGGGAAGGGCTGCCGCCACGGCGAGGACCCGCAGCAGGATCTCCGCCAGGGCGTACGCCAGCGACCGGGCCGGACTGATGTCCCGCTCGCACCACAGCCGCAGCCGGTCGAAGGACCAGGCGGTCGCCCAGCCCATCAAGGGCCGCAGCACCAACCGGTCCGCGACCGTGCCGAAGCGGCCCCAGCGGGTCCGGTAGTCGTAGCCGGTCAGGAAGCGGATGCCGTCGGCGGTGGGAACGTAACGCCAGTAGCCGCTGCCCTCGGACAGCGGCGACAGCCTCTCCGGGGAGGCGAAGCGCAGTGCGGAGACCCGCTCGCCGTCCTCCCGGTGCCGCTCGCCCGCGCTCGTCCCGGTCCCCGCGACGGTCAGGAAGGGCAGCACCCGGGTCGCGTAGCGGAACCGCTGGGCGGAACCCGGCGGGCCGGGCATATGGCTGATCTCGGTGAAGCGCAGGTCCCACCGCTGATGCTGACCGGGGTCCTGGGTCCGTGCCCACAGGCGCTCCGGATCGGTACGGATCAACGCCTCTATGTACAGCCCCATGCGTGCCCCCGGTCGCCACGGGTGTTTGAGCGAGTGCTCAACCCCTGTGCCCGGGGACGCTACCAGAGAGTTGAGCACTCGCTCAAACACCCCCCGAACGGCCGCCCCCGACGCGCGACGGGGCCCCTGGCACGCTCGAATGGACGGGTGACGGCGCCCCCGGACGACTGCCTCGCCCGTAACGAGTGGATCTGCGGGGCCTACCTCTCCAGCCGCCGCGAGATCCTGGCGGACGCGGTGCTGCAACACCTCCAGCTGACGGGCGCCGCGGTGGCCGTCGCCCTCCTGCTCGCGGTCCCCCTGGCGATCGCCGCCCGCCGATGGCGCTGGGCGGCCGGACCGGTGCTGGGACTGACGACGATCCTGTACACGATCCCGTCGCTGGCGATGTTCTCGCTGCTGCTGCCGCTGTACGGACTCTCCGCCGCGCTGGTGATCGCGGGGCTCGTCCTCTACTCCCTGACCCTGCTCGTCCGGAACATCCTGGCCGGGCTACGCGCCGTCCCCGAAGAGACCCGGCAGGCCGCACGCGGCATGGGATACGGGCCGCTGCGCCTGCTGCTCGCCGTGGAGCTCCCGCTCGCGCTGCCCGCCGCGATGGCCGGGCTGCGCATCGCCACCGTCTCCGCGGTCTCCCTGGTCACCATCGGGGCGATCGTCGGCCACGGCGGACTCGGCAACCTCATCTACTCCGGCATGAACACCTACTTCAAGGCCCAGGTGCTCACCGCCTCCGTCCTGTGTGTCGTCATCGCCGTCGCCGCGGACCTGCTGCTCCTGGGAGCCGGACGGCTGCTGACCCCCTGGACCCGGAGGCAGGCGTGAACACGCCCAGCAAGGGGAGGCAGGGGTGAACGCCCTCTCCGGCGCCTGGTCCTGGCTCACCACCGCCGCCCACTGGTCCGGCCCGGACGGCGTTGGGAACCGGCTCGGCGAACACCTCTACCTCACCGTCGTCTGCCTGCTCATCAGCTGCCTGATCGCGCTGCCCGTCGCCCTCGTCCTGGGCCACCTCGGCAAGGGCGGCGCGCTCGCCGTCAACCTCTCCAACATCGGCCGGGCCGTGCCCACCTTCGCCCTGCTGGTCCTGCTGCTGCTCACTCCCATCGGGACGCACGGCCAGTGGTCGACGATCATCGCGCTCGTGCTCTTCGCCGTGCCGCCGCTGCTGACCAACGCCTACGTCGGGATGCGCGAGGTCGACCGGGACGTCGTCCGGGCCGCCCGGGGCATGGGCATGACCGGCCGCCAGATGCTGCTGGGCGTGGAACTCCCGCTCGCGCTGCCGCTGATCCTCACCGGAGTGCGGATCGCCGCCGTCCAGCTGGTGGCCACCGCCACCATCGCGGCACTGGCCGGCGGCGGGGGACTGGGCCGGATCATCACCGCGGGCTTCAACCTCGCCTCCACCCCGCAGGTGGTGGCCGGAGCGATCCTGGTGGCCGTCTTCGCACTCCTGGTCGAGAGCCTCTTCGAGGCCGGGCAGCGGCTGGGGCGTGGACGGGAGACCGCGTGAACCGCGCCCGCCGGGCCCTCGCCACGCTGGCCCTCCTCGCCGCCACGGCCTGCACCGCCGGCCCGGCGCTGGAGAACCGGGGCGAGGTCACCGCACCGCCCGGCGACAGCAGGCACCTCACGGTCGGGTCCGCCGGCTTCACCGAGAGCGACCTGCTGGCCCAGCTCTACGCGCTGCTCCTGGAGCACGCCGGGTACTCCGCCGACATCATCTCCGTGACCAATCGGGAGATCTACGAACCCGCCCTGGAGAACGGCCAGATCGACGTGGTGGCGGAGTACGCCGCGACCTTCGCCGACTGGCTGAACGCCAAGGCCAACGGCGCCGACGCGCCCCCGGTCGGATCGCCCGACCTCGCCACCACCATGAGGGAGCTGCGCTCGCTGGCCGCCCCGCGCGGCCTCACCGTCCTCGACCCCGGCCGGGCCGTCGACCAGAACGCCTTCGCCGTCACCGCCGCGTACGCGAAGGAACACGGACTGAGGACCCTCAGCGACGTGGGCGCCGCGAAGCTGCCCGTACGGCTGGCGGCGGGCGACGAATGCGTCCAGCGGCCCTACTGCGCACCCGGCCTGCGCGAGACGTACGGCATCGACGTCGTCGCCGTCGACCCGAAGGGCGTCGGCACCACCCAGGCCAAGCAGGCGGTGCAGAGCGGTCAGGACCAGATGGTGCTGACCACCACGACCGACGCCACACTGGACCGGTTCGGCCTCGTGCTGCTGGAGGACGACAAGAAACTCCAGAACGCGGACTACGTGGTTCCGGTCGTCAACCGCGCCCGCGCCGGGAGCACCGGGGTGCGCGACGCCCTCGGCCGGCTCAACACCGTGCTGACCACAGCCGACCTGGCCTCGATGAACGAACAGGTCGACAGCTGGCGCAGGCTGCCCGAGGATGTCGCGCGCACCTACCTGGAGGCGAGGAAGCTCCTCCCGGAGGCCTGAGCCGCCCGACGGCTCAGGAGGCGGGCGGTGCCGGGGGCCAGGGCACTCCTGCCAGCAGGGGGACGATGTGTTCCTCCTCGTAGTCGAGATGGGCGGTCAGCTCGTCGGTCATCCGGGCCAGCTCGGCGCGGAAGCGGTCCGGCTCCGCGATCGCGACGTCGGCCAGCAGGGCGGCGAGCGCCGTCTGGAGGGCCCCGATGCTCCGGTGCTCCTCCCGCAGCCGGTCGAAGACGTGCCCCAGATGAGGGTGGAAGCCCTCCGTCGTCGGGAACACATGGCCGCCCTCGGCCGTGTGGTGGAACTCCAGCGCCTGGCAGAACGCCAGGCAGCGCTGCCGGATCTGGAGCCCGAGACCGGGAGCGGGCGGTTCGCCCCCGCCCGGGTGGGAAGCCCGCGCGGCGAAGTGGGCCTCCGTCTCGGCGCCGACGTGGCGCAACTGATCGCGCAGCCAGGTGTGCACCTCCACCAGCTTGTCGGCGAGCGAGGTGATCGCGGGGGCCGTCGTGCCGGGGTCGGGCAGTCCCAGCATCACGACCGGCAGCACCCGGTCCGTCGCGTCCTGGTAGTCCGCGTACCCGGGCGCTCGGGCGACCACCCGGGCGAAGAGCTCGTCGCGTCGGGCTCCTTCGGCCGGTACGGCGAGGGACTCGAACTCCTCGTCCCCCAACTCGACCCGCACGGTGGGACGGGCGAGGAGATTGCGGTACCAGTCGGGGTGGAGCGGTGCGCCGAGGTTGGAGCCGACGACGAGGAGCCGGCGGCCGTCGCGCACATATCCGAGGGGTGTGGTGTGCGGCTTCCCGGAGCGGGCTCCGGTGGTGGTGAGCAGGAGGAGATCGGCGCCCTCGAAGGGGCCGCCGACCTTCCCGGCGTTGGCGCGGAATTCGGCGATGACGGACTGCTGGAAGGCATGGGGCATGGAGGTCTGGGTCTCCCGGAAGGAATGCGGGCAGGCGACGGCCCGGCGTCGCGGAGTGCCCGCGGCGAGGTGTTCGGAGGCTGGGGTGCTCAGAGGCAGGGGGCGATGAGTGGACTCATGGCGTCATCCCGGGAAGAAGGTGCTGGCTTGACCGCCGGCCGGCCCAGATCTCTTTGGCCGACGTCACGCTGCACGTGCACCATCACAACCCGGACGGGACGGGTCTGTCAACGCGAGGTCGGGCAACGCCGAAAAGGCGTTGCCCGACCTCCGGACGCCTGCGAGGCTTCCCGCCATGTCCGCCGAACAAGAGACCCTTGCTCCGCCGTCGCAGACTCCTCGCACCCCTCGGGTCGAGGCGCTCTTCTCGCACGGCCGCCTCGTCGCGATCCCGCGCAAGGAGGCCCGGCGGGAGCAGTTGCTCGTGCACCTCGCCGACACGCTGTTCGAGCGGGAGCGCTCGTACACCGAGCGCGAGGTGAACGAGGCGCTCCTGACCGTCCACGAGGACTGCTCCGCGCTGCGCCGCCACCTCGTCGTGGCGGGGCTGCTGGTCCGGCCCCGGGACGGCAGCAGCTACCGTCGCGGCCGCTGACCGGTCGTCCGGGTCGGTTGAGGGCCGGGTGGCGGGTCACCCCAGCCCTTACGCGTCCGCCACGGAATCGAACTCCACCTCCTCACGGCCCACCCCCTGCGCGTCGGCGTCCACCGACCGGCGCAGCGCCTCGTGCAGCTTCGCCGGGGTGAGGACCCCGAGGAACCTGGCCCCGTCCAGCACCGCCACCCATCCCGCGTCGTGCTGGAGCATCTCGCTGAACGCCTGCTTCAGCGGGGCGCCCACCGGCACCCACGCGTCCATCCGGCGGGCCAGGCCGCCCACCGTCTCCTCCTCCCCGGCCGATTGCAGCGCGTCCGCCGACACCCAGCCGTGCAGCTCGCCCGCGCCGTTCAGGACCACCGCCCAGCGGGCCCCCGCGGCCGCGAGCCGGGCCGCCGCGGCCCCGGCGTGCTCCTCCAGCCGGGCCACCGGCGGCTCCTGAAGGTCCTCCGGCTCGATCGCGGTGACCGACAGCCGCTTCAGCCCCCGGTCGGACCCCACGAACCGGGCCACGTACGGGGTCGCCGGGGTGCCGAGCACGGCGGCCGGCGTGTCGAACTGCTCGATGCGCCCCTCCCCGTACACCGCGATCCGGTCGCCCATCCGCACCGCCTCCTCGATGTCGTGCGTCACCAGGAGCACCGTCTTGCGCATCCGCTGCTGGAGCGCCAGGAACTCGTTCTGGAGCCGCTCCCGCACCACCGGGTCCACCGCGCCGAACGGCTCGTCCATCAGCAGCACCGGCGGATCCGCCGCGAGCGCCCGCGCCACGCCCACCCGCTGGCGCTGCCCGCCGGAGAGCTGCGCCGGATAGCGCGAGCCGTACGTCCCCGGGTCCAGGCCCACCAGGTCCAGCAGCTCCGCCGCCCGCTCCCGGGCCCGGGAGCGCTTCCAGCCGACCAGTGCCGGAACGGTCGCGGTGTTGTCCAGGACGGTCCGGTGCGGGAAGAGGCCCACCTGCTGGATCACATAGCCGATCCGGCGGCGCAGCTTCACCGGGTCGATCCCGGCGATGTCCTCGCCGTCCACCAGGATCCGGCCCGAGGTCGGCTCGATCAGCCGGTTCACCATCATCATCGTGGTGGTCTTGCCGCAGCCGGACGGTCCCACCAGGGTCACCAGCTCGCCCGCCGCCACCTCGAAGGACAGCCCGTCGACCGCCGTCGTCCCGTCCGGATAGACCTTGCCGACCTGCTCGAACCGGATCATGTCTGAACGCTAGAAGCGCCCCCGCCGCACCGCACACGGGCCGGGACCGTCCGGGGCATCTCCCGAGGACCCCTCCGCCGGACCGGCGCGGGCATGTGCTGGACTGGCCCTTTGGCCCGGATCGGCCCGCACCTCGGAATCAGGAGTTCCCGTGAACAGTTACCGCCAGCCCGGCGTCGTCCTCACGGACCGGCGTTTCACCGTGCCCCTGGACCACAGCGACCCCGGCGGCGAGCAGATCGAGGTCTACGGCCGGGAAGCGGTCGCCACCTCCCGGGCGGGCGAGGATCTGCCCTGGCTGGTCTACCTGGAGGGCGGCCCCGGCTTCGGCGCGCGCCGGTTCGTCGGCACGGAGGCCTGGCTCGGCCGCGCCCTGCGCGAGTTCCGGGTGCTCCTGCTCGACCAGCGCGGCACCGGACTGTCCACCCCGGCCAACCGGCAGACCCTCCCGCTGCGCGGCGGCCCGCGCGAGCAGGCCGACTACCTCGCCCACTTCCGCTCCGACTCCATCGTCCGGGACTGCGAGCTGATCCGGCCCCAGCTGACCGGCGGAGCCCCCTGGACGGTCCTCGGCCAGTCCTTCGGCGGCTTCTGCGCCGTCCACTATCTCTCCACCGCGCCGGAAGGGCTGAAGGCGGTCCTGATCACCGGCGGGCTGCCCTCGCTGGACGCGCACGCGGACGACGTCTACCGGGCCGCGTACCCGCGTATCGAACGCAAGGTCGCCGCCCACTACGCCCGCTACCCCCAGGACGTCGAGCGCGCCCGCGCGATCGCCGCGCACCTCGCGGAGCACCGGCCCGAGAGCGCCGGGCACCGGCTGACGCCCGAGGGCTTCCAGTCGCTCGGCATCATGCTCGGCTCGGGCAGCGGCAGCCACCAGCTCCACTACCTGCTGGAGAACGCGTTCGTCCGCACCCCGGGCGGCACCGAACTCTCCGACGCCTTCCAGGAGGCCATGCGCACGGCCGCCTCCTTTGCCGGGCACCCGCTCTACGCCCTGCTCCACGAGGCCATCTACGGACAGGGCGAGCGCCCCACCGCCTGGGCCGCCGAGCGGGTCCGGGGCGAGTTCCCGCAGTTCGACGCGGCGAAGGCGCTGGCGGGCGACGGTCCGGTCCTCTTCACCGGCGAGACCATCCACCCCTGGCACTTCGACGTCGACCCTGCCCTGCGCCCGCTGCGCGAGACCGCCGAACTGCTCGCTCAGCGCACCGACTGGCCCGTGCTGTACGACGCAGAGCGGCTCGCCGCCAACGAGGTCCCGGTCGCGGCGGCCGTCTACCACGACGACATGTACGTCCACGCCGAGGACTCGCTGCGCACCGCGGCGGCGATCCGGGGGGCGCGGGCCTGGGTGACGAACGAGTACGAGCACGACGGCGTGCGCGCGGGCGGTCCCCGCGTCCTGGACCGGCTGCTGGCGCTGGTGCGGGACGAGGCCTGACCGGCCGGGCCCCGCGCGCCCGCCCCGGGGCCGGCCGGTCGTGGACCGGCCGGCCCGCCGGATCAGCGCTGGAGCTCCTCCAGCGTGGCGTCCAGGTCGCCGGCGGTGCGCGGGGCCCGGTTGTGCGGCAGCTTCGAGAGGGCCGCGGCCATCCCGCAGGTGTTGCTGAGCGCCGAGTACACCAGGCCCGCGCCGATGCCCGCGGACAGCCAGCGTGCCGCGGGCACGCGGATGCCCGCCACCAGCCCCGCCACCACCAGCGAACCCGCCGCGAGCCGGACCTGACGCTCCATGGGCCAGGTGGTGCGCGCGCCCTCGGGACGGTCCAGGCCGCGGCCGTCGCCCTCCCAGGCCGACGTTCCGCCGGTCAGCGTCACGGCCTCGATGTCCGCTCCCGCGAGGATCTCGCAGGCCCGCGTGGACCGGACCCCGGAAGCGCACACCACCAGCAGCGAACCGCGCGCGGAGGCGGACTTGAGCGCGGGCAGCGCGTCCGGCAGCTTGTCGAGCGGGATGTTCAGGGCGCCGGGGACGTGCCCGGCGGCGTACTCGCCCGGAGCCCGCACATCGATGACGGTGAACTCCTCCAGACGGGCTGCGGCCTGGGCGGGGGAGAGGGAGGCGGGGCTGGGCACGAGCGGGTTCCTTTCGTTCGCCGGAGCGGTGGGCGGAGGGTATCCCTCACCCGGCCCGGACAGGCCGGGTGAGCCGTGTCCGCGGTGAGCGTCACCGGACTCCAGCCTCGCACGCCCGGCGCCGGTGCCGGGAAGACCGTGCGGTGACGGCACGTTGGTAGCCTGACGCGATGACGCAGTTACTCGAACCCATGCCCGTCGACTGGCAGCGCGCCCTGGCGGTGGTCGCCCATCCCGACGACCTGGAGTACGGAACGGCCGCGGCCGTGGCGGAATGGACCGACGGCGGCCGTGAGGTCGTCTACCTCCTCGCCAGCCGGGGCGAGGCCGGGATCGACACGCTGTCGCCCGAGGAGTGCGCGCCGGTGCGCGAGCGGGAGCAGCGGGCCGGCGCCGCCGTCGTCGGGGTGCGGACCGTGGAGTTCCTGGACCACCGCGACGGCGTGATCGAGTACGGCACCGGCCTGCGCCGCGACATCGCCGCGGCCATCCGCCGCCACCGCCCCGAGCTGGTGGTCACCGTCAACCACCGGGACACCTGGGGCGGGGTCGCCTGGAACAGCCCCGACCACCGCGCGGTCGGGCGCGCCGCCCTGGACGCGGTCGCCGACGCGGGCAACCGCTGGATCTTCCCGGAGCTGGGCGAGCGGGGACTCGATCCGTGGGACGGGGTGCGCTGGACCGCCGTGGCGGGCAGCGACCGGCCCACCCACGCGGTCGACGCGACCGCCGGTCTCGAACGCTCGGTCCGGTCGCTGCTGGAGCACCGCACCTACATCGAGGCGCTGACCCAGGAGGACCCGGAGCGGTACTGCCGGACCCTCCTGGAGGGCCTGACGAAGGAGGCGGCCGCGCAGTTCGGCGGCCGGCCGGCGGTGACGTTCGAGGTCTTCGCCGCCTGAGGAGGAGTCCACCGGGGCTGTCCCGGGGCTGGCGTCGACGGATTTGGCGGGTTGACAAACGGGCTTGCCGATTCTGCAATGGCCGGATGAAGGAACACGACCGGGACGACCCGGAACTGGAGTCCGTCCTCTCCGGCGTCGGCCCCCGACTGCGGCGGCTGCGCAAGGACCGCGGGGTCACCCTCGCCGCGCTCTCGGCGGCCACCGGCATCTCCGTCTCCACGCTCTCCCGGCTGGAGTCCGGCGGCCGTCGCCCCAGCCTCGAACTGATGCTGCCGATCGCCCGCGCCCACGAGGTGCCGCTCGACGACCTCGTGGGCGCCGCACCGGTCGGCGATCCGCGGGTCAGGGCCAAGCCGATCGTGCAGCACGGCCGAACCATGCTGCCGCTGACCGCCCGGCCGGGCGGCCTCCAGGCGTACAAGCTGATCCAGGAGCCCGGCAGCGGCGGCCCGCCGGAGCAGCGCACGCACGAGGGGTACGAGTGGCTGTTCGTGCTCTCGGGGAGGCTGCGGCTGCTGCTGGCCGACCACGATCTGGTGCTGGAGCCGGGCGAGGCCGCCGAGTTCGACACCCGGCTGCCGCACTGGTTCGGCCCGGCCGAGGACGAGACGGTGGAGTTCCTCAGCCTCTTCGGTCCGCAGGGCGAGCGCATGCACGTGCGGGCGAGGCCGAAGCGCGCCTGAAGCCCGGGGGTGGGCCGGAGGTGTTCCCAGATCGGCAAGCGACCGCTTAGTATGCGGCGCAGCAGTGGTAATGCCGACCGCGGCAGCGGTTGAAGCCGACAGTGTTGTGGAGGCCCCTCATGCAGGCATGGCGAGTGCACCGGAACGGCGAGCCGGGCGAGGTGATGCGGCTGGAGGAGACGGACCGGCCCGTGCCCGGCGACGGGCAGGTGCTCGTCGAGGTCCGCGCGGCCAACGTCAACTTCCCCGACGCCCTGCTCTGCCGGGGCCAGTACCAGGTCCGGCCGCCGCTGCCCTTCACCCCGGGCGTCGAGGTGTGCGGCACCACCGAGGACGGGCGGCGGGTCCTCGCCACCCCCGCCCTGCCGCACGGCGGCTTCGCCGACTTCGTGGTCGCGGACGAGGCGGCCCTGCTGCCCGCACCCGACGCACTGGACGACGCCGAAGCGGCCGCCCTGCACATCGGCTACCAGACCGGCTGGTTCGGCCTGCACCGCCGTGCCCGCCTCCAGCCCGGTGAGACCCTCCTCGTCCACGCGGCGGCCGGAGGCGTCGGCAGCGCCGCCGTCCAGCTCGGCAGGGCGGCGGGCGCGAAGGTCATCGGCGTCGTCGGCGGCCCGGAGAAGGCGGCCGTCGCCCGCGAGCTCGGCTGCGACCTGGTCATCGACCGGCGGAGCGAGGACATCGTCGCCGCCGTGAAGGAGGCCACCGGCGGGCACGGCGCGGACGTCGTCTACGACCCGGTCGGCGGCGACGCGTACGCCAAGTCCGCCAAGTGCGTCGCCTTCGAGGGGCGCATCCTCGTCGTCGGCTTCGCCAGCGGCGTCATCCCCGCCCCGGCCCTCAACCACGCCCTGGTGAAGAACTACTCCGTCGTCGGGCTGCACTGGGGCCTGTACAACGCCAAGGACCCGGCCGCCGTCCGCGCCTGCCACGACGAGCTGACCAAGCTGGCCGAGCAGGGCATCGTCACACCCCTGGTCAGCGAGCGCGTCGCGATGGCGGGAGCGGCCGACGCCGTCCAGCGCGTCGCCGACGGCACCAGCACCGGCCGCATCGTCGTCCTGCCCGGAGGCGCCCGATGAGCCCCGCTCCCGACGCCGCCGAGGTCCGCCGCCGCACCCGCGAGCTGCTCGCCGCGCACCCGCCCGCCACGACCGACCGCACCGACTTCCTGAAGGCCCGTTTCGACGCGGGCCTGGCCTGGGTCCACTACCCGGTGGGCCTCGGCGGGCTCGACGCGCCCCGCTCCCTCCAGCAGGCCGTCGACTCCGAACTCGCCGCCGCCGACGCACCCGACAACGACCCGCGCCGCATCGGCATCGGCCTCGGCATGGCCGCGCCCACCGTCCTCGGCTTCGGCACCGACGAGCAGAAGCGCCGCTTCCTGCGCCCGCTGTGGGTGGGGGAGGAGGTGTGGTGCCAGCTGTTCAGCGAACCCGGCGCCGGATCCGACCTCGCGGCCCTGGCCACCCGAGCCGTCAGGGACGAGGGCGGCGACTGGATCGTCGACGGCCAGAAGGTCTGGACGTCCAGCGCCCACCTGGCCCGCTGGGCGATCCTCATCGCCCGCACCGACCCGGACCTGCCCAAGCACCGCGGTATCAGCTACTTCATCTGCGACATGACCGACCCCGGCGTCGAGGTGCGGCCGCTGCGCCAGATCACCGGCGAGGCCGAGTTCAACGAGGTCTTCCTCACCGGCGTACGCATCCCCGACAGCCACCGCCTCGGCCCCGTCGGCGAGGGCTGGAAGGTCGCCCAGACCACCCTGATGAACGAGCGCGTCTCCATCGGCGGCTCCCGCATCCCGCGCGAGGGCGGCATGATCGGCCCGGTCGCCCGGACCTGGCGCGAGCGTCCCGAGCTGCGCACCCCCGACACCCACCAGCGCCTGCTGACCCTCTGGGTGGAGGCCGAGGTCGCCCGGCTCACCGGCGAGCGGCTGCGCCAGCAGCTGGTCGCCGGACAGCCGGGACCCGAGGGCTCGGGCATGAAGCTCGCCTTCGCCCGGCTCAACCAGGAGATCAGCGGCCTTGAGGTCGAACTGCTCGGTGACGAAGGCCTGTTGTACGGCGACTGGACCATGGGCCGCCCGGAGCTGGTCGACTTCACCGGACGGGACGCCGGCTACCGCTATCTGCGTTCCAAGGGCAACTCCATCGAGGGCGGCACCAGCGAGGTCCTGCTGAACATCGTGGCCGAGCGCGTCCTCGGACTGCCCTCCGAACCCCGCAACGACAAGGACGTCGCCTGGAAGGACCTGAGCCGATGACCGCGCCCGCCCAGCCCCCCGCCACCCCCGACCTGCTCTACTCGCAGGACGAGGAGGACCTGCGCTCCGCCGTGCGCGCCCTCCTCGCCGACCGGGCCGCCGCGCCGACGGTGATCGCGGCGACCGAGTCCGACACGCCGTACGACCAGCGGCTCTGGTCCTCGCTGGCCACCGGCATCGGCGCGGCGGGACTCCTCGTGCCCGAGAAGCTCGGCGGCCAGGGCGCCTCCCACCGCGAGGCCGCCGTGGTCCTGGAAGAGCTCGGCCGGGCCGTGGCCCCCGCCCCCTATCTGACCAGCTCCGTCGTGGCCACCGAGACCCTCCTCGCGCTGGGCGCGGCGGACGGACCGGCCGCCGCGCTCCTGGGCGAGCTGGCCTCCGGAGCCCGTACGGCGGTGCTCGCCGTGCCCTTCGCGACCCCGCCCACCGGGGTGGGCGCGGCGCTCGCTTCGCTGGACGGGACGGTGCGCGGCGTCGCCGACGCGGCGGTGGCCGACGTGCTGCTGGTGCCGACCGCCGAGGGACTGTACGCCGTCGGGACGGCCGGCCACGGCGTCGCCGTACAACCGCTCGTCCCGCTCGACCTGACCCGGCCCCTGGCCACCGTCACCCTGACCGGCGCCACCGGGACGCTGCTGGCCGACGCGGGAGCGAGCGCCACCGCCGTACGGCGCGGACTGCTCGCCGGGGCCGGACTGCTCGCCTCCGAGCAGCTCGGCCTCGCGGAGTGGTGTCTGACCGAGACCGTCCGGTACACCCGGGACCGCCACCAGTTCAACCGGCCCGTGGGCTCGTTCCAGTCGCTCAAGCACCGGATGGCGCAGCTCTGGCTGGAGGTCGTCTCGGCCCGCGCCGCCGCCCGCAACGCCGCCGACGCCCTCGCCACCGGGAGCCCCGACGCCCCGCTCGCGGTCGCGGTGGCCCAGGCGTACTGCTCCGGCGTAGCGGTCCACGCCGCCGAGGAGTGCGTACAGCTGCACGGCGGGATCGGCATGACCTGGGAACACCCGGCGCACCTCTACCTGAAGCGCGCCAAGGCCGACTCGATCGCGTACGGCACGGCGGGCAGCCACCGTCGGGCCGTCGCCGAGCTGGTGGAACTTCCGGCTCCGTAGGGGGCGTCCTTCGACGCATCGGCCCTGGTGCACCCGTCTCGTCTGTCGAGGCGGGCTGTACCAGGGTCTTTTACGTGATGTTTAATTGCACACTGTTCGCAATAACAACCGATCTTGAACAGGGATGTGCAGACTATGACGGCCCGATCGATACGGGTGGCGGTCGCCGCCACGATGGCCACCGCCCTGTCCCTGACCGCAGCCGCCTGCTCGAACCCGGACACGGCCAAGAGCGGATCCGGATCGGGGTCCACCTCGGCCGTCGTCGGCATCGCCTACGAGCCCGACAGCCTGAGCCCGCTGCTCGGCTACGGCAAGGACGGCAACTCCAAGATCTTCGACGGACTGCTCGCCCTGGACGCGGACATGAAGCTCCGCCCCGCCCTGGCCGCCGAGCTCCCCGAGGTCAGCGCCGACGGCCTGACGTACACGTACAAGCTGCGCCAGGGCGTGAAGTTCAGCGACGGGAAGCCGTTCGGGGCCAAGGACGTCGTCTTCACCTACCGCACCATCCTCGACGAGAAGACCAACAACGCCTCCCGCACCGAGCTGGACGCCGTCAAGGACGTCACGGCGAAGGGCGAGGACACGGTCGTCTTCACGCTGAAGTACCCCTACGCGCCGTTCGCCCAGCGCACCGTCCTGCCCATCGCCCCCCAGCACATCGCGGGCAAGCAGGACGTCAACACCGGGGCCTTCACCACCCGCCCCGTCGGCACCGGGCCCTACGTCCTCACCAAGTGGTCCAAGGGCGAGAAGCTCAGCTTCACCGCCAACCCCCACTACTGGGGCGGCGCACCGGAGGTGAAGAAGTTCACCATGGCGATCATCAAGGACGACGACGTGCGCGCCACCCGGCTGCGCTCCGGCGACCTCGACGGCGCGATCCTGCCGCCCAACCTCGCCAAGGGCTTCGCGGACGACAAGGGCAAGAAGACGTACGCCGCCACCACCTACGACTACCGCACGGTGACCCTCCCGACCCACAACAAGGTCGCCGGCGACACCGCCGTGCGTCGCGCCCTCGACGTCGCCGTCGACCGCGAGACCATGGTCGACGCCATCCTCAACGGCGACGGCAAGCCCGCCTACGGCCCCGTCCCCACCGACAGCGAGTGGTTCACCAAGGGCACCGAGCGCGAGCACGACCTCGCCGCCGCGAAGAAGATCCTGGACGAGGCGGGCTGGAAGCCCGGCAAGGACGGCGTCCGGGTCAAGGACGGCGTCCGCGCCGCCTTCCCGCTCTGGTACCTCACCGGCGACAAGCTCCGCCAGGAGCACGCCCTCGCCTACGCCTCCGACGCCAAGAAGGCCGGTATCGCCATCACCGCCGAGGCCGGCACCTGGGAGGTCATCGAGCCCCGGATGAAGCACGACGCCGTGCTCGCGGGCGGCGGATCGCCCGCCGACCCCGACTTCGACCAGTACACCCTGCTGAAGTCCTCCCTCGCGGGCGACGGCTTCAACAACATGGCCTGGTACGACAACAAGGCCGTCGACGCCGCGATCGAGGCCGGCCGGAAGAGCGGCGACAAGGCCGAGCGGAAGAAGGCGTACGACACCGTCCAGCGCGAACTGGTGAAGAACCCGGGCTACACCTTCCTCACCCACATCGACCACCTGTACGTCGTCGACGACCGCTTCGGCCCCCTCACCACCCAGGTCGAGCCGCACGACCACGGGCTGGCCTCGGGCCCCTGGTGGAACGTCGAGAAGTGGTCAACCGAGGGCGCCGGAGGCTCGAAGAAGTGAGCCGACGCCTCCCCTGGGGGCCGATGGCGCGGATGGCGGGACGCCGGGCCCTGTTCGCCGTCCCCGTCCTCGGCGTCGTCACCTTCGGCGTCTTCGCCGTCGCCGCCGCGTCCCCGTTCGACCCGGTCAAGGCCTACGCGGGCACCGCCGGGCTCACCGCATCGCAGGAGAACCTCGACCAGCTGCGGGCCAACCTCGGCGTCGACCAGCCGCTCGTCGCCCGCTGGTGGGACTGGCTGACCTCCGCGCTCCGGGGCGACCTCGGCGACTCCAGCGTGATGCGCCAGCCGGTCGCCGACGTCATCGCGGAGCGCATGGGCTGGTCCGTCCTGCTCGCCGCCACCGCCTTCCTCGTCGCGATCCTGCTCGGCACCGGCCTCGGCGTCCTCGCCGCCCGCAGGCCCGGCGGCTGGCTCGACCGGTGCGTCAGCTCCGCCGCGTACACCCTGGAGGCCGCCCCCGCCTTCTGGCTCGGGCTGCTCGCCATCTGGTTCTTCGCCCTGAAGCTCGACGTCCTCCCGGCCGGCGGGCTCACCGACGCCGCCAGCGACGTCGTCACCTTCGGCCAGGTCGCCTCCCACCTGGTGCTGCCCGCCGCCGTCCTCGGCATCTCCCAACTGCCGTGGTTCTTCCTCTACGTACGCCAAGGGGTCGCCGACGCCCTGGCCGAGGATCCGGTGCGCGGCGCCCGCGCCCGGGGGCTGAGCGAGCGCACCGTGCTCCTCGGCCACGCCCTCCGCTCCGGGATGCTGCCGATGCTCACCCTGATCGGCTCCCGCGTCCCCGAACTCATCACCGGCGCACTGCTCGTGGAGACGGTGTTCAGCTGGCCCGGCATCGCCGCCGCCACGGTGGAGGCCGCCACCTCGGTGGACTTCTCCCTGCTCGCCGCGCTCACGGTGCTCGCCACCGCCGCCGTGCTGCTCGGCAACCTGCTCTCCGACCTCCTCTACGGACTCGCCGACCCCCGGGTGGCCTTCGATGGCTGAGACCGCGCTCGCCCTCCCCGGCCGCACCACCCGCCGCGTCCGGATCGTCACCTCGGCCACGATCGTCATCGCCGTCGCGCTCGCCGTCCTCGTCGTCCCGCCGCTGGCCCAGCTGGACCAGCAGGCCGTCGACCTGGCCAACAAGCTCGACCCGCCGTCCTGGGCCCATCCGTTCGGCACCGACGACGTCGGCCGCGACCTCCTGCTCCGCTGTATCTACGGCCTGCGCGTATCGCTGCTCGTCGGCCTCGTCGCGGCCCTCACCGCCACCGTCATCGGCACCGCGATCGGCGCGCTCGCCGGGGCGTTCGGCGGCTGGACGGACCGGGTCGTCATGCGGGTCGTCGACGCCCTGTCCTCGGTGCCGCACCTGCTCCTCGGCATCTTCATCGTCGCGATGTTCCGGCCCGGCGTCTGGCCGGTGATCATCTCGGTGGCCCTGACGCACTGGCTCTCCACGGCCCGGATCGTCCGCTCGGAGGTGCTCTCGCTGCGCTCGCGCCCCTTCATCGACGCGGCCGTCTCCGGCGGCGCCTCCCGCACCCGGGTCGTCGTGCGGCACCTGCTGCCGGGCGTGCTCCCGCAGGCCGGGCTTGCGGCGGTGCTGATGGTGCCGCACGCCATGTGGCACGAGTCCGCGCTGTCCTTCCTCGGGCTGGGGCTCCCGGCCCACCAGGCGAGCCTCGGCAACCTCGTCCAGTCCGCACGCGGTTCGCTGCTCGCGGGGGACTGGTGGCCCACCCTCTTCCCCGGCCTCTTCCTGATCATCCCGACCCTCGCGCTCGCCGGACTCGCCGGAGCCTGGCGCGACCGGATCAACCCGCGCCGGAAATCGGAGCTGATGCTGTGACCCGCGCCCCAGAATCCGCCGAGCCCCCCGTCCTCGCCGTCGAGAACCTCTCCGTCCGCTTCCGGATGCGCGGCGGCCGGGACATCGCGGCCGTCACCGACGCCCGCTTCTCCGTCGCGCCGGGGGAGTGCCTGGCCCTGGTCGGCGAGAGCGGCTGCGGCAAGTCCGTCCTGGCCTCCGCCCTGCTCGGCCTGCTGCCCGCCAACGCCCAGACCACCGGCAGAGCGGTGCTCGGCGGGGACACGGACCTGCTGACCGCCGACGAGCGCACCCTCGCCCGCACCGTACGGGGACGGCGCATCGGCCTCGTACCGCAGAGTCCCGCCGCCCACCTCACCCCCGTGCGCACGGTCCGGGCCCAGTTGGAGGAGAGCCTGCGCGAGCTGACCGGGGTGCGGGGAAGCGGGCTGGCCAAGGCCGCCGTGGCGGCCGCCGACCGCGCCTCGTTCCCCGAGGGCCACCTCGACCGCTACCCGCACGAGCTCTCCGGCGGCCTCGCCCAGCGCGCCGCCACCGCCCTCGCCCTGATCGGCGACGCCCCGCTGCTGCTCGCCGACGAACCGACCACCGGGCTCGACCGGGACCTCGTCGAGCGGACCGTCGACGAGCTGCGGCGCCACACCGACGAGGGCCGGGCGCTGCTGATCATCACCCACGACCTGGCCGCCGCGATGCGGATCGCGGACCGGGTCGCGGTGATGTACGCGGGCCGGATCGTCGAGATCGCCGACGCGACTCCCTTCTTCGGCGCACCCGGCCCCCGCCACCCCTACGCCCGAGGTCTGCTGGACGCCCTGCCCGAGCGGGACTTCGCCCCGATCCCCGGGATGCCGCCGGAGCTGGGGGCGCTGCCCGACGGCTGCGCCTTCGCCGCCCGCTGCGCGCACGCGGACGCCCGCTGCACCGGCGAACGTCCGGCCTTCGAGGCGGACCTGGCCTGTCACCACGCGCCGACCGGCCGGACGCACCCCCTGAAGGAGGCCGCCGATGCTTGAGCTGACCCGGATCACCGCCGGATACGACCGCCGCGACCCCGTCGTCCGTGAGGTCTCCCTGCACGTCGCGGCGGGCGAGGCGGTCGGGCTGCTGGGCCCCAGCGGCTGCGGCAAGTCCACCCTGGCCAAGGTCGCCGCCCTCCTGCACCGCCCGGACGCCGGAACCATGACCCTCGACGGCACGGTCGTACGCGGCTGGCGGCACCGGGCCCCGCGCGAGCAGCGCACGGCTGTCGGCGTCGTCTTCCAGCAGCCCCGGCTCTCCGCCGACCCCCGGCTCAGCCTGCGCGAACTGATCGCCCAGCCGCTGCGATCCACCGGGCGCCGCCGGGACGTCCCCGAGCGGGTCGCGGAACTGGCCCCGCTGGTCGGCCTCTCCGAGGAACTGCTGGAGCGCCGCCCGCACGCCGTGAGCGACGGCCAGCTCCAGCGGGCCTGTCTGGCACGGGCCCTGGTGCTGGAGCCCCGGCTGCTGATCTGCGACGAGATGACCGCGATGCTCGACGCCTCCACGACGGCCGCCCTGGTCGCCGTGGTCGAGCGTTACCGCTCCGCGTCCGGGGCGGCCCTGCTCGCGGTCGGCCACGACCGGGTGCTGCTGGAGCGCTGGTGCGACCGTACGGTCCGCTGGGGCGAGCGGACCGCCGGAAGCGAGCGCGTGGCGGTCGGCTGAGCGGGTCTGTCACACCCGAGCAGGGGCTGTCACCCGAGTCGGACCTGTGCCCGAGCCCCCCGCGAACGGCTGCGCGCACGAGCGGCGAACAGCGAACGGCGTGCGGCGCACGGCCCATGGCACCCGGCGAACAACCGATGCGGCCCGGCCGACCGGCGGGCGACGGTCCAGCCAACTCTTGGCAGGTACCTGCCCAGCGGCGAGGTCGCGACTCCATACTCGACGCGACCGTCCCCCCCCGTCCGTCCGCCGCTCAGGGAGTCCTCATGGTCCACCCCACCCGCCGCCGCGCGCTCACGGTCGCCCTCGCCACCGCCGCCGTGGCCGTCGCCGCCCCCACCGCGACGGCGGTCGCCGCGCCCGCCCGCCCGCGCGGCCCGCGCCCGTTGCGCCACGCCCACGCGCACAACGACTACCTGCACGCCCGGCCGCTGCACGACGCCCTCGCCCACGGGTTCACCAGCGTCGAGGCGGACGTCTTCCTCGTCGGCGGCGACCTGCTCGTGGCCCACGAGCCCGCCACGCTCGACCCCACCCGCACCCTCGCCTCGCTCTACCTGGACCCGCTCGCCGCCCTGGTCCGCGCGGGCCACGGCAGCGTCCACCCGCACCACCGCGCCCCGCTGCAACTCCTCATCGACATCAAGGCCGACGGCGTCGCCGCCTACCGCGAACTGGACCGGCAGCTGCGCCGCCACCACCGGATCCTCACCCGCTACAGCCACGGCCGCGTGCACCCCGGCGCGGTCACCCCGGTGATCTCCGGCGACCGCGCCGCCCGGGCGCCCATGGAGACGCAGCGCACCCGGTACGCGTTCTACGACGGCCGCCTCGACGACCTCGGCACCGCGGCCCCCGCCTCGTTCGCCCCGCTCGTCAGCGCCAACTGGACCCAGACCTTCGGCTGGCGCGGAGCCGGCCCCTTCCCCCGGGCCGAGCGCGACCGGCTCCGCGCCCTCGTCGCCACCGCCCACCGGGAAGGCCGCCGCATCCGCTTCTGGGCCACACTCGACCTGCCGGGACCCGAACGCGAGGCCGTCTGGTCCGAACTGCTCGCCGCCGGTGTCGACCACCTCAACACCGACGACCTGCCCGGGCTCGAACGATTCCTCCGCGCTCGCGGGAACGGCGCCCCGACCCCGTAACGCCTCCCGGCCGGGGAGTACCCGTTCGGCCGACACGCCAGTGCGCCGAACAGCCCCTCCGCTGCGCCACACTGGCGGCCGAATGCCGCAAATCCGGCGCGGCGGAGGAGGTTGGCCATGGCCGTTTCGATCTCGGTGGTCCTGCTCATGCTGATCCTGGCAGTGATCTTCCTGCGCAACGGCGGACTGAAGATCTCCCATGCACTGGTCTGCGTCCTGCTGGGCTTCTTCCTGGCCGGTACGAGCATGGCGCCGACCATCCACGACGGCGTCGGGGCCACCGCCGACCTGGTCAGCGGCCTCGACCCCTGACCCCGGCCCCACTCCCGGCCCTGGCCCCGGCCGCGCCGCGGACCCCGCTGCCGGCCCGGCCCCTGCCGGCGGCCGGTCCACGCCGGTCCCGGACATCCCGCACAATGGACAGATGTCTTTTCCGCCCTCCGGCCGGCACTCGGGCGCCGCCCACCACGAGTACTGCAACACCGGCCTGTGCTGCCGGTGCCAGATGCGGATCTGGACGACGAAGGCGGGCAACGAGCGGCTCTGCGGGCCGTGCGCGGCCTGCTGCCAGTCCTGCGGCCGGGCGCCCGCGCCCCACCTGGACGGTCTCGACGGAGGGCTGTGCGCCGAGTGCCGCGGCCTGTGCGGGCGCTGCCACGCCCCGAAACGGCCCGACGGAACCTGTTCCTGCGACCGCTGGCGCGAGAACGCCAAGAGCAACCCGCGCGGCTATGTCCTCCAGGCGTTGCCGCAGCAGCTCCTCCAGGCGCTCGGCGGCCGGGTCCCGAGCACCGTCCACGACCTGATTCACCAGGAGCTGGCGAACCGCAGCGCGGGTCTCCTCCGTGAGCGCATCGAACGCCGCTGGAACCTGCGCTGGGCCCACGCCCTCAACGAGAAGGACGAGGACGGCCGCCGCCGCTGGAGCGCCCAGGACATCGCCGAACAGCTGCTGATGCCCGGCTCGTGCTCCGACCCGCAGTGCGAGGACGGCCACCGTGTCACCACCGACACCCCGTGCACCCGCTGCCGGCAGCCGCTGCACCGCTTCGTCACCTCGGTCGCCGACCACACCGCGACGCCGGAGCACGCCCGGGCGGCGGCGGCCCGCATCCGCCGGGCGATGCTGGAGAACCGCTCGCACCGGAAGCCTCCGCCGCGCGGATAGGGCCTTTCGTTTGGATCATGTCGGGCTCGCGGGGTCCGGTGCGCGCATCTGCGGCGTTGTCGTCAGTCGCCCATGCTCCGCAGTGACTCCCTCCTCCGCCTTGCAGCCGCACGCACCGGACCCCGCTCCCTGATCCGACCTGATCCAAACGAAAGACCCTAGGGCGCCGCGCGGTGTGTTGCGGGCGTTGCCGCACGTGGCGCGGTGTTGCGGCGGCGTGTCGGGCACGCGAAACCCTTCTCGTCTCCATGGACACTTCACGGTGCGGCTCCTAACGTCGGGCGGCGGCGCGACCCCCGTCCGTAACCGAGGAGCCCGATGCCCCCGCCGTACCGCAGAGCGCTCGCCCGTGCTTTGGCCCTGACCCTCGCCGTCGCCACGTTCACGCTGGCCGGGCCCACATCCCCCGCAGTGGCCGACGAGATCCCCAGAGCCCCCGGCCACCGCCTGGTCGAGAGGTACGAGGGAGCCCCCGCCACCGCGTCGCCGGTCCCCGGACAGGCGCCCCCGCAGCACCCCTTCCTCGCGCCCAACGGGCGCAGCGGCATGCACGCGGACGCGGCGGGCAGCGGCACCCATCCCTACGCCGGACCGCTCGGCCGGAGCCCCGAGGTGACCAGCGAGAAGATCGCCCCGGTCGGCGGCGAGTGCGCCACCGCGACGTTCGACGCGGCCGGCCGGCTGATCACGGTCTGCGGGACGTTCACCGGCTTCCTGCTCAAGCTCCTCGACCCGCGCACCCTCGACACGCTCGCCGAGTACAAGCTGCCGCAGCGGTCCTCCACGGTCGAGGCGATCACCCGCCTCGACTTCTCCAGGATCTTCAAGGACACCTCGGGCGGCGCCTACTTCTACCTGGACGACCAGGACCGGGTCGTCCTCGCCGACTCGCGCCAGCACATCCTGCGCATCGCCCACCGGCAGGGCGCCGACGGCCGCTGGGAGTTCGTCGTCGAGGACGACTGGGACCTCACCGGCCATGTCCCGCACGACTGCGTGTCCTGGACCAACCTCTTCCCCAGCGGCACCTGCGACCCGGTGACCTCCGTGATGCCCGACTGGCAGGGCCGGATCTGGTGGGTCACCCGGCTCGGCCGGGTCGGGACGGTCGACCCGGACACCTCGGCCGTCCGGTCCGTCCGCCTCGACGGCGAGGAGATCCAGAACTCGTTCTCCGTGGACCGGGACGCGGTCTCCATCGTCTCCGACCACGCCCTCTACAGCTTCACGGCAGGCCCGGACGGCACCCCGCGGATCGGCTGGCGGCAGACGTACGACCGGGGCACCGGCACCAAGCCCGGTTCGGTGAACCAGGGCTCGGGCACCACCCCCGACCTGTTCGGCACCGGCGAGAAGTACGTCGCGATCACCGACAACGCGGACGACCGGATGAACGTCCTCGTCTTCCGCCGGGGCGCGGACATCCCCGCCGACCGTCGCCTCGTCTGCTCGGTCCCCGTCTTCGGCCGGGGCCAGTCGACCACCGACAACTCGCTGATCAGCTGGGGCGACAGCCTCGTCGTCGAGAACAACTACGGCTACGAGAACCCCGCCTCGCTGCTGCTCGGCCGCAGCGTCGTCGGCGGCGTCACCCGTATCGACGTCAGGCCCGACGGCAGCGGCTGCGACACCGTGTGGGAGAGCGCCGTCCGCTCGCCCTCCACCGTGCCGAAGCTGTCCACCGCCAACGGGCTGCTCTACTTCTACGAGAAGGAGCCCAACGCGCTCGGCATCGACGCCTGGTATCTGACCGCCGTCGACTTCCGTACCGGAGAACGCCGCTGGCGCACGCTCACCGGCACCGGACCCGCGTACGACAACAACTGGGCGCCCATCACCATCGGCCCCGACGGCACCGCGTACGCGGGCGTCTTCAACGGCATCGTCGCGGTGCGCGACACCGCCTGACGGGCGGGGTGCGGTTCCTCATCCGTCCACCAGACGGGAACGGATGAGGAACCGCACCCCCTCCGGAGCCTCCAGCGAGAACCCGCTGCCGCGGCCCTCCACCACGTCCACGATCAGCCGGGTGTGGGACCACACCTCGTACTGGTTCCGCGACATCCAGAAGGGCACGCTCTCGGCCATTCCCTCGACGACGAGTTCCGCCAGCAGCACATCGGCGTTCCCGGTGCGGAACTCACCGGCCGGATAGCACATCGGCGCGCTGCCGTCGCAGCAGCCGCCCGACTGATGGAACATCAACGGACCGTGCTCCGCCCGCAGCCGAAGCAGCAGACCGGCCGCGCCCGCCGTCAGCTCGACGGCGGGCGATTTCGGGTCACACTCCATGGACCTGCCCCTTCTCGGCCACGGCGACGCCGCGACAACCGGACGCGAGTCAACTCGACCGGACGTTGCGACCGGGTTGCACGCCCTATGCTCGCGGCCATGGAGCAACGGGAAGTCGTGAAGCGCGTGATCGGCATCCTCACAGAGGCGCGCGAAATGCAGCGTCTGCTGGAGGCGGACCTCGAACGGGAAGATCTGGACGCGGGAGCGGGCGCCGTCACCGCCCTGCTGAACGAGACGATGCCCCACATCGCCATCCCCGACGACTTCTCCGTGGAGGAGGTGGTCACCGTCGTCGGGCGCGAGGTCGGCGGTGCGGTCGAACAGCTCGTGAGCGCCTTCACCCTCGCGTTCACGATGCTGGCCCAGGTCCACGACTCCGGGCAGACCGACGTGTCGTCGGCGGACGTCCTCCAGGACCTCGCGCTGCGGGTCGAGGGCGGCGGACCGGACGACGACGAGAATCCCCTGCTGTAGCGGCCTGCGTTCCGCCGCGCGGGTATGCATAGTGGAGGGGAAAGCGCGTATCTCCCTCGCGGCATGGAGGCAGCTGTGGGAAAGAGCACCGACATCGCCCGCGCCAAGGCGCGGAGGCTCAAAGGCATGATCAAGGAGTCGGACGGCATCGCCCTCGAGAACGAGCGGCTGAAGGCCGAGGGCAGGAAGGAACAGGCCGAGGCCCGCCGCGAGGAGGCCCTGGCACGCGCGGCGCGGACGGCCTCCGACCGCTGAGAGAGCGAAGGCGCCCGTGCCGTCACGTACGGCACGGGCGCCTTCGCGAGTCCGACCGGCGCCCGCGGAGGCTGCTACTGGCGCCCGCAGAGGCGGCCCTCCCCGGCGCTCGGGGAGGCCGCCGTCCCCGGCGCCCGTGGAGGCCTCGCCGCACGGCGTGCTCGCTTCCGGAGGCCCTGCGCTCCGCGTACGAAGACATCGGCCCGCCCGCACCCCTCCGGCAGCGCGGCGGTGATCCGGCGCGCCGAATCGGAGACCTCGCGGCTCACCCGTAGCCGAAGATCCGGGCGAGGAAGAACCCGGCGACCACCAGCGCTCCGATCACGATCAGAGCGGTCCAGAGGCCGGGGTGCTCCCATATTCCTCCGTCCGCGCGTTCCTCGTGGGCCTCGCTGATGGAACCCTCGGCCGGCGGTGTCTCTCCTGGGGGATTCAGTAGAACAGCCATGCCTCCAGGGTCTCTCCGTCCGAGCCCCGCCGCACGCCCACGACATCGTGGAGGGCCGATGCCTCCCTCGGCAGGCGGAGGGAAAGCCTCACCCTCGACCTCAGGGTGAGGCCAGGGCTCCTCCGCCGGGTCGTCCTGGACGCGCCCGCCGACGCGGAGGCCCTGTCGACACCCCGCTTCCGGCACGGGAGCGCGGGCCGTGCGGGATGCGAGGGCGGCCGGTCGCTGGTTCGCTGGGTGCAGAGGTCCCCAGCGTCCAAGGAGTGGTGATGAGCGGTTCGGACGAACCCGCCGACCTGGCTCGGCAGATGCGTGAGAAGGCCCAACAGCTCGCGGAGGCCGCGAAGCACGCGAGCGACCCGCACGAGCGCGAGCGGCTGGAGAAGAAGTCCCGGACGATCCGGGACCGGAGCGAGCAGCAGAGCGCCATGGAAGCCGGGGACATCTACCCCCAGAAGTAGCCCGGCCGACATGTCCGCCCGCTTCCGGAGGGACCTGCGTGCCCCCGGAAGCGGGCGGACACGTTTCCCCGGAGGCCGGACGCGTGCCCCGGCCGGCCGACGCGTGCCCCCGACGCGGTCAGCCGGCCCACTCCAGGAGCCGGTCCGCGCTCCAGGTCGTCACCACCCGGTCGGCCGCCACTCCGCACTCCTCGGCCCGGGCGCACCCCGACCGCTGCCAGTCGAGCTGCCCCGGCGCGTGCGCGTCCGTGTCGATCGCGAACAGCGCCCCCGCCGCGACGGCCGCGCGCAGCAGCCGCAGTGGCGGATCCCGCCGCTCCGGGCGGCAGTTGATCTCCACCGCCGTGCCCGCCTCGGCGCAGGCCGCGAAGACCCGGTCCGCGTCGAACCGCGACTCCGGACGGCCGCGCCCGGCCAGCAGACGTCCCGTGCAGTGGCCGAGCACATCGGCCCGCGGATGCCGTACCGCCGTCTCCAGGCGCCGCGTCATCGGCCCCGGGTCCATCCGCAGCTTGGAGTGGACGGAGACCACGACGACGTCGAGCCGCTCCAGCAGCTCGGGCTCCTGATCGAGCGAACCGTCCGGGAGGATGTCGCACTCGATCCCCGTCAGCAGCCGGAACGGGGCCCACTCCTCGTTCAGCCGCTCCACCACCGCGAGCTGCTCCCGCAGCCGCTCCGGCGACAGGCCGCGCGCCACCGTCAGCCGGGGCGAGTGGTCGGTGAGGACGGCCCACGCGTGCCCCAGCTCCGCGGCGGTCCGGCCCATCTCCTCGATCGGACTGCCCCCGTCCGACCAGTCCGAGTGCAGATGGCAGTCGCCCGTCAGCCGGGCGAAGAGCTCCCCGCCCCCCTCGACGGGCGGCTCGGCGGCGGCTTCCTTCTCCAGCCGGTCCAGATACCCGGGCGTCTCCCCGGCCAGGGCCTCGCGGATCACCTCGGCGGTGCGGGGGCCGATCCCGGCGACCGACTCCAGGGAGTTCGCGGCCACCCGCTCGGCCGCTTCCCCGGCGGCCATCGCATCCACGGCGCCCGCGGCCGTACGGAAGGCCTTCACCCGATAGGTGGCGGCCTGCGAGCGTTCCAGCAGGAAGGCGATCCGCCGCAGAGCGGTGACCGGGTCCATCGGCACCTCCAGCAGGAGCCTCCGCGGCCGACGCAGGACCGCGCCGGGCCATCCGCCCGCCCCACCAGGATGGGCGCATCCGCACCCGCGCGCCTCCGCGCCGCGGTCGCCGCTTCAGGGCGCGGTCCCCCCGGCGTCCGCCGCGGACACCCAGCGGCCGGTGGCCGTGTCGTAGTCGTGCCCGGGCCGCCCCCGTACCCCGCTCGTGCGGAACGGCCGTCCGCCGTCGTCCACGCGCACCGTGCCGGACCGGCCGCCGGCGCTCCAGGTCAGCTCGGCGAACCAGTCGCAGTCGCAGCCGACCGTACGACCCGTGATCAGCAGGACCTCGGGATCGGTGACGGAGACGCTGTACGGGAAGGCCACCGCCTCGATGGGCTCGCCCGAGTCGTTGCCCGCGACCGGACGCGCGACGGGGCGGGGCACGTCGAGATCCACGTCGAACATCCTCGGGGTGAGGGCCCCGCCGCAGCCGGAGCTCATCCGGTAGACCCGGCCCTCCGCCGGCGAACGACGCTCGACCACCCGGATCCGCAGGGCCTCCAGCACCACGGCCCGCTCGTCCCGCCCCTGCAACGTGATCCGGACACCGGCCTCGCCCGCGTGCACCGCGCCGAGCGCCCCGGCCCAGGACTCCGCGTCCGCCTCCACCGGGGGCGGCGGAACGGCGGCGGGCGCCCGGTCGACCAGGTAGGAGTGGTCACAGCCGTTCTTCCAGACGTGGTCGTCCGCGGTCCAGGTGAACGGCACACGTCCGGTCCTCGGGGCCGGGGCTCCTCCGGACGGCCCGGGGAGTGCCTCCCCGCGCGGTCCGACGCCGGGCGGCCCGCTCGGCCGGGCGCCGCCGGACGGCGTTGCGCGCGGGGTCCCGCTCGGCGTGGCCCGCGGCTTCCCGGGCGTGGGGGAGCCGGAAGGCGACGGCTCCGGGCTGTCCGCCGGAGGGCCGCCCGGCCGCTGGGCCACCGAAGGGCTCCGGCCCGGGGCCGGGAGCGTCGTCCCTCCGAGAGCCGCGATCAGGGCGAGGACCAGGGCCGCGGCGGCGAGGACGCCGATCCCCTGCCCGTACCGTCGTGCCCGACGCGAGCGGAACAGCGGCCTCCGGGGAGGCCCGCTCCCGATCGTGGCCACCTCCTCGGAGCCGGAATCCCGCCCCGGGCGAGGCTCGTCCTCGCCTGACCGAACCGGGGCCGTGGACGGCGGCGGCCCGGACACGGTCCCGCCGGACGGACCGGCCCCGGAGGCGTGGGGCGCCGCCCGCCGCCCGGGCGGTGGCGCCTCCCCGGCCGGAGCGTCCACCGGCGCGACCTCCACCCGCACGACCTCGGACGGCGCCGCCTCCGCGGCCCCCTGCCTGTCGAGGCGTTCGCGGTCGGCCAGCATCCACAGGCGGTGCAGCGCCTCCCGCTCCCCGGCCGGTGCGCCGCACAGGCGGGCCAGCCGCTCCACGGGGGCGAACTCCGCGGGCACCGTCCGCCCCGTGCAGTACCGGTGCAGCGTCGAGCCGCTGACCCCGATGCGGCGGGCCAGCGACGCGTACGTCCGGCCCGACCGCTCCCGCAGCGCGCTCAGCCGCTCCGCCAGCACCGCCCGTGCGGCCCCCTCGGCGTCACCCGACACGCTCGACCTCCCCCGCAGCCGTCCCCAGGGCGTTCCAGCCCCCCGAGAACACCCACGTCACCAGGGGTGGGACGGTTCCAGCCCGGCGCGAAGCCGTGTCGTGCTTGTCCGGGCCCGGGCGGCGGCCCAGGCTGGTGTCCGTTCCCGTACCGCCGCCGCAGGGCTCCTTCACCGGACCCCGTACGCCGGCGCGCCGCCGTACGACCACCTGACCACCCCGCCCGCACGGCCCGAACCATCCGAACCATCCGAAACGGGGAAACCTCACCATGCGTACTCTTCGGACCGCCCTTCTGACCGCCGCTGTCGCCGGCCTGACCGTCACCGCCCTGGCCCAGGTGCCCGCCACCGCGGCGCCGGCCCCCGCTCCCGTCCAGCCGAAGTTCCTGAGCGCGGGCCAGCTGCCCGCCTCCCTCACCCCCTGGACGGCCGGTCCGGTACGCCAGGGAGTGCCGGCGGAAGGGTCGGTGTGCACCGCGGGCATCGCCCCGGCGACCGGCACCCGCCACCGTGACTTCCGCACCGAACTGGACACCGGCGCCCGCCAGACCATCACGGTCGCCGCCACCACCGCTCGGGCCGAGGCGCTCGCCGCCGAACTGCGCGGCGCCCTGGAGACCTGCCTCGACCGGCTGAAGGAGCAGGACCCCGGCCTGGAGGGGGAGGCGTTCTACCAGGGCCGCGTCGCCATCGAGGAGGGCGCGCACGTCTACAGCATCGACACGTCCTACCCGGAGGTCGGCTCCACCGACATCGGGCTCTACTCCGTGGGCCGCGACGGCAGGGCGGTGACCGTCGTCGAGTGGGGACAGCTGGGCGAACTCGACGGCGCTCCGCTGGAGGGCTTCAAGAAGACGACACGCACCGCCGTCGCCAAGCTGTACTGAGGCCACTGTCCGCGACCGGCCGTCGGGGGGCGGCCGGTCGCCGGAGGTGCGGGGTACCCCGCACCGGGAGCATGCTGGCTGTGTGACCCGGCACGAAACGCCCCGGCATCCCCCGCCCGCCGGAAACGGGGCCGCGGCCGGGGGAGACGAGGGTGGCCGGGTGCCCGACGAGCTGTCCCTCGTACTCGCGCAGGCCCTCGTGAGCGCCGTCGAGTCGAGCGACGGCTACGCGGGCGGCGTCTTCCTCCGCAGCCGGACGCCCGGACTCCTGCGGCTCGCGGTGCTCGCCGGACTGCCGGGCCCGCTGTTCCGGCCCTGGTGGCGGATGCAGGTGAACCGGCCCTTCCCGTTGTCCGAGGCCTACCGCTCGGGACGACCGGTGCTGCTCTCCGACGCGGAGGACGCGATGCGCCGGTTCCCGCAGCTGATGGCCGGACTGCCGTTCCCGTTCGGTTCGCTGTGGGTGCCGATCACCGGACCCCGGGGAAGCCTGGGCGTGCTGGCGATCCTGCGGCCCTCCACGCCGGGGCGGCCCGTCGCCCCCGCAGACGGCGACCGGCTGCACCGGCTGGGCCACCGGCTCGGCGACGCGCTCACCGCTTTGGAGCAACGGGGCGTCGACTGCGTATGGGAGGACGAGCCGGTCCCCGTGCAACTGCCCGCCGCCACCACGCCCCCGGTCCGGGTCGGCCGCTTCGACTGGGACCTGCACTCCGGACAGGTCACCGCCGACGACGAACTCTGCGCGATCCTCGGCTTCGCGCCCGACGCCTTCCCGGGCACCGTGGACGCGCTCGCCGGGCGGCTGGTCCCGGAGGACGTGTACGGGCTGTGGGCGCTGGCCCGCCGGACGGTGGAATCGGCCGAGCCGGTCGTCCGGCGGATGCGGCTGCGCGGCCCCGACGGCCGGTCCCATCTGCTGGAGCTGTCCGGCCGCTGGACCCACCCGGACGGCGACGCGTCCGCCAGCCGTCTGAGCGGCTTCCTGGTCGACCTCGGCGCGGGACCCGTCGTGCCGGAGGCCGCCGACCGGCTGCCGCGCGGCATCCTCTCCCTCGACCGGCTGGGCCGGATCACCTACGCGAACGGCCTCGCCGAGGAGCTGCTCGGCCACTCCAGGGAGGAGCTCGTGGGCCATGTCGTGTGGCAGGCCCTGCCGTGGTTCGGACACGAGTCCTACGAGGACCACTACCGGGCAGCCCTGATGGCCGACGAGCCCGTCCACTTCCTCGCCCGCCGCCCGCCCTCGCACTGGCTCTCGGTGTCCCTGTACCCGGGCCACGACGGGGTGAGCGTCGTCCTCCAGGGGACCGACCGGCCGGACTACACCCCGGGCTCGGTCACCGCGCCCGGCCTGGGCATCGGCTCGACCGCCGACCGCTCCTCGGCGCTGTACCGACCGGTGGCCCTCGCCATCGCGCTGACCGAGGCGGTGACGGCACGTCAGGTCTCCGAGGTGGTCACGGAGGAGCTGCTCCCCGCGTTCGGCGGGCGTCAGCTCGCCATCTACCTGCTGGACGAGGGCCATCTCCATCTGGCCTGGGAGACCGGGTTCCCCAAGGGCTTCCTCGACCGCTTCGAAGGGGTCGAGCTCGACGTCAGCATTCCCGGGGTGGAGACCCTGACCACGGGCCGCCCGATGTTCTTCGAATCCATGCAGCGCCTGGCCGAAGCCTATCCCGGCATCCCGATCGACGCGGACGTCGGAGCGCGCGCGTTCCTGCCGCTGATCGCCTCGGGGCGGCCCGTCGGCTCCTGCATCCTCGGCTTCGACCGCCCGCGCGGCTTCAGCCCTGAGGAACGTACGGTCCTGACGGCACTGGCCGGACTCATCGCCCAGGCCCTGAAGCGCGCCCAGCGCTACGACAGCGAATCGGCCCTCGCCCGCGGACTCCAGGACGCCCTGCTGCCGCACCGACTGCCCGAGGTGGACGGGGTGGACACCCTGGGACGCTACCTCTCCGGCACCCAGGGCATGGACGTGGGCGGCGACTGGTACGACGTCATCGATACCGGTCGTGAACTCGCCCTGATCATCGGCGACGTACAGGGCCACGGCGTCGCCGCCGCCGCGACCATGGGCCAACTGCGCAGCGCGGTGAGGGCGTTCGCGCTCACCAACTACGACCCTCAGGACGTGATCAGCGGCACCAACCGGCTGCTCATCGACCTCGACCCGGGACAGTTCGCGAGCTGCTGCTACATCGCGCTGGACCCGGTGACCGGAGTGGCCCGCGCCGTACGCGCGGGGCATCCGCAGCCCGTGCTGCGGCGGCCCGACGGCCGGACGGAGGTGCTGGACCTGCCCGGCGGCATCGTGCTCGGGATCGACGAGCGGGCGTCCTACCCGGTCACGGAGATGCGGCTCGAACCGGGCGCGATGCTCGCCCTGTTCACGGACGGGCTGATCGAGCGCCCGGGGACGGACATCGACGAGGGGATCGAGAGGCTGCGCTCCACCGTCGAACGCATCGGTGCGGTTCCCCTGGCCGAGACGGCCGACCAGGTCATCGGAGAGGCCAGGGAGGCCATCGACCGCCCCGACGACATCGCGCTCCTGCTCGCCGCCCGGTGGGCGGGGACCGGGACGGTCCGGAAGCCCCGGGAGGCCGGAGTGCCCGGGCCCGACCTGTGGCGCACGTTCAGGGGGCCGGACCCGGGGCGCACGGCGGGCGCACGGGATCCGGCCCCCTAGGGCGTGTTTCGAAAGTAGCGCAGTCCGCCCGGAGGGCGGGCTCGGCGGCGTCTGGTGCGTGCGATCGCAAGGCGGAGGGTCGCCCCGATACTGGATGTATCGGGGCGATCCCGACAACGCGGCGAGCGTGCGTGCCAGGCGTCGCCGAGCAGGCGGGACTTTCGAAACACGCCCTAGCGGCCGTACTGTCGATCAGGCATTGATCAGGCGCTGATCAGGCATCGGCCGGGGTCTTCGCCGGTGCGAAGGCGCCGGAGGCCTCCAGCATGCCCTCGCGCTCCACGACCTTGACCCGCTCACGGCCCTGGGCCGCGCCCAGCGCCTGCTCGTGGGCGTCCAGCTTGTGCCAGCCCTCCCAGGTGGTGAAGCGCACGCCGCGGTCTTCCAGGAAGGCCTCGACGGCCTCCGGAGCGGGCGTTGCCGGCTGGGGCAGCCGCCCGGCGGCACGGTCCTCCAGGAGACAGGCGACCGTCTCGTTGGCGTCGCCCTTGGTGTGCCCGATCAGACCGATCGGACCGCGCTTGATCCAACCGGTGACGTAGACCGAGCTCATGTGCTCGTCGCCGGCGATGACGCGGCCCGCCTCGTGCGGCACGGTGCCGGAGGCCACGTCGAAGGGGAGCTTGGGCAGCTCCTCCGAGTAGTAGCCGACGGCACGGTAGACGCTCTGCATGTCCCAGTCGGTGAACCGGCCGGTGCCCCGGACGTTGCCGGTGCCGTCCAGCTCGGTGCGCTCGGTGCGCAGCGCCACGACCTTGCCGTCCTCGCCGAGGATCTCGACCGGGGACTCGAAGAAGTGCAGGAACAGCTTGTGCGGGCGGTCGCCGACGTCGCGGATCGCCCAGTTCTCCAGGGTCTGCGCGACCATGTTGGCCTGCTTGTTCTCCCGGCGGGTCGCGATGGAGCCCTCGTCGTACTCGATGTCCTCGGGATTGACGATGACCTCGATGTTGGGGGAGTGGTCCAGCTCCCGCAGCTCCATCGGGCTGAACTTGGCCTGTGCGGGGCCACGCCGCCCGAACACGTGCACCTCCAGCGCCTTGTTCTCCTTGAGGCCCTGGTAGACGTTGTCCGGGATCTCGGTGGGCAGCAGCTCGTCCGCCGTCTTGGCCAGGACGCGTGCCACGTCCAGGGCGACGTTGCCGACGCCGAGCACGGCGACCTTCTCCGCGGTGAGCGGCCAGGTGCGCGGGACCTCGGGGTGCCCGTCGTACCAGGAGACGAACTCGGCCGCGCCGTAGGAGCCCTCCAGCTGGATGCCGGGCACGTCGAGCGCCCGGTCGGCCTCGGCGCCGGTGGAGAAGATCACCGCGTCGTAGAACGACCGCAGGTCGTCCAGGCCGATGTCGTGCGGGTAGCTGACGTTTCCGAAGAGACGGATCTGCGGCTTGTCCAGCACCTGGTGCAGGGCCTTGACGATGCCCTTGATCCGCGGGTGGTCGGGGGCCACGCCGTAGCGGATCAGACCGAAGGGCGCGGGCATGCGCTCGAAGAGGTCGATGGAGACCCCCGGGTCCTGGCAGACCTCGGATTTGAGCAGCGCGTCCGCAGCGTAGATACCGGCGGGGCCGGCTCCGACAATGGCGACGCGGACGGGGCGTGTCATGGCGTGGTGATCCTTCGGGGCGGGCGAACGCGGGCAGGTACAGCGTACGTCGGAGGTAAGGGTTGGCTTACTAGTCTCCACCGCACACCGTAAGCGATCGCCCCGCGGGCCCTTCGGTCGCCCCTGCCTAGAGTGTCCGATTGGCCCTTTTTCGTGTGACGGTATGGGCGATTTGGTTCTTTTGGGAATTCTGCTCGATGTAGGGCTTATCGTGAACCCTGGGGCATTTGCTTGAGCTTGTTTTCGCCATCACCGCGAGCGAGTGGTGAGCGTCACGTCCGGGAGCGCGGACGCGGAAGCGGAAGCATCGGTTCCCTTCTGTGCGAACAAAGTTGACGGCGTGACGGGGTGGCCCGACCCGGTAATTACGCCTTTCGATCTTGCATGGAAAGGGGAATCCGGAATGCGGGGCTTGTTCTGTTCGGCCTTTCTCGCCTACGGTCACCGTCAATCCGGATGGAACGCCGAATCCTGCCGCCGTCCGGGAATCCGAAACCCACTCACGTACGGCAGGAGCGGGGGACCCAGGTAAGTCGCCGATCCGTAACCGGAACGGCTTGGGGTGAAGTCGCACGAGCGTGCGGCCAGACATCTCCCGTCTGAACCCGACAGCTCACCTCGCAGGCGCCGGAGAGGAAATCCCCCATGCCCGCACAGGGTAAGCACCGTCGTTCCCCGTCCATCTCGCTGCGCCGCGGCCTCGTCGCGGTGACCGCCGGTGGAGCCGTTCTCGCCCTCCCGGTGATCGGCACCACCAGCGCCTTCGCGGCTCCCACCCCCGTCGCCGCGCCGCAGCAGGCCGTGGCGCCCGCCTCGGCGGCCCAGGCGAATTCCGCCAAGAAGGCCGCGCCCGCCCAGCATTCCGTGGCGGCCGGCGAAACGCTTTCCAAGATCGCCCGCGAGTATTCCGTCAGCGGCGGCTGGGAGAAGCTGTACGAAGGCAACCGGAAGATCATCGGAGAGAATCCCGATCTTATTCACCCCGGTATCGAGCTGACCCTCGGAACCAAGGCCGAGGCTCCTTCCGAGGACAAGGCGGGCAAGGCCGCCAAGGCTTCCCCGTCCGCCGCCCGCGGCGGAGAGGCGGACCGTGCCGACCGTTCGGAGCGCATCAACGCCGCCCCCGTGGCGAAGGCCGCTCCGGCCGCCGAAAAGGCCGTCACGTACACGAACGACCTCGACGGCTGGATCAAGGAGTCGCTGGCGGTCATGGCCGAGCAGGGCATCCCCGGCACCTACGAGGGCATCCACCGCAACATCATGCGTGAGTCCTCGGGCAACCCGGCCGCGATCAACAACTGGGACTCCAACGCGGTCAAGGGCACCCCGTCCAAGGGGCTGCTCCAGGTCATCGACCCGACCTTCCAGGCCTACCACGTGCCCGGCACCTCGACCGACAGCTACGACCCGGTCGCCAACATCACGGCCGCGTGCAACTACGCCGCGGACCGGTACGGCTCGATCGACAACGTCTTCGGCGCCTACTGATCCTTCGCGACCGAGCCCGAGGGGCCCCGGACCTGATGGTCCGGGGCCCCTCGGGTGTGCCGGGCGGCGCCGGCAAGTTACCCCCGGGTTTCTAGTGACTTACCACGCGATCGACAGTAGAACCTGTTCCACTCTGTCGAGAGTGAGGGGTGTCACATGAGGGACGCTAGCAAGTCGAATAGCGGGACCGAGGGTGTCTCGCGTCGAAGATTCATCACTGGAACAGGTTCTCTTCTGGGTGCTGCGGCGATCGCCGGGCACACCGCACCGGCGTGGGCGGGCGTCCGGGCGGCAGCAGCGCCGATCGGCTCCGGGGCCCGGGTGCCGGTGCTGGTCGTCGGCACCGGCTACGGCGGCTCCGTGGCCGCCCTCCGGCTCGCCCAGGCCGGCGTCGACGTCCATATGGTCGAGATGGGCATGGCCTGGGACGCACCGGGCGCCGACGGCAAGATCTTCGCCAACACCACCAGGCCGGACGACCGCTCCTTCTGGCTCCGGACCCGGACCAAACAGCCGCTGAGCAACTTCCTCGGCTTTCCCATCGACAAGAACGTCAACCGCTACACCGGCATCCTGGACGCCGAGGAGTTCGGCGGCATCACCGTCTACCAGGGCCGCGGCGTGGGCGGCGGGTCCCTGGTCAACGGTGGTATGGCCGTCACCCCGCGCCGGGAGAACTTCGGCGCGATCCTCCCCACGGTGAACGCCCAGGAGATGTACAGCACCTACTACCCGCGCGCCAACAGCGGACTCGGCGTCACCACCATCGACCCCGCCTGGTTCGACAGCGTCGACTGCTACCAGTACGCCCGTGTCGGCCGGAAACACGCCCAGCGCTCCGGCTTCCCGTTCCTCTTCGTCCCCGCCGTCTACGACTGGGACTACATGAAGCAGGAGGCGGCCGGGACCGTTCCGAAGTCGGCCCTGGACGCCGAGATCCTCTACGGCAACAACTACGGCAAGAAATCGCTCCAGAAGACCTACATCGACCGGATCAGGGCCACCGGCCGGGTCACCATCTCCCCGCTCCACAAGGTCACCACGGTCACCCCGGCCCCGGGCGGCGGCTACACGGTGCTCATCGACCAGCTGGACACCACCGGCCGGACGGCCGCCACCAAGACCGTCACGGCGGACAAGGTGTTCTTCGCCGCGGGCAGCGTCGGCACCAGCAAGCTGCTCGTCGGCCTCAAGGCCACCGGCGCGCTGCCCCTCCTCAACAACGAGGTCGGCCGGGGCTGGGGCGACAACGGCAACGTCATGTGCGGCCGCGCCAACCACCTCTGGGACCCCACGGGGCAGGTGCAGTCGTCCATCCCCACCGGCGGCATCGACAACTGGGACGCCGGCGGGGCGTTCGCCGAGGTCGCCCCGCTGCCCACCGGGATCGAGACGTGGGCCTCGTTCTACCTCTCCATCACCAAGAACCCGAACCGGGCCCGGTTCACCTGGAACGCCGCGGCGGGGAAGGTTGAGCTGGACTGGCAGACGGCGTGGAAGCAGCCGTCCATCGACGCCGCGAAGACCATCTTCGACAAGATCAACCGGAAGGAGGGGACGATCTACCGCACGGACCTCTTCGGGGTCCACAAGATCTGGGGCGACCACCTCACCTACCACCCGCTGGGCGGCGCGGTCCTGGACAGGGCCACCGACAACTACGGCCGGCTGCACGGCTACACGGGTCTGTACGTCATCGACGGCGCACTGATCCCCGGCAACACCAGCGTGAACCCGTTCGTCACCATCACCGCGCTCGCCGAGCGCAACATCGAACGGATCATCGCCACCGACCTGTAGGCGCCCCGGAGGACACGGGGAGCCACGGAGAGTCCGGGGCCGGGAGTGCCAACCCGGCGGCCCCGGACTCCGTCAGGAGGCGACCGCCTCTCACCCGTGACCGGGCAGGACGCACACCGCGTCGATCCCCAGCACGTGGTTGAGCCGTCCGAACGCCAGCCACGAGCCGACGCTCATCGTCAGCTCCACGATCTCCGTCTGGCTGTAGTGCGCGGTCATCCGCTTCCAGAAGGCGTCGTCCAGGCCGTGGTGGTCGAGCGTGTACCGCTCGGCGTACTCCGCCGCCAGCCGGGTCCGCTCGTCGAAGGCGTCGGTCGTACGCCACGCGGTCACCGCCGCGCCGAACTCCTCCTCGACCTTCGCCCCGTCCCGCTCGGTCCGCCAGTCCAGGCAGAACAGGCACCCGTTGATCTGCGCGACGCGCAGCCTGGCCGCCTCGAACTCCCGCAGCCCCAGCGTCGTGTGCTCGTACACGGACATCGAGAACGTGGCGGCGGCCATCCCGATGCCGGGGACCATCTCCCCCCACACGTAACCGATGGGCTCCTGGCCCTCCGGGATATCGATGATCATGCCGGTCTCCTTCCCAGCCTGCCTACCGCAGGCCGCAGCGGAACGTCCAGTGCGTCGTACAGGCCCGGCTCCGCGTCCACCAGCCAGTCGATGGCGGAGACGAGGCGTCCGACCGCGGTGGCGTTCCCGCCCGCCGACCGGTTCTCGTCCTCGTCGGAGGCCTCGACCGTCACTTCGATACGGGGACGGCCCTCGATCACCACCCGGTGCGCGCCCACCCCGTCGGGCGGGGAAGGCCAGTCCGGGGCGCACGAGGGATGGATCCGGGTGATGTGCTCGATGACGATGCGCGGCACGCCGTCCACGATGCCCTGCACCTCGAAGCGCACCGCCCCCTGTGTGCCCGCCGCGAACTCGCCCATCGTGCGGGTGCCGACCGTCGACTCCAGCGCCCGACGGTCCAAGGTCTCGCGGATCTCGTCCAGTTCGACGTCCAGCGCCCGCGCCATGAGCCGTATCTGACCGCCCCACACCATCGTCGGAACGCTCTCCGCCAGCATCAGCGGTTCGTAGTCCATCGGGTGCCCCATGCCGATCAGATGGCGCACCGACTCCTCCTGCTCGTACGTGGAGTAGTCGAAGATCTCCTGGCAGCGGATGACGTCCACCTCGGTACCGAGGCCGCTGACCAGCAGGGGCAGCACGTCATTGCCCCAGCCGGGGTCGACCCCGGAGACGAAGAGGGAACCGCCCCCCTCGGCGACGGCGGCCAGGACCGGGTCCCGCAGCTCCGGCGGGGCGTTGCGCTGGTCGTAGAGCGGATAGAGGGAGGGCGTGACGACCACCGCGCCGGCCCGGATCGCCCGGCCGATGTCGGCGAGGGCGTCGTCGGGACGGATGTCGCCGGACGCCGCGTAGACGACCGCCCGGGGGCGGGCGGCCAGGACGGCGGCGATGTCGTCGGTGGCCGCGACCCCGAGCGTGCGTCCGACCCCGCCGAGTGCGCCCGCGTCGCGGCCGACCTTGGCGGAGTCGTGCACGAGGACGGCGGCGAGTGTCAGCGCCGGATGAGCCTCGACGGCGCGGATCGCCGCGCGGCCGACGTTGCCGGTACCCCAGACAACCGTGGGAATCATGCGCGGAGGGTAGCCCCCGGACCCTGCACTTCCCAGAGCCGTGCGGGACCCAGTTCGTCCGGTGGAAAGGGGGGTTCCCGAGGACGGGTGTTCCCGGGCCGGAGACGTTCCGCCCGCCCGGGAACACGACAGCGGCTACCGCTCGGCCCGTGCGCCGTTCGGAGCGCCGGAGACCGTGAACTGCGAACCGGGCTCGATGAGCACGTGGCCGTCGCGCGAACCGGTGATCGTCACGTTGGTGAGCGACGCGTTGCCGCGCGCGCCGCCCATCGCGAGGATGCCGGATCCGTTGTTGGACTTGTCGATCCGGACGTTCTCGATCTTGACGTTCTGCATCAGGCCGCCGCCCGTCTTGAACTGGATGCCGTCATAGGTGGAGTCGATGATGTCCGTGTCGCGGATCGTGACTCCGGGGATCGGCAGATTCTGTGGGAAGAGGGTGATCGCGCCGAACTCCTGGTCCTCGTTCCAGAAGGCTCCGCCGGTGCGGTACAGGCCGTTGTTGGCGATCAGCGTCTGCCCGGAGAAGGGCAGCGGGTCATGGTCGGTCGCCAGCATGATGGCCGGGTAGTTCATCGTGTCGGAGATCAGGTTGTTCTCGATCTTGTTGCCGTAACCCCCGTAGATCGCGATGCCGTTGGCGCGCCACGGGAGCTGGATGGTGTTGTTGCGGAAGCTGTTGTCGTGGCCGATGTCGACGGACTGGTCCTTGACGTACTTGCTGGACCAGACCGCGAGGGCGTCGTCGCCGGTGTTGCGGAACGACGAGTTGTAGACCGTGGAGTTGCGGGTGCCGTTGGCGAAGTTGATGCCGTCGGCGTACGTGTTGCGGATCCGCATCCCGGTGAACTCGACGCCGTCGCCCGGGTTCCACAGCTCGGGGATGTTGGTGAAGTCGCGACCGGCCCAGACGCCCACGTTGGCGTGCTCGATCCAGACGCCGCTGATCTTCGTGTCCTTGCCGAACCGGCCGTTCAGCGCGACGCCGCCCTCGTGGTTGCCGTCACCGCCGCGAATGGTGCCGGAGCCGAAGATGGCGATGTCGGAGATTTGCGTGTTCTCGTCGATGTCGAAACCGAAGTTGCCCTCGTGCGGGTGGTTGATGCCGCCCGCCTCGTGCGGCGGGGTGAGGGTGTAGAGCTGGGAGTGCCACATGCCCGCGCCCCGGATCGTCACATCACGGATGCCGACCTGGTTGAACTGACCCCGGTCGAGCGGGTCGTCGGTGAGGATCTTCTGCTCCTGGCGCCACTGGCCGGCCGGGATCCACACGCAGTCGATCTGACCGTTCTGGTTCGCCGTCACCGCGCGCTGGATCGCCGCCGTGTCGTCGATCCCGTCGTTCGCCACCGCGCCGTACGTCGTGATGGACACACAGCCCGAGGGCTGGGCCGAGGGCGCCGCCACCTGCTCCAGGTCGATCAGGTCGATGATGTAGAAGGAGGCGTTGTCGCTCGCGTCGCGCTGGAGCCGGAACTTCGTGCCCGCCGGATAGGTCTGCGTGAGCAGGGCGTGCGACTCGTCGAACAGCCGCCGTGCGTCGCCGCCGGGGGTGTTGGTGAGCCCCTCGGGGCTGTCGGTGTTCCCGTACAGCCAGCTGTGCTTCGAGGAGAGGTCGATCTTGCGGACGAACTGGCCGTTGGCGTAGAGGCTGATGGTCGCCTCGCGGCCGCCACCGCCCGGTGCGTCGGGGATGGAGTTGCGCACGACGACGGAGTTCGACGGGGCGGTCGAGGTGAACTCCACGAACTGTCCGGTGGAGTTGAGCCGCACCGACTCGCGTCCTGAGGACTCGGTGGCGAAGTTCGTGTGCCCGAAGGTGCGCTCGGCGTCCGACTTCAGCAGCGTGCCCTGGTAGGTGGCGTTCTCCGCCTCCAGCTCGGTGTACGGCACGGCCGCGCCGCGGCCGACGACGATGGAGCGGGCGAAGGTGTTGTTGGTCTCGCTGGTCTCCGCGACCCGGTTCGTGGCGTCCGCGGTGGCGGTCAGCGTCGCGCCGCCGCTCGCCGCCGTCCAGCTGCCGCCGATCGTGACGTTCGCGGTCGCGCCCGCCGCGATGGCCGGTGCGGTGCCGTTGAGCGTCGTGGAACCGACGGTCAGACGGGTGATCGTGCCCGCGCTCACCGCGCTGGTGCCGCGGTTGTGCACCGCCACGGTGAAGGTGACCGCCGCGCCGACGGCCGGGTTGGCCGGGCTGGCGGAGATGGAGCGGACCTCCAGGTCGGGGCCGGGGCTCTGCCCGACGACCAGCGGGGTCGCGGTGGTGCGGCTGTTGTTGGCGTTGTCCGACTCGATGACCGTGTCGGTCGGGTCCACCAGCGCCGAGACGGTGTACGAGCCCTGCGGCCGCTTGCCGACCGCGACCAAGACCGGGGCCGACGCTCCCGCGCCGAGCGGCCCCACCGGCGCGCTGCCCACGACCGCGCCGCCCAGGCTCACCTGGACGGTCGTCGCGGGGGAGGCGGCCGTACCGGCGTTGCGGACGGTCCCCTGGACGGTGATGTCGTCCGTCTCGGACGGGGACGAGGGGCTCCAGGACAGCGCGCTCACGGTCAGGTCCGGGTTGGGCGCGGCCGTCCCCAGGACCTGGACCTCGGCGATCTGCGCGCCGGGCGCCCCGGTGTTGGCGAAGAACCTGAGCTGGAGGTCGGCGGCCCTGCCGTCCACCGGGATCGTCACCGTGTTCTGGTTGCCCGACGGGTTGAACGCGTAGCCGGCGCGGGCCCGGAGCGAGGTGAACGCGGTGCCGTCCTGGGTCCGGCCGAGCACCTGGATGTCCTGGGTCCGGCTGCCCCAGATCGGGTCGGGGTTGAGCTTGACCACCACGGACTGCAGGTCCGCGTCGGCGCCGAGCTTCACCGTGAGGTCGGCCGGCAGTCCGTTCGACTCCCAGTAGGTGTTGACCTTGCCGTCGTTGGCGTTGGGGGCCGGGAACCCGCCGTGCGATCCGCTGGCGACGACGGGCTTGCCCCGGGCCAGATCGGTGGTCTCAGCCGCGCTCGCGGCGACGGGCAGGAGCCCGACCGAGACCATCCCGGCTATCAGCAGCCCGGTGATCGACTGTCCGGTGAGTCTTTTCCATCTCATGATGTCCTCTGCTTCCACGATATTTGAGTCCACAAGTCAATCTTTTGCGGTGAGAGGTTCATAGATTTCTGCCCTGTTTCTGATTTGTCAACGGTCTTCGCATGGCCATGTCATTCGGGTGTCTTGGCTGACGCGACGTCAGATCAGTGTTCGGGTGGGCTCGTTCAGGCCCCGGCGGCACCCCGGGCCAGCAGCAGCGCCAGATCCACCGCCGCCACGGCCACCGCTCCGGCCAGGGCGGCCTTGCGCCACCGGCGGCCGAGAGCCGGGCCCACGAGCGAGGCCGCACCGGCCAGGGCGAGCGCTGCCGCACCCCCGCCGTCCACCGGCCCTGGCGGCCCGAACGCCAGCACCGCCGTGGCGCCGAGCAGCGGCACCGGCAGCAGCAGCCGGGTGCCCCGGTCGCCCAGCCGGTGCGGGAGGCCCCGGATCCCGGCCGCCCGGTCCGCCGCGATGTCCGGGAGCGTGTCGGCCAGATGCGCCGCGAACCCGAGCAGCGCCCCGGCTGTCACCGTCCACCACCGGGGCCACGGCCCGCCGGGCAGGGAGAGGGCGACGGTGGCGGGCAGGGCGCCGAATCCGGCCACGTACGGCAGCCAGGACAGGGCGGTGGCCTTGAGCCGCAGGTTGTAGAGCCAGGCCGCGGCGACCGCGGCGAGGTGCACCGTGCCGGCGAGGACCCCGCAGGCCAGCGAGAGCGGTACGCACAGGGCGAGCGCGATCGTCGCCGCCGTCCACACCGCACGCGCCCCGACCGTGCCGTCGGCCGCGGGCTTCCCCCGGCGGCCGGCGTCGGCGTCCCGCCGCGCGTCGTACGCGTCGTTGCACCAGCCCACCGAGAGCTGGCCGGTCAGCACCGCCGCCGTGACCAGCGCGGAGCGGGGGCCGCCGAGACCGGAGCCGAGCGCGAGGGCGAAGGTGAGCGCGGTCACCGCGAGCGCCGGTCCCGGGTGGCACGCGAGCGCGAGCCCCGCGACCCTGCCGCGCCGCCCCGCGCCGGCGGGATCCGCCGCGGCAGGCCCGGCATCGGCCGCGTCCGCTCCGACCGGCCCGGCGTCGACCGGGTCCGCTCCGACCGGCCCGGCCGGATCCGCTCCGGCCGGGCTCACCCTGTCCGTGGCGTCCATCGGGCGATCGTAGGGGCCTGGCGCCCCGTCAATGCGACGACAGGGCGGGTCCTTTACGCCGTTACATCGGTTCTTGTGGGCAGGATGGGGCCATGACGCCACCGACGCAGGAGGCAGAATGACCCGCATCGCCGCGGTTCACGGGGCCCTGCCGCCCCACCGCCACACCCAGCGCGAGGTCACCGACATGGTGGCCCGCACCTGCCTGCCGCCCGGAGCCGACCGCCGCGTCCTGGACCGGCTCCACGAAAACGCCCGGGTCCGCACCCGGCACACCGTGCTGCCCCTGGACGGCTACCGCGAACTCGACGGCTTCGGCGCGTCCAACGACGTGTTCATCCGGTCCGCCGTGGACCTCGGCGCCCAGGCCGTACGCGGTGCGCTGCGGGCGGCGGGGCTGCGGCCCACCGATGTGGACCTGCTGATGTTCACCTCGGTCACGGGCATCGCCGCCCCCTCCGTCGACGCCCGGCTCGTGACCCGGCTGGGCATGAGGTCGGACGTCAAACGGCTGCCCGTCTTCGGCCTCGGCTGCGTCGCCGGAGCCGCCGGGACGGCCCGGCTGCACGACTACCTCCTCGGCCGCCCCGACGACGTGGCCGTGCTCCTGTCGGTCGAGCTCTGCTCCCTCACCTTCCAGCGCGACGACGCGTCGCCCGCCAACCTGGTGGCGACCGCGCTGTTCGGCGACGGAGCCGCCGCCGTGGTCGCCCTCGGCGGCCGACGGGCCGTCGCCGGCCCCGAGATCGTGGCCACCCGCAGCCGGATGTACCCGGACACCGAGCACGTCATGGGCTGGGACGTCGGCTCCACCGGGTTCCGCGTCGTCCTCGATCCGGCCGTCCCCGACGTCGTACGCCAGTACCTCGCCGACGACGTACGGGAGTTCCTCGACGAGCACGGCCTCAAACCGAAGGACGTCGCCCACTGGGTGTGCCACCCGGGAGGCCCCAAGGTCCTGGAGACCGTCACCGAGGTCCTCGATCTGCCCGACGGCGCGCTCGACGTCACCTGGCGCTCGCTGGCCGACGTCGGCAACCTGTCCTCGTCCTCGGTCCTGCACGTCCTGCGGGACACCATCGAACAGCGCCGCCCCGAGCCGGGAACCCCCGGACTGCTGCTGGCCATGGGCCCGGGATTCTGCTGCGAACTGGTGCTGCTGCGCTGGTAGGAAGGAGAGACCCCCATGACCTCGACCTGGTACACCCTCCTGGTACTGGCCGTCGCGGCCGAGCGCCTCGCCGAACTCGTCGTGGCCCGCCGCAACACCCGCTGGAGCCTCGCCCGGGGCGGCGTCGAGTCGGGCCGCGGGCACTATCCGGCGATGGTCGCGCTGCACACCGCACTCCTGCTCGGCTGTCTGGCGGAGGTCCGCCTCGCCGAACGCCCCTTCCCGGCCGTGCTGGGCTGGGCGATGGCCGTCGTCGTCGTGGCCTCGCAGGTGCTGCGCTGGTGGTGCATCCGCACCCTCGGCCCCCGCTGGAACACCCGGGTCATCGTGGTCCCCGGCCTGCCCCGGGTCACCGGCGGCCCCTACCGGTGGCTGAGCCACCCCAACTACGTCGCCGTCGCGGCCGAAGGCCTCGCGCTGCCCCTGGTCCACGGGGCCTGGGTGACCGCCCTCGTCTTCACCGCACTCAACGCCGTGCTCATGGCGGTGCGGATCCGGTGCGAGGACGGGGCGCTCGCCCGCCTCCCGGCCGCGGACGCGCCCGCGTGATCGACGTCCTGGTCGTGGGCGGCGGACCGGCCGGACTGGCCGCCGCGATCCGGGCCGCTTCGGCGGGCCTGGAGGCGGTGGTGGTCGAACCGCGCACCACCCCCGTCGACAAGGCGTGCGGCGAGGGCATCATGCCCGGCGGCGTCGCGGCCCTGCGCGACCTCGGCGTACGGGTGAGCGGCCACGACCTGAGCGGCATCCGCTACACCGACGGCAGGCGCAGCGCGGAGGCGGCGTTCCGGGGCGGCCCCGGCGCGGGCGTCCGCCGCACCGAACTGCACACCGCCCTGCACGCGCGGGCCGCCGCCCTCGGCGTACGCGTCGTCGCCGCGAAGGCGGGGGAGATCCGCCAGGACGAGGACACCGTCACCGCCGCCGGACTCACCGCGCGCTGGCTCGTCGCCGCCGACGGCCTCCACTCGCCGCTGCGCCGCGCCCTGGGCCTCGACCGGCCCGTCACCGGGCCCGGACGCTACGGTCTGCGCCGCCACTACCCGCTCGCCCCGTGGACGGACCACGTCGAGGTGCACTGGTCGCGCCACGGCGAGGCGTACGTGACCCCGGTCGGCGAGCGCCTGGTGGGGGTGGCCGTCCTGAGCCGCGACCGCCGCCCCTACGACCGGCATCTGGCCGCCTTCCCCGCCCTCGCGGCCCGGCTCGCGGACAGCCCGGGAGCCACCCCCGTACGCGGGGCCGGGCCGCTGCGGCAGCGGGCACGGTCCCCGCGGGCCGGGCGCGTCCTGCTGGTCGGCGACGCCGCGGGCTACGTGGACGCCCTGACCGGGGAGGGGATCGCCCTCGCCGTGGCCACCGCGACGGCCGCGGTCGACTGCCTGACCGCAGGGCGGCCCGACGACTACCCGCGGCGGTGGGCGCGGGTCACCCGACGCTACCGCCTGCTCACCGCGGCCCTGCTGGGCGCCGCGGGCCATCCGTCCTCGGGCCGACTGATCGTCGCCGCCGCCCACCGGGCGCCCGTCCTCTTCCGCGCCGCGGTCCACGCCCTCCAGTGAAGCGGGGCGCGTCCGGGCCCCGGATCGTCCGAATGGCGGGGCTCCTGGTTCCGGCATAACGTCGGTCGGGTGAGCGTCCGCGTTCATCCGACCGACGCGGAGACCGGCCGCCCCCCGGGGGCGCGCTGCCCTCGGCACGAGAGACGGCTTCCACTATGACGGGCTCCCGAGCGACCCCCGCGGACACGGCGAAGTCCACCGACCGGCACCACGGCGGACTGGCCCTCCTGGTCATCGCCTCGTGCCAGCTGATGGTGGTGCTCGACGTCACCATCGTCAACATCGCGCTTCCGCACATGCAGAAGGACCTGGGGTTCTCCACCGAGAACCTCTCCTGGGTCATCAACGCGTACACGCTGACGTTCGGCGGCCTGCTGCTGCTCGGCGGACGCCTCGGCGACATCCTCGGCCGTCGGCGGGTCTTCATCTTCGGCGTGCTTCTCTTCGTCTTCGCCTCGCTGCTCGGCGGACTCTCGCAGGAGGGCTGGCAGCTGCTGGCCGCCCGCTCCCTCCAGGGCGTCGGCGGCGCGATCGCCTCACCCACCGCGCTGTCGCTGATCACCACCACCTTCCGCGAGGGCCCCGAACGCAACCGCGCGTTCGGGGTGTTCGCGGCCGTCTCGGCGGGCGGCAGCGCGATCGGGTTGCTGGCCGGCGGTGTGCTGGTGGAGTGGCTCGACTGGCGCTGGGTGCTGTTCGTCAACGTTCCCATCGGTCTGCTGATCGCCCTCGCGGCCCCTCGCTACATCCCCGAGTCCGAACGCCGTCCCGGCCACTTCGACGTGGCGGGCGCCCTCACCTCCACGGCCGGCATGGTGCTGCTGGTCTACGGCTTCATCCGCGCTTCCGAGGAAGGGTGGACCGACCCGGTCACCCTCGGATCGTTCGGCGCCGCCGTGGTGCTCCTCGGTGTGTTCATCGCCATCGAGAGCCGCTCCAGACAGCCCATCACCCCGCTGGCGCTGTTTCGCGACCGCAACCGGGCCGGCACCTACACGATGATGCTGTGCCTCTCCGCGGCCATCTTCGGGATGTTCTTCTTCCTGACCCTCTTCGTCCAGGACGTCCTCGACTTCAGCCCGCTGCGGGCCGGACTCGCCTTCCTGCCGGTGAGCGTCGTCATCGCGATCAGCGCGGGCCTGGCATCCCAGCTGCTGCCCCGGTGGGGGCCCAAACCCTTCATGGTCGTGGGCGCGATCCTGGCCGCCGCCGGGCTCGGCTGGCTCACGCGGACCGACGTCCACAGCTCCTACCTGGGCTCGATCCTCGGCCCGATGCTCGTCTTCGGCTTCGGCATGGGCATGCAGTTCGTGTCGCTGACCCTGATGGCGGTCTCGGGCGTCGCCCCGAAGGAGGCGGGCGCCGCGTCCGGCACCCTCAACGCCTCCCAGCAGGTCGGCGGGTCCCTGGGACTGTCGATCCTGGTCACGACGTTCGGGACGGCCAGCCGCAACGAGGCGACCGACCAGGCTCCGGCATTCCTCCAGGAGGCCACCCCCGCCCAGCTCCAGGAGTTCCGCAGGACCGGTCAGCTGCCGGGCCCCTGGGGGGACCAGGTCCTCACCTCGGGCGTCTCCAGCGCCTTCGTCGTCGCGGCGTGCTTCGCCGTGGTCGCCGCCATGGTCGCCCTGTTCGTCATCCAGGTCAGGCCCGCCGACCTGGCCCGCCTCCAGGGCGGCGCGGCACCGCTCGCCGGTGAGGGGACGGACGACGCCGAAACGGACGGGGCACGGCCCGGCAGCACGGACGGGGCACGGCCCGGAACGGACGAGCAACGGCCGGACATCGACGAGCCACGGCCCGACCCGGGCGCCGAACGACCCGCGAAAGAGAGCTGAACCATGGACTGGATCCTCGAAGTGATCGTGCTGCCCGTGACCGACGTCGACCGGGCCCGGGACTTCTACCGGGACAGGATCGGCTTCCACGTCGACCTCGACGACGAGGTGATGCCGGGCGCCCGCGTCGTCCAGCTGACGCCCCCCGGATCCGGCTGTTCGATCGCCCTCACCGCCGGGCTGCCCAACCCGACCGGAACCCCGCAGCCGGGCACGTACCACGGACTCCAGCTCTGCGTCACCGACATCGACGCCGCGCACGCCGAACTGGTCGGCCGGGGCGTCGAGGTCTCCGAACCGCAGCGGTACACCCCCGACGACGGGGCGACCTTCATGTATTTCACCGACCCGGACGGCAACGGCTGGGCGGTGCAGGAGTACCGCCGCCGGAAGACCGAACCCCTGCACAAGGTCCTCGCCGACCTGGCCGGGAGCGACGACGGGGACACGGTGGGGTGAACCGGATACGGAGGTGGATCGGCCCGCGCCCGGTCCACCAGAATGCTCCCCGTATCGAGTGCAGAGATCCATCAGCGCAAGGGAGCGGCATCCAATGGGCGCCAACGCAGACATGGTGGCCTTCGTCCGGGCGCGGCTCGCCGACGAGGAACACGTCGCACTGGCCGCCGGCGGGGACCGATGGCGGTGCCCGGCCGATGTGCCGGGCGAGGTCCACGACCGCACCGGCGGGGTGGCGTTCACGGTGCGGGGCCGGGGCTTCGACGAGCACATCGCGCTCCAGGACCCCGCGCGGACCCTGGAGCGCATCGAGACGAACCGGGTCATGCTCGGCGAGTACGTCGAGGTGGCCGACCTGGACACCGACCGCCCGGCCGAGGACTTCCGCTCCGGCCGTGCGGTGGGCCTGGGCTTCGCCGTACGGCAACTGGCCGCCGAGTACGCGGGCCACCCCGACTACCAGGCGCGCTGGCTGCCGCGGTTCATCCAGTAGCGCGGGACCCGGGGTTCCGGGCCGCCGGCGAATCCCGTAAGTGCCGGTGCGGCGCGTCCAGTTGATCGATAGCATCTCCCCATCGGCCTACCGGGGGAGCTGCGCGCGTGCCCGACGTCTGGGAGAACACCCGATCACGGTGGGAGAGCGTCCGGCACGCGGTGGACGGCGGCCCGGGGGCCGGGGCCGTCGCGGCCACCTTGCACGGACGGCTCGGCCTCTCGGTCAACCCCATCGCCGTCACCGGCGAGGCGGGGGTGGGCAAGAGCGTCCTGTACGACGCGCTGACGCAGTCCATCCGTACGGGTGACAGCGACAGCTCCCGCAGCCCCGGCATCGAGAAGCACGCCACGGTCCTGCGCTTCGGCAACCGCCGGACCCGAGCCGCCGTCACCGTCATCCCCGGGCAGCTGTCCACCCAGCGGGAACAGGCCCTTCAGGACACGATGCGGGGCGACGCCTCCCCGCACGGCATCGTCCACGTCGTCTCCTGGGGGCACAACAGGATCTGGCAGCGCGCCTCCCAGCGTGACGTCCGCGAGGCGCTCGCCGCCGACGGTGACGTCGACCAGGAAGCCGTTCGGAACTGGCACCGCCGCAAGGAGGCGGCCGACTTCCGGCTCCTGGTCGACGAGATCATCGACCGGCAGGTGGCCAAAAGGCTGCGGTGGCTGATCGTCGCGGTCTCCAAGTGCGATCTCTACTGGGACCGGCTGGACGAGGCACGCGACTACTACATCCCGGGGCGGGCCCGTACGGAGTCCCCGTTCGCCCTGCTCATGCGGGACCTGGAGAGCGAGACGTCGCTGCGCCTGTCCGTCCTCCCGATGGTGTCCCGGCTCATGCGCCACCAGTACCTCCCGGGGCTGCCCGTGGGCACCTCGCAGCTGGACGACGCGCAGATCGGCGCGTTGCGCACCCATTTCGGCCAGGAACTCCATTCGTTCATCACGCAGCGGAACGGGGACTGACATGGGCGCGATCGACGGCGGAGCGGCGTTCCTTCGGATGCTGGCGGCCGCGGAACGGCGGCTGGCCGCCGTCCAGGCCCTGAGCGCGCGGCGGCGACGGGTCCGCCGGCCCCGGATCGCCACGGCCTCGCTCGCCGCGCTGATCCCGGGGGTGCTGGCCGTCGCCGCCGCCACGGGCGGCGGGCCCGGGGGCGTGCTCGTCGCGGTCGGCCTGACCGCAGCCGGGCTCTCGCTCACGGCGTGCGTCGCCCTCCTGCTGAGGATCGAACGGCCGCTGAACCGCCGGTTCGCGGAGGAGGAACGCACCATGATCGAAGACGTGAACCGGATGCGGGAGCTGTTCACCCATATCGCGGAGCGGGACCGGTGGGAGGAACGGCTGAAGCGGTCGGTCCGCGAACGGCTCTCCCGCTTTCCCGTGGAAGGGGGGTCGTTCCGGTGATCCGACGACTGACCGTCTTCTTCGGCCTGGTGGCCTTCCCCGCCGCACTGTTCACTTCGGCCGGATACGTACTGGCCACCCGGGAGCCGGGGCCGTATCAGCGGGCGTTCGAGGACCAGTGGGACGCCATCGCGGTCGGCTTCGCCGTCGCTATGTGCGGGGCACTGGCCACGGCCTACGGCGTACGGCTGTGCTTCAGCGTGCTCGGCGGCTTCCAGCCCGACAACGTGCGGCGGGGCGCGCTGGCCCTGCTCGCCGGACTGCTCGTCTGCGGTGTGGGTCTGCTGCTGCTCTGGCGGCTGCTCGCGCCGTAAGGGGTGCGCGCCGGGCCGGGAGCCCGTAACTTACTGCTAAGTAGGTTCCGTTGCCGAAGGAGACGCATGTCCCGCCAGAGGCGTTCCGCCGTCCTGCTCGCCGGCCTCATGGGCACAGCGGGGGTTCTTCACTTCGCCGTCCCGAAGGCCTTCGACGGCACTGTTCCCCGGATTCTGCCCGGAAAGCCCCGCACCTGGACGTACGCCAGCGGAGTGGTCGAACTCGCCCTGGCCGCGGGACTCGCCCACCCCCGGACCCGGGTGGCCGCCGCTCGGGTGACCACGGGCTTCTTCGTCGGTGTGTTTCCGGCCAATGTGCAGATGGCCGTCGACTGGCGTCACCGGCCCCGGCCGCAGCAGGTCGCCGCCTATGCCCGGCTGCCCCTCCAGATACCGCTGGTCCTGTGGGCGCGCGGCGTCGCGCGGGGCGCCGACGGCCCCTGAACGGACCGTAGTCGGTGTCGCGCGAGCCGGTGACCGTGAAGGTGATCCACAGCAAAATGGCGTTGCTCTCTGGTGAGGAGTGATCCCGCCGTGTAGCGTCGCCGGAAGTAGTCGTGGTTCGCAGTACCTGCCCGCGCCTGGCGCGGGCGTTTTGCTGTGCAGTGCCTGAGAACCAGGGCGATCACCTCCGGGTCCGCGCGGTGCGGATCCGTTTACTGCTGAGAGGTACGGGCATGGCCAGCGGAACCGTCAAGTGGTTCAACTCGGAAAAGGGCTTCGGCTTCATCGCGCAGGACGGCGGCGGTCCCGACGTCTTCGCGCACTACTCCAACATCAACTCCACCGGCTTCCGTGAGCTCCAGGAAGGCCAGGCGGTGACCTTCGACATCACCCAGGGCCAGAAGGGCCCGCAGGCGGAGAACATCACCACCGCCTGATCCGGGTTGACCGACCCTGGAGCCCCGGAGCGCGATGCGCTCCGGGGCTCCAGGGCGTTCCGGGCGTCCGGGCCTTTCGCGCGGACCGGCCCGGTTCCCGTCGGGCGGTCCTCCGGTTGGGACGGCGTGTACCGGGTACGCGGAGGCTCTCGCGCCGATCGTTCCGGAACTTCCGGAAGGTCCGGGCGGGAAATGGAGGGCGACCAACCATGCTGAAGGCCATCGCAGACGTACTCCGCTCCATCGCGGGAGCCATCGCCACCGTGGTCACGCTGCCCTTCCGGGCCCTGGCCAGGCTGTTCGGCGGCGCGTCGAGCAGTGCGCGCGGCCACCACTGAACGCACAGGACTGGACGCACAGGATCGTGCCCCGGCCGGGAAGGGCCGGGGCACGATCCTGTGCGTCCAGTGGTGAGCCGTTCAGCTCGCCGCGGCTAGCCCGTCGACTCGTCCGGGGTCGGATGCCTGTCGGGGTGCGCGCCCGCGTTGCGTGGCGCGTTCCGGCCCGCGCCGGCCTCGTCCAGCTCGGGTTGTCCGCCCTGACGGGCCACCCGGTCCGGCACCGGGATGTCGAGAGCGTCCTCGCCCTCCTGCGTCTGCTGGTCCTGCATGTCCGCCGGTACGGGGGGCGGGCTGCCGGAAGCCCCGGTATAGGCGGTGCCTTCCGGCCTGCGGTCGGTCATGAGAGCTTCCTTCCGTACTGCCCCGGTGCGACCGGGGAATGGGTGATGCGCCCTGGTGGGTACCCGCTGCCGGGCGAAGCAGTCCCCGGCTCCGATGAGGGCCGGGACACACCGCCCTCTCCCGGAGGACTCCGGGAGAGGGCGGTGAAGATGCGGCGGCCATGCCGCCCGGCCATATTGGAGCTCCGGCCACCGGCCCGGGGCGCGTCGCGCGGAACTGGAGAGGCGGACGCTCGCTCCGGCGTGTGTGGCCCGCCCGTGAGCGGGTACCCGGGGCGGTGCCCCACCCGGGCGCAGAACGCCACCCGACGATTCCGGCGGAAGGATGACCCGCATGCTGATGGCCCACCCCACGGTGCTGCGCAACCTGATCGAGCAGTACGAGGCGCTGCGCGTGCTGAACGCGGAGAGCGGTGGCGAGGAGGCGCGGCAGCGCATGGACGACGTGGCGTACACGCTGTGCGTGTCGACCGGCACGGGTGACGTCGACAGCGCGCTGGCCGCCGCCCGCCACCAGTTGCCCGGCGCCCGGCCCGAGGACGACTCCGTCCTCTCCGCCTGATCGCACTCGACCGTGGAAGGGGAGGGCACTGTGGTCCGCACGGTGGGTGTCGAGGAAGAGCTGCTGCTGGTCGACGCGGAGAGTGGAGAGGCCCGCGCACTGTCCTCGGCGGTGCTGGCGATAGCCGAGAAGGAAGCGGTGGGGGAGTCGGCCTTCGAGTCGGAACTACACCGCCAGCAGGTGGAGTTCTCCACGCACCCCTGCGCCGACATGGACGAACTGGCCGCCTCGGTCCACCGGTGGCGTACCGAGGCGGTACGGCACGCCAAGGACGCCGGGGCGTCGGTCGTGGCCCTGGCGACCTCGCCGCTCCCGGTCAGCCCGACGATCGGCACGGGGGAGCGTTACCGGTGGCTGGCCGAGCGCTTCGGGCTGACCGCTCAGGAGCAGCTGACCTGCGGCTGCCACGTCCATGTCTCGGTGGCCTCGGAAGAAGAGGGCGTCGCCGTGCTCGACCGGATGCGCTGCTGGCTGCCCGTCCTGCTCGCCCTGAGCGCCAATTCCCCGTTCTGGCAGGGGCAGGACAGTCGGTACAGCAGCTACCGGAGCCAGGTGTGGGGACGGTGGCCGTCGGCCGGTCCGGTGGACGTCCACGGCTCCGCGGAGGCGTATCACGCCCGGGTGCGGTCCCTCGTCGGCACCGGGGTGCTCCGGGACGAGGGGATGGTCTACTTCGACGCGCGCCTCTCGTACCGCTACCCCACCGTGGAGGTCAGGATCGCGGACGTCTGCCTGGATCCGGCCGACACCGTGCTGCTGGCCACGCTGGTACGAGGGCTGGTGGACACGGCCGCACGTCAGTGGCGGGCCGGTGAGCCGCCCTGGGACGTCAGTACGTCCCTGCTGCGTGCGGCCTCCTGGCAGGCGGGCCGATCGGGTCTGGAGGACCGGCTGGTCCACCCCCGCACCCTGCGTCCGGAGCCCGCCCCCGACGTCCTGCGGGCCCTGGTGGACCATGTCCGGGAGGCCCTGGAGGACAGCGGGGACCTGGTGGCCGTGGAGCGGGCCCTGGCCGCCGTGGACCGGCGCGGGAACGGGGCGCGGATCCAGCGCGAGGTCCTCGCGCGGACCGGGAGCCTGCGCGACACCGTCGCGGAATGCGTCCGGATCACGGCCGGATGAGCGATCCTGCCGGCACCTCGCCGGCATCACCCCCGGCCGACACGGCCTACGAGACCCGCCCCGACGACCACGACCGTGGGAACGGCGACGGACGAACGACACCAACGACACACAAGGAACGGAGCAGCCCATGTCCTCCACCGCTCTCGACGACCGCCGGATCCTGGCCATCGTCACCAACTACGGGGTCGAGCAGGACGAACTCGTCGTCCCCGTCCGACACCTGCGCGGACACGGGGCGCAGGTCAGCGTGGCGGCGGTCTCCGCCGACGGGATCCGCACCCTCGTCGGCGACCGCGATCCGGGCGAGACCGTGCGGCCCGACCTCACGCTCGACGACGTCGACCCCGCCGCGTACGACCTGCTGCTGGTCCCGGGCGGCACGCTGAACGCCGACTCGCTGCGTCTGGAGGACGCCACCACCCGGATCGTCAGCTCGTTCGCCGCTTCCGGGCGGCCGGTGGCCGCCATCTGCCACGGGCCGTGGGCACTGGTCGAGGGCGGCTACGTCCGGGGCAAGACGCTGACCTCTTACGCGTCGCTGCGGACCGACATCACCAACGCGGGCGGCACCTGGGTGGACAAGCCGGTGGTCCGCGACGACGCGGCGGGCTGGCCGCTGATCACCTCCAGGAACCCGGGCGACCTGGACGACTTCCTCGGCGAGATCGACGCCGTGCTCGACGAGTCCTGAGCAGTCCGCCACGGAATGCCCTGCTACCGGGTCAGGGCGGAGACGGCCGCGGACGCCGCCTTCGCGATCAGCGCGTTGTCGTAGTCGGCGTCCGCGTCCGTGCGGTTGGAGAGCACCGCCAGCACCAGCGGCGCGGCCTTCGGCGGCCACACCACGGCGATGTCGTTGCGCGTCCCGTACGTACTGCCCGCCCCGGTCTTGTCGCCGACGGTCCACCCCTTCGGGACTCCTGCCCGGATGAGTTCGCCGCCGGTGGTGTTGGTGGTGAGCCATTGGGTGAGCCGGGCCCGCTCGGGCCTGCCGAGGGCGTCGCCCAGGACGAACGCCCGTAGATCCCCGGCCAGGGCCCGGGGCGTGCTCGTGTCGCGGGTGGCGCCGGGAGTCCACTCGTTCAGCTCGGTCTCCCGCCGCTCCATCCGGGTCACGCCGTCCCCCAGCTCCGCGAGCACCGCCTGCAGCTTCCGGGGCCCGCCGACCGCGTCGAACAGCAGGTTGCCCGCGGTGTTGTCGCTGAAGCGCACGGCGGCGTCGCACAGATCGCCCAGGCTCATTCCGGTGGCCACGTGCTTCTCGGTGACGGGGGAGTGGTCGACCAGATCCTCACGGCGGTACGTCACGACCCGCTCCAGCCCGCCCAGTCCGTGCTCGCGGAGCACGGCCCCAGCCGCGAGCGCCTTGAACGTGGAGGCGTAGGCGAACCGCTCCCCGTCACGGTGGGCGACCGTGCGCCCGGTCCCGGTGTCGACGGCGTACACGCCGAGCCGCGCCGCGTACTCCTCCTCCAGCGCCGCGAAGGCGCGCCCGGCGTCCCGCGCGGCGGCCGAGGGCGATCCGGCGGGCTTCCCGGCGGGCGAGGGCGCCGGGGAGTCGGCTTCCGTGCCACAGGCGGCGAGCGGCACGGACACGAGGGCGCCGCCCAGCAGGCGGAGTACGGAACGCCGGGCGTGGGGGTTCGGCAGTCGACTCATCCCGTCATGCTAGACACCCCTGGGTCAGCGGCGTCACGGCAGTAGACATGTCCGACATGTGATCGGCCGTCGGGCGATGCCGTATCGATCTGCCGCCCGTGGAAGGTTAGGCTGACCTAAGTCAATTCGGTTCTCTCGTCCCGGCGGGCGAGACGCTCAGGCCGACCACGCGTACGAAGGGGCAGAGTCCATGACGATCCACCGAGCCGTCGTTGCCCGGGTGCAGCCGCTCACCGGAACCATGACCCGCGTCACTCTCCACGGGGACGGCCTGGCGGGCTTCACCACCACCGGGGTCGGTGACGAGTACGTGCGGATCTTCCTTCCGCACGGTCCGGACCGCACCGACGTCTCGCTGCCCCGGACGACCGAGCAGGGCGGATGGGAGACCCCCGAGGGGCGGCCCGTCGCACCGATGCGCACCTACACGATCCGCGCCGTGCGCCCGGAGGCGGGCGAGGTCGACATCGACTTCGTGCTGCACGAGGGCGGTGTGGCATCCGGCTGGGCCGCCGAGGCGCGGCCCGGGGACGTCGTGGGCGTCAATGATCCCACCGGCCTCTACAGCCCCCCGGCCGACCTCTCCTGGCAGGTGCTGGTCGCCGACCAGACCGGCCTGCCCGCGGCGGCGCGTCTGCTGGAGAACACGCCGGACCACATCAGGACCCGGGTGGTGCTGGAGGCGCCCGGGCCCTCGGCCGTGCTTCCCCTGCGGGAGCCCTCCGACTCCAAGGTCACCTGGACCTACGGCGGGAACGGTCACGGGCCGAGCCGCCTGGCCGACCTGGTGGCCGCCGCCGTCCCGCCCGGCACCGACCTCGCCGGCGGATACGTCTGGGTCGCGGGGGAGACCAACGCCCTGCGCTCGGTGCGCCGTTACCTCCGTCGCGACCTCGGGCTCCCGGCGGACCGCTTCAAGGTCGTCGGCTACTGGATACCGAACTCCGACACCTGGTCCGAGCGGTACGAGGCGCTGCCCGACGCCGTGCGCTCCGAGTTGGAGGCCCTCTGGGACAACCCGGCCGGCGACTCCGAGGACCTCACCATCCGCTACGAGGCCCGTCTGAGCGACCTCGGGCTCTGACCGGTCCCCCTGTCCCGGGCCGGGCCGGGCCGGCCGCGCCGCCGCCTCGCCCGGCCGGGCTCCTCAGCCGATGCCTTCTTGGGTAAGGTCAGCCTTACTTCGCGGGGGTTCCGTTTCGCTCGTACCAGTCAACCGGCTTGTGGGAAAGGCTGGTTGGTGGCGTGCTGCGCCGCCGCGATGACAGCGGACGCGACGGAAGGCTGCACCATGCGGGTGGTTATGTTCGGCTCTGGGGTCTGGGGGCCTCACGCGCCGCAGGCGTTACACGAGAGCCCCCATCGGCCTCTCCGGACGGGCGGGACACCGACGTGACCGCCCCGGCCACCGCCCTCGGCCGCCGGTCCGCCGCCCGGAAGCCGCAGCCGGAACCCACCGCCGTCCGGTCCGCCCTGCGCGGCGGCGGCCTCCTCGTCCTGGCCGGACTGCTCCTGCTCCTCGTCATGCTGAGCACCTGGATCGGCACCAAGGACACCACGCTCGGCCAGGTGTGGACCGCGCTCTGGAACGACGACGGCTCCTACGCCACCGACGTGATCCGCCAACTCCGCCTGCCGCGCACGCTCGTCGGCCTGATGACCGGTGCGGCGCTCGGCGTGGCGGGAGCGGTCATGCAGGCCGTCACCCGCAACCCCCTGGCCGACCCCGGTCTCCTCGGCGTCAACGCGGGAGCCTCGGCGGCGGTCGTGTTCGGCATCGGCATCGTCGGCCTGGCCGGCTTCGGTTCGCTGGTGTGGTTCTCCTTCGTCGGCGCGGCCCTCACCACCGTGATCGTGTACGTGCTCGGCGCCTCCGGAAGGGCCGGGCCCACGCCCGTACGCCTCGCGCTGGCCGGGGCCGCGGTGAGCGCGAGCCTGAGCGGCGTCATCGCCGGGCTCACCGTCTTCGACTCCGCGACCTACGACTACCTGCGATTCTGGATGGTCGGATCGCTCGCCGGACGGGAGCCCGAACTCGTCGTGCAGCTGCTGCCGTTCGTGGCCGTCGGCCTGCTGATCGCCCTGCTGCTGGCCCGCCCGCTGAACTCCCTGGCCCTCGGCGAGGAGCTGGGCCGAGCGCTCGGGGCCCGGATCGCCCGGACCCGGATCGCCGCGGTGATCGCCGTGACCCTGCTCTGCGGGGCCTCGACGGCGGCCGCCGGGCCGATCGGCTTCGTCGGCCTGGTCGTTCCGCTGGTCGCGCGCTGGCTGACCGGGCCCGACCTGCGTTGGGTGCTGCCGTACTCGATGGTGCTGGCTCCGGTGCTCCTGCTGCTCTCGGACATCATCGGCCGCGTGGCCCTGCCCGGCGACGAGTTGGAGGTCGGCGCCGTGACAGCGGTGATCGGGGCCCCGGTGTTCATCGCGATGGTCTGCCGGCGCAAGGAGGCTTCGCTGTGACGGCGACGGAGATCCGTCCGGTACCGGACGCGGGCGGAGCTACGTCGGACGCCGCCCGGCCGGTGCGGTGGTGGTCCGGACGGGTCAGCTTCCGGATGCACCGGCGTACGGTCCTGGTGAGCGGCGGCGCCCTGCTGTTCGCGGCGCTCCTGCTGCTGGTCAGCCTGGGCGTCGGCTCCTACCCGGTGCCGGTGCCCGACGTGGCGCGGGCCCTGTTCCACGGGACGGGGGACCGGCTGGCCGTCCACTTCGTCAACCAGGAGCGCCTGCCCCAGGCCCTGCTGGCGATCCTGGTCGGCGCCGCACTCGGCATGAGCGGCGCGATCTTCCAGAGCGTGTCGCGCAACGCGCTCGCCAGCCCCGACGTCATCGGCTTCAACAGCGGGGCGGCGACCGGGGCCATCCTGGTCATCGTGACGTTCGGGGGCGCCGCCGCCTCGGTGGCGGCCGGAGCGATCGTCGGCGGCCTGGTCACCGCTCTGCTGGTCTCGGTGCTGGCGAGCAGGGGAGGGTTGCACGGCATCCGGCTGGTCCTCATCGGCCTCGGCGTGACCGCGATGCTCGGATCGGTCAACTCCTACCTGCTGACCCGGTCCTCCCTCAACGACGCCCAGAACGCGCACATCTGGCTCGTCGGCACGCTCAACGGGCGGGGCTGGAGCTCCGTGCAGATCATGGCCGTCGCCCTGGTGCTCCTCCTGCCGCCGGTGCTGCTGTTCGGCAGGCGGCTGCGGATGATGGAGCTCGGCGACGATCTCGCCACCGGTCTGGGCGTCCGGGTGAACCGCTCGCGGCTCGCCCTGACGGTGCTGGGGATCGGGCTGTGCGGGGTCGCGGTGGCGAGTGCCGGGCCCATCCCGTTCATCGCCCTGGCCGCCCCGCAGATCGCCGCCATGGTCAGTCGCAGTCCGGGCGTCAGCCTGGCCTCGGCAGGGGCGGTGGGCGCCGGACTGCTCTCGGCCGCGCATCTTTCTTCCAGCCAGTTCTTCTCCGCCCTGGTGTGGGCCGACCGGCACGTCGGATGGGTGCACGTCGTGGAGGAGTCCCAGCGCAACAACCTGCTGCCGGTGGGCGTCACCACCGCCGTACTGGGCGGTGCGTACCTGGGATGGGTGCTGTTCAAGCGGCGCGGCACCGGTACCGCGTGAGCGGGCGCCCCGGACGCCTAGGTGTCCGGGGCGGTCATTTCAAGCCATCAAAAGCGGTGTCGAGAAAGTGAGTTGAGGGATTCGGTGAGTCAACCGCGGAGCAGGTGGGTAGGGTCGCTAGCGATCAAGTAAAGATAGCCTTACCTAAGTAGCTGGAGGATGCGGTGACCAATCCGTTCGAGGACGAGGACGGCGCCTACCTGGTGCTCGTCAACGACGAAGGGCAGCACTCCTTGTGGCCCGCGTTCGCCGAGGTGCCCGCCGGATGGACCGTGGCCCATCCGGAGGACACCCGCCAGGCCTGCCTGGACTACGTCGAGCGGAACTGGACCGATCTACGGCCCAAGAGCCTGATAGAGAGCATGGCGGCCGATCCCACATGAGAACTCCCCCCAAGCTGTCGGACCTGGTCGCCCGCCGAGGGTTCCTCGTCGGAGCCGGCGTCGTCGGCGCGGGGGCGGCCCTCGGCACCGGACTCGCCCTCCCCGGCGGATCCGGCCGTGCCGCGGCCGCCACTGCCCCGCCCCGGTCGGCCCTGATGACGGCGGCCCTCGGCACCCCGCTCGACGACCTGCCCGACGCCGTCCGCGAGGCCCGGGAGGCCGGGCCCCGGCTCACCGGGGCCGCCGCCGAGCACGCCGCCCGCGCGGTGAGGGCGGCGAAGACCCTCGTGCCCTTCCTGGATCCGCTGCCCGTGCCCCGGGTGATCGGCGGACGCAAGGGGGAGCTGACCGTCACGATGCGCTCGGCCCGCGTACGCCTCCACCGCAGCCTCCCGCACACCCGGCTGTGGACGTACGAGGGCACACACGTCGGGCCGACCATCGAGGCGAGGCGCGGCAGCCGACTCCGTATCGCCTGGGAGAACGACCTCACCGGCGACTACCCGCTGCCGGCCGTCCGCGTCCCGTTCGCCTACGACCCCGAACTGCCCCTCATGTGGGACCGGCCGGGCCGGGAGGGCGCCGCGGCGCGCGCGGACGTCGCCGCGCTGCCCCCATGGGCCGTGGTGCACCTGCACGGAGCCGTCACGGGCGGCGGCAACGACGGCTGGGCGGAGAACGCCGTCCTGCCGGGCGCCGCCCAGCTCGCCGAATACCCCAACGAGCAGCCCGCCGCCGGACTCTGGTACCACGACCACGCCATGCACATCACGCACCTCAACGTGATGACCGGCCTCGGCGCGGGCACCTACCTCATCCGGGACGAGGAGGAGCGAAGGCTACGACTGCCATCCGGCGACCGGGAGATCCCCCTCGTTTTCTTCGACCGCAATCTCGACCTCGACGACGACGGGGCGTTCACCGGCGACCTCCTCTACAAGGGCATCGTCGTCGTCGACGACCCCTATGAACTGGTCCGCCCCTTCACCGGACCGTTCAACCTGGTCAACGGGGTGATCTGGCCGCACCTGGAGGTGGAGGCGGGCTGGTACCGCTTCCGCGCCCTCAACGCCTCGAACAACCGCCCCTACCTCCTGAAGATCCTCGACGAGGAGGGCGGGGAACTCTCCGCCGACGCCTTCCGGCTGATCGGTACGGACAGCGGTCTGCTGCCGAAGCCCGACCCGGTCACCGGCGGCGTCCCGCTCACCCCCGGGGAACGCGCCGACCTCCTGGTGGACTTCTCCGCCCTGCGCGGCAGACGGCTCCGGCTCGTCAACGCCCTGCCCGAACCGGGAGCCCGCCCCGACCTGATGGAGTTCCGCGTCGCCTCGCGGGCCGGGCACGACACGTTCGTCCCGCCGAAACGCCTCGCGACCTCCTTCACCCCGGTCGAGCCCCCGGCCTCCGCCCCCGAACGCCTCGTCATCGTCACTCCCGTCTACCCCAAGGACCCCGAACTCTGGGAGATGGAGGAGACCGAGGCCCCCGAGGGCAAGCTCCCCATCGACGGAATCGTCCAGATCCAGGACGAGCGCGGCACGGTCCGCACCTTCCGGCGGGTCTCCGCCACCTTCGAGGACCCGGTGCGCTTCACCGTCGCCGCCGGAGCCACCGAACGCTGGAGATTCCTCAGCCTGGAGAAGTCCGCGGGCGCCTACCCGCACCCGATGCACCTCCACGCGGTCGCGTTCCAGGGGCTGAGCCGCGAGGTGTACGACGTCAGCTCCTTCACCTACTTCGAGCTGGCGGGCGGCGGCTACGGAGCCGGCACCACCACCCCGATCCGCCGGCGCGGGAGCGCCCCGCTGACCGCGGCCGAGCGGGGACCCAAGGACGTCATCTCGCTCGCACCCGCACAGCTCATCACCGTCGGGGCCACGTTCGACGGCCCGCCCGGCCGGTTCATGCACCACTGCCACGTCTACGAGCACGAGGACATGATGATGATGCGTCCCTTCGTCGTGCAGCCGAAAGCCGTCATGGACCTCGCCCCCCACCACGGCCACAGACCGCACGCCTGACCCGCGCCCGCGGCGCGACCGCACCGGGCACCGGCCCGCACCACCGGCCGGTCCCGGCGCACCCCCGCGCCCGCCCCGCCCCTGATCCGCCCCGCATCCGCCGCCCACCGTCACACCGTCGCGCCGACGGTCCCGTCCGCGTGCCCTCCGGCGCGCCCAGCCCACGAACCTGTCCACCTCACCGGGAGATCCGGCCGAGGTTTCCTGCCGGGAGAATGCGCATGAGCACCCACCGCGAACGTCTGCCGCTGACCGAGGCCCAGCTCGGTCTCTGGTCCGCGCAGCGAATCGACCCGGCGAACCCCGTTTATCTCACCGCGGAATACGTCGAGTTGACGGGGCCGCTGGACGAGCGGGCGTTCACGGCTGCCGTGACCCGGGCGGTCGACGAGGCCGACGGCCTCTCCGTGCGTTTCACCGCCGACGGCGACGACGTCCACCAGGAAACCGGCGCGATCCGCCCGGCCGGCCCCGACGTCCTCGACCTCCGCACCGCCGACGACCCGGGCGCCGCCGCCCTGGCCTGGATGGAGGAAGAGCGCTCCACCCCGGTCGACATCGAGCACGGCCCGCTCTACCGGCACACGCTGCTGCGCACGGGCGACGAGCGGTGGCTGTGGTACCACCGCTGCCACCACATCCTGCTCGACGCCTACGGCTACGCCCGCCTCGCCGCACGCGTCGCCGAGCTCTACGGCCACGCGTGCGCGGGCACCGAACCCCCCGCGACGTCGTTCGGCTCGCTCCGCGACGCGGTCGAGGAGGACCGGCGCTACACGGACTCCGAACAGCACGCCGCCGACGCCCGGTTCTGGCAGGACCTGCTGGCCGACCGTCCGCACCCGCCGACCCCGGCACGCACCGCGCCCACCCGCGTCGCCCCCCGCTTCCTGCGCAGCCGCCTCACCCTCGGCGCCGACGACGCCGAACGGCTCGCCGCCTTCGCGCAGCGGTCCCGCGCCACCTGGCCCGAGGCCGTGACCGCCGCGTGGGCGCTGTACCTGACCCGGCTCACCGGCGCGCCCGAAGCCGTCATCGGTCTCCCCGTCAGCAACCGCACCGGCAGCGTCCTCGCCCGCACCCCCGTCACCGCCGTGAACGTCGTCCCGCTCAGGGTCACCGTCGACGAAGGGGAGCCGGTCGGCGACCTGCTGCGCCGCGTCACCGCGACCCTGCGCCGCCAGCGCCGCCACCAGCGCTACCGGGGCGAGCGACTCCGCCGCGACCTCCAGCTGTTCGGGCACGGCCGACGGCTCGTCGGACCCCAGCTGAACATCAAGCCGTTCGCCACGGACCTCACCTTCGGCGACTGCGCGGGCGCGGTCCACTCGCTGGCCGCCGGAGCCGTCGAGGACCTCAACGTCACGGTTAGCGGACGGGGCGGCCCGGACGGCCTCACCGGCCTCGACCTCGTCCTGGACGGCAGCCCCGACCTGTACGGACCCGAGGAGCTGGACGCCCACCTCCACCGCTTCGCCGCTCTCCTGGACCGCCTCTCCCGCGCGGAACCCGGCCTCCCCGGGGCTCGCGTCGCACTCCTGGGGGAGCCCGAACGCCTGCGCGTCCTGGAGGAGTTCAACGCTCCGGCCGACGAGGACGCCGAAGCCGCCCCGGCCCCCGGCCTGGTCGAGGGCTTCGCGGACCAGGCCCGTCGCACCCCGCACGCGGTGGCCCTCCGCTGCGGCGACGGCCACCTCACCTACGGGGAGTTGGCGGACCGGGCCGGTCGGCTGGCCTCGGCCCTGACGGCCCGGGGCGCGGGCCGGGGCAGTCTGATCGCCGTCGCCCTTCCCCGGGGCGAGGCGCTCCTGGTCGCCCTGCTGGCCGTCGCGTCGGCGGGAGCCGCGTACGTACCGCTGGACCCGCGCTACCCGGCCGACCGGCTGCGGTACATGCTGGCGGACAGCGACCCCCTCCTCCTGGTCACCGACCGGGCCCACCCCTGGGGCGCCGGTCTGCCCCGGCTCACCGTCGCCCTGGACGGAACACTTCCCGACACGGATGCGGAGGCCGGCGGGGAGGTTGGTGCGGCAACCGGCACGGAGGGCCGTCCGGAAACCGGTGCGGAGGCCGCGACCAGGGCTGCCGACAGCCCTGCCCCGCCGGAGACGTCCCATCCCGGTGGCCCGGTGGACAGTCACCCGGGCGACCCGGCCTACGTCATCTACACCTCCGGATCCACCGGCCGCCCCAAGGGCGTCGTCGTGTCCCGCCTGGCCCTCGCCAACTTCCTGGCCGCCATGGGCCGGCTGCTCGACCTGTCCGGCGAGGACCGGCTACTCGCGGTCACCACCGTCTCCTTCGACATCGCCGCCCTCGAACTCTTCGTTCCGCTCCTCGGCGGGGCCACCGTGGTGCTCGCCGCCGACGACGACGTGACCGACCCCTTCGCGCTCTCCGCGCTCATCCGTTCGAGCACGCCCACCGTGATGCAGGCGACCCCCTCGCTCTGGCGCGTCCTCGCCGACGCCGCCCCGGACGCCCTGGGCGGCCTGCGCGCGCTCAGCGGAGGAGAGCCGCTCCCCGCCGACCTGGCGGACCGCCTGACCCGGCACGCAGATGGGCTCGTCAACCTCTACGGGCCGACCGAGACCACCATCTGGTCCACCGCCGCCGTCCTCGGCGACGGCGCACCGCCGCACGTGGGCCGGCCCGTGCGCCGCACCCGCGCCTACGTCCTGGACCGCACCCTCGCCCCCGCCCCCGTCGGAGCGACCGGCGAACTGCACCTCGCGGGGGACGGGGTCGCCGACGGCTACCTCGGCCGCCCCGCCCTCACCGCGACGCGCTTCGTCGCCGCCCCCTACGGGACGCCCGGCGGCCGGATGTACCGGACCGGTGACCTGGCCCGGTTCCGCGACGACGGCACCCTGGAGGTGCTGGGCCGCGCGGACCACCAGGTGAAGATCCGCGGTCACCGCGTGGAGCCCGGCGAGATCGAGGCCGCCCTGCTGGCGCACCCCTCGGTCGCGGAGGCCGCCGTCACCGCCGTTCCCACACCGGGCGGAGGCCTGACCCTCGCCGCCTACTGCGTTCTCGTGACCGCGCGGAAGGAGTCCGTGGCCGGGGCGGCGGGGGACGACCGCTGGGCCGGTCCGCTGCGCCGCGCGCTCGCCGAGCAGCTCCCCGAGCACCTGGTGCCCGGCCACTTCGTGGCGCTGGAGCGGCTGCCGCTGACCCCGAACGGCAAGACCGACCGGGCCGCGCTGCCCGGCGTCGGGCCCTCCGCCGGCCCCGAGGCCGGGCGCGCCCCGCGGGCCGGGGCCGAATCGCTGCTGTGCGACCTGTTCGCCGACGTGCTCGGCCGCAGCGGAGCATCGCCCGACGACGACTTCTTCCTCCTCGGCGGGCACTCGCTGTCCGCAGCCCGGCTGGTGACCGCGCTCCGCTCCCGCACCGGGACCGAACTGCCCGTGCGTGCCCTGTTCGATCACTCGACCCCGGCCCGCCTGGCCGCCGTTCTGGAGGAGGCGGACCGGGCGGAGAACGCCGGAGTCCCCGTCCGGGCGGCCGGTGCGCCGCCGCTGGTCCGGCGGCCCCGGCCCGCGCGGCCGCCCCTCTCCTTCGGGCAGCGGCGGCTGTGGTTCCTCGCCCGCAGCCAGGGCGAGGACGGCTCGTACAACATTCCTCTCGCGCTCGACATCACGGGCCGCCTCGACCCGGACGCGCTGCGGCGCGCGCTCCGCGACGTCGCCGACCGTCACGAGATCCTGCGCACCGTGCTGCCCGTCCAGGACGGAGAGGCCTGGCAGCAGGTGCTGGAGATCGCGGCGGCGGAACCCGGGCTGAGAGAAGTCGGTGTGAGTGAAGCGCGGTTACCGGAACGTGTCACGGCGGAGGCGGCCAGGCCGTTCGACGTCGAGCGCGAAACCCCGCTGCGCGCCGTCCTGTTCACCGTCGAACCGGATCGTGCCGAGGCGGGGGCTGCCGAACCGAGGGCTGTCGAACCGGGGATCGCTGAACCGATTTCTGTCGAACCGGAGTTTGCCGAACCGGGCGTTGCCGAACCCGAGGTCGCCGAAGCGGAGACCGGCGCGCCGCTCCGGCAGACGCTGCTGCTCGTCCTGCACCACATCGCCGCCGACGAATGGTCGCTGCCGCCCCTCCTCGATGATCTCGCCGTCGCCTACACCGCCCGTCTCGGCGGCACCGGCCCCCACCTTCCGCGCCCGCCCGTGGACCACGTCGACTTCACGCTCTGGCAGCGGGACCTCGTGACCGCGAGCGAGGACGAGGACGCGGCCTACTGGCGCACCCGGTTGAGCGGAGCCCCCGAACAGCTGACCCTGCCGTGGGCCCGGCCACGGCCCGTCCGGGCCGGCGGCCCCGCCCGCACCCACGACTTCGCCATCGACGCCGAACTGCACCAACGCGTACGGATGTTGGCCCGGAGCACCCGCACCACGACCTTCATGGTGCTGCACGCCGCGTTCGCCGCCACCCTCTCCCAGCTCGGCTGCGGCGACGACCTCGTCATCGGCACGCCCGTCGCCGGACGTGACGACGAGGCGCTCCGCGACAGCGTCGGCTTCCTCATCAACACCCTTCCGCTGCGCACCGATCTGAGCGGGACGCCCAGCTTCCTGGACCTGCTGGAGCGGACCAGGGACGACGACCTCACCGCCCTCGCCCACCAGCGCCTCCCGCTGGAGCGCATCGTGGCCGAGGTCAACCCGCCCCGACTGCCGGGGGTGAGCCCGCTGTTCCAGGTGCTGTTCGCCGTACGGGAGGAGTTTCCCGCCCGGCCCGTGCTGCCCGGCCAGAGTGGCCGGCCCCGCCTCGTCACGACCCGGACCGCCAAGTTCGACCTCCAGTGCACCATCAGCGAGGACCCGGCGACCGGGGCGGCCGGGCAGCTCGAATACCGCACCGACCTCTGGGACGCCTCCGCCGCCGACCGCTTCGCCCGGGCGTTCCTGCACGTCCTCGACCAGGTCACCGCCGCCCCCGAACGCCCCGTCGTCACCACCGGCACCGCAGCCGTCGTCACCCCCGCCACCGCCCCCGGCGAACGGGGCGCGGCACCGGATCCGCACCCCGTCCCGGCCACCTCGCTCGCCGAGCTGTGCGCCGCCCAGGCCGCCCGGACACCCGCCCGCACCGCCCTGATCAGCGGGGCCGACGAGATCACCTACGCGGACCTCGACGCGCGGTCCGCCCGGCTGGCCCGGCTGCTGGCCGAACGAGGGGCAGGCCCCGGCGTCCTCGTCGGCGTCAGCCTGCCCCGGGGCGCCGGTCTCCTCGTCACCCTGCTCGCCGTCGCCCGGACCGGGGCCGCCCACCTCCCCGTCGACCCCGGCTTCCCGGCCGAGCGGATCCGCATGCTGCTCGCCGACGCCGCACCGGCGCTCCTGGTCACCGACAGCGCCACCGCCCGCACCCTCGACGCGGATCCGGTCACCGCCCTCCTCCTGGACGACCCCGCGACCGTGCGCGCCGCCGCCGGGGCCGCCCCGCTCGCGCCCCGGCCCGCCCACGGCGACTCACCCGCCTACGTCATCCACACCTCGGGCTCCACCGGCCGCCCCAAGGGCGTGGTCGTCACCCGGGCCGCCGTCGTCAACTTCCTGCTCTGCCTGGCCGACACCCTGGAGTTCCACGGCCGCGAACGCCTCCTCGCGGTCACCACCGTCGGCTTCGACATCGCCGTCCTCGAACTGTTCCTGCCGTTGATCACCGGCGGCACGGTGATCCTCGCCGACCGGGAACAGGTCCGCGACCCCGCCCTCCTCGCCGGACTCGTCGACACCGCCCGGCCCACCGTCATGCAGGCCACCCCCTCCCTGTGGCGGGCCCTCCTGGACACCGCGCCCGACGCGGTGCGCGGGCTGCTGGCCCTCGCCGGGGGTGAGGCCCTCGCCCCCGACCTCGCCGGACGGCTCGTCGCCCGCGGCGCGGACCTCGTCAACCTGTACGGGCCCACCGAGACCACCATCTGGTCCGCCGCGGGCCGCCTCGACGCGGCCGACGCCGAGACCCCGCACATCGGGACGCCCCTGTGGAACACCCGCGCCCTGGTCCTCGGCCGGGGTCTGGTCCCGCTGCCCGCCGGGGTCACCGGCGAGCTCTACCTCGCCGGTGACGGACTGGCCCAGGGCTATCTGGGCCGCCCGGGGCAGACCGCCGAACGCTTCACCGCCGACCCCTGCGGCCCGCCCGGCAGCCGCATGTACCGTACCGGCGACCTCGCCCGGCTGCGCGCCGACGGCGTACTGGAGATCGTCGGCCGCGCCGACCACCAGGTGAAGATCCGCGGCCACCGAGTCGAACCGGGAGAGGTGGCCGCGGCACTCCGCGCCCACCCCGCCGTCGAGGACGCGGCTGTCGTCGCCCACCAGGACCCGTCGGGGTCGGGCCCCCGCCTGGTGGCCCACCTCACCGGGCTCACCGGTTCCGCCGAGGCCCGGACCGCCACCGCCGCCCGGGTCCGCGAGGAACTGCGAGCCGTGCTCCCCGGCCACCTCGTCCCGGACCTCTGCCTGCCGCTCGACGCCCTCCCCCTCACCCCGAACGGCAAGCTCGACCGCGCCGCCCTGCCCGCGCCCCGGCAGGCCGCCGCACCGGTCGGACGCGCCCCGGCCGGGCAGCGCGAGGAACTGCTCGCCGCGCTCTTCGCCGACCTCCTCGGCCTCGAACAGGTCGGCGCGGAAGCCGACTTCTTCGCCCTGGGCGGTCACTCCCTGCTCGCCGCCCGACTCGCGGGCCGGGCCGCCGAGGTCCTCGGCCGGCCGCTCTCCGTCCGGCAGGTCTTCGACACCCCGACCGTCGCCGCGCTCGCCGCCCGGCCGACGACCCCGGACACCGCACTGCCCCCACTCGAACCCGTCACCCACGAAGGACCGTTGCCGCTCTCGCCCGCCCAGGCGCGGCTGTGGTTCCTGAGCCGCCTCCAGCCCGGCCCCGGCTACCACCTGCCCTTCGTCCTGACCCTCACGGGAGAGGTCGACCGCGACGCGCTGGCCGCCGCCGTCGGCGACCTGGCCGAACGGCACGCCGTGCTGCGCACCGTGTTCCCCGAGGCGGACGGGGCGCCGGTCCAGCACATCCTGGACCGGGCCGCACCGGTCCGCTTCAGGACCGCGCGGAGTCCCGAGGCGGCGGAGGAGTCGCTCGGCGCGCTGAGCGCCGAACCCTTCGACCTCGCCACCGAACCGCCCTTCCGCGCCACCGTCCTGACCGAACCGGACCGCACGAGGGTCCTGCTGCTGATCCACCACATCGCCGCCGACGAATGGTCCGTCGAACCGCTGCTCACCGACCTGTCCGCCGCCTACCGGGCCCGGCTCGCCGGAGGGCCCCCCGACCTGCCGCCGCTCGGCGCCCGCTACACGGACTACGCACACTGGCAGCACACCCTCCTGGACGGCGGCCACCTCGGGAACCAGATCGACTTCTGGCGGCGGACGCTCCTCGGCGCACCCGCCGTCCTCGACCTGCCCACCGACCGGCCCCGGCCCGAAGCGCCCACCGGACGCGGCGGGTTCGTCTCCTTCACCGTCCCCGACGAGGTCGCCTCCGGTCTGCGCTCCCTGGCCGCCGACGCCGGAGTGACCCCGTTCATGGTGACCCAGGCCGCACTGTGCGCCCTGCTCGCCGGACTCGGGGCCGGGGACGACATCCCCCTCGGCGTCCCGACCGCCGGCCGGGGCGAGCGTCGCACGGAAGAACTGATCGGCTTCTTCGTCAACACGCTCGTCCTGCGCACCGACCTGTCGGGAGACCCGACCTTCCGCGAACTCCTCGGCAGGGTAAGGGCGGTGGACCTCGACGCCTTCGACCACGCCGAACTGCCCTTCGAGCGGGTCGTGGAGGAGGTCAACCCCGAACGCGGTCCGGCCAACCCGCTGTTCCAGGTGATGCTGACGTACCAGAACCGCACCGCGATCCCGTTCACCGCACCCGGACTCGACGCCGCGTTCACCCTGCGGGAGACGGACACCGCGAAGTTCGACCTCGTCGTCGGGTTCACCGACCACCTCGCCGGCGGCTCCATCGACGGGGCGGTCAACTACAGCGCCGACCTCTTCGACGCCACCACCGTCCGGACGCTCGCCGACCGGCTGGTGGCCGTCCTGGCCCGCGCGGTGGCCCGCCCGGACACCCCCATCGGCTCCATCGGCCTCCTGACCGCGGGGGAGGAGGACACCCTCCTGCGCCGGTGGAACCCGACCGGCGACCACCGGGGCACCCCCTCCGTCCTCGACCGGTTCGCCCGCGCCGCCGCCGACCACCCCGACGCCCCCGCACTCACCGACCGGGGCGACACCTGCACCTACGCCGATCTCGACGCCCGCACCAACGCGTTGGCGCGGCTGCTGATGTCGTACGGGGTCGGCCCCGAGGACCGGGTCGCCCTGCTGCTGCCCCGCTCCACGACCCTCGTCGAAGCGGTCCTCGCCGTCGCCAAGACCGGGGCCGCCTATGTCCCCGTCGACCCCGCCCACCCCCAGGACCGCATCGCCTGGACCCTCCAGGACGCCGCCCCCGCCCTCGTCCTCACCGACACGGCGACCGTCGGCAGCGCCCCCGCCACCTGCACCGCTCCCGTACTCGCCCTCGACGACGAACCCCATGCGGGGAGTCGGCGACGGCAGCCGGACGGCCCGGTCACCGACGCGGAACGCACCGGGCCGCCGCGTCAGGACAACGCCGCCTACCTCATCTACACCTCGGGCTCCACCGGCCGCCCCAAGGGCGTCGTCGTCACCGGCCGCAACCTCGCCCGCCTCTTCGACGCCACCGCCGAGGACGCCTTCGGCCCCGACGACGTGTGGACCCTCTTCCACAGCTACGCCTTCGACTTCTCCGTCTGGGAGATGTGGGGCGCCCTCCTCCACGGCGGCCGCCTCGTCATCGTCCCCGGCACCGTCACCCGGTCCCCGGACGAATTCCTGGAGCTGCTGCACCACGAGGGCGTCACCGTCCTCAACCAGACCCCGTCCGCCTGCTACCAGCTCACCGAGGCCCTCACCGCCCCCGGCTCGCCCGGCCTCCCGCCCGCCCTGCGTCTGATCGTCCTCGGCGGCGAGGCACTCGACCCCGCCCGCCTCGCGCCCTGGCTCCGGAACCCCGGCGGGCCCCGGCTGGTCAACATGTACGGGATCACCGAGACCACCGTGCACGTCACCACCCACGACCTCGCCCCCGGGGCCCCCGTCCCGGGCGTGAGCCCCGTCGGCCGGGCCATCGACGACCTGCGGACCTACGTGCTGGACCGGCGCCTGCGCCCCGTCCCGCCGGGCGTCACCGGTGAGCTGTACGTCGCCGGGGCCGGGCTCTCCCGCGGCTACCGCGGGCGTCATCCGCTGACCGCCGAACGCTTCGTCGCCGACCCGTTCGGCGCGCCCGGCGCACGCATGTACCGCAGCGGCGACCTGGCCCGCTGGTCGGGCGACGGCACGCTCCTCTACCTCGGCCGGGCCGACAGCCAGGTCTCCCTGCGCGGGTTCCGCATCGAGACCGCCGAGATCGAGGCCGTGCTGTGCGACCCGGGTGGAGCCCGCTCCGCCGCCGTTCTCCTGCGGGAGGACCTGCCCACCGGGCCCGGTCTCGTCGCCTATACGACGGGCGGCGTCCGGGCCGCCGACCTGCGCGCGGCCTGCGCCGCACGGCTGCCCGCGTACATGGTGCCCACCGCCTTCGTCGCCCTCGACCGGCTCCCGCTGACCGCCAACGGCAAGCTCGACCGGACCGCCCTGCCGCTGCCGGACGCCGGGGCCGGGGAGCCGCCCGCCGGACGCGCCCCCCGCACCGCCCACGAGCACCTCGTCGCCCGGCTCTACGGCGAGGTCCTCGGCCGCGCCCCCGCCGCCGTGGACGAGGACTTCTTCGCCCTCGGCGGCCACTCCCTGCTGGTCACCCGCCTCGCCGGCCGCGTCCGCGCCGAACTCGGCCTCGACGTCCCCGTCCGGGCCCTCTTCGAAGCCCCCACCGTCGCCGCCCTCGCCGCGCGGCTCACCGGCCTCACCCGCGCCCCGGACGCCCGCGTCCCCGCGCTCGCGCCGGCCGCCGAACGCCCCGGACGGCTCCCGCTGTCGCCCGCCCAGGCCCGCCTGTGGTTCCTCCACCGGCTCGGCGGATCCGCGCTCACCTACGCCGTACCCCTGCTGCTGCGGCTGCACGGCGCCCTCGACGAGGACGCCCTCGGCCGCGCCCTCGCCGCCCTCACCCGGCGCCACGAGATCCTGCGCACCTGCTACCCCGAGCACGAGGGACGCCCGGTCCAGCAGGTACTGCCCGAGGCCGCCCCCGTACCCCTGACGACCGCACTCCTGGACGGCGAGAGCCCCGAGGACGCGGCGAGGCGGCTCGCGGCCGAGCCCTTCGACCTGGCCGACCGGCCCCCGCTGCGCGCACATCTGCTCACCGGCCCCGGCGACGAGCGGGCCCTGCTGCTCGTGGTCCACCACATCGCCTACGACGAGGCCTCCACCGGGCCCCTCGTCCGGGACCTCGCCGAGCTGTACGCCGCCGAACTCGACCCGGACCACCCGGCGCCCGGAGCCCCCGCGCTCCAGTACGCGGACTACACCCTCTGGCACCGCGAGGCGACAGCGGCCCGGGAGGACGGGCTGCTGGCCTACTGGCGCACGGCGCTCGCCGGAGCCCCCGAGGAGATCACCCTGCCCCTGGACCGGCCCCGGCCGGCGGAGGTCGACGAGCACGGGGACTCCGTGGAGTTCACCATCCCCGCCGACACCCACCGGGCGGCCGTCCGGATCGCCCGCGAGAACGGCGCGACCCTCTTCATGGTGCTCCAGTCCGCCCTCGCCGTCCTGCTCACCGGGCACGGCGCGGGCCACGACCTGCCGATCGGCACCCTGCTCAGCGGCCGGGGCGAGCCCGCGCTGGAGGAGCTGCCGGGCCTGATCGCCAACACCGTGGTGCTGCGCACCGACACCTCGAAAAGCCCCACCTTCACCGAACTCCTCTCCCGGGTCCGCGCGGTGGACCTCGACGCCTTCGACCACGGCGACCTGCCCTTCGAACGACTCGTCGACGCCCTCGCCCCGCAGCGCTCCCTCTCCCGCCACCCGCTCTTCCAGGTCGCCCTGATCCACCAGAACGCCCCGCACCGCACCCACCCCTTCGGACCCGGCACCGCCGAGGTCGAACTCGTCGAGACCCGCGCGGCGAAGTTCGACCTGACCCTCGCCGTCGTCGAGGAACCCGGAACGGACGGGCTGCGCGCCGCCCTCAACTACCGCACGGCCCTCTTCGACCGCCCGACCGTCGACGCCCTCGCCCACCGGCTGACCGCCCTGCTCCACCGGCTCTGCGCCCACCCCGGTCTGCCCGTCGACCAGGTGCCCGTCCTGGACGGGGCGGAGACACGACGGGTGCTCGCCGACTCGACCGGCCCCGGCACTCCGCTGCCCGCACGCACCCTTGTCGACCTGGTGCGCGAACAGGCCGCCCGGACCCCGGCCGCCGAGGCCCTGCGCGACGGCACCCGCGGCTGGAGCTACCGCGAGTTCGACACCGAGGCCGACCGGCTCGCCGGACTCCTCACCGAACACGGCGTCCGACGCGGCGACACCGTGGCCGTCGCCCTGCCCCGCTCCGCCGAACTCGTCCTCGCCGTCCACGCCGTCCAGCGCGCCGGCGCCGCCTACCTGCCGCTCGACCCCGCCCAGCCGGCCGCGCGCATCGGCTCCCAACTCCAGGACGCGGAAGCGGCCCTGCTGATCACCGACCCCGCCGCACCCCTGCCCGAGGAAGCGGTCGGCGACCTGCCGACCCTCGACGTCACCGCCGACGAGGTGCCCCGCTTCAGCACGGTCCTCGACCCGCCCCGCCCCGCCGACCCCGCCTACCTCCTCTTCACCTCCGGCTCCACCGGCCGCCCCAAGGGCGTCTCCGTCCCGCACAGCGCCGTCGCCAACCGGCTCCGCTGGGCCCAGGACACCTACCGGCTCACCGGGGACGACCGCGTCCTCCTCAAGACTCCGGCGACCTTCGACGTATCCGTCTGGGAACTCTTCTGGCCGCTGCTCGCCGGCGCCACCCTCGTCACCGCGGGACCCGACGACCACCGCGACCCGGCCACGCTCGCCCGGCTGCTGCGCGAACACCGCGTCACCACCGTCCACTTCGTGCCGTCGATGCTCACCGCCTTCACCGGCGTCGCCGCCCCCGACGACTGCGCCACCCTCCGCCGCGTCCTCGCGAGCGGCGAAACCCTCACCCCGGCCGCCGCCGGAGGACTGCTGCGACTCGCCCCGGGCGCCGAGCTGCACAACCTCTACGGGCCGACCGAGGCCGCCGTCGACGTCACCGCCCACCCCGTCACCGCCGCCGACCTCGCCTCCGGACACATCCCCATCGGCCGCCCGGTGTGGAACACCACCACCCTCGTCCTGGACGCACGGCTGCGCCCGGCCCCGCCCGGCGCGGCCGGCGAGCTGTATCTCGCCGGAGCCCAACTGGCGTACGGCTACCACCGCCGCGCCGCCCTCACCGCGACACGCTTCGTCGCCGACCCCTACGGCCCGCCCGGCAGCCGCCTCTACCGCACCGGCGACCTCGCCCGGCTGCGGGCCGACGGGACGCTGGAGCACCTCGGGCGGGTCGACGACCAGATCAAGCTGCGCGGCCAGCGGGTCGAGCCCGGCGAGATCCGGGCCGTGCTCGACGCCCACCCCGAGATCGCCGCCGCCGCCGTGGTCGCCCACGACGACCCCGCCACCGGCGCCACCCACCTGATCGGCTACGTCGTCCCCCGTACGGGAGGCGGCTCCGCGCTGCCCGCCGGTGTGGCGGAACACCTCGCCGCCCGGCTCCCCGCGCACCTCGTCCCCACCGCCCTGATCCCGCTGCCCGACCTGCCCGTCACCGCCAACGGCAAGCTGGACCGCGCCGCGCTCCCGGCCCCGAGCCTCACCTCCCCGGCGACCCGGACCGCACCCCGCACGGACGAGGAGCTGCGGCTCGCCGCCCTCTTCGCCGAACTCCTGCGGACCGAGCACATCGGCGTCGACGACAGCTTCTTCGCCCTCGGCGGCGACAGCATCCTGTCCATCCAGCTCGTCGGCGCGGCCCGCAAGGCCGGACTCGTCTTCACCCCCCAGGACGTCTTCCGCCACCGGACGGTCGCCGGCCTGCTCACCGTCGCCGAGCGCGCCACCCCGGCGGCCCCGACCCGTGCCCTTCCCGCCGCACCGGACGACGGTGCCCAGGGCCGGCCCACCCCGCTCCAGGAAGGGCTGCTCTTCCTCTCCCAGTACGACGGCCCGGGGTCCACGGGCGCCGACGGCGACCCGCTCGACGTCTACCACGTCCAGGTCGTCATCCGTCTCACCGAAGACCTCGACACCGACCGTCTGCGCGCCGCGCTGCGCACCGTCGTCCGCCGCCACGCACCCCTGCGCACCGCGTTCACCGGCGACGGGAACGGCTGGACGCAGCGCGTGCACGCGGAGGCGGAAACGGAGTTCGACGAGCTGGACCTGCGCCGCCGCAAGCCGAAGGAGCAGGAGCGCCGAGCCGTCCGGCGGGCCGACGACGAACGCCGCCGCCGCTTCGACCTGGCCGCGCCGCCGCTGCTGCGCACCACGCTCGTCCGCCGCTCGGAAACCTGCGAACTCGTCCTCACCGGACACCATCTGGTGCTCGACGGCTGGTCGTTGCCTCTCCTCGTCCGCGAACTCCTGCACGCCTACGCGGATCGGGAACTGCCCGCCCCGCCGGACTACCCGCTCCACCGCGCGTGGCTCGACGCCCAGGACGAGCAGGGCGCCGCCCACGCCTGGCGTGACGCGCTGGCCGGCGTCACCGAGCCCACCCGGCTCGTCCCCGACGACCCCGGCGAGCAGGAACTCCCCGACCAGCGCACGGTGGTGGTCGACGCGGAACTCACCGCCCGGCTCGCGGCGTTCGCCCGGGAACGCGAACTGACCCTGAGCACCCTCACCCAGACCGCGTGGGGGCTGGTGCTGAGCGCCCACACGGGACGGCGCGACGTCGTCTTCGGCACGGTCGTCTCCGGCCGGCCCGCAGAGGTGCCCGGTGTGACGGACATGATCGGCCTGTTCGTCAACACCGTTCCTGTGCGCGTCGGCATCCGCCCCGAGGAGACACTCGGCGCTCTGGCGGCCCGCGTCCAGGACGAGTTCACCGCACTGCTGCCGCACCACCACCTGGGCCTGGCCGCCATCCAGCGGGCCGCCGGACACGGCGTCCTCTTCGACACCCTCACCGCCCTGGAGAACTACCCGGCCGACGGCATCCCCGCGCTCGCCGGGGCCACCGGCCTCGGCCTGGAGGAGATCCGGGGCCGGGACGCCACCCACTACCCGCTGACCTTCGCCGCCGTGCCCGGCGAACGGCTCACCCTGCGCCTCACCTACCGACCGGCGGCCGTCACCCCGGCACGCGCACGGGACCTCGCCGCACGCGTCGAACACCTGCTGCGGACGCTCGTCACCGCCCCGGACACCCGCGTCGCCGCACTGGACCCGCTGACGGACGGCGAACGCACGGCGCTCACCGCACACCGCGCCGGACCGCCCGCACCGGCGGCCCGCACCTGGGCCCGGCTCTTCGCCGAACAGCGCGACCGGCGGCCGGACGCCGTGGCCGTGGACGCGCCCGACGCCACCCTGACCTACGCGGAACTGGACCGGCGAGCAGGAGAGTTGGCCAGAACCCTGGACGCCGCCGGCATCCGTCCGGGGCAGCTCGTCGCGGTGGTCCTGCCGCGCTCCGTCGACCTGGTCGTCGCGCAGCTCGCCGTCCAGCAGGCGGGCGCCGCCCACCTTCCCATCGACCCCGACTACCCCGAGGACCGCATCGCCGGGATGCTCCAGGACGCCCGCCCGGCCGGGATCCTCACCCACCGGGCGCTCGCCGACCGCTACCCGACGGCGCTGCTCACGGACGCGCCGGCACCGCCGGGCCGGCCTGCCGCGCCGCGGCCCGCCGTCACCCCCGACCACCCCGCCTACGTCATCTTCACCTCCGGTTCCACCGGCCGCCCCAAGGGAGTGGTCACCCCGCACCGGGGCCTGGCCGCCCTCGCCACCGCCCAGGCGGAACGGCTGGGCATCGACGACGGCAGCCGGGTCCTCCAGCTCGCCTCCCCGTCGTTCGACGCCTCCGTGATGGAGACGCTGATGGCCCTGGCGACCGGCGCCACCCTCGTCGTCCCGGAACCCGGACCGCTCGCCGGACCGCTGCTCGGCGAGACGATCGGGCGCCGCCGCGTCAGCCACGCCCTGATCCCGCCCACCGCCCTCACCGGCCTCGAACCGGACGGACTCGACTGCCTGCGGACCCTGATCGTCGGCGGCGAGGCGTGCACGGCACCGCTGACCGCCCGCTGGGCCCCCGGCCGCCGCATGGTGAACGCCTACGGGCCCACCGAGGCCACCGCCTGCGTCACCATGAGCGCACCCCTGGACCCCGGCGCGACCCCGCCCATCGGCACCCCGCTGCACGGCGTCCGCGTCCACGTCCTGAACACCCTGCTCCGGCCCGTGCCTCCCGGCGGGACCGGCGAACTGTACGTGGCCGGACCCGGCGTCGCCCAGGGCTACCTGGGCCGCCCCCGGCTCACCGCCGAACGCTTCGCCGCCGAGCCGGACGGCCCGCCCGGCAGCCGCATGTACCGCACCGGCGACCTGGTGTCCCGTACGCCGGAGGGCTCCCTGCTCTACCACGGGCGCGCCGACGACCAGGTGAAGGTCCGGGGCTTCCGCGTCGAGCCGGGCGAGATCGTCGCCGCCCTCCAGGCCCGCCCGGAGATCCGCGCGGCGGCCGTCGTGCTGCGCCAGGACGACCCGGCGGGCCCGCGCCGGCTGGTCGCCTACCTGGTCCCGTCGGCGTACCCGGCCGAAGCCGCGGGCGCCGCGCCGTCCGGCGTCACCGACCAGCAGCCCGGGGCGTCGGAGCCCGACACCACCGCCCTGCGCGCCGCCCTCGCCCGCGTCCTGCCCGACCACATGGTGCCCAGCGCCTTCGTGACCGTTCCCGGGCTGCCGGTCACCGCGAACGGCAAGCTCGACCGCGACGCGCTGCCCGCTCCCGACTTCGGCGCGGCCACCGGCGACACCGCTCCCGAAGGACCGGCCGAGGAGACGCTGGCCGTACTCTTCGCCGAGGTGCTGGCCCTGCCGTCGGTGGGCGCGCAGGACAGCTTCTTCGCCCTCGGCGGCGACAGTATCCTCTCCATGCAGCTGGTCGCCCGCGCCCGCGCCGCCGGTCTGCGGATCACCCCGCGCGAGGTCTTCGAGCAGCCCTCCGTCCGGGCGCTCGCCGCGCTGGTCTCCGGCCGCGAGCCGGACCCGGCTCCCGGCCTCCGGGCTCCCGCCCTCCCGGAGAGCGGGCCCGTGCCCCTCACGCCCATCATGCGGTGGTTGTCCGAACGGCCGGGCCCCACCGGCAGGTTCAGCCAGTCCATGGTGCTGACCCTGCCGCCCGGGATCACCCCGGAGGAGACGGCCGAGGTGCTGGGCGCGGTCCTGCGCCACCACGCGGTCCTGCGCGCCCGCATCGACCTGGACGCCGGGACCTTCGTCATCCCGGAGCCGGACGAGGCCCCCGCCCCGGCCCTGGACGAGGGACCGCCCGGTATGGGGTCGAGCCCCGAGGCCCTCATCCGCGAGGTCGACGAGCTCGCCGCCCGGCTCGACCCGCCCCGGGGACTGATGGTGCGGGCCCGCAGCTATCCGGGGAACGCCGGGGAGCCCGGCAGGCTGCTGCTCGTCGTCCACCACCTCGCCGTCGACGGCGTCTCTTGGCGCATCCTGCTCGACGACCTCGCCGAGGCCTGGAACGCGGTGTCCGAGGGGCGCGCCCCGCACCTGTCGCCCGCGACCACCCCGTTCCGGAACTGGGCCCACGTACTCGGCAGGCAGGTGTCCGAGCGCACCGCCGAACTGCCGCTCTGGGAGGGGATACTGGCTGCGCCGGACCGGCTCCCCGCCCCCGACCGGCTCCCCGCCCCCGACCGGCTCCCCGCCCCGGGCCTGCCTCCCACCGCGGCGTCCCGCCCTGCCGCGCCGCTCGCCCTGGGCACGGTCGCCGAGGCACGCCACCTGGTCCGGACCCTCGACGGCGCACACACCCGCACCCTGCTCACCGGGGCAGCCGAACGCCACGGCGCCCGCGTCCAGGACCTCATGCTCACCGCCCTCGCCCGCGCCGTACGCGAGTGGAGCGGGCGCGACCGGGTGGACTTCGCCGCCCATGTCGAGGGACACGGCCGGGAACAGCAGATCGAGGACGGCGCCGACCTCTCCCGTACCGTCGGCTGGTTCACCAGCCTCTACCCCGTACGGCTGACCGCGACGGCCACCGAGGGGCCCGGCGACACCCTCGCCCGGACCCGCGACCACCTGGCGCGCCTGCCCGACAGCGGCATCGGCTACGGCCTGCTGCGGTACGGGGCGCAGCCCCCGGCGGGCTCACCGCGGGGGGAGGCGGACGGCCCCGGCGCACCCCTGGTCGCGTTCAACTACCTCGGGCGGTTCGGCACGGCGCCCACGGGCGGGGGAGCGGCCTGGACTCCGGCGCCCGGGGCCGGCGTGCTCGGGGGCGCGATCGACGACGCGCTGACCATGGCGCACGCCGTCGAGATCAACGCCCTCACCCGGGACACCCCCGAGGGCCCCCAGCTGGACACCCGGCTCACCTGGGCCCCGGCGGCTCTCGACGACCGGGCGGCGCACGCCCTCGCCGACTGCTGGCAGCGCGCGCTGGCCGCCCTCGCCACGGACGCCCCGCCGCCCCCGGAACCGGAGCCCACGGCCGGGCCCGCCGACCCGCCCGCGGACCGGCTCACCGACAGGCCCGCCCACGGCCTGTCCCCGCTCAGCCCCGAACAGACAGCCATGCTCGAAGCGCGATGGAGGAACCGGTGAGTGCGGACCACGGCCTGGAAGACATCCTTCCCCTGGCGCCCCTTCAGGAGGGCCTGCTCTTCCACGCGGACCTCTCCGACGCTCAGGGAGCCCCCGGGGCGACCGATGGACTCGACGTCTACACCATGCGTCTGGTCTTCCGCCTCGGCGGCGACCTCGACACCCCCGCGCTGCGGCGCGCGACGGACACCGTGCTGGACCGCCACCCCCACCTGCGGGCGGCGTTCCTCCAGGAAGGTCTCGACCGGCCCGTCCAGGCGATCCCCCGCGCGGCCGAGGTGCCCTGGCGGGAGATCGACCTGCGGGACGCCGACCCCGGCCGGCAGCGGGCCGAGGAGCAGCGGATCCTGGACGAGGAGCGCGGCCACCGCTTCGACCTGACCCGGCCCCCGCTGCTGCGGCTCACCCTGCTGCGCCACGGCGACCAGGACCACACCCTGATCCTGACCGCCCATCACATCCTGCTGGACGGCTGGTCGGTGCCGCTGCTCGGCAAGGAGCTGTTCACCGCCTACGCCCAGCACACCAAGGCCCCCGCCGCACCCGCCCTGCCCGCGGTCCGCCCCTACCGGGATTTCCTGGCCTGGCTGGCCGCCCAGGACCGGCCCGCCGCCATCAGCGCCTGGCGCGAGGCGCTCGCCCCGCTGACCGCACCCACCCTCCTCGCACCCGCCGCCACGGGCGCGGTCGTGCCCGAGGCCCCCGTCCAGCTCGACCTGCGGCTCTCCGCCCCGACCGGCGAAGCCCTCGGGGCCTTCGCCGCGGCCCGGCAACTGACCGCGGCGACCGTCCACCAGGCGGCCTGGGGCACAGCGCTGGCCCGGCTGACCGGCCGGGCGGACGTGGCGTTCGGCACCACCGTCTCCGGCCGCCCCGCCGACCTCGACGGCGCCGAGTCCATGATCGGCCTGTTCATCAACACCCTCCCGGTCGTCGTGCACGCACCCCCGCGCGCCCCGCTCGCCGACATCGCCACCGCCCTCCAGGCAGGCCGCGCGAAGCTCCTCGGCCACGAACACCTCGGGCTCCCGGACCTCCAGCGACTGGCCGGAACCGGGGAGCTGTTCGACACCCTGCTGGTGGTGGAGAACTTCGGCGTGGACACCCGGGGGCTCGCCGACGCCCAGGCGGCGGGCGGCCTCACCGTGCGGTCCGTCCGCGGCGAGGACGCCACGCACTACCCCGTCACCGTCGTCGTCCACCCGGGCCCCGAGACCCGGATCGCCCTGCGCTACCGGCCCGACCTCCTCACCGCCGACCGCGCTCGGGCCCTCGGCACCGCCTACGTCCGCGTCCTGGAGGCCCTGGCCACCGCACCCACCGCCCCGGCGGGGACCGTGGAACTCCTCACGGCGCGGGACCGCCGCCGCGTCCTCGACGACGGAGAGGCCCTCGCCCCCGAGGCCGCAGCGCCGACCGGGTCCATCCCCGAGCGGTTCGCGCGGGCCGCCGCCCTGGACCCCGACGCGACAGCCGTGACCGACGGCGACCGAGCCCTGAGCTACCGCGAACTCACCGCCCTCGCCGACCGGATGGCCCATCTGCTCAGCGCACACGGTGCGGGCCCCGGCACCTTCGTGGCCCTCTCGCTCGAACCGTCCGCCGAGCAGATCGGCGCGATCCTCGGCGTCCTCAAGACCGGTGCGGCCTACCTGCCGCTGCCCACCGACGCCCCCGCCGACCGTATCCGCCCCCAACTCGCCTCCGCGCGACCGGTGGTGGGCCTCACCGCCTCCCCGCGACAGCGGGACGGCCTGCCCGCGACCGACGGAGCCGCCGACCGCCCCGGCGCTGGATGGCTGACGCTCGACGACCTCCCCGCGGCGGCCCCGGACGACACCCCGTACACCGCCCCCGCCATCTCCCCGGGCGCCGCCGCCTACGTCATCCACACCTCCGGCTCCACCGGACGCCCCAAGGGCGTCGTCGTCGGACACCACAACGTGCTCCGGCTGTTGGACACGACCGACGACGACTTCGGGTTCGGCGCGGACGACGTGTGGACGCTCTTCCACAGCTATGCCTTCGACTTCTCCGTCTGGGAGATCTTCGGGGCCCTGCTGTACGGCGGACGCCTCGTCGTCGTACCGCGCGCCACCACCCGCGCGCCCGAGGAGTTCGCCGCCCTCCTGCGCCGCGAACGCGTCACCGTGCTCAACCAGACCCCGTCCGCCTTCCACCAGCTCGCCGACGTCCTCCTCGGAGCCTCCGAGGAGATGGAACTCGCGCTGCGCACCGTGGTGTTCGGCGGCGAGGCGCTCGACCCCGGACGGCTCGCCGGCTGGTTCGAGCGGTACGGCGACGACGGTCCCGAACTGGTCAACATGTACGGCATCACCGAGACCACCGTGCACGTCACCCACCGGACGCTGGAGGCCGACGGGACGGCCGCCGCGGACACCCCCACGAGCCCCGTCGGGCGACCGCTCGACGACCTCGCCGCCCGACTCCTCGACTCCGCCCTGCACCCGGTCGCTCCCGGGGCCACCGGAGAGCTGTACATCGCCGGGCCCGGCCTGGCCCGGGGCTACCTCGGCCGGTACGCCCTCACCGCCACCCGCTTCGTCGCCGACCCGTACGGGGCGCCCGGCGCCCGCATGTACCGCACCGGAGACCTCGCCCGCTGGACGGCGGACGGCGAACTCGACTACCTCGGGCGCGCCGACGAACAGGTCCAGATCCGGGGCTTCCGGGTCGAACCCGGCGAGGCGCGCGCCGCACTCGCCGCACTCGACGAGGTCGCCGACGCCGTCGTCCTCGCCCGCCCCGCCCCCGGCGGCGGCACCCGGCTCCTCGCCTACGCCACCCCCGCCGCCGGCCCGCTCGCCCCGGACCGGCTCCGCGAGGCCCTGCGCGAACGGCTGCCCGACTACCTGGTCCCCGCCGCCGTCATCCCCGTGGACCACTGGCCGCTGACCGTCAACGGCAAGCTCGACCGCAACGCCCTGCCCGAACCGGAGGCCGCCACCCCCGGCGGGCGCGCCCCGGCGACCCCGCAGGAGGAGATCGTCGCCCACCTCTTCGCGGAGATCCTCGAACGCGAACAGGTCGGCGCCGACGACGACTTCTTCGCCCTCGGCGGCCACTCCCTCCTCGCGACCCGCCTCGCCTCCCGGATCCGGGCGGCTCTCGACGTGTCCCTGTCGGTGCGCGACGTCTTCGAGGCCGCGACCGTCGCCGCCCTCGCCCGCCGCGCCCAGCACGCGGGCCGGGCCCCCGAACCGCTGCGGCCCTGGCCGCGCCCCGCCGAGCTGCCGCTCTCCCCGGCGCAGCGCCGGCTCTGGTTCCTCCAGCAGCTCCACGGCATCGGGGCCGACTACAACATCCCCTTCGCCGCCCGGCTGACCGGCCCCCTCGACGTCCCCGCCCTGCGCGCCGCCGTCACCGACGTGATGACCCGTCACGAGGCGCTGCGCACCGTCTTCCCCGCCACCGACGGCCGGCCGCGCCAGCACATCGTCGACGCGTCCGACCTCGCCGATCCGCTCACGGTCACCGAGGCCACCGGCGCCGAGGGCGAACTCCGGCAGTACGTCGAGGAGACGGCGGGCAGGGCCTTCGACGTCGAGCGGGACGTGCCGCTGCGCGCGGGCCTGCTGCGGATCGCCCCCGACCAGCACCTCATCGTGCTCGTCGTCCACCACATCGCCGCCGACCAGTGGTCCGCCCGCCCCCTCCTCACCGACCTCGCCACCGCCTACGCCGCCCGCAGCGGGGGAGACGCGCCCGCCTGGCCGCCGCTGCCCGTCCAGTACGCCGACTTCACCCTGTGGCAGCGCGACACCCTCGGCTGGGACGACGAGGCACCCGACGCGGACGGTGTCGCCGCAGCCCAGCTCGACCACTGGCGGACCGCTCTGCGCGACCTGCCCGCCGAACTGCCGCTGCCCGCCGACCGGCCGCGTCCGCCGGTCCCCAGCCACCGCGGCGGCTTCGCCCGCTTCACCGTGCCGCCCGAGGTGCACACCGCGATGCGCACGCTCGCCCGGACCGAGTCCACCTCACTGTTCATGGTCGCCCACGCGGCGCTCGCCGCACTGCTCGCCCGCACCGGGGCGGGCCGGGACATCGTCATCGGCACACCCGTCGCCGGACGCCACGACACCGCGCTCGACGACCTCGTCGGCTTCTTCGTCAACAACCTCGTCCTGCGCACCGACCTGTCCGGCGACCCCTCCTTCCGCGACCTCCTGCACCGGGTGCGGGAGGCCGACCTCGCCGCGTACGCCCACGCCGACGTCCCGTTCGAGCACCTCGTCGACGCCCTCGCCCCGCACCGCTCCCTCGCCCGGCACCCGCTGTTCCAGGTGATGCTGGCGTACGAGAACCGGCAGGCGGGCGAGATCGGGCTCCCCGGGCTCACCACCACGACCGTTCCGGCGTTCGGCCGCTCCGCCAAGTTCGACCTGACCTTCACCCTCGCCGAACGCGACGGGACCGACGGCATCGAAGGCGTCCTGGAGTACGCCGAGGACCTCTTCGAACCCGCCACCGCACAGGCACTCGCCGACCGCCTGGTCCGCCTCCTGGCCGAGGCCGTCACCGCCCCCGCGACACCGTTGCACCGGCTGGAGATCCTCGGCCCCGCCGAACGCACCGCTCTCCTCGGCCGCCCCGAGGACGTCGGCGCCCCGCACGGTGACGCCTCCACCACCCTGCCCGGACTCTTCGCCGCCGTCGCCGCCGCACACCCCGACGCACCCGCCCTCGCCGGACCTGACCTGGCCACGGGCGAGCGCACCGAACTGGACTACCGGGGGCTCGACGCCGCCGCGAACGCCCTCGCCCGCCGGCTCGTCGAACACGGCGTACGGGCACAGGACCGGGTCGCGGTCATGCTGCCCCGCACCGTCGAGGCCGTCGTCGCCCTGCTCGCCGTCGCGAAGACCGGAGCCGTCTACCTCCCCGTCGACCCGGACTACCCGGCGGAGCGGATCGCGCACATGCTCACCGACGCGGCCCCCACCCTCGTCCTCACCGCCCCGGGAACACCCGCCTTCGACGGTGCCTCCCGGCTGGAGATCGACGGCACCCCGACCGGCCCCGCCGACGACCCGGGCCACTGGCACACCCAACGGCCCGACACGGCGGCGTACATCATCTACACCTCCGGGTCCACCGGCCGGCCCAAGGGCGTGGCCGTCACCCACACCGGGCTGCCCGCCCTGGCCCGCACCCTCGCCGACGCCTTCGGGGCCGGGCCGGGCGACCGCGTCCTCCAGTTCGCCTCGCTGAGCTTCGACACGTCGGTCTGGGAGATCGTCATGGCGCTGTTCTCCGGCGCCGCCCTGGAGATCGTGCCCGCCGACCGGCGGCTCGGCGAACCGCTCGCGGACTTCCTCGCCGAACACCGCGTCACCCACCTCACCGTCCCGCCCGCCGTCCTCGCCGCACTCCCCGACGACGCCGTCGCCCCCGGCACCACGCTCATCGTCGCCGGAGAGGCCTGCACCCCCGCCCTCGTCCGCGCCTGGGCCGGACGCACCCGCATGTTCAACTCCTACGGCCCCACCGAGACCACCGTCGACGCCACCCTCTGGCGGTGCGACCCCGACCGGCTGCGCGCCGACGACAACAGCCCGGTCCCCGTCGGCACCGCCGTCGCCGAGACCGCCGCCCTCGTCCTGGACGCGGCGCTGCGGCCGGTACCGCCCGGCACCCCCGGCGAGCTGTACGTCGCCGGGTCCGGGCTCGCCCGCGGCTACCTGGGCCGCCCCGGCCTCACCGCGACCCGCTTCGTCGCCGCGCCCTACGGCCCGCCCGGCACCCGGATGTACCGCACCGGCGACCTGGCCCGCCGCCGTGCCGACGGAGAGCTGGAGTACCTGGGCCGCGCCGACCACCAGGTTAAGCTGCGCGGATTCCGCATCGAGCTGGGCGAGATCGAGTCTGCCCTGACCGCGCTCCCCGGCGTACGCCAGGCCGCCGCCGTCCTGCGCGAGGACCGGCCAGGCAGCAGGCTGCTCGCCGGCTACGCCGTCCCCCGGCCGGGGGACGACCTCGACCCCGGCCAACTGCGCACGGCGCTCGCGCGCACTCTGCCCGACTACGCCGTCCCGGCGACCGTGACCGTGCTGCCGGCCCTGCCGCTCGGCCCCACCGGCAAGGTGGACCGCGCGGCGCTGCCCGCCCCGGCCACCACCGCCGACGACGCCCCGCTGACCGGCGCCGCCGCCGCACTGGCGGACCTGTTCGCCGACATCCTGCGCCTGGACGCGCGGCCCGGCGGCGACGACTCCTTCTTCGTCCTCGGCGGCGACAGCATCTCCTCCATCCAACTAGTCGCCCGCGCAAGGCAGTCGGGTCTCGTGCTCAGCGCCCGGCAGATCTTCGAGCACCCCACCCCGCGCGCCCTCGCGGAGGTGATCGCCCGGATCGCCCCCGCCGGACCCCGGCCCGCCGACTCCGACCGGAACGTCCCGGCCCCGTTCACCCCGCTCATGCACTGGCTGCGCCGCAGCCCGGACCACTGGGGCGCCTTCCACCAGTCGATGCTGGTCACCGTGGCGTCCACGCTCACCGAGGACCGGCTGCGGACCGCGGTCGGACACCTCCTGGCCACCCACGACCTGCTGCGCGCCCGCGTCACCACCGACCACCCCGACGGCCGCCCCCGGCTCACCCCCTCCGGCACCGCCCCCGACCCGGCGACGCTCCTCACCGTCGCCCCGGTCACCGGCGACGACGCCGGGCTGCGCCGGGCCATCGAGACCCACTCGCGCGCCCGGGCCGCCGAACTCGACCCGGAAAACGGCCTCTTGATCCGGGCCGTCTGGTTCCCGCGCGGGCCCGGCCGGGACGGCAGACTGCTGCTGCTCGTCCACCACCTGGCCATCGACGGAGTCTCCTGGCGCATCCTGCTGCCCGACCTCGCGCACGCCGTCGCCACCGGAACTCCCCCCGCCCGGCCCAACACCTCCTTCGCCCGTTGGGCGGAGGACCTGTACGGCGACGCCGAACGCTTCGTCCCCGAACGGCCCTACTGGGAAAGCCTCCTGGCGGACCCGCCCGCCCCGCTCGCCCCCCGGGACGCGGCGGCCGCCCCGCACACCCCCGGCGAACTCCGCACCGAACTCGCCCCCGGTCTCACCGCGCCCCTGCTCACCGCCACCGCCGCCGCCTTCCACGCCCGCCCCGACGAGCTCCTCCTGGCCGCGCTCGTCCACGCGGTCGGCGGCGACGGTCCGGTCCTGGTCGATCTGGAGTCCCACGGCCGCCACGAGGAACTCACCCCCGGAGCCGACCTCTCCCGCACCGTCGGCTGGTTCACCACCCAGTACCCCGTCCGGCTGGACCCCGGCACCGGAGGCGTCGGCCAGGACGTCAAGCGCGTCCGTGACCGGCTCGCGGCGGTCCCCGGCCGGGGCGCCGGCTACGGGTCACTCCGCCAACAGGCCCCCAGCGGGGCCCAGATCGCCTTCAACTACCTGGGCCGGTTCACCGCCGACACCCCGGACGGGCACTGGGTCCCCGCCCCCGAATCCGACGCCGTGCACCCGGGACCGCAGCCGGTCCTCCTCGGCGGACACGTCCTGGACCTCAACGCCTCCACCCTGGACGGCCCGGAGGGTCCCGTGCTGACCGTCCGCTGGACGTACGCCGCCGACCTCATCGGCCCCGACCGGATCCGGGCCGTCGCCGACCGGTTCACTTCGGCCCTCACCGAACTGGTCCGCCGACGCGACGACCCCGGCTTCGCGGGACACAGTCCGGCCGACTTCCCGGTAGTGCTCGACCAGCACGAGATCACCGAGCTCGAAACGGCGGTCCCCGCACTCGACGGCGTACTGCCCCTGACCCCCCTCCAGCACGGCCTCGCCTACCACGCGCTGACCGAGGAGGCCGGGACCGACCCCTACGTCGTCCAGCTGGAGCTGGAGATCAGCGGACCGCTAGACCCCGGCCGCCTGCGCGAGGCCGCCCGGGCCGTCGTGGACCGGCACGCCAACCTCCGCGCCGGATTCCGCCGCCTCGCCACCGGCCGCCTGGTGCAGTACACGACCGCCGACGCCCCGCCGGAGTGGACCGAGCACGACCTGCGCGTCCACCCGGACGTTCCCGCGAACCCGGCCCCGGCCCCGGTCACCGACGACCGGGCACGCCACGACGCCCTCACCGCCCTGGTCGTCGACGACCGTGCCCGCCCCTTCACCCCGGACCGGCCCCCGCTGCTGCGATTCACCCTGATCCGCACCGCCGAGGACCGGTGGCGGCTGCTGTTCACCAGCCACCACCTGCTGCTCGACGGCTGGTCCACTCCGCTCCTGCTCACCGACCTGTTCGACGCCTACGCCGGACGCCCCCCGGTGCGCCGCCGCCCCTTCGCCGACTACGCGCACTGGCTCGCCGACCGCGACCGGCCGGCCGCCGAAGCCGCCTGGCGCACCGCCCTGGACGGCATCACCGAACCCACCCTCACCGCCCCCGCCGGCACACCGTCCACCGCCCTGATCCCCGAGGAGACCGCGACCGTCCTCGACCCCGCCCTCACCGCCGCGCTCCAGGACCGCGCCCGCGCCACGGGCACCACCCTGAACACCGTCGTCCAGACCGGCTGGGGGCTCGTCCTGTCCCGGCTCACCGGACGCGACGACGTGGTCTTCGGCAGCGCCGTGTCCGGCCGCCCCGCCGAACTCGACGGCGTGGAAGGGATGCTGGGACTCTTCGTCAACACCCTGCCCACCCGGGTGCGGACCGCCCCCGCCCGCACGCTCGGCGACGCGGTCGCCGACCTGCACGCGCGCCAGGTCGCCCTGCTCGACCACCAGCACCTCGGGCTCGCCGACATCCAGGGCCTCATGGGCATGCCCGCGCTCCTCGACACCCTGACCGTCTTCGAGAACTACCCCTTCGACGACGACGCGCTCTCCGGCAGCGAACGCGCCGCCGGGCTCGACGTACGCGGCGTCGGCGGGCGGGACGCCACCCACTACCCGCTGACCCTCGCGATCACCCTCCAGGGCGGTCGACTGCGGCTCGTCCTCAAGCACCGCCCCGACCTCTACGACACCCCGGCCGCGCGGGCGGTCCTCGACCGGCTGACCCGCGCCCTGGACCACCTCGCCCACCGGCCGGACCTCCCCGCCGGACAGATGGACCTCGCGCCGGAGACACCGGCCGCCCTCACCGGCCGGCCGGCCACACCCGCCGCCCTCGGCTGCGCCGCCACCGTCGCCGCCGTCGCCGCGAGGACCCCGGACGCCGTCGCCGTACGCCCCCTCGACGGCGGACAGCCGGTCGGCTACGCGGAACTCGTCGCGCGCGCCGCCCGGTTCGCGGACCGCCTGCGGGCGGCGGGGGCCGGACCCGAGCAGGTGGTCGCCCTGCTGCTGCCGCGCTCCGTGGACCTGGTCGTCGCCGAACTCGCGGTGGCCTGGGCCGGAGCCGCCTACCTGCCCCTGCACCCCGACTGGCCCGCCGAGCGCGTCCGGACCGTCCTCGGCGCGGCCGGCGCGGTCGCCCTGGTCTGCCGGTCCGGAGCCGACACCGCCGCGTACGGCCCGGTGCCGGTGCTCCACCCGACCGTGGACCACGCACCGGCTGGACGCACCGGTACGCCACCCGCTGCGGCCGCCCCGCACCGGCTCGCCTACGTGATGTACACCTCCGGTTCCACCGGCGAGCCCAAGGGCGTCGCCGTCCCCGAGAGCGCCGTCCTCGCCCTCGCCTCCGACAGCCGGTTCGCCGGCGAGGCCCACCGGCGGGTGCTCGTCCACTCGCCGCACTCCTTCGACGCGGCCACCCACGAGGTGTGGGGCACCCTGCTGCGCGGGGGCGAACTGCTCCTCGCCCCCGACACACCGCTGGACCCGGCGCGCTGGCGCTCCCTGCTGACCGGCGGGGAGAAGGCAGGAGCCGGGGGCGGGGCGGGCAGCGCCTGGTTCACCGCCGGACTCTTCGCCCTCCTCGCCCAGGACGCCCCCGAGACGTTCACCGCCCTGCGCGAGGTGTGGACCGGCGGCGACGTCGTGTCCCCCGGGGCCGTGGCCGCCGCCCACGCCGCCGCCCCGCACCTCCGTCTCGTCAACGGCTACGGGCCCACCGAGACCACCACGTTCGCCACCGCCCACCCCCTCGGCCCCGGGGCGCCCGACGAAGGGCCGCTGCCCATCGGACGGCCGCTCGACGGCATGACCCTCCGGGTGCTCGACACCGCCCTGCGCCCGGCCCTGCCCGGAGTCCCCGGCGAGCTGTACATCGGCGGAGCCGGGCTCGCCCGCGGCTACCACGGCCGCCCCGCCGACACCGCCACACGCTTCGTCGCCGACCCCCACGGGCGGCCGGGGGAGCGCCTGTACCGCACCGGCGACCTGGTGCGCGTCCGGCCGGACGGGGCCCTGGACTTCCTCGGCCGCACCGACGACCAGATCAAGCTGCGCGGCCACCGCGTCGAGCCCGGGGAGACCGAGGCGGCCCTCCTCGCCGAGGCGGACGTCGCCCGCGCCGCCGTCGTCCTGCGCACCGACCTCCCGGGCGGCCCCGCCCTCGTCGCATACGCGGTCCCCGCACCGGACACCGTGCTGGACACCGACGCGCTGCGCGCCCGCCTCGCCGCCCGCCTCCCCGACTACCAGCTCCCCGCCCACCTCGTCGCCGTCGAGGCGCTGCCGCTCACCGAGAACGGCAAGATCGACCGCGCGGCCCTGCCCGCCCCCCGCACCGCCGAACCGGCGGGCCCCGGCCACCTGCCCCCGCACGACCAGCGCACCGAACTGCTCTGCCGGATCTTCGCCGACGCCCTCGGACTGCACGGCTTCGGCCCGCACGAGGACTTCTTCGGGCGCGGCGGGCACTCGCTGTCCGCGATGAGCCTGGTGGGACGGGCCCGGACACTCCTCGACACGGAACTGTCCGTCGGCGACCTGTTCACCGCGCGCACCCCGGCGGCGACCGCCGCCCTGCTGCGCGGAGCCCGGAGCACCTCCCGGACCTCGGAACCGGCGCACCTTCCGCGCCCCGCCGAACCGCCGCTGTCCGCCGCCCAGCAACGCCTCTGGTTCCTCCACCGGCTGGAGGAGGAACCCACCGCCGCGTACAACGTGCCCATCGCGCTCCGCCTCACCGGGACCCTCGACGAACAGGCGCTGGAGCGGGCGCTCGCCGACCTCACCGCCCGGCACGAGGTGCTCCGCACGGTGTTCCCCGAACGCGAGGGCCGCGCCGTCCAGCGCATCCTCGCCCCGGGCGACGCCCCCGTACCTCTCACCGTCCGGCCGACGACGCCGGACGCCCTGGACGCCGCGCTGGCCGAGGCCGCGAGCCGGCCCTTCGCCCTGGAGCGGGAGACGCCGCTGCGCGCCGGCCTGTTCCGTGTGGCCCGCGAGGACGGGACGGGCCCGCACCACGACGTGCTGCTCCTCGTCCTGCACCACATCGCCGGGGACGAATGGTCCGTGCGCCCGCTGCTCGACGATCTCGCCGCCGCCCTCGCCGCCCGGCGGGACGGCCAGGACCCCCGGTGGGCGGCGCTGCCCCTCCAGTACGCCGACCACACGCTGCGCCGGCGGGCGCTGCTCGGCGACGAGACCGACGAGGACAGTGAGATCGGCCGGCAGGTCCGCTACTGGCGGGACCAGCTCGCCGGACTCCCGGCGGAACTGCCCCTCCCCATGGACCGGCCGCGCCGGCCGGACACCGGCCACGCCGGAGGCATCGTCGCGTTCGGGCTCTCCGCCGAGGTCGGCGCAGGGCTGCGGCGGCTCGCCTCCCGCACCGGCGCGACCCCGTTCATGGTCGCCCACGCGGCGCTCGCCGTCCTGCTCCACCGGATCGGCGGCACCGACGACGTCCCCGTCGGAACGCTCGTCGCCGGACGCGACGACGCCGCCGTGCACGACCTCGTCGGCTTCTTCGTCAACACCCTGGTCCTGCGCACCGACGTCGGCGGCGACCCGACCCCGGCCCAGCTCGTGGCCCGTGCCAGGTCGGCCACGCTCGACGCACTCGACCACGCCGACGTTCCCTTCGAGCGCCTGGTGGACCTCCTGGACGTCGAACGCTCCCTGGAACGCCACCCGTTGTTCCAGGTGATGCTGAACTACCAGAGCCGCACCGCCGAAGGACCGGAACTCGGCGGCCTGGGCAGCACTCCCGTCGCGGTGCACACCCGCACCGCCAAGTTCGACCTCACCGTCACCCTGGTCCAGGAACCGGGAGCCGAGGGCGTGCTGAACGGAGGCATCACCTACCGCACCGGGCTCTTCGACGAGGCGACCGTACGGAGGATCGCCGACTGGTACGAGCGGGTCCTGGCCGCCTTCGCGGAGCGGCCCGACCGGCCGGTCGGCGGTCTTCGCCTGCTCACCGACGACGAGCACCACCGGCTCCTCACTGCCTGGAACACCGCCGAGGAGCCGGTGCGGGCGCCGTCCGTCGCCCGGGAGTTCACCGAGCGCGCCGCCGGCACGCCGGACGCCCCCGCCGTGATCCACGGCGACCGGACCGTCGCGTACGGCGAACTCCTCGGCGACGCACGGTCGCTCGCCGTCCCGCTGCGCGGGCACGGGGTACGCCGCGGCGAACCGGTCGCCGTCCTCCTGCCCCGGTCGGCGGACCTGGTCACCGCCGCGCACGCCGTGCTCCAGGCCGGCGGGGCGTACATGCCGCTGGACACGGACCACCCGGCGGCCCGGCTGTCCGCGATGCTCGACGCGAACCCGCCCGCCGTGCTCCTCACCGACCGCGCCCACCGGGACCTGCTGCCCGAAGGGTTCGGCCGGCCCGTCCTGCTCCTCGACGACCCGCGCCCGGCGGCTCCCGCCGACTTCGTCCCCGCCGCACCCCACCCCGCCCAGCCCGCGTACGTCCTGCACACCTCCGGCTCCACCGGCCGCCCCAAGGCCGTCGTCGTCCCGCACGGGGCGCTCGCCAACCGGCTCGCCTGGACCCAGCGGCGCTTCCCCCTCGGCCCCGGGGACCGGATGCTGGCCAAGGCGGCCCCCGGCTTCGACGTCTCGGTCTGGGAGCTGACCGGACCCCTGCTCGCCGGGGCCGCCGTCGTCGTCGCGGGACCCGACGAGCACCGGGACCCCGCCCGTATCGCCGGGCTGATCCGCGAACACGGCGTCCACGCGGTTCACTTCGTGCCCTCGATGCTGGCCCTGTTCGCGGCCGAACCGGACGCGGCGCACTGCACCTCGCTGCGGTGGGTCTTCAGCGGCGGTGAGGCCCTCACCGACACGCTCGTGCGGCGCTGCGCGGAGGTGTTCCCGGCCCCCGTCGTCAACCAGTACGGGCCGACCGAGGCGGCCGTCGACGTCACCGCCCGCACCGCCGTACCCGGCGAAGGTCCCCTCGTGCCGCTCGGCGCCCCGGGCGCCGGCACCCGCGCCTACGTCCTGGACGCGGCGCTGCGGCCCGTGCCGCCCGGGGTGAGCGGGGAACTGTATCTGGGCGGGGCCCAGTTGGCGCTCGGCTACCTGGGCAGGAGCGCGGGGACCGCCGAACGCTTCGTCGCCGACCCGTTCGGCGCGCCGGGGGAGCGGCTGTACCGCACCGGCGACGTGGCCCGCTGGAACGGGCGGGGCGAGCTGGAGTATCTGCGCCGCGCCGACGACCAGGTGAAGCTGCGCGGCGTACGGATCGAACCGGCGGAGGTGCGGACCGCCCTGCTCGGCCACCCGGACGTCCGGGACGCCCTCGTCCTCGTACGCGACGACCTGCCGGGCGCGGCACGCCTCGTCGGCTACGTCACCCCCGGCGACCCGGCCGCCCCACCGCTCCCCGCCGATCTGCTCGCCCACAGCGCGGGCCTCCTGCCCGGGGCCCTGGTGCCCTCCGACGTCGTCGTCCTCGACCGCTTCCCGCGCACCGTGAGCGGGAAGGTGGACCGCTCCGCACTCCCCGCGCCCGCCGTCGCGGACCCGACGGCGGGGGAGCGGCCGGAGGACCCGGCCGAGGAGGTTCTCGCCGAACTGATCGCCGACCTGCTGAAGGTGCCCGCGGTCGGACGGCAGAGCAGCTTCTTCGCGCTCGGCGGCGACAGCATCACCTCCATCGTGCTGGTCGGCGCCGCCCGGCGGCGGGGGCTCGTGATCAGCCCCCGTGACGTCTTCGAACAGCGCACCGTGTCCGCCCTCGCCCGGGTGGCCCGGCGGGAGGAGGCCGCCGCCCTGGTCCACGACCCGGGGGCCGGAGCGGTGCCGCTCACGCCCGTGATGCACGCGCTGCGCCGGCGCGGCGGCGACCACCGCGCCCACCACCAGTCCCTCCTGGTGACGACCCCGCCCGGCCTCACCGCCGAGCGGCTGCGCCGGGCGCTCGGGCGTCTCGTCGCCCACCACCCCGTCCTCGCCGCCCGGCTGGACGGCACGGAGGACGGCACGTGGACGCTGCGCGTTCCCGAGGACCCGGCTCTCACCGACGACGCGCTGACCACCGTAGGGTCCGCGCCCCTCGCGGACGCGATCACGGCGGCCTCACGCACCGCCGTCGGCGAACTCGACCCGCACACCGGCCGGATGCTGCGCGCGGTCCTCCTCGACCCCGGCGACGGGGGACCGGGCCGGCTGCTGCTGGTCGCCCACCACCTGGTGGTCGACGCGGTGTCCTGGCGGATCCTGCTGCCCGACCTCGCCCAGCTGTGCGCCGACCCCGACGCGCCGCTGCCCCCGGTCGAGACGTCCTTCCGCACCTGGTCCCGCGCCCTGACCGCCACCGCCGTCGGCCGTCGCGCCGAACTCCCCTACTGGAGCGAGGTGCTGGGCGACGCCGGACCCGCCCCGTACGGCCGGGAACCCGACCCCGCCACGGACACCCCGGACACCGTCCACCGGCTGATCACCACCGTCCCCGCCGACCTGGCCGAACCCGCGCTCAACGAGGTGACCGCCGCGTTCCACTGCACCGAACAGGACGTCCTGCTCACCGCGTTCGTCCTCGCCCACAGCCGCTGGCGCAACGACAGAGGCGTCCTCGTACTGCTCGAAGGGCACGGCCGCGACGCCGCACTCCCCGAAGTCGCCGCCCCCGCCCGGACGGTGGGCTGGTTCACCAGCCAGTACCCGTTCCGGGGACGCCTCACGGAAGCCGGGCCCGACACCACCATCGCGGACCCGAACGCGGCCGGACGGCTCCTCAAGCAGCTCAAGGAACAGCTCCGCGCGGTTCCCGACCACGGCATCGGCTACGGGCAGTTGCGCCACCTGGACGCCGCGTCCGGGGCCGCGCTCGCCGCCCGCCCGGAACCCCTGACCGGCTTCAACTACCTGGGCCGCTACGACATCGGCGAGGACGACGCCGCGGCCCCCGAACCCTGGACCCCGAGCCCCGAGTCGGCCGCCGTGTGGCGTCCGGCCCCCGCGCTCGGCGTCCACACCGCGGTGGATCTCGACATCACCGCGCTGCGCCGCCCCTCGGGCACCGAGCTCTCGGTCAGCTGGCACCACGCGAGCCGGCTCGTGAGCGACGAGGAGATCGCGGTCCTGGACCGCTGGTGGCGCACCGCCCTGGAGACCCTGGTGGCGGCCGCCCGCACCCAGGCCGCCGGGCACACCCCGTCCGACCTCGGCCTGCTGTCGCTGAGCCAGGACGAAATCGACGAGTTCGAAGACGAGTGGAGGACCACGTGACCGGCGCACCCCAGGGACTGCAGGACATACTCCCGCTGTCCCCGCTCCAACAGGGGCTCTACTTCCTGTCGTCCTACGACGACAGCGCGCTGGACGTCTACAACGTGCAGCTCGGCCTGGACCTGACGGGACCGCTCGACACGGACCGTCTGCGCCGCGCCGTCGGGGCCCTCCTGAACCGCCACCCCAACCTCAAGGCCGCCTTCCGCACCCGCCGCAACGGCGACCCGGTCACCGTCGTCCCGCACACCGTGGACCTCCCCTGGCAGGACGCCGACCTCTCCGGCCTCGACGCGGCCGAGCGCGACCGGCGGGCCGGACGCCTCACCGAAGCCGACCGGCACACCCGCTTCGACCTGGCCCGCCCGCCGCTGATCCGCTTCACCGCCATCCGCCTGGCGCCCGATCGCCACCGGCTCCTGTTCACCCACCACCACCTCCTGCTGGACGGCTGGTCCACCGCCCGCGTCGTCCAGGAGCTCTTCGCCCTGTACGCGGCCGACGGGTCGCCCGCCGCCCTGCCCGAGGTCCGCCCCTACCGCGACTACCTGGCCTGGGCCGCCGCCCAGGACACCGCGGCCGACGAGCGCGCCTGGCGCGAGGCGCTGGCCGGCCTCGACGGTCCGACCGTCCTCGCACCCGGTCTCGACGGGCAGCCGCAGGCCCAGCCGGCCTCCTGGGACGTGGACCTGCCCCCCGGCTCCGCCAGGACCCTGGCCGCCGCCGCCCGGGCGCTGGACGTCACCGTGCCCGCCGTCGTACAGACCCTGTGGTCCCTGGTCCTGGCCGACCTGACCGGACGCCGGGACGTCGTCTCGGGCACCACCGTGTCCGGCAGGCCCGCCGAACTGGCCGGGGCCGAGTCCATGGTCGGGCTGTTCATCAACACCCTTCCGGTACGCGTCCGCATCCGGCACGACGAGACCCTCGCCGAACTGGTCCGGCGCACCGCCGCCGAACAGGCCGCCCTCCTGGCGCACCACCATGTCGCGCTCGCCCGGATCCAGAAGCTCACCGACAGCGGCGGTCCCCTCTTCGACACGCTCTGCGTGTTCGAGAACTACCTCGTCGACACCGGATCCGACGACGACCGGGGCGGCTCGGAGCAGAAGCAGTTCGCGGGGCTGCGCGTCGAGGCCGTCACCGGCCGGGACGCCACCCACTACCCGCTCACCCTGGTCGCCGCCCCCGGGGCCGACGGGGGGCCGGTCCTGCGGCTGAGCTACCGCACCGACGCCCTCGGCCAGGACGACGCCGCGCGCATCGCCGCCCGACTGCGGCGCGCCGTCGAGGAGTTCACCGCCGACCCGCACCGCCCGCTGCCCCGCACCGACCTCCTCACCCCCGAGGAACGCGACCGGGTCCTGAACACCTTCAACGCCGACACCGCCGACATCGAACCCGCCACCCTGCCCGTGCTCTTCGAACGGGAGGCCGCCGCACACCCCGACCGGCCCGCCGTCGACGACGCCGGACACGTCCTCACGTACACCGAGCTGAACACCCGCGCCAACCGGCTCGCCCACGCCCTCATCGCCGCGGGCGCCGGCCCCGAGGACGTCGTCGCCGTCGCCCTGCGCCGGGGAGCCGACGTCCACGTCGCCCAGCTAGCCGTCGGCAAGGCGGGCGGCGTCTTCGCCCCGCTCGACCCGGACCAGCCCGCCGAACGCCTCAGCGGCCTGATCGCCGGCAGCGGGGCCGTCGTCGTCCTCACCCACTCCGGCACCGACCACACCGCCTGGTCCGGCGACGCGACCGTCATCGCGACCGACCGGCTGCCCGAAGACCTGCCCGACCACAACCCCACCGACGCCGACCGCCGGGCACCCCTGCGCCTGCACAACGGCGCCTACCTCATCCACACCTCCGGCTCCACGGGCCGGCCCAAGGGCGTCCTCGTCGAACACCGTCCGCTCGTCGACCTCATCGCCTGGTCCCACGCCCGCTTCGCCACCCGGCCCGGCGACCGGGTCACCCAGTTCGCGTCCCCCAGCTTCGACGTCACCCTCGCCGAACTCGCCAACTCCCTGTTCTCCGGCGCCACTCTGGTGATCGTCCCGGAGGAGGACCGTGCCGGAGCACCGCTCGCCGACTTCCTGAACCGGGCCGCCATCACCCTGGCCGTGATCCCGCCGACCGTCGTCGCCTCCCTGCCGCTCGACGCCACCCTCCCCGAGGACATGGCCCTCGTCGTCGGCACCGAGGCGCTGCCCCCCGAGGTCGTCCGCGCCTGGGCGGACCGGCACCGCCTGTTCAACGCCTACGGGCCCACCGAGGCCGTGGTGAACTCCGCCACCTGGGAGGTTCCGGCCGCATGGACCGGCGGCCCCGTCCCGATCGGCCCCCCGGACGTCAACAAGCGCGCCTACGTCCTCGACGACGCCCTGCGGCCGGTCGCCCCCGGCGTCCTGGGCGAGCTGTACATCGGCGGGCCCGGCCTCGCCCGCGGCTACCTCGGGCGTCCGCGGATCACCGCCGACCGCTTCGTCGCCGACCCGTTCGGCGAGCCCGGAACCCGCATGTACCGCACGGGGGACCTGGCCCGCTGGAACGAACGCGGCGAGCTGGAGTACGCGGGCCGCACCGACCACCAGCTGAAGATCCGCGGCTTCCGCGTCGAACCCGGCGAGGTCGAGGCCCGCCTCACCGCCCACCCCGCCGTCGCCCGGGCCGTCGTCACCGGCCACACCGACCACCGGGGCGTCCGCCGGCTCGTCGCCCACGCCGTCCCCGCCCCGGGCGACGCACCGCGACCGGCGGACCTCGTCGCCTGGGCCGCCGAGGTCCTGCCCGACCACATGGTCCCCGCGGCGGTCGTGCTCCTGGACGCACTGCCGCTCACCGCGGCGAACAAGACCGACCGATCCGCCCTGCCCGCACCCGACTTCACCGCCGACGGCGAGGGCACCGCCCCGCGCACCGACCGGGAGAAGGAACTCGCCGACCTCTTCGCCGACATCCTCCACGTGCCCGAAGTCGGTGTCGGGACCAGCTTCTTCGCGCTCGGCGGCGACAGCATCTCCGCCATCCAGCTCGTCGGGGCCGCCCGCCGCCGGGGCCTCAGGTTCAGCCCCCGTGACGTCTTCGAACGGCGTACGGTCGAGCAACTCGCCGCCCTCGCCCGTACGGTGGACGATACCGCGGCCCCCGCCGAGCGCACCGCGCGCAGCGCCCCGCTCACCCCCGTCCTGCGCTGGCTGGTGGAGCGCGGCGGGCCCATCGCCGACTACCACCAGTCCACCGTCCTGCACACCCCGGCCGGTGCGACCGCCGCACAGCTCACCGCCGGACTGGGGCGCGTCCTCGACCACCACGACGTCCTACGGGCCCGGCTCACCGACCGCACCCTGGAGATCCCCGCCCCCGACGGGGAAACCGGCCCGTCGCCGCTGACCCGGGTCGACGCCGTCGAGACGGCCGACGCGGACCTGCTGCCGACCCTGCGCACCCACGCCCGCGAAGCCGCCCGGCTGCTCGACCCGTACACGGGGACCATGGTCCGCGCCGTCTGGCTGGACGCCGGGCCGGACCGGGGCGGACTGCTCGCCCTGCTGATCCACCACGCGGTCGTCGACGGCGTCTCCTGGCGCGTCCTCACCCAGGACCTGGCCGTCTCCCTCGAAGCGGCACGCCACGGCCGCACCGCCGAACTCCCGGCGGTGGAGACCTCCTTCGCCGACTGGGCCCACGGTCTTCAGCGGGCGGCACTCGCTCCCGAGCGGGTCGCCGAGGCCGCGCACTGGACCGCCGTCCTCGGCGACGGGGGAGCGGCGCTGCCCGCCCTCGACCCGGCCCGGGACACCCTCGCCACCGTGACCACCGTCCCGGTCGAGCTCACGCCCGAGCACACCCTGCCCCTCCTCACCGTCCTGCCCGAGCGCTTCCACACCGGCCCCGACGCCTTCCTGGTCACCGCCCTCGCCCTCGCCCTCGCGGCCTGGCGCGGCGACACCGAACCGGTCGTCGTGGACATCGAGGGCCACGGGCGCGCCGACCACCTGGTGCCCGCCGCGGAACTGTCGCGCACCGTCGGCTGGTTCACCTCGGTGCACCCCGTCCGCCTGGACCTGGGCGGTCTCGGCACCCCGAGCGGCGACGGACTGACGGCCGCCCTCAAGCGGGTCAAGGAACAACTGCGGGCCGCACCCGACAACGGCCTCGGCTTCGGCCTGCTGCGCCACCTCCACCCCGACCTGAGCGACCGCCTCGCCGCCCTGCCCGAACCACGCATCGCCTACAACTACCTGGGCCGCTTCGGAGCGTCCGGCGCGACGGAGCAGGCCGGCGCGCCCGCCCCCTGGTCCCCGGCCCTGACCGGCTCCCTCGGCGGGGGAGCGGACGACGCGCTGCCCGCGGCCCACACCCTCACCCTCAACGCCTCCGTCGTGGACGGACCGGAGGGACCCGTACTCCAGGCAGGCTTCAGCTTCCCCGGGCGACTGCTGGAGACCGCCGAGGTCGAGCGCCTCGCCGCCCTCTGGACCACCGCCCTGCGGGACCTGGGCCGCCTGCCGGCCGACCCGGCGGCCGGCGGACACACCCCCGGCGACTTCCCCCTCGTCGAGGTCGACCAGCAGGAGATCGACGCCCTGGAGGCCCGAGCGCCCCTCGCCGACCTGCTGCCGCTCTCCCCGCTCCAGGCCGGGCTGTACTTCCTCGCCGGCCTCGGCGCGGAGGGCGACGGACCCGACGTCTACACCACCCAGACCGTCCTCGACATCGAGGGCGACCTCGACGCCGAGCGGCTGCGCAGGGCCGGACGCGCCCTCCTGGACCGCCACCCGAACCTCCGGGCCGGGTTCCTGGGCCGCCGGGGGGCCGACCCGCTCCAGGTCGTCCCCGCCGAGGCCGGGATCCCCGTGCACGCCTACGACCTCACCTCCCGAGACCTGACCGAGGGGCGGCGGCAGGGCCGGGCGCAGAACATCCTGGCGGCCGACCGGCGGCGGGGCTTCGACCTGACCACGCCGCCGCTCCTGCGGCTCACCCTCGTCCGGCTCGGCGAGCGCCGTCATCTGCTCGCGGTCACCTCCCACCACATCCTCCTCGACGGCTGGTCCGGACCCCTGCTCGTACGGGACCTGCTCGCCCTCTACCGGGGCGCTCCCGGCCCCGCCCCCCGCCCCTACCGCGACTACCTGCTCTGGCTGAACGGCCGCGACCGCGCGACGACCCGGGGCCTGTGGCAGGAGGCGCTCGCCGGGATCGACGGCCCCACCCGGCTCGTCCCGGAAGCCGCGGCGATGCCCGCGGGCACGCCCGAACGCGTCGACGTCCCGCTGCCGGACGACCTGGTCGCCCGCGTCCACGCCTTCGCCCGCGCCCACGACGTCACCGTCAGCACCGTGCTCCAGAGTGCCTGGGGCCTGCTGCTGGGCCGGCTCACCGGCCGCACCGACGTCACGTTCGGCGTCACCGTCTCGGGGCGCCCCGCCGACCTCGACGGCTCGCACGACATGATCGGCCTGTTCATCAACACCGTGCCCTCCCGGGTCACCCCGCGCCCCGACCAGACCCTCGCCGCCATCGCGCGACAACTGAGCGCACAGCAGGCGTTGCTGATGGATCATCAGTACGAGCCGCTGGCCGAGCTCCAGCGTCTCGCCGGGCACCGCGAACTCTTCGACACCCTCGTCCTCTTCGAGAACTTCCCGGTCGACGCCGAGCAGTTGCGCCGCACCGAGGAGGCCGCCGGACTCCTGGTCACCGGAGCCCGCGGGCACGACGCCACCCACTACCCGCTGGTCCTGGTCGCCCTGCCCGGCCGCGACCGCCTCGCACTCGCCCTGGACCACCGCCCCGAACTGCTCACCGCCGACGAGGTCGCCACCATCGGCGCACAGCTGCTGTCCGTCCTGGAACAGCTCGTCGACCACCCCGACAGCACCGCGTGCACCGTCCTGCCCGCCCTCGCGGAACCGGCCCGGCTCGACGGGCCCGCCCGCACCATCACCCCGCTCGGCCTCACCGGACGCTTCCTGAGCCGGGCCGCCGAGACCCCCGACGCGACCGCGCTGATCGCGGGCGACGAGGAGTGGAGCTACGCCGGCCTCGCCGCCCGGGTCACCGCCGTCGCCGGACGGCTGCGGGACCTGGGAGCCCGCCCCGAACGGCTGATCGCCGTCGCGCTGCCCCGGAGCGCCGACCTGGTCGCCGTCCTGCTCGCGGTCTCCGCCACCGGAGCGGCGTACGTCCCCGTCGACCCGGACTTCCCGGCCGACCGCGTCGCCTACCTCCTGGAGGACTCCGACCCGCTGCTGGTGATCCGCCCCGGCCACCCCGTCCTCGCCCCGGGACCCCACGAAGGACCCCGCACCGAACTGCCCGGCACCGCGCCCGATCCCGAAACGACCGCGTACGTCATCCACACCTCCGGTTCCACCGGGAACCCCAAGGGCGTGGTCGTCACCCACCGGGCCCTCGCCAACCTCCTCGACGCGATCGCGGAGACCCTCGGCTCAGGCCCCGGAGACCGGCTCCTGGCCGTCACCACCGTCAGCTTCGACATCGCGGCCCTGGAACTGTTCGTGCCGCTCGTCACCGGGGCCGCCGTCGTCCTCGCCCAGCGGGAGGAGGTCCTGGACCCGCTGCTCCTGTCCGGCCTCGCCGAGCGCACCGGCGCCACCCACCTCCAGGCCACCCCCTCCCTGTGGCGCGGCATCATCGACGCCGCCCCGGGGCTGCTGGACGGCCTCTGCGTCCTCAGCGGCGGCGAGCCGCTGCCCGCCGACCTCGCCGACCGGCTCGCCACCGGGGGAGCGCGGCTGCTCAACCTCTACGGGCCGACCGAGACCACCATCTGGTCCACCGTCGCCGACCTCGCCCCCGACGGCGGAACCCCGCACGTCGGACACGCCCTGCGCAACACCACCCTGCGCGTCCTCGACACCTGGCTGCGGCCCGTGCCGCCCGGCGTGCCCGGCGAGCTGTACATCGGCGGCGCCGGTCTCGCCCGCGGCTACCTCGGCCGGGGCGCGCTGACCGCCTCCCGGTTCACCGCCGACCCGTTCGGCGCACCCGGCAGCCGGATGTACCGCACGGGCGACCTGGCCCGCCTCCAGGCCGACGGCACCCTGTGCGTCCTCGGCCGCACCGACCACCAGCTGAAGGTGCGCGGCCACCGCGTCGAGCCCGGCGAGATCGAGACCGTCCTGCGGGGCCACCCCGAGGTCACCGACACCGTCGTCGTCGGCCTGCCCGACACCGGCGGCTCCGTGCGCCTGGTCGCCTACGTCACCGGCGCCGCCACCGGGCTGCGCCCCTACCTCGCACAACGGCTGCCCGAGCACCTCGTCCCCTCGGTGGTCATGCGGCTCCCCGCCCTGCCCCTCACCCCCAACGGCAAGGTCGACCGGGCGGCCCTGCCCGCACCCCAGGCCTCCGGAGGGGAGCGGGCCCGCGCGCCCAGGGACGCCCGCGAGGCAGTCCTCGGGGAGCTGTTCGCCGACGTCCTCGGCCTCGACCGCGCCGGGCCCGACGACGACTTCTTCCACCTCGGCGGACACTCGCTGCTCGCCATGCAGCTCGCCAACCGGCTCCGCTCCACCCTCGGCACCGAGGTCGCCCTGCGCGACATCTTCGAGCACCCCACCCCGGCCGCACTCGCCAGGACCGTGCTGCCGCGCCCGGCCGCCCGCACCGCCCCGGCACGCCGCGAACGACGCCCCGGCGAGAGCATCCCGCTGTCGTTCGCGCAGAGCCGCCTGTGGTTCCTGCACCGCCTGGACGGCCCCAGCGCCACGTACAACCTGTTCATCGTGGTCCGCCTGGGCGGAGAGCTGGACCGGGAGGCACTGCGGCTGGCCGTCGGCGACGTCGTCGCCCGCCACGAGAGCCTGCGCACGGTCTACCCGGACGCCGACGGACTGCCCCACCAGAGCATCCTCGACGAGGAGAGCGCCCGCGCCGCCTGCGACCTGTCCCTCACCGAGATCGCCGACGTCGCCGAGGCCGATCTCGAAGAGGCGCTGCGGGCCCGGGTGACGCGGCCCATCGACATCATCGAGGAGATCCCGCTCAGGGCGCAGCTCCTGGACACCGGGACCGACCACGTCCTCGCCCTGACCCTGCACCACATCGCCGGGGACGAATGGTCGATGCGCCCCCTCGTCGACGACCTGCGCACCGCCTACACCGCACGCGTCACCGGCACCGACCACGACTGGCAGCCGCTCCCGGTCGACTACGCGGACTACGCGCTCTGGCAGCGCGACGTCCTCGGCGAGCTGACCGACCCCACCAGCCAGGTCGCCCGCCAGGCCGCCTTCTGGGAGCGCACGCTCGCCGGATCGCCCGACGAACTCGCCCTGCCCTACGACCGGCCCCGCCCCGCCGAGGAGACCCACGAGGGGGCCACCGTCACCTTCGCCGTCGACCCGGCGGTCCACGCCGACCTGCGGAGCCTCGCCGCCCGCAACGGCACCAGCGTCTTCATGGCGGTCCAGGCGGCCCTGGCCGTCCTCCTCTCCGCGCACGGGGCGGGCACCGACATCCCCCTCGGCACCCCAGTCGCCGGCCGCACCGACGAGAAGTTCGACGACCTCATCGGCTTCTTCGTCAACACCCTCGTCCTGCGCACCGACCTGAGCGGCCGCCCCACCTTCCACGAACTGCTCACCCGGGTCCGGGACACCGACCTGGCCGCCTTCGACCACGCCGACCTGCCCTTCGAGCAGCTCGTCGACATCGTCGCCCCCGAGCGCACCCTCGCCCGCAACCCGCTCTTCCAGGTGCTGCTGGTCTTCCAGAACATCTCCGAGGACACCTTCACCCTGCCCGGCCTCGACGTCACCCCGGTCAGCGCGGACCCCGGAGTCGCCAAGCTGGACCTCCAGTTCACCCTCGCCGAGCGCCCCGACGGGGCCGGGATCAACGGCATGCTGATCTACCAGACCAGCCTCTTCGACCACGCCACCGCCCAGGCCCTGGCCGACCGTTACGTCACCCTCCTCGCCGCCCTGGTCGCCCGCCCCGAACTCCCCGTGCACCGGGCCGCCGTGCTCAGCGCCCCGCAACGGGCCCGGGTGCTCGCGGCGTCCTCCGGCGAGGAGCGGCCCCTGCCGGACGCGCCCCTGCCGCGGCTCCTCGCCGAGCGGTACGCCGCCGGGGCGTCCGTACCCGCCCTGATCGACGCCGGGAACAGCCTCTCGTACGGGGAGTTCGACCGGCGCGTGGGGCGGCTCGCCGCCCTCCTCCGGGACCGGGGCGTCGGCCCCGAGACACGCGTCGCCGTGGCCCTGCCCCGGAGCAGCGACCTCGTCGTGGCCCTGCACGCCGTGCAGCGCGCGGGCGGAGCCTATGTGCCCCTCGACCCCGACCACCCGGCCGACCGCGTCGCCCACATGCTCGCCGACGCCGGCCCGCGCCTCCTGATCACCCTGACCGCGCTGCGGGAGAAGCTGCCCGTCCCCGACGGCCTCGCCGTGCTGGCCACGGACGCCCCGGACGTACGGGCCGAACTGGACGGGGCCGCACCGGTCGGCGTCCACCCCGGGCTGCGCGGCGAGCACGCCGCGTACGTCCTCTACACCTCCGGCTCCACCGGCCGGCCCAAGGCCGTCGTCATCACCCACACCGCCCTCGTCAACCGGCTCCGCTGGATGGCGGACCACTTCCCGTTCGGGCCCGAGGACCGCGTCCTCCAGAAGACGCCCGCCGGATTCGACGTCTCCGTATGGGAGTTCTTCCTGCCGATGCTCACCGGGTCGACCCTCGTGGTCCTGCCCGACGGGCTCCACCGCGACCCCGCCGAGGTCGCGGAGGCGGTCGTCCGGCACGGCGTCACCACCGTGCACTTCGTCCCCTCGATGCTGGCCGCGTTCGCCGCAGAACCCCGCGCCGCCGAATGCACCGGACTGCGCCGGATCATCGCGAGCGGCGAGGCGCTCTCCGCAGCCCTGGCCCGGACGGTGCGCGACGTCCTGCCCGGCGCGAGCCTGCACAACCTGTACGGGCCCACCGAGGCGGCCATCGACGTCACCGCCTGGGAGGCCACCGGAGAGCCGGGCGGCAGCGTGCCCATCGGCCGCCCCGTCCACAACACCGGCACCTACGTCCTGGACGCCGGACTGCGCCCCGTCCCGGACGGTGTCACCGGCGAGCTGTACCTGAGCGGCCCGCAGCTCGCCCGCGGCTACCTCGGCCGGCCCGCCCTCACCGCCGACCGCTTCGTCGCCCACCCGTTGGGCGCCCCCGGTGAACGCCTCTACCGCACCGGCGACCTCGTACGCCGACGGGCGGACGGAGCCCTCGTCTACCTCGGCCGGACCGACGGGCAGATCAAGCTGCGCGGCCTGCGCGTCGAACTCGGCGAGATCGAGGCCGTCATCGCCGAAGAACCGCACGTGGCCGCCTCGGCCGTCGTCCTGCGCGAGGACATCCCCGGACGACCGGTTCTCACCGGCTACCTCGTCCCCGCCGGCGGCACGGAAGCGCCCGACACCGGGGAGATCACCGAGCGCATCGCCCGACGGCTCCCCGACCACATGGTCCCCACCGCCCTGATCACCCTGGACGCCCTGCCGCTCACCTCCAGCGGCAAGCTCGACCGCACCGCCCTGCCCGCACCCGACCTCGCCGCCACAGCCACCGCCATCGCCCCGCGCGGGATCCGGGAGGCGGTGCTCACCGCGCTCTTCGCCGAACTGCTCGGCATTCCGGCCGCCGGGGCCGAGGACAGCTTCTTCGCCCTAGGCGGCGACAGCATCCTCTCCATCCAACTGGTCGCCCGCGCCCGCAAGGCCGGAATGACCCTCACCCCCCGGGACGTCTTCGAGCACAGGACGCCCGCCGCGCTCGCCCGCGCCGCCGCGACCGCCGGGCCCGCCTCCGTACCCCGGCTTGACCCCGCCGGGCGGGCCCCGCTCACCCCGATCATGCGATGGGCGCTCCAGCACGGACCGGTCGACGGGCTCCACCAGTACGCCCACCTCGTCACCCCGCCGGAGGCCACCCACGCCACCCTGACCGCCGCGATCACCCGACTGATGGGCCGCCACCCGATGCTGCGGGCCGCACTGGTGGGGGAGCCGGGCAACCAGGCCCTGCACATCCCCGGCCCCGCCGACCCGCCCGCCGAACCGGTGCTGCTCCCCGTGGACGCGGGAGCGGAGAGCGCGGAGCGGGCGGCCGAGCTGACCGCCGCCCTGGCCGCCGAAGCCGTCGACCAGCTGGACCCGGCCGCGGGCGAGCTGGTCCGGGCGGTCTGGTGCGACCGGGGCCCCGGCCGCGGCGGGCGCCTCGTCCTGGTCGTCCACCACCTCGCCGTCGACGGGGTCTCCTGGCGGATCCTCACCGCCGACCTCGCCGCGGCCCACGACGACGTCCTCGCCGGAAACCCGCCCGCCCCGCCCGGCGGCTCCACCTCCTTCCGGCAGTGGGCCCTGGGGCTCGCCGACGCCGCGACCGCCCCGGCCCGCCGCGCCGAGGCCCCAGCCTGGCGGGCCCGCGAGGAGCGCGACGCCCCCGCCCTCGGGGCCCGCCCCCTCGACCCGGCCCTCGACACCCAGGAGACCGTCGCCCACCTCGAACGCACCCTGGACCCCGACCTCACCCGGGCCCTGATCACCCGCGTCCCCGCCGCCGTCCACGGCTCCGTCCACGACGTCCTCGTGGCCGCCGCCGCCCTCGCGCTGGCCCGCTGGCGCCGGGAACGCGTCCAGCGGGCCGGGCACGACGTGATCGCCGTCGAGGGCCACGGGCGCGAGGAGAACGTCGTGCCGGGAGCCGAACTGTCCACCACCGTCGGGTGGTTCACCAGCTGGTACCCCGTCGCACCGGACCTTTCCGCACCGGACCTTTCCGCACCGGACCTTTCCGCACCGGAGCTGTCCTCTCCGGCAGGGACGGCCGGTGCCGAGGCCCTCCGCGCCCTGATGGCAGTCAAGGAGCACCTGAGGGAGACCCCCGACCAGGGGATCGGCCACGGGCTGCTCCACCACCTGGACGACCCGGCCGGGCCCTCCCGCACCCCCGAGATCGTGCTCAACTACCTCGGCCGCTTCCCCGGGCCCGACGGCACGGCCGGCGACACCGAACCGGCCGCCTGGTCGCCCGCCCCGGAGGCGCTCCCCGCCCTGCGTCCGGCCCGCAACGCTCCCCCCGTGCTCTTCCCGCTGGAGATCATCTCCTCCACCGTGGACGGCCCGGACGGACCGAGGCTCGCCACCCGGTGGACGTACGCCACCGGCATCCTCGACGCCCACGACACCGAACGCCTGCTGGACCTGTGGTGCGAGGCGCTGAACACCCTCGCCGACGCACCCTCCCACCCCGCCCACACCCCGTCCGACTTCCCCCTCGTACGACTGGACCAGCGACAGGTCGACGCGCTCCAGGAGCGGTCGCCCGCACTCAGCGACGTCTGGCCGCTCACCCCGCTCCAGGAAGGGCTGTACGCTCTCACCCACCTCGCGGGCGACGACATCGACGTCTACACCATGCAGCTCTCCCTGCGCCTCACCGGCGACCTCGACCCGGCCGCCCTGCGCCGCGCCGCGGCCGCCCTGCTCGACCGCAACCCCGGTCTGCGCACCGCTTTCGTCAGCGCGGGGAGCCGTCCCGTACAGACCGTGCTCGACGACGTGGTCCCCGACTGGTCCGAGAACGACCTGCGCCCCGAGCCCGCCGACGCCCGCGAGGAGAGGCTGCGGGCGCTCGCCGAGGACGACCGCACCCGGCCCTTCGACCTCACCGCGCCGCCGCTGCTGCGCCTGCGGCTGGTGCGCACCGGGGAGCGGGAACACGCCCTGCTGGTCACCAACCACCACGCGATCCTCGACGGCTGGTCGGTGCCGGTCCTGATCCAGGAACTGCTGTCGCTGTACGCCTCCCTCACCGGCCCCGCCGAACCCCCGGCCCGGCGACGGTCGTTCCGGGACTTCCTGGCCTGGCGCACCGTCCAGGACGAGCGGGCCGCCCAGGACGCCTGGCGCACCGCACTGGACGGGATCACGGAGCCGACGCTCATCGCCCCCGCCGACCCCGGCAGGCGCCCCGCCCTCTCCGACCGGATCCCGCACCGGCTCGACGCGCCCCTGCGCGAACGGCTCCAGACGCTCGCCAGGAGCGCCGACGTCACCCTCAACACGGTGGTCCAGTTCGCCTGGGGCCTGCTGCTCGCCCGCCACACCGGGCGCGAGGACGTCGTCTTCGGGGCCACCGTCTCCGGACGGCCACCGGAGATCGAGGACGTCGAGAGCATGACCGGCCTCTTCATCAACACCCTCCCGGTCCGCGTCGACCTGCGCGCGGGCGGCACCGTACGCCAGGCCCTGGCGCGGCTCCAGGCCGAACAGGCGAAGCTCTCCGCCCACCAGCACCTGGGCCTGGCCGACATCCAGCGGAGCGCCGGAGCGGGCGAACTCTTCGACACCCTCCTGGTGTTCGAGAACTACTTCGTCGACGGGGAAGGGCTGCGCCGCGCCGAGCGGTCCGGGGAACTCACCGTCACCGGCAGCGAGCACACCGACGCCACCCACTATCCGCTGACCCTCGCCGTCGTCCCCGGCGGACACCTCACCCTCGAATACCGGCCCGACCTCTTCGGGCCGGAGCAGGCGGCCGCCCTGATGGGCCGGCTCACCCACCTGCTCGCCGAGATCGGCAGCCGCCCCGACACCCGCGTCCACCGCCTCCAGGCCCTCGCACCCCTGGAGCTCCGCCGCATCCTCGACGACTGGAACCCCGCACCCCGGCCCCACCCGGAGCAGACCCTGCCCGGCCTCTTCGCCGAGGCGGCCGCCGTCGACCCCGGGGCCCCGGCCCTGGTCTGCGGCGACCGGGTCCTGAGCTTCCACGACGTCACCGAGCGCGCCGCCCGCCTCGCCCACGAGCTGATCGCCCGGGGCGTCGGACCCGAGGACCTCGTGGCGCTGATGCTGCCGCGCACCGAGGAGATGCTCATCAGCATCCTGGCCGTGCACCAGGCCGGAGCCGCCTATCTGCCGCTGGACCCCGACTACCCGGCCGAACGCCTGACGTTCATGCTGGCCGACGCCTCACCCGCCGTCCTGCTCACCACCACCGCCCTCGCCGACCGCACCGGGCACCCGGCCACCGTGCTGCTCGACGACCCCGGGACGCGGGCGGCGCTCGCCGCCCGGTCCGGCCGGCCGCCCACCGACGCCGACCGGTCGCGCCCGCTGCGGCCGGAGAACCCGGCCTACCTCATCTACACCTCCGGCTCCACCGGCGTCCCCAAGGGGGTCGTGATCACCCACCGGGGCGTCGTGAACCTCTTCCACAGCCACCGCCGTGCCCTGTACGAGCCGGTCGTCGAGAGCACCGGCCGCTCCCGCCTGCACGTGGGGCACGCCTGGTCGTTCTCCTTCGACGCCTCCTGGCAGCCCCAGCTGTGGATGTTCCACGGCCACTGCGTCCATGTCCTGGCCGAGGACATCCAGCGCGACCCGGACCGGCTGCACCGCTATCTGCGGGACCACGCCATCGACTTCATCGAGGTCGCCCCCACCGTGCTCGCCCAGTTGGAGCAAGCCGGACTGACCGAGGGCGGCAGCTGCCCGCTGCCGCTGCTCGGCGTCGGCGGCGAGGCCGTCCCCGACAGCCAGTGGGCGCGGCTGCGGGAGCTGCCCGGCACCGACGTGGTCAACCTGTACGGCCCCACCGAAGGCACCGTGGACGCGATGGTCGCCCATGTCCGTGACAGCGAGAGCCAGTTGATCGGGCGACCGGTGGACAACGCCCGGATCCACCTGCTCGACGCGGGCCTGCGGCCCGTACCGCCGGGGGTGCCGGGGGAGATGTACCTCGCCGGGGCCGGGCTGGCCCGGGGCTACCGGGGCCGGGCGGCGCTCACCTCGGAACGCTTCGTCGCCGACCCGTTCGCCGCCGACGGCAGCAGGCTCTACCGGACGGGGGACCTGGCGCGCTGGACGGAGGACGGGGCGGTGGAGTTCCTCGGCCGGGTCGACGACCAGGTGAAGATCCGGGGCTTCCGGATCGAGCCGGGCGAGATCGAGACGGCCGCCGCCGCCCACCCGGACCTCTCCCGGGTGGTCGTCGTCGCCCGCGAGGACGACGGGGTGCGCCGCCTGGTCGCGTACGGGGTGCCCCGCCCCGGCACCGCCCCCGACCCGGTCGCGCTGCGGGCCTGGCTGGCGGAGCGGCTGCCCGGCCACCTCGTCCCCGCGGCGGTCGTGCTGCTGGCGGCGCTGCCGGTGACCGCCAACGCCAAGCTGGACCGGGACCGGCTGCCCGCCCCCGACTTCGGCGCCGCGGTCGGCGGCCGGGAGCCGTTGGGGGAGCGGGAGAGCGCGGTGTGCGCCGCCATGGCCCAGGTGCTCGCCCTGCCCCGGATCGGCGCCGACGACGACTTCTTCGCCCTCGGCGGCGACAGCATCGTCACGGTGCGCCTCGCCGGGCTCCTGCGGGACGGGGGCTGGGAGGCGGCTCCCCGGGACGTCTTCCGGCACCGCACCGCGGCCGGCCTCGCCGCCGGACTGCGGCGGCGGGACGCGAGCGACGGTGGCTGAACGGCCGCACCACGCACGAAGGCCCGTCGGCGGCACACGCCGCCGACGGGCCGAGAGGTCCTGCGGACCGCTACATCTTCTTGAGCATGCCCTCGATCTCGTCGACCGTGGCGATCGCGAAACTGTAGTTGGCCATCACGAAGTGCCGCGAGGGGAAGGCCCGCCCGGCCTTGACCGCGGGAACGCCCTTCCACAGTTTGTGGTCGAGCAACTGCTGGGTCGTGGGCGTGGCTCTGCCGTCGGCCTGCACCGAGTAGATCAGCGCGTCGCAGTCCTTGAGGACGTCCATCTCCTCGTAGCTCTTCGGTACGAAGCCCGCCTCCTTCTCGGGCAGCCCCGCCCCGATCTTCAGACCGACGTCGCGCATCACCGTGACCAGTGGCGTCCCCAGGAAGAACTTGCCGTTCGGGCCGCCGCTCAGCGGGGCCCACGTGGTGGTCTCGATCTGCTTCCGGTAGGCGGTTCTCACCTCCGTGATCCGGCGTTCGTACTCCTTCTTCTTCTCGGTCAGCAGGCTCTCCCGGTTGACCGCCTTCGCCAGCTTGGCGATCTGCTCGTTCCAGAACGCCCCGCTGGTGTGCCAGTCGTAGAACGCCACCGGAGCGATGGTCCTGAGCGGGGCCGACTTCTCCTTGTAGAACTGATCGATGATCAGGTCCGGCTTGAGAGCGGCTATCGCCTGGGAGTTGGGCGTGCCCGAGGCGCCGATCGTGTCGACGTCCTTGAGCTGCTCGTACACGTCCTTGGGCAGCAGCTGAGGGTTGGCGGCCCCGTCGGGAACGCCGACCGGGACCAGTCCGAGGTCGAGGAGCATCAGGGCGTCGTAGTTCTCCAGGACCACCACCCGCTCGGGCTTCTGCGGGACCTTCACGGTCCCGTTGTCCGTCTCCAGGCTGCGCGTCGCCGCACCGGCCGTCTCCTTGGAGCCGCCGTCCGAGGCCTTGTCGTCGGACTCGCTCACGCCACAGGCCGTCAGCCCTAACGCCGCCGCGGCACCCGTGAGTCCGCCGAGGACGCGCCTGCGCTCCACCGGACCGGACAAGACACGTGAACGTGCCATGTTCACTCCTTCGTTCAGAAACAGAGAGATCTTCCGGCAGCATCAGGACGCCACCAGAAGTAAGGTATGCCTAACCTATCGCTTCCGGGCAGGATTCAGGGAGCCGACCCATCCCGAACAGCAACGAGGAGTCCGCACGCCATGAGCACGGTCGCGACCGACACGCACCGAAACCGCAGGCCAGGGCGCATTCATGTGACCACCGTGCGCAGATCGCAACGCATCACCCCCGGCATGGTCCGGCTCACCCTGGGCGGTGACGACCTGTCGGAGTTCGTCAGCAACGGGAGCGATCAGCATGTCGCCCTCTACTTCTACGAGCCCGGCGTCGAACTGCCGCGCCCCTTCACCACCGAGGCCGCCCGGGCCCTGCTGCCCACCGCCAAACCGCGCCTGCGCCGCTACACCATCCGTGACCACCGCCCCGAACTCCACGAGGTCGACATGGACTTCGTGCTGCACGGACCCGACCAGCTCGCCTCCGGATGGGCCGAGCGGGTCCGGCCGGGCGACGAGGTGATCTGGTTCGGCCCGAGCCCCGCCTACCCGGTGGCCCCCGTCACCGACTGGACCCTCCTCCTGGGCGACGAGACGGCCCTGCCCGCCATCGGCGCGATCCTCGAAGAACTGCCCCCGGGCCACCGCGTCCTGGCCGCCGTCGAGGTCGCCGACCGGGCCGAGGAACAGCCCCTCCCCACCCGGGCCGACGCCACCGTCACCTGGCTCCACCGCCACGGCCGCGTCCACGGCGAACTCCTGCGCGAACACGCCACCGCCCTCCAACTCCCTGACGGCCGGGGGCGCGTGTGGGGCGGCGCGGAGCGCGGCGCCATGCGGGACCTGCGCCACCACTTCGTCCACGTCCGCGGCCTCGACCGCGCCGACACCCACCTGACCGCCTACTGGACCCAGGGCGAAACCCAGGACAGCGAGGTCTGACCCCCACCATGCCTTCCGCATCCCTCAACGGACTCGACCTCGTCTACGACGACACGGGCGGCGACGGCGAGCCCGTGGTGCTCGTCAACGGCACCGGCGCCACCCGTTCCGCCTGGCGCGCCCACCAGACGCCCGCCCTGGTCGCCGCGGGTTACCGGGTCATCGCCCCGGACAACCGAGGCATCCCGCCGAACGCCTTACCGCCCGGCGGCATCACCCTGGAGGCCATGGCGGCGGACCTGGCCGCGCTGATCGAGCACCTCGCGCTCCCGCCCTGCCGCGTCGTCGGCTTCTCCCTCGGCGCGTCGATCGTCGGCGAACTTCTCCTCACCCGGCCCGAACTCGTCGGCCAGGCCGTGCTGATGGCCGGCCGGGCCCGCGTCGACGCCTTCGGCGGCGCCGTCTCCAGCGCCGCCGCCGACCTGTACGACAGCGGGAACCCCGTCCCCGCCTCGCACCGGGCCGTCTTCCAGGCCCTGTGCTACCTGTCGCCCCACACCCTGCGCGACCCCGCCGCCGTACAGGACTGGCTGGACGTCTTCGCCTACGCCGAAGGAGCGACGGGCCCCGGCGTCCGCGCCCAGTACGAGGCCATGACCGGCGTCGACCAACTGCCCCGGTACGCGACGCTCGACGTGCCGCTCCTGTGCATCGGCTTCGCCGACGACGTCATGATCCCGGCGGCCGCATCCCGGGAGATCGCCGACACCGTCCCCGGAGCCCGCTACACCGAGCTCGAACGCTGCGGCCACTACGGTCATCTCGAACGCCCCGCGGAGGTCAACGCCGCCATGCTCGACTTCTTCGCCCGCCACCCCGCGGCGCAGCACCCCGCCGCCCCCGGCCGGGCCGTGCCCGCACCCGTATCCGTTTCCGGACGGGGTGCCGCGTGAACGCCACGGCCGAGCGACCGGGCCCGTACGAGCCCACCGCCCGCGACGGGCTGAGACTCCTCGCCGGCTGCCTCCGGGACCGCCCCTCCCTCGCCGCCCTCGCCGTGCTCGGCGGACTCGTCTACCAGCTCGCCCTGATCGCCCTGCCCTGGTTCATCGAACGCGCCGTCGACCAGGGCATCGTCCACGAGGACCGCTCCGCCCTGCTTTGCTGGTCCCTGGTCATCGTGGGCGCCGGCATCCTGGCCGCCCTCGCGGAAATGGTCCTCGGCTGGTACTCCACCCTCCTCGCCACCACCCAGGGCAACCGCCTCTACATCGCCCTGGCGGACCGGGTCTCACGCCTCGACACCCGGACCCTCGCCCGGTACGGGGAGGGCGACCTCGGCATGCGCGGTACCCGCGACGTGGACCTGGTCCGGAGCTGGCTCTCCGGCGTCGCCTCGTTCCTCACGGGCGTCACCGGCTTCGCCGTCATGATCGTCGCGATCATGCGGCTGGACCCGCTCCTCGCCCTGATCTGCCTCCTGTGCGTACCGCCCCTGGTGTGGATCAACACCTACTGGTTCCCCAAGCGGTTCGGCGCGGCCAACACCGCGCTCTCCGCCGCCCACGGCAGCCGCGCCGACGCCGTCGAGGAACTGCTCTCCGCCAGCGCCGCCGTACGCGGACTCGGCGGCGAGCCCGCCCTGGTGCGACGCCACCACGAGCGCAGCGCAGCGGTCACCGAGCACACCCTGATCACCGGCCGCGTCTCCGCCGGCTGGGCCGCCCTCTCGCCCTTCGTGCCCGCCCTCGCCATCGGCGCCGGCCTCGGCCTCGGCGGCATCGCCGTACTGCGCGGCACCATGTCCGTCGGCGGCATCGTCGCCTTCACCAGCTGGATGAGCATGCTCGTCCTGTGGGTCGGCGTCATCACCCTGCGGATCAGCCAGCTCAGCCAGGCCACCACCGCGGCCCGCCGCCTCCAGGACGTCCTGCTGCCGCACCCCACGGACCGGGCCCCGGGAACGGAGCCGCTGCCCGCGACCGGCGACCTCACCGCCGAGGGCGTGAGCCACAGCGCCGGCGGACACCCGATCCTGGCCCCGGTCGACCTCACCGTGCGCCCCGGCGAGCTGGTCGCCGTGACCGGCCCCACCGGCTCCGGCAAGACGACGCTCCTGAGAATCCTCGCCGGACTCCTCCCGCCCACCACCGGCACCGTGCGCTTCGGCGGCCTCCCGCTGGAGGAGGCCGACACCGCCGAGGTCCACGCCCGGCTCGGCTATGTGCCCCAGCGCCCCGTCACCGTCAGCGGAACCCTCGCCGACAACCTCCGCCTGGGCTCCGCCCACACGGACGACGAACTGCGCCACGCCTGCCGTACGGCCGCCCTCGACGACTACCTCGACGCGGCCCCCGACGGACTGGACACCCCCGTCGGCGAACGCGGCAGCACCCTCTCCGGCGGCCAGCTCCAACGCCTGGCCCTCGCCCGCGCCGTCCTGCGCAAGCCCCCCGTCCTCCTCCTCGACGACATCACCTCCGCGATCGACACGACCACCGAACGCACCCTGCTGGCCCGGCTCCGCGCCTGGTCCGGCGAGACCGCGATCGTCTGCGCCACCCACCGCGGCGGCTTCCTCGACGCGGCCGACCGCACCCTCACCCTCGCCCCGGCCCAGGCGGCCGCCCCCGACGACACGGAAGAGCGGGTGACCACCGGTGGCTGAGCACCAGCGCCTGACCGCGACCCCCGACCAGCGCCGCGTGCTGCGCCGGGCCTGGCCCCACATGCGGCCCGAGCGCCGGGGCATCACCCTCGCCCTGCTCGCCGGCGCAGCCGCGACCGCCACCACCGTCGCCGTGCCCGCCGTCATCGGCGCCGGCGTCGACCAGATCCTCCAGCGGGACCGTACCGGCCTCTTCACCGCCGTCGCCGCCCTCACCGTGCTGGCGCTGCTGCGGCTTCTCCTGTTCCGCCAGTCCGAACTGCTCCTCATCGCCGTCGGCGAACGCGTCGTCCGCGCCCTGCGCGAACTGGCCGTCACCCGGCTCTCCCGGGCACCGCTCCGTTTCCTCGAAGGACACCCCTCGGGCGACCTGCTCCGACGCACGACCACCGAGATCGCCGACCTCGCCAACTTCGTCCGCGGCCAGCTGCCCGACGTCCTCACCGTCGGCGCCTACCTCCTCTTCACGACCGTGCTGCTGCTCACCTACTCGCCGCTGCTCACCCTCGCCCTGGCCCTCGTGTTCGTCCCCGCCATCGTCTGCGTCCTGCGGCTGTTCAAGAAGGCCGCCAACCCGGCCTTCGCCGCCGAGGCCGCCGCCGCCGGCACCGTCGCCACGACCTACCGCGAGCTGGTGCAGTCCCGCGAGATGCTCCAGACCGGCGGTGGCATCGGCTTCTGGCGCGAGCGGTTCCTCGCGGACAACGAACGGCGCTACCGCGCGGCCCGGCGCAGCCAGCGCAGTCTGTTCCTGATCAGCCTCGCCCGTATCGTCCAGAGCCTCACGACGGCCGTGCTCCTGCTGGTCGGCGGCTGGCTCGCCGCCCGGGGCTCGATCAGCGTCGGCACGGTCGTCGTCTTCATCCTCGCCACCCGCCAGCTCTTCGACTCCGCCACCCAGGCGTCCAACCTCGTCGGACAGGTGCAGATCTCCCTCGTCGGCCTCGCCCGGCTGCTCGACCTGCTCACCACCACGGCCCCCCGGGCGGGGATCCACGCCCCCCGCCCGGCACCCGACGACGCCGGACAGGGCGGCCCGGTCACCGCCGAACGCGGCGTGCTGGAGATCGAGGACCTCCGCTACTCCTACGTGGCGGGCACCGAGGTCCTGGGAGGCATCTCCGTACGGGTGGAACCCGGCGAACGGGTCGGCCTCGTCGGCCCCACCGGCTCCGGCAAGACGACCCTCGCCAAACTGATGACCGGCCTCTACGCACCGGACAGCGGCACCGTCCGCTACGACGGCCACGACCTCGCCGCCCTCGCCCCCGCCGAACTCCGCCGCCGCATCGTCCTGATCCCGCAGCGCGTCCACATGATCGAGGGAACCCTCCTCGACAACCTCCGGCTGGTGCCGGGCGACCCCGACGAGCACAGCATCGCCGAAGCCGTCGAACGCCTGGGCCTCGCCGACTGGACCGGCTCACTCGACGGGGGCCTGCACACCGACCTCGGGCGCGGTACGGGCCGGCTCTCGGCCGGCGAACTCCAACTGATCGGCCTGGTCCGCGCGGCCCTCCTGGACCCGGCGGTCCTCGTCCTCGACGAGGCCACCGCCGACATCGACCCCGATACGGCGCGCACCCTGGAAACCGCGATCGACACCCTGCGCGCGGACCGCACCCTCATCGTCATCGCCCACCGCGAAGCGACCATCAAGCGGCTTGCCCGCATCATCCGCCTCGACGAGAACGCCCTGCTCGCCCACAACTGAGCCCGCGACCGGCGGCCCCGCACACCGGGCGCGGGGCCGCCTCCGTACGCACCGGACCTCCAGGCCCTGTCGTCGAGCTGCCGCCTGCCCAGCGGCGCCATGCACGTGCTCTCGCCGCACCGGGCACAGGCCCGAGTACGTCCCGTACGAGGACCAGCCCCCGGCACACCGGGAGCACGCACCTGACCCCGCAGGGCCGCCCTCCGGGCGACGACGGCAGTTCGACGACAGGGCCTAGGCTGCGACCCTGTACCGGCACCGACCCAGGAGCGCACCCGCATGCACGACCCCGTCTCCGCCCTCCCCTTCCCCGACGCCCTCCGACCCGAGGCGTCCCCCGCGCCGCATCCGCTGCTCGCCCCGGTGACCGGGTACATCGGCACCTGGCGGGGCACGGGCCGCGGCGGGTACCCGACGCTGGAGGCGGATTTCACCTACGCGCAGGAGGTCACCTTCAGCCACGACGGACGGCCCTTCCTCGCGTACGAGGCCCGAGCCTGGCTGCTCGACGCGGACGGGCAACCGCTGCGGCCGTCCGCCCGGGAGACCGGCTGGTGGCGCCTGCAGTCGGACGGGCGGGTGGAGGCCCTGATCACCCAGCCCACCGGCATCGCGGAGATCTCGGCCGGCCAGGCCCGTGACGGCGCCGTGGACCTCGCGACCGAGCGGGTGTCCCTCGCCCCGACGGCCAAGGAGGTCGACGCCACCCGCCGCCGCTACACCCTGACGGATCCGGACACGCTCGTCTTCGTCCACGACCTCGCCGCGGTCGGCCGGCCGCTCCAGCACCACCTGTCGGCGCGACTCCGCCGAGAAGCCCCTGGCCAGCGCATTTAGTTGCCGGAGTGTGACCAAGGGCGTGCATGGAGCACGGCCCACCGGGCAGGTGGACGGGAAGCCAGGAGAACAGGAGCACCTCCCCGATGTCCCTTCCCTCGTACCCGGACTCCCCGTACCCGGGGCAGCCCGCCGCCGGCCACGACCCCTACGGCGGCCAGGCGCCCGCCCGGACGAACGGCTTCGCGGTCGCCGCACTCGTGCTCGGCCTCATCGCCTGCCTGTTCTTCTGGACCGTGGTGGGCGGGCTGCTGCTCGGCCTGCTCGCCGTCGTCTTCGGGATCATCGCCGCGCTCCGCACCCGCCAGGGCCGGGCGCCGCGCCGGGTGATGGCGATAGTCGGCGCCGCGTTCGGGGCGCTCGGGCTCATCGGTTCCGTGATCGTCCTCGTGGTGGCCGTCTCCGTGTTCGACTCGCAGGAGTTCAAGAACCTGGAGGACTGCATGAACCGGGCCAACGGCCAGGCGGCCGAGGACCGGTGCGCGGAGGACTTCATCGACGAGCTGACCAACTGACCGGTCCCGGACGACGACCCTCCGCGCCATCGGCCTGAGCCCCGGGCCGATGGCCTCCGCACACCTGTCCGTACCCGCCCGGCGGCGCGCCGCCGGTTGCACGCGCACCGGGTGTTTGCCACGGTGTTCCTGGGTAGGCGGCCCGGTGGTCTCCGGGCCTCACCGCCCGGTGGACCGTCCGCAACGGAGTGCAGAGCAGAGAGAAGGAGGGTTCGATGTCATCGAAGCGACGTCGTAAGAAGAAGGCCCGCCGCAAGAACGCCGCGAACCACGGCAGGCGTCCGCAGAGCTGAGGCGACGCATCGGCCCCACCGGGCGGAGGAGCCCGGTGGGGCCGATGCGGTTTCCGTGGGCCGGGGGAGGGCCGTGCGGAACTCGGGTCCTCATGCTGATGCCCGGTACCTGCCGGGTTCACACCCCCAGCGGGGCCGCGGGCTCCGTTCCCGCCCTGGCGCACACCGGCGAATCCGTCACGGCTCCACCACGATCTTGCGGCCGATCCCCGCTCGGAAGCGCTCGATCGCCTGCGGATACTGCTCCAGCGGCAGCCGGTCGCTGATGAACACCGACGCGTCCAGCACCCCGCTCGCGAAGAGCGCCGCGGCCCGCTCGTAACTGTGCAGGACCGCCATCGAACCGGTGATGGTGATCTCCTGGTTGTAGATCCTGTACGGCTCGATCACCGCGGTGGTGGCGTAGTCGGAGACCCCGAACTGGAGGAACGTGCCGCCCTTGGCGACCCTCCCCAGACCGTCCTGGATGGCGGCGGCGTTCCCGGTGGCGTCGATGACGACGTCCCAGCCGCCCGGACGGTCCAGCTCCTCGGCTCCGGCCGCCGCACCCGTGCAGCCCAGAGCCGTCGCGGTGGCCAGCCGCCGGGCGTTGACGTCCAGCATGTCCACCGACGCGGCGCCGGTGCGCTTGGCCAGCTCCAGCATCATCAGCCCCATCGTCCCGGACCCGTAGATCAGCACCTGGGCCCCGAGGTTGCCGCTCAGGACGTCGTAGCCCCGCACCGCGCACGACAGCGGCTCGATCAGCGCCGCGTCCCGGACGTCGATGTGCTCCGGAAGGATGACGCAGTTGGCGACGGGCGCCACCGCGAACTCCGCCGCGCCCCCGGGCACGGTGACGCCGATCGCCGCCCAGTTGTCGCAGAGGTTGCCCCGGCCCGAACGGCAGTAGCGGCACTCGTGGCAGTGCAGCGAGGGGTCCACGGCCACCTTGTCGCCGACGGACAGCTCCGTGACGTCCCTGCCGAGGCCGACGACCTCCCCGGCGAACTCGTGTCCGGGCACGATCGGCAGCGTCGGAGCGAACTCGCCCTGGAGGATGTGCAGATCGGTGCCGCACAGCCCGCACGACGCCACCTCGACGACCACGTCGCGGGGGCCGGGCACGGGGTCCGGGACGGTGGTAACGGAGACTTTGCCGGGGGCTTCGACGATGGCTGCCCTCATTTGACTGCTCCAAGAGAGAGGCCCTGGACGAGTTTGTCCTGGGCGGCGTAGCCGGCGACGAGCACCGGCAGGGACACGACCACGGACGCCGCGCACAGCTGGGCGAGGAAGAGGCCCTGGCTGGTGACGAAGGTGGTCAGATGGACGGGCGCGGTTCCGGCGACCACGCCGGTCAGCACCCGGGCGAACAACAGCTCGTTCCAGCTGAAGATGAAGCAGATCAGGGCGGTCGCGGCGATGCCGGGGCCGGCGACCGGGGCGACGACACGGCGCAGCACCGTAGGCAGCCGGGCCCCGTCGACCTGCGCCGCCTCGATGATGGAGACGGGGACGTCCGCGAGGAAGGACTGCATCATCCACACCGCGATCGGCAGGTTCATCGAGGTGTAGAGCAGGACCAGCAGCCAGATGTTGTCCAGCAGCCCCGTGTTCTTCGCGAACAGGTACACCGGCAGGAGCCCGGCGACGACGGGAAGCATCTTGGTGGACAGGAAGAAGAACATCACGTCCGTCCACTTGCGGACCCGCCGGATGGACAGCGCGTACGCGGCCGGAAGCGCGAGCAGCAGCACCAGCACGGTCGAGAAGAGCGAGGCCGCCAGCGAGTTGACCAGCGGGGGCCACGGCGTCGGGCCGCCTCCACCGCCGAAGAAGGTGCGGTAGCCGTCCAGCGTCAGCGCGGCGGCGATCGACGGCGGGTTGGTCGCGGCGTCGGCCTCCGCGTGGAAGGACGTCAGCGCCATCCACAGGGCGGGCAGGCAGAAGCCGATCCCCACGACCCAGGCGGCCACGCCCAGGGCCGCCGACCGCCGACGCGCCCTGCGCGTGACGGCGTTGAGGGATGCCTTCGCGGATGCGGATGCGGATGTCGTGGTCGAGGCGCTCATGCGCGGCTCGCCTCCTCACGGAAGAGGGAGGAGACCGTCCGGAGCGCGAAGGTGGCGATGACGATCGTGCCGATCACCACGACCACGCCCGCCGCCGACGCCAGCCCGTACTCATGGGCCCGGTAGAAGGTCTCGTAGACGGTGTACGGGAGGTTGGCGGTGCCGAGACCGCCGGAGGTGATCGTGAACACCGCGTCGAAGTTCTGCACGATGTACACCGAGCCGAGCAGGACGCCGAGTTCGAGATACCGGCGCAGATGCGGCAGGGTCAGATAGCGGAACATCTGCCAGGGGCCGGCCCCGTCCAGCCGCGCGGCCTCCATGATCTCGGCGGGCCGGCTCTGCAGCCCGGCCAGGAGGATCAGCATCATGAACGGCGTCCACTGCCACACGAGCGACGCCTCGATGGCGATCAGCGGCATCTGCGAGGTCCACTCGGGCTGGGCGATCGACTCGATGCCGAACATCTCGCCGAACCAGGTGAGGGCCCCGTTGAACAGCCCGTACTCGGGGTTGTAGAGCGCGTGCTTCCACAGCAGCGCGGCGGAGACCGGCACCAGCAGGAACGGGGTGATCAGCAGCGTGCGCACGAACCCCCGGCCGAAGAAGGCGCGGTCCAGCAGCAGGGCGAAGAGGAGCCCCAGCACGACGCTGACGATCACGACGGACGCGGTCAGGACGACGGTCGTCACGACCGATTCACGCAACGCCTCGTCGGTGAAGACGGAGGCGTAGTTGGAGAGCCCCGTGAAGTGGCGCTTCTCCGGCTTGAGGGAGTTCCAGTCGAAGAGCGAGATCACCAGCGTCGCCACGAAGGGCAGTTGGGTGACGGCGATCAGGAAGACCAGCGCCGGGAGCAGGGGAGCGCGGGTCGCCCAGGCGCGACGCCGGCCACCACCGCCCTGCTTCCTCGCCGGAGCGGGCGGGGACGTGGTCCCTCTGGCTGCGGTGACGGTCATCGGTACTCCTCGGCGACCTTCTCGGCCAGCTTCTGGGAGGCGGCGAGCGCGGCGTCCACCGACTGGCGGCCCGCGATGGCGGCGCTGATCTCCTGCGCCACCCGGGTGCCCAGGTCGGTGAACTCCGGTATGCCGACGAACTGGATGCCCGCGGTCGGACGGGGCTGGGTGCCCGGGTTCTTCGGGTCGGCCTCGGAGATGGCCCGCCGGGTGACGTCGGCGAACGCGCCCGCCTCCGCCCGGTAGTCGGGGTTGGTGTAGGTGGAGGCCCGTTTGCCGGCGGGCACGTTGGACCAGCCGCTGGTGGCCCCGACGAGCTCCTCGTACTCCTTGCCGGAGGCCCAGGACACGAACCTCCAGGCGTCGTCCGCCTTCGTGGAGGCCTTCTGCAGACCCCAGGCCCAGGTGTAGAGCCAGCCCGAGCTCCTGGTCTGCTCCACCGGGGCGGGGACGTACCCGATCTTCCCCTTCACCGGGGAGCCCTTCGCCTCCAGGGACCCGGCGCCCGCCGTGGCGTCGTACCACATGGCGGTCTTGCCCTGGGTCATGTTGTTCAGGCACTCGGCGTAGCCGGACTGCGGGGCGCCGAGCTCTCCGTGCTTCCGCACGAGATCGACGTAGAACCGCGTCGCCTTCTTGAACTCCGGTGCGGTCAGGCGCGGTTCCCAGTCCTCGGTGAACCAGGTGCCGCCCATCGTGTTGACCACCGTGGTGAGCGGGGCGATGACCTCGCCCCAGCCCGGCAGCCCGCGCAGACAGATGCCCTTCATCCCGCGCTCCGCCCCGTCCGTCCGCTCGGCGAGCTTCGCCACCTGCTGCCAGGTCGGCTTGTCGGGCATCGTGAGGCCCTGCTCCTCGAAGACGTCCTTGCGGTACATGAGGAAGGACGACTCGCCGTAGAAGGGCTGGGCGTAGAGCCTGCCGTCCTCGGCGGTCAGCGATTCCCGCAGAGGCTGGAGGATGTCCTCCTGGTCGAAGGCCGTGTCGGCCTTCGCGTAGCCGTCGAGGGGGTGCAGCCAGCCGTTCTCCGCGAAGAACGGCAGCTCGAAGTTGCTGATGGTGGCGACGTCGTACTGACCGGCCTGGTTGGAGAAGTCCTGGCTGATCTTGTCGCGAACGTCGTTCTCGGGCAGCACGGTGAAGTGGACCTTGATGCCGGTCTCCTCCGTGAAGTGCTCCGCGGTGAGCTTCTGGAGTTCGACCATCTGCGGGTTGTTCACCATCAGCACGTTCAGCGCGTCACCGCCCCCGAAGGAGGTCCCGCCGGCTCCGGCGCAGCCGGTGGCGAGCAGGGCCAGAGCGGCGGTCGCGGCACCGGCTCGACCGCGTACACGTGGTCGGCGGCGGCGTCCTGGATGGGGCATGGGGGCTCCTGATCAGTCGTAGCGGCTCGGTGATCGGGTCGTTGAGGGCATGGTGGACCGGGCCCCGGCGGTGAGGGCGGAGCGCGGGTGCGGGAGCCGTGCGGTCGGCGGTACGGGCGGGGCCGGTCGGGACGGGGCGTTCGACGGGGTCTGCCCGTGTGGGCCCGGTCGGGCAGTCCGGTCGGGCGGGGCCGGTCAGACGCGGATGACCTGGGGCCCCAGCAGGGAGTAGCGCTGGGCCTCGGCCGAGGAGAGCCCCGCGTCGGTGACGATCGCTTCGAAATCACCGACCCCGGCGAACCGGCAGAAGCTCACCGCCCCGAACTTGCTGTGGATCCCGGCGAAGATCCTGCGCCGGGAGCTGCGCAGTGCCTGTGCCTTCACCTCGGCGACGGCGGGATCCGGGGTGGTGAGGCCGTACTCGCGGGAGATGCCGTTGGCCCCGAGATACGCGAGGTCGATGACGAAGTCCGCGAGCATCCGGGAGGCCCAGTGGTCGACGGTCGCCATCGTCGAGCCGCGTACCCGGCCGCCCAGCAGGAGCACCGAGGTCTTCTCGGCCCCGGCGAGGGAGGTGGCGACGGCCAGGGAAGCGGTGACCACGGTCAGCGGCCGGTCCTGGGGAAGCGCCTCGGCGACGAGCTGCGGGGTGAAGCCCTCGTCGACGAAGACCGTCTCGGCGTCGCCGAGCAGATCGGCGGCGGCGGTCGCGATCCGCGACTTCTGCGGAACGTTGCGCGTGGTGCGGACGGCGAGCGTGGTCTCGAAGCCGGCCGATTCCACCGGGTAGGCGCCGCCGTGGGTACGGCGGACGAGTCCGTGCTCCTCCAGCACATGCAGATCGCGGCGTACGGTCTCCTTGGCCACCTTGAACAGGCCCGCGAGGGCGTTCACCCCGACCGACCCCTCCCGTCGGGCCGTGTCCAGAATTCCCCGCCGGCGTTCCTCGGTGTCCACGGCGCACTTCCCTGGTCGCTGCTGGGCCCGTTGCGGGCGGAGCCCGCCTGTCCGTTCGGGCTCATGTGTCGTTTGTACAAGCAGTCCCGGGGCGACTACCAGCCGCTTCACCAGATCCCCTCAGCCCGATCGTGCCCGTGTCGCCCGGTGCGACCGTGCTGGTCACACCGGTGTCGGCCGCCGGTCCGGTCGTCGGAGCCGCCCGCTTTCCCGTGATTGCCGCCCGGATGGCGCCCGAAGTGCGGAGCCCCGGCGTCCGCGGCGCCCGGACGGGGGCACGCGAAGGCCGGGGCAAGGGGTCACGGAGGTCACTCGGGTCACTCGGGTCGCGTCAGCGGAGGACGGCGCTGTCCTCCCCCTCGCTGCGGTGGGGACGGGTCACCGCGCCCCTGCCGGGTGTCTCCGGATAGAACCGCTTGGCCCAGCGCCGGAACGGGCCGATCGGTCCGTCACCGGACGCCAGCCGGGGCGGCTGCTGATACTGCTTGTGGTGCCAGATCGGGAAGTCGGCGGCGGTGAACTCGCAACTGGACCGGAAGACGGGGCGGTCCAGGAGCCGGGCCGCGGTACGGCTGACGATCCGGGCGAGCCCGGGCGGCAGCCGCCCCGGCTCGTCGAAGGCGATGCGGTTCAGCTGCCGGAACTGCATCCGATTGGGGCCGATGGCCGTCGGCATCACCATCGTGCACATCCGCAGCCCGAAGCGGGGCGTGTGGACGTCGGCGTGCAGGCAGCCGAGTCCATAGCCGTCCACCCTCACGTCGACGGTGAAGTCGCCCATGAGCGGCGCCGACTCGTGGGCCCGCATGGCGACATGGAACTTCGCGTCGTCGTACGCCACGGGACCGTCGATCTCAGCCTTCGCCCAGCCGTGCAGGGTGGCGAAGTGCCCGAGGTCGACCGAGTTCTCGATGACCTCCTGGACGTTGCCGGCCAGCTCCCAGGCGGCCGTACGCGCGGGCCTGTGCCCGATCTCGTGCCACTGCGGAACCGACCAGTCCGGATCCCGGCCGTCGTGGTGCCGCCAGACGAAGACGCCCCCGTTCACCTCCTGGACGGGCAGCTGGGTCAGCGGGGACCGCGGCGGAGGTGTGCCGTACCCCGTGCGGACACAGGTGCCGTCGGGGCCGAACGAGAAGAAGTGGAACGGGCAGGTGAGATCCTCCCCCTCGACCTTCGCCAGGCCGAGATGGGCCCCCAGGTGCGGGCAGTACGGGCGGACGGCGCGGAGCGTTCCCGTGCCGGTGCGGTACAGGACGACGTCGCGCCCCGCGAGCGGCCGGGTGAGCACGGTGCCCGGCCGCAGCTCGTGCGAGAAGGCCAGGGCCGACCAGCCGCTCGGATAGGGCAGGGCCGGCGCTCCTGCCGCATCGGCCGGTGTCGGGCCCTCACTGATGGTGTGCCCGTACTCACGTGCCACTCCCACGACTCCCCCTCCACGATCGGTCGCACGGAGGCTGCCCAGAGCCGCCCCGGGATCCTCGCGACACACCGCACATCACCTGAACGGGATGTGGGATGCCGCGTGTTGACGGACCGGGGCGGGTTCCGTCAGAGCTCGTCGCCGAAGGCCTCGGCCAGCTCACGCCATGCGGCGCGCGGCAGGCCGCCGCCTCCCTCGTCGGCGGTGAGCACCTGCAACGCGACATGGTCCGCGCCGGCGTCGAGGTACTCCCGGGTCCGACGCCTCACCTGCTCGGCGTCGCCCAGCGCGAAGAGGGCGTCGAGAAGACGGACACTGCCGCCGCCGTCGAAGTCGCCTTCCGTGAACCCCAGGCGCAGCAGGTTGTCGGTGTAGTTGGGCAGCTGCAGATACATCCCCAGCATCGTCCGCGCGGTGGTGCGGGCCCGGTCGAGGTCGGTGTCCAGCACCACGGTCAGCTCCGGGGCGAGCAGCGCGTCGGTTCCGAGCGCCTCGCGGGCCTCCGCGGTGTGCTCGGTGGTGACGAGATAGGGATGTGCCCCCAGCGACCGGTCGGCCGCGAGCCTCAGCATCTTCGGACCGAGGGCCGCCAGGACCCGATGGCCGGAGCGCACGGACGGTTCGGCGGCATCGAGTGCGTCGAGGTAGGAGACCATCGCGCTGTACGGCTTCGCGTACTGCGGCACCATCGGTCCGTGGCTGACGCCCAGACCGAGGACGAAGCGACGGCGCGAGTCGGCATCGATCGCCGCGATCGCGGCCGCCGCCTCCTCGGCCGTGTGGTTCCAGATGCTCAGGATGCCGGTGGCCACCGTGATCGACCGGGTGGCCGCCACGACGGCGGCGGCGTCCTCGGGCGTCGGACTGCCCCCGATCCAGACGGTGCCGTACCCCAGTCCTTCGAGCTCGGCGAGCGCCTCCGCGATCGCCTTCCCGCCCGCGTCGTCCACCCGCGAGGCGTGCAGGGCGCTGCTCCAGATCCCCACACGCCCGAATGTCCTGCCCGTTCCGGAAATCTCAGAAGTCATGGTGTGACCAACAACGGTCCGGCCCAACTATTCCTGATTCGACGGCGATTCACCCGTCCGGATGCGCGGGGCAGGTGATCGGAGGCCCTCGGGGGAGGGGCGTAGGGAGCGTCGTCAGTCCTCCGGGACGTCCTTCATGAACACGACTCCGTCGATACGGTCCAGGTGCCCCGGGTCGAGCGGGGCGTACCCGAAGTACGGGGATGTGCGCCGGACGGAGCCCGTGGCGCCGAGGGTGTCGGCCAGCTCGGAGGCGTCCATCAGGCAGGACTCCTCCGGGAGCGCGTACAGGGCTCCTTCGAGGGTGTCCGGCGGCGGCACGTCGACCCCTTGATGCCTCATCGTGCCGAAGGCGGTGGCCAGGAAGCCGTACCCCTCGCCCAGGCGGGCGTTGACGACGGCGCCCGCGCTCCACCACTCCAGCCGCCGGCCGCCCATCCGCATCGAGCTCACGTCCCGCTGGAGATGGCTGTTGTGGGCGTGCACCAGAACGGGCCTCCGCTCGGCGAGCGCGAGGAGGTTGGCGGCCATCATCTGGTCCCGCAGCCCCGTCAGCCGTGACAGCCGGCTCGGTGATGCGTCCGCCATCCAGAAGTGGTACCGCAGCAGCCCCGAGGCGGCCCGTGCGTACAGGAGGGCCCGGTCGAACGCGTCCCGTGAGGTCACCGCGATCAGGTGGGGCGTCCACGCGTCGAGCAGAGCCCCCAGGTCGTCGGCGAGCAGGCGCAGTTGCCCGGCCTCGGCCGACCGGCCGAAGGACGCGGACGGGTCCAGCATCGCCGCGGGGTCGGTCCACCGGTCGTCGGCGCCCAGCAGACGGTCGAGCGTCTCGGCGGTGCAGGGGAGCAGGCCCGTGTCCACGTGGTCGGCGAGAACGCGGTGGAGCGAGGTGAGCGCCTCGCGCGGGCTCGCGGCGTACGCCATCTCCAGCGGGCCGTCGAAGCCGGCGAAGCGGACCCGGTCGGACGCGGGCCGGCCGTCGTTGAACGCGCGCATCCAGCGGACCAGTTCACGATTGGCCCCCGACTCCCCGAAGCCGTGGCCGAACCCCCGCTCCATCACCTCGTCGAGCGAGCCGCCGCCCGTCGTCACATAGTCGTCCACGAGCAGTCCCGCCACGCAGTCGCTCTCGATGGCGACGGTCCGGTAGCCCTCCCGTTCGACGAGCTGCCGGAAGAGCGCGTTGCGGAGCAGGAGAGGGGCGTCCACTCCGTGGGTGGGCTCGCCCAGAGTCAGTATCCGGGGCGGGGAGGCGAAGAGCCTCATGACGGAAGCCGCGTCGACGGCGTGGGCGATGTCCTTGATGTCGTCAGCCATGGCTTCAACCGTATCGCTGAACCAACGGTGGAGACTTTTACGCGATACCGTTGCATTCATGAGGCAGAACCCTCAAACAGCAGGCCGACTCCGGCCCGTCGATCTGGCCCGCCGGCACGGATTGTCGACGCAGGCGATCAGGAATTACGAGGCGGCGGGGATCCTCCCGGCCGCCGGGCGCACACCGCACGGCTACCGCACCTACGCACCGCTGCACGCGCTCGCCCTCGCGGCGTTCCTCGCGCTGGTACCCGGTCATGGGCACGGGACCGCGGCGTCGATCATGCGGGCGGTGAACCGCGACGATCCGGAGGAGGCGTTCCGTATCGTCGACGAGAGCCACGCCCAGCTCCTTGAGGACCGCCGGACGCTGGAAGCGGTCGAGGGAGCGCTGCGCGATCTGGGCCCCGACGCCGCGCCCGCACCTGGCGACGCGTCGAGCCCCGGCGGGATGTTCGTGGGGCCGCTGGCGGGAAGGCTGGGTATCGGGCCCGCCACGCTGCGGAAGTGGGAGCGCGCCGGTCTCGTGACCCCGCGCCGCGACCCGAGGACCGGCTACCGGGTGTACGCCGAGGCCGACGTACGGGATGCCGGACTGGCCCACCAGCTGAGGCGGGGCGGCTACCGTCTTGACCAGATCGCACCGTTGATCGCCCAGGTGCGGGCGGCCGGCGGTCTGGAGCCGCTGGCGGCCGCCCTGCGCGACTGGCACGCGCGGCTGGCCGTCCGGGGGAGGGCGATGCTGGCCGGGGCCGCCGAGCTGGACGCCTACCTCCGCCACGTAACCGAAGCCCCCTGACGGAACAACAACGGGCCGCCGAAACGGCCCCCCCGGCGGGCGGGGGCGAGGTTTTCGTCGCCCCGCCCCGCCCCGCGCTGCCCCGCCCCGCGCTGCCCGCCCCGCCCCGTCAGGCCGGCAGCCGCCCCAGCAGCGCCGAGAAGTCAGTGTCCGCGGGGAGCGTGCCGAAGGCGAGCCCCTGGTCCCCGGCGAGGCGCGACGCGCAGAACGCGTCGGCCACCGCCGCCGGCGCGTGACGCACCAGCAGTGAGCCCTGGAGTACGAGAGCGGCCCGTTCGACGACCCGGCGGGCCCGGAGCTGCGCGTCCTCGGTGCGCGCGAGGTCGGCGCGCAGCTCCTGCCAGGCCGCGTCGAGGCGCGCGTCCGCTCCGGCCGCCGCCTCGATCTCGGCGTGGAAGGCCTCCAGCGACGCGGGCTCCCGCGTCAACGCCCGGAGCATGTCGAGGGCGTTGACATTGCCGGAGCCCTCCCAGATCCCGTTGAGCGGTGCCTCGCGGTAGAGCCGCGGCATCCCCGACGCCTCGTCGTACCCGTTGCCGCCGAGGCACTCCAGGGCCTCGGCGACCGCCACGGGCTGCCGCTTGCACACCCAGTACTTGCCGATGGCGGTGGCCAGCCGGAGGAAGGCGCGTTCGCCCTGGTCGCCCCGGTGGGCACGGTCGGCGGCCCCCGCCAGGCGCAGGGCCAGGGTCGTGGCGGCCTCGGACTCCAGGGACAGGTCCGCCAGGACATTGCGCATCAGGGGCTGGTCGATCAGCCGGGCACCGAACACCGAGCGGTGGCGCACGTGGTGGGCCGCCTGCGCGAGCGCGGCACGGGTGCCGGCGGCGGAACCGAGCACGCAGTCGAGCCGGGTCATCGTCACCATGTCGATGATGGCGCGCACGCCCTTGCCCTCGTCACCGACGAGCCAGGCCACGGTGTCGTCGAACTCGGGCTCGCTGGAGGCGTTGGAGCGGTTGCCGAGCTTGTCCTTGAGCCGCTGGAGCCGGAACGTGTTCCGGCTCCCGTCCGGCAGCACGCGTGGCACCAGGAAGCACGACAGGCCGCCGGGCGACTGGGCGAGCACCAGGAAGAGGTCGTTCATCGGCGCACTGGTGAACCACTTGTGCCCGCGCAGCCGCCAGGTGCCGTCCGCCTGCTCGGCGGCGGCCGTGGTGTTCGCGCGCACGTCGGTGCCGCCCTGCTTCTCCGTCATCCCCATGCCGGCGAGCAGGCCGCGCTTGGCGGCGGGGGTGCTCAGCCCGGGCTCGTACACCCGGCTGGTCAGGAGCGGTTCGTACGTCTTGGCGAGGTCGGGGGAGTGGCGCAGTGCCGGGACGACGGCGTACGTCATCGAGACCGGGCACAGATGGCCCTGCTCCAGCATCGTGGCCAGCATGAAACCGCCCGCCCGGGCGACATGGGCCCCGGGGCGCCCGTCGGCCCAGGCGGCGCCCGCCAGACCCGCACGCACCGAGGCGTCCATCAGGCTGTGGTAGGCGGGGTGGAACTCGACCTCGTCGATCCGGTGGCCGTAGCGGTCGTGGGTACGCAGCTCCGGTTCGTGGCGGTTGGCCTGGTCGGCCCAGTGCTGCGCCTCCTCGCCGCCGACGTAGCGGCCGAAGCGGTGCAGGTCGTCCAGGTGCCATGCGGCGCCCTCGCGGCGTATCCCTTCGAGCAGCACCGCGTCGTCGGCGGCGTCGTGCCCGGTGAGCGGCGGCGGCTGGTTCGTCACCTCGTGGGTCACGGCGGTCGGGTTGCTGCGCGGTGCGGTAGGCGTGGGCATCGGTGCTCCTCCGGGAGTCGGGACGGCGGGGTGCGGCCCATGAGGTACGGGGACGGCGGTACGGGGACGAGGGGGCGCGGTCCGCGCCCGGCCGCCGCGGCAGGGTCAGGGAGCCGCGCCCGCACAGCGCAGGGCCACGGCGGAGAGGCGGGTGACGAGCCGGTCGGTGTCGTACGCGGCCGAGGTGCTCAGCGGGTACACGAGGACCTCGCCGACGGCTCCGGTCAGCGCGGCGGCGGTGATCTCCGCGTCCTGGTCCGGCAGCAGGCCCGCGGTGACGCCCTCGTCGATCACCGCGGCGAACAGCGCCCGGTAGCGGCGCCGGAAGGCGAGACGCTCCGCGCCGACCGCCGGTTCGGCGGGCGCCGCGAGCAGCGCGTACGCCAGACCGTGGTTCTCCAGGGCGCGGCGGGCGAACACCTCCACCCCTCGGCGCAACCGCTCGGCGGGATCGCCGTCGCCCTCCAGCACCTCGCCCAGGACGTCCACCTCGCGCCGCGCGGCGCGTCGGAACACCTCCACGGCCAGCGCCGACTTGGACGAGAAGTGCTGGTAGACGGAGCCGGCGGCGATCCCGGCCGCGTCGGCCACAGCGGTCACGGACGCCTGCGCCCAGCCGACCTCCGCCACGACCTCGGTGGCGCGTGCGACGAGATGCTCCCGGGCGGCTTCGAGCCGACGGGCCTCGGCTGGGGTCCTGCGGTAGGCCATGGATGAAGTGAATCACCATTCAGAGTTTCCTGCCAGGCTCGGCAGGCAGCGATCCCCGGGGCGAGCGCCTCGGCACAGGACCGAGTGGATCCGCGCAGGCCGGTGCGGGGTCAGTGCGGGGTGGGCCGGTAGGTGAGCTCCTGGGTGCGGCCGTCGAGCGTCCGGCTCCCGATCAGTTCGAGGTCGAAGTCGGCCGCACCCCGCAGGACCGGTTCCGAACCGGTCCGGCCGGTGATGACGGGGAAGAGCGTCACTTGGACGCGGTCGACCAGGCCCGCGGCCATCAGCGCCCGGTTCATCGACAGGCTGCCGTGCGAGCGCAACGGCACGGCGGACTCCTCCTTGAGACGGGCGACGACGTCGACGGCGTCACCGTGCGCGACGGTCGCGTCCGGCCAGTCGAGGGGCCCTTCGAGCGTGGTCGACACCACCGTCGCCGGCAGGCTCCGCATCCGCGTGACCCACGCGTCACCCACGCCGGACTCCTTCGTGCCCGGGGCCAGGAGCCGCACGAACTGCCGATAGGTGTGGGCCCCGAAGACCATGCGCTGATCCTCGCCGTAGAGGGACAGCCGGCGTTCGAGCAGCTCGGGGCCCTGCTTGCCCCAGTAGCCGCCCCAGTCGCCGTCGCCGTTGTAGGAGCCGAAACCGTCGAGGCTGGAGAATACGTCGAAGGTGTAGGTGGCGGTCATGATGCTCTCCTGGACGAATCCGGTGGGTGGACACAGATACAGACTGCGTCCGACGGGAGAACTCATCGGGTGGAGGACGTACCGGCCCCCCTCCCTTTCCTCTTCCTCCCGAACAAGGAGTACGTACGTTGTCGTCGCCATCCGGCCCGGTCGCGGCCATGGAACGTCACCAGGTCGCCGTCTACGTGGGCGCCCTGGCCGCCGGGGGCCTGGTGGGCTGGGCGGCGCCCGGTACGGGACCGGGCCTGGAGCACGCGATCAACCCGGTGCTCGCCGCCCTGCTGTACGTGACGTTTCTGCAGGTGCCCGCCGCCGAGCTGGTCCGCTCGGTGCGGGCGGGCCCCTTCCTCGCCGCGACGCTGGTGGTGAACTTCGTCGTGGTGCCGCTGGTGGTGGCCGCGATGTTCGGCTTCCTCCCGGACGACCGGGCGGTCCGCCTCGGCGTGCTGCTGGTCCTCCTGGCGCCCTGCATCGACTACGTGATCGTCTTCAGTGGTCTCGCCGGCGGCAGCAGCGAACGTCTGCTCGCCGCCACCCCGTTGCTGCTCCTCGCCCAGATGGTGCTCCTGCCGGTCTATCTGTCCCTGTTCATGGGCCCGGACCTGGCCGACGTGGTGGAGGCCGGACCGTTCGTCGAGGCGTTCGCCGTGCTGATCGCCGTCCCGCTCGCGCTGGCCTGGCTCACCCAGGCGTGGGCCGCACGCCGCCCGGCCGGACAGAAGGCCGCCGATGCGACGGGCGCGGCCATGGTGCCGCTGATGGCCGCCGTCCTGCTCACCGTGGTCGCCTCCCAGGTGCCGAAGCTCGGCGACGCCGGCAGCCTGGGGGACGTGGGCCGTGTCGTGCCGTTCTTCGTGCTCTTCCTCGTCGTGATGGCGTTCGCCGGGCTCGGCGTAGCCCGTCTGTTCCGCCTGGACGCCCCCGCCGGCCGGGCGATCGTGTTCACGGGAGCGACCCGCAACTCCCTGGTCGTCCTGCCCCTCGCCCTGGCGCTGCCGGACGCGCTGGCCGTCGCCGCCGTGGTCGTGGTCGCCCAGACCCTGGTCGAGGTCATCGGCATGGTCGTCTACGTCCGGGCCGTACCCCGGCTGCTGCCGCTCCGGGACTGACCCGCACACCTGCCCCGGGCGCGTCGGCGGCTACGGGGTCTTCTGTACGTGGGTGGAGTCGGCGTCCAGGGGCGTGCCGTCCGCGCCGACCGGCGTGAGGTCCGGCACGGGGTCGCCGTGCCGGTCGACCAGGACGGAGTGGGCCTCGCCCGGCGCGAAAGCGTGCCGCTCGCCCCATTGGCGCAGGGTGAGGACGACGGGGAACAGGGCGCGGCCGGAGTCGGTCAGCACGTACTCCTGGCGACGGCCCGATGAGGCGGTGCGCCGGGCGAGGAGCCCGTGGGCGAGGAGCTTGCGGAGGCGGTCGGTGAGGATGTTGCGCGCGATGCCCGTCCGCCGCTGGAACTCGGTGAACGAGGCCGCGCCGTCCATCGCGTCACGGATGACGAGAAGGCTCCAGCGGTCGCCGACGAGGTCGAGGGTGCGGGCGACGGGGCAGTCGGGGTCCGACCACCGCGGGTCCGGGGCGCCCTGGGGTGCACCTGACATGACGCCTCCCGATGAGTTGCTGATTGAAACCATCATGCCGTACCGTCAAAACGGTTGCAATATGCTACTGATTGAATGGGGCTGCGATGAACGCATGGCATCGAGTGCTGCTGGCGGTGGTGTGCGGTGTCGCCGTGGCGGGCGTCTACGCCGCGCAGCCGGTCCTGGAGCCGATGGGACGCGACCTCGGCGTGCCGCCGGAACTCACCGGATGGTTCGTGGCCGCCGGTCAGCTCGGCTACCTGGCGGGCCTGTTGCTGCTGGTGCCGCTGGGCGACGTGGTCGACAGGCGCCGCCTCATCGCCGTGCACCTGACGATCACCTCGGCCGGGCTGATGCTCACGGCATGGGCGTCGGCCGGGTGGCAGGCGCTCGCGGGGCTCGCGACGGCCGGGGTGTTCGCGGTCGTGGTCCAGATCGCGGTCGCCCACGTGGCGTCGGTCTCCCCTCCCGCCGTACGCGGGCGGAACATCGGGGTGGTGACCTCGGGAGTCGTGGTCGGGATCCTGGGCGCACGGATCGCTGCCGGCGCGCTCGCCGACATCGGGGGATGGCGCAGCGTCTACGTCGTGCTCGCGGTGCTCTCCCTCGGCCTCGCAGCCCTGGTGCTGGTCGTCCTGCCCTCGGACACCCGTGCGACGTCGCCCGCGAAGTACCGGGAGGCGGTCGGCTCACTCGGCGGGTTGCTGGGGCAGCGCACCTTCCTGACGCGCGGCCTCATCGCGTTCTTCCTGTTCGCATCGTTCGGAACCCTGTGGAGCGGGCTGTCCACGTCGCTTGCGGGCGGCCCCTGGCATCTGAGCGAGACCCACATCGGACTGTTCGGCATCGCGGGCCTGGCCGGCGCACTCGGCGCGGCGCGCGCCGGACGGTGGGCGGACGGCGGGCGGGCGGCCCGGGTCAGCGGCCTCGCGCTCGCCCTGCTGATCCTCTCCTGGGCGGCGATCGCCCAGCTCCCGTGGTCCCTGTGGCTCCTGATCATCGGAATCGTCGCCCTCGACTTCGCGGTCCAGGCCGTCCACGTGAGCAATCAGCATGTGCTCACCGCCGCATACCCGGATCGTCTGAGCAGCGTCATCGGCGGCTACATGGTCTTCTACGCACTCGGCTCCGCCCTCGGCGCGGCGGCGACCACCGCGATCTTCACGACGTACGGCTGGACGGGCTCCAGCCTCCTCGGAGCCGGATTCGCGGCGTGCGCGCTGCTCGTCCGGCTGATCGCCGACCGGCCGGTCGGCGATCAGCCGCAGTCGCACACCCGGCTCGCCGACACCACTTTCTCCGGCCCGCTTCGATCGTGAACACGAGGGCCAGGAACGAGCATCGCGTGCGCTCGTGGTGTTCACGCGACGAAACGTACCGCCACCGCCCAGCACGGAGAGGCTCTCAAGGGGCGTCCGACGGTTCCGCGGCAGCCCTGGGCGGAGGACGAAGTGGTCGCATCCACCGGCATGATGGCGTCGGCCGCACGACGGTGTCGGTCTGTACACCGGAGTTCGGCCGCACAGGAGAGCAGCCGCACCCGCCCTCGGCGGAGGCCCGCTCCGATCGATAGGCTCAAGTGGTGACGACGGAGCGGAGTTTGGCGACCCTTCAGCGCTCGCTGGGCGATCCCACGATCAGCTACCCGTTGTGGCCACCGATGACCAGCGGATGTCCGCGTACGAGCACCGACAGCGTCTCCTATCCCGTCGAAGTCGACTACGCCTACGACCGGGTCGATCCCGTCATGTTCGCCACCGCCCCCGCAACCGCCGCGTTCCGGGGTGACGGGCTGGACCGCTGGGCGTCGTTGCTGCCGCCGCTCGCCGCACCGGGGCTGGGCGAAGGCGGAACGCCGCTGATCGAGGTCGAGACCGGGGTCTTCATCAAGGATGAGTCGCGCAACCCCACCTGGAGCCACAAGGACCGGATGAACCGAAGCACCGTCAGCGCTGCCGTGGCCGCCGGAGCCCCGGGAATCGTCGTCGCGTCGTCCGGCAACCACGGAGCCTCCGCGGCCGCCTACGCCGCCCGTGCCGGCCTGCGTTGCGTGGTGGTCGCGGGCCCCGAACTGCCGCCCGCCGTCGACTCCTTCCTGCACGCCTACGAGCCGGTGATCCTGCCCGTGCCCTGGGAAGAGCGGGGGCCGTTGATGCGCCGGATCGTCGACCGGACGGGCCTGCACCCGGTCAGCAGCCTCACCACCACCCACACCGGACACGCTTTCGGCCCCGAGGGATACAAGACCATCGCCTACGAGATCCACCAGGACCTCGGCGTCCCCTCGGCCGTGTTCGTCCCCACGTCGTACGGCGAACTCCTCTTCGGCATCTGGAAGGGCTTCACCGAACTGCGGCGCCTCGGCCTGACCGATCGGCTGCCACGGATGTACGCGTGCCAGCCGATCGCCGCCGCGCCGCTGGCCGAGGCCATGCGGCGCGGCGTAGCCGCGGCTCACGTCACGGTGGGGCAGACCGAGGCGTACTCCATCGTCGCCCCGGTCAGCGGCTACCGAGGCGTCGTCACCATCCAGGACAGCGGCGGCCAGGTTCTCGAACTCAGTGACGCACAGCTGCTGGCCGCCCAGCAGGAGCTCGCCCGTGTCGGACTGTGGACCGAACTCTCCAGCGCCGCCGGACTCGCAGGACTGCGGACCGCCGACAACCTCGACGCGTTCGACGGCCCGGTGGTCTGCGTCTCCACCTCCAGCGGCTTCAAGAACCGCAGCGTCGGCATGAGCCCAACCGAGACGATCGCGCCGGATTGGGACAACGTGCGCAGCAGACTGCGCGCGGCGGGAATCCGCGACTGACGCACTCATGACCGGCCCGGCCCGCGCCTTACGGTCGTCAGACGGTTGCCGCTCAGCGGCGGCCGGCGGAAAGGACGAGGAGGAACTGGCCGCCGCCCTGCTCGATGTCGGCGGTCACCGGCAGCCCCGGTACCAGTCGGGAGAACCGGTCCACCAGCCAGTCCGCCGCTTCCTGGGCGTCCTGCCGGCTCGGGCAACGGCCCACCATCTCACGGCCTCCCTTGCGCTCCAGCCGCGAGGCGACAGTGATCAGCGGCGCGGGTTCGGCCACGTAGGGACGGTCCGGCCAGGCGACGGATACCTTGACCGCACCCTTGCGGGAGTTGCACCCGCGGTGCGCGAGCCGCTCGGCGACCTTGGCCTTCCGGTCGGCGGTCCGACTGTCGACACTCGGCCCTTGCAGATCGTTCACCGATTTGTCCGGGTCGACCGGTTCGTCGCACACCCAGCAGCGCCAGCCATCGCGCTCGGCCACATCATGGAGAAGACTCATCCGAGCAAACTAGCCTCTTCGGCGGCCACCCCGTGCATCCGGGGAAGGTTCCCGTCGCCGTTCCCGGCCGTCAGGCAGCATCTCTCGGATCATCATGCCGACCAGGCGAGGCGGCCGCGGCGTGGAGTCCTGCCGGGGCCGCACCGGCCGACGACGTGGTCTGCGGGGCCGTCGGCCGAGGAGCCCGAGGAGAGGCCCGGTCCGGCGGAAGAGGCGCGCTCCGGCCCTCTCCGGAAACGACGACGGACACTTTCCGCCCGTCGACTACTCGGTGCCGCGCCGCCGGCGCGCTCGCTCGAACTGAGCGACATCCGACATCCAGGAGCCGTGCTGTTCGAGGGCGGCGCAACCGCCACGGACGAAGGCGCTCACCAGCTTCCGGTACCCGCCGATCCCGTCGACCAGGCTGTACTCGACCCGGTACTCCGGATCCGACCCGCCTTCGCCTTCGGTCACCGTCGTGATCCGGGCGATGGAGTCCGCGTAGAAGTGGAGCTGGATCCCTTCGCCCCTCTCCTCGTCCTCAAGGGTGAACACCTCGTTGTCCGCGGCAGAGCGGTCGGCGACGAACTCCCAGAACTCCGCGGTGGCAGCGCGGGGACCGTCCGGGAGCCACTTCTTCTCCAGGCCCTTGTCGTCGGTGAACGACAGGATCGTCCTGCCCTCACGCCCACCGGAGGCGGCGCGGTCGCCGACATCCTGCTCGTCGTCCTCCAAGGGCGCACTCCTGGAGCGCTCCGCGGCCTCCGAGCACATCAGAAAGCTCACGGTACGCACCGCGTCATCGACGAGTTCAGGGTGCGCTCGGCGCACGGCCGCGTCGACCGCCGCCGCCATCCGATCCCAGTCACGCTTGTCCGTGGCGCGTTTTCCCCGCCGCGGATCGCGGCCGATCCGCATCCCGGCGCACGCCTGCTCCGCGGTGGCGATCACACGCATGACATCGGGCAGCAGCGGCGCTGGGTCGACGGCCCCGGGTATCCGCCTCGGAACCGTCGCGCCGTGCAGATACTGGCCCGTGTACATCAGAATCGCGGCGTCGAGCGGACCGAGAACTGTTCCGCGTTCGGTGCGACGGCGGTCCGCGTGGTACTTCTGTGCTCGTTTCCCGTCGGAGGTCTCCGTCGCCGCGCGCATCGCCGCGCAGACCTGACCGCGTTCGAGCAGATCGATGTCGGCCCCATGGGCGATGAGCCGACCTCTGTCCCACTGGATGCGCTGAAAGAGCGCGTCGACGTCCGCGGGCGCGGAGAGGAGGACCGGGTCCAGGAGAGCGACGGCAGCCTCCTCGTCGAGCCGGCCCCGGGTTCCGGCGGCGTCGCAGAGCGGAAGGACCGCACACCACAACAGCAGGTGTCTGGCCAGGTCCTCCCGGATCACCGCAAGATGGGCTTCCGTGATCGAGAACGCGAACTCACGGGGGTCATGGTTGGCGTCGGCCCCGGCGCCGAGCATCAACTTCAGCTCACCGTCCTCACGGATCACATGAGGTATCCAGCCGCTCCGGCGCGTGAAGACGATGTCGTTCATGAGTTCAGTCTCCCTCAGCGACCCGGGTCACCGACCGGGGCCGCCGCGTGGCCGGTGCCACACGTCGCGGGGGAGTGGGTGCGGCAGATGGCCGGCGTCGATCAGCTCGCCCGAGACCGCCCACGCCGTCGCGGGCACCGGTTCCTTCCCCGCCTACCCGCGCTCACCGAGACGGAGTGCATCCCTCATCCCGCTGAGCTGCGCGGTCGTGGCCGGGGTCGGCTCCTGCGCTTGTTCAGCGCGTCGGAGGGCGTCGTCAAGCTCGCTGAGCTTCACGGAGGACAGGACGGCCGCCCGCTCTATCAGGTCGTCCCGGGACACCGTGGTCAGCCACGTGCACGGGGTGATGCCCGGATGCGGGAACGCGAGCCGCAGTACGCCTTCGAAGGGCAGCCCTTCACCGGCGCCGACCGTCACTTCGATGGCCAGACCGCTGATGTCGACGCCTGCCGGAGCGACGACCTGCATCACCCGGATCCCGGACGGGTCGTCTCCCGACAGCAGTACGACCAGCCTCCGCTCGTCGAACTGGACCCACCAGACTTCGCCACGTCGCACAAGTCCTCCAGACACATGACGGCAGGCAGACGCTGCGCGACCCTGACGCGCTGTGGAGACGGTTGACTGCTGGGGTCACAGCGTAGAGCCCGCCCGCCGGCAGGAGGCGTTCGAGGGCCCGATGGCCCGGATAGCGGTCCGGTTCGCGCGGGGCGAACCCCGGCGTCGGGTCTGGCGGTTGGTGCTCGGGCCGCTGTCGGACCCGCCGCGAAGGAACTGAGCCTCCGCCAACTTGAAGTTGCGGGTCAGAGGGCTGGTGTGACGGCCGGTCGGGGTGATCGTGCTGGTCGTGGGCGGTGGTTCGTGGAGCAGATCGTCCGTCAGTGTGGTCGACTCGAAGAGCATCCGGGCGTGCCTAGGGCGTGTTTCGAAAGTAGCGCCGTCCGCCCGGAGGGCGGGCTCGGCGGCGTCTGGTGCGTGCGATCGCAAGGCGGAGGGTCGCCCCGATACTGGATGTATCGGGGTGATCCCGACAACGCGGCGAGCGTGCGTGCCAGGCGTCGCCGAGCAGGCGGGACTTTCGAAACACGCCCTAGGGCAGTGTCGAGGCGAGCCGTTCGAGCAGGTCGGCGAGCTGCGTCTGCTCGTCCGCGCTGAGTCCGGAGAGGAGACGACGCTGGTTGTCCAGGTGGACGGCGATGAGCTCGTCGGTCAGTTCCACGCCCTCGACGGTGAGCGTGACGAGGCGACCGCGTGAATCGCTCTCGGCGACGGATCTGCTGACCAGGCCACGGGCTTCGAGCCGGTCGACCCGCTTGCTGATCGCGCCGGTCGTGACCAGGACGGTGCGGCTGAGCTCGCCTGCGGACAGTGCGTAGGGCTCCCCCGAACGCCGGAGCGCCGCCAGTACATCGAAGTCACCGCCACCCAGGCCTGCGGCCTGGAAGGGCGGGCGCAGTCGTTGGTCCAGCCCGCCGGTGAGCCGAAAGAGTCGGCCGATGACGAGCATCGGCGCCGCGTCCAGATCGGGGCGCTCGTGTTCCCACTGTTCGACGATGGCGGCGATGGCGTCGTTCTGCATGCCGCCACTATATCTTCCACGGATGGTAATTTAGCTTCCATGGAAGACTTCACTGTCCCTCGTACCGCCGTCCCGCGCGTGCTCCACTCCGATGCCACCTGCCCCTTCGCGCACCCGGGCCGGGCCCCAGGGCCGGTCGTTGAACTCGCTTTACCAGAGGTCGGGTTCGCGATGCTCGTTGAGCGCGGACGGACTCATGATCCGGAAGGTCAAGCCGATCGGCTGAAGCCGTTCGGCTTCGAGCAGCCATCGGGAAGTGACCCAGGCAAGGCCGCGCATGCCGACGCGTTCGACACGGCTCCGCGCGCCGGCCACCGGGCCGGCCAGGAAGTGCCCCGGCCAGGAGGCCGGGGCACCCGTGGTCGCCGTGAACGGCGTCGGCCTCTTCGGCCCCGTCCTCACCGCCGTACCGAGAGGCGAGGAAGCGAACCGGCTGTTCCAGGCCCCTCGGACCCTGGCCGGGATGGGAGCGTTCGCCGGGCCGAAGCGGGGTCGCGGTGCGCTTGACTTCCACTGAACCCGGCGTTCGTACCCGGCGCCGACTCATTGCCGCCAGCGTGGTCAGCTCGATCGGCGACGGCGTATACGTGCCGCTGACGATGCTGTTCGTCCACTCGCTCACCGGCCTGTCGCTCACGTCGATCGGCGCGGGCCTGACGGTCTCCGGGCTCTGCGCCCTGTTGACAGGTTCCGGTCTCCTCCGGTCTTCCCCACCGAGCGCCGGAAGCGGGAAGTCGGGGCCATCCACGACGCGATCCGGCTCGTCGACCCGCTGCCGTTCGCCCATGAGTACAGCGAATGGGTAGAACTTTTCGACACCCTTGAGGGCGGGGTGTACACCTGAAGTGTGTTGGAGAGGCCCGGTGGTGGGCTAAGAAGTCCGGGTTCTCGTGCTGTGTGGATCATATGGCCAAGGCGTGGCCGCGCAGGATGACGACGGTTTGGCCCGGTCTCCTGACACTCGGGCCCCGGCCTGCGTGCTCCGTCGACGGATTCCACGGCACATGCGGTCGACATCCACGCTGATTCCACAACCGTTGGTTGTATCCGAGTGGCGCAGGGTTGTTTGATCGTGTGCTCCGCACGGTGATGGGATCAGTCCATGTCCACCCGTACCGAGCAGGTCATGTATGTCCAGACGCCTGAATTCACGCGTCATGTCGAGCGCATCGTGGAGGTGACGGATGCGACGTCCCGGCTGAACGCGCTTACGTTCAGCGACAGCGGAGGTCGCGCGGAACTGCTTGCTGTTGTGTTCGGTGGCCCACTGCCGGAATCGGTGATGATCTACCCGCCGTTCTTCACCGAGCACGGACTGAACACGACGTTCGGGGAGAACGTCTTCGTCAACCAGGGATGCACCTTCATGGACAGGGGAGGCATCCGTATCGGAAACGGCGTCATGATCGCCCCGAAGGTCAGCCTCATCACCGGAGGCCATCCACTGCCCCTGGCCGAGCGCCGCGAGTACCTCTCCTACGCCCCGATCGTCATCGAGGACGACGTTTGGATCGGAGCGGCTGCCGTGGTCACGCAGGGCGTGACCATCGGAGCCGGTGCGGTGATCGCTGCCGGTGCGGTGGTCACCCGTGATGTTCCCGCCGGCACCGTGGTCGCGGGAGTGCCCGCCCGCGTGATCAAGGAGATCGACTGAACCCTGCCGGGCTGCTGGACCAGGTGCGCAGCGGGTCCACGCCCCGATCCTGACACCTCCGGCTCATGGCAGCGGGAGGCTGCGCCGCCGCGCCCGGGCCGGAAGGTGTCGTGCAGGTCGCCGGGCGCGGTCTATTCCTCCAGGAAGCCCGGTACGGCCGAAGAGGCCGACCGGTACCGGGAGTCAGGCGGCGACGAGATCCTGCTCGCGGTCCGGCGTCGTGGCCTTGGGCTGCTTGTTCGGCAGCGCGAGCCGGAAGACCTTGTGCCACGCGGAGAACACCTGCTTGGGCAGCGGGCCGGTGACGTACTCCAGCTCGTACTTCTCGAACAGGGCCCGCACCTTCACCGCGACCTCGGCGTACCGGTTGCTCGGCAGGTCCGGGAACAGGTGGTGCTCGATCTGGTGCGACAGGTTGCCGGTCATGAAGTGCAGGGCCTTGCTGCCGCTGATGTTCGCCGAGCCCATCATCTGGCGCAGGTACCACTGGCCGCGTGTCTCGCCCTTGATCGACCGCCTCTCGAAGACCTGTACGCCCTCGGGGAAGTGCCCGCACATGATCACCGAGTGGGTCCAGACGTTGCGGACCAGGTTCGCGGTGAACGTGGCGGCGAGTGTGGTGAGGAACGAGGGGCCCGACAGCAGCGGGTGGATCACGTAGTCCTTGAGCACCTGCTTGCGGATCTTGCGGCCGACGGCCCTGGCCCGCGCGCGGAACTCCGGATTCTTGCGGCGGCGCTTGCTGAGGTTCTTGCCGAGCTCCAGGTCGTACGCTGCGATGCCGTACTCGAAGAAGCAGGCGTTGAGGAAGTTCCACAGCGGCTGGCCGAGGTGGAAGGGGTGCCACCTCTGGTCCTCGTCCACGCGCATGATGCCGTAGCCGAGGTCGTTGTCCTTGCCGATCACGTTCGTGTACGTGTGGTGCAGCTCGTTGTGCGAGTGCTTCCACTGATCGGACGGCGAGACGTGATCCCACTCCCAGGTGGTGGAGTGGATCTTCGGGTCCCGCATCCAGTCCCACTGGCCGTGCAGGACGTTGTGGCCGATCTCCATGTTGTCCATGATCTTCGCCACGGACAGTCCGGCGGTGCCGAGCAGCCACGCGGGCGGGAAGAGCGAGAACAGCAAGACGCCTCTGCTGACCAGCTCCAGCTTGCGCTGCGCCGAGATGACCTTACGGATGTAGGCGGCGTCCTTCTCGCCGCGGTCGGCGATCACCTCGTCGCGGATCGCGTCCAGCTCGCGGCCGAGCTCCTCGATCTGTTCCGCGGTCAGGTGGGCGGTGGGGTCGATGGCGGTCAAGGTGCTCCTACCGTTCGATGTCACAGGGGCCCGCCGCGGCGGACACGCAGGTCTGGATGAGGACGCCCGGCTCGGCCTCGGTGATCTCGCCGGTGCGCAGGTCGCGGACGGCGCCCGCCTTGAGCGGCGTGACGCAGCCGAAGCAGATGCCCATGCGGCACCCGGAGGGCATGAGCACGCCTGCCTCCTCGCCGATGTCGAGCAACGGCGTGGCGCCGTCCGCGTCGATGGTCTTGCCGGTGGTGCTGAACGTGACCTCGCCGCCGTCGCCGGCGACGACGATGCCGGGGCGGAAGCGTTCGGTGTGCAGGCGTTCATGGACGCCGTGCTCGGTCCAGTGCTCTTCGGCGGCGTCGAGCAGGCCTGTGGGCCCGCAGGCCCAGGTCTCGCGCTCGGCCCAGTCGGGCACGAGTTCGTCGAGACGGGCGATGTCGAGCTTGCCGTCCGTGTCGGTGTGCACCTCGGTGAGCCGGAGCTTCCCGTCCGCGACCAGGCCGTGCAGTTCCGCGCGGAAGATCACATCGCGCGGCTGTGGCGCGCAGTGGACCATGACGACGTCGTCGAACTCGATGTCGCGCAGCATGCCCATCACGGGCGTGATGCCGCTGCCGGCCGTGAGGAAGAGCACCTTGCTGGGCTTGGCCTGCGGCAGCACGAAGTCACCGGTCGGCTGGTCGAGCTGGATCAGCGTGCCCGGTTTCGCCCTGCGGACCAGGTGCGTGCTGACCTTGCCGTCCGGGATCGCCTTCACGGTGATCGTGATACGGCCGTCCCGGCGGTCTGTCGGCGAAGTGATGGAGTAGGCACGCCACAGGCGCACTCCGTCCACGTCGACCCCGACCCTCACGTACTGACCGGGCGTGTGGCCGCGCCAACCCCGCCCCGGCCTGATCACGACAGTCGCGGCGTCACCCGTCTCGGAGTGCACGGCCTCGATGCGCCCACACAGGTCAGCGCCCGCACGCAGCGGGCTGACCAGGTCGAGGTAGTCCGACGGCAGCAGCGGCGTCGTGACCATCTCCAGCAGTTTCCACGCCCTACTGCGGAGGGCTGCACTCGTCATGACCCCAGCTTGCTGCGCCCCACGGCGTAAAGTCCTGACCGGAAGACGTGAATCTGGTCGGCAGAATTGTTCGCAGGGAACAAAAAATGAGCTATGCAATCCGGAGAGCCAGCGAGCTCGCCTTGGACGAAACGACGGTCACCGCCCTTCGGGCCGCACTGAGGACCACCGCCGACGAAGTCGTCCAGGCGATCATCGACGAGGTCCCTCCCTACGCCAATGCCCTCTCCGGTCGCATGGGCGCCACCATCCGCAGAGCCGTCCGCACCGCGCTGGGGCACTACCTCGACCTCGCGAGCGGGGCCGCCACAGGCGGCGACGCCGGTGACGCCGCCTACGAGCTGGGCCGCGGCGAGGTGCGCGACGGCCGTTCGATGGACGCTCTGCTCAGCGCCTACCGGGTCGGCGCCCGCGTCGCCTGGCGCTGCCTGGCAGCGGGTGCCGTACCCGCAGGTCTGCCCGCCGCCGAGGTCGCCAAGTTCGCGGAGCTGACCTTCGCCTACATCGACGAGCTCTCCGCCGCGAGCGCCGCGGGCCACGCCGACGAACTGGCCGCCCGGGGCAGAGCCCACGAGCGCCACCTGGAGCACCTGGCCCGCGACCTCCTCGCCGGCGCGAGCCCGGACGTGCTGCTGGCCTCCGGTCAACGGGCCAGGTGGCAGCCCCCCGTTTCGCTGACCGCCGTCCTGCTGCCCGCCGCCCAGGCACGACCTGCCTACCGGACACTCGACCCGAGCACCCTCGTCCTCGACGATCTGCCCGATGCCACCGGTGTGCTCCTCGTTCCCGATGCCGACCGGTCACGCCTCCTGCGGCTGCTGACCGACCGCGCCGCCGTGGTCGGCCCGGCCCGTCCATGGACGCGTGCGTCCGCCTCGTACGCACGTGCCGTACGTGCGCGCTCCCTCTCCTCCGATATTCGCGACACCGAGGACCACCTGCCCGAACTGGTGCTCAGCGCCGACGTGGACGCGTTCGCAGACCTGCGCGCCCGCGCCCTCGCCCCCTTGCAGACCCTGCCCGCCGCAACCGCACGACGGCTGGAGGAGACGTTGCGGGCGTGGCTGCTGCACCAGGGGCGGCGGGACGAGGTCGCGGCGGCGTTGTTCGTCCATCCCCAGACGGTCCGCTACCGGATGTCGCAGCTGCGGGAGCTGTTTCCCGATCTCGCGTCACCACAGCGGGTCCTTGAGCTGACGCTGGCAGTCGGTCTCCGGGGCGGCTGACGCGTCACCCGTATACCGCCGCGTCCGCGAGCGGCCGGGAATCGGCCCTCGCTCCCGGCGCCACGCCGCCAAGACCGTGAGAACGGTCTTCATGTCGTCGTGGATGGAGCAGTCCTGGCAACACCAGGCAAACGAGCGCGCGTGGAGCTGCGGCCGGGTGGCCGCCAGGGCCGCCGGGCCGGGCCACCGGAGGCGACGGGCCGGCCGATCCAGCTGGACGAAGCGACCGTGGCCGAGCCGGCACACCGCGCGAGGGATGATGGGGTGGCATACGAAACGTGAGGTCAGGAGCTTCCATGGCACAGCGGGTTCACCGACCTCGTGAGGACGCGGAGTTCAGTTTCATCCTAGGGATGAGCGGGGTTCCGGTCCTCGCGTACTTCACCGGGGCATGGCCCAAGGCCATCGAGCCGTGCCGGGTGATGGACCTCGTCATGGGCGACGTCGCCGACGACTACGCGGGCCGCCTGACGGTCGTCCGCACCGACATCACGCGTTGCCCGGCGGCAACCGAGCGATACGGGGTCACTGGAGCCCCGTCCTGCCTCCTGCTGAAGGAGGGTGAGTCGGTGGCACACGGCACGGGGCCGATGACCATCGAGGAGGTACGGATGTTCTTGGACGGTCACCTCTGAGCGGCCGCCGAACCACCCGGTCGCGAAGCCCGGCACCTCCCGTCCGAGGAGCTGCGCGAGCGGCGCGTGCTGCGCGGAGACGCGGGCCCGGAGCGACCGGTCCCGACCGGACCTGTCGGACCTCGACCATGCGCTGACCGAACGTGTTCTTCCGGTAGGGGCATGGTCGCGTACCCCAGTCCACTGGGTACCTCACGACTGGACTGAGTACGTGAACGGGCTGTCCCGGGACCCGACTTGGGGAGATCATGGCTGTCCGGACAACGGGGACAGGGGGCCGTTATGGCGCGAGTCGTGGTCGTGCACGGGGTGGGTCAGGAGTATCTGGGTCGCAGGACCCTCCAGGCGCCTGTCGCCGCCGCGGTCGCGGACGGCGTCGAGACGGCCGCGAACGCCGGGGACGTGCCCGCGGACACGGTGCCGGCGGTCGAGGACGTGGACGTCGCCTTCTACGGCAACGTGTTCCGCACCCCCGGCGCCAAGGCCGCGCCGTCGGGTCCGCTCTCCGTGGACGACGTGACCGATCCGTACGAGCAGGAACTGTTCCTCGCGTGGGCGGACGCGGCGGCCCGCGGGCAGGCGCCGCGGACCGGCACCAAGGCACCGACGCCGCAGGTCCTGCAGCGCGCCATGAACACCCTGCTGCGCTCGCCCTTCCTTCCGGGACCCGTGGCGGAGCGGTTCCTGCTCGGTGTGCTCCGGCAGGTCCGCCGCTACTTCGGCGAGGACGCCGTACGCGCCCGGGCGATCGAGGCGGTCACCGACCGGGTGGAGCCGGACACGACCGTGCTCGTCGGCCACTCGCTCGGTTCCGTCGTCGCGTACGAGGCCCTCTGCGCCCACCCCGAGTGGCCCGTCCGCACCCTGGTGACCCTCGGCTCCCCGCTCGGCATGCCGACGCTCGTCCACGACAGGCTGCGCCCCGCCCCCGTCGCCGGCCGCGGCCACTGGCCGGCCGGCCTGACGCACTGGACGAACCTCGCCGACCGGCACGACGTGGTGGCCTCGGTGAAGGAGCTCGCCGACCTGTTCCGGCCCGCCGGGGCCGCGAAGGGCGGCGTGCTGCGCGACGTACCGGTCGACAACGGGTGGAAGGTCCACGACCTGCTGCGCCATCTCACGGCGCGGGAGACGGGCGCGGCGATCGGCGAGGGGCTGCGGGCGGGGTGACGGAGGCCATGGAGCCGAGGCGGTACGTGCTGGCCTTCGGCACCGCGCACTACGCGCACGAGGAACTGACCGAACTGCCGCAGGTCGCCGACGACCTGCCCAGGGTGCTGGGCTCGCTCGCCGGCGTCGGGTACGAACCGGTGCCCTTCTCACCCGAGGGCAGCATGGACCCGACCGGCCCTCTGGACGTCCTGCGGCCGCTGCTGAACTGGATCCCCGAGGGCTTCGAGAACGACGACGCCCTCCTCGTCTACTACAGCGGTCACGGACAGGCGGACGGTCAGGAGCACTTCCTGATGTGCGCGGAGTCCGATCCGGGTGCGGCCGAGGTCCGGATCACCGCCCTCAGCACCCGTCAACTCGTGGAACTGCCAGCCCGCAAGGGCGTCCGGCGGATTCTGCTCGTCATCGACGCCTGCTACGCGGCCCAGGGCGCCGTGGACGCGTTCACCTGGGCCGTCGCGGCCAAGCACGCGGTCGCCCACGCGCCGAAGACCGACCACCGCTTCCTGAAGTCCTTCGGTGTGCTCAGCGCAGCCCGGATCACCGAGGAAGCACAGGACGGCGCGTTCAGCGCGGCGCTCGCCCACGTCCTCGGCGACGAGAGCTGGCTCGGCCGCCGCGCCAGCCACATCTCGCTGCCCGACCTCACCGGCGCGCTCAACGCCGAGTTCCGGCGCCGGGGCGTCGACCACCACGCGGACTGGGCCCAGCTGTGCGACGACACCGTCCGCGGGGACACCGCCACCGGGTTCTTCCGGAACCCCTTCCACGTGCCGGAGCTGGACCTGATCGACCGCGACCTCGACGTCGCCGAGCAGCGGCACTTCGTACGGCGGCTCAAGGCGGCGTCCGGCTACGGGGCCGCCGAGCGGCAGCGCCGCTACAAGGACCTGGTCGAGCACTTCTCGCCGCGCGGCACGGGCCGGCAGACCGTCCAGGAGACGGGGCACTACTTCACCGGCCGGGTCCGCGTGCTGACCCGCCTGGCCGGCTGGCTGCGGGGAGGGACCGACAACGACGCCCGGCTGTATGTCGTGACCGGCCCTCCGGGAGTGGGCAAGTCCGCGGTGCTGGGCCGGCTCGTCGCGCTGGCCGACGACGACGCGCGCGGCATCGTCCCCGCCGACACCGTCACCCCCGGCACGGCGCCGCCCTCCGGATCGGTCACCGTCGCCCTGCACGCCCGCGCGCTGTCGCTGCCGCAGGTCGTCTCCGCGCTCGCCGCCGCGTTCGGCTGCCCGGAGCCCACCGAGACGGCGCTGCGCGCACGTCTCGCGGAACTCGACGACCCGGCCACCGTCGTCGTCGACGCCCTCGACGAATCGGGCGTCGCCCACGACGAGGAGCGCCGCATCGCCCGCTTCCTCGCCGAACTGGTTGCCTCGGCACCCCGGCTGCGGCTCCTCGTGGGCACCCGCCCCCACCTCGCGGGCGCGGTCGCGGACGGCGCCCCGTACGCCCGTGTCGTCGACCTCGCGTCCACCGACTGGACCGAGCCCGAGGACCTCGTGCGGTACGCCGCGAGCGTCCTCAGGTCACCGCTCGGGCCCGAGAGCGGCACCGGTGTACCGGACGCCGCGATCGACTCGGCCGCGGCCCAGATCGCGCGGGCCTCCGCCCCGATCTACCTCGTGGCCCGGCTGATGGCGCGCTCCGTCGCCGCCTCCGGACTGCTGGGCGCGCAAGAGCCGCTGGCGCTGCCCGTTCGCGACCCGGCGGCGGGCCCCGCGGCCCAGGTCGGCCGCGCCTTCCGATGGGCACTGGCACAGCAGTTGACCCCGGCGGAGGTCGCCGAGGTCAGCACGCTGCTGCTGCCGCTGGCGTACGCGGAGGGCCACGGCATGCCTCTCGCCCCGATCTGGGCGGCCCTCGCCGCCGACGGGCCCGCGCGGACCGGTGCCACGGCGGAGCGGCTGACGTTGCTGCTGGGCCACGAGGCCGTCGGCCCCTACCTCGTCGAGGCTCTCGACGAGGACGACCGGTCGGTGTACCGGCTCTACCACCAGGCGCTCGCCGACGAGCTGCGCCGGCACGACGCGCCTCCGGACGCCGAAACCCAGTGGTACGTACGGCTCCGGGGCACGGTGCCGCGTGCCGCGGACGGGACGATGCTCTGGCATGCGGCCGACCCGTACGTCCTGCGCCATCTGGCGGCGAAGGCCGCGGCGGCGGACCGACTCGACGAACTGGTCACCGACGGCGAGTTCCTCGTGCACGCCGACCCCGCCGGACTCGCCCCCTGGCTGCACGGCCCGCGGACCGAGCAGGCACGCTCGGCGGTCGCCGTCTACCGCGCCCACCTGAACCTCCATCGGGACATGACCCGGGACGAGCGCCGGCACGTCCTCGCATGCGACGCCGCCAGGTATCGGCATGCCGTGCTGCTCACGAGTCTCAACTCCGGCGGCCGGGTGGGGCGCCGGCGCCCCCAGTGGGCGGCCGCCGGCAGCGCGCCGACCACTCTCTCCGTACAGCGACTCGCGGACGGGCGGGGACCGGTCGTCTCGGCAGCCATCGTCAGGGCCGCGGGGCGGGCCACCGTCGTCACCCTCGGCGACGGACCGCCGCAGGCCTGGGCGCTCGCGACGGGGCGCTCCGCCACGCTGCCGGACGCGGTCTCGGGCCGGCAGGTCACCGCCCTGGCCGCGACCTCGCTCGCCGGCCACGGACTGCTGGTGACCAGCACCACCACCGGTGCACTTCACCTGCACGACCTCACCACCGGAGAGACCCGCACGGCCGAACCGGTGGGCGGGAGCAGTGCCCCCTCGAAGGCGCTCGTCACGCTCGAAACGGACGGACGCAGGATCGTGGTGGGCGCGTCGGCCGACGGGCTGCTGCGGGCCTGGGACCTCGCCGACGCCAGGGCACTGCCGTGGCGGGAGCGGTTGCCCGGCGGCTGCCGCAGCGGCCTGACGGTCGTGACCGTGGACGCGGACCCGCGCGCGAAGGACCCCGCCCTGAACCGGGGGCGGGACCTGGTCGTAGCCGGCGGCCCCCAGGGCGTCCTGTACGTCTGGGATCCGCCGAGCGGCATCCTCACCACGACCGCGGCGGACCCGAACCGTCCTGCCATCGACTCGGTCGGCTGCGCCCTGGTGCACGCTCTGCCCGTAGTCGTGACGGCGGACCGCTCCGCCGTGCGCATCTGGTCGCTGCGGCGGGCGCGCCCGCCCCGCGAGGTGCGCACGATGCCGATGCGGTCTCCGGCGGTCGCGGTGTCGTGCGCCGTCCTGGACGGCCGTCCCACGGCGGTACTGGCCTGCGAGGACGGCACCGTACACCTGCTCGATCTTGAGAGCCGCCGGCTGACCGCCTCCTCGGCGGTGCCTCTGCCCTCCCAGGCGGAGGCGGCGGGCGAGGCACCCGGCTCCACGTCGGCGCCGCCGTTCACCACCTTGCACACCCACGCCTACACCGACGGTGCCGTCACCGCGGTTCTGGGCGCACCGGACGGGTCCGTGCACGTGTGCGACGTAACGGCGCCGCCCGGAGCACCAAGCACCGGCCATACCCGGCCCGTTACGGCCGCGGCCTGCCTCGGGGGCGAGGACCGGTCGCGATACGTGGTGACCGCGAGCACCGACAGGACGGTTCGGATCTGGCGGATGGACACGGGGGCGAGCGCACTGCCTCCGCTCACGGACGGCGTCTCGGCATTCACCGGCGTGGCCGCCGCCTCCGTCGACGGCCGACTGCTCGCGTTGACCCGGGCCGCCAACCGCCCGGCGGAGGTGTGGGACCTGTCCAGCGGCATGTCGATGGACCGGCAGTCGCCCCGCTGGCCCGTGGCGGAGACCGTCGGCCGGTACGACGGCCGCCCGGTCGCCGTCACCGCCGGCCGTACGCACCACGTGGACGTGTGGGACCTGATCACCGGTGTCTCGTTGCTCCGGCTCGAACAGGGCCCGGGCCCGATTCCGGTGACGGCGCTCGCGTGCGCTCCCGGGGACGGAGCGCTCGCCGTGGTCGCCGCACGGGCGAACGGCTCGGCCGCGATGTGGCGCGACGGCAGCCACCGGAACCCCCACGAGCTGCGGGAGGGCTGGGAGGCGGTCGCGGTTGCCTGTGTCCGCGTGGGAGGTGACCCCGTGGCCCTCATCGCATGCGACGACGCTGTGATCCGGGCCTGGGACGGCACCGACACGGTCACCGTGGCCCGCTGGGAACAACGGCACGGCGAGCCGGAGACGTCCGCGACGGCGATTCGGGCGAACCGGGTCACCGCACTTGCGGCACGGGTCGTGGACGGGCGGCTGTTGTGCGCGGTGGGGGCCGGCGACGGGCGGGTGACGGTGTGGGAGGCGCACGCCGGGGCCTGGCCGCTTCCCGCGTGCGACGCCGCCGACTCGTTCGCCATGCCCGGCGGCGCACCGGTCACCGCGCTGGTCTTCGCCGCCGACGGACGCCTCGTGGTCTGCGCGGAAACGGACGTCCATGTCTTCGGCACCTCGCCGGCACCCGAGCCGGCCGATGGCCCGAAGAGGGCCACGCGCCGGTTCCCGACACCCCGGACGACCGGCTCCGGTAGCAGCGGGGGCCGGTCGACGGCGGCTGCCGGGCGGGACGTTCCGGGCCGGCCCCGGGGACTGTCCGGACCGTAGCGCCCGGGTTCGGTCTTCCGGCCCCGCACAGGTGGGGCGGAGGCGGTGTCCAGGGCCCCACCGGCTCACCTCCGCCCGCGCGGAGAGGACCAGGGGATCGCGCGGAGGACCCAGAGATTCTCGCCGTCCCACCTACAGGTCGAGGACCGCCCACATCCTGCGCCCGTCCTCCGCCGCGTCCGTCCCGCACGACACGGCCCCCAGTCCGGTCAGCTCCGGCAGGACCGCGGTGTTCACGACCGTCAACCCGGTTCGGTGCGACAGGGCGACGACGAGCGCCTGCCGGTGCCGGTCCGCGAGGTGCACGGACACCCGCCGTCCGCCATCGGCAACCGCGGCACGCACCAAGGCCTCCGTCAGCCCGGCCGCGATCTGGTCGGCCTCCCGGTACCCCCACGCGTGCAACCGCTCCAGGACGAGTCCTGAAGCCTTCCGCGGGGCCCACGGGGCTGTCTCCAGCGACCAGTTCGCCGACCGCCGGTTCCGCACCAGCATCCGGGCCCTTGCTGTGCCTTCCAGGCTGGTGTCCGGGCGTTGCGGCTGCACCGGGCGTTTCGGCGGTGGCGGGGTCTTCGGCGGGTAGTCCGGAGTGTGCTCAACGGCGCCCACAGCAGCCTCCCGGCTCGAATACGAACCTCATCGTAGGACGGGCGTAGCGGCCGGCAGACGGGAACGGATCAACCGACCCGAACGACGGTGAGAGCGCGTGCCGTTCCGCGTCCCTTCTTCTTCGCCGGCCTCCACTCGGGCGGAGGTGAGCCGGACGATCGAGTGGTCGGACAGTACGGCCCGTACCCGCAGCGGCTGCGTGAGTAGTGCGAGGGCTTGGTGCCGCGGTTCCGGCCCGGCAGCCGGCGGCGGGAGACGCCGCGGGAGGACTTCGCCGACGGCCGCCAGGCCCTCGAGGAGCTCCGCGCCCAAAGCTGCCGCCCAGCCGCAGGAGCACCCGACTCGGCAGTGCCTAGCGGTACGCGGAAGGGTGCTCCTTCACCCGCCACGCCGACGTGCTGCTGGAGCTCGGGAGAACCACCGTCAACTACCCGGCATCATCGCCGCGGGCCGGAAGACTCAGTGTGTCTCCGGACGAGGGATGGATCGGTTAGTGTGCTCCGGCAACTGGCCACAGGAGAACCAGGTTCAGGACGACCGGCTTTGGGTGATCCCGGCTGTGGCGGAACGGGGTGGAGATGGATACGGCACTGCTGGGGGTGATCTGCGGCGCCGCTGGAACGGTGGTGGGAGCCGTGGTTGCCTACTTCGGCCCGCTCCAACTGGAACGGCGGCGGGAGCGACTGGAGCGCGAGGTGAGGACGGAGGACAGAGCCGCCGCCGACATCGCCCGGTACGTCAACGCTCGGACTGCCGCCGACCAGTGGCTGGACCTCCTGCGCAGGGGTTACCAGGCCGCGCTGGAGAGCCGTCTGGACATCGCCCGGTTCGATGAGGACGTTGTGCGCTGCTCCGACGAACTGCGCCTGCGTCTCACGGAGCTTGCCCATCTGGGCATGAGCGAGCCGAGGACGAACCCCGCTTTCACCGCGTTCCGCCGGGCGGCGGAAGAGATAAGGCGGCTGGCCGCCGACAGTGGCAGGGCGGACAAGGGCGACGGAGAGAGAACAGCGCTCCGCTGTCTGGAGGCGTGCGCGGCAGAGCGCACCGAATGGGCCAGGCAGGTGCTGGGCACGCTCAGCGCGCGTACGGGGCTCGGCCTCTCCTGCTGAGATGGCGGTAAGGGGAGAGGCGCGATGGCCGTACCGGTCCGAGGACTACATGGGGGCCTTCGGGAAGACCGACCTTGCGAAGTCGGCCACGTTGTCGCACCCCATGCCGCCGATCAAGGTGGATGGCTGGTCCGCATAGACAGTGGCCCGGCCGAACGACGTACGCCAGGTGACCTCACAGGCATGCGGATACTCGGACGCGTCTCCGTATGCCTGTGCTCCGGAGAGGCCCTTCAGATCGACCGGGTAGCGGTGGCGGTTCCGCTCGACCAGCTCAAGGGAGGCCGGGCCGTAGGCGAGCGTGTAGTACCCCTGGTAGCCATCCTCGGCACTGCCGAACTCAGCAGTTGCCCACTTGCAGGTCCGCACCCGCAGCGCCCCGCTGTCGTAGCCTCCGGGGCTTCCGGTGTCGGTGAGCTGATGATCTTGGATGAGCTTGTTGTCCAGCACGTCGCAGGGATTCATGGAGCGGGTCGTGGACGGGGGCCCCTCGCCGCGGTCGGGCCAGGCGGACGCGGTCCACGCCCCTGCGCCCGCCAGCATCATCCCAGCGGCGGCGACCAGGATGGTTCGCCGCCTACGCCCTGCTCCTCGGGAGGGTTCCTCCGGAGGCAACCGTGCAGCCTGGGCACGCCGGTGCTCGATCATGGCTCTCACCGGGTCGGGTAGCCAGGAGGCGTCCCCGACAGGGGTCGTGAATGTGGCCAGGGCCTCCTCAACCGTAGGTCGTCGTTCCGGGTCGTGGTCCAGGCATCGCGTCAGGAAAGGCAGCAACTCCTCCGGAACCCCTGCCAGATCAGGTTTCCCGTGGACGGTGCGGTACTGGAGAGCCAGCCCGTTTCCCTCGCCGTACGGGCTGCGGCCGCTCACCGCGTACACCAGCACACAGCCGAACGCGAAGATGTCGGAGGCGTGTCCGGTCTCCTCGCCCCGGCACTGCTCAGGGGACATGTACCCGGGCGTGCCCAGGATGGAGCTGGTGGCCGAGGCTCCGTCGAGAGCGCGGGAGATACCAAAGTCGATCACCCGTGGCCCGTCCTCGGCGAGGATCACGTTGCCGGGCTTGAGGTCACGGTGCACCAGCCCGCTGCGATGGATCGCAGCGAGCCCCTCCGCCAGTCCGGACCCAAGGACTCGCAGTGCGTCCGAGGGGAGAGGGCCGTAGTCCTGCACGGCCTGTTGCAGGGAAGGGCCTGGGATGTACGCGGTGACCAGCCAGGGCCGTGCGTCATCCGGCGCCGCTTCCACTACCTGCGCCGTGTAGAAGCCACCGACCAGGCGGGCTGCCTCCGTCTCCAGAGCGAAGCGACGGCGGAACTCGGGGTCGTCGGCCAATTCCGGCGCGACGACCTTCACCGCAACCGGCCGCCCACCCGGCGAACGGGCCAGATACACCTGCCCCATTCCGCCTCGGCCCAGTCGTGCCACCGTTCGGTAAGAACCGATCCGTCGCGGGTCCCCTGCGCCGAGCTGGGAGTCCACGTTCTGCCGGTCGCTCATTCCAGCGTCCACAGTTGTACGGCACTGACCATCTTCGCCGTCGTCACCGCCCCGGCGAGGGTCCGCCCGTCGGGATGGAACGCCAGATCGGAAGTTCCACTGCGGCCGGACGGCACGGTGACCCTCTGCTTCCGAGTGCGTAGGTCGTAGAGCGCGACCCTGCCGGCGCTGGCATGCCCCCCGCCACCCAGCGCAACCGTACGGCCGTCCGGACTGACAGCGAGGGTCTGGTTCCCATCGTTGGCCGTGCCGACGCGGGCGATGAGCCTACCTACCGGTACGTCCCACAGAGCCAGTCCGCCGAAAGACCCGGCGAGGGTGCGGCCGTCGGGGGTGAAGGCGAGTGAGGTCACTCCGAAGGCATCGGTCTCCTTCAGCGGCAACTCCCTCGCCTGCTGCCAGTCGCTGGTACGGAAAAGGGTCACCCCCCCGTTCAGCTCCACCCCCCAGCCCACGGCGAGGGTCTTTCCATCAGGGCTGAAGGCAAGAGAACGAGCGGCACTCATTCTATTGCCCATGCCGCTGCCGATCAGCAGGTCTGCCACCTTCTTTTCACTCCGGACATCCCACACCTGCGCCTTACCGATTGCGCCCTGTGCATTGCGCGCCCCGGCCACAAGTCTTCCGTCGGGGCTGAACGCAACTGCCGTCATGCCCTGCAAACTTTTGCTCTCGCTGGGCGACTTCAATTGTGCGATCGGCTTTCTCGTGTCGCCACGGCTGTCCCAGACAGTGATGCCGCCGAGGTCGCTGTCAAAATCGGGCAAGACGAATTTGCGGTTGTAGCCGAGAGCTAGCAGTCCACCTCGGCCGAAGGCGACGGCGGTGGAACCCATGGCGTTCTCGGCAGCCAGATCGCTCAGCCTGCGGTTGGTAGTGGCGTCCCAGACCGTAACTCGGTCCTCCAAGGTGATGGCGAGCCGCTTGCCGTCCGGGCTGTACGCAATATGGCTGCCGTGCTGAGACTTCCCCAGATCAAGGGTGCTTAAAGGGGTCATCACGAGGCTGCCGGGGGCCTTCGCTCCGCTCCGCTTCTTGCTTCCGGACGCGTCATCGGAGCCTGACAACAGTACGGTCGCGGTACTTGCGACACCGAGCACACCGGCACCGCCCACGGCGAGGAGCAGTGCCCGCCGCCGGGACCAGTGCTGCCCAGCCGAGTCTGCCGCCTGCACAGCCAGGGGCGGCGGCAGCCAGCCGACGGCCCTCGCCGCGGACGGGGCAAACCGGCGAACCAGTACCTCCGGGCCGGGCCGTCGTTCCGGGTCCTTTGCCAGCGCAGCGGCGAGTGGCGAGCGCAGTGGTTCCGGTACTGCTGTGAGATCTGGGTCGTCCTCGATGATCGACCGTAGTGTTTCCGTACCCAGCCCATCTCTGAACGGCGCGCGCCCGGTGAGGGCCAGGACCAGCAGTCCGGCCAGCGCGAAGATGTCCGACTCCGGTCCGGCGTGGTGACCACGAGCCTGCTCAGGAGCGAGAAACCGGCCATCGACCGCGTTCACTGTGCGAGATGGATCGGCGGCGGCAAACGCGCGGACGGCAGCGAAAGAGGTAAGCCTGGGCCCGTCGGTGGCGAGCAGTACCTTGTGCGGCTGGAGCGCAGTGTGCACCAGCCCCGCGCCGTGCAGGGCGGCTAGTGCCTCGGCCAGTCCTGCGCCCAACACCCTTACGGAGTCGAACGGAAGGGGACCGGCCGCCCGCACCGCTTCGGCGAGTGAGGCACCAGGGACGTACTGGGATGCCACCCACGGCCGGTCGGCTGTGGGGTCGGCGGCCACTGTCTCCGGCAACCCTGTCCCCCTGACCCGCCCCAGCACGTCCAACTCCTGGGCGAGCCGACGCCGGAATGCCTCATCCCCGGCGAGTTGCAGCGCGATCACCTTCACCGCGACCGCGCGGCCGCTGCGGGCCCGCCCCAGAAAGACCGCTCCCGTGCCCCCTTGCCCCAGCCGTGCTTCCAGCCGGTACGGCCCTGCCTGCCGCGGGTCGTCCGCGCCCAAAGATTGCCCCGTCCCTGAGCTCATGTCTAAGTCTCCTATTCTGCGAACCAGTTGACGTCCCACCATGTGATACCGGATGTCTCCGCGAGGGCGCCCTGTGAACCAACGCCTGGCACGTTACGACCCGTTACTGCCTGTCCAGGGGCCACACCATCGAATAATCATCACCCGCTCGACGGCTTAACGGCGCGCGGTCCGGGAAAATACGCCGGTGACCGGCATTCTCCAGTCCGCTGCGGTGCGTTCGGGGACCTGGATCCGACACCTGCCTGCGGAATGCCGCTGTATGGCCAGCAAAAGCGCCGCCGATCCTTGCGTGGGAGTCGGCTCGGTCATGTCGTTCCCTTCGGTCGGTCGGTAGCCCGTAGGGCCGACAGCCGGTCGCCTACCACCGGCACGAGGCGATGATCAGGAGCAGGAGAAGTGCGATGCCGATCAGCGGGAGGCAGCCGCTGGATTGGGGGTTCTTCCGGTTGGTCTCGACGCTGCCGCCCGGAACGAGACGGGGGTGGCGGTCGGCATAGTGGGCGACCGAGAGGTCCTCGGCCTCGGACTGGGTGGTCCACCGTGTGGAGAAACCACATTCGCCGCACCGGTAGCGGTATGCCATGTCGGCTCCTTGACGTGACGTGACGGGAAGGATGGGCGGGTGGTGTCACACCGGCCTCGGTGTGGACGGATACGGGCTGGAGGGCCGGCCGACGGGGTCAGTGATGAAAGACCGGCCCCGCGCGGCCATGGAGGGCGGCGCCCGCTCGTCGGAGGAGCGGCCAGGGCCTGGCCGGCGGACACAGCGAGCCGTGGGAAGGGGTGGGGAACGGCCGAACCGTTCCCCACCCGGTGCCGCTCCGCACGGAGCGGGCGCGCGGTCAGGAGCGCTGCGCCGTGTCCTCGCACAGAGCCGTGTCCAGGAGTTCGCGCAGCTGGCCGACCGGTGGGTTGACCTGGAACAGCGCGTTGGTCACGACGGATGCGTGCCGGCCGTTCTCGGCGACCAGGGTCTTCGACGTGTAGCCAGGCACCCCGCCGCTGTGGCCCCAGGCCACGATGCCGCAGGACAGCTCGTTCCTGTGGATGCCGAGGCCGGCGCTGACACCGGGTTCGGCCTCCCGCACCTTCTGCATCTCGGCCAGGCCCGCGGCCGAGACGACCTTGCCCGCGACCAGTGCCTGGTAGAAGGCGGTGACGTCCTTCAGTGTCGAGATCATCGCTCCCGCGCTGCTGAAGAGGGACGGGTCGTAGGTGAGGGCGGGCGTCCAGAAGTAGAAGCTCCCGACGCGCAACCCGTGATAGCCGTTGACGGCCGGGGTCGGCAGGGCGCGGTCGCCGGGGGCGGGGAAGACGGTTCGGCTCAGGCCCAGCGGTTCGATGACGCGCTTGGTGACGGTCTCGTGCACCGGCTGCCCCGTCACCTTCTCGACCAGCATGCCGAGGATCAGATAGTTGGTGTTGGAGTAGGTGAAGCCGGCCCCGGGTGCGGAGACCGGTGCGAAGCTCAGCCCCTTGCGCACCAACTCGGCCAGTGCGTATGTGCCGTCCGGGTTGGATACGGGCTTGTCGATGACCACCTGCGGGTTGAACGCGGCGAGGCCGCCGGTGTGCTGCAGCAGATGGCGCACGGTGATCCGGGTGCCGTCGTAGCCGTTGCCGGTGACCACACCGGGCAGGTAGTCCGCGATGGGCGTATCCAGCGAGACCTTGCCCTCGTCGACCAGTTGCAGCAGGACCACCGCGGTGAAGGTCTTGGTCTGGCTGCCGATGCGGAAGTGCTCGTCCGGCCGGATGGGTCGGACGCTGTTGATGGTCCCCGTGCCCGCCGACAGGGTCCAGGACTGACCGGGGCCCCCGGCGTGGATCGCGGCGCCCGGGCCTGCGCTTGCCTGGAACGCCTTGAGCGCCGCGAGGGTTGCGGTGTGATCGTCCTCGGCAGTCCCGGCGTGCGCCGCCGGGGCCGCCAGCGTCAGCATCGTCGCGCACACGGCGCCGACCACGAGGGAGAGTTTCGTGCTGTTCCGTTTGATCACCATGGTGTCCACTCCTTGGAGAAAGGTCACTGCGATGTCAGTTCGTTGCCGCTGTTGCGAAGGCGGCTTCCAGACGTGGGACGTAGTCCGCGAACGCGGGGGCCCAGCAGCCGTAGTTGTGGCCGCCGTCGCACGTGGGGGAGAGCGATGCCCCGTTGCCGTAGTCGACGAGTCTGCCGGGGATGCCGAGGCGGTCCAGACGGGCCTTCACGGTAGCGGCAGCAGTCGCGGTGCGGGCGTCGATCAGGCCCCGGTCACCGGTGTAGAGCGTGACCTCGGTGTCGTGGAGCTTGGAGAGGTTGGCCGGAGCGGCGGGATCGTAGGCGTTCCAGAGGCGGTCGGCGCCCAGAATCGGGTACGGCGAGCCGAAGACCGCGTCGCTGTCGACGTACGGGCCGTAGCCGGTGCACGCGCCGGTGCCGGACGAGCTGGAGGAACTGCTCACCGCGCACCAGGCACCCGTGAGGTTGAGCTCTGTGGCCAGGACCGCCGCGCGGACCTCGGCCATGGCGAAGTCGATCCCTCCGGACAGCGAAGCCGCGTGGCCGAACAGATCGGGCCGGGCCTGGGCGTAGTGGAGGGCGCCGGAGCCCCCCATGGACAGACCCACCACTGCGCGGTGCGCGCGGTCGCGAACGGTGCGCAGGTTGGCGTCGATGTAGGGGATGACCTGCTCCAGGTGGAAGGTCTCCCACTTGGCCGCTCCCACCGCGGTGTGCTGCATCAGCCAGTCGGTGTACCAGCCCTTGAGGCCTCCGTCGGGGACGACGGTGATCATCTCGTCGGAGCGCAGGGCGGGGGCGGCCACCGCGTCGTTCACGTTGCCGCCGCCTCCGTGCAGGAAGTACGTGACGGGCCACCGCCTGTCCGGGTCGGCGGAATATCCGCGGGGGAGGAAGACGCGGATCTTATGAGGGCCGGACACCTGAGGGGTGGTCACGGTGATCGTGAAGTCGGTGCTGGAGTGCACCTCGGTCGCATCGGCGACCTCTGTCAGGCCGAAGCCGTCGGTGAAGTCGGGAACGGCGGGGGCGTCCGCCCGGGCGACGGGGCCGATGAGAGCGATCGGTACCAGGGCCGCGAGCAGTACGCCGATGGTGCGAAGGCCGCGGGGCGTCAGAGATCTCAACCTGGCGTCTCCTCTGTGTGATGGGACCGGCGATGCCGCCGGCTCCACAACGGTGGCGTTCGCGCAGCTCAGGGAACAGGCCAGGAGACCGGCCATGTGTGGCCGGTCGTCACGCTACGCTCTAGCTGGTCCTAGGTACCCGTGCGAGCTCGGAGCCCTGATTGACGGACGAACAAGGCGCGCTCCTACGCCGATTACGCAAGCGCGCCCGCCTCACGCAAGAGCAGCTGGCGGAGCGGTCCACGGTGAGTGTGCGCACTATTCGCAGGCTGGAGACGGGCAGATCCACCGACCACCGGCTGAGGACACTGCACCTGCTGGCGGACGCCCTTGAGGTCGGGACGGAGGAGCGGCGGCAGCTCACGGACACCCTGGACAGGGCACAGGAGGCAACGGCCGTCGATCCGCCGGAACCGGAACCGGCACCGACCGCGCCTGCCGGTCCGCCGGCCGGTGGGCTCGACGACGCCGCCGCCTCGCTGGCCCGCGAGGTCAGGCGTCGCTGGCAACGTGAGGAGGGGCACCGCCGCGTCCACGATCCCTTTCCGCTCCCCGTGCGATGGCAGCCGGTTCCGGCTGAGCTGATGGATCGCCCGGAGAACATCCAGCGCCTGCAACCCGGAGCCACGCCCCATGACCTGCATCTGAGTGGCGACCTGCGGAGCGTGGTCGAGACCTACCGGAGCATCGCCTCCAGGAGGCTGGTGATACTCGGCCGGGCCGGCTCCGGAAAGTCGGTGCTGGCCATCAAGTTCGCCCTCGACCTCCTCGCGGCTCCCGCCGCCCCGGATCGGGTACCGGTGATCTTCAGCATCGGGGCGTGGGACCCGGCCACCACCACGTTGCGGGACCTCCTGGTCGGCCTGCTCCTACGGGATCATCCGCACCTGGCCCGCCGGATGCCCAGTGGCTCGACGCTCGCCGCCGCGCTGGTCGACGCCGACCTGATACTGCCCGTACTGGACGGGTTCGACGAGATCGCGGAAGCCCTGCGTGCAACGGCGCTCGAAGCGCTCAACGCCACTTCTCTTCCGCTGGTCCTGACCAGCCGCCGGGACGAGTACGCCCGTGCGGTCCGCGCGGTGCACGCACCGCTGGTGTGGGCCGCCGGCATCGAACTCACCGACCTCACCATCGAGGACCTGACCGCGTATCTCCCCCGGACAGACCGGCTCGTCGCTCACGGTGGCGAGGGCGGTGGGGCGGGCGTGTGGGAGGCCGTCCTGAAGCGGCTGCGGGTCCATGACACGCCGGCGAGCACCCAGCTCGCCAAGGTGTTGCGCACCCCTTTGATGGTCATTCTGGCGCGGACGATGTACAGCGAAGCACCCGGGAAGAATCCGGAGGAACTGCTCAGCACCGCACGCTTTCCCACTGCTGGCCACCTTGAAGAACACCTGCTGGCGGGCTTCGTACCCACGGTCTACCGGCACCGCGCTCTTGAACGGTTCGACGCCGACCGCAGGCAGCGGAACCGGGACCCGGATCAGGCCCAGCGCTGGCTCGGCTATCTGGCGCACACTCTGAGCCAGGGCGCGCACGACCAACAGGACCTCGCATGGTGGCGGCTCAGTCAGGACCTGCGGGTTTCCACACGCATCCTGCACACCGTGCTGGTCTCCACGCTGTGCATGGCCCTGGCCACCTGGCTCGTGCAGCTGCTTGTCACCGCCTCCGGGCTCGTCGAGCCGACAGGGCTGGGACCGTCCGTGTCGTACGGACTGCTGGTCGGGGTGTGCTCCGGCGCCGCTTTCGGCGTCACGTACGCGGTACTGGCCGTGTCCGGCCGAACCACCGCCGTTCCGTCCCGGGTGCGGCTCAGAATGTCCGCCGCGGACCACCGGACCGAGCGGAGACCCGTCCGCACCTTCTTCACCCGTTTCGGCTTCATGCTGCTGGGGGGCTCTGTGCTGGGAGTCGGGTACAGCTGGGCGGTCGCCCTGGTGAGTGTGCTGGGGACCGAGTTCACGCTGACGCACACACAGCTGTTGAAGATCGTGCTCATCAACACCCTGCTCTACGGGCTGATCATCGGCCTGACGGCCGGGCTGGTCTTCGGACTCCTGGCAGTGTTCGAAGCACCCATGGACATCACCGCCGCGGCCACGCCGATCCGGCTGCTGTCCGTCGACCGTACGGCGGCGGGCCGACAGCTCCTCGTGCTCGTTCCGGCACTCGGTCTCGGGGTTGTCCTGTGCGGGTACGCCGTGGTCCACCTGTTCCAAGGGCTGCTGGGAACACTGCTCTGGCCGCTGCATGGAGCTGCTCTCCTCGGGGCGACCGGAGGACTGGGCGGGGCAACGGCCTATGTGCTCGTGTTCACCGCATGGGGACAGTGGCTGACATCATCCCGGGTCTGGCTGCCGATGACGCGCAGACTGCCCTGGGACACGGCCGCCTTCCTGGAGGACGCCTACCAACGGGGCGTGCTGCGCCAAGCCGGTGCCGTCTATCAGTTCCGCCACGTCCGGCTGCAGCAACACCTCGCCCGGTCCTACCGCGATCGGCACACCGACCGCACACCAGAGGACACGGAGCAAGCCCGCTGACAGGGCATCGAAACGCTCGTTGAGAGGAAGAGCGGGGGCGCGTGCGGTGTGATCGACGGCAGATCCAGACAGCGGTTCCCGGCAGAGCGGAGCCCAGGATCCACTCGTCTTGCCGCTGGAGGCCATCGAGCTGGACGCTTTTCGCCTCCGTCACGAGCCATCACTCCTTCTGGTGCGGGGATGACCGGATGGGCCATGCGCAGGAGTGCCCGCACAGTCGCGGAGGTCTCCATCGCGTGACCCATTCCGCACGCGGCTGAGCAAGTCCGTCCCTTCTCTACCCCGGTCGCGCTGTAGATCCGTTGCAACGGCTCCTCGACGGAACGCTTCGCGCCGGGTCCGCCGCTGATTTCCTGTCAACCAGCTGGGCTCCGATGAGGGTGGTACAGCGGTGTGGACCTCCCGCTCGGCGAGCGTCGTGTCACGTTCGCCTCCAGGGCGAGCCCCGGCGGTGCACAGCTCGACGGAACTCGACGGAACACTTCCCGCGTGCCGAAGGCCGCAGGGCCGGCCCCGTACGCCGGATTCTCGGAGTACCGCCGTCGAGGTGGCGCCCGCAGGACGTCAAAGGGGCGCGCGGAGACCCGCAGAAACGCGGCCGCGAGGCTGGAATCCGGCGTTGCCGGATCCGGTCCGGAGTCGGCGTGACCTCTGACGCGCTCCGTGGTTCGTCTCTTTTTCGAACCAATCTGCGCCCGCTCTCGCCTCCCATCAGGTCAAACAGTCGCGACGCCCTCCGGTGATCATCTGATGGGCCGTCACAATCCTCCGCAAGCACGAGAGTTGAAGACTCAGCTGCCTGTTGTCTCATATTTCCTTCACACTTTCTTGAGCGTGAAAAGTGATCAGCGACCCTAGGTTGAGCCTGACTCCGGCGCGCAGATCGGCCGATCTCGCGCGGGAGATGACGTGTATTCGCGAGAGAAGGGAAGAGCAGATGCTTGATACCGATCCCACGCCAGGAGGAGCGGTCGACCTCGTCGTCGGCGATGCCGATGAGTCCTGGGAGGACCTCGTACGCGATCTGATCGCGGGCCCGGCGGACCCCTCGCGCATCCTCACGGACTGCGGTGGTAACGGCTGTAACTGTGCCGGCTGTGTCGGCTGCGGCCTGAACTGCATGAGCGGCGGCTGGAAGTGCGCCACGTGTGGCAGCGCGTGCTGCTAGTGCCGTCCCCGGCCGACCCCGCCGGTCGAGGCGGTAGGTAGCGACTCGGCCCGCCGGCGGTGGTACCCGTCGGCGGGTGCCACCCGGACAAGGAACCACGGTGTTCCTTGCCTGACCTGAATGACGTGAACATGAAACAGCTTGATCCGCTTCTCTCGCGCTACGGCGTCGTCGGGGACGCCTTCGACCTCTCCCCGTCCCGCTATCGAGGTCTGCCGGAGCTGAGCTCCTACGGGGTCGATCTCGGCAGCGGCTTCCCGGGCTTCGAGGCACGCCCGGACGACCGGGTCGTGGCCGGAGGGCATGCGCTGGGAGACAAGGACAGGGCACGCCTGCTCGCCATCGCCGAGGGATGCGAGCGCTACTCGGGGGCGCAGTTCGGCACGGAGGGCGTAGTGACCGCCGCCGCGCACGATCTCGATGGCAGGGTGCTCGACTGGTCGCGGGTTCCGCGTCTGTCCGACGCGGAGTACGCGCATCCGCGGTGCCCGCTCGTCCCCTTCGATCCGGCCGCGCCGATCAGGTGGGTGCGGGGGGTGGATCTCCGGGACGGAGACCCCACCTGGCTGCCGCTCTCCATGGCGGCCTACCGGTCGGGGCGCCGTCTCCCGGCCGAGCGCTTCGTGGCGAGCATCTCGACGGGCTGCGCCGTGCACACCGATCCCGCGAGTGCTGTCTTCGGCGGCCTGAGCGAGGTCGTCGAGCGGGACATGATCGCCGTTCTGTGGCTACAGAAGCTGCCGCTGCCGCACATTCCTTTCGACGTGCTGGACGAGCGGGAACTCACCGTGGTCGAGTGGGCGCACGATCGCTTCCTCGACACCGTGCTGCTGGATGCCACCAGTGACATCGGTGTACCCACGGTGTACTGCATGCAGACCGCACCGCATGACCAGACGATACGCACCATGGTCGGGTGCGGTACCGGGCTCACCATTCAGGATGCCGCGTACAAGGCGTTGCTGGAAGTCACCTGCTTCCGTGATTCGCTGCATGTGGAGTGGGAGGAGCCCGAGTCCTTCGCCGACTACACCGATATCTCGGACGGCGCGAAGTACACGGGCAAGCCGGAGAACGCCCCGCACTTCGCATTCCTCACCGATGACCACCCCGACCGGCCCTCGTTCCAGGATCGCGGCCGTTACGCCGCCGATGCCACTGAGGGGCTGACCCGCGCTGTCCGGAGGTTCGCCGAGCTGGACATGGCGGTGATCGCCGTGGACCGGACGACGACGGAACTCGCCTCGGTCGGACTGCACTCGGCGACCGTGGTCATCCCGGACCTCCAGCCCATGTCCCTCGTGCCGCTCGCCCAGTATCACGCACATCCCCGGCTCTACTCCGCCCCCGCGGCGATGGGATATCGCGTACTGCCTGTCGAGGAGTTGAACCCGTGTCCGCAGCCGTTCGCCTGACCCGTCTGTCCGTCCTCGGTACCGGGGCTTTCGGCGCCCGGGCGTCCGAACTGCTGCCGGAGATCTCGGGCCTGGCCGTCACCCAGGTCGGTCCGGAGATCACCTGCGACATGCTCGTCGATGCCGATGCAGCCGTGCTGGTACTGGACCGTCCAGCCCGGCGGTTGGCACGCCGATTCCGGCAGGTGGCCTCCGAGGCGGGAAAGCCGTGGCTCCTGGTGGAGTTCGATCACCCCGTCATCCGAGTGGGACCGTACTTCGATCCTGCGGCCGGCCCATGCCTGGACTGCTTCTACGCGCGTGAGGACCAGCACGCCGACAAGCCGGCTCCCCTCCGGAAACCCGCACCCGGGCACGAGCACGAGCACACGCACGAGCACAACCACGGACACGCCCACGCACCGGACTGTTCGCACACATCGGCCCCCGCGTCGGCGGAGGAAGGACTCGGCGTCGAGGCGGCGGCCGGGGTCCTGCCGCATCAGGCGCGCATCGCCGCGGGGCTGCTGAGCCTGTCGCTGGCCGAGCAGGTTCGCGGGCGGGTGGTCACCGTCGATCTCCGCACGGCGGCGGTCCGCTCGGACCAGGTGATCGGCTGCCACGGCTGCCCGCACTGCGGCGACGAGACCGAACGCACGCTCATGTCGCGACAGCTCGATCACCTGTTCCGTACCGTGGGAGGCGTCACTCATGACGAGCACCGATAGTTTCCCCGCAGGCGGCCTCCGGCCCCGGTTGCGCGGTGGGGTGGCGGTCTCCGCCGCCGACGGCCAGGTCGTCTTCTCGGCCGGACAGATCCGCAAGAGGATCGGCGGTGGGGACGCCCTCCGGCTCCTGCTGCCGATCGCGTCGGCGATGGACGGACGCCGCACGGTCGGCGACCTCGCCGAAGCGACGGACCTTCCGTACGAGGCGGTGGCCCAGGCCGTGGCACTGCTGGTGAAGCAGGGCCTCGTCCTCTCCGGGGAGGTCTCATCGCCGAAGCCGCTGGCGGCCGGCGTCGTCGACTACCTGGAACAGACCGCTGGTTCCTCGGCCACGTTCCGCGACGCCTCCGAGGTACTGGAACGCCTGTCGCGATGCGCGGTGCTGATCGTCGCCCCACCGGGGCACACGGAAGCCGTCCGCGACGACCTGGCGATGAGCGGCGTCGGAACAGTCCACAGCGCGTCCACGCCGGCCGGGGTCGGGAACGAGGTGCTCGACAGCCTGCGGGAAGCGGCGGGCAGCCTCGTGGTGCTGTACGGCCCGCCCCGCCACGATGACGGCACGGACAGCTTCACCGACGACTGCGCGGCCCGCGACATCGCGGTACTGCACTACGCGGCGCACCAGGGGCAGGTCGACCTCGGTCCGCTGGTGCATCCGCGGGCGACGCTGTGCCGACGCTGCTTCACCAGCGGCTACCTCGCGGAGTTCGGAAGCGAACAGCCGGCCCCGGCCGACACCGCCACGGGGACGGTCGCCGCCGGACTCGTGGTGGGCGAAGCGCTGGCCTACCTGGCCGACGTCGACAGCATGCGCACCAGTCAGGCTCTCGTCCGCTGGACCCTGCCGGACTCCACCGCGGTGCGGTACGCGGTCTCAGCCGAGGCCGACTGCACATCGTGCGCGACGACGTCCCGCCGCTCGGGAGAGCGTGCAACCGTACTGGAGGCGTACGAGGACGTCGTCGCCGCGCAACCGCTCGCCGACCGGCCTCAGCCTCCGGTCACCGCCGGCCGGGAGAAGCGCCTGACGGCGCTGGGCAAGGAACGCGAGTCGTTCCCCACCGCACCGGTGATACCACTGCCTCCGCCACCGGCGACCGCGTCCGCCGCCCCGACCGGTGACGAGGTGCCGGCCGTGTCCGAGGCGGGCCCGTCCGGGACGGTGGGGACCGCCGACGCGGCATTCGTCGCCGACCTGGCGGCGATGGTGGCGGGACGGCGCGGGGACGGCGGACCCCGCAGGTGGACCGCGTCCGGGGGAGACCTCGCGTCGGTCGAGCTGTATCTGATGTGCGCGGACACGGTCTCCGGGCTGCCCGCGCACACCCTCCTGAAGTACGACGACATCGCCCACCGGCTCCTCGTCACCCGTCGGACCCACGGGCCCGGCCTCTGGCGGTCCATGCTCGACGCGACCGGGATCACGGACACTCCGGACGTCGTTCTGGTCGTCGTCGGCGCGCTCTGGAGACTGAAGCTCAAGTACAGCACCTTCGGGATCCGGCTGGGGCACCTCGACGCCGGGTGCGCCCTCGCGCAACTGCACGCGGTGGCCACCGACAGCGGAGCACGCGTCACTCTGAACGACCGCTGGCAGCCGACGCTGCCGACGTTGCTGGAACTCAAGGAAGACGAACAGGTCATGGCCGTGGCCGGCCTGTGGACCCCGCGGAGCGCGCGATGCCCCTGATCAATGAGACCGACCTGTGGTCGCTGGCGAAGCGTGCCCTCGCCCCCGCCGACCGCCCCGACGAGCGCACCCCTCCGGGCGGGCCGTCGGCCCAGGACCCCTCCCGGACCTCCCCGGCCTCCCGGATCTCTCGGAGCGTGCCGCTCCACGACGTGCTGACAGCCCGTCGATCGGTCCGCCGGTTCCGGCAGGACCCGGTGCCCGACACCGACCTCGCCACCCTTCTGGATCTGGCCACGTCGACCGACCGGCAGATGTGGCCGCACGGTACGGCCGCGACCACCCCGCAGGCATGGCTCGTCAGCGGCGTGACAGGTACCTCGGGAGCGCGGCTGCGCCAGTACATCTCGCGGCGGTCCACGGCGGGACAGACCACGGCGGGGGAGTTCACCGACCGCGGCGACAGCCCCGAACCGGCCCTGCTCGCCACGCGTTACGCCCCGGCCCCGGTAACGATCCTGATCTGCGCGCAGATCACCGACGACATCGACACCGACCCCGACACCGGGTCCGACGACACCGGCTCGGACTACGGGCGGGCGCTCCTGCGGGCGTCGGCGTTCGGCTACAACGCCTGGCTGTCGGCGGTCGCGGCGGGTCTCGGCGGCAGCGTGTACGGCCGTTCCTCACCCGAGGTGACCCGCATCGTGCGCCGGTACACCGGTACACCGGCGAGGCACCTTTTCACCCTGGTGCTCGGGCATCCCGCCGAAGCCCCGCAGGAGTCCGGACCGTGAGTGACACCGAACGGATACAGATACGCGCTCTCGGCCGGCGCGTACTACGGCGATTCGCCGCGCACAAGGCCGGCTTCGCGCTGTCCCTGCTGACCGTCGTGCTGTCCACGGCGCTCGGGATCAGCGGGCCGCTGTTCCTCCGCGTCATCGTCGACGAGGCGGTGCCCCAGCGCGACCGGGAGCTGCTGATGTGGATGTGTCTGGGCATGCTCGGCGTGGGGATCGCCCAGAGCGGCTTCTTCTACCTGCAGAGCCGGTTGACGAACTCGATCGGACTCGGGGTGGTCCACGATCTGCGGGTGGATGTGTACGAGCGGGTGCAGTCGATGCCGATCACCTTCCACGCCGGCCGGTCGGGGGCAGAGGTGCAGACACGGCTGGCCAGCGACATCGGCGGCATCTCCGACGTGATCACCTTCACCGCCCAGCGCGCGCTCGGGTCACTGACCATGGTGATCACCATCGGGACCGCCATGTTCATCCTCAGCTGGCCCGTCGCCCTGGTGGCGATCGGTCTCACACTGGGGCTGGTCATCATGAACCAGCGCTACGCCGAACGGCAACGGCTCCTGGCTGTCGAGGCACAGGAGCACACATCGGAGATGATGCGCCTGACCGGCGAGCACCTCTCCCTGCCCGGTGTCCTCATGGGACGTACGCTGCGCTGCTGGGACGGCCAGCGGGACCGGTTCCGGGCGTCGTCGTCGGCCATCGCCGACCTGACGATCCGTGAGCGTTCCATGGCGACCAGCGCGGAGTCGATCATCGGCGTCTCCTTCGCGGTGATCCCGCCGGTGGTCTACTGGATGGCGGGCGGCGGCTTCACCAGCCTGTCGATCGGCACCGCGATCGTGCTGGTCGTGCTGCAACTCCAGCTCGCGCAGCCGATCCAGGCACTGCTCGGCCTGAGCACGTCCGTGCGGCGCTCACTGGCGCACTTCGACCGGATCTTCGAGTACATCGACCTCGGACCGACGGCGGCCCTGCCCGCGCCGCGGATCCCGCACACCGGGGCCCGGGTACCCGCGGTCGGCATCACGCTGCGCGAGGTCTCCTACCGCTATCCGGAGAGCGGCAGGAGCACACTGCGCGGGATCGACCTGGACTTCCCCGCCGGTTCCACCACCATGATCGTGGGTTCGACCGGCTCCGGAAAGAGCACCCTGGGCTACCTCGTAGCGGGACTGCTGGAGCCCGGCGCCGGTACGGTCCGGGTGTCGGGCGGCGATGGCAAGCCGTCCGAGACGGTCCTGCTGGTACCCCAGGAGCCCGGGATCTTCAACGCCTCCTTCCGGGACAACCTCCTCCTCGCCCGCCCTGGTGCCACCGAGGCCGAACTGCGTGAGGTGCTGTCCCGACTGGCTCTCGACGATCTCGTCTCCTCCTTCCCCGAGGGACTGGACACCTCGGTCGGCGAAAGGGGCTACCAGCTCTCCGGCGGCGAACGCCAGCGGCTCGGGCTGGCCCGCGCACTGCTGTCGGACGCCCCCGTCGTCGTGCTCGACGAGGTGACGAGCGCTCTGGACTGGGCGACCGCACGAACGGTGCAGGCAGCACTGGAGGAACTGCGGGGCAACCGGACCACGGTCGTCATCAGCCACCGGCTGTCCGGAGTCAAGGACACCGACCGGGTGGTGGTTCTCGCGGAAGGGATCGTCGCGGAGAACGGCACTCATGGCGAACTCCGTACCACGCCCGGCCGGTACTCCGACCTGCTGCGCATGCGCGACGAGGACCTGTCCGAGGCGGGTACGACGCCATGACTTCCCCCATCGGACTCTCCGCGGCGATCATGACCCACCCCGCCCGCAGGGCGAGAGCCCTCGCACTCAGGGACAGCCTTCCGGAGTTGAGCCTCCAGGTCGTCGAGGATCCCGACCCCTACGGCCCCGGCTCCTGTTCGGCGAGGACCGCGGTGCTCGCATGGGGGGCAGTGGCCCCCGAGGCCACCCACCACCTGGTCCTTCAGGACGATGCCGTCCCCGTCGCGGACCTGCGGGAACGTGTACTGCGTAGGGTCGGTGAGCGGCCGGCCGCCGCGATCAGCCTCTACACGGAATGGGCTTCGGCCACGTCGTCCGCCGTCCACCTCGCGGCCTGGCTCGGACAGTCCTTCGCCGAGGTGTGCGACCCGTACACACCCTGTATCGGACTCGTTCTGCCGGCGGAGGCGGCCCGTGAACTGGCTAGGGAGAGACCGGAGGTTCCGCAGGACGACGTCATGATCGCCGGCGTGCTGCGCCGGCTCGGGGTTCCCGAGTACGTGACCGTCCCGAATCTGGTCCAGCACGCGACCGAGGTGAGTCTCACCGGCAATACCCCGATGGGCCTGCGGCTGGCCGCCTGCTACTCCACCGCACCCCACAGCGACACCGCGCCGGTGGTCGACGCCCGGGTGGACCTGCTGCCCTGCTTCTCACGCTCGTACGGAAGGCCGTACTACCTGGAACGGGACCCCGGCAGCGTCTCGGGCTGGTCGCAGCGCGGCCTGCTCGAGACGCTGCGGCGGCGAGACGTGGATGTGCCCGCACTGCAACGCACGGCGGCACGCCGGTCGGCGGATCTGCACCGCGCCCAACCTGATCTGCGGCCCGACATCGTCATCAGCCTGTGGATCACCGCATGGCTGGCGGGCGCCGAACTCCGCCGGCTCCTCGGCGACCATGCCGTGGACCCGGTCGAGGTGCTCGACCGGAGACTGGGGCAGATCGCTCTGGCCAACATCGGCCCCGGGATCTTCGACCAGTACATGCTGCCGGAACGACTCCTGGAACTGTCACCCGTCCTGGAGACCTTCGCCCGCACGGCGTTCACCGAGGGCGTCACGCCGTCCGGTGCCCGTGACGGGCGATTCCCCGACCACCGGTCGCTCAGCGGCTGAAGAGGAACTTATCGATGAGAGTCAATTTCGTCTCACGCGGTCACGGCTACGGCCACGCTGCCCGAGACCTGAGGATCATGACCGCGATGCGCCAGGTGAACCCCGGGGTACAGATCAGGCTGGCTTCGGCGGGGAGCGGAGCGGACTACTACCGCTCCCGTGGTGTCGAGGCCGTCGACCTCGGTTTCGACGACGCCGACGACATGGGTGAGGCGGCGAGTTGGCGCGTCTGGCGATTCCTGTACGAGCGTGCCGACGCCGACCTGGTGGTGAGCGACGAGTTCCTGACCGTGCCCGGCTTCTGCCGCCATGTCCTCGACGTTCCGAACGTGCTGATCACGGACTGGTTCTTCACCGAGCTCGGCTGGCCCGACGCCGACTCGATCATGGACGACGCGCTGGAGGTGGTGGTCCCGGACTTTCCCGAGGCACATCCGGTCACACCGGCCACGACCGCGCCGGTGTGGTTCTGCGGACCCCTTGTGGACGCCTTCGCACCACAGCGGGCGGAGGCGCGCAAGGCCCTCGGCCTCGACGAGGACGCGCTCGTCCTGACGGTGGCGGCGGGCGGTCGCCCCGACCGTATCGCCGCCCTGCGTATCCAGTTGCAGGCGCTCCGGGCGTGGAGCAGATACGCCGCCCCGACGGATCAGCTCCTCCTCCTGGCGGACCCGCCCCCCACGCGCGGGCGGGCCCCCGTCACCCCCAACGTCCGATGGGTCGGGCGGAGCGATCGGCCGGAGCTGTACTACCGGGCCGCCGATGTCGTACTGGCCGACGCGCTGGGCTTCACCGGCTGCGAACTCGTCGCCAACGGCGTCCCGGTCATCGCCTCCGTCACCCCGGACCCCGGCCGGGCGGTGCGTGTCGGATTCGCCGAGCGCATGGACATGCTGGAGCGGACCGGTCTGCTGACCCGCACCCACGCCGACGAGGACCCCGCGGCGCTGTGGGACAGGGTGCGGGAGATGCGCGGCCGGTCCGACGATCCGGCGCCCGGGGACGTCTGGGCCGACCCCTTGGACGTCGCCACCCGGATACTCGGCCACGGCCGTACGGGGTGAGGCCGCGCTTTCCCGGGTTCTCCCCGTGCGGGCCGGTTCCCTTCCCGGGATCCTGCCGTACGGGCCGGTCTCCGTATGCACGGGTGTACCTACGGGCTCCCTTCTCGTACGGGAAGACCGGTCGCGGCCGCCCGCGGGACCGCCGGGCCGTCCCGGTGGACCCGTGCGCGCCGAAGTGCCCGTGCCGCTGACAGGCACGGCCAGGACGGTCAGCCGTGACACCGCATCAAGCCGCCGGCCCCGGGTCGACCGGGTGATCGGCCAGGGCGTGCACCGTGACGTCCATCCAGGGCCAGACCGGCAGCGACGAGATGATCGTGTGGAGTTCGGTGGGGTCGGCGGCACGCCACAGTCCCCAGTTCTCGGTCCGGCCGGGCACCCGCCACATGCGGACCAGAGACCCGGACGCGGCGAGTTCAGCGGCACGGCGGCGCTCGTCGTCGGAGACCTCCGCTTTGACGTCGGGGTCCATGGCCTCGGGCCAGGTGATCCGGATGTTGACGAGAAATTCCATGGGGCAGGTCCTGTTCCTGAGACGGGGGATTCCGGAGGGCGGGCCGCGGTATCGGGCGGCCCGGCGGGGGAGGGCGGGCTGTGGTCAGTCGCCGAACGGGTCGGCCGGGGTGCCGTGTTCGGTGATGACGGACTTCGTCTGGAGGAACTCGGTGACGGCCTCGACGCCGTTCTCCCGGCCCAGGCCGGACTGCTTGTAGCCGCCGAACGGCACGCTCCAGTGCAGCAGCCGGTAGGTGTTCACCCAGACGACGCCCGCCTCCAGCCGTCGAGCCACCCGGTGCGCGCGGGCCGCATCGCGGGTCCAGAAGCCCGCGGCCAGGCCGTACTCGACGGAGTTGGCGAGGGCTACCGCCTCGTCCTCGGTGTCGAAGGGGTGCACGGTGACGACCGGGCCGAAGACCTCCTCCCGGCAGACCGCGAGATCGGGCCCGGCGTCGGCCAGCACGGTCGGCTCGTACCAGAAGCCCGCCCCGGCCGGCGCGGCGACGGTGGCCCGCTTTCCGCCGGTGACGGCCCGCGCGCCCTTCGCCAGGGCGTCGTCCACATATCCCTCGATCCGTTCCAGAGCCACTGCCGAGGCCACCGGCCCGACGTGGGTACGCGGATCGAGGGGGTCGCCGACCCGCAGCCGCCCGACCGCCTCCCCGTACCTGCGGAGGAACTCCTCGTACACCTCGCGCTGCACGAGGACGCGGGAGCCCGCGACACAGGTCTGGCCTGCCGCGGAGAAGGCGCCCTGCCGGGCCGCGAGGACGGCCGAGTCGAGGTCGCCGTCCGCGAAGACGATGTGCGCGGACTTGCCGCCGGCCTCACAGACGTAGCGCTTCATCCGCTCGGCCGCGCGCGCCCCGAGCGTCCGGGCGACGGCGGTGCTGCCGGTGAAGGTGACCATGGCGACGTCGGGGTGCTCGGTGAGGCGGCGGCCCTCCTCGGCGCCGCCGATGACGACGCCGATCACCCCGGGCGGGAACCCCGCCTCCAGCGCCAGTTCGGCCAGGCGCACCGAGGAGGCCGGGGCCTGCGGCGGCGGCTTGAGGATCACGGTGTTGCCCGCGGCCAGCGCCGGGGCGAGTTTCCAGGAGCCCAGGGAGAGCGCGCCGTTGAAGGGCGTGAGCGCGGCGACGACGCCCAGCGGTTCCTGGGTGATGAGCGCTCTCGCCGTGCCGCTGAGCGGACGTGAGACGTCCTCCATGGTCTCCGCCACGGCCGCGAAGTAGCGGTACCAACGGGCCAGGGCGCCGACCTCGCCCCGGGTGGCGGTGAGGGGTTTGCCGTTGGCCCGGGTCTCCAGTGCCGCGAGTTCCTCGGTATGGGCGACCAGCACATCGCCGAGTCGGTGGAGCAGGTCGGCGCGGGAGTGGGCGGGCAGCGCGCCCCAGGACGGGGCGAGGAAGGCGGTACGGGCGGCGTCGACGGCGGCGTCCACCGCGTCCGGGTCCTGGTGCGCACGGGCCCAGACCTTCCCGGTCGCCGGGTCGGTCAGCGGCACCGCCGTGCCGGCCGGCGCGCGCCGGGCACCGCCCGTGTGGGAGGTGTAGTCCTCCACGGCCGGCAGGCTGTCGGGAGCGTTCTCGGAGGTGTTGCCGGGGGTGTTCATGGAGCGGTGGTCCTTTCCGAGGACGGGATTTCCGAGGACGGGATTTGCTGGGAAGGGTTTACGGCGAAGGGGTTCGCGAGGAGACGGCTTCCGGGGGCGGGCCGGTTCGGGACAGCGCGGCCAGCACCTCGGGGGCGTCGGCGTGATGGCAGGCCAGGGTGTGTCCGGTGGCCCCGGCGGCGACGGTCGGGGGCGGCGCGCCTTCGCGGCAGACCTCGGTGGCGAACGGACAGGAGCGCTGGAAGCGGCAGCCGGGCAGCGGATCGGCCGGGTCCGGGGGTTCCGCCCTGGTGCGGATCTCGCCGCGGAGGCCGGGCGCCCGGGGGTCGGGCACGGGCACGGCCGCGAGCAGCGCGTGGGTGTAGGGGTGGCGGGGCGTGGAGAACACCTCGTCGCAGGGGCCGCTCTCCATGATCAGACCGCCGTACATGACGATGACGTGGTCCGAGATGTGCCGCACCACGCTCATGTCGTGGGAGATGAACAGGAAGCTGACGTCCTGTTCGCTGCGGAGGTCCTTGAGGAGATTGACGATCTGGCCCTGGATGCTGACGTCGAGTGCGGAGACGATCTCGTCGCAGACGATGAAGCGGGGCTCGACCGCCAGGGCGCGGGCGATGGCGGCGCGCTGGCGCTGACCACCGGAGAGTTCATGGGGATAGCGGTCGGCCAGCTCCGTACGGAGGCCGACCTGCGCGAGGAGATCCTCGACCCGCTCCCCGGTCTTCTCCCGGGGCGTCGTCCGGTGGACGGAGACGACCTCCCGGATCATCGCCCTGATGGTCATCCTCGGGTTGAGGCTGGCGTACGGGTCCTGGTAGACGATCTGGGCGAGCCGGGGCAGCGCCCCCGCGCGGCGGATCTCGTCCAGGGGGCGGCCGTGGACGCTGACCCGGCCGGAGGTGATGGGCGAGAGGCCGACCAGGGCGCGCCCGGTCGTGGTCTTCCCGCTGCCGCTCTCGCCGACGATGGTGACGATGCTGCGGGCGGGCACGGTGAAGGAGACCCCGTCCACGGCGTGCGCGGTGCCGGTGACCCGGCGCAGCACCCCGGTACGGAGTGGGAAGTGGACGCGGAGGTCGATGACTTCGACGGCGTCGGTGTCGTTCTCGGGTGGTCCCGAGGTGGTGGGGGGCAGGGCGTCGGCGGCGTTCATGCGCGCTCCTCTCGGTGGTCCGCCCCGACGAGGACCGGTGCGGTGCAGGGGCAGCGGACGAAGTGGCCGGAGGTGGTGGAGGCGAGGGGGAGGAGGTCCGGGACGGCGTCCTCGCAGCTCGCGCGGGCGGCGGTGCACCGGGGCTGGAAGGCGCAGCCGGGCGGCGGTGCGGCGGGGTCGGGCGGGAAGCCGGGGATGGCGGGCAGGCGCTCTACCCGTTCGCGGTCCATCCGCGGAACGGACTCCATCAGCGCTTGGGTGTACGGGTGGCTCGGCCGGTCGAACAGCGCGGTGGTCGGGGCCGTCTCCACGATCCGGCCCGCGTACATCACCGCGATCCGGTCGGTGACCCCGGCGACGACCCCGAGGTCGTGGGTGATGAGGATGAGGGCCATCCGGAGGTCCTTGCGGAGCCGGTCGATGAGCTGGAGCACCTGGGACTGGATGGTGACGTCGAGGGCGGTCGTGGGCTCGTCGGCGATCAGGACCTGGGGTTCGCGGCTGATGGCCATGGCGATCAGAACGCGCTGGCGCATGCCGCCGGAGAGCTCGTGCGGATAGCTGCGAAGCCGTTCGCCCGCGGCGGGGAGGCCGACGAGGTCCAGGAGCTCCGCGCACCGGGAGGCGGCCGCCCGCCGGCTGAACCCGTCGTAGTGGATGAGGGGCTCTGCCATCTGCCTGCCGATGGTCATGGCCGGGTTGAGCGCGGAGAGCGCGTCCTGGGAGACGAGCCCGATGCCGGAGCCCCGGACGGTACGCATCTGCCGGGGAGTGAGCGCGGTCAGGTCCTTGCCGTCGAAGGTCACCCGGCCGGAGATCTCGACGCCGGCGGGGGCGAGCATCCGCAGGACCGCCAGCATGGTCTGGCTCTTGCCGCAGCCGGACTCGCCGACGACGCCGAGCGATTCGCCGGCGGCGACGCTGAACGAGACGTCGCGCACGGTCTCCAGAGGGGCGTCGTCGCCCTGGTCCTGGCCGCGGTAGGCGACGTTGAGGTGTTCGACTTCCAGTACGGTCACGGTGACGTCTCCCTCTAAGCCAGTTTGATCTTCGGGTTGAAGTACGCCTGGAGCACGTCGACCAGGAAGTTGATCAGTACGAACGCGATGGCGATCACGAGGATCCCGCCCTGTACGAGGGGGATGTCGCGGGCGGAGATGGCCTGGTGGAGGGCGAGGCCGATGCCGGGCCAGGAGAACACGGTCTCGGTGAGCACCGCGCCGCTGAGCAGGAAGCCCGCCTGCAGGCCGATCACCGTGATGACGGACGGCATGGCGTTGGGGAGCACATGGCGCACGATCACCCGGAACTCACCGACACCGCGTGAGCGGGCGGTGCGGACGTAGTCGTTGCCGATGACCTCCAGCACCGAGGAGCGGGTCATCCGGGCGATGACCGCCAGCGACCACGCGGCGAGGGTGATCACCGGCAGCACCATGTGGGCCGCCACGTCGAGGGCTCCACCGCCGCCGATGGACGTCATCCCGGTGGCGGGAAGCATCCTCGACTGGAGCGAGAAGACGATGATGAGCACCAGCCCGAACCAGAACGACGGTACGGAGTTGAAGAACAGGACGCCGACGGTGAGGCTCCGGTCCCGGGGCGAGCCGGGCTTCTGGGCGGCCCAGGTGCCGATGGCGACGCCCACGACCGCAGCGACGACGATCGCGGTGCCCGACAGCAGCAGGGTGTTGAGCAGCCGGTCGGACAGAACTTCGGAGACCGGCCGGCCGAAGGAGAGCGACCGGCCCAGATCGCCGTTGAACAGGCTGCTGAGGTAGGTGAAGTAGCGGGAGACGGCCGGTTGGTCCAGACCGAGGTCCTCGCGGAGCGCCTGGCGGTCGGCCTCGGAGGCGGTGGGGCCGAGCAGGGCGCTGGCCTGGTCGCCGGGGATGATCTGGCCGAGGCCGAAGGTGGCGATGGTCACCCCGAGGACGACCGGGAGCATGTGCAGCGCGCGGCGCAGCGTGAAGGTCAGCATGGTGAATCTCCAGGGCTGTTCATGACCGGCTCCACCGGGTCCGCAGGGTGCGTCCGCCGCCGCGCACGGCCCGGGACGTGCGGCTGCGCGGGTCGAGACGGTCGCGGATGCCGTCACCGAGCAGGTTGAACCCGACGGCGAGCACGACGATCGCGAGGCCGGGGATGGTGGCGACGTGCGGTGCGGTCACCAGCAGGGCGCGCCCGCCGCTGAGCATCTGGCCCCAGTCGGGGGTGGGCGGCTGTGCGCCCAGTCCGAGGAAGGCGAGGCTGGAGCTGAGGATGACGTTGCGGCCGGTCTGGAGGGTGGCGAAGACGACCACGCCGCCGAGCAGGTTCGGGGTGATGTGGCGGAAGGCGATGCGCAGATGGCTGTAGCCGAGGGCGCCGGCGGCCTCCACGTACTGCTCCTGGCGCAGGGCGATGACATTGCCGCGGACGATCCGGCCGAACTCGGGGACGGTGACCACCACCATGGCGATGACCATCGAGGTGACGCCGGGGCCGAGGGCGACCCCGATGCCGAGGGCGAGCAGGATCCCGGGGAAGGAGAACATCACGTCGAAGACGCGCATCAGGGTGCTGTCGAGCCAGCCGCCGACATAGCCGGAGAGCAGTCCGAGGCAGCCGCCGATGGCGAGCGCCACCAGGGTCGGCACCACGGCGACCAGCAGGGCGAGCCGGGTGCCGTACATCAGCCGGCTGAGGATGTCACGGCCGACCTCGTCGGTGCCGAGGAGGTGGCCGCCGCTGAAGGGGCCGAGACCGATGGACGAGGGGTTGGTGGCGAGCGGGTCGTCCGGGGCGATCAGGGGCGCGAGGAGCGCGACGATGATCGTGGCGGCGACGATGGTGCCGCCGATGAGGGCGGTGGCGTTGCCGGAGCCCAGCAGTGCGCGCAGGCGGGTGCGCCGCCGAGGGGGCGCGGCCCGCACGGCGGCGGGGCGGGGTGGTGCCGCAGTGGCCTTCATGGCTGTGGTCTCCTCACCGGCGGCGGATGGTGGTGTAGTCGATGTAGACGGATGCGGCGGGCACGACCCCGTCGACCTTCCGGCTCAGCAGTCGGGGCAGCCGGTCCTGGTAGAGGAAGACCCAGGGCGCGTCGGCGGCGATGCCGTCGGCGGCTTCCCGGTAGAGCGCCGTGCGGCGTTCCGGGTCGGGTTCGCCCCTGGCGCGGTCGAAGAGGGCGTCGACGTCCCTGTTGCGGTACCAGCCGCGGTTCACACCGTCGGGCGGATGCAGTTCCCCGCTGAACATGCGCTCCAGGAAGTCGGCGGCGTCGGCTCCGGTGGTCCATCCGTTGAACGAGCCGTGGGTCGTGTCGTTGTAGCCGTTGCCCTCCTCGGCGACGAGTGAGGCGAACTCCATGTACTGGGTGTTCAGGCGGACGCCGACCGCTTTGAGGTCCTGTTGGACGAGGGACATGATCTCGGTGGCCTGGGAGAAACCGGGGCCGCTGTCGGGTGCGAGCATCCGCAGCGTTACGGGGGTGGGCACGCCGCTCTCCCGGATGAGCCGGCGGGCCTCTTCGGGGTCGTAGGTGTCCGCGGCGGCCCCGGGGCTCTCCTGGTACGCCTCGTTGCCCCGGGGCAACGGCCCGGTGGACGGGGCGACCTGTCGGCCGGTGAGGGTGGCGATCGCCCGGCGGTCGACGGCGTGGTTGAGCGCCCGCCGGAAGACGGCGTTGTCGGTGGGGGCGATCTTGGTGTTGAGGCGGATGAAGTACTGGTTGGCGGGCTCGGGGTACTGCACGGTCATGGTGCCGCCCTCGGCGAGCTGCTGGACCTGCTGGGCCCCGGCGCTGAGGATCGCGTCCACCTCACCGGTCTGCGCGGCGATGGCGAGCGTGGTGGGGTCGGTGACGGACTCCACGATGATGGAGGGGGTCCTGGGGGATCCGCCCCAGTAGGCCGCGTTCCGCTTCAGCGTGATGCGTTTGCCGCGATCGGCGGACTGCTGGGTGAAGGGGCCGGTGCCGACGGGGTTCAGGCCGATGTCGTCGGGCCGGTGGGCGCGGAGCGCCTTGGGGCTGATGATCGACATCCGGCGGTCGGTGAGCACCCGGGGGAGCCCGGCGTACGGCTCGGTGAGTCCGAGGACGACCGTGTGCGGGTCGCGGACGCCGACCTTCTCGATCCAGCGGGTCAGGAACTTCATGTTCCCGGCGGCCGCCGGGTCGTGGAAGGCGGAGCTCTCGTCCATGATCCGGTCGAAGTTCGCTTTCACGGCGGCGGCGTCGAAGGGTGAGCCGTCGGCGAATTCGACCCCCTCGCGGAGCTTGAGGGTGTAGGTCCGCGCGTCCGGTGACGCCTGCCAGGATTCGGCGAGCGCGGGCCGGAGTTCGGGAGCCCGGGCCGTCTCGGTGCCGAGGTCCTCGCGGATCAGCGGATCGAAGAGGGCGTCGATGACCCGGAGCACCGGGGTGCCGGATGCGCGGTGCGGATCCAGGGTGGGGATCTCTCCCTCGGCGCCGATGATCAGGGTCTGCTCGTCGCGGCCGAAGGACGGGTTGGCACTGCAGCCGGTGAGCAGGACACCCACGACGGCCGTACAGCCGACCGTCCGGCGGAGTATTCCTGTGCGTGGGCGCTGTGGCCCAGTGCGGCGCGAAAGCCTCATGCTTGTCGCCTTTGCTCGTGGTGAAGGTCGTGGAGCACCGCTTGGGCCGTGTTCCTGCCGGGTGTTCCGGTGATGTAGCCGCCGGGCCAGGTTCCGGCGCCACTGACGTAGAAGCCCTTCAGCGGGGTGCGGTAGCCGGCGACCTCGGGGTGCGGGCGGGCCCCGAAGAGATTCCCCGGCAGCATGTCCCCGTGGGTGATGTTGCTTTCCGGAAGCCCCAGTTCGCTCTCGATCTCGACCGGATTCATGAACCGGTGATCGACGACGCGGTCGGCGAGTCCCGGCATCAGCCGGGAGAGTTCCTCGACGCACCGTCGGCCGAAGCGCTCGGTGCGCTCGGCGTCCCAGGGCCCGTCGTGCGGACGGTAGGGGGCGTGCCAGGCGTTGACGCTGATGAGATGGGTGTTCCCGGGAGTGAGGCCGGGCGAGGTGAGGGTCGGTATCAGCCCCCACATCAGGGGCTGTTCGCTGGCGTGGCCCCGCAGCGCCCGGGAGACCGACTCCTCGATCTGCCCGAGCGAGGATCCCACCCGGAACTGGCAGGCCCGCACCTGCTCGGGATCCGCGTCCTCGGGGAGCCCCGCGTAGGCGGGCAGCGAGTCCACCTCCAGGACGACCTTGAACGCCGATCCGCGCATCGCGGTGCTCGTGACCTCGGCCCGGATCTCGGGCCCCATCGCCGCGTCGTCCAGCAGATCGCGGAAGAGGTGGACGGGGTTGACCGCCGACACCACCCGGTCGGCGGTGAACTCCTCGCCGGACGCGGTGACCACGCCCCGGACCCCGGCGTTCCCGTGCAGGACCCGTACCACCGGGGAACCGGTGCGCAGGGTGACGCCGTGGGCGCGGCAGCTGTCCTCCAACGCGTCCACGATCGCGCTCATCGACCCGACCGGGAGACCGGTGGAGCCGCGGAGCGCGACCCGCTCGGCGGCGTCGCCGGAGTGGGGTGCGCCCCCTGCGGCCAGGGCGAACGGGCGCATCATCAGTCCGACGGCGCTGCCGGGCGTCGAGGGCGGTACGAGCTGGGCGTTCAGCGCCAGCAGGGCGAGCAGCGCCTTGGCCTGGTCCGACACGAGACGCTCGTCGAGCAGCCCGGTGAGGCTGCCCTCGAAGACGGCGGTGAAGAGCTTGTGCTCCTCCGGGTCGGTCAGCCGCTCCCGGAGGGCACAGAGCGCGGGCGGGGGGTCGTCGAGGGAAACCCGCAGGCTCGCGCCGAGCCGTTCCAGACCGTTGATCAGCTCCCGGTAGCGGTCGGCCTCGCCCGGCGCGAAGGCGTCGAGCTGCCGGTCGACGCGGGCGGGGTCGCGCCAGCCCAGGAAGCACCGGCCGTCGAACTGCTGGACCACGGTCGGGTCGGCCCGGACGAACCGGAGACCGTGGTCGGCGAGCCGGAGTTCATGGACGACCCGCGGGTTCAGCGACCCGGGCGAGTTGGTGAAGGCCAGGCTGCGGCCGGGCAGGAACTCGTATCCTCCGCAGGGTCCGCCCAGGCGCTGACGGGCTTCGACCACGGCGACGCGCAGTCCCGCCCGGCCCAGATAGGCGGCTGTCACCAGCCCGTTGTGCCCGCCCCCGACCACCACGACGTCAAACCGGTTCATGCCCACCGCTCCTCTCCGTGTCCACGCCGTCTTCCCGGCGGCCGTCAGTTCCGGGGATCGGCCACGAAGCCGGCGTCGAACATGCGCAGCCAGTTGCCGCCGGCGATCCGCTCGACCTCGCTCTCGCTGAACCCGCGCTTGCGCAGGTGCTCCAGGACGATGGCGTAGCCACTGCCCGCGGCGAACCATTCGGGGAACTCGACCGGTCCGGAGATGGGGACCATCGGCTTGCGGCTCCAGCGCCCCTGCCGCCACCAGTGGAGTTCTTCGTCGCCCTGGCCGGCGTAGTAGTCGGATCCGAGCCCGACGTGGTCGACGCCGATGAGGTCGACCGTGTAGGCGACCATGTCGCAGAATTCGTCGATGGTGCAGCCGACACCGTTGGGAGCGATGCGCGGGTACATGCTCAGGCCCACGACGCCGCCGGATTCTGCTGCCTTCTTGAGGACGGTGTCGGATTTGTTGCGGAAGGCCAGCTCGACGTTCTCGCCCACGAAGGCCCGGGGGTTGGCGTGGGTGATCGCCACGGGCCGTTCGGACGCCTCCAGGGTTTCGAGGGAGGTGCGCTCGTTGCAGTGGGAGACGTCGATGAGCATGCCCACCCGGTTCATCTCCCGGACCAGATTGATTCCGTAGGTGCGGGAGAGGCCGGCGTCGTCGCTCTCCCAGCAGCCCGCGCCCGCGGAATTCTGCGTGTTGTAGGTGAGTTGGCAGATCCGCACTCCGGCCTGGTGGAAGGCTCCGACCAGGTCGAGGTCGTCCTCGAAGGGGCTGCTGTTCTGGAACCCGAGGATGACGGCGGTACGGCCGTCGTTCCCGGCCGTGCGGACGTCGTCGGCGGAACGGCCTTCCGTGAGGAGGTCGCTGTTCTCCGCGAGCAGCCGCTGCCAGCGGCCGACCTCGCGCATGGTCTCGGTGGAGTCCTCCCAGATGGCGACGGTGGCGTGGACGCCGGCTATGCCGGCGGCGTGCCACTCCTCGAAACGCTCGCGGGCGGGCTTGACGAACTGCAATGCGTCTACCAGCACGTGCTTTCCTCTTCGCAAGTGAGCCGGGTGGACCGGGCGAGCTGACGGCCCGGCCGTGCGACTCGGTGTGGACGATGGGGTGCGGTGGGCGTGGCCACCGCCGTGCGGTGGTGCGTTCGGTCCGGTGTCAGACCTCGCGGCCGACGCGGCCGACGTGGCCGAGGCGGCCGAGCTGGGGGATCTCGTCGCGGAGGCCCAGGGTGCGCAGGGCGCTCCAGAGAGAGGCCTGATTGCTGGTCACCACCGGGCGGCCGGTGTCCATTTCGAGGTAGGGCAGGATCTCGAAGGTCCGGTAGGTGCCGCAGGAGATCAGCAGCGCGTCGGCGTCGGGGGCGGCCTTGTGCAGCCTGCGACCGAGCCGGTAGGCGCTGTCCGCGTCATGGACGCTGGCCTCGTAGGGGTCGGTCATCTGGAGCCCCTCCATCACGGGCACCTCGAAGCCGACGGCGGTGAGGTACGCGCGCAGCGCCTCGTTGACCTCGTCGGTGTAGATGCTGCCGACGGCGACGGAGGTGGCGCCGACGGCGCGCAGGGCGTCGACGGTCGCCTGCATCATGGTGATCGCCGGGATCCCGGTCTCGGCCTTGATCTCGTCCGTGACCTTCTCGTCCGTACCGGGGCCCGGGATGAAGGTGCCGGGCGCGCCGCACTGCACGATGAGGTCCACCTTCGCGGTGGCGAGCTGCCGGGAGGCTTCGAGCACCTGGCTCATCATCTCGCGCAGGCCCGCGGCGTCGACGCGGGGAACGATGGTCCGGGCGTCGGCGAAAGCCACTCCGGTGGGCGCGACCGAGCGCCATTCCTCCGCTCCCTCGATCGCGGTCGCCGGGCGGATCTGTCCGATTCGTGCACGCCAGCCGAGCATCATGGGGCATTTCTCCTGAGATGAGCTGTAGATACGGAAGGGTGGGGTGTCGAGCGGGCTCGCAGTGGCTTGAAATGGTGCATGGATTCTTGCTGCGCGAACGTCGCCCGTACAGCGGCGAAGGTCCTGCTTCTCTCGGCGATCGGCCGAGGTCGGCGCTGCCATCGCGCAATCTGGGACAGTGGACCAGATCGTTTGGGACAATGTACCTACGCGTTTTGGTCAGGTCAATGGGTAGGTTTTTGGCTCGAAGAGGCGCTGCCGGACGTGCGGCGGCGGCACGGCGGCCCGCAGGGCCCTAAAGGTTGTTGCGGAACGTCTGGGATAGGGCATTCCTCTTGTATGGGTGGGGTGTTGCGGGCTGAGCCGTTGTGGGTGGAGACGTTCACCGGTCTGCGGATGGGCCGGTTCGAGAAGTTGGTGAAGGCAGTACGGGAGCGGGGAGGGAACGGTCCCGGTGGAGGGCGTCCGTGGTGCCTGCCGCTGGCGGAGCGGGTCCTCCTGGTGGCCGTCTACTACCGGGCCAACCTCACGATGCGCCAGCTTGCCCCGCTCTTCGGCTGTTCCCCGGCCACCGTCTGCCGGGTCATCCATCGCCTGCGGCCGCTTCTTGCGCTGGAGCCGGCGCCGCGGCCCGTCGCGGATGTCGAACGGTTGTGGATCGTGGACGGAACCCTGGTCCCGGTCCGCGACCGTACGGTCGCCGCGTCCTCCCGCAACTACCGGTTTTCGGCGAACGTGCAGGTCATCATCGACGCGGACAGCCGCCTGGTGATCGCCTCAGCCCGCCCCGTCCCCGGGAACAAGGCCTACGCCCACGCCTGGCGGGAGTCGGGCCTGCCCGCCATCGCGGCCGGGACAACGGTCATCGCGGACGGTGCCTACCTGGGAACCGGACTGATCGTCCCGTACCGCAGAAGAGCCGGACGCCCACTCCTGCGCGGCCAGGAGGAGGACAACGCCGAACACCGACGCGTCCGCGCCCGCGTCGAGCACACCTTCGCCCGCACGAAGAACTGGGAGATCCTCCGCGACTGCCGCCAGAACGGAGACGGACTCCACCACGCCGTCCAAGCCGTCGCCACCATGCACAACCTCGCCATGACAGACTGAACCAGCAGGTCAAACACCACGCCGACCTGTCCACACCCACCCTTCTGCAACAACCTTTAGGCCGTGTATCGAAAGTGGATCCTGGTGATCTGCTCGCCTTATGTCCGAGGTAATCGTCTCTGCGTGCCCATGCTGGCAGGGTTGGTGATCCGTCCGCGTCGGAGGACGCGGACCAGGACGGAGAGGTCAGTCATGTCCATAGCCACACCGGCCAACACGCGCACCGTGGTTGAGGAGTTGTTGCGCAGAATTGGCGAGGGCAACCCCGAGCGCATCGCCGAGATGTATGCCGAGCAGGGTGACTGGAAGCTCGACTGGCCGGAGGCCGAGCACGGCCGTACTGCCACGCCGTGGATCCGCCACCGGTATACCCGGGCCGACGCGGCCGCCCACTATCGCGAGCTTGCCGAGCACCACGTGCCGGAACATGTGGCAACTGAGGTTGAGCGCATCCTTGTCGACGGAAGCGACGCGGTCGTGCTGGGCGAGATCCGTCAGACCGCCCGGCCCACCGGACGTGCCTACAAGGCGCGCTTCGCTCTGCATATCACCGTCGCAGACGGCCTTGTCACCCGGCACCATGTCTACGAGGACAGCCTGGCCGTCGCCCAGGCATTCGAAGCGAAGGATCAGTGAAAGACCACCGGCCATTCGCGAAGGCGCTGCTCACAGCCACTCGTTGATGGTCGCGACGAGGACGGTTGCCTCGTAGCGGACCGCCAGTTTGTCGAAGCGCGTGGCGACAGCACGGTGCCTCTTGAGGCGGTTGATCCCCAACTCGACCGCGTGAAGTCGGCGGGGTCGAAATGGGGCGGCCGGCCGCCACGAGAGCCAAGCTTCCGACGGTTGCGCGCCTGGTCGACCTTGTCAGGGATGGTGCAGCGGATCCCGCGCCGCCTCAGGTAGGCGCGGTTTCTGCGAGAGGCGTACGCCTTGTCGGCCCGCACCCGATCGGGACGGACGCGTGGTCGGCCCGGCCCGATGCGCGGCACTCGGACCTTATCCAGCACCGGCTCGAACTGCGGCGAATCCCCGCGCTGCCCGGCCGTCACCACGATCGACATGGGCTTCTGGCCCTGTTCAACGGCCAGGTGCAGCTTGGTGGTGAATCCGCCGCGTGATCTTCCCAGCCCGTGATCACGGGGCTCGGCGAAAATGCCGCCCGGTGGTTCCTTCTGCAGGTCGCCCTGCTTGCGAGCCCCGGCTGCATGCTGATGGGCACGGCAGACAGTGGAGTCGACGCTCAGGTCCCACACGATCTCCCCTTTCGCGTTGGCCAGGGACTGGAGCCGGGTGAGGATCCGCTGCCAGGTGCCGTTCCGCTGCCATCGGCGGAACAGGTCGTAGATCCGGCTCCACGGTCCGTACTCAACAGGGACATCGCGCCATGGAACTCCGGTCCGGACCCGGAACCGTATGCCGTCGATCAACTGCCGCCGAGGCCAGACCGGCGGCCGTCCCGACCTAATACCCCTCGGCAACAACGGCTTCAGCGTTGCCCACTGCTCGTCCGTAAGATCTCTCCGTCCCATGAACCGTGATCATCACAACTCAAGATCCAGTTTCGATACACGGCCTAAAGGTTGTTGCAGAAGGGTGGGTGTGGACAGGTCGGCGTGGTGTTTGACCTGCTGGTTCAGTCTGTCATGGCGAGGTTGTGCATGGTGGCGACGGCTTGGACGGCGTGGTGGAGTCCGTCTCCGTTCTGGCGGCAGTCGCGGAGGATCTCCCAGTTCTTCGTGCGGGCGAAGGTGTGCTCGACGCGGGCGCGGACGCGTCGGTGTTCGGCGTTGTCCTCCTCCTGGCCGCGCAGGAGTGGGCGTCCGGCTCTTCTGCGGTACGGGACGATCAGTCCGGTTCCCAGGTAGGCACCGTCCGCGATGACCGTTGTCCCGGCCGCGATGGCGGGCAGGCCCGACTCCCGCCAGGCGTGGGCGTAGGCCTTGTTCCCGGGGACGGGGCGGGCTGAGGCGATCACCAGGCGGCTGTCCGCGTCGATGATGACCTGCACGTTCGCCGAAAACCGGTAGTTGCGGGAGGACGCGGCGACCGTACGGTCGCGGACCGGGACCAGGGTTCCGTCCACGATCCACAACCGTTCGACATCCGCGACGGGCCGCGGCGCCGGCTCCAGCGCAAGAAGCGGCCGCAGGCGATGGATGACCCGGCAGACGGTGGCCGGGGAACAGCCGAAGAGCGGGGCAAGCTGGCGCATCGTGAGGTTGGTCCGGTAGTAGACGGCCACCAGGAGGACCCGCTCCGCCAGCGGCAGGCACCACGGACGCCCTCCACCGGGACCGTTCCCTCCCCGCTCCCGTACTGCCTTCACCAACTTCTCGAACCGGCCCATCCGCAGACCGGTGAACGTCTCCACCCACAACGGCTCAGCCCGCAACACCCCACCCATACAAGAGGAATGCCCTATCCCAGACGTTCCGCAACAACCTTTAGGGCCTGTCTGACAAATGATTACCCCGTGGACTCGCGGAGCCAGAGGATCAAGGAAGCGAGGACAACTCCGGCACGGTAGCGGTCGCCGAGCTTGTCGAACCGGGTCGCGATCGCGCGGAACTGCTTGAGGCGGGCGAAGCATCGTTCGACGACGTTGCGGTCGCGGTAGGTGACCTTGTCGAAGGCCGGCGGCCGGCCGCCGAGGGCCCCGCGTCGGTGGCGGTTCGCCGCCTGGTCGCGGCGCTCGGGGATCGTGGCAGCGATGCCCCGGCGCCTCGGCAGATGGCGGATGGCCTGCTGGAATACGCCTTGTCACCCAGCACACGGTCCGGTGTCGTGCGCGGGCGGCCCGTGCCGAGGCGCGGGGTGCGGATGCCGTCGAGGACCTGGCCGAACGCCGTCGCGTCGTTGACGTTGCCGGGCGTGAGCACAATCGACAGGGGCAGGCCCGGCCATCGACGGCGAGATGGACTTTGGTGGTCAGTCCGCCTCGGGAGCGGCCGAGGGCCTGGCGCGCCTGCGAGCGGCCCAGATCTTCCAGTTCGTCCCCGTTCACATCCCCTTTTTGCGGGCGCCGACTGCGTGCTGGTGGGCTCGGTTGATGGTGGAGTCGACGGAGACGGTCCATTCCACCTGGCCCACCGCGTCATCGCGGACCTGAACGTGCTCCAGCAACCGTGCCCAGGTGCCGTCCGCCTCCCAGCGGGCGAACCGCTCATAGGCGGTCTGCCACGGCCCGAACCGGTCGGGAAGATCCCGCCACGGAGCCCCGGTCCGCAGCCGCCACAGCACCCCGTTGACCACCTGCCGGTGATCACGCCACGGACGGCCCCGTCCGTCCACCTGAGGCAAAAGGGGCTCTATCCGCCTCCATGCCGCATCCGTCAACTCACCTCGACCTGCCACAAGATCAATTATCAGACCGGCTATAGAGTCCTGCCCGTGGCGAATCATCAGGACGAGACCAGGACCGCCTACGACGGTGTCGTCGAGCTGTACGCATCGCTGTTCGCAAACCGGCTGGAAACACAGCCTTTCTCCCGGGCCATGATCGGCACCTTCGCCGAACTGGTGCGCGCGACGGGCAACCTGCGGACAGCGGACGTCGGGTGCGGGCCCGGACATCTGACAGCCATGCTGCACGAACTCGGCCTGGACGCCTTCGGACTAGACCTTGCCCCCGGCATGGTCGACCACGCCCGGCAGGCCCATCCGGCGCTGCGCTTCCAAGAGGCGCGGATGGAATCCCTGCCGATCGAGGACGCCGCGCTCGGCGGCGTACTGGCCCACTACTCAATGATTCACACCCCTCCGGGGGAACTACCGGAGCTGCTCGCCGAACAGGTACGCGTCCTGGCACCGGACGGTCTGCTCCTGGTCTCCTTCTTCGGGACCGACGGACACGAACCGGTCCGGTTCGACCACAAAGTGGCGCCCGCCTACAGCTGGCCGGTGAATCGCCTATCCGAACTGCTGGGCGATGCTGGGCTCGATCCCTTCGCCCGGCTGCTCCACGATCCAGCCTCTGATCGGGGCTTCCTCGACGCCCATCTACTGGCCCGCCGTTCGTAGCCACCACCCAGTCCCCCCAGCCGATCGGCGCACCTCCGGATTGCCAGCTCAGCCGAATCTCGCTGATCAGATCGGAATTGTCAGACACCCCCTAGTGACCTGAGTCAGAGATTCGTTGGCAGTAGCTGGCGACCTTGTCGAGGATTTCGTCGGCGGTCTTGGTCCAGATGAAGGGCCGTGGGTGGTCGTTCCAGTCCGCGACCCAGGCCCGGATGTCGCGTTCCAGTGCTTGGACGGAACGATGGACGCCGCGTTTGAGCTTCTTCTGCGTGAGCTCGGCGAACCATCGTTCCACCAGGTTCAGCCAGGACGAACTGGTGGGTGTGAAGTGCAGGTGGAATCGGGGGTGGGACAGCAGCCACTTCTTGACCGCCGGTGTCTTGTGGGTCGCGTAGTTGTCGAGGATCAGGTGCACCTCGAGGCCGGCCGGCACTTCCTTGTCGACCTTGGCCAGGAACTTCTTGAACTCAGCTGCCCGATGGCGCCGGTGCAATGGGCCGATGACTTTGCCGGTCGCCACCTCCAGAGCCGCGAACAGGGTGGTGGTGCCGGCACGGATGCAGTCGTGGCTCCGGCGTTCCGGGACGCCCGGCATCATCGGGAGCACGGGCTGGGACCGGTCCAGGGGCCGCCCCTCGGTCAGGCGAGCCCGACGCCCGGTATGCCGATTCGGCGCAGGGCTCGGCCGTCGGGCGGCCCCGTCGGCAGAGGTGGCGGTCCCGCCGACCGGGCCGGAGGCCCGGCCGGTCGGCCGCGGAAAGGTATCAGGGGGTTCGGATCAGGCGGGCTGGCGCCAGCGGATGGCGATCTGGGCCGCGGCCGACTGGAGGAGCGGGACCAGGTCGGCCATCCGCTGGTCCGCGAGCCGTGCTTCGGGGCCGTAGATGCTCAGTGCCGCCGTTACGGTGCCCTGCGTCCCGATGGGGACGGCCACCCCGCACCCGCCCATGATCCACTCGCCGCGGCTGAAGGCGTAACCGTGGTCGCGGGCGGCCGCGACCCGGTCGGCGATCTCCGCCGCGTCCGTCGCGCCGGTCGCGGAGACATGCTCGCCCACCAGGTGCTTCAGGTGGTCCTCGGGCAGCATCGACAGCAGTACGCGGCCCGTCGCGCCGGAGAAGAGGGAGTAGGGCCGGCCTACTCCGGTGATCAGCCGGAGCGGCTGGGAACTCTCCACCTCGTACACCGTCACCCGGCGCCCGTCCACCACGGCCGAGACGCACGCGGTCTCTCCCGTCGCGGCGGCGATGCGGGCCGTAGCCTCGGAGGCGGCGCTCACCAGGTCGCTGTTGGCGGCGTGTCGCCAGGCCAGGGTGAGCGCGGCCGGCCCGATCACGTACTTGCGGGAGTTCTCGTCGACGACGGCGAGCCCGACGCGCTCCAGCGAGGCGAGAATCCGCTGGGTGGAGCTCTTGCTGATGTCCAGGTCCCGGCTCAGTTCCCGCAGCCCGCGCGGCCGATCGGCCTCGGCGATCGTCTTGAGCACCAGCAGGGCGTGGTCCACGATCTGCACCGTGCTCGCGGGCGGCCTACGCTTGCCCGCCGTGCCCGCCGCCGGCTCATCGGACGACGAGGGAGTCTCCGTAGGCTCCGGCCCCTGTTCGTTCACCATCGGGCCGGTCCTCTCCCTGGGGAAGCAGGGCCCGGTGCGGGGTACGCCCGCAGGGCGGCCCCGGACCCTGTCCGCGCGTTGCATGAATGATCGCTCGCGATTATCACACAGTGGCCACACCCCGTCATCCACGGCGACACTCGTCGGCCGTCGCGGCGGTGAGGCGGTGGGAAGGCCGGCCGGGGCTCAGCGCTGTGCGGCCCCTCTCCTGCGGGCACCGGCCGTGTGCCTGCGGCGGTCCCCGGACGGCCTGCATCCGCTCGTGCCGGCGGCTGCGCGGGGCGAGGATGGCACTGGCCGCGTCCTTCGGGATCGAGCCTTCTGTCCGCTGCCCGCTGCCCCGAAAGAGTTCGAGATGGCTCGGAGCGCTGACGCCGAGCCCGCCGAGCAGGCCGTCGCACAGGCGAACGAGGCGGTCAGGCAGAAATACCCCCTCGCGGACGTGTCGAACATGACGATCGTCGAGGGCGAACGGGGGTCACTGCCCTTGCTGGGCGGCCATGACGTGATCGCGGGCGCCTTCGACATGCGCGACGATCACGCGGCGCAGCGCTGCGGAGTCACGGTCGCGCAGGGCGTCGACCATACGCTGGTGCTCGTCGTCGATGCGTTCGAGGTCGTGGCCCGAGCGCACCCAGCGTCGGCTGTACGGCTCGACGAGGTGCAGCAGTTGGTCGACGAAGCGCAGCGTGAGCCGTCGTTCGGACAGGGCGTAGACGCGCCGGTGGAACTCGTAGTTGAGGGAGGCCCGGACGGCGGCGTCGGCACCGCGGCGGCACATCTCGTCGGCGATCTCCTGGAGTTCGTCGATGTCGCGGTCGCGGCAGCCGCGCACGATCTCCTCGGCCAGCGGCGGTTCCATCTGGAGGCGTAGTTCGAAGAGTTCGGCGATCTCGCCGTGGCTGAGCTGCGCCACGAGCATGCCGCGCTGTGGCTGGACCTCGATCAGTCCTTCGGCCGCCAGCGTGTGCAGGGCCTCGCGCAGCGGGATGCGGCTCACCTTCAGCTCGGTCGCGAGCTTTTCCTGTACCAGGCGGGTGCCGGGGAGCAGCCCGCCGTCGCGGATCGACGCACGTAGCCGTTCGGCGATGACGGCGGCGCCGTTCCTCGTGCTGCTGGGGGTCCGGGCTGGTCGGGTCACCGCCTCACTCTATCTCTTGTGCACCGCCGCAGCGGCTGTATACATTCACCCCACTCGCAGCGAATGTATACAGACGCTGCGATGTCGTGTTCGCGTTGCCAGGAAGCCACCAGAAAGGCCGCCGGATGTCACGTGCCATAGACGTCGCCGTCATCGGAGGAGGACTGCTCGGACTCGCCACGGCTCGGGCGCTGCTGCGTGCCCGGCCCGGTCTGTCCGTCACGGTCCTGGAGAAGGAGGAACGCTGGGGCGCCCACCAGTCAGGGCACAACAGCAACGTCATCCACAGCGGCCTGTACTACGCGCCCGGTTCCCTCAAGGCCCGGCTGGCCCGGGCCGGCGGCGAGGAGATGATCAGGTACTGCGAGCAGCGAGAGGTGCCCGTCAAGCGCACCGGGAAACTCGTGGTGGCCACGTCCACGGCCCAGCTCCCCGCCCTGGAGGCACTCGCGGAGCGCGGCAGGGCGAACGGCGTCACCGTACAGCGGTTGAGCCGCACCGAGTTCGCCGAGCGGGAACCGCATGTCGCCGGGGTGGCCGCGCTGGCGGTCGCCGACACCGCCATGACCGACTTCGGCCAGGTCTGCCGCGCACTGGCGGCCGAGCTGACCGAACTGGGCGCCGACCTGCGCACCCGGTCACCCGCCCTCTCGTTCGCCGAGGCCGAGGGCCGGACCGTGATCCGCACGCCCGCCGAGGAACTCCGGGCCCGGATCCTGGTCAACTGTGCGGGTCTGCACAGCGACAAGGTCGCGGCCGCGGTCGGTGACCGCCCGCCGGTACGGATCATGCCTTTCCGCGGCGAGTACGCCGAGATCAGGCCCGCCCGCCGCGGACTGGTCAACAACCCGGTGTACCCCGTGCCCGACCCCGAACTGCCCTTCCTCGGCGTGCACATCACACCCATGCTCGACGGCTCGGTCCATGTAGGGCCCAACGCCGTGCCCGCGCTGGCCCGTCAGGGCTACCGCTGGCGCGACGTGGACCCGCGCATGGTGGGCGAGCTCCTGCGGGACCCCGCCCTGCGCGGTCTCGCGCGACGTTTCTGGCGACACGGGGCCACCGAGATCAGCCGGTCCCTGATCTGGCCGCTGTTCGTCCGCGACGTCCGCCGCCTGATCCCGGAGATCGAGAGCAGGGACATGCGGCGGCACGGAAGCGGTGTCCGCGCGCAAGCGGTCACGTCGGACGGGCGACTGGTCGACGACTTCGTCATCAGCCGCACCCCGCGCGCCGTCCACGTGCTCAACGCTCCGTCGCCCGCGGCCACATCGAGCCTCCCCATCGGCAGCCGGATTGCGGCCGACGTCTTCGAGCAGCTCGGCCACGAGGAGTCGGCCAGGGCCGCACGTGAAGAGTCCGCCGTGGCCTGATCGTTCCCGGCCTCGCGCCTTCCCGCCTTCCCCACCTCTCCCTCCCCCTACTTCCCCTCTCCTTCAACGGTGATCGAGGACAGCCCATGGCGAACGCCCCGCACACAGACGCGCAGGATCCCGGACCATCCGCCGCCGCCACCGCCCGCCGCCGCGTGGCCACCGCCACCATCGTGGGCTCCGCGCTGGAGTGGTACGACTTCTATCTCTACGCCTCCATGGCCGCCCTGGTCTTCGGCAAGATCTTCTTCCCGCAGACCGACGGCGCAACCGGCACGATGGCGGCCTTCGCGACCTTCGCGGCCGGATTCCTGGCCCGCCCGCTGGGCGGCATCCTGTTCGGACACCTCGCGGACCGCATCGGTCGACGCAACGTACTGATCATCACCTTCGTCCTGATGGGCGTCTCCACCGGGCTGATCGGGCTGCTGCCCACGTACGGGACCGCCGGACTCGCGGCCCCCGTCGCCCTGGTGGTCCTGCGCATCTTCCAGGGCCTCGGTGCCGGAGCCGAGTACAGCAGCGCGGCGGTCGTCGCCTACGAGCATGCCGACGAGAACCGGCGCGGCCGCCAGGGTGCCTGGCCGGCCCTGGGGCTCAACCTTGGACTGCTGATGTCGTCGCTGACTGTCACGGTGCTGACGATGCTGGACGAGGAGGTGCTGCTGTCCTGGGGCTGGCGCGTCCCGTTCGTCGCGAGCTTCGCCCTCGCCGGCGTGGGCCTGTGGGTCCGGCGCCGCGTGCCGGAGTCGCGCGACTTCCGCGACAGCCAGAAGAAGCAGGAGCGGGAGGCGGCACCGCAGATGCCGTTCGTCACGCTGCTGCGCAAGGAGCGGCGCGGTCTTCTCGTGGTCCTGGCCGTCTCGTTGGGATATAACGCCCTCAGCTACATCTTCAAGACCTTCTCGCTGGCCTATCTCTCGGACTTCCAGGACGTCTCGGCGAGCGTCGGCGCGTTCGGGATCACCCTGGCCAGTGCCGCCGCCCTCGTCACCGTGCCGATCTTCGGCTGGGCCAGCGACCGCTTCGGCAGCCGCCGGGTGCTGGCGGTCGGCGGCATCGCCTCGGCGCTCTTCGCCTTCCCGTTCTTCGTCCTGCTCGACACGGGGAACTCGATCCTGATCTGGCTGTCCCTGGTCATCGCGACGGGCTTGCTGGCGCCGGCCATGTTCGCCCCGCAGGGCTCTCTGCTCTCCCGCCAGTTCCCGCCGGACGTCCGGGTCAGTGGAGTCGGTACGGGCCGGGAGATCGGCGCCGCGCTCTCGGGCGGACTGGCCCCGCTGGCTGCCCTGGCCATCGTCGGTGCCAGCGCGACCAACGCCACCTGGGGCGTCTCCCTCGTCCTCGTCGCCGCGGGCGTTGTGGTCGTCATCGGCGCGGCCTTCGACCGAGGCGCCCGACCGGCCTCGCTTCCCGTACGGGGTGACTCCGGTGCCGACGTGACCCTGGGCCCGGCACCGGACCGTGACGACGTCCGAGCGGGTCAGGCCCGCTGAGAGCGGGGCCAAGGCGCGAGCCACCCGGGAGCGCGAGCGGCTGAACGGGGCGGCCAGGACCGTGCTCCGGTCCGGGCCGCCCCGTTCAGCCGCGCATCCACCTGATACCCGCCGCGGGGCACCCGTTCAGACCTCCAGGATGCGGGCCTTCTCGGTGGCGAGCTCCTCCTCGGTGAGCAGCGCTTGGGTCTCTAGCTCGGCGAGCTGGGCCAGCTGGGAAACCCGGTCCGTGACCCCGGAACCGGTGTCGGCGCCGGGGGAGGGGGCGCGGTTGCCAGGCCCCCTGTGGGGGCTGGGCGGCCGCCTGGCGCCGCATGTCACGACGCTCCACCCGGTTGGAGACCGCGGTCGCGGTGCCCGAGATGACCGCGGTGCGGGCGATGGTGCCCAGCAGCCCGGGCCGTCGGAATCGTTGAGGCATGACTGGCCCGTTCCTCCATCGTCTTTGTCAGCTGCCGTCGTCGAGTGAGGCGATCGCTTCGACGACTTCGTCCCGCAGAACACGTTCCATCATCACCAGCTCGCCCTCGGATTCGCGCACCGCTGCCGCCGGCCGCGCGGCCCAGGCGTTCCCGCAGGTCACGACGAGCGCGGAGGACCCGTCACCCAGGGCGTCGGACACCGTCCGCAGGTCCTCGTCGCTGAGCAGATCGAACTGGGCGTCCGTGACCTGCCGCAGCGTCTCGGCTACCCCGGGGCCGGTCAGCTCCACAACCGTGACCGAGCTGTCCGGCGCCTTCGGGACGAAGGCGAGATCGCGAATCCGCACCGACTTCTTCTGCTGCGGTTCCCGCAGCGCGGGGATGACCTGGCCGTCGAACCGATGGCCCTCGAAGGCAATTACGGCAAGGTCCACCGGGCCGAGCTCTAAAGCAGGACCGCCGAGGCGCAAGCGCCAGCACGCACACAAGCTGTCAGCCCGGGCGTTGCCCGTAGCGGACGGCGAACTGCTCCTCCACAGGTCATCTCGCTCCGGCTTCGCTCACCTGCTGCGCTCCTGCAGCCGGGCCCAAGAATGTGCCTCATTGCCGCTCCCCTCCGAGCCATGTGCCGACCGGCCTCCACCACGTGAGGCGGGCCCGCAGCCCGTGCATCCGCCTCCCGTGGTCTCCGCGCAGGTGAACCTCAGCAACCCTTCATCTGCGGGCCTGGCACACCTACGGCAGGGCCTCCCAGATCGGTTTTCCCCGCAGGCATCGTCTAGCTCCGCCCAGCTGGCGCAGGGCGCGGTAGGGCCGTAGACGGAACCATGAGCGACGACACGGTGACCTGGCATCCTGGTGAGATCGTTCCCGCCCAGCGGGATCTATGAGTGCGACTGCGGCGGGGAACATCACTGGAACACGGATGTGGAGGGGCACCGTTTCCCGCCGTTTCCGTCCGGTGGTTCGGGCCGGTTCCGGACGCTGCGGAGGGCGGCGCATTCCGAGAACAGCCTGGGCAGACGCTGGAAACTGGTACTGCTGGGGCACTGGGAAGGCCCGGCCTTGTCGCCTGGCCGGACCAGAGACCGCGTCCACGGGCAGCTTCGCACCGAGGCGCGGGGGACCTTGCGCCTTCACCCGATCGGCTGTGCCCACCTACCTGTCCCACGGGACCTCCCCGATCCTTGGAGCATGGAACGGAAGGCCCCGGAACTCCTCCGTTGTTCCGGAGCGGAAGACCGGCCGCCGGTCGCGTGGCCCGACTTCTCCAGGACCGGTCCATGCCTTCGCCGGGGTGGCGGTGCGCGATGCCCATGCTGCTGATCGTGGAGGACGACACCGCGTCGGTGCTGGCGCTGCGGGCGTTGCTCGTGCGGGGCGGGTACACGGTGCAGTCGGCGGCCGACGGCCGTGAGGGGCTGCGGCTGCTGTTCGCGGAGCGGCCCGACCTGCTGCTCCTGGATCTGCGGGTGCCCGGACTGGACGGCTGGCGGGTCATGGCGCGCGCCCGGGACATGAGCGACCTGCCGATCCTGGTGCTTTCCGGGCTCGACGACGTCGGGCACCGGGTGAAGGCGCTGCGTGCGGGCGCCGACGATTACCTGGTCAAACCGTACGACGGGGAGGAGTTGCTGGCGAGGGTCGAGGCTCTGCTGCGCCGGGCCGGGCACCGGCAGTGGACCGGTGAGCGTGTGGGGGAGCACTTGCGGCTCGTGCCGGAGCGGCGGGCCGTGGTGTGGTACGGCGGTGAGGTGCGGCTCAGTGATATCGAGTACCGGCTGCTGCAGCTCCTCGTCCGCAACCGGGGCCGGGTCGTCACGACCGAACAGTTGCTGACGCGTGTGTGGGACGACGACTCGGCGCTGGGCGCCGACCGGGTCAAGTTCGGGGTGCTGCGGCTGCGCCGGAAGCTGCGCGATGCGGGCGGTCCGGAGGCGCGAGACCCCGTCGAGGCGGTGCGGGGCCTGGGATACCGGTTTGTCAGCGGCGAGTCGGACGAACCGCCGGAGGCCGACAGTCCCCTCCCACCGGGGACGGAGGACCCGGGCCCAAAGTCCTGAAGTGGTTCGAATCGGACGAAGCAACCGTCGGGCAACCGATGGGCAACGGTTGCGACAACCGCGAACCGTAAAGCTCGGGTCATGACTTTCCCAGCAGACCGTAGCGTCGCCGTCGTCCTCGGCACCCGCCCCGAACTGGTCAAGCTCGCCGAACTCATCCGGCTGCTCGGCCCCGCCGCCCGGGTGGTCCACACCGGCCAGCACTACGACGACGACCTTTCCCGCGACTTCCTGGAAGAGCTGCGACTGCCCGGGCCCGAATATCTGACCGGCGTGGGCGGGCAGCCGAGGGCCGTGCAGGTCGCGGCCGCCCTCGCCGCGCTCGACGAGCGGTTCGCCGCCGATCCGCCCCGCGTCGTCGTCGTCCAGGGCGACACCAACGCTGCCCTCTCCGGCGCCCTCGTCGCGAACGCCCGGTCGATTCCGCTGATCCATGTCGAGGCGGGGCTGCGCAGCCACGACCGGGCGATGCCCGAGGAGCACAACCGGGTTCTCATCGACCGGCTGGCGGACGTGCTGTGCGCGGCGACCCCGCAGAACCGTGCCCTGCTGCTCGCCGAAGGGCTGGAGGAGGAGCGCATCGCGGTGACCGGCAACACGGTCGTGGAGGCGGTCCGCACCCACCTGCCGCCGCGGCAGGAACGGACGGACCTTCTCGACGGTCTGGGCCTGACGCCGGACGGCTACGTCCTGGCGACGGTCCACCGGCCGGAGAACACCGACGACCCGGCCGTGCTCGCGCGCGTTCTGCGCGAGCTGGCCCGGATCACCCGCACCCACCCGGTCGTGCTGCCCCTGCACCCGCGCACCCGGGCCCGGATCGAGGCCGCCGGACTGCGGCCGCTCCTCGACGAGCTGACGGTGATCTCCCCGACCGGTTACAGCACGTTCCTCGCGCTGGCCCGGCACGCCGCCGTCATCGTCTCCGACTCCGGCGGGATCCAGGAGGAGACGACGGTCCTCGGCCGCCCGCTGGTGGTGGTCCGACGGTCCACCGAACGCCCCGAGGCACTGATCGACTTCGCCGACCTCGTCGAACCCGGCCCCGGCACCGGTGCGGCGGTGCGCCGCCGCCTCGCCGAGGGCCCCGAAGGGCTGCGCCGGCTTGCGGCACTGCCCAGCCCGTTCGGTGACGGCACCGCCTCGCGCCGTATCGCGGATCTGATCACCGGAATGATGCCGGACAGCACCCCGCGTACGGCCGCACCCGCCCCCGAGATGGCCGACGCCTGACCAGCGGCGGGCCGCCGACGGCCCCGCCCCGTGCCCGCCCCGCTCAGGAGCAGCCGACGGTCCCGCTTCCACACGCTTGCTTGTGTGACGCCGAGCGGAAGCCGGCCGCACGCTACCGATCCCGTGGAAGGTCCACATGATCCCGGAGTTCTTTCTCTACCTGTTCCCTTTCCTGCTCCTCGGCGGCTTCCTGCTCTACTGGGCCGGCTCCCGGCACGCCTACGCCCGTAGTGGTCCCACCGAGCCGGGCGATCCCGCCGCGCACGACTGGCACTTCTTCGTTCCGTGCCGGGACGAGGAAGCCGTGATCGCGACCACGGTCACCCGCCTGCGGACCGATTTCCCGGCCTCCCACGTCTGGGTCATCGACGACGCCAGTGACGACCGCACCGGTGAGATCGTGGCGGCCCTCGCCGCCGAGGACAGCTATGTCCGGCTCGTCTCCCGCCGCCGCCCCGACGCCCGGATCGGGAAGGGGGCCGCGCTCAACGCCGCGTATGAGGCGATGAACACCCATCTGGGTGAGGTGAACCGCTCCCGGGTCGTCGTCTGCGTGGTCGACGCCGACGGTCGGCTGTCACCCGACGCAGCGGCGTACGTCAGCGGCCCGGACGGTTTCGGGGACCCGGACACGGGGGGCGTGCAGATCGGCGTACGTATGCGGAACGTGGACGACGCACGGCCGCTACCCGACCGCGGCCGGCTCGCCAACGCCTACGCGCGCCTGCTGGTCCGGATGCAGGACGCGGAGTTCGCCGTCTCCAACACCGGAATGCAGTTGCTGCGCCGCCGCACCGGATCGGTCGGCCTGGGCGGCAACGGCCAGTTCACCCGCCTTACCGCTCTCGACCGGATCGCCGCCGCTGAACGCCGGCCCTGGAAGCAGGACGCCCTCCTGGAGGACTACGAGCTCGGTATGCAGATGCGCCTGGCGGGCTACCGCGTCACCCATGTCGCCGACACCTGGGTCTCGCAGGAGGCCCTGCCGTACACCCGGCGGTTCCTGACCCAGCGCACCCGGTGGGCCCAGGGCAACATCCAGTGCGTGCGGTACACGGGCCGGATCATCGGCTCGCGCCACTACCGCGCCCGCGGTGTCCTCGAATCGCTGTACACCTTCTTCCAGCCGATCGCCCACCTCACGGTCCTCGCCCTGACCGCGTTCCTGTTGTTCGTTCTCGCCACCGGCGTCGGGGGCGCCGTGCTGTTCGCCGCCTGGCCGCTCGCGCTGGCGCTGGGGATCCTGTCGGTCGTGCCCTTCCTGCTGTGGGGCCCGGTCTACCGGCGGGAGTTCGCCCCCGAACGCTCCCGTGCCACCGGACTGGTGTGGGGCATCACCCTGTGGCTGTACGCCTACCACCTGTTCATCGTCTCGGCCCGCGGCTCCGTACGACTCCTGCGCGGCAGGACCGGCTGGGCCAAGACCCGACGCAACGCCGAGACGGTCGGAACCGGCCCCACCGCAACCGAAGCCTGACCCGGCACCGGACCCACGCCCGACCCATGAGATCCGCACGGAGGACGGTCATGACACAGGACGCCGTCCCACCCCACTGGTTGCGTCCGCCGCCTGCGGCCTGGGCACCTGCCAGGACCTGCTTGCCCGCCGACCGCAAGGCCAAGACGGCGAACCGTGAGGTCATCGGCCCTTTGCTGCCCTGCCGCCAACTCACCTCGGTGAAGTGGCCCGCGGCTGCGGCATCAACCGCGTGGAGGGAAAGAGCGCGCGGCGCCGTCCGGGAGCGAGGAAGCGTCGGCGGGCCCAGTCCTCCATAACCCGGCCCGGGCGGCTCGATTCCACGTTCGGATCGGCCAGGGTGCCACCATGACCGAGGAGGACGTCAAGGCCGGCGAAGTCGTCCTGATGGCTGGCCTCGCCGCGGTACGCCCGTCCGAGTTCATCAGCGTGACCGTAACCGGGACCGCGGGCCAGGCCTGACCGCCGAGCCGCCAAGGACGGCGGCAATGCGCGGCAGAGTGCCAGCGCCGCGCCGCCGTCGCGGTCAGAGCCGTTCGCCCTGGCGCTAGTTCAGCGCCACGGTCAGGCCAGGGTTGACCGACTGTACGGCGTCCAGGTCGGCGCGGGCCTCCTCCATCCTCCAGTTGGACGCTCAGTCCACGGAGACTCGATGACCTCGTTCCGGGGCCGGGCGAGATTCCCTCTTCCTACTGGTCGGTGTCGTGCAGGTACGCCGTGCGCACGTCACCGGCTCTTTGTTGCCGTCACGGCCGGGCGGTGCCCGCCCCTGCTTTTTTTGACCTCGGCTACGCGCAGTCCGTCGTAGCAGACGCACGGCGCGGTCAGCCTGGAGACCACGGGCCAGTGCACCGGCACCGAGCGCGACGCCGTCACCCTGTTCGACTCGATCGGCGCTGCGTCCTCGGTCGTAGCCGCGACCGGCGCCCAGCCCCGCCGGAAGGGAATACCGCAGCTCTCGGATACCGACACTCCACCAGTGCTACGGCTGGGACGTGACGCGCTGGCCTGGCTACGGCACCCTGGCGGTGATCCGTGAGCTGCGCATGATCACGACAAACGCGCGGAAGGTCCACCACGCCCCGAACAGCCTGGAAGAGGTCCAGCGGCGGGTGGACGGGCTACGCCACCACGACCCGCTTCTTGGGTGGAACATCCTCTGACGCCAGCCACACGTCTACCTTCACGGTCATCCGGCGCGCGTGCCGAGTGGTACGAACCGCCAGTAGAAGCAAGGTGCGCAGCACTTTCGCAGGTTAGCTAAACCGGTCCTTCTCCCGGTGATCGTCTGCGTCGGTCGACGGGTGCCGTGGCGGCGTAGGTCTGGGGACCAAGGCTGGGGACCAGTGTGCCGTGCACCTAGTTGCCTCGCGCTGTCGGTGTTGTCGGAGAGTATGCCGACGGCGGAGCGGCGTCCTCAGCTGGTTCAACGGGATCTGGTGTCCGACAGGGGTAGCAGTGGCTCAGCAGTTGGGGGCCTCTCGCGGATGACGGGGCAGGGACTTGTCCAGGAGACTGTCGATGGCGTAATTGTCGGGCAGATGAGGGAGTGCGCGGGCGAGGTTCGGGTGGCTCTCGGCCCGGTCCGGGGCATGCGCCGTGAACTCAAGGCTGTTGACGACGGCCCAGCGGTTGATGTCCGCGACCCGCAGCCGCGAGTCGTCCTGGGGATCACGGGAGATGACGGCGGGGGCTGCTACCAGTGGCAAAGTCAGGCGCGGGAAGTTTCGCAGTCAGATCAGCTGCAACCCGCGGGACACGTCGGACGTGCTGGTACCGCGCACTGCATTCGCACACGCCCTCGACGCCTTGATGGCCTCGCTCTCTGCCCTCGCCGGTCTCGGTACGGCCGTCGCTGACGGCCTGGACGCTCGCAGGTGCGCTCCGCTGACTGGCAGCCGACCGGGAGTCTCGTTCCCCTGCAACCGTTAGCGGCTGGCCATGCCGGCGGCCCGGGTGTGTCCGGCTGCCGGGGAAGCGTGCTGCGCCCCGGGATGACAGTGGCCCTACGAGCTGTCGCGCGCCGATGCCCGTCCCCGCGGGGAGTTCGACCGCTCGGGCTCGTGCTCAGTGAGGGCTCGGCGGGCCGTCCGGCGGCTCGTCCGGATCCGCAGCTCCCAGCCGGGCGACCAGCTCCCGTTTGAGTACCTTGCCGCTGGGGCCGAGAGGGAAGCCGTCCACGAACTCGACCCGGCGCGGGTACTTGTACGGGGCCATCCGCTCTCTGCTCCAGGCAACGATCTCGGCGCCGAGGGCCGGGCCAGGCGCCGTGCCGGGGCGGGTCCTCACCACCGCGCACACCTCCTCGCCGAGTACGGGGTGGGGGAGCCCGACGACGGCTGCCTGGGCGATCGCCGGGTGACGGGCCAGGACGTCCTCCACCTCGCGCGGGTAGACGTTGTACCCGCCGCGCAGCACCACGTCCTTCTTGCGGTCGACGACGGACAGGTAACCCTCGTAGTCCTTGACGCCGAGGTCACCCGAACGGAACCAGCCGTCAACGATGGCCGCGGCGGTCGCCTCCGGCCGGTTCAGGTAGCCGGCCATCACGTTGTGCCCCCGGATGACGATCTCCCCCGTCTCGCCGGTGGGCACCAGCTCGATCCTGCCCTCCACATCCGCTCTGGCGATCTCGACCTCGACGCCCCAGATCGGCCGGCCCACCGTGCCCGGTCTGAGCGGCCACGCCTTCTGGTTGTAGGCCACCACCGGAGACGTCTCGGTCAACCCGTACCCTTCGAGGACCGGGCAGCCGAACGCCTCTCGGAACGCGTCCAGGACCGCTACCGGCAGCGCGGAGCCGCCGGAGAACGCGCGGTCGAGCGCGGGCCTGCGCGGGTCGGCGCGGGCAGCGTCGAGGAGTGCCGTGTACATCGTCGGGACTCCCATGAACACGGTGCAGCTCTCCCGCACCATGAGATCCAGTGCCCCCGGCCCGTCGAACCGGGGCATCAGCACCAGGGTCGCCCCCGCCCGGAAGCAGGTGTTCATGCCGCAGATCTGGCCGAAGGCGTGGAACAGCGGCAGACAGCCGAGCATGACGTCGTCCGCTGTGAAGTCGAACGGCGACAGCATGGTCGTGTCGACGTTCATCACCACGTTGAGATGGGTGAGCAGGGCGCCCTTGGGCCGGCCGGTGGTGCCGGAGGTATACAGGATCACGGCGATGTCCCCGGGCTCGCGCGGCACCTGACGGTCGATCGGCGAGGTCCGCGCCGCGAGCGCGTCCAGCCGCGGCGCGCGGGCGCCCCTTCCTCCCTCGTCCGTTTCCCCCTCCATGACGGTGAGCACGGGCGTGCCGACCGCCTCCGCCGCCCTGCCGCCCTCGGTCAGGAGCGGGGCGGCGCAGATCAGCGCCGCCGCCCCGGAGTCCTTCAGGACGTACGCGATCTCGTCCGCCCGGAGCAGGGCGTGGACCGGGACCGCGATCGCGCCGAGCGCGAGTACACCGAAGTAGGCCGGCGGGAAGTGCGGTGTACTGGGCAGCAGCAGTGCCACCTTGTCGTCGGGGCCGATGCCCCGCGCGCGCAGCGCCGCCGCGTACCTCCGCGCCTCGTCCCACAGCTCGCGATAGGTGAACTTCCGGGTGCCGGACACGACCGCCGGGTGCTCCGGTCGCCGTAGCGCGGACTCGGCGAGTATGGATGCCACGGAGAGGGCCATGGGGTTTCAGCCGCTCGCTTCCACGGCCAGCCGCGCCTTGTCCGGCTTGCCGACGCCGGTGAGGGGCAGCGTGGAGCGGACGTGGATCTGCGCGGGAACGTGCTTGGGCGAGATGGCGGCCCGGATGTGTTCCGCCAGCCCCTCGGGGCCGGCCGTGCCGGTCTCGCGCAGCACCACGGCAGCGTGCAGGTGCTCGATCCGGTCCCGGTCCCGGACGCAGAAGACGGCGGCCTGCACGACATCGGGATGGGTCAGGAAGGCGTTCTCCACCGTCACCGGATGGATCTTGATGCCGTTGGTCTTGATCACCTCGCCGATCCGGCCGCGCAGGTGAAGGTAGCCGTCACCATCGACGAATCCGAGGTCGCCGGTGTGCACCCAGCCGTCCCGTACGGTCCGGGCCGTGAGTTCGGGCTCAGCCACGTACTCGCTCATGGTGAACGCCGACTGTACGCAGACCTCGCCGATCTCGCCGAGCGGCAGGTCGCGGTGGTCGTCCGGATCGGTGATCCGGACCCAGCCGGGCATCGGCCGGCCGACCGTGACCCGCAGCCGGGGGTCGAGGTGCTCGGTGGGCGAGAGCATGCTGACGAAGCCCGCCTCGCTGGTCGCGTACACCTGGATCAGTACGTCGCCGAAGACCTTGACCGCCTCGGCCAGCCGCTCGGGGGATGCGGGCGAGCCCACGTACGTGACCATCTGGAGACTGGACAGATCGGTCGAGTCCACCTCCTGATGGTCCATGAGCAGGTACAACTGTGGAGGGGAGAGCAGCATCCGGGTGATCTTGTGCCGCTCTATGGAGCGCAGCACATCACCTGGGTCGAAGCCGTCCCGCAGGACCACCGAGCCACCGGACGCGAGTGAGTCGTCGGCCGTGGCGCCGCTGGAGTGGCTCAGCGGGAGGCAGGCCAGGTAAACCGACCGCCAGCCCATCTTGAGTCCGGCGGAGATGAAACCCTTGCGGGTCCGGAAGTCGAAGGCGATGCCCTTCGGTTCACCCGTCGTCCCGCTCGTGTAGGTCACCACCGCGGTCCGGTCGGGTCCGATCTCGATGCCGGCCGGATCCAGCGAGTCCGGGGCCCCGGCCGTCAGGTCCAGGACATCGGGGCCGAGATCGCCGAGGGCGACGAGGGCCAGCGGAGCGCCCAGCCGCTCGCACAACTCACGGCCGGTCGCGACGTTCTCCGCGTCGACGGCCAGGTACGTCGCACCGGTCTCCCGGAGGATCTTGAGCTTGGCGCCGACGGCCAGGTGGTCCGCCGGGTCGACCGCGTTGGTGGTGTGCAGATGGACCACCGTGGCCCCGACCAGATTCGCGGCGTACCGCAGGGCCAGGGTGGGGGCGGTGTTGGTGACGGTCAGGATGGCGACCACGGCCCCGCCATCGCTTCCGCCCGCGTGACGGTGCAGCGCCTGCGCGGCCGACCGGACCAAGGAGGTCAGCTCCGCCGCGGTCAGCGTCCTGTCCCGCCAGGAAAGGACCACCTTCTCCGGTTCCGCGGAGATTACCTGAAGGATCTGGCTGACATACGTTTCGTTCGACGGCATAGAAACTCCAGTGGTGCCGTGTCGAGGAATTTCCGCAGAGCCTACAACACGCAAAGCAGGTGCGCCAGGAGTGTGAATTGAAGAACTGGATGCCCGGGAGGTTTTGAATTGTCGCAGGCCGCGTCATCGAAGTGATATTCCTCTCTGAGACAATCCCCTCTACCGGTCCGGGCCCCGCATCGGCATAGCCTTCGGAGAAAAGGGTCGTCATGAACCATTACCTGGAGCTCTTCTCGCAGCATATGAAGGAAGGGGAACACTCGGAGGCGAAACGGGAGTTTCTCGAGGTCGGCCGCCTCGCCGGGAAGTTTCCGGCCGCCCGGAGTGTGCGAGACGGGATCACCTCCGAGATCAGCGTGTGGTGCAGTAACGACTACCTGGGAATGGGCCAGCACCCGCTGGTCCTGGCGGCGACCCGCGAAGCCCTCGACGAGTACGGTGCGGGCTCGGGCGGCTCGCGGAACATCGGCGGGACCAACCACTACCACGTGCTGCTGGAGAAGGAACTGGCAGACCTGCACGGTAAGGCTGACGCCCTTCTCTTCACCTCCGGGTACACCGCCAATGATGGAGCCCTCACGGTCCTTGCCGGCCGGCTGGGGAACTGCGTCGTCTTCTCCGACGAGATGAATCACGCCTCGATCATCGACGGACTCCGCCACAGTGGCGCCGAGAAGCGAATTTTCCGCCACAATGACACGGAGCATCTGGAAGAGCTGATATCCGCCACCGATCCAGATCGGCCGAAGATGATCGTCATGGAATCGGTCTACTCGATGGGGGGTGATGTCGCCCCGCTCGCCGAGATCGCCCGGATCGCCCGAGAGTACGGCGCGATGACCTTCCTCGACGAGGTCCACGCGGTCGGAATGTACGGGCCGGAGGGAGCTGGTATGGCCGCGAGCCTGGGTATCGCGGACGAATTCACCGTCATCATGGGAACACTCGCCAAGGGATTCGGTACCACCGGCGGATACATCGCGGCTCCGGCCGAGCTGGTCGACGCGGTGCGCGGTCTGTCCCGCTCCTTCATCTTCACCACCGCCCTGCCGCCGGCGGTCGTGGCGGGCGCGCTCGCCGCGGTCCGGCACCTGCGCACCTCGGGGGTGGAACGCGACCGGCTCCGCGAGAACGCGCGACTGACGCACCGGCTGCTCACGGAACACGGCATCCCCTTCGTCTCCGACGGGTCCCACATCGTCTCGATCTCCGTCGGGGACGACGCACTTGCCCAGCGGATCTCCGCCCTGCTGCTGGAACGCCATGGCATCTACGTACAGGCGATCAACGCACCGAGCGTGCGCGCGGGCCAGGAGATCCTCAGGAGCGCGCCCGGCGCCGTCCACGAGCCCGCGGAGGTCGAGGAGTTCGTCGCGGCACTGGACGGGATCTGGCGGGAGCTGGGAGTGACGCGAGCCCCGCTCCCGCACCGGTCCGCCGGAACGGACGGCTGACCCGCCCACGGAGTGCGCATGGCTGTTCCGCCGCGCCGCGGCCCGCCCGTTCCCCGCAACCGCACCGTGTCGCGGCCTGCGCTATCGGGCCGCTATGCGACTTGGGCAAGATCGACCTCGCAGGTCCGGCCGCGGTACACGCCGGGCACGACGAAGCCGTCCCGGCCGGCCGGCGACCCGTGGGATTGGGCGCCCGCCACGCTCCGGTGACCGATGGTTCTGCTTGCCGTGAAGGAGTCCGAAGACACGATGGCGCACCCCGACGGTACGGAAGCACCGCTGCTGTGGACACTGGCCGGCAGCGGCAAGGAGTCGTTGGCGGCCGGCGCGCGCGGCCTGCACGCGTACCTGGCCGGTCGTGACGACTGGACCCCCCAGGACATCGCGCTCACCCTCGCGCGCACCGCTTCCGAGGGGAGCCGACGGGCGGCGCTGGTGGCGGACGGCCGTGACGGACTCCTGCGGCGGCTGGCCGCGCTCGCCGACGGCAGGAGCATGCCCGGCCTGGTGGAGGGCACCGCAGGGACCGCCCGCCGGGTCGCCTTCGTGTTTCCCGGGCAGGGCGCGCAGTGGCCCCGGATGACGGTGGACCTGCTGGACACGTCCACGGTGTTCCGCGACCGGATGGACGCGTGCGCGCAGGCCCTGGAACCGTTCGTCGACTGGTCGCCGATCGACGTGCTCCGCGACCCGGACGCACCGGGCGCACCCGCTGCGGACCGGGCCGACGTGGTGCAGCCCCTGCTGTTCGCCGTGACGGTGTCGCTCGCCGCGCTGTGGCGCTCCCACGGCGTGGAACCGGCCGCCGTGCTCGGCCACAGCGTCGGAGAGGTCACCGCCGCCGCGGTCTCCGGCGCGCTGTCCCTGGACGACTCCGCCCGGGTGGTGGCCCTGTGGAGCCAGGCCCAGGCGACCCTGGCCGGGCAGGGCGACATGGTCTCCGTCTTGTCCCCGGCCGACGAGGTCGAGCCGCGGCTGCGCCGCTGGGACGGCCGCCTCGTCGTCGCCGCGCACAACGGCCCGCAGTCCGTCATCGTCTCCGGTGACCGCGACGCCGCGGCCGAACTCCTTGCCGACCTGGCCTCGGACGCGGTGCACGCACGGCGGATCGCGGTCGGCCTGGCCGCCCATTCCCCCCACATCGACGCGATCATTCCCCGGATGCGCGCCGACCTCGCACCGATCCGGCCCCGCACACCGCATCTGCCCTACTACTCCGGACTGACCGGCGGACGACTGGACGTCCCGGTACTGGACGCCGACTACTGGTGCCGCAACCTGCGAAACACGGTCAGGTTCCACCAGGCGACCGGGGCCTTGCTGCGGGACGGGCACGGCGTCCTGCTGGAGGTCAGCCCGCACACCGTGCTGACCTCAGCCCTCACGGACTGCGCGGAGGAACACGGCGCGCAGGCCGCCGTCCTCGGGACGCTGCGCCGGGACCAGGGCGGTCCGGGCCGCTTTCTGACCTCGCTCGGTGACCTGTACGTGCGCGGTGTCACCCCGGACCGGAAAACGCTGTCCGCCGGTCGGGACGCCCCGGTACGGGAACTGCCGGCGGCTGCCCTGGCCGCGCTCGTGGAGCCCGGCCCCGCGGACACGGACGGGCCGGAAGGCGAAGGCGGCGCGGGCGGCGACCGCGGCGCGGGCGCCGCGTTCCGCGCGGAGCTGGCCGGCATGGACGAACCGGAGCGGCGCGCAACGCTGGCCCGGCTGGTGGGCGAGGAGATCGCCGCACTGACCGGGCGGTTAGATCCGATCACCGGCGACCTGGCCTTCCTCGACCTGGGATTCGACTCCGTCACAGCGGTGGAGCTGCGCAACCGGCTGAGCGCGGCGACGGCGCTGCGCATCCCGGCGACGATCGTCTTCGACTGTCCGACCCCGGCGGCCCTGACCGCGTACCTCTGCGCCGAGATCAGCGGGTCCCGGTCCGACCGGTCCGACTGGGACACGGACGCGGACGCGCCGGTGCGGCGGGCCGCGGACGACGACCCCGTGGTGATCGTCGGCATGGGCTGCCGTTACCCCGGAGGTGTCGGCAGCCCCGACGAACTCTGGGAGTTGCTGTCTGCTGGTGCCGACGCCGTCTCCGCGCTGCCCGGCGACCGCGGCTGGGACACCACGGGACGGTACGACCCCGCACCGGGGACGCCGGGCCGGTACTACCAGCGCGAGGCGGGCTCGCTCGCCGGCGCGGCCGACTTCGACGCGGAGTTCTTCGGAATCTCGCCGCGCGAGGCCCTGGCGATGGACCCGCAGCAGCGGCTGCTGCTGGAGACGACCTGGGAAGTACTGGAGCGGGCCGGGATCGCCCCGGCCACCCTGCGCCGGACCCGGACGGGCGTTTACGTCGGGGCGATGACCATGGACTACGGGCCCTCTCTCGAGCAGGGCGCCGAAGAGGGCGGCCACCTGCTGACCGGCAACACCGGCAGCGTCGCGTCGGGCCGACTGGCCTACACCCTGGGTCTGGAGGGCGCGGCGGTCACTGTGGACACGGCGTGCTCGTCCTCGCTGGTGGCCCTGCATCTCGCGGTACGGGCGCTGCGGTCGGGCGAGTGCTCGCTGGCGCTGGCCGGCGGCGCGACCGTGATGTCCACGATCGGCATGCTCGTGGAGTTCAGCCGACAGGGGGGTCTGGCCCCGGACGGCCGCTGCAAGGCATTCGCGGCAGCCGCCGACGGCTTCGGCCTGGCCGAGGGCGTGGGGATGCTGCTGGTGGAGCGGTTGTCGGACGCGCGGCGCCGTGGGCATCCGGTGCTGGCGGTGGTGCGTGGTTCGGCGGTGAATCAGGATGGTGCGAGCAATGGTCTGACGGCGCCGAATGGTCCGTCGCAGCAGCGGGTGATTCGTGCGGCGTTGGCGGACGCGGGGCTGGTGGCGTCGGACGTGGATGTGGTGGAGGCGCATGGTACGGGGACGCGGTTGGGCGACCCGATCGAGGCGCAGGCTCTGCTGGCGACGTACGGGCAGGACCGTCCGGTGGACCGGCCGGTGTGGATCGGCTCGCTGAAGTCGAACATCGGCCACGCCCAGGCCGCGGCGGGGGTGGGCGGTGTCATCAAGTCGGTGCTCGGCCTGCGGCACGGGGTGATGCCCAAGACGCTGCACGTGGACGGTCCCACGCCCGAGGTGGACTGGTCGGCCGGAGCCGGTCGACTGCTGACGGAGGCCCGTGCGTGGGACGACACGGGACGCCCGCGCAGGGCCGGGGTGTCCTCCTTCGGTATCAGCGGGACCAACGCCCACGTCATCCTGGAGTCTGCCCCTGGTGGGGCTCCGGCCGGGGCGGAAGAGGGAGGCCGGCGTCCGGGGGTGGTTGCGTGGCCGCTGTCGGCGCGCAGCGCGGACGCCCTGCGGGCACAGGCGGCGGCGCTGTCGGCCCGGGTGGTGGCGGAGCCCGGACTTGATGTGGTGGACGTGGGGCATTCTCTGGCGGTGGGGCGTGCGGCTTTCGAACACCGTGCGGTGGTGGTGGGTGGGGACCGGAGCGAGTTGCTCGGTGGGGTGAAGGCGCTGGCTGAGGGCCGGTCGGTGCCGGGGCTGGTGCGGGGCGATGGTGTGTCGTCGGGTCGTGTGGTGTTGGTGTTTCCGGGTCAGGGTTCGCAGTGGGTGGGGATGGCTGCGGGGTTGTTGGGTGGGTCGGGTGTGTTCGCGGGGCGGATGGCGGAGTGTGAGCGGGCTCTTTCTCCGTATGTGGACTGGTCGTTGGTGGAGGCGTTGGGTTCGGAGTGTTTGTTGGCGCGGGTTGATGTGGTGCAGCCGGTGTTGTGGGCGGTGATGGTGTCGTTGGCGGAGGTGTGGCGGTCGTTCGGTGTGGTTCCGGATGGTGTGGTGGGTCATTCGCAGGGTGAGGTTGCCGCTGCGTGTGTGGCGGGTGGTCTGAGTTTGGGTGACGGGGCGCGTGTGGTGGCGTTGCGTTCTCGTGCGGTGGGGGTGTTGGCGGGTCGGGGTGGTATGGCGTCGGTGCCGTTGCCGGTGGGTGTGGTGGCTGGGCGTCTTGTGGGGTGGGGTGGCCGGTTGTCGGTGGCGGCGGTGAACGGCCCGTCGTCGACGGTGGTTTCGGGTGACGCGGACGCGGTGGCGGGGCTTCTTGGAGAACTGATCGGTGAGGGTGTCCGGGCCCGTCGTGTCGAGGTCGATTACGCGTCGCATTCCTCGCATGTGGAGGAGATCCGTGAGCGGTTGCTCTCCGATCTGGCGGGTATCGCTCCGGTTTCGGGTTCGGTGCCGTTCTATTCGAGCGTGACCGGTGGCCTGTTGGACACGAAGGCTCTGGACGCGGGGTACTGGTACCGGAATCTTCGGGAGACCGTCGAGTTCGAGCGGGCGACGGGTGCGCTGCTGGCCGATGGTTTCCGGTTCTTCGTGGAGGCCGGTCCGCATCCGGTGCTGGGTGTTGCGGTGGGGGAGTCGGTGGAGGCCGCGGGTGTGGATGCTGCGGTGCTGGGGACGTTGCGGCGTGATGAGGGCGGGCCGGAGCAGGTGTTGCGTGCGGTGGGCCGTGCGTGGGAGCGCGGCCTGGAGGTGGACTGGTCGGGTGTGTTCCCGGGGGCGCGGCGCGTCGAGCTGCCGACGTACGCCTTCCAGCGGCGACGTTACTGGCTGACGGCCCCCGCCGCCGTCCCGGCCGCCCCTGTCGAGCACCGCTGGGACGACCTGGAACTACAGGACCCCGCCCAGCTCGCCGAAACCCTCGGGGTCGGCCGTGAGGCCCTGGACGAAGTCCTGCCCGCCCTGGCGACCTGGCGCTCCGCCAGAAACCGTGAGCGGAGGGCGGAATCCTGGCGCTACCACGTTGCCTGGGCACCCCTGTCGGTCGCGCCGGCGGACGGCCTCGCCGGTCGCTGGCTCGCCCTGCGCCCCGAGGGCGACGACGCGGCGGCCGTCCTGGACACCCTCGGCGCGGCCGGAGCCGACGTCCTCCCCCGCGTCGTCGCCGATCCGGGCGCGACCCGCGAACAACTGGCATCCCTCCTCACACAGACCGTGGGGGAGCAGCCGATCGCCGGCGTGCTGTCGCTGCTCTCCTGGGAGGAGCGACCCCACCCCGAATACCCCGACCTGCCCGGCGGTCCGGCGCTGAACCTCGCGCTGGTCCAGGCGCTGGAGGACACGGGCATCGACGCCCGGCTCTGGACGCTTACGAAGGGAACGGCGGTCCTGGGCGGCGCGGAGCGGCCCGGACACGTCGGTCAGGCCGCGTCGGCAGCCCTGGGCCGGACGCTGGCATTGGAGCACCCGCACCGGCGGGGCGGTCTGGTCGACCTGCCCGAGGCGCTGGACGTACGGGCTGCCCGCCGCCTGTGCGCGGTGCTCGCGGGAGCCGCGGCCGATGAGGAACAGGTGGCTGTGCGCTCCACCGGGGTCCACGGACGCCGTCTCCGGCCCGCCCCTCCGTCCGTGCCGCCGAAGGCCCGTGAGAACGGTCCGGCCGCCGGGCCACGGCCTCGATGGCAGGGCACGGTCCTCGTCACCGGTGGCACCGGTGGAGTCGGCTCGCACACGGCGCGCTGGCTTGCGGGCCAGGGCGCGCAGCGGCTGCTGCTGGTCAGCCGTCGCGGTGCCGACGCACCCGGCACGGACGCGCTGCGGGTGGAACTGACGGCGCTGGGCGCCGAAGTGGCCTTCGCGGCCTGCGACGTCGCCGACCCGGCCGCACTGGCGGCGCTGGTCGCCGACATCCCGGCGCGATACCCGCTGTCCGCCGTCATCCACGCAGCGGGAGTCCTCGACGACGGTGTGCTCGACGCGCTGGACCCCGCGCGGCTCGCCGTCGTGCTGCGCGCCAAGCTGACCGCCGCACGGAACCTGCACGAGGCCACCGCGGGTCTCGACCTGTCGGCCTTCGTGGTGTTCTCGTCGGTGATGGGTGTCGTGGGCAGCGCCGGGCAGGGCAACTACGCGGCCGCCAACGCCGCCGTCGACGCACTCGTCGCCGCCCGCCGGGCGGCCGGGCTGCCCGGCACGGCCGTGGCCTGGGGCGCCTGGGCCGGGCCCGGCATGCTGGCGGACGATGTCGCCGCGCGACTGCGGGACTTCGGCATGCCGGTGATGGAGCCCGAAACGGCCGTGACCGCGATCGGCCGGGCACTCACGGAGGACGACGCGCTGGTCGTGGTCGCCGATGTCGACTGGCGGCGCTTCACCGCGGGCATGGGGCTGCGGTCCGCCGCCCTGCTCGACGGGATACCGGACCCGGCCGCGGCGACGCCCGTCCCAGACCCGGCAGTACCGCCGGCGGCCCGGGAAGGCGGCGGCTCCGCCGACGCGCTGCGGCAACAGGTCACCCTACTGCCGCGCCACGAGGACAGGGTCAGGACCCTCACCGAACTGGTGCGCACCCACGCGGCGACGGTCCTGCGCCACCCCGACGCCGACACGGTCCAGCCCGAGAAGGCTTTCTCCGCGCTCGGCTTCGACTCGCTGACGGCGGTGGAACTGCGCAACCGGCTCGTCACCGCCACCGGACTCGCCCTGCCCGCCACCGTCCTGTTCGACCATCCCACACCGTCGGCACTGGCCGACCGTCTGCTCGCGGACCTGGACCTGGACCTGGACCTGCGGGGCGCGGGGAGCGGCACGGCCGGCACCGCCGGGACCGGGGCGGGCCGGGTGGTGGAGTCCGGCAGCAACGAGCCGATCGCGATCGTCGGCATGGGCTGCCGCTTCCCCGGCGGGATCGCACACCCCGAGGACTTCTGGCGCCTGCTCTCGGAGGGCACCGACGCCGTCGGCGACTGGCCGTCGAACCGGGGCTGGGACACCGAGGGCCTGTACGATCCGGACCCCGACCGCGCCGGCACCACGTACAGCAGGCAGGGCGGCTTCCTGCACGACGTCCCCGAGTTCGACGCGGAGTTCTTCGGCATCTCGCCGCGCGAGGCCCTGGCCATGGACCCGCAGCAGCGGCTGCTCCTGGAAACCGCCTGGGAGGCGGTCGAGGGCGCCGGGCAGGACCCGACCGCGCTGAAGGACCGGCAGGTCGGCGTCTACATCGGTACCAACGGCCAGGACTACTCCGCACTGCTGGAGGGCGCCGAGGGAGTATCCGAGGGCCATCTGCTGACCGGGAACACGGCCAGCGTGCTGTCAGGGCGGCTGTCCTATGTTCTCGGCCTCCAGGGGCCCTCGCTCACCGTCGACACCGCGTGCTCCTCGTCGCTGGTGGCGCTGCACCTGGCCGTGCAGGCACTGCGGCGCGGTGACTGCGAGCAGGCCCTTGCGGGCGGGGTGACCGTGATGAGCACCCCGCGGCTCTTCGTGGAGTTCAGCCGTCAGCGCGGGCTCGCCGCCGACGGACGGTGCAAGGCGTTCTCGGCGGAGGCGGACGGCACGGGCTGGGGCGAGGGCGCCGGAGTGCTGCTGCTGGAGCGCCACAGCGACGCCCTGCGCCAAGGCCACCCCGTACTCGCGCTGATCAGTGGCACCGCCGTGAACCAGGACGGCGCCAGCAACGGGCTCACCGCCCCCAACGGCCCGTCCCAGCAGCAGGTCATCCGCGCCGCCTTGGCCGACGCCGCACTACGAGCCGACCAGATCGACGCGATCGAGGCCCACGGCACCGGCACAAGGCTCGGCGACCCCATCGAAGCGCAAGCGCTCCAGGCCGTCCACGGACCGGCCCGCCCGGCGGACCGTCCGCTGTGGCTCGGCTCGGTGAAGTCGAACTTCGGACACACCCAGGCGGCGGCCGGGGTGGCCGGGGTGATGAAGATGGTGCTGGCCATCCGCCACGGCGAACTGCCGGGAACCCTTCACGTCGGGACACCGAACCCGCACGTCGACTGGTCAGGCGGTGGCATCCGCCTGCTCACCGCGCGCACCCCGTGGCCGGAGACCGGGGGCCCGCGTCGCGCGGGCGTGTCGTCGTTCGGCATCAGCGGCACCAACGCGCACACGATCATCGAGCAGGCGCCTGTCATCGCGGTCGTGCCCGCCCCGGCCGGGACCGGCACCCGGGACCGGACCGACACCTCGGCCGTGCCCACCTCGGACACCGCCGCCACCGCCGCGATGGCCATCGCGGCGGTCACCGACACCCCCACCGCCCGCCGTACCGGCCCACCCGTGCCGCTGCTGCTCTCGGCCAGGACACCAGAGGCCCTGCGGGCGCAGGCCGGCCGGCTGGTGAGCCGACTCGATGCCGACCCGGACGTCGAACTGGTGGACGTCGCCTACTCGCTCGCCGCGGGACGAGCCCCGCTCGAACACCGGGCCGCCGTCCTGGGACGGGACCGGGTGTCCGTCCGGCGCTCTCTCACCGCACTCGCGCGCGGCACGGCAGCGGGCCGACTGCTCACCGGCGGCGCCGTACGCTCCGGCCGGACCGCCTTCCTCTTCCCGGGACAGGGCAGCCAGCGGGCCGGAGCCGGTGCTGAGCTCTACCGCGACGACCCGGTGTTCGCCGACGCCCTCGACGAGGTGCTGACCGGCTTGGACCCGCATCTTGACCTGAGCCTGCGCGACATCCTGTTCGCCGGGCCGGGAACCCCGGGTGCGGACCTGCTCGACCGCACCCGGTACACGCAACCCGCGTTGTTCGCCCTGGAGACGGCGCTGTTCCGGCTCGTACGGCACTGGGGTGTGCGGCCCGACCTGCTGATGGGGCACTCCATCGGTGAACTCGCCGCCGCCCACGCGGCGGGCGTGCTGGACCTGCCCGACGCCTGCGCGCTGGTAACGGCCCGGGGACGGCTGATGGACGAACTGCCCGAGGGCGGGGCGATGGTGGCGGTGGAGGCCACCGAGGAGGAAGTGCGCCGGGCTCTGCTGGACGACCGCACCGGGCACCCCGTCCCGGAACGGGAAGCGGTCCGGGACCCGGATCAGGACCCGGGCCGGGAAGCGGTGGACATCGCCGCCGTCAACGGGCCCACCTCGGTGGTCCTGTCCGGTGACGCGGACGCGGTACGGCGCCTGGCGGGGGCGTTCCGCTCCCGAGGACGGCGCATCCGCCGTCTGAGCGTGAGCCACGCGTTCCACTCCTCCCGGATGGACGGGATGCTCGACGCCTTCCGGGACGTGGCCGAGTCGCTGACCTACCACGCGCCCGGAATCGAGATTGTCTCCAACCTGACCGGGCGTACCGCCACGGCCGCGGAACTCCGCTCCCCTGATCACTGGGTACGCCACGTCCGGGGCACCGTGCGCTTCCTGGAAGGGGCCCATCGGCTGCGGGACGAGGGTGCGACGACGTACCTCGAACTCGGACCGGGCGGCGTGCTGTCCGGCATGCTCCACGCCTGCCTGCCCGACCCCACCGCCACTCCCGTCCCCGGCGGCACCGGGACGGTGCCGCTGCTGCGCGACGGCCGTGGCGAGCCGGACGCGGTCCGCACCGCACTCGCCTCGCTGCACCTGCGCGGCGTACCGGTGGACTGGTCGGCGGGCTGGAGCGGCACCGACGTGCGGCGGGTCGACCTGCCGACCTACGCCTTCCAGCGCAGGCGTTTCTGGCCGGAAGCCGCCCTGGACCCGGCCCCCGCCGCCTGGCGCCGCCGGAGTACCGCGGTCCCCGCCGGCCCCCACCGCTACCGCATCGCATGGGAGCCGCTCACCGCGCCCGCGGAGCCACGCCTCTCCGGTCGCTGGCTGCTCGTCACGCCGGACGGGCCCGGCGCCGAGGACACCGCACTCGCCTGCGAACAGGCCCTCGCCGGACATGGCGCCGACGTGGTCGTGATCCGGATCGGCGCCGCCGTCGAACGCACTGAACTGGCCTTGCTGTTACCGGAGTTCGGCGCCTTGGATGGCATCCTGTCCCTGCTGGCCCTGGCTGAGGGGCCCCACCCGGGCCTGCGGACGCTCGACGCGTGCCTGACCGGGACCCTGCTGCTGCTGCAGGCACTGGGTGAAAGCGGCATCGACGCACCGCTGTGGTGCGCCACCCGCGGCGCGGTGGCGGCCGACGGCACGGAGGAGGTCAGCCCCGAGCAGGCCCAGGTGTGGGGCCTGGGCCGGGTGGCGGCACTGGAGCACCCACTGCGCTGGGGCGGCCTGGTCGACCTGCCGGACCTGCTGGACGGGCCCGCGCTGGACGGGCTGTGCGCGGTGCTGGCCGGACGGGACGGCGAGGACCAGGTGGCCGTACGCACGCCGGTACCGCTGGGCCGCCGGCTCGTCCCCGCGCCGGAGCCCGCGACCCCCGCGCCCGCACCGTGGACGCCGCGCGGCACGGTCCTCGTCACCGGCGGCACCGGCGGCCTCGGCGCCCAGGTGGCGCGCTGGCTCGCGGAGCACGGCGCGGAACACCTCGTCCTCCTCGGCCGACGGGGCCCCGAGGCTCCCGGAGCCGACGAGCTGATCGACGCTCTGGCGGCGCTCGGCGCCCGGAGCACCCTACTGGCCTGCGACGTTGCCGACCGCACCGCGCTGGAACGGGTCCTGGAGCGGCTGCACGACGAGGGCGACACCGTACGGGCAGTGGTGCACACCGCGGGACTCACCTCGGACACCGCGCTGATGGACTGCACGCCGGAGGAACTGGCCCGGCGGACGGCGGCCAAGACGCGCGGCGCGGCCCACCTCGACGCCCTGTTCGAAGGCCGCCCGCTGGACGCCTTCGTGCTGTTCTCCTCGATCTCGGGCACCTGGGGCAGCGGCGGCCAGGGCGCGTACGCGGCGGCCAACGCCTACCTGGACGGCCTCGCCGCGGCGAGGCGTGGCCGGGGCCTGACGGCGACCTCGGTGGCCTGGGGCCCCTGGGCCGGCGCCGGCATGGCCGACGGCGCCGTGGGCGACGGCCTGCGCCGCCACGGGCTGGTGCCGATGGCCCCCGCGGCGGCGCTCTCCGCGCTCGGCCTGGCCCTGGCCCTGGGCGAGGGCGAACCCGTCGTCGCCGAGCTGGACTGGAGCCGCTTCGCGCCCACCTTCGGTTCGGTGAGGGACAGCGCGCTGCTGCGCGGCCTGCCGGCCGTCCCGGAGCCCCGGGCGGCGCACGGCGGCCCCGCGGCGGCGGACACCTCCGCCGGGTCCGGACCCGGTACGGGCGGCGACCCGTCGTGGCTGCACCGGCTGCACCGGCTGTCCGAGCCCGAGGGTCGCAAACTGCTGACGGAGCTGGTCCGGAGCGAGTCGGCCGCAGTGCTGGGCCACGAGTCGGCCGTCGGCTTCGCAGCCGACCGCCCGTTCCGTGAGGTGGGCTTCGACTCGCTCACCGCCGTCGAACTCCGCAACCGGCTGGTCGCGGCCACCGCTCTGCCGCTCGCGCTCACCTCCGTCTTCGACCACCCGACGGCAGCCGCCCTCGCCGCGCACCTCTTCGCCGGGCTGAGCGGCGCGGAACCGGACGCCGACGGCACGACCGGCACGGCCGGGCCCGCGGCGGCCGACGAGCCTTTGGCGATCGTCTCGATGGCCTGCCGATTCCCGGGCGGCGTCCGCTCGCCCGAGGACCTGTGGCGACTGGTGGCCGACGGAGTGGACGCGGTCGCCGCGCTGCCCGCCGACCGCGGCTGGTCGCTGGACACCCTCTACGACCCGGACCCCCTGCACCCGGGCACCTTCTACACCACCGGCGGCGGATTCCTGGACGGGGCGGCAGAGTTCGACGCGGAGTTCTTCGGCATCTCCCCGCGCGAGGCACTGGCCATGGACCCGCAGCAGCGACTGCTGCTCGAAACCAGCTGGGAGGTACTGGAGCGGGCGGGACTCGATCCCGCGTCGGTACGCGGCAGCGAGGGCGGCGTCTACGTCGGCGTCGCCGCCCAGGGCTACGGCACCGGCCCGCAGAACCCGTCCGACGAGGTCGAGGGGCACCTCCTCAGCGGCACGGTCACCAGCGTCGCCTCCGGCCGCGTCGCCTACACCCTCGGACTCGGCGGCCCCGCCGTGACCGTGGAAACGGCCTGCTCGTCCTCGCTGGTGGCACTGCACCTGGCCGGCCAGGCACTGCGCGCCGGCGACTGCTCGTTCGCCCTGGTCGGCGGCGCCGCGGTGATGGCGAGCCCGGACGTCTTCGTCGAGTTCAGCCGTCAGCAGGGCCTGTCGCCCGACGGCCGCTGCCGCTCCTTCGCCGAAGGGGCGAACGGTACGGGCTGGGGCGAAGGGGTGGGCGTACTGCTCGTGGAACGCCTCTCCGACGCGCGCCGCCTCGGGCATCCGGTCCTCGCCCTCGTACGGGGCACCGCGGTCAACCAGGACGGTGCCAGCAACGGCCTCACCGCCCCGAGCGGCCCCGCACAGCAGCGGGTGATCAGGACCGCGCTGGCCACGGCGGGACTGTCCGGCGCCGATATCGACCTGGTCGAGGCGCACGGAACCGGCACCGTGCTCGGCGACCCCATCGAGGCGCAGGCCCTCCTGGCCACCTACGGCCAGGACCGGCCCGCCGACCGCCCGCTGTGGCTGGGGTCGCTGAAGTCCAACATCGGGCACACCCAGGCCGCCGCCGGAGTCGCCGGGGTCATCAAGACGGTGCTCGCGCTGCGGAACAGCGTGCTCCCCGGCACCCTGCACGCACAGGAGGCGTCCAGCCGGGTGGACTGGTCGGCCGGTGCGGTCCGGCTGCTCGCCAACACCCGCCCCTGGGACGTCCCGGACGGGGACCGGCCGCGCCGGGCCGGCGTCTCCGCGTTCGGCATGAGCGGTACCAACGCCCACGCCATCCTGGAGGAAGCACCCGCCGCCGAGGCCCCACTGCCCCGAGGCACGTACGGCGAACCGTCCGAGGACTCCGGGACCACGGTTCCGTGGCTGCTCTCCGCCATGACCCCCGCGGCCCTGCGCCGACAGGCACGCCGGCTGGGGGAGCACCTGCGGGCCGACCCCGACGGGGACGCCGCCGGACCGGCCCGCGCGCTCGCCACCACTCGCCCCGCCCTGCCCTTCCGGGCGGCCGCCACCGGCCGCGGCCGCGACGCGCTCCTCGGCTGGCTTGACGCCCTCGCGGCGGGCGAACCCGCGCCCGACGCCGTGCGGGACCGGGCGCGCGGCGGCCGCACGGTCTTCGTCTTCCCCGGCCAGGGCTCGCAGTGGGCCGGCATGGCCGTGGCGGCGCTCGACACCTCCGAGGCGTTCGCCGCCGCCATCGCCGCCTGCGAACGGGCGCTCGCCCCCCACACCGACTGGTCCCTGACCGAGGTGCTGCGCGGCGTGCCCGGCGCACCGACGCTCGACCGCGTGGACGTCGTCCAGCCGGTGCTCTTCGCCGTGATGGTCGCGCTGGCCGCGCACTGGCGCGACACCGGGGTCACCCCGGACGCGGTCGTCGGACACAGCCAGGGCGAGATCGCCGCCGCCTGCGTCGCCGGAGCGCTGTCGCTCGACGACGCGGCCCTCGTGGTGGCGCTGCGCAGCCGGGCACTGCTGAGGCTGGCGGGGCGCGGCGGCATGGTGTCGGTCGCCGCGTCCACCGAGCGGACCACGAGCCTGCTGCCCGCCGGCGGACGCGTGTGCGTGGCCGCGGTGAACGGGCCCGGAGCCGTGGTCGTCGCCGGGGAGTCCCAGGAGCTGGCCGCCCTGCTCGCGGCCTGCGACCGGGAAGGCGTACGGGCCAAGGCGATCCCGGTGGACTACGCGGCCCACTCGGCCCAGGTCGCCGAGATCGAGGACGAACTGCGCGAAGCCCTCATCGGGATACGCCCCCGCGCCTCGGCCGTCCCGCTCCACTCGACGGTGACCGGCGAACCCGTCGCCGGAGAATCGCTCGACGCCGCCTACTGGTACCGCAACCTGCGCGAGCCGGTCGACTTCGTCGGAGCGACCCGCACCCTGCTGGAAGCGGGTCACACCCTCTTCGTCGAGGTCAGCCCGCATCCGGTGCTGCTCGCCGGGATCGAGGCGGTGGCCGCGGAGGCCGGACGTGAGGTGTCGGCGGTCGGCACGCTGCGGCGCGGCGACGGTGGCCGGGACCGGCTGCTGGCCTCACTGACCGAGGCGTGGGCGGCCGGCGGCGGTCCGGTGGACTGGTCGCCCTGGACGGGGGCCTCGGTCCCGGGCGGCCCGGCACCCCTGCCGCTGCCGACGTACCCCTTCCAGCGCGACCGGTACTGGCTGCCCACACCGGGCCGGACGGCCTCCTCGGCCATCACCGGGGTACCGGTCGAGGGTGTTTCGGAGGCCGCGGGCGACGACGACGGCGCCCCCGCCGTACGACTGGCCGCCCGGCTGGCCCCGCTGGACCGGCAGGCACGCCGTCAAGCGGTACTCGACCTGGTCATCCGGCACGCGGCCGCGGTCCTCGGCCACCCCGGATCCGGTCCGGTGCGCCCGGAACGCTCCTTCTCCGAGGTCGGCTTCGACTCGATGCTCGCGGTGCGGTTCAGGAACGTGCTGTGCGAGGCCACCGGGCTGACCGTCCCGCCGACGGTCGTCTTCGACCACCCGACGCCCGAAGCGCTCGCCACCTACCTGGACGCGGAGCTGACCGCCGCGCCCGAACCGCCCTCGCCGCTGCTGGCCGAGCTGGCCCGGCTGGACGCGCTCCTTTCGGCCGTTCCGCCCGGAGCGGCCGACACCGACGGGGTCGGCGAACGACTGAACGAACTGCTGCGCGGCTGGGGCCGACGCGCCGACGCGCCGGGCGGCGAGGCTCCACCGCCCGGGCCGGTGGACGACACCACCACGGCGACGGAAACGGCGACAGCGGACGAGCTGTTCGCCCTGCTCGACAACGACTTCGGCAATTCCTGAGAGAGAGCTGGCACCGATGTCCGACGACAAGAAGCTGCTCGACTACCTCAGGCGTGCCACCGCGGACCTCGGCGACGCCCGCAGGCAGCTGCGCGAAGCCGAGCAGGCCCGCCACGAACCGATCGCCATCGTCTCCATGGCCTGCCGCTACCCCGGTGGCGCCCACACACCCGAACTACTGTGGGATCTGCTCTCCCGGGGCGCCGACGCGGTCTCCGCCTGGCCGGTCAACCGCGGCTGGGACCTGGAGGGCCTCTACGACCCGGACCCCGAGCGGCCCGGTACCTCCTACACCCGGCACGGCGGCTTCCTCCACGACGCGGCCGATTTCGACGCGGAGTTCTTCGGCATCTCGCCGCGCGAGGCCCTGGCGACGGACCCCCAGCAGCGGCTGGCGCTGGAGACCGCCTGGGAGGCGGTCGAGCGGGCCGGGATCGACCCCCGCACGCTGCGGCGCACCGGCACGGGTGTCTTCCTCGGGGCGATCGGCAACGGCTACGGCGCGGGCTCGCGCCACCTCCCCGACGTTCAGGGCCTGTTGGACACCGGGACCGCGAGCAGCGTCGTCTCCGGCCGGATCGCCTACACCCTGGGCCTGGAAGGGCCCGCCGTGACCGTGGACACGGCCTGCTCCTCCTCCCTGGTCGCCCTGCACCTGGCGATCAGGGCCCTGCGGGCGGGCGACTGCACGCTGGCCCTGGCCGGCGGGGTGTCGGTGATGGCGACCCCCGACGCGTTCGTGGCGTTCAGCCGCCAGCGCGCGTTGTCTGCCGACGGACGGTGCAAGGCGTTCTCGGCGGAGGCGGACGGCACGGGCTGGTCCGAGGGCGCCGGTGTAGTGCTGGTGGAGCGTCTGTCGGACGCCCGGCGCAACGGGCACCCGGTGCTGGCCGTCATCCGCGGTTCGGCCACGAACCAGGACGGTGCGAGCAACGGCCTGACCGCGCCGAATGGACCGTCGCAGCAGCGGGTGATCCGTGCGGCGTTGGCGGATGCGGGGTTGTCGGCGTCCGAGGTGGATGTGGTGGAGGCGCACGGCACCGGCACCACTCTCGGCGACCCCATCGAAGCCCAGGCTCTGCTGGCGACGTACGGGCAGGACCGTCCGGTGGACCGGCCGGTGTGGATCGGCTCGTTGAAGTCGAACATCGGCCACACCTCGGCGGCGGCCGGAGTGGGCGGCGTCATCAAGATGGTGCTGGCGATCGAGCACGGCGAACTGCCCAGAACCCTGCACGCGGACCGGCCGACGCCCATGGTGGACTGGGCCTCGGGAGCCGTGGCAATCCTCTCCGAGGCCCGCGCCTGGGACGACTCGGAACGCCCGCGCCGGGCGGGTGTGTCCGCCTTCGGCGTCAGCGGCACCAACGCCCATCTGATCCTGGAACAGGCCCCGGCGGAGGAATCCGAACCGGAGGCCGAACCCACGGCCGGCGGCGATGCGCATCCGCTGCCCTGGGTGCTGTCGGGGCGTACCGACGAGGCGCTGCGCGACCAGGCGGCCCGGCTGCTGGCACACCTGAGCGCCGGCCCAGGACCCTTGCGTGCCGCCGACACCGGCCGCGCCCTCGCCCTCACGCGTACCGCCTTCGAGCGGCGGGCCGTGGTCGTGGGAACCGGACCGGACCGGCTGATCGACGGCGTGAAGGCGCTGGCTGAGGGCCGGTCGGTGCCGGGGCTGGTGCGGGGCGATGGTGTGTCGTCGGGTCGTGTGGTGTTGGTGTTTCCGGGTCAGGGTTCGCAGTGGGTGGGGATGGCTGCGGGGTTGTTGGGTGGGTCGGGTGTGTTCGCGGGGCGGATGGCGGAGTGTGAGCGGGCTCTTTCTCCGTATGTGGACTGGTCGTTGGTGGAGGCGTTGGGTTCGGAGTGTTTGTTGGCGCGGGTTGATGTGGTGCAGCCGGTGTTGTGGGCGGTGATGGTGTCGTTGGCGGAGGTGTGGCGGTCGTTCGGTGTGGTTCCGGATGGGGTGGTGGGTCATTCGCAGGGTGAGGTTGCCGCTGCGTGTGTGGCGGGTGGTCTGAGTTTGGGTGACGGGGCGCGTGTGGTGGCGTTGCGTTCTCGTGCGGTGGGGGTGTTGGCGGGTCGGGGTGGTATGGCGTCGGTGCCGTTGCCGGTGGGTGTGGTGGCTGGGCGTCTTGTGGGGTGGGGTGGCCGGTTGTCGGTGGCGGCGGTGAACGGCCCGTCGTCGACGGTGGTTTCGGGTGACGCGGACGCGGTTGCGGGGCTTCTTGGAGAACTGATCGGTGAGGGTGTCCGGGCCCGTCGTGTCGAGGTCGATTACGCGTCGCATTCCTCGCATGTGGAGGAGATCCGTGAGCGGTTGCTCTCCGATCTGGCGGGTATCGCTCCGGTTTCGGGTTCGGTCCCGTTCTATTCGACGGTGACGGGTGGCTGGCTGGACACGAAGGCTCTGGACGCCGGGTACTGGTACCGGAACCTGCGGGAGACGGTCCGGTACGAGGAGGCCACCCGCGCGTTGTTGGGGGAGGGTTTCCGGTTCTTCGTCGAGGCCAGCCCCCACCCCGTGCTCACCTTCGGTGTCCAGCAGACCGCCGACGAGGCCGACACCGCCGCCTCCGCGCAGGGCCCCGCCGTGGTCGTGGGCACGCTGCGGCGCGGCGAGAGCGGCCTCGACCGCTTCCTGACGTCCCTGGGGGAGGCCCACGCGGGTGGTCTGTCGCCCGACTGGGACCGTGTGTTCGCCGGACACCGTCCGGACGTTGTCTCCCTGCCCACCTACCCCTTCCAGCGCCGCCCGTACTGGCTGGAGGACACCGGCCCGGCGGCGGGCGGTCCTTCCGGAACCTCCTCGGAGGGCGACGACTTCTGGGACGCCCTGGGCGGGGGTGACCTGGTCCGGTTCACCACGACCCTCGGCGTGGCGCCCGAGGACCCGCTGAACGTGGTGCTCCCCGCGCTCGCCACCTGGCGCACCGAGCGCACCGCGCGTTCGGTGGCCGACTCCTGGCGCTACCGGGTGACCTGGCGAGCCCTGCCCGAGGGCCGCCCGGTCGCACTGGACGGCAGCTGGCTCGTACTGTCGTCGGACGGTCAGCCCGAGGACGGGGTGCGGCGGTCGGAGACGACCGTCCACGTCATGGAGCAGGCCGGAGCCTCGGTGGTCCACGTACGGCTCACCGAGGCGGAGGCCGACCGCGCCGTTCTGGCCGACCGGGTCCGCGCGTCCCTCGACGCGCTGCCCGGCCCGGTGACAGGAGTGCTGTCGCTGCTGGGCCTCGACGAGCGCCCGCACTCCGCACATCCCTCCGTCCCGCTGGGCACCGCGCTCAACCTGGCCCTGGTGCAGTCCCTCGGTGACACCGGGACCGACGCGCCCCTGTGGTGGGCTACTCGGGGTGCGGTGTCGGTCGGGGGCACGGACACCGGGAGTGCGGTCAGCGCCGCGCAGAATCTGCTCTGGGGCCTGGGCCGGGTCGCCGCGCTGGAGTTCCCGCAGCGCTGGGGCGGTCTGATCGACCTCCCGGAGGTCCTGGGCGCGGACACCGCCCCTCGGCTGTGCCGGGTGCTGGCCGGCGCGGCCGGAGACGAGGACCAGGTGGCCGTACGGGCCACCGGCTGCCACGGCCGGCGGCTGGTCCGGTCCGCCCTGGGCGACACCGCGCCGCGGCGGAGCTGGCGGCCCGGGGGCACCGTGCTGATCACCGGCGGTACCGGCGGGATCGGCGCGCAGATCGCGCGCTGGCTGGCCCGGCGAGGAGCCGGTCACCTGGTGCTGGTCAGCCGGCGCGGCGCGGACGCGCCGGGTGCGCCGGAGCTCTCCGAGGAACTCGCCGCCTCAGGCGCCCAGGTCACCCTGGCCTCGTGCGACGTCGCCGACCTGGAGGCCCTGCGCGCCCTGAAGGACGGCCTCGAACAGGACGGCCACCGGATCAGTACCGTCTTCCACGCCGCGGGGGCCGGGCTGCTGGTGCCACTGCCCGCCACCGACGTGGACGAGTTCGCCGACACCCTCCACGCCAAGGCCGGCGGGGCCAGGAACCTGGACGTGCTCTTCGACCGGGACACGCTCGACGCGTTCGTGCTGTTCTCCTCGATCTCCGGGGTGTGGGGCAGTGCCGTCCACGGCGCCTATGCCGCCGCCAACGCCTATCTCGACGGCCTCGCCGAGGACCGCAGGAGCCGTGGCCTCGCCGCGACCTCCGTGGTGTGGGGGATCTGGAGCCCCGAGGGTGGGGCCGGGATGGCGGCCGAACTGGTGGAGGAGAACCTGCGCGGCCACGGTGTGCTCTTCATGCCGCCCGCGGTCGCGATCACCGGGCTCCAGCAGGTCCTGGACCACGACGAAACGGTGGTCGTGATCGCCGACATCGACTGGGACCGCTTCGCGACGGTGTTCACCTCGGCGCGACCCAGCCCGCTGATCGGCGAACTCCCCGAGGTGCGCGCCGCGCTGGCCGCCGAACCGGAGACCGGCGAGACCGGGGCCGAGGGGACGTCCTCGGCGCTGCGCGACCGTCTGGAGCCGCTCCCGGCAGCCGAGCGGACCCGGGTGCTGATCGACCTGGTCCGGACCCACGCGGCCGCTGTCCTCGGCCACGGCTCGCCGGACGCGGTCGCCCCCGGCCGTGCCTTCCGCGACCTGGGCTTCGACTCTCTGACCGCCGTGGACATGCGCAACCGGCTCAACACCGCCACCGGCCTGCGGCTCCCGGTCACCGTCGTCTTCGACTACGCGTCGGCGACAGCGCTCGCCCGGCACCTGGAGACCGGACTGCTGGACGCCGCCGAGGAGCCCGCCACCGTCCGGCAGCCCCCGTCGGCGGCACCCGCCGCGGACGACGACCCCATCGTGATCGTCTCCATGAGCTGCCGCTACCCCGGCGGCGTACGCACCCCCGAGGACCTGTGGCGCCTGGTCGCCGACGGGCGCGACGCCGTCTCCGGGCTGCCGTCCGACCGCGGCTGGGACCTCGACGCGCTGTACGACGCGGACCCTGACCGGCCCGGCAGGAGCTACGCCGCCGCGGGCGGATTCGTCCGGGACGCGGACCGGTTCGACCCCGGATTCTTCGGGATCTCACCGCGCGAGGCACTGGCCATGGACCCACAGCAGCGGCTCCTGCTCGAAACCTCCTGGGAGGCGATCGAGCGCGCCGGTATCGACCCGACGTCCCTGCACGGAACCCCGACCGGGGTCTTCGCCGGCGCCTCCTACCAGGGCTACGGCGGCACCCTGCGCGACGTCCCCGAGGAACTGGAGGGCCTGTTCATCGCGGGCATCTCCACCAGCGTCCTGTCCGGAAGGGTCGCCTACCAACTCGGCCTCCAGGGGCCCGCCGTGACCGTGGACACGGCCTGCTCCTCGTCACTGGTGGCGGTCCACCTCGCCGCGCAGTCGCTGCGCTCGGGCGAATGCGCGCTGGCACTGGCGGGCGGCGCCACGCTGATGGGCACCCCGCTGTCGTTCACCGGCTTCAGCCGGCAACGCGGGCTCGCCGAAGACGGGCGCTGCAAGTCCTTCGCCGCCTCGGCGGACGGCTTCGGCATGGCCGAGGGTGTGGGCCTGCTTGTGCTGGAGCGCCTCTCGGACGCCCGCCGCAACGGCCACCCGGTGCTCGCGGTGCTGCGCGGCTCGGCGATCAACCAGGACGGCGCGAGCAACGGGCTGACCGCGCCCAGCGGCTTGGCCCAGCAGCGGGTGATCCGCGACGCGCTGGCGAACGCCCGGCTGACGGCCGCCGACGTGGACGCAGTCGAGGCGCACGGCACCGGTACCCGGCTGGGCGACCCGATCGAGGCCGACGCGCTGCTGGCCACCTACGGCCAGGACCGGCCCGCCGACCGGCCGGTGTGGCTCGGGTCGCTGAAGTCGAACATAGGGCACACCCAGGCCGCCGCCGGGGTCGGCGGCATCATCAAGATGGTGCTGGCCATGGGGCACGGCGAGCTGCCGCGGACCCTGCACATCGACCGGCCGTCCCCGAACGTCGACTGGACGGCGGGCGCCGTCGCGCTGCTGACCGAGGCCACACCCTGGCCGGAGACCGGACGGCCGCGCAGGGCCGGAGTGTCCTCGTTCGGCCTGAGCGGCACCAACGCCCATGTCGTCATCGAGCAGCCGCCAGCCGAGCACGCACTCCCGCTGCCCGCCTTGCCGGCCGGGTCCGTACCCGCCGTCGGATCCGACGAGCCTGCCGCACCCGCCGTCGTGTCCGACGCACCCGCCGTACCCGTACCCGCACTCACCGCAGAGTCGTCCGCCGGATCCGGTTCGACGGACCCGGGCACTCCGTGGGCCGCCGTCCCGTGGGTCCTGTCCGGGCGGACCGCCGAGGCGGTGAAAGCCCAGGCGGAGCGGCTGCACACGTACCTGACGGAGCATCCGGAGCTGTCCCCCGTCGACGTCGGCTACTCCCTGGCCACCACCAGGACCGCCTTCGAGCACCGTGCGGCCGTCGTCGGTGACGACCTCGCGACCCTGCTGGGCGGCCTGGCCGCGCTGGCCACGGGAGACCGCGCGCCCGGCCTGGTCGAAGGCACTGTCGCCCGATCGGACAGGACCGTCTTCGTCTTCCCCGGCCAGGGATCCGAGTGGGCCGGCATGGCCAGGGAACTGCTCGACCACGCCCCGGCCTTCGCCGACCGGATCGCGGCCTGTGAACGCGCCCTCGCCCCGCACCTGGACTGGTCGCCGCTAGCGGTCCTGCGGGACGAGCCCGACGCGCCCCCGCTGGACCGTGTCGACGTGGTGCAGCCGGTGCTGTTCGCCATGATGGTGTCGCTGGCCGAGCTGTGGCGGGCGCACGGGATCGTCCCCGACGCCGTGGTCGGCCACTCCCAGGGGGAGATCGCCGCCGCCTGCGTGGCCGGCGCGCTCTCGCTGGACGACGCGGCCCGGATCGTCGCTCTGCGCAGCCGGGCCCTGCTGGCCCTGACCGGACGCGGCGGCATGCTGTTCGTGCCGCAGCCGGTCGAAGCCGTACGCGAAGTACTGTCCGCCCACGACGGGGCACTCGACGTCGCCGCGGTCAACGGGCCGACGGCGGTGACGGTCTCCGGCGACCCGGCGGCACTGGAACGACTGCGCGAGCAGTACTCCGAGGCGGGCGTCCTGACCTGGCCGGTCCCCGGCGTGGACTTCGCCGGGCACTCGCCCCAGGTGGAGGAACTCCGGGAGGAACTGCTCACCCTCCTCGCCGACACCGCGCCGCGGACGTCCGACGTCCCGTTCTACTCCACGGTCAGCGGCGGCCCCCTGGACACCCTGGGCCTGGACGCCGCGTACTGGTACGAAAACCTGCGCCGGCCCGTGGAGTTCGGACGGGCGGTCGACGCGCTCATCGCCGACGGACACCACACCTTCGTCGAGTGCAGCACCCACCCCGCGTTGACCGTCTGGCTCCAGCAGGCCGTCGAAGCGGCCGGTGCCGACGACGGAGCCGTCGTCGGCACCCTGCGCCGCACCGAGGGCGGCCCCGGCCGCTTCCTCGCCGCGCTCACCGAACTCCAGGTACGTGGAATGCCGGTGGACTGGGGCACGGTGTTCGCCGGAACCGGCGCGCGCAAGCGACCCCTGCCCACCTACGCCTTCCAGCAGCAGCGCTACTGGCTGGACACCACCGCCCCCGACCGGCCCGCCACCGCCATGACCGGCACCGGCCCGGCCGACTCCGGCTTCTGGGAGGCGGTCGACCACGGGGACCTGGACGCCCTCGCCACCACCCTGCGGGTCGAGGACGGGGAACTGAGGGCCTCCCTCGCCTCCCTGGTGCCCACCCTCGCCGAGTGGGCGCGCGGGCGGGCCGGCGACCGGACCGCCGACAGCTGGCGCTACCGGGTCGCCTGGAAGCCCCTGCCGGCACCCGAGCGGCCCCGGCTCACCGGTAGTTGGCTCGTCGTCGCCCCGGCCGGCGCCGCCGGCGATCCGGCCGTCGCGTTCGCCGTGGACTCCCTGCGCGGACACGGCGCCACACCCGTCCTGGTCGAAGCGGGCCCCGACGCGACCGACCGGACACGGTTCGCCGCGCTGCTCCGCGACGCCCACGACCACACCGACGGGCCGCCCGCCGGGCTCCTGTCGCTGCTGGCTCTGGCCGAAGAACCCCACGGGGACGGATCGGCGCTTCCCCGCGGCCTCACCCTGACAGTCGCGCTCCTCCAGGCCCTGGGCGACCTCGGCATCGACGCCCCGCTCTGGTGCGCCACCCGGGGCGCGGTGTCGGTCGGCCGCTCCGACCGGATCGACAGCACGCTCCAGGCCCTGGTCTGGGGGATCGGCGGCGTCGCCGGCGTCGAGTACCCGCAGCGGTGGGCCGGCCTGGTCGACCTGCCGCGACGGCTCGACGACCGGGCCGCGACCCGGCTCGCCGAAGCACTGACGGGCCCCGACGGAGAGGACCAGCTGGCGGTACGTGCCACCGGCCTCTACGGCCGCAGGGTCGTCCACGCCGGACTCGGCGGTACCGCCCCCGTACGCGACTGGACACCCGAGGGCACGGTCCTGATCACCGGCGGCACCGGCGGTCTCGGCGCCCAGATCGCCCGATGGCTCGCCCGCACCGGTACCGCGCACCTGCTGCTCACCAGCCGGCGCGGCGCACAGGCTCCGGGGGCCGACGCCCTGTTGGCCGAACTGCGCGGCCTCGGCGCCGCCGCCACCGCGGTGGCCTGCGACGTCGCGGACCGCGACGCACTGGCGGAACTGCTCGCCGGTATTCCGGCCGAGCGCCCGCTGCGCGCCGTACTGCACACCGCGGGCGTCCTCGACGACGGGGTGATCGACTCGATCACCCCCGAACGCGCGGCCGGCGTTCTGCGCCCCAAGCTCGACGGCGCACGCAACCTCGACGCGCTCACCCGAGAACTCGACCTGACCGCCTTCGTGCTGTTCTCCTCGCTCGCCGGCACGCTCGGCGGCACCGGCCAGGGCAGCTACGCCGCCGCCAACGCCTACCTCGATGCCCTGGCCCGGCAGCGCCGCGACCTCGGACTGCCCGGCACCTCGGTGGCCTGGGGCCTGTGGGGTGGCGACAGCCTTGCCTCCGGAGCGGTCGCCGAACGCCTGATCCGCGACGGCCTGCCCGCCATGGATCCCGCCACGGCCACGGTCGCGCTGCGCCAGGCCCTCGACCACGACGACACGGCCGTCCTCGTCGCCGACTTCGCCTGGGACCGCTTCACCCGGGCGTTCACCGCGCTCCGGCCCAGCGCCGCCCTCGGGGACCTGCCCGAGGTACGGGACGCACTCGCCGCCGCGGGCGGGTCCCGGAGCACGGCCGACGGCACCGAGCCGCCGGCCCTGCGGCTGGCCGCACTGCCCCCGGCGGAACGGGACCGGGCCCTGCTGGACCTGGTCCGCCGCGAGGTCGCCGCCGTGCTCGGCCACCCCGGGCCCGAGGCGGTCGGACCTGACCAGGCGTTCAAGGACATCGGCTTCGATTCGCTGACCGCCGTCGAACTGCGCAACCGGCTCGCCGCGGCCACCGGCCTTCGCCTGTCGGTGACCCTGGCCTTCGACTACCCCACGGCCACGGACCTGGCCGGACACCTGCGTACCGAACTGCCGGGGGCACCCGCCACGGAGACGCCCGACGCTCCCGGGCAGGTGCCCGCGGCCGTCGCGGTGCCCGAGGACGAGGCGATCGCCGTGGTCGCCATGAGCTGCCGCTACCCCGGCGGCGTCGGCACCCCCGAGGAGCTGTGGGAGCTCGTCGTGGGCGGGCAGGACGCGATCACCGGCTTCCCCACCGGACGCGGCTGGGACCTGGACGGCCTCTACGACCCGGACCCGGACCGGGTCGGCAGCACCTACGCACGGGAAGGCGGCTTCCTCCACGACGCCGACCGCTTCGACCCGGCCTTCTTCGGGATCTCCCCGCGCGAGGCGCTGACCATCGACCCCCAGCAGCGGCTGCTGCTCGAACTCTCCTGGGAGGCGTTCGAGCGCGCCGGCATCGACCCGCTGTCACTCAAGGGCAGCGCGAGCGGCGTCTTCGTCGGATGCAGCCACCACGACTACGGGTCGCGCGTCACCGAGCCCTCCGAAGAGTTCGAGGGCTACCTCGGCATCGGCAGCGCGGGCAGCGTGGCGTCCGGGCGGATCTCCTACAGCCTCGGTCTCGAAGGGCCCGCGGTGACCGTCGACACGGCGTGCTCCTCGTCGCTGGTCGCGGTCCACCTCGCGGCCCAATCGCTGCGGGCGGGCGAATGCTCGCTGGCGCTCGCCGGCGGGGTGACCGTGATGTCGACACCGGGCGCGTTCGTGGAGTTCAGCCGGCAACGGGTGCTCGCCGAGGACGGCCGCTGCAAACCGTTCGCCGCCGCCGCCGACGGCACCTCCTGGGCCGAAGGCGCCGGACTGCTCGTCCTGGAACGCCTCTCGGACGCCCGGCGCAACGGTCACCCGGTGCTCGCCCTCGTACGCGGCTCCGCCGTCAACCAGGACGGCGCCAGCAACGGCCTGACCGCCCCCAACGGACCCTCCCAACAACGGGTCATCCGGGCCGCCCTCGCCGACGCCGGACTGACCGCCTCCGAGGTCGACGCGGTGGAGGCGCACGGCACCGGGACCCGGCTGGGCGACCCGATCGAGGCCCAGGCACTCCTGGCCACGTACGGCCGGGAACGCGGCGAGCGGCAGCCGCTGTGGCTGGGGTCGCTGAAGTCGAACATCGGGCACAGCCAAGCCGCCGCCGGAGTCGCCGGCATCATCAAGATGGTGCAGGCCATGCGGCACGGGGCGCTGCCGCGCACCCTGCACGTCGACACGCCGACACCCCACGTGGACTGGTCGGCCGGCGCGGTCCGGCTGCTCACCGACGACACCCCGTGGCCGGAGACCGGGCGCCCCCGGCGGGCCGCGGTGTCGTCGTTCGGAGTCAGCGGCACCAACGCCCACACCATCCTCGAACAGCCCACCGAACCGGCCCCGGCCGACACCCCCGCCGGGTTCGAACCGGCCCCGGCCGTCGACCCCGCGCCGATCCCGGCGACCACCCCCGCCGCGCCCGCCCTGCCCTGGCTGCTCTCCGCCCGCAGCGCGAAGGCGCTGCGGGAGCAGGCCGCCCGGCTGCTGCGGCACGTGGAGCACGATCCGGCCCTCGCCGTCGCGGACCTGGGCCGCTCCCTGGCGCTGAACCGCAGCGCCTTCGAGCACCGGGCCGCCCTCACCGGCACGGACCGGCAGACCCTGCTCCAGGGGCTCACCGCCCTCGCCGCCGGCGAGCCGTCGGCGGACCTGGTGAGCGGAGTCACCGGCCCGGTCGCGAAGACGGCCTTCCTGTTCCCCGGCCAGGGCAGCCAGCGCACCGGCATGGGCGCCGAACTGTACGCGCGGTTCCCGGTCTTCGCCGACGCCTTCGACGCGGTCTGCGCGGAACTCGACCCGCTGCTCGACCGCCCGCTGCGGGAGGTGATCGACGCGGGCCCCGGCGACCCCGGCCACGGCCTGCTGGACCGCACCGAGTACACCCAGCCCGCCCTGTTCGCCCTCGGCGTCGCACTCTTCCGGCTCGTCGAGCACTGGGGCGTACGACCCGACCGGCTGCTCGGCCACTCCGTGGGAGAGCTGGCCGCCGCCCACGTCGCTGGCGTGTTCGCCCTGCCCGACGCCGCGGAACTGGTGGTCGCGCGGGGACGGCTGATGCAGGCTCTCCCGGCGGGCGGCGCGATGGCGGCCCTCGCCGCCGGGGAGGAGGAGGTACTGCCCCTGCTCGCGGGCCGCGAGAGCGACGTCGGCCTCGCCGCGGTCAACGGCCCGGTCTCGACCGTGATCTCCGGTGCCGCGGCGGCGGTGGACGAGATCGCCGCCGTACTCGCCGCGCGCGGGCGCAAGACCCGACGGCTGCGCGTCTCCCACGCCTTCCACTCGCCCCTCATGGAGCCCATGCTCGCCGAGTTCCGCGAGGTCGCGGCGCGGATCGTCCCGGGGGAGGCCACCGTCCCCGTCATCTCCGACCTGACGGGCGAGCCGGCCACCTCCGAGCAGCTCGGCTCACCGGACTACTGGGTGGAGCACGTGCGCGGCACCGTCCGCTTCCAGGACGGCGTACGCCACCTGGAACGCGACGGCGTCACCGCGTTCCTGGAACTCGGACCCGACGGCGCGCTCACCGCCATGGGCCAGGACTGCCTGACCGACAGCACCGGAGCCACCGACAGCACCGGAGCCACAGGCAGCTCCACGCTGCTGTTGCCCCTGCTGCGCAAGGACCGGCCCGAAGCGCCCGCGGCGACGGCCGCCCTGGCCCGGCTGCACGTCGCGGGCGTCCGCGTGGACTGGAACGCCGTTCACTCCGGCGGCCCGTCCCGCTCCGCCGTCGACCTGCCGACCTACGCCTTCCAGCGCGGCAGCTACTGGCTGGAGGCCGGCCCGGCCACAGCCGACCTGCCCGCGGCCGGACTGCGGACGGTGGACCACCCGCTGCTCGGTGCCGGAACGGAACTCGCGGACTCCGACGGCTTCCTCTTCACCGGCAGGTTCTCGGTCCGCAGCCACCCCTGGCTGGCCGACCACGGCGTCTACGAGGGCGTGCTGTTCCCCGCCACCGCGTTCCTGGAACTCGCGGTCCGCGCGGGCGACCAGGTCGGCTGCGGCCAGGTCGAGGAACTGACCCTGGAGGCACCGCTGGTGCTCCCGGCGGACGGAGCCGTCGTACTTCAGCTCGCCGTCGGAAGCCCGGAAGCCTCCGGCACCCGCCCGCTGAGCGTCCACGCCCGTGCGGCCGACGACGGCCCCGACGCCCCCTGGACCCGGCACGCGAGCGGCCTGCTCACCTCCGCCGCAGACCCCGACCCGGCGGACCCGGCCGACCCGGCGGACCCCGTGGCCTGGCCGCCGCCCGGAGCCGTCCCCCTCGACACGGAAGGCCTGTACGACCGCTTCGCGGGCGGTGGATTCGCCTACGGCCCCGCGTTCCAGGGCCTGCGCGCGGCCTGGCGGCTCGGCGACGAGGTGTACGCCGTCGCGAGCCTGCCCGAAGAGCAGCAGCCGGACGCCGCCGCGTTCGGCCTGCATCCGGCCCTGCTGGACGCCGCCCTGCACGCGCTGGTGTTCGACGTACTGGAGGGACCCGCGCAGGGCTGGCTGCCGTTCTCCTGGAACGGGGTGCGCCTGCACGCCTCCGGCGCCACCGAACTCCGGCTGCGGCTGACCCCCACCGGCCGCGACGCCGTCGCCGTACGGGCGACCGATGCCACCGGGCGGCCGGTGGTCTCGGCCCGCTCCCTGGTCCTGCGGCCCGTCTCGCCCGACCGTTTCAAGGCCACTCGCACCGGACACCACGAGGAACTGTTCCGCCCCGAGTGGCAGGCCGTGCCCGAGCGCGCCGGGACGCCGGCGGTCACCGTCCTCGGCCCGGAGTCCTGGACCGTGCTCGGCACCGGGACCCCCCTGCCCTCCGGCGCCGCGCCGCTTCCCGGCGGTACGGTCACCGACCTCGCCGCGCTGTCCGCACTGCTCGACACGGGCGCCACGCCACCCCGGCTGGTCCTGGCCACCTGCCCGCCAGCCCCGTACGCGCCGCCCGGCACCCTCCGCGACGCGGTCCACGACGGCCTCGGCACGGTCCTCGCCCTGCTCCGCGACTGGCTGGCCGACGAGCGCCTGACCGGCTCCAAGCTGGTCCTGGTCACCGCGGGCGCGGTCCCGGTGACCGGCGACGACGTCCCGGATCCGGCCCTGGCCGCGCTCTGGGGCATGGTCCGCTCGGCGCAGACCGAGAACCCCGACCGCTTCGTCCTGCTGGACCTGGACGCCCACGAGATCCCGCCCGCCGTACTCGCCGAAGCCCTCGCGTCCGGGGAACCCCAGCTCGCGATCCGGGCCGGGGCCGTCCACATCGCCCGGCTGGCCCGCGTACCGCTGGCCGCCACCGGGCGCGCACCCGGCTGGGACGGCGTCGGAACCGTCCTGATCACCGGCGGAACCGGCGCCATCGGCGCCCACGTCGCCCGTCACCTGGCCGCCGAACACGGCGTCCGGCACCTGCTGCTGACCAGCCGCAGCGGCCCCGCCTCCGACGGCGCGGCGGAACTCCTCGCCGAGCTCGCAGCCCTGGGCGCGCACGCCGAGATCATCGCCTGCGACGCCGCCGACCGCGACGCCCTCGCGGCCCTGCTGGCCGCTCTGCCCCCCGCACACCCCTTGACCGGGGTGGTGCATGCCGCGGGCGTCCTGGCCGACGGCGTCGTCGCCACCATGACGCCCGAGCAGCTGGACCTCGTCCTGCGCCCCAAGGTGGACGCGGCGATCAACCTGCACGAACTCACCGCCGGCCTGGACCTGTCCGAGTTCGTCCTGTTCTCGTCCATCGCCGGAGTCTTCGGCGGCATGGGCCAGGGCAACTACGCCGCCGCCAACGCCTTCCTGGACGCGCTGGCCCACCGCCGCCGCGCCGACGGGCTGCCCGGCCGCTCCCTCGCCTGGGGCCTGTGGGCCAACAGCACCGGGATGACCGGCGGGCTCACCGAGGCAGACCTGCGACGGATCGCCCGGGGCGGGATCGTCGCCTTCGACCCGGCCCAGGGACTGGCGCTGTTCGACACGGCCGGCACTCTCGACGAGCCGGTGGTCCTCCCGCTGCGGCTCGACACCGCGGCCGTCCGCGCCCAGGCCGCCACCGGCGGCGTCCCCGCCCTGCTTCGCGGCCTGGTGCGCCCCGCCGCCCGGCGCGGCGCCGCGGGCCCCGCCGCCGGTGCCGGCCCAGACGGGCCCGAAGCCCTGAAGCAGCGCCTCGGCTCCCTCAACGACACCCAGCGCGGCCGGGTCCTCCTCGACCTGGTCCGCTCCCACGCCGCCCTCGTACTAGGCCACAGCGGCCCGGCCGCGGTCGAGCCCGGACGCGGTCTGCTGGAGGTCGGTTTCGACTCGCTGACCGCGGTGGAACTGCGCAACCGGCTGCGCGCCGCCACCGGCCACCCCCTGCCGGCCACCCTGCTCTTCGACCACCCCACCCCTGCCGCGATCGCCGGACACCTCGTCGCCGAACTGGTCCCCGACGCCGGGCCCGGCCCGGTCCCCGGCCTCGCCGAACTGGATCGCCTGGAAGGCGCCCTCGACGGCGGTGTCGACGACCCGGCGGACCGTGAACGGCTCGTCGGGCGGCTCCGGGAACTCCTGGGCCGCCTAGACCCGGCGGCCACCGCGGCGGACGGCGACGGCACGGCAGCCGACTCCATCGAGGACCGCATGGACGGCGCCGACGACGACGAACTCTTCGACCTCATCGACAACGAGCTCGGCCTGTCATGACACCGACCCGACACGCGAACCAGGACGGCGGCTCCCGATGGTGAACGACGACAAGCTGAGGGACTACCTCAAGCGCGTGACGGCGGACCTGCACCACACCCGCCGGCGCCTGACCGAAGCCGAGGAAGCGGGCCGCGAACCCATCGCGCTCGTCGCGATGAGCTGCCGCTACCCCGGCGGCGTACGGTCCCCCGAGGACCTGTGGCGCCTGGTCACCGACGGCACCGACGCCATCACCGGCTTCCCCCGGGACCGGGGCTGGGACCTCGACCACCTGGACGACCCGGAACAACTGCGCGAGGGCACCAGCCACACCGCCCTGGGCGGCTTTCTCGACGACGTCGGGCACTTCGACCCCGGATTCTTCGGGATCTCCCCGCGCGAAGCGCTCGCGATGGACCCGCAGCAGCGACTCCTCCTGGAAACCACCTGGGAGGCGTTCGAACGGGCCGGCATCGACCCCGCGACCCTGCGGGGCAGCAGGACCGGTGTCTTCGCCGGAGTGATGTACCAGGACTACGCGGTACGGCTGCGCCAGATCCCCGACGACGTGGCCGGCTACATCGGCAGCGGCAGCTCCGACAGCGTCGCCTCGGGCCGCGTCGCCTACACCTTCGGTCTGGAGGGCCCGGCGGTCAGCATCGACACCGCCTGCTCCTCCTCGCTGGTCGCCATCCACCTCGCCGCCCAGGCCCTGCGGGCCGGCGACTGCACCCTGGCCCTGGCCGGTGGAGCGATGGTCATGTCGACACCCGTCCCGTTCGTGGAGATGAGCCGCCAGGGCGGCCTGGCCCGGGACGGCCGCTGCAAGTCCTTCGCCGCCGCCGCCGACGGCACCGGCTGGGGCGAGGGCGTCGGCATGCTCCTGCTGGAGCGCCTCTCCGACGCCCGGCGCAACGGCCACCCGGTCCTCGCCCTGATCCGCGGCACCGCCGTCAACCAGGACGGTGCCAGCAGCAGGCTCACGGCCCCCAACGGCCCCGCCCAGCAGCGCGTCATCCGCCACGCCCTGGCCAACGCCGGACTCACCCCCGCAGACGTGGACGTGGTCGAGGCGCACGGCACCGGCACCCCGCTGGGCGACCCGATCGAGGCCCAGGCCCTGCTGGCCACCTACGGGCAGGACCGCGTGGACGGGCAGCCGCTGCTGCTCGGCTCGCTGAAGTCCAACATCGGGCACACCCAGGCGGCGGCCGGCGTCGGCGGCGTCATCAAGACCGTCCTCGCCATGCGGCACGGCACCGTCCCGCCCACCCTGCACGCGCAGGACCCGTCCCCGCAGATCGACTGGACCACGGGCGCGGTACGCCTGGTCACCGCGAACACCCCCTGGCCCGAGACCGGGCGCCCCCGGCGGGCAGCGGTTTCCTCCTTCGGCGTCAGCGGCACCAACGGACATGTCGTCCTGGAACAGGCGGCAGACCCCGCAGACCCCGCCGAGCGGGGAGAACCTGCCGCTCCGGCCGCCTCCGAAGACGCCGACGCTCCCGCCGGCCAGGACGCGGCCCGGCACACCCCGCACCCCGACGGCACACCGCCACCCGTCCTCCCCTGGGTGCTCTCCGGACGCACCGCCGACGCGCTGCGCTCCCAGGCCGTACGGCTCCGCGACCACCTCGGCGCCCATCCCGGACCCGGCCCGGCCGAGGTCGGCCACGCCCTCGCGACGACCCGCGCCGCGCACGAGCACCGGGCGGTCCTGATCGGGTCCCACCCCGACGAGTTCCGGGACGGCCTCGACGCCCTGGCGGCCGACCGCACCGCCCCCGGCCTGGTCCGCGGCACCGCAGGAACCGGCGGCGAAGTCGCCCTGGTGTTCCCCGGACAGGGATCCCAATGGGCCGGCATGGCCGTCGAACTCCTCGACTCCGCCCCCGCCTTCGCCGCCCGCGTCGCGGACTGCGAGCACGCCCTGGCCCCCTTCGTCGACTGGTCCCTGGAGGCCGTCCTGCGCGGCGCCCCCGGCACCCCGCCGGCCGAACGCGTCGACGTGGTGCAGCCGGTGCTGTGGGCCGTCATGGTCTCCCTGGCCGAGCTATGGCGCTCCTACGGCATCACCCCCGGCGCGGTCATCGGCCACTCCCAGGGCGAGATCGCGGCGGCGTGCGTCGCCGGCGCCCTCTCCCTGGACGACGCCGCACGGATCGTCGCCCTGCGCAGCCGGGCGATCCGCGCCCTGTCCGGCCGCGGCGGCATGGCCTCGGTGGCCCTGCCCGCCGAACAGGTCGCCGAGCACCTCGCCCCCTGGGACGGCCGGCTCTCCGTCGCCGCCGTCAACGGACCCGCCTCCACCGTGGTCTCCGGAGACACCGACGCGCTCGACGCGTTCCTCGACCGGACGACTGCCCTGGACATCCGCAGCCGGCGCATCCCCGTCGACTACGCCTCGCACAGCGCCCACGTCGAGGACATCCGTACGGAACTGCTCGCTCAGCTGGACGGACTGACCCCGCGCCCGTCCGCCATCCCGTTCTACTCCACGGTCAGCGGCGCCCTGCTGGAGGACACCTCCGTCCTGGACGCCGGCTACTGGTACCAGAACCTGCGCGGGACCGTCCGCTTCGAACAGGCGACCCGCGCCCTGCTCGCGGACGGCTACCAGGTCCTGCTGGAGAGCAGCCCACACCCGGTCCTCACCGTTGGGATGCTGGAGACCGTCGAGGACGCGGGCGCCGACGCCACCGCCATGGGCACCCTGCGCCGCGACGACGGAGGCCCGCGCCGGTTCACGGAGTCCCTGGCCGAACTCCACCTGCGCGGAGTGTCCCCGGACTGGGACACCGTCTTCGCCGACCGCCGCCCCGGAAGGGTGGAACTGCCCACCTACGCCTTCCAGCGCGACCCGTACTGGCTGGAGGACAGCGCCACGCCGGCCGCCGACGTCACCGCCGCCGGACTGACCCCCGCGGACCATCCTCTGCTGGGCGCCGTCGTGGTCCTCGCCGACAGCGACGGCCTGCTCCTCACCGGCCGCCTGTCGGCGCGCACCCACCCGTGGCTCGCCGACCACGCCGTCGGCGGCCGGGTACTGCTCCCGGGCACCGCCTTCCTGGAACTCGCGCTCCAGGCCGGAGCCCGCGTCGGCTGCCCTCGGGTCGAGGAATTCACCCTCGAAGCCCCCCTGGTGCTGCCCGAGCACGGCGGCACCGTGCTGCGCCTCACTGTGGGAGCCCCCGACTCCCTGGGCCACCGCCCGCTCAGTCTGCACTCCCGGCCGGACACACCCGCCGACGGCGACCCCGACGACGACGAGTGGACCAGGCACGCCGAAGGCGTCCTGGCTAAGGACGGCGCGGAAGGCGCCGAGGCCGACGGACCGATGCCCTGGCCGCCGCCCGGCGCCGAACCTCTCGCCCTCGACGGACTGTACGACCGCTTCGCGGCGGGCGGATTCGCCTACGGCCCCGCCTTCCAGGGTCTGCACGCGGCCTGGCGGCGCGGCGACGAGCTGTTCGCGGAGGCCGCAGTGCCCGCTCCCGACGCCGCCCGCTTCAGCCTGCACCCGGCCCTGCTGGACGCCGCCCTGCACGCCACAGGCGTGCCCGGCACCTCCGGCGCGGACGCCCACCCCGAGGGACGGCTGCCGTTCTCCTGGAGCGGCGTGACCCTGCATGCCACCGGCGCCGGCGCGATCCGCGTCCGGCTCGCCCCGGCCGGACCCGACGCGGTGAGGCTCACCGTCGCCGACGCGACCGGTGCCCCCGTGGCGACCGTCGACGCGCTGGTCCTGCGGCCCGTGGGCACTGTCGGCCTCGGCGCCGACCGCGCTGCTCAGGGCCGCCGCCACCAGGACCTCTACGCGACGGAGTGGGTCACCACACCCCCTCGCGGCAGCGGCGCACCCGTCCACCGCACCACCGACCTGGCCACGCTGCTCGCCGCCGTCGACGCCGGAGCCCCGGTGCCCGAAACGGTCCTGCTCGCCCGCGCGGAGCCTGCGGAGCCCGCGTACGCGGCCGGTCCGGACGCGGCGGTCCGCGCGGCCGTCCACCAGGCCCTCACCGACGTCCGGACCTGGCTCGCCGACGACCGCTTCGCCGGCTCGCGCCTGGTGTTCGCCACCCGGGGTGCGGTCAGCGCCGGGGAGGTGGAGGGGGAGGACGTACGCAACCCCGCGCACAGCGCGCTCTGGGGGCTGGTTCGCTCGGCCCGGTCCGAACACCCCGGGCGCTTCGCCCTGCTCGACCTCGACGCCGACGACGAGCACGGCACCTCCGCGGGCGTCGCCGCGGCCCTCGCCTCGAGGGAACCGGAGTCCGCGGTCCGCGGCGACGACGTCCGCGTACCCCGGCTGGCCCGGGTCCTCAGGAACGATCCGGATCTCTCAGCCGATGCGGCCGGGCCTCTCCGGGCATTCGACCCGGACGGCACGGTCCTCATCACCGGCGGCACCGGCCTGCTCGGCTCCCACGTCGCCCGCCGCCTGGTCACCGGGCACGGCGTCCGGCACCTGCTGCTCCTCTCCCGCGGCGGCCCGGCCGCCGCCGGAGCCGAAGGACTGCGGGCCGAACTCGCCGCGCTGGGAGCCGAGATCGCCATCGTCGCCTGCGACGCCGCCGACCGGGTCGCCCTGGCCGCCGTGCTCGCGGACCTGCCGCCCGCGCACCCGCTGACCGCCGTGGTCCACACCGCGGGCACCCTCGACGACGGCGTCGTCACCGCACTCACCCCCGAACGGGTGGACGCCGTACTGCGCCCCAAGGCCGACGCCGCCCTCCACCTGCATGAACTGACCCGCGACCTCGACCTCACGCACTTCGTGCTCTTCTCCTCGGCCGCGGGCACCTTCGGCGGCCCCGGGCAGGCCAACTACGCCGCCGCCAACGCCTTCCTCGACGCCCTGGCCGCCCAGCGCCGAGCGGCGGGGCTGGCCGGCCAGTCCCTGGCCTGGACCCTGTGGGAGCAGCCCAGCGCCCTCACCGGACACCTGGACGCGGACGACGTACGACGCCTCGCCCGGTCCGGGATGCCACCGCTCTCCACCGAACGGGGGCTCGCGCTCTTCGACACCGCCCTCGCCGTGGACCGGGCCGCCCTGCTCCCGATGCGCCTCGACGCCGCGGCCCTGCGGTCCGCGGCGGCGGACGGTTCCCTGCCGCCGCTGCTTCGCGGCCTGGTGCGCACACAGCCGCGCCGGGCGGCCACGGCTGCGGAGGCGACGGTCGACGACAACGCCCTGCGCCGGCGCCTCGCGGCCCTCGACGCCAACGGACGGACCCGGCTGCTCGTCGAACTCGTCCGCACCCACGCGGCAGCCGTCCTCGGCCACACGTCCCCGGACACCCTCGACCCCGGACGGGCCTTCCGCGAACTGGGATTCGACTCGCTGGCCTCGGTGGAACTGCGCAACCGCCTGAACGCCGCCACCGGCCTGCGGCTTCCCGCCGGCCTGGTGTTCGACCACCCGACCCCGGCGGCGCTCGCGGAATTCCTGGGCGCCGGGCTCACGGGCACGGAAGCGGCCAGGGCCGTCATGCCCGCCGTGCCCACGGGGCCGGCCGGTCGGGACCGGGACGCGGACGACGACCTGATCGCGATCGTCTCCGCGGCCTGCCGCCTCCCCGGCGGTGTCCGCTCACCCGAGGACCTGTGGCGGATGCTGGCCGAGGGCCGCGACGGCATCTCCGGTTTCCCCACCGACCGGGGCTGGAGCCCGGACACGCTCTACGACCCCGATCCCGACCGCATCGGCACCTCCATCACCCGCGACGGCGGCTTCCTGCACGACGCGGCCGATTTCGACGCGGAGTTCTTCGGCATCTCGCCGCGCGAGGCCCTGGCGATGGACCCGCAGCAGCGGCTGCTCCTGGAAACCACCTGGGAACTCTTCGAGCGTGCGGCCATCGACCCGTCCACCCTGCGCGGCACCCCGGTCGGCACGTACGTCGGCCTGATGCAGCAGGACTACGCAGCCCGGCTGCTGCCCTACATCCCCGAGGACGTCGAAGGATTCCTCGGCACCGGCAACTCGGGAAGCATCGTCTCCGGACGCCTGGCCTACTTCTTCGGCCTGGAAGGCCCCGCACTCACCGTGGACACGGCGTGCTCGTCCTCGCTGGTGGCCCTGCACCTCGCGGTACGGGCGCTGCGATCCGGCGAATGCTCACTGGCCCTGGCCGGCGGCGTCAACGTGATGTGCAGCCCCGAACTGTTCGTCGAGTTCAGCCGACAGGGCGGACTGGCCCCGGACGGCCGCTGCAAGTCCTTCGCCGCGGCGGCTGACGGGACCGCCTTCGGCGAAGGCACGGGCATGCTGCTGGTGGAGCGGTTGTCGGACGCGCGGCGCCGTGGGCATCCGGTGCTGGCGGTGGTGCGTGGTTCGGCGGTGAATCAGGATGGTGCGAGCAATGGTCTGACGGCGCCGAATGGTCCGTCGCAGCAGCGGGTGATTCGTGCGGCGTTGGCGGACGCGGGGCTGGTGGCGTCGGACGTGGATGTGGTGGAGGCGCATGGTACGGGGACGCGGTTGGGCGACCCGATCGAGGCGCAGGCTCTGCTGGCGACGTACGGGCAGGACCGTCCGGTGGACCGGCCGGTGTGGATCGGCTCGTTGAAGTCGAACATCGGCCACACCTCGGCTGCTGCCGGTGTGGCGGGGGTCATCAAGTCGGTGCTCGGCCTGCGGCACGGGGTGATGCCCAAGACGCTGCACGTGGACGGTCCCACGCCCGAGGTGGACTGGTCGGCCGGAGCCGGCCGACTGCTGACGGAGGCCCGTGCGTGGGACGACACGGGACGCCCGCGCAGGGTCGGGGTGTCCTCCTTCGGCGTCAGCGGCACCAACGCCCATCTGATCCTGGAACAGGCCCCGACCGACCCGGCAGTTGCCGCGGACACGCTCGTTGACGGGCCCGGGACACCGGAGGCCGTACCCGCCGCCGTCCCTTTGCTCCTCTCGGCGCGCACTCCGGAGGCGCTGCGCGCCCAGGCCGCGGCGCTGTTGGACCGGATCGGAGACGGTTCGGGCGTCCGCGCCGCGGACGTGGCCTTCTCCCTGGCCACGGGCCGCAGCGCGCTGGGACACCGCGCGGTGTTGGTGGGCACGGAGGAGAACTCTGCCGAGCACCTGACCGCGCTGTCACAGGCCGCTGCGGTGTCTGGCGGCGGATTGGTTTCCGGTCGTGTGGTGTTGGTGTTTCCGGGTCAGGGTTCGCAGTGGGTGGGGATGGCTGCGGGGTTGTTGGGTGGGTCGGGTGTGTTCGCGGGGCGGATGGCGGAGTGTGAGCGGGCTCTTTCTCCGTATGTGGACTGGTCGTTGGTGGAGGCGTTGGGTTCGGAGTGTTTGTTGGCGCGGGTTGATGTGGTGCAGCCGGTGTTGTGGGCGGTGATGGTGTCGTTGGCGGAGGTGTGGCGGTCGTTCGGTGTGGTTCCGGATGGTGTGGTGGGTCATTCGCAGGGTGAGGTTGCCGCTGCGTGTGTGGCGGGTGGTCTGAGTTTGGGTGACGGGGCGCGTGTGGTGGCGTTGCGTTCTCGTGCGGTGGGGGTGTTGGCGGGTCGGGGTGGTATGGCGTCGGTGCCGTTGCCGGTGGGTGTGGTGGCTGGGCGTCTTGCGGGGTGGGGTGGCCGGTTGTCGGTGGCGGCGGTGAACGGCCCGTCGTCGACGGTGGTTTCGGGTGACGCGGACGCGGTGGCGGGGCTTCTTGGAGAACTGATCGGTGAGGGTGTCCGGGCCCGTCGTGTCGAGGTCGATTACGCGTCGCATTCCTCGCATGTGGAGGAGATCCGTGAGCGGTTGCTCTCCGATCTGGCGGGTATCGCTCCGGTTTCGGGTTCGGTGCCGTTCTATTCGAGCGTGACCGGTGGCCTGTTGGACACGAAGGCTCTGGACGCGGGGTACTGGTACCGGAATCTTCGGGAGACCGTCGAGTTCGAGCGGGCGACGGGTGCGCTGCTGGCCGATGGTTTCCGGTTCTTCGTGGAGGCCGGTCCGCATCCGGTGCTGGGTGTTGCGGTGGGGGAGTCGGTGGAGGCCGCGGGTGTGGATGCTGCGGTGCTGGGGACGTTGCGGCGTGATGAGGGCGGGCCGGAGCAGGTGTTGCGTGCGGTGGGCCGTGCGTGGGAGCGCGGCCTGGAGGTGGACTGGTCGGGTGTGTTCCCGGGGGCGCGGCGCGTCGAGCTGCCGACGTACGCCTTCCAGCGCAACCGCTACTGGCTCGACGTTCCGACCACGAGCTGGGACGTCGCCTCGGCGGGTCTCGCCACGACCGGACACCCGCTGCTCGGTGCGGCGACGCAGGTCGCGGACTCCGATGAGCTGCTGCTCAGCGGCCGGATCGCGCTGGACACCCACCCCTGGCTCGCCGACCACGCGGTGTCGGGCATCGTCCTCTTCCCCGGCACCGCCTTTCTCGAACTCGCGCTGCGCGCCGGGGCCGAGGCGGACTGCCCGGTGGTCGAGGAACTCATCCTCGGATCGGCGCTGGTGCTACCGGACGAGGGAGCCGTCCGCCTACAGCTCCGGGTCGCCGCGCCCGACGGCGACGGTCGGCGGAGGCTCAGCGTGTTCGCCCGTACGGCACGGGACGCCGACGCGCCCTGGACCGAGCACGCCACCGGCACCCTGGCGCCCCGGCCCGCCGGGGATCCGGCCGCGGCCGGTCTGCTGAGCTGGCCGCCCTCCGGTGCCGAACCCGTGGACACCGGCGACCTCTACGAGCGCTTCGCCGAGGCCGGCCACCACTACGGCCCCGCCTTCCGCGGCATCCGTGCCGCGTGGCTCCGCGGCGGTGAGGTGTTCGCCGAGGTGGTGCTGCCGGAGCCGCAGCACGCCGACGCCGCCGGATGCGTGTTGCACCCCGCGCTGCTGGACGCGGCCCTCCAGATTGCCGCGCTGCTGCCCGACCAGGACGGTCGGGCCCGGCTGCCCTTCAGCTGGAATGGTGTGACCTGCGGGATCACCGGCGCCACCATGCTGCGCGTACGGCTCGCCGCCGACGCGCCGGAGGCCGTCACCCTGCACGCCCACGACCTGTCCGGCCGACAGGTGCTCGGCGTGGAGTCCCTGCTGCTGAGGCCGCCGGCCGAGGGCGGGCCGCTCTCCGCGACTGCCCACGCCGACCTGCTGTACCGCCTCGACTGGACCCCGGCCACCGAACCGGCCGGCAGCGCCGCGCCCACCTGGGCCGCCCTCGGCGGTGCCTTTCCCGGCGTGGTGTCATGGCAGGACCTCGACGCCCTGGGGGCAGCCCTCGGAGCGGGCGCCACCCTCCCCGAGGTGATCGTGGCGACCGTCGCCACCGCCGACCTGCCCGACTCCGCGGACCGGGTCCGCGCCACCGCACACCGGGGCCTCGCCCTCGTACAGCAGTGGCTGGCCGACGAGCGGTTCGCAGCGGCCAGGCTGGCGCTGCTCACCACGGACGCGGTACGTACCGGACCGGTCGACCGTCCCGTCGATCCCGCCCAGGCCGCGCTGTGGGGCCTGGTGCGCAGCGCGCGGGCCGAGCACCCCGGGCGCTTCGTCCTCATCGACGCGGCCGGGACCGGCGAGCCGGCGGACGCCCTGACCGCGGCGCTCGCCGCCGGGGAACCCGAGCTGGCGCTGCGGACCGGCCCGCCGCTGCTGCCGCGCCTGGTCCGAGGCGGACGGCCGGACGGCACGCTGTCCCTGCCGGACGGCGCCGCCTGGCGGCTCACCACCGACGGCCGGGGCTCCCTGGAGGACATCACGGCGGAGCCCGCTCCCGCGGCCCTCGCCCCGCTGGCCAAGGGCGAGGTACGGATCGCGGTGCGCGCCGCCGGGCTGAACTTCCACGACGTCATCGCCACGCTCGGCCTGGACCCCGACCCCGAACAGCAGGGCTTGGGCAGCGAGGGCGCCGGAACCGTCATCGAGGTGGGCCCGGGTGTGGACGACCTGGTGCTCGGGGACCGCGTAATGGGGATCTTCGGGGGTGCGTTCGGCCCGACCGCCGTCGCCGACCGCCGTACCGTCGCCCGGATACCGGCGGGCTGGTCCTTCGCCCGCGCCGCATCCGTGCCGGTGGTGTTCCTCACCGCCTACTACGGTCTGTTCGATCTCGGCGGACTGCGGCGCGGGGAATCGGTCCTGGTCCACGCCGCGGCCGGCGGTGTCGGCATGGCGGCGGTGCAGCTCGCCCGGCACGCCGGTGCGCGGGTGTTCGCGACCGCCTCCCCCGCCAAGTGGGACGTCCTACGGGCCGGCGGGCTGGACGACGCACACATCGCCTCGACCCGGACCACGGGCTTCGCCGAGAAGTTCCTGACGGCCACCGGTGGGCGGGGCGTCGACGTCGTCCTCGACAGCCTGGCGCGGGAGTTCGTCGACGCCGGTCTGCTGCTGCTGCCGAACGGCGGCCGGTTCGTGGAGATGGGCAAGACCGACGTCCGCGACCCCGAGACGGTCGCCCGGCAGCACCCCGGGGTGCGCTACCGGGCGTTCGACCTGATGGAGGCCGGTCCGGAGCGTGTCGGCGAGATGCTCGCCGACGTCCTGGGCCTGTTCGAGCAGGGAGTGCTGCGTCCCCTGCCCGTCACCGGCTGGGACGTCCGGCAGGCCCCGGCCGCCCTGCGCTCGCTCAGCCAGGCCCGGGGTGTCGGCAAGAACGTCCTGCTGATGCCCGTTCCGCCGGACCCCGAGGGAACCGTCCTGGTCACCGGGGCCACCGGCACCCTGGGACAGCTCCTGGCCCGGCACCTGGTCGTCGCGCACGGCGCCCGGCACCTGCTGCTGGCGGGCCGGCGGGGCGGCTCCGCCGACGGAATGCCGGAGTTGGTGGGGGAACTGACCAGGCTCGGGGCGTCGGTGACCGTCGCCGCCTGTGACGTCGCCGACCGCGCCGCGCTCGCCGCCCTGCTCGTGTCGGTGCCCGCCGTGCACCCGTTGACCGCCGTCGTCCACGCGGCCGGTGTCCTGGACGACGCCACGATCGCCGGGCTGACCCCGGACCGGCTCGACCGCGTCCTGCGGCCCAAGGTGGACGCGGCGCTGGCCCTGCACGAACTAACGCGCGACCTCGACCTCGCGGCGCTGGTCCTGTTCTCCTCGGGCGCCGCCCTGTTCGGCGCGGCCGGGCAGGCGAACTACGCCGCGGCCAACGCGGTCCTCGACGCCCTCGCCGCCGAACGCCGGGCCGAGGGACTGCCCGGCCTGTCCGTCGGCTGGGGCCTGTGGGAGGAGCGCAGTGAGATGACCGCCGCCGTCACCGCGGGCCGGGGCGCCGGGGCGGGCGCACTGACCTCGGCGGAGGGCCTCGCCCTGTTCGACGCGGCGCTGGACTCCCCGTACGCCTACCGGCTCGCGGCCAGGATCGCCCCGTCCGTGCTGCGGGCGGACGACCGGCTGCCCGCCGTGCTCCGCGGCCTGGTACGTCCCGCCCGTACCGGCGCCGCCGCGGCACCGGCCCGCTCGATGGCGCGGCAGCTCGCCGAGCTTCCCGAGGCCGAGCTGTACCGGACCCTGCTCGACCTGGTGCGTGGCAACGCCGCGGCGGTGCTCGGCCACAGTTCGCCGGATCTGATCCGCTCGGCCCGCCCGTTCAAGGACGTCGGCTTCGACTCCCTCACCGGGGTCGAACTGCGTAACCGGCTGGCGTCCTCGACCGGGCTGCGGCTGCCGGCCGCCCTCGTCTTCGACCACCCCACCCCGGAGGCACTGGCACGCCACCTCGCCCAGCGGGCTACCGCCGCCCGCCCGACGGACGACGCGGCGGTCCGGGCCGGGCTCGACACCCTGGAGGCCCTGCTCGACGCCCTGCCGCCGGACGGCGTCAGCGACGAACTCGCGGCCCGGATAAGGGGAGTGTTGACCCGCCCGCTGCCGAGCGGGATACCGGCCACCACCGCCCGCCCCACGGGCGACGCGGACGACCTGGCCCCCGACCTGATCGAGGCGGCCAGCGACGACGAGGTGTTCGACTACATCGACCGGCAGTTGGGATCCGCATGACCAGGGCACCGGACCGCGCCGTCCCCGCCCCCCGCGCATCCCGAGACGAGCCCCGAGCATCCCGAGACGAAAGCAGCGGTGTCCAGTGAGCGACCAGAGGATGCGCGACTACCTCAACCGGGTGACCATCGACCTGCGGGACACCCGGCAGCGGCTCCGGGAGGCCGAGGCCCGTACGAGCGAGCCGATCGCGATCGTGGCGATGAGCTGCCGGTTCCCCGGCGGTGTCCGCACCCCGGAGGACTTGTGGGAACTGCTCGCCGGAGGCCGCGACACCGTCGCGCCCGTCCCCGGCGACCGGGGCTGGGAGACCGCCTGGCCGTCCGGCGGTACGGTACCCGGGCAGGGGGCGTTTCTGGACGGCGCGGCGGACTTCGATCCGGACTTCTTCGGCATCTCGCCCCGTGAGGCGATCGCGATGGACCCGCAGCAGCGGCTGCTGCTGATGGCGTCCTGGGAGGCCGTCGAGCGGGCCGGTATCGACCCGCTCACCCTGCGGGGCAGCCGTACCGGGGTGTACGCCGCGGCCATCGACCAGGGGTACGCGACGCTGGGCTCCGGCGCCGCCGAAGCCGTCCAGGGGTTCCTGATGACGGGGAACTCGATGAGCGTGATGTCCGGGCGGGTGTCCTACGCGCTCGGTCTCGAAGGCCCCGCCGTCACCGTGGACACCGCCTGTTCGGCCTCGCTGGTGGCGCTGCACCTCGCGGCGCGGTCCCTGCGGGCCGGTGAGTGCTCGCTCGCGCTCGCCGGCGGGGTCAGCGTGATGGCACTGCCGGCGGTGTTCGTCGAGTTCAGCAGGCAGGGCGCGATGTCCCCCGACGGTCGCTGCAAGCCGTTCGCGGCGGCCGCGGACGGCACCGGATGGGGCGAGGGCGTGGGGATGCTGCTGCTGGAGCGGCTGTCGGACGCGCGCCGCAACGGCCGTACGGTGCTGGCCGTGCTGCGCGGCTCGGCGATCAACCAGGACGGTGCCAGCAACGGTCTGACCGCCCCCAACGGCCCGTCCCAGCAGCGGGTGATCCGGGCGGCCCTCGCCGACGCCGGACTGACCGCCTCCGAGGTCGACGCGGTGGAGGCGCACGGCACCGGGACCCGGCTGGGCGACCCGATCGAAGCCGACGCGGTGCTGTCCACGTACGGTCAGGACCGGCCCGCCGACCGCCCGCTGTGGCTGGGGTCGCTGAAGTCGAACATCGGGCACACCCAGGCCGCCGCCGGAGTCGCCGGGGTCATCAAGACGGTGCTCGCGCTGCGGCACGGCGTCCTGCCGCGCACCCTGCACGTGGACGCGCCCACCCCGCACGCCGACTGGTCCTCGGGCGCCGTCGAACTCCTCACCGAGGCCCGCGACTGGCCCGTCGTCGACCGGCCGCGCCGGGCCGGGGTGTCCTCGTTCGGCATGAGCGGCACCAACGCCCACGTCGTCCTCGAACAGGCGCCGGAGCCGGAACCGGCCGACGGACCGGAAGCAGTGACCGACGGGCCAAACACCGTGGCCGGGCCGAGCGCGGGGGCCGGTCCGGCGCCCGGGTCCGGGCCGTCGGCGGAGCCGGCGGGCGCGCCCGGGGCCGCGATGCCCTGGGTGCTGTCCGGCCGCACCGCGTCCGCGCTCGGGGACCAGGCGGCCCGGCTGCGCGCCCGGCTCGCCACGGACGCGCCCGCACGGCCGGCCGATATCGGGTTCTCGCTGGCGACCACCCGGTCCGCCTTCGAACACCGGGCCGTGGTGATCGGCGACGGGCACCCCGCACTGCTGAACGGGCTCGCCGCCCTGACCGGACCGGGCACGGACCTCCCCACCGGCCCGGCCCTGGCTCCCGCCCCGGCCACGCCCGCTGACGTCGTCACGGGCACCGGCCGGGTCGTCGAGGGCCGGACGGCATTGGTGTTCCCCGGCCAGGGCTCCCAGTGGGCCGGCATGGCACGGGACCTGTTCGCCACCAGCCCCGTCTTCCGGGACCGCCTCGCCGCCTGCGACACCGCCCTCTCCGCCCATGTCGACTGGCGGCTCTTTGCCGTCCTTGAGGGCGCGCCCGGGGCGCCCTCCCTGGAACGGGTGGACGTGGTGCAGCCGGTGCTGTGGGCGGTGATGGTGTCCTTGGCCGCGCACTGGGAGTCCTGGGGCGTCCGGCCCGACGCCGTGGTCGGGCACAGCCAGGGAGAGATCGCCGCCGCCGTGGTGGCGGGAGCGCTGAGCCTGGAGGACGGGGCGAAGGTCGTCGCCCTGCGCAGCCGGGCCATCCGGGCGCTGGCCGGACTCGGTGGCATGGCTGCGGTGTCGCTGCCCGAGGACCGGGTCCGCGCCGAGATCGCCCCCTGGGCCGAGAAGCTGTCGGTGGCCGCCGTCAACGGGCCCGCCGCCGTGGTGGTCTCGGGGGAGCCCCGGGCCCTCGCCGAACTGCTCGCCCACTGCGCCGCACAGGGTGTACGGGCCCGGTCCGTACCCGTGGACTACGCCTCGCACTCGGCCCAGGTCGAACGGATCAGGTCCGAAGTGCTGGCCGCGCTGGCCGGCGTACGCCCTCTCCCGGCCCGGATCCCGTTGTTCTCCACCGTCACCGGCGACCGGCTCGACACCACGGCCATGGACGCCGACTACTGGTACCGCAACCTCCGCGGGACCGTCCGCTTCGACGCGGCCGTACGCTCCCTGGTCGAGCAGGGCCACGAGGTCTTCGTCGAGGTGTCGCCGCACCCGGTGCTGACCATGGCCCTCCAGGACACCGCCGAGGCCACCGGCGCGGCGGAGCCGCCCGTGGTCGTCGGCACCCTGCGCCGCGACGACGGCGGACTGCGCCGGGCCCTGCGCTCGGCCGCCGAACTGTGGGTGGCGGGCGCGGCCGTCGACTGGTCCGCGGTGTACGCCGGCACCGGCGCCCGCCCGACCGCCCTGCCCGGATACCCCTTCCAACTGCGGCGCTACTGGCTGGAGCCGGAGGCGGCGCCCGACACCGGACCGGCCGCCGCCGACCCGCACGACACGGCCTTCTGGCACATGGTCGACCACGACGCCCCGGCCGAGCTCGCCGCCCACCTCGCCGTCGACGAGGACGCCCTCGCCCCCGTACTGCCGGCCCTGCGGGGCTGGCGCAAACAGCGGCGCGACGAGAGCGTCATCGACTCCTGGCGCTACCGCATCGGCTGGCAGCCCCTGCCCGACCCGGCGGCCGCCGCCCCCGCCGCCGGCACCTGGCTCGTCGTCCTGCCCGCCGGACACGACGACGACGCACAGGTACGCGGCCCGCTGCTCGCACTCACCGAAGCGGGCGCCACCGTCGTCACGGCCGAACTCACGGCCGACGCCATCCGCCGCACGGACCTCGCGGACACGCTCGCCACCGCCCTCGGCGACCACGCCCCCACGGGCGTGCTGTCGCTGCTGGCCGCCGCCGACCAGCCCCACCCGGACCACCCGGCCCTGCCCACCGGGACGGCACTCACCGTCGCCCTGGTGCAGGCCCTGGGCGACCTCGCCCTCACGGCACCCCTCTGGTGCGCCACCGCCGGGGCTGTGTCCACGGGCCCGGACGACCTGGTCACCCACCCCCGCCAGGCACTGGTCTGGGGCACCGGACTGGTGGCCGCGCTGGAACTGTCCGCCCGCTGGGGCGGACTCGTCGACCTGCCGCCGGACCTCGACGCCCGCGCCAGGACCCGGCTCGCCGCCGTACTGACGGCCTCCGGCCCCGGCACCGACGGCGTCGGCCGCGAGGACCAGCTCGCCCTGCGCCCCACCGGCCTCCTGGCCCGCCGCCTCCGGCGCGCCCCCCGGAGCGGCGGCCGTGCGAAGCACTGGAAGCCCCGCGGCACCGTCCTGCTGACCGGCGGCACCGGAGCCGTCGGCCCGCACCTCGCCCGCTGGCTGGCCCGCAGCGGCGCCACCCACCTCGTCCTGCCCGGCCGCCGTGGCCCCCAGGCACCCGGCGCGGCCGAACTCGCCGCGGAGCTGGCCGCCCTCGGCGTACGACTCACCCTGCCTGTCTGTGATCTGGCGGATCGTCAGGCGGTGGCGGCGCTGCTCAGCGGCTTGGAGACGGCGGGCGACCCGGTCGCCGCAGTCGTCCACGCGGCCGCCTTCGTAGCGCTCGCCCCCCTGGACGGCACACCGATGTCCGCGTTCGAACAGATCGTCGCCGCCAAGGCCGCCGGCGCCGAACACCTCGACGCCCTGCTCGACCGCGAACTCGACGCCTTCGTCCTGTTCTCCTCGATCGCCGGAGTCTGGGGCAGCGGCGACCACGGCGCCTACGCCGCGGCCAACGCCTACCTCGACGCCCTGGCCCAGCACCGCCGGGCCCGCGGCCTCACCGCCACCACCGTCGACTGGGGCATCTGGCAGGCCGAGAACCCCTGGCAGGACCGCATCGCCGGAGAGGACGCCGACCTGTTCAAACTGGAGCAGCACGGCCTGCCCCGGATCGACCCCGATCTCGCCGTCCACGCCCTGCGACAGGCGCTGGACGACGACGAGACCGTACTCGCCGTCGCCGACGTCGACTGGGAGCGGTTCGCCGCCGTCTTCACCTCCACCCGCCCCAGCCCGCTGCTCACCGGCATCCCCGAAGCCCGCCGCGCCCTGGAGGCCGCGACCGGCGACTCGGAGGCACCCGCCGCCGCACTGCTGCGCCAACAGCTCGCCACCCTCGGCAGATCCGAGCAGCACCGCCTGCTGCTCGACCTGGTCCGCACCCACGCGGCAGCCGTCCTCGGCCATCCCACGGTGGACGCGATCCGGCCCGGCAGGGCCTTCCAGGACATGGGCTTCGCCTCCCTCACCGCAGTCGAACTCCGCAACCGGATCAACGCCGCCACCGGACTGCGGCTGCCGTCCACCCTGGTCTTCGACCACCCGTCGTCCACCGCGCTCGCCCAGGAGATCCGCGCCGAACTGCTCGGCCGGCAGGCCACCGAGCCGCGCCCCTCCGCCCCGGACCTCTCCGGTCCGGACTCCGCCGCGCACCCGCCCGCACCCGACGACGAGCCGATCGCGATCGTGTCCATGGCCTGCCGCTTCCCCGGCGGCATCGGCACACCCGAAGACCTGTGGCGCCTGCTCGCCGACGGCGGCGACGCCGTCTCCGACTTCCCCATCGACCGGGGCTGGGACATCGAAGCCCTCTACGACCCCGACTCCGACCGCCCCGGCACCTCGACGACCCGGCGGGGCGGCTTCCTGCACGACGCGGCCGATTTCGACGCGGAGTTCTTCGGCATCTCGCCGCGCGAGGCCCTGGCCATGGACCCGCAGCAGCGGCTGCTGCTGGAAACCACCTGGGAGGCGATCGAACGCGCCGCCATCGACCCGACCGCCCTGCGAGGCAGCCCCACCGGAGTGTTCACCGGCGTCAACTACGCCGACTACGCGGCCGTCGTCGCCCGGTCGGAGGAAGGAGACGGCCACCTGCTCACCGGCAGCGCACCCAGCGTTGTATCCGGCCGGGTCGCCTACACCCTGGGTCTGGAGGGCCCCGCGGTGACCATCGACACCGCCTGCTCCTCCTCACTCGTCGCCATGCACCTCGCAGGCCGGGCGCTGCGCGGCGGCGACTGCTCCCTCGCCCTGGTCGGCGGCGTCGCCGTGATGGCGACCCCCGGCGCCCTCATCAGCTTCTCCCGCCAGCGGGGACTCGCCGAGGACGGCCGCTGCAAGGCATTCTCGGACGACGCGGACGGCATGGGCATGGGCGAGGGCGTCGGGGTCCTGCTGCTGGAGCGGCTGTCGGACGCCCGGCGCAACGGACACCCGGTACTGGCGGTGGTACGCGGCTCCGCTGTCAACCAGGACGGCGCCAGCAACGGCCTCTCCGCCCCCAACGGCCCCTCCCAGCAACGGGTGATCCGTGCGGCGTTGGCGGATGCGGGGTTGTCGGCGTCCGAGGTGGATGTGGTGGAGGCGCACGGCACCGGCACCACTCTCGGCGACCCCATCGAAGCGCAGGCGTTGCTGGCCACGTACGGCCAGGACCGGCTCGCCGATCGTCCCCTGCTGGTCGGCTCCCTCAAGTCCAACCTGGGCCACGCCCAGGCGGCATCGGGTGTGGCGGGGGTCATCAAGACGGTGCTGTCCATGCAGCACGGGCAGGTGCCCCGAACCCTGCATGTCGGCAGGCCCTCCAGCCACGTCGACTGGACGCGCGGAGAGCTGGTTCTCGCGACCGAGCAGCAGCCCTGGCCGCCCCACGGTCGCCCTTTCCGGGCCGGAGTGTCCTCCTTCGGCCTCAGCGGCACCAACGTCCACACCATCCTCGAACACACCCCCCTCGAAGACGACGGCCCGACGGCCGAGGGCACCCCCTTGCCGGCCGTGCCCTGGCTGCTGTCGGCCAAGAACCCGCGGGCACTGCGCTCCCAGGCCGACCGCCTACGCCGCCACCTGGACGGCAGCCCCGTACCCGAACCGCGCGACATCGGGTCCGCCCTGCACGCGCGCACCGCCTTCGAGTACCGGAAGGCACTGATCGGAGACCGGGACCAACTCCACACCCTGCTCGGCCGGATGGCCGACGACGACTCGGGAGGGTGGGACGGCGGTCGGACGGTCGAGGGTCGTGTGGTGTTGGTGTTTCCGGGTCAGGGTTCGCAGTGGGTGGGGATGGCTGCGGGGTTGTTGGGTGGGTCGGGTGTGTTCGCGGGGCGGATGGCGGAGTGTGAGCGGGCTCTTTCTCCGTATGTGGACTGGTCGTTGGTGGAGGCGTTGGGTTCGGAGTGTTTGTTGGCGCGGGTTGATGTGGTGCAGCCGGTGTTGTGGGCGGTGATGGTGTCGTTGGCGGAGGTGTGGCGGTCGTTCGGTGTGGTTCCGGATGGTGTGGTGGGTCATTCGCAGGGTGAGGTTGCCGCTGCGTGTGTGGCGGGTGGTCTGAGTTTGGGTGACGGGGCGCGTGTGGTGGCGTTGCGTTCTCGTGCGGTGGGGGTGTTGGCGGGTCGGGGTGGTATGGCGTCGGTGCCGTTGCCGGTGGGTGTGGTGGCTGGGCGTCTTGTGGGGTGGGGTGGCCGGTTGTCGGTGGCGGCGGTGAACGGCCCGTCGTCGACGGTGGTTTCGGGTGACGCGGACGCGGTTGCGGGGCTTCTTGGAGAACTGATCGGTGAGGGTGTCCGGGCCCGTCGTGTCGAGGTCGATTACGCGTCGCATTCCTCGCATGTGGAGGAGATCCGTGAGCGGTTGCTCTCCGATCTGGCGGGTATCGCTCCGGTTTCGGGTTCGGTCCCGTTCTATTCGAGCGTGACCGGTGGCCTGTTGGACACGAAGGCTCTGGACGCGGGGTACTGGTACCGGAATCTTCGGGAGACCGTCGAGTTCGAGCGGGCGACGGGTGCGCTGCTGGCCGATGGTTTCCGGTTCTTCGTGGAGGCCGGCCCGCATCCGGTGCTGGGTGTTGCGGTGGGGGAGTCGGTGGAGGCCGCGGGTGTGGATGCCGCGGTGCTGGGGACGTTGCGGCGTGATGAGGGCGGGCCGGAGCAGGTGTTGCGTGCGGTGGGCCGTGCGTGGGAGCGCGGCCTGGAGGTGGACTGGTCGGGTGTGTTCCCGGGGGCGCGGCGCGTCGAGCTGCCGACGTACGCCTTCCAGCGGCGACGTTACTGGCCCGAGCCGGCGCCCACCACCGCGGCCGATGTGGGCTCGGCCGGGCTCGACCCGGCCCACCACCCCGTCCTCGGAGCGGCCATCGAACTGGCCGACACGGGCGAGCTGCTGCTCAGCGGCCGGTTGTCGCTGCGTACCCACCCCTGGCTCGCCGACCACGCTGTGGCCGGTACGGTTCTGCTGCCCGGCGCGGCCTTCGCGGAACTCGCCGTACGCGCGGCGGACGAGGCCGGATGCCAAGCGGTGGAGGAACTGACGCTCCAGTCACCGCTGTTGATACCCGCTGACACCGCCGTCCGCCTGCAAGTGCGGGTCGGCGTCGCGGACGCGTCCGGCAGCCGCTCCCTGGACCTGTTCTCCTGCCGCGAGGACGCGACGACCCCGCACTGGACCGCGCACGCTACCGGCGTGCTCACCGCCGACGCCACGACCCGCGAGCGGCCGTCCGCACCGGCACCGGACGGCGTCGGCTCCTGGCCCCCGCCCGGCGCCGTCCCGGTCCCCGTCGAGGAGTTGTACGAGCGGTTCCACGCCTCGGGTTACGGCTACGGACCCGCCTTCCGCGGGCTCACCATGGCCTGGCGCCGAGGCGACGACATCTTCACCGAGGTACGCCTGCCCGAGGATCAGCACCGGTCCGCCTCCGCCTTCGGTGTGCACCCCGCCCTCTTGGACGCCGCCCTCCAGGGGCTGTTCCTGCGCGCTCAGCCGGAAACCGGACCGGGCCCGGACCGGCCGTCCGCCGGCCTGCCGTTCTCCTGGAGCGGAGTCAGGCTGTACGCCTCCGGAGCCACCGCGCTCAGGGTGCGGCTCGGCTTCCGACCGGACGGATCGGTGTCGATCGACGCGACCGACCCGAACGGACTTCCGGTCGCGTCGGTCGAGGCGCTCGCCGTCCGCCCGATCGATCTCGACACCCTCCGCCCGGGCGGAGGCCCGGAGTCCCTCTACCGACTGCAGTGGTCGGCGGCGCCCGCCACCGCACCCGCCGACCCGCTCGGACACTGCGTCGTCCTCGGCGGCGGGGAACTCTTCCCGGACAGCCATCCCGACCTGGCCGCGCTCGGCGCCGAGCTGGACGAGGGAGCGCCGTCGCCCGCCGTGGTGCTGGCCTGGTGCGACCGCACCCCGCGCCTCCCGTCCCCGCCCGACGCCGCGTCCGTGCACACCGCACTGGATGATGTCCTGCGGCTCGTCCAGGACTGGCTGGCCGACCCGCGGTGGGACGACGGCACCCGGCTCGTAATCGTCACCCGGGGCGCGGTCTCCACGGCAGCCGGTGAGGAGGTCACCGACCTCACCGGCGCCGCGGTCCGCGGCCTCGTCCGCTCCGCCCAGTCCGAGCATCCGGACCGCTTCCTGCTGATCGATACCGACGACGCGGCCGCCGTGACCGGTCTGCTGCCCCGGGCACTGGCCGGAACGGAACCCCAACTGGCGATACGCGTCGGACAGCTCCTCGCCGCCCGTCTCACCAGGGCCACCATCGCGACGGACCCGAACCCGGGCACGGACGTGCTCTCGGGCTCGGACCCGGACACATCGTCCGGTATCGCCGCGAACGGGGGAACCGTCCTTGTCACCGGGGCCGGCGGCGCGCTCGGCGGCCTGGTGGCACAGCACCTCGTGACCGCGCACGGCGTACGGAACCTGCTGCTCGTCGGCAGGCGCGGTGCGGACGCCCCGGGACTGGCCGACCTCGCCGCCGAACTGCGCGGAGTCGGCGCCCGGGTGGACGTGGAGGCATGTGACGTCGCCGACCGGGACGCGCTCGCCGCCCTGCTCGCAGGCATCCCCGTCGGCCGTCCGCTGAGCGCGGTCGTCCACGCGGCCGGCGTCCTGGACGACGGGACGGTCGAGTCGCTTACCCCCGCGCGGATGCGCCACGTACTGAGGCCCAAGGTCGACGCGGTCCTCAACCTGCACGCCCTCACCCGTGATCTGCCGCTGTCGGCCTTCGTCCTGTTCTCCTCCGCGTCCGCCACGGTCGGCAACGCCGGGCAGGGCAACTACGCGGCAGCCAACGCCTTCCTCGATGCGTTCGCCCAGCATCGCCGGGCCCTGAAACTGCCCGCCCAGTCACTCGCCTGGGGCCTGTGGGCGCACCGCAGCACGATGACCGGGACGCTCACCGCCGCTGACCTGCGGCGCATGGCCCGGGGAGGCACCTCGGCCATCGGCAGCGAAGAAGGTCTGGCACTGTTCGACGCGGCGCTCACCCTGGACGAACCGCTGCTCGTCCCGGTCAAGATCGACTTCGGCCGGCTCCGGACGGCGGCCCGGACCGCACCCGTCCCGGCCCTGCTCTCGGCTCTGGTACCCGGCGCCCCACGCCGCCCCGCCTCCGGGGCGGACGCCGCGGAAGCGGACTCGCTGCGCAGCCGGCTGACCGCCCTCACCCCGGAGGAACGCGTCGCTACCCTGCTCGACCTGGTACGGAGCCGGGGCGCCGAAGTGCTCGGCCACGGCGGAGCCGGGAGCATCGAACCGGACCAGGCGTTCAAGGACCTCGGCTTCGACTCGCTCACCTCCGTCGAACTCCGCAACCGGCTCAGCGCCGCCACCGGCCGCCGGCTGCCCGCGACCCTGGTCTTCGACCACCCCACCCCGGCCGCCGTCGCCGCCTACCTCACCAGGTGCCTGGTACCCGACGGGCCGGGCGGTCCCGCCGCCACCGGGAAGGCCGCCGGGACGCCGGGCCGGGCGGACCGCGAGGACCACGAGATCAGCTCCCTGCTCGCCGCGATCCCACCCGCTGCACTGCGCCGGGCCGGTCTCCTCGACGCGCTCCTGGACCTCGCCGACCGACCGGAGGCGCCGGCTTCCGCCGCCGACGACATCAATGGCATGACCGTCGGCGAACTCGTCCGGATGGCCCTGGGCGGCGAACGTGACTGACCGACAGCCGCAGAAGGAGAAGCCGAACCCCATGCCCACCGACACTGACCAGGTGGTCACCGCCCTGCGTGCCTCGTTGCTGGACAACCAGCGCCTGCGGCAGGAGAACCGACGGCTCCGCGACGACTCCGCCGAGCCCGTCGCCATCGTGGCGATGAGCTGCCGCTACCCCGGCGGCGTGCGTACCCCTGAAGACCTGTGGGAGCTGCTGGTCAAGGAACGCGACGCGGTCTCGCCGTTCCCCACCGACCGCGGCTGGGACGTCGAGGGCGGCTTCGACGCCGACCCCGACGCCCCCGGCACCTTCTACGTCCGTGAAGGCGGCTTCCTCCACGACGCGACCGGCTTCGACCCCGGCTTCTTCGGCATCTCCCCGCGCGAGGCCCTTGCCATGGACCCGCAGCAGCGGCTGCTGCTGGAAGCGTCCTGGGAAGCGGTGGAACGTGCGGGCATCGACCCGACGACCCTGCGCGGCAGCCGCACCGGCGTATACACCGGGGTGATCTACAGCGAATACGCGTCCCGGCTCGACCAGGTGCCCGACGAAGTGGAAGGTTTCCTCGGTACCGGCACCATCCCCAGCGTCGCCTCGGGCCGGATCGCCTACACCCTGGGCCTGGAAGGCCCGGCGGTCACCCTGGACACCGCCTGTTCGTCCTCCCTGGTCGCCGTCCACCTCGCCTGCCAAGGGCTGCGCTCCGGCGACACCACCCTCGCCCTGGCCGGCGGGGTGACCGTGATGTCCACCCCCGGCCTGTACGTCGGATTCAGCCGCCAGCGTGGCCTGGCCCCCGACGGTCGCAGCAAGTCCTTCTCGTCCGCGGCGGACGGCGCCGGGTTCGGGGAGGGACTGGGCCTGCTCCTGCTGGAACGGCTCTCGGACGCCCGGCGCGCGGGGCATCCCGTCCTGGCCGTCATCCGCGGCTCGGCAGTCAACCAGGACGGCGCCAGCAACGGGCTGACCGCGCCGAACGGGCCCGCGCAGCAGCGCGTCATCAGCGGGGCGCTCGCCCGTGCGGGACTCGTCCCGTCAGAGGTGGACATGGTAGAGGCGCACGGCACCGGCACCACGCTCGGCGACCCCATCGAGGCCCAGGCGCTGCTGGCCACGTACGGGCAGGAACGGCCCGCCGGACGTCCGCTGTGGCTGGGATCGCTGAAGTCCAACCTGTCCCACACCCAGGCCGCCGCGGGCGTCGGCGGGGTGATCAAGTCGGTGCTGGCGATGCGGCACGGCCTGATGCCGCGCACCCTGCACGTCGACCGCCCCTCGCCCCGCATCGACTGGACCGAGGGAGCCGTCTCCCTGCTCACCGAGGCCACCCCCTGGCCGGAGACGGGACGGCCGCGCCGGACCGGGGTGTCCTCCTTCGGTGCCAGCGGGACCAACGCCCACATCGTCCTCGAACAGGCCCCCGCCGCCCCGCCCGCCCCCACCGGCCCAACGGCCGCCACCGACAGGCCGGTTGACCGGACCGTCACGCCGGAGCCGGTGCCCACCGCCGTCCCCTGGATACTGTCGGCGCGTACCCCGGATGCGCTGCGCGCGCAGGCGGCGGCGCTGCACGAGCGGGTGGTGGCGGAACCAGGTCTGAGCGTGGTGGACGTGGGTCATTCGCTGGCGGTGGGGCGTTCGCGGTTCGCGGAGCGCGCCGTGGTGGTGGGGGCGGACCGGGATGAGCTGCTGGCCGGTGTCGCCGCCCTGTCACGGGGTGTGGGCTCGTCGGGCGTGGTGGCCGGTGCCGGGCTGCTCCCGGGCCGTTCGGTGCTCGTGTTCCCTGGCCATGGCTCGCAATGGGTGGGGATGGCGGCGGAGCTGCTGGGTGAATCGGAGGTGTTCGCGGAACGGATGGCGGAGTGCGGGCGGGCTCTGGCGCCGTACATCGACTGGTCGTTGGCGGAAGCGCTGGGCTCGGAGCGGCTGCTGGCGCGGGTCGACGTGGTGCAGCCGGTGCTGTGGGCCGTGATGGTGTCGTTGGCGGAGGTGTGGCGTGCGTTCGGCGTCGTTCCGGACGCTGTGGTCGGCCACTCCCAGGGCGAGATCGCGGCCGCTTGCGTGGCGGGCGGCCTGAGCCTCGACGACGGGGCCCGTGTGGTGGCGTTGCGTTCCCGTGCGGTGGGGGTGCTGGCGGGCCGCGGTGGCATGGCCTCGGTGCCGTTGCCGGTGGACGTGGCACGGGAGCGCACCGGCCCGTGGGCGGGCCGGCTGTCGGTGGCCGCGGTCAACGGCCCGTCGTCGACGGTGGTGTCGGGCGACGCGGACGCGGTCACGGCACTGGTGCAGGAACTCCTGGCGGAAGGGGTATGGGCGAGTCCCGTCGAAGTCGACTACGCGTCGCACTCCTCGCACGTGGAGGAGATCCGCGAGCGCCTGCTGTCCGACCTGGACGGCATCACCCCCCTCTCGGGTGCGGTGCCGTACTACTCCAGCGTGACCGGCGGCCTGCTGGACACGAAGGCCCTGGACGCCGAGTACTGGTACCGCAACCTCCGGCAGACCGTCGAGTTCGAGCGGGCGACCCGCTCGCTCCTCGCGGCCGGGCACCGCGTCTTCATCGAGTCCAGCCCCCAGCCCGCCCTGATGTACGGGATCGAGGACACGGCCGCCGACGCGGGCGCCCCGGAGACGCTGGTGCTCGACACCCTGCGGCGCGGGGCCGGAGGGCTCCGCCGGCTCCAGCTCGCCCTCGCCGAGGCACACGTCCGGGGCCTGCGCGTCGACTGGGAGCAGCTGTTCGCGGGAACCGGCGCCCAGCGGGTGGACCTGCCCACCTACGCCTTCCAGAGACGCCGCTACTGGCTCGACGCCCTGCCGGCCGACCGGGACCCGGCGGCCACCGGCCAGTCCGCCGTGGACCACCCGCTGCTCGGCGCCGAGGTCGAACTGCCCGACGACGCGGGCACCCTCTTCACCGGCCGGCTCTCTTCGGCCACACACCCCTGGCTACTCGACCACGCCGTGGCCGGAGCCGTGATCCTGCCCGGCGCGGCCCTCGTGGAGCTGGCCGCGCACGTGGGCCGCCGCCTCGGCTGCGCTCTCGTGGAGGAACTGACCCTCGCCGCCCCGCTGCTGCTGCCAGGCGACGCCGACGACGACCACGCCGTGCAACTGCGCGTACGGGTGGGGGCCGAGGACGGGACGGGGCGGCGCCCGGTGGAGTTCCACTCCCGGCCCGAGGCCACTCCCGGCGCAGCCGCCCGGACCTGGACCCGGCACGCGACCGGCACGGTCGGCCCCCGGGACCCTTCGGCCGACGGGGACGACACGGCCGAACCGGCCGGCGCGTGGCCCCCGCCCGACGCCGTCCCCCTGGACGTGGACGAACTGTACGGGCTGCTCGAAGCCCGGGGCGTCGCCTACGGCCCGGCGTTCCGGGGCCTGCGCGCCGCCTGGCGCACCACGGACACGATCCACGCCGAAGTGGCCCTGCCCGATGACCTCTCCGGTACCGGAGCGGACGGCTTCGCAGTGCACCCGGCCCTCCTGGACGCAGCCCTCCAGACGGCCGGTCTGCGCGAAAGCGCGGGGACCGCGGAGCCCGCTGACGGCGTCCCTCTGCCGTTCTCCTGGCAGCGCGTCGCGATCGAAACCTCCGATGAGCCGGTGCTGCGCGTCCGGCTGCGCCCCGACGGCCCCGACGCCGTCGCCGCGCGGATCACCGACCTCTCGGGGCGTACCGTGGCGACGGTCGGCTCGCTCACCCTGCGCACGGCGTCCACCGCCGCGCTGCGAGCGTCCTCAGGCTCCGTCTTCCACGTCGGCTGGACGCCGGTCACTGCCGGGCCCGGCCCGCGCCCAGTCACCCGCTGGGGCCTCCTCGGCCCGCGGGACGAGCGGCTGCTGCCGGTCGCCTTCCCCGCCGAACCCCGGTCCGCGACACCCGACGCGATGTTGCTGGCCTGCCCCCCGTCCGCCGACACCGTGACCGCGGACGGTGCGACCGCGGACGTTCTTGCCCATGACCAGGACCCCGAGGCGGTGCACGCGGTCGCGTCCGGGGTCCTGGGCCGCATCCAGGCCCACCTGGCCGACGACACCACCGCCCGTACGCCCCTGGTGGTGCTCACCGGGGGTGCGACCGGCCCGCTCGGCGCGCGGCCGCAGCCGGCGGACCTCGGCGCGGCGGCCGTCTGGGGCATCCTGAGGACCGCTCAGCTCGAACACCCCGACCGGTTCGTGCTGCTGGACACCGAAGGGCCGGATCCGGACGGTCTCGGCGACGCGCTCGCCGATCTCCTGGCCACGGGCGAACCACAGGCGGCCCTGCGCGGCGGCGTCCTGTACGCGCCCCGGCTGGTACGGCCGGCGGCCACCACCTCCACCACGCCCCCCGGCCCCGCGACAGCGACCCGGTCGCCAGGCTCGTTCGGGCCGTCCGAGGGGACGGTACTGCTGAGCGGCGGCGGAACTCTCGCGGCCGTCCTGGCACGCCACCTGGTCGCCGCGCACGGGGTACGTCACCTCCTCGTGCTGAGCCGCCGCGGCGCCGCCGCCCCCGGCATGCCGGAGCTGACGGCGGAGCTGGCCGAGGTCGGAGCCGAACTGACCTCCGTCAGCTGCGATGTGTCGGACCGTCAGGCACTGGCCGCCGCCCTCGCGGCCATCCCCGAACGCCATCCGCTGTCCGCCGTGGTCCACACCGCCGGAGTGCTCGACGACGGTCTGCTGGACGGGCTGACGGGGGAGCGGATGGCCGCCGTCCTGCGGCCCAAGTTCGACGCCGCCCGCCACCTCGACCAGCTGACGCGCGGAGCGGACCTCTCGGCGTTCGTCGTCTTCTCCTCCGCCGCGGGCGTACTGGGCAGCCCCGGCCAGGCTTCCTATGCGGCCGCCAACGCCGCGCTCGACGCCCTCACCGCGGAACGCCGACGGCTCGGGCTGCCGGGCCTGTCCCTGGCCTGGGGGCCCTGGGAGCGGGTGAGCGGGATGACGGCGGAGCTCGGCGATGCCGAACGGCGACGCATCGACCGGCGCGGTGCCCGCGGCCTCTCCGACGCTGAGGCCATGGCGCTGCTGGACACCGCGTGCGCCGTGGACGCCGCCCCGCCGGGAGACGGGAGCCCCGTCGTCCTGGCCCACCTCGACCTCAGCGCGCGCGGCGGCGGTCCGGTGCACCCTATGCTGCGCTCCCTGGTCCGGCGCAGCCCGACCGCGACGACCGGAGCGAAGGGGACGCCGACCGCCGCCGCAGCGCTGCGGCACCGGCTCGACACCGCCGCCGACGCACAGGAACGCGAGCTGGTCCTGTGCGAACTCGTCGTCGCCCAGGCCGCCGAAGTCCTCGGCCACACCGACTCAGGGGCGCTGTCCGCGACAGTGCCCTTCCTCTCCGTCGGATTCGACTCGTTGACCGCGGTCGAGCTCCGCAACCGGCTGGCCGCCATCACCGGACTGCGGTTACGGCCCTCCGCCGTCTTCGACAGCGCCACCCCCGCCGCGCTCGCGGCGCGCCTCGCCGCCGAGGCCCCGACGGACACCCCCCGAACCGAAACGGCAACCGGAGACGAAACGGCAACCGGAGCCGGAGCACCCGGCACCGATACCGCCGACACCGACCCGGTGAGCGTGCTGTTCCGCCGGGCCTGCGCACTCGGTCGGATCGACGAGGGCATCGCCCTGATCAAGAACGCCTCAGCCCTGCGCCCGGCCTTCCACAGCGGCAGCGACCTCGCGGCCGCCGGCACCGGGCCGCGGCTGGTGCGCCTGAACGAGCGCGCCGACGCCCCCGTACTCGTCTGCTTCGGCTCCGTCGTCGCCCTCGGCGGCGCCCACCAGTACGCCCGGTTCGCCTCCCGCTTCCGGGACCGATACGCCGTCGTCGCCCTGGACGCCCCCGGGTTCACCCCCGAGGAGGAACTGCCCGCCGACATGCCGGCCCTGCTGGACTTCCAGGCGACGACACTGCTCCGGGAACTGCCCGGACGGACGCTCGTCCTGGTCGGCTCCTCCTCCGGCGGCACGCTCGCCCACGGAGTGGCCGCCGCGCTGGAACAGCGCGGCGGAGGCCCGGCGGCCGTGGTGCTGCTGGACACCTACCTCTCCGACAACCAGGGCATCACCCAGTTCAACGACGTCCTGCTGGGCGGCATGTTCGCCCGCGAGGACCGGGCGGCCCCGATGGACGGAACCCGGCTGACCGCGATGGGCGGCTACTTCCGTCTGCTCGACGACTGGAACCCTCCGGCGGTCCGCGCCCCGCTGCTGGTCGTCCGCGCCTCCACCCCGCTCGGCCGCCCGTCCGCCGAAGCCGGTGACTGGCGCTCGTCCTGGGCCGGTGCCGACACCGTCGTCGACGTTCCCGGAGACCATTTCTCGATCATGGAACAGCATGTCGCGACAACCGGCGACGCCGTCGCCGACTGGCTCGGCACCACTCTCCTCACCCCCGACGACCTGTGACAACGAAGGAGAACCCGTTGACCGCGGCCCCGTACGACGACCCGTCCCAGCGACCCGCCCTCACCGTGTTGGGAGCCGGGGTGATGGGCGTCGGCATCACCGTCCTCGCCCTCGGACACGGCCTGCCGGTCCACCTGGTCGACATCGACCGGGAACGGCTCGACCGAGCCGCGGACCTGATCGACGGCGAACTCCGGTTGGCCGAGCTGATGGGCGCCCTGCCCGCCGGGACGCCCCTCGGAACCCTGGCCACCGACACCTCGTTCAAGGCCGCCGCCGGAGCCACGGCCGTCGTCGAGGCGGTCACCGAGAACGCCGCGATCAAGGCCGCCGTACTGTCCGAGGTCTCCGGACTGGTCCGGCCCGGAACCTTGCTGATCACCAACACCTCCTCCATCCCCGTCGACGAACTGGCCGGGGCCCTGGAGCGGCCGGAAGAACTGGTCGGTACCCACTTCATGAACCCGCCATATCTGATCGGAACCGCCGAAGTGGTCCGCGGCGCCAGGACCGGGGACCCCGCGATGGCCGCCGTGGCGGCCCTGCTCACGGCACTGAGGCGGCGGGCGGTGGTCGTCCGGGACGCACCCGGCTTCGTGACCAGCCGCATCCTGCACCCGATGATCAACGACGCGGCCCGCGTCGTGGAGGAGGGCACGGCGACCGCCGAGGACGTCGACGCTCTGATGCAGGGCTGCCTGGGGCACCCCACCGGCCCGCTGCGCACCGCGGACCTGATCGGCATCGACAATCTCGTCGACTCCCTCACCGTGCTCCACGAACGCACCGGCGACGACGGCTGCCGTCCCACCGAACTGCTGCTCCGGCTGGTCCGCGAGGGCCGGCTGGGCCGTAAGTCCGGACGCGGCTTCTACGACTACACCTGATCACCCCGACGAGGAGACGGCCATGACCACAGCGAACACGCCCAACACCCACGACCTGGAGAAGGAACTGCTGGGATTCCTGGAAGGACGCACCGGAACCGCCTGGGACGCCGATACCGACCTGTTCGACGCCGGCGGCCTGTCGTCCCTGTTCGCCATGCAGGTGGTGGTGCACCTGGAGAAGACCTACGCCATCGCCGTCCGCGGCGCGGACCTGCGGCTTGACAACTTCCGCACCGTACGGCGGATGGCGGAGCTGGTGGACCGGCTCCAGGTGCCCACCGCCGGGGGCCGGCATGGGTGAGGACCTGAGCGGCGCCATGACCTCCGTCACCCTTCGGGTCGGAGACCTGGCGGGGGAGTGGGACCGGACCGGCCTCATCCCGCTGGACCTGCTCCGCGACCTGGGCGCCGAGGGCCGGCTGTGCGCCGAAATTCCGGAGCAGTACGGCGGCTGGGGGCTCAGCAGCTTGCACAGCGGCGCGTACACCGCCCACGTGGGCGGCCTGTGCAGCTCGCTGCGCAGCGTGATGACCTCCCAGGGCATGGCGGCATGGACCATCCAACGCCTGGGCACCGCCGAGCAGTCGGCCGCCCATCTTCCCCAGCTGACCGGCGGCGGACTGGCGGCGGTCGGCTTCAGCGAGCCCGGCGCCGGCAGCGACCTCGCGGCGATGACGACGACCGTCCGCCGCGACGGCGACGCGGTCGTCGTCGACGGACACAAGAAGTGGGTGACCGCCGCCCACTACGCCGACCTGCTGGTCGTCGTCGGCCGCTACGAGGACGGCGCGGTGGCCGTCGTGGTGCCCACCGACACGCCCGGCGTCAGGATCGAGCGGATCGCCGCCCCGCTCGGCTGCCGTGCGGCCGGACACGCGGACGTACATCTCGACGGGGTGCGGCTGCCGGCCGACAGCGTCCTGGGCGGTCACGGGCTGCCGACCGCCCTGCTGGTGACGACCGCGCTGGCCTACGGGCGGATGTCCGTCGCCTGGGGGTGCGTGGGCATCCTGCGGGCCTGTCTGGCTGCGGTCACCGCGCACGCCGCCGGACGGGAGCAGTTCGGCAGACCGCTCGCGGAGCATCAGCTCGTCGCCGGGCACATCGCCGACATCTACACGGCCGAGCAGGTGGCCGCGCGGGTCTGCGAGCACGCCAGCCGCTGCTGGGACGAAGGGTCGCCGGACCAGGTGGTGGCGACCGTACTGGCCAAGCACGTCGGCGCGACGCAGGCCGCCCGGGGCGCGGCGACCGCCGTCCAGGTACTGGCCTCGGCCGGGTCCCGGGACGGGCACGCGGTGGCCCGGGCGTACCGGGACGCCAAGCTCATGGAGATCATCGAGGGCAGCAACGAGCTGTGCCGGCTGATGCTGGCCCAGCACGCCCTCTCCGCCCCGGGGGCACCGTGAGCGGGCCCGCGGCCGACGAGACGAGGAAGGACGACATGGCCGAGACCGTCAAGTGCCTGGTCTGGGACCTGGACGACACCCTCTGGCAGGGCACCCTGCTGGAGGACGGCGAGGTGCACCTGCCGGACGAGGTGCGCAAGGTGGTGATCGAGCTAGACTCCCGCGGCATCCTCCAGTCCATCGCCAGCCGCAACGACCACGAGCACGCCTGGGCCCGGCTGGAGGCATTCGGCGTGGCCGAGTACTTCGTCCTGCCGGAGATCGGGTGGGGCGCCAAGTCCCAGTCGGTGCGCCGGATCGGCGACCGGCTGAACTTCGCGCTCACGACCATCGCCTTCGTCGACGACCGGCCCGCCGAACGGGCCGAAGTGGCCTTCCACCTGCCCGACGTACGGTGCTACCCGGCCGAGCAGGTCCTCGCCCTCCCCGAACTCGCCGAGTTCACCCCGGCGACCAGCACCGTCGACTCCCGGCGGCGCCGCCGGATGTACCAGGCGGGCTTCCGCCGCGAGGCCGAGCGGGCCGCCGCCCCCGGCCCCGACGAGGAGTTCCTGCGCTCCCTGGACCTGCGGATGCGTATCGGCCGGGCCACCGGCGATGAGCTCTCCCGGGTCGAGGAACTCACCCTGCGCACCAGCCAGATGAACGCGACCGGGGTCCACTACCCGGACGCGGTGCTGCGCGGCCTGATCACCGCCCCCCGGCACGAGGTCCTGGTGGTCACCCTCACCGACCGGTTCGGCCCGCACGGCGCGGTCGGCGTCCTGCTCCTGGAGCGGCACCCGGGCCTGTGGCACCTCAAGCTGCTCGCCACCTCCTGCCGGGTCGTCGCCTACGGCGCCGGCGCGACCCTGCTGAACTGGCTGGCCGACGCAGCCGCCCGGTCCGGAGTCCACCTGGTGGCGGACTTCCGGGCTACCGAACGCAACCGGATGATGGAGATCGCCTACCGGTTCGCGGGCCTCGGGGGCCTGGACGAAACCCCGTGCCCGTGCGCCGCCGTCCTCGCACCGGCTCCGGAGAGCACCGGACTCCAGCGCCTCCACCTGGTGCCCGGCCCGCGCGTGGTGTCCACCGTCATGAGCGTGGACGCACCCGACCTGAGCATGCCGGAAGGGGGCCCGGGAACGTCGTGACCGCCGCGGCGGCCGGTGCTCCCGGGCTCCGGCCCCCAACCCTCAGCGCTTGCGGACGAGGGTGATCCCGTCGGCCATCACCAGCAGTGACTGCTCCACCCGAGGGTCCTTGTGCAACACCCGGTTCAGAGCCCGGACCCCGGCGGTCTCCGGGTCCACGGCGGCCGGATCGGCGACCCGGCCGAAGAAGAGGGTGTTGTCGACCACGATCAGACCGCCGGCGCGCAGCAGCGCCAGCGACGTCTCGTAGTAGCCAACGTAGTTGGCCTTGTCCGCGTCGATGAACACCAGGTCGAAGCTCTCCGGCCCGCGCTCCGCCAGCAGTGCGTCCAGGGTCGCGGCGGCATCGCCGATCCGCAGGTCGATCCGCGAGTCGACCCCGTCCCGCTTCCAGAAGTCGGCGCCGATGGCCGGCCACCGGTCGTCGATGTCGCAGGACACCAGCACGCCGTCGGCCGGGAGCGCGCGGGCCATGCACAGGGTGCTGTAGCCGGTGAAGGTGCCGATCTCCAGCACTGCCCGCGCCCCCGTCAATCCGACCAGCAGGGCGAGCAGTTGGCCCTCCTCCGCCATCACCTGCATGGCGGTCCCGCCCGGCAGGTCCGCGGTGGTCTCCCGCAGCTCCCTGAGGAGATCGTCGTCACGGAGGGAGACCTTCCGGACGTAGGCGAGAAGGTCGTGGGTCGCTGCTGTCTGGTCGGCCATGGCGCGAGTGTCCTCTCGAAGGGGATCGGGTCGAAGGAGATCGGGTCGAAAGGATCGGGGCGAGGGGGACAGGGCCGCCGGGTACCCGTCACCGGGACGGTCACCCGGCGCGCATGTACGGGTGACCGTGCTGCCGTACGGCGACTGCCTGTGCCCGCTCGCGGGCGTACGCCCGTAGCAGCGCGTCCAGTTGGTAGTGGCCCGCCGTCGGCGCACCCAGCAGATTCGCCTCGACCAGGGAGTCCAGGGCCTCCTCAGCCTGTGCCTCGGAACAGCCGGTCATCACGGCGACCCTGCTGCTGGAGACCGAACACGCTCCGGCGGCTCCCAGTGCGGTGAACACCTCGGCCGGGTCGACCCCGGCCGGCGCCGTCCGTTGGAGCCCGGCGTGGTCGGCGTCGAGGCAGGGCCGCACACCGAGGTCGCCCGCGCACAGTTCGTCCAGCAGCCGCGGGGCCTCCGTGAGCCGCCGGGCGAAGTGCCCGATGCTCCAGTGCGGGCGCTCCAGCAGCCGGGTCCCCGCGATGCGGATCGCCAGCGGCAGGCCCGCGCAGACCGTCAGCACCGTACGGGCCGCACGCGGTTCGACACCGACCCTGTCCGGGCCGACGATGCTGCCCAGCAGTTCCAGCGACCCGGCCTTGTCCAGCGGGCCGAGCAGAAGGGTGCGCGCCCCCTCCAGATCGGCCAGCCGCCGTCTGCTGGTCACCAGCAGTCTGCTGCTGCCGCTGCCCGGTATCAGTGGCCGCACCTGCGCGGTGCTGGAGGCGTTGTCGAGTACCACCAGCAGGCGGCGGCCCGCGGTGAGCGAGCGGTAGAGGCTCTCCCGTTCCGACTCCTCCTCGGGTATCTCGCCCCGGGGCACACCGAGGTCCGCCAGAAACCGCGGCAGCACCGCCCGGGAGGTCAGTGGGCGCTCCGCTCCGCCGAGATCCGCATAGAGCTGGCCGTGCGTCGAGGAATCGCGCACGGCGTGCGCCGCGTGCAGGGCCAAGGCGCTCTTGCCGATACCGCCCCGGCCGGTCACCACTGCCGTCGCCACCATGCCCGCGGGCATCGTGCCGTTCGTGAGGAAGCGCTGCAGCCGCGCCAGCGCATCGGAGCGGGCCGACAGCGGCAGCGGCACCGAGGGAAGCTGCGCCGGACTGGGCCAGCAGGACCTTTCCCAGGCAGCGGCCGACGCCGGTGCGACGGCCGCCTCCGGGGCCTTCGCGGGGTGCTCCAGCGGGTCAGGCGTACGAGGCCGGTCGCGGGCCGAGAGGATGTGCCGGTGGACCTCGCACAGATCGGCGCTCGGCTCGGCGCCGAGCTGCTCGACGAGCAGTGTCCGGGTGCGCCGGTAGAGATCCAGGGCCTCCGACTGCCGGCCCGAGCGGAACAGCGCAAGCATCAGCTTGCCCACCAGGGCCTCCCGTAAGGGGTGCTTCCGCACCAGCCGCACCAGCTCCGGCACGACCTTGGCGTGCCGGAGCAGCGCCAGCTCCGCGTCGAACCGCAGCTCCATGGTCTGCAGGCGGAGCTCCTGGAGATAGCGGCCCTCCACATCGCGCAGCGTCCGCGACGGGATGTCCGCCAAAGGCTCCTCGCGCCACAGGGCGAGTGCCTCGGCCAGCTCGGCGGAGGAGCTCTCCAGGTCTCCGCGCTCGGCCAGCTCCGCCGCGCGCCGGCGGTGGGCCGTGAACTGTCCGAGATCGCTCTCGTGCTCGCCGAGTTCCAGGAGGTAGCCGGGGGCCCGGGTAAGGATGCGGGCGGAGGCGTGCTCGCCCAGCGACTGCCGCAGGCGCATCACGTAGGTGCGGACGGTCGCGGCGGCACTCGGCGGCGGGGCGCCGTCCCAGACGTACTCGGCGATCCGGTCGACCGAGATCACCCGGTTGGCGTTGAGGAGGAGCGCCGCCATGACCACGCGTTGCCTCGGCGCCGACACGTGCACCTCACGCGCGTTCAACCGGACGGAAAGCGGGCCCAGCAACAGAAAGTTCACGGGAGTCCTCTTCATCGCACGACCGGTGGGCAAGACTGCTTCCAGCGTCTTGGGTGACCAGGTAGGGGTCAACGCGGTCCTGTCGTATCTAGATGTATTCCTAGAGCGCAGGTCTTGCGCTCATGCCGGGTTTACGCTGCGCGGCACCACAACGCAGGCCGGATCAGGACCAGGCCGCCCATCACGGCCCAGCGGCCCGTGAAACCGCTCACCACCGCACCGCCGTCGGCCCGGTGACCCGGCACCATCAGCGTGGCCGGGAACACCCCCGTGCGGGATCCAGCCGCACGAATGCGTCGAGGATGTCCAACGGCCGCCCCGTCAGAGGGAACCACGCCTTGTACACGGACTCCTTCACCTCGACCGCCGTCGACAACAGGTCTTCGATCACCGGCCGACGCCCGTCACCGCTGCTCCCCGGACGGGAAGCCCTCGCGCAGCAGCGGATCGGGCTTGCCCCACCACTTCCATTCGCGCGGATACCCGAGGGACACCTCTTGATGCCGCACCCCGGCCGCGCGGATGGTCCGCGGAATGTGCAGGTGCCCGTAGACCACGGCGGAGGGCAGTCCGCGCTCGCGCTGTGGTGCGGGGCCACGGCGCGAACTTCGGATGACGCAGCACCTCTGTCGGCTCCTTGATCAGGGGGAAATGATTCACCAGCAGCGCCGGCACCCGCCGGATCGCAGGCGGCCTGGCGCGCCTGGGTACGGGCGACCCGCGCGCGGCACCAGTCGGCCCGCGTCGGATACGGGTCCGGGTGCAGCAGGAACGCGTCGCTGCACACCACGCCGGCGGCCTCCGCCAGGGCCGGCGCCGTCCCCGCGTCCACCATCCCGGGCGGCCGGAAGCTGTAGTCGTACAGGAGGAATGCTCTCCGGACGCGCGACATGGAGATCGCTGACGGCGTACAGCCTTGCCATGAGGTGTCCTCGCCTCCTCGGCCGGATTCGCGGTGCGCGTCCGGCTGCCGCGACCGTTGCTGCTGAGTCGGAGCCAAGTAGATCCCACAGGATCGCTCCGCACCGCAACGTTCTCGCCATTCACCGAAGAAACAGCCGAAATTGAACCCGGACATGCGTGGCCGGATGTGCCCCGATGCAGACTTGCTGAAATTCAGAGGGACATGGCAGGCTGCCATATGCGGTGCCCGTGACTCGCCGATCATCGCCGATCGGCGCTCCCGGTATTAGCGCGTACCAGCCGACCCACCGGTGCGGAGGGTGTCACACGTGATCACCGCACCCCGCCCATCGGCACTGCGTGGATTCCGAGAAAGGAATGAAAGGCCGATATGACCTCGCTCTCCTTGGATAGCGACCTGTGGTGCCGTCGTTTCCATCCCTCGCCGATGGCCACGCGCCGACTGGTCTGCTTTCCGCACGCCGGCGGATCGGCGAGTTTCTACTTTCCGGTATCCGCCGCACTGCGCGGCCCGGTCGACCTCCTGGCCGTGCAGTACCCCGGGAGGCAGGACCGCCGGGAGGAACCTGGGGTCCAGGACCTGCACCGCTTGGCCGACGAAGTGTTCGAAGCGCTGCGCCGCTGGGACGACCTCCCTCTGACCTTCTTCGGGCACAGTATGGGCGCGCTCGTCGCCTTCGAGGTGGCCCGGCGGATCGAGCGCGGGGGCGGCCGGATGGACCACCTCTTCGTCTCGGGCCGCAAGGGGCCGTCCGCGGACCGGCCTGAGTTCTCCCGCCCACTTGACGACGAGGGCATCGTGGCCGAGGTCAGGGCCATGAGCGGCACCGACGTCCGGCTCCTGGAGGACGAGGAACTGCTGCGGATGGTGCTGCCCGTGCTGCGCGCCGACTACCGGGCCCTGGGGGGCTACCGGGCCGACCGCGACGCCGCGGTCACCTGCCCGGTCACGGCTGTGGTGGGGGACCAGGACCCCTGGACACCTGTCCCCGAGGCCGCGCACTGGCGCGACCGCACGACGGCCGCGTTCGACCTCAAGGTCTTCCCCGGCGGGCACTTCTACCTCAGCAGCCGGGCGAACGAGGTGACCGGCATGCTCCGTGACCACCTCGCCGGCACACTGCGCACCTGAGACCACGGACGACAGAGAAGGGGGACCCGGAAGTGACACCGTCAGCGACCTCTGAGGAGATCAAGCCCGCGCAGCGGCCGCCGAGGTCGAAAGCCGCCGGCGGCGCCGGTCCGGCGGGCGGGGGCCCGTCCGGCGGCGCGTGCGTCCGGCGGCTGACCGCCGTGGATGTCCGCATCCTGGAAGGTGTCGCGGTCGGCACCTCGACCGTCCGGCTGGCGGCATCGCTCTATCTGAGCCCGCAGGGCATCGAGTACCGCATCGGGCTGATGATGCGCCATTTCCAGGCCGCGAACCGGCCCGCTCTGGTCTCCCGGGCGCACTCCCTCGGTGTGCTGAGCGTCGGGGCATGGCCACCCCGCGTCCTCCCGGAATTCCTTGAGTCCTAGAAGAGGGCGGGGTGCACTGTTCGGAAGAGGGCAGAGCGTACTGTTCCTCGATCTCCCTCCGTGAGATCCCTCCCGGAGGGAGTGTCGAAAGTGTCCCTTCCGGAGGTGGAAAATAGACCCCGTCGGCATGATGCCGGAGATTTTCCCAGGCCCCGATATCATATCGATATCGCGTCAAGAGACAGGTTCTCGAAGGTCCGGCCGAACTCCGGATTCTGCGCATTGTGTTGTCAGGCTTACTTCCGCCGCACTACGCTCGGTCCGCACCACCGCCCCCTCCTTTCCCACCAATTCACAGGAGCTGTCATGAGTCTGGGGTACCTGTTCGGCGGCGGCGTCGGGACCGAGCCGCACGGCTTGGAGCTCTACCGGACCTACGAGGTCGTGCAGGGCTGGTACGAACAGGTCTCCGCGTGGACCGGGCTGACGGTCGGACAGATCCTGGAGGAAGACCTTCCGACCGCCCGGGAGGAGCGCCAGAGCGTCGGCACCATCCGCGAAGCCGCCCTCGCGATCGGCGTACACGACGTACTCGCCTCGTTCAACCTGCGCCCCGCAGCCATCGGCGGCCTCAGCCTCGGCGCGATGACCGCCAGCTGCCTCGCCGGATCGCTGGGGCGACGGGAGCTGTTCGAGATGCTGGCCGGCTCCCGCGACACCCCGGAACCGCCCGCCGAAGACCCGCAGCAGGGAATAGCCATCGCCTTCGGCTCGCTCGCCGAAGGCGCCCCCTCCCACCCGGGCGAGAGTGTCCCCGGTATCTACCTGGCGGGCGACTTCGGCCCCACGGCCGACGGCACCCAGCGCATCATGATGCTCGCCGGCCACACCGAAGCACTCGGCGTGCTCGCCGCCGAGGTCCCACCGGGAACGGTCGTCCCGCTCCCCGGACGCACCATTGCCGTCCATACCCCGCTGCGTCGGCCCTACCGCGACTTCATGGCCCCGAGGATCGATGCGATCCCCTTCACCGACCCCGAGATCCCCTTGCTGTCCTGCCTGGAGCCCAAGGTCCTGCGCACCGCAGCCGACGTCAGGGACCTCTTCCAGCGCAACTCCACAGACCCGATCAGCCTGGTCGACGTCTATGGCGGGATGAAGGAGCAGGGTGTACAACTCGGGCTGGTGATGGGCCCCTCGATACCCGAGGGCATCCTCGCGTTTCCCTTCCCGGTGGTGCACATCGAGCAGCCCGAGCACATCGAACAGGCCCTGACCACCGCCTACGACCTCGGCATCGACCTCTCCGGCGCCTCGGCCCTGTCATGACCGCCGCCACCCGAGCCGACCCCGACGCCCAGATCGCGCGATGGCTGGACACCGACCTCGACGAGTGGACCCGCACCGTGGTCCGACGGCACTTCGACCCGGTGTCCGGAAGTCCCTACTGGCTCGGGCAGGCTCCCCGGCTGGACTTCGACCCCCGCGACATCACCCGCTACGACCAGCTCGGAGCCTTCGGCCCGTTCCCGCTCGACCGGCTGCGCGAGGAGGACCCCGGAGACCTCGTCCCGCTGTCGGCGCCCAGGCCGCTCGCCGGACGGATCTGGGACAGCGGAGGCACCACCGGAACCCCCTGCCGGGCGTTCTACACCCCAGACATGCTGCTGCACAGGGCGCTCTGGCGCCGCTGGTCCTTCGTACGGGAAGGATTCGCACCGGGCCGCACCTGGCTGCAGGCCACCCCCACCGGACCGCACCTGATCGGGAACGGAGTCCGGGAGGTCTCCGAACTCCACGCCGGCCAGGTGTACGCCGTGGACATGGACCCCCGGTGGGTCAAGCGCCTCATCCGGGCGGGACGCCTGGCCGAGGTCGGCGACTACACCACCCACCTGCTGGAGCAGATCACCGACGTCCTCAAGCAGGGCCGGGTCCACTACCTCAACACCACCCCGGCCCTCTTCCAGGCCCTCCGCGAGCGCCGGCCCGAACTGGTCGCCGCCCTGGACGGCGTACGCCTGAGCGGCACCCAGATCAGCGCCGACATGTACCGGACCTTCACCACCGCCCTGCAGGGCGGGATCTGCGGACTGACCTACGGCAACACCTTCGGCAACGCGGCCTGCCTGGACATCGAGCACGACGGCGAGCTGATCAGCTACGTTCCGAACTACCCCCAGGTCACCATGGCGGTGGTCGACAAGGGCGACCTCTCGACCCCGGTCGACCCCGGCACGGTCGGCCGGGTCCAACTCACTGTCCTCCACGAGGACCTCTTCCTCCCCAACATCCTGGAACGCGACCAGGCCCTCCGCCATCCGACCGACCACTGGCCCACCGACGGCGTCGCCAACGTCCGCCCCCTCCAGACCACCAATTCGTCCCCCGAGGGCCTCTACTGACCCGTCGCCCCTGGGCAACGGCACGTTACCGGGGGCATCCGCCCCGGGCTGTCGGCGAGTGAGCCCTTTCCAACCTGACGGCGGGGTTGTGGTGTTGGTCGCTGCGTCGGCGAGCAGGCCATGGCCGTGCTGAAGGCTTGGCGCCTCCTTACGTGCAGAAAGCACGCCCATATGGGAGCCGCGCATAGCCCGCCCACCACTGGGCAGCCCTGCCCTACGGCTTACCCCCGGAGAGGATCATGGCAGGGCTGACCTGCGATCATCCTCGTGGCCGGTCACTCGGCCGGGAGTGAGGAGGTGGGTTTCGTAGGTGTGATGGTGGCGGGTGGTGGTGCGGTGATGGAGCAGTGCAGCTGCTCGGGCGGGTTCGCCGGCATCGGCAAGGGCGCGGGCGAGGGTGTCCTGGATGATCTCTCGTTCCACCCGTACGCCGCCGATGCGCTCCGCTCTCTCGCCGAGCGAGCTGAGCAGGTCGGCTGCTGCCCGGGGGCGGCCGGCGGTGATGTCGGCCAGGGCTCGGGCCACGGGTGCCAGGACGTCGCGGTAGTCGGGACGTTCGTCGTCGCCGGCCCGCCTGGCGAGGGCGAGCAGGTCCTCGGTAGCGGCCTCCACCGCGAGGGCGAGCGCGAGATTGAAGGTGTGGAAGATCTCTGCCATACCGCCCGGGGCGGTGAGAAGTTCCCTGACGTGTTCGAGATCGCTCCGGCCGGCCGGTGCCTGTCCGACGAGCAGCAGGCGCCAGTTCGTCGCTGCCCGCATCCCGACATCCTCATAGGCGAGTGCTGTATCGGCCCGGCGGCGGGCGTCGGGGAAGTCGCCGCAGGCGATGGACTGCAGTGCGGCGTGCCAGTTGAGGTGGCGGGTGTGCATGGCGTCCGGGTCGGCCGCCAGCCACTGGTCGAGGAAGCTGACCGAGGCGGGGCCTGCGCCCAGTTCGTGTCCGGCGTGTGCGAGAGCGTGTGCGGCGACGCCCGAGCGCGGGTGCAGGGTCAGCGCCAGCTCGGCAAGGCCGTGTGCTTCACGGGCCCGTCCCTGCTCGGCCCGGATCGCTGCGAGCCAGCTCGTCCACGGCCAGTTGTCCGGTCCGGCCAGTTCCCATTGCGATTCCACCAGGAGCTCGCCCTGCGCACGGTAGGCGTCGTCTCCGCATTCGGCGAAGACACCCATGAGCAGCCCGGCCTGCTCGTCGGTGGGCCAACGGGCGAAGTGGCCCACCAGGTGATCGGCAGTCAGTCGGTGATGCCGGTGCGTGTGCAGGAAGACGCCGTGGACAAGGCTTGTCTCCCGTGGGCCGGCCAAGCGGGCGTCCCGGTGGGCGATCACCAGCTGTTCCCGCAGGTCCTCGTCGCCAAGCCGGTCGGCCGTCACCAGGGTGAGCAGTCCGCGGGCGACTCCGCAGTCCGGCTCACGGTGCACCCACTGCTGCAGGAGAGGTAGCGCCCTGCCGCTCAAGGACAGCAGTTCGGACACTGCCCGCTCCTGGGTACCGGCCACCGTGTTCGTCACTCGGCCGGGCGGAACAGGGCCGTGCAGACGATGCCGCTGTTGCCGCATTGGTTGCGTCCCAGATGCAGCGGCAGCCCGATGTGGTTGCCACTTACCGCCCCGCTGCCGGCCACGGTCGCGCCGGCGTTCTGCGCACCTCCCTGGGCGATGCAGGTGTTGCCGAACGCGGCGTTCCCGACCCCGACGACATTCGCCTGCGCGGCACCCGCCGGCAGCAGTGCCACACCGGCCACCGCCCCCAAAACGGCTGCTCGTGCGCTCGTACGGCCGATACGGCTATGTCCCTGTGCCTGCGAGTCCACCGCGGTCTCCCTCTGTCTGTTCGGCCCCGGCTGCCGGGCCCGTCCGTTTTGCTGCGCCGTGCGTGGTTCGGCCGCACCCGATCAACGACACAGCCACGTTCCGGTCACACCCCCGCGCGGCGAGGAGAGGGTTACTCCTTTCTGCCCATCCGTGCACAACTATCCGCCTGAGCACGTCTGATTGGCCGGTAGGAGGAACACAGTGCGTGCTCCAGGATCTCCGCAGAGCTCCCTCTCGGGTGTGCCAGAGCCTTGAGCCTGGGCCTGGAACATCACGACCGCGAGCAGACAGAGCGGACCCTGCGGATTTCAGGGGGACCGCCGGTCGGAACGAGGCCAGCTCACCTTGCAGGGCCCACGGGGTCAGGACGGGCGACCTTCCGGGCCGTCGACGGCCCCGACACCCAGACCCGGGCGTCTGACGACGTAGCCCCTCGGGTCGGAGACGACACAGAGGCCGCCGGATCGCTGCAGTACCTGGTGTCCGGCCGGCGGCCACGGTGACGACGGCTTTCGGACACGGGGCGGACGGGTACCAGCGAGGACAACTCCTTCACGTGACCTTGCGCCGCCCCGATCCGTTGGATGCCCACAAGGTCACCTCCGAAAGGGACGCCCATGCCCAAGAAGATCCTCACCGCGTCGCTGCTCGCGGCAACCGTCGCCCTGGGGTCGGCCGCCCCGGCCCTGGCCGCCAGTCCAGCCCCGGCCACGGTCGGCACGACCGTCGCCGCTGCCGCGCCCATGGGCGACGAGCACACCATCGGGAAATGCTCCCCGGGGCTGCTCTTCGACTCGAACAAGCTGACCTGTGACTATGCGGGACTCATCAACTCCGATGGGCTGTTCTGACAGTCAAGCGCTTGAACGTCTGGCGTACCGGGCGGCAGCACGCGAGCTGCCGAGCTGCCGTACGAGTGTGCTCGCGCGGTGCTTGTTGCCGCCGGTCGGTCGTTGGCGTTGTCGAGAAGGCCGGAAGTCCTCGTGATGGCTGGCGAGGCTGCGGGATACGTCTGTCCCGGCTCGGTCCCGGGGTGGGGGTTGGTATGGAACGTGGGGTGTTACTGCCGCCGGTCGATGTGTGGCTGCTCGCGCGGGAGCGTCCTTTTCCACTGCGGGGAGCGACCCGGGAACTGGCCGATGCTCTCGCGGCGATCCACGGGCCGGGGTTCGCCGTGTGGCACACGGACGAGTTCGTCTTCGGTGTCCTCGAGGGGAGGCTGGTCCTGCGGACGCTGGGCGGCGCGGATGTTCCCGCCCCGAAGGTCGTGTGCGTGCGTCAGCTGCCCGGGTCGCTGCGCGACGACCGGGAGGTGTCTCTGCTGCGGCATCTGGAGCGTATGGGAGCGATGCTCCTCAACCCGCTGGAGGCGCAGTTGGTGTGCCGGAACAAGATCTGGCAGCTGCAGGAACTGGCCCGGGCCGGGCTGCCCGTGCCCGACACCATGTCCTTTGCGACCGCTCCTCTTGAGGGTGTCGTCCGCACCCGTCTCAGTACCCCGTGCGTGGTCAAATCGGTCACCGGCCACAAGGGAAGACAGGTGTTCCTCGCACCGGGTACGGAACTGCTGCACTCGGTTGTGGGTGCCCTGGCGCAGGAGACACCGCACCTCTTCCAGGAGTACGTGTCCCATTCGCACGGCCGGGATCTGCGGGTGATCGTGATCGACGGCGTCGCGGTGGCCGCCGCGGTGCGTACATCCCGTGATGGTGGCCTGGCTTCGAACATCGGGCGGGGCGGGGCAGCGACCCTGTGCCTGGGACGCTATCCGCAGGCGGAGGAGCTGGCCGCCCGGGCTGCCTCGGCCATAGGGCTCGCCATCGCCGGTGTCGACCTTCTCTTCGCTTCCGAGGACACGTTCACGATCTGCGAGGTCAATGCCGTCCCCGGCTGGCGACCTGAAATGACGGCGGTAACACCCGCCATCACCGACTGCATCGATCACCGCCTCAAAGCATGGACACCATCTGAGCTGAAGCGCACCTGAAGTCGGAGTCCAGGAAGTCACCACCGGCCGGCGCGCACCTGCCCCGTACAAGCGCGGGTGCCACGATGGCGCCGCTCGCGGGCTCTACTTTAAGCGCCCGCGCCGGGGCACCGCCGTGACAGTAGGCAGCGGGGCGTTCTGCCGGGAGGAGAGGTCAGTGGGCCGCTGTGCTGCCCTCGGACGCCTGGCGGAACGCGGGCGGGTGGTTACCGGGTCAGGGCGGTGTGGGCGAGGGCGGGGTAGGTGGCGGTGAAGGCCCAGAGGAAGACGTTCAGCCCCATCGTTGTGGCGCAGGCCAGGTGGAAGAGGGCCCCGGCGCTCAGGACGAGGAACAGTGCCGACGGCGGGGTGAGCAGAACCAGGGGGAAGAGGATCTCGAAGATGATGATCCCGCGGGCGGCCCAGGCGGTGGGGCCGGGGTGCCGGGCGGCCAGGGCGGCCAGGTGTGGGTTGCCGAAGCAGCGGGTTCCCAGGATGCCCGCCAGAGCGGTGCCGTCGCGCCATACCGGGGACGCGGCCTTGTAGAGGCCGGCGGTGAGGTAGGCCAGGGCGGACTGTGCGGCCAGGAAGTACAGGCTCAGGCGCATGGTGGAGGTGTGCGGGTGCAGGGCGGTGACGGTCAGCACGGTGAAGACCAGCAGCAGTATCTGGTCCGCGCCCTCCCCGCCGTAGGGTCCGCGTAACTGCAGCAGGACCGAGGCCAGGACGACGATGCCCAGCAGCACCGCGTGGGCGGGCGGCGCGGGGGCCGACCAGCAGATCAGCGCTGCCGCGGCCGCTGCCCGCGCACCGATCACGACCAGAATCCGCGGATAGGCCAACAGATGGTCCAGACGAGCCCCGTGACGGCGGTTCAGGCGGAGAACGTTCCAGCTGGCCAGGGACCTGTTGTCGAGCAGCGCCGGGCGGGCCAGGAATTCGGCGGAGGTGATCAGCACGCCGGTGGCCGCCAGGACCTCGACGGCGCGCAGCGCCTCGGCGGCGGTGAGCGTCACCTACCGCCCCGGGGATGTGTCGGGGGTACCCGGTGGTGCCGGGACAGGAACAACGGTTGAGGCACGGCACTGGCACGGTAGGTGGTGGTCGCGATGAGGAACTGCACCTCGCGCCCCGCCGCCGTCGGCTCCTCAGCCGGCAGGGCGGCGACCGCGTGGTTGAGGATCAGCAGGTACGGGACGGACAGCAGTGTGCCGGGATCGGTGCATCGCGGATCCGACAGCCGCAGGCTCTCCGCGAGATCGCGCAGCATCTTGCACTCCCTGCGGCCCGGATTCCACCCCCAGCTCCACCACGGGCGTACCGGTTCGGCGGTGATCTCCCGCCACGGCCCGGCCCTCCCCCCGTCAGGACGGACCCGGACCAGCAGGTGGTAGTCGTAGGTGTCCGGGCAGGGCGCGAAGAAGTGATACCGCGGCAGCAGCCGCAGCACGTCGAACCTCAGCAGCTTCTCCCACCTCGGGAACGCCGCGGGCAGCTGGGCACACAGGGTCAGCGCCAGCCAGAGGGCGAACACCGCGGCGATCCCGGCGTCGAAACCGCTCATCCACACTCCCCGGGGGGCGGTTCAGCCCATAAGACGGCGGCGGGCGGCCACGAGCTCCTCCACACTGGCACCGTTCTCGGGCGCCGCCTGGGGGCTGACCGCTGCCCCCGCGGGGGGAGGGGTCGCGTCATCGTTGAAGGTCGGGGTCCGCGGACGGTCGCTCCGCCCCGGTACCGGATCGGCTCCCACGGCGTCCGCGATGTTCCAGGCACTGCCGGCCATCGAGATCAACTCCTGCCGCGCCCATGCAGCCGTCACCTCATGCAACGAACAACAAATAAGCGCAAATAGATTCAAAATCACCATAACGGCCAGGCGGGCGGCTCGCCCTCCCGAGCCGCACTCCGCTGCGAGGGTGCCGACGGCGTCCTCCAGGCGAGGGCAGAGCCCGGGCGCCCGGAAAGGGGAGGGGGCACGTACGAGGCGGCAGGAGACTGCCGCCTCGTACGCGTGTCGGCCGGGTACGAGGCGGCAGCCGTTGGTGTCACGCCACGCCGTGGTGGGGGACGAGGCTGATACGACAGCTCACCGGCCCGCTCCAGTGCTGAGGGGTTGTGGTGATCGGCGATGACCGTCGCGTTCACATGCGCCTGGGCGAGCAGGACTGCCCCGCCGGAACTGAGGCCGACTGCGGGAGCATTCGTCAGGGGGAACCCGCAGCGTGCCCCGCGCCCGGTCCGGTCGGTCAGGGCGCGGCAGGCTTCCGGGCGGGGCAGCATGCGGTGGTTCCCGCCGCTGGCCACCGGCGGGTGCTTGCCGCAGGCCGGGCAGCGCTCCAGCAGCAGCAGGTTGTGCCGCGTGCAGGCGAAGGCCCAGCCCAGGCGCCAGTGCAGCTGCCACCGCCCCTGATCGTCGGCCAGGCAGGCGGGACAGTGAGCCTTTTCCAATCTCATGTTGAGGCGTGGTGGAGGACGAGGACTGCCTTCACGATGTCGGTGATCCGGTTGGTGCTGCAGCGGAGTTTCCGCAGGAGGCGCCAAGCCTTCAGCACGGCATGGCCTGCTCGCCGACGCAGCGGATCTTGGCGTGACTGCTGTTGTGCCGTCGCTTCCAGCGCTTGAGCCGGCGGCCCCGGAAGGGGACTCGGATGTGCCGGCCGGCGCCTTGGTAGGCCCTGTCCGCCCAGCACTTCAGGCTTGCGGTGGCGAGCGCCTCGATGATGCCATGGCCTCGGGCCGCGGTCAGGTCGTGAGTGGCTCCGGGCAGGCCTGGTGACGCCCAGAGCAGTCGGCCGAACGGGTCGGTGAGGACCTGGACATTCATGCCGTGCCGCTTGTGTTTTCCCGAGTAGTAGGGGTGTCGGCGGCGATCCGGTCGATCGGCAACAGCGTGCCGTCCAGGATCACGAACGCTTTCGTCCGGGCCGCCTCCATCGCCGTGGCCAGGGTCGGTGCGCGAGCGGTCAGAACTTCGATGGCCTCGCGTATGTACCGGTAGACGGTCGCGATGCCCGCGAAGCTCCTGGCGGCACGGGTGATCTTGGTCGAGAACCCGTCTACCAGGAGCTTCGTCGTTCCGTACAGCCCACACCGACCAACACCACAACCCCGCCGTCAGGTTGGAAAGGGCTCAGGCCCAGTGCCGCCTACCGGCCAGCGGGTGGGGTCTTCTCAACGGTGCCCATCCCGCCCGTACTCGTCCGCATGCTGCGCGAGCACATAGAACGCTTCGGTGTCGCGCCTGACGGACGTCTGTTTCGCAACGCGGCGGGAAACTACATCGAGGCCGCGGCGTACGGCATCACATGGGGACGGGCACGTGAGGCCACACTCACCCTCGACGAGCACGCCCTTGCGCTGGCGAAGCGCCCCTACGACCTGCGCCACGCGGGAATCTCGTTCTGGCTCGCCTCCGGCGTCGACCCCGCGGAGTGCGCGCGCAGAGCAGGACAGAGCATCCAGGCCCTCTTCCGCTACTGCGCCAAGTTCCTGGCCGAGGCGCGCAACCACGCCAACACGTTGATAGAGGAGTCGATGCGGCGGTGGGACGAGCCGGAGAGCGGTGTGTAGGGCGCTCGAGTCGGACCTTGGCCCGGAAATGCCCCGGAACAGCTGGTCAGAGGTGGGACAGCGGTGGGAGATATCGGGAGTAGCCTCGTAATTCGACCCACGGGTCCAATGTGCGTAACGAAGGGCGCCTGCCAGAGAAATCCCCTGGTCAGGCACCCTTTTGCTGTGCCTAGAAGAAGCCCAGCTTCTTCGGCGAGTACGACACCAGAAGGTTCTTCGTCTGCTGGTAGTGCTCCAGCATCATCTTGTGGTTCTCCCTGCCGATGCCCGACTGCTTGTAGCCGCCGAATGCCGCGTGCGCCGGGTAGGCGTGATAGCAGTTGGTCCAGACCCTGCCTGCCTTGATCCCGCGTCCCGCCCGATAGGCAGTGCTGATGTCACGGGTCCAGACTCCGGCCCCCAGCCCGTACAGGGTGTCGTTCGCCGTGCTGATGGCGTCGTCGAAGTCGGTGAAGGACGTCACGGCCACGACCGGGCCGAAGATCTCCTCCTGGAAGACCCGCATGCGGTTGTCGCCCTCGAAGACCGTCGGCTGTACGTAGTAGCCCCCCGCCAGCTCACCGTCGTGCTCGACGCGCTGGCCACCCGTCAGGATCTTCGCTCCCTCCTGTTGACCGATGTCCAGGTACGAGAGGATCTTCTGCAACTGGTCGTTGGAGGCCTGGGCGCCGATCATCGTGTCGGTGTCCAGCGGGTGACCCGGCAGGATCTGCTCCGTACGGGCGATGCCCGCTTCCAGGAACGCGCCGTAGTGGCCGCGCTGAATGAGGGCACGCGACGGGCAGGTGCACACCTCACCCTGGTTGAGGGCGAACATGGTGAAGCCTTCGAGAGCTTTGTCGAGGAAGTCGTCGTCGGCGCGCGAGACGTCGTCGAAGAAGATGTTCGGCGACTTGCCGCCCAGCTCCAACGTCACCGGCTTGATGTTCTCGGAGGCGTATTGCATGATCAGCCGCCCCGTCGTGGTCTCACCCGTGAAGGCGATCTTCGCGACGCGCGGGCTGGAGGCGAGCGGCTTCCCGGCTTCCGCTCCGAAGCCGTTGACGATGTTGACGACGCCGGGCGGAAGCAGGTCCGCCACCAGGCTCAGCCAGTAGTGGATCGAGGCAGGCGTCTGCTCGGCCGGCTTGAGCACCACCGCGTTGCCCGCGGCGAGGGCGGGAGCGAGCTTCCAGGTGGCCATCAGGATCGGGAAGTTCCACGGGATGATCTGGCCGACCACGCCGAGCGGCTCGTGGAAGTGGTACGCGACGGTGTCCTCGTCGATCTCGCTGAGCGAGCCCTCCTGAGCGCGCAGAGCCCCCGCGAAGTAGCGGAAGTGGTCGATGGCCAGTGGGATGTCGGCCGCCAGTGTCTCCCGTACGGGCTTGCCGTTCTCCCAGCTCTCGGCGACCGCCAGCTCTTCGAGGTGAGCCTCCATCCGGTCGGCGATCCTGTTCAGCACCGACGCCCGGTCCCCGGCTGATGTCGCGCCCCAGCCCGGGGCAGCCGCATGAGCGGCGTCCAGGGCCAGTTCGACGTCGTCGGACGTGCCGCGCGCGATCTCGGTGAACGGCCGGCCGTTGACAGGGCTCGGGTTCTCGAAGTACTGACCTCGGGCCGGTGGGACGTACGCGCCGCCGATCCAGTGGTCGTAGCGGGACGCGTAGGTGACGATCGCGCCCTCGGTGCCCGGCGCAGCGTAACGGGTCATCTCAGTGGCCTCCCGATCCGGTGCCGCCCGCCGTTGGACGGCCTTCGGGGCGAGGCTAGGGTCGGGGACGTTGCAAGGGCGTTGCACCGGCGCCGCGGAGCATCATTTGCCCTTTCTCCGTCGTAGTGGCCTGTCGATCGACAGCGGGATCAATCGCCTCGAACGCCGCCGTGCCGTCGCCACGCGATACCACAGGCTCGCTATCCGCCCCGAGGCGACCGTGGTCGTCGCTGCCGTCAACGAGTGGCCAACACAGGCACCAGCCCGTCCGACGGCACCAGCCCACGGTCGCCGCGATACCCGAGAGACCAAGGGAAGCCCGTCGAGCCAGCCGGAGACTTGGCCTTCGGACGCACCGGCCCAGCCCTTGGCATCCGGCTCCGAGACCTGGCGGTTGCCCGGGTCGCCAGAAGCGTCGGCGTCCTCGGCCAGGGACAGCTCGTCCCGGTGGCGGAGAAAGCCGGCCAGGAAGACCGACGAACTCGTGCCTGGGACGAGAGTGCCATCGACATCGAAGAACACGGCACCCGCATGGTCGGATGAGCACACCGGCCAAGGATGGCACCGCCGTGCGAGACACAGGTACGGGAGAACACCCCGTGCTTCCGATACCCGCATCCGTCCTAGCCGCGCTGTTCGGCGTCCAGCCCCCGTACCCGGGCCAGCAGTGCCGCCCGCTGGTCCACCGGAGCCGCCCCGGCCAGGGCGCTCCACACGGGTAGGTCCTCCTCGCCCCACGGGCTGTAGGCCCAGTCGGCCAGCAGCCCCGGATCGCCACGGGCGATCAGCGCCGCCCGCAGCTGCTCCGAGATCCGCCGCCGCAGACGTACGACCGCAGGAGCCCGGGAACCCGGCAGCAACGGGCCGGCGTACGCGCCCAGCGCCGCCGCCACCGCGCCCGAAGCCAGCCTGCGCGTCACCGTGTCGAAATCGGCGTCCACCGGGACGGACAGCCGGTACGGGCGTGATTCCAGCAGGTCGGGACCCAACAGGCGGCGGAGTCGGGAGAGTTCGGCTCGTAGCGTCACCGGGGTCACGGACTCGTCCTCGTACAGCTCGACCAGCAGCTCGTCCCCGCTCAGGCCCTCCGGCCGACGGGTCAGGGCGACCAGGATCTCACTGTGCCGCCGGCTGAGCCGCAGCCGGCGCCCGTGCGCCACCAGCAGCGCCTCGTCCCTGCCCAGCGCGGTCAGCCGCACCGACGCGCCGTCGGACTCCGACGACGGCGCGAGCAGCGCGAGCTGCGACTCGGCGGCCCGGGCCACCGCCTGGACGAACGCCAGACTGTGCGGGTGGGCGAGGCGGTCGCCGCCCGTGATGTCCACGGCTCCCAGCACCCGGCCCGTCCGGGGGTCGTGCAACGGCGCCGCCGCGCAGGTCCACTGCTGGACCGGTCGCAGGAAGTGCTCGGCGGCGAAGACCTGGACCGGACGGTCGACCGCGATGGCCGTTCCCGGTGCGTTCGTCCCCGCCACGGACTCGGCCCAGCGGGCGCCCTCCACGAAGTTCATCAGGCCGGCCCGCCGCCGCGCCGCCCTGTGCCCCTCGACCCACAGGAGGCGTCCGTGGGCGTCGCAGACGGCCAGCAGGTGTTCCCCGTCCGCCGCGTACGCACCCATCAGCTCGCGGATCACGGGCATCGCGCGGGACAGGGGATGCGCCGCCCGGTACGGGCCCAGCTCGTCCGGGCCGAGCTCTACCGCGGGGGCGTCGTCCGGGCTGACCCGTGCCCGTGCCGAGCGTCGCCAGGACGCGCCGACCACCGCACGGACCGGCTGCTCCAGGCGTCCCGCCGAGGTGAACACGTCATGTGCGCGGCGCAACTCGCCGCTCCGTGCGCCGGGATCGGTGTCCGCTTCCAGAGCCACCCAGGGATCCGTCAACTCACCCTCCCGCCCAAGGGGTTTCGTGCCCTCCCATCGTCGTCGCCGACTGCCTCCGCGACAAGGCCGGTGCGGAGAGTCATCACCACGGGTGGCTGGGGACGAACCTCATACGGCGTCGACGACGAGCCGGAGATAGCGGTCCCAGTCCCAATGGACGCCCGGGTCGGTGTGGTCGCTGCCCGGAACCTCGTGATGGCCGACGATGTGCTTCCGGTCCTTGGGTATGCCGTGGCGGTCGCAGATGTCCGCGGTGAGCCTGGCGGACCGCAGGTACATGACGTCCGTGAAGAACTCCGGGCGATCCACCCAACCTTCGTGCTCGATGCCGATGCTCCGGGTGTTCCAGTTCCAGTTGCCCGCGTGCCATGCGATGTCCTTCTCGCGTACGCACTGGGCGACATGCCCGTCGCCTGAACGCACCACGTAGTGGGCCGACACCTGTTTCGCGGGGTCGCGGAAGATGCCCGCGGTCGGCGTGAACAGCTGTTGCGCGACGTGGATGACGACACGGTCGATCCTCCGCTCCGAAGGGCGGGCGGGGACGGTGAAGTTGGCGGGGGCGGCCGGAGCCCAGAGCGCGGTCGCGTAGTCGGTCGGGCCCTTCGGCGCCGCTGTCACGGCCCGCGCGGAGGCGGGCAGGACGGCCGCCGCCATCGTCGCGGCGGCGCACTGAATGATCCTTCTGCGGTGCAACGACACTCCTGAGGCCGGGGCCAGGGGCCAGGGGCCGAGGCGTGGGCGGGAAGGTGCGGGACAGGGGACAGGGGACAGAGACAGGTGCGAGGTGGGAACAGGGGGCAGGGAAAGGTGCGAGGTGAGGAGCAGAGGCGGAGGCTTACGGAGGCAGAGGCGTACGGAGCTGAGCCGGAACAGCTCTCCTCTCGGGCCCTCGACCGCCCCGCCTCAGCAGATGACGAGCCCGCCGGACATCCGGTTCCCCGCAGCCGGTGTCCGGACAGGCCTCGGCTCCCGGCGCGCACACGGGAGCAGGGGCTGTGCCTCCCGGTCTCCCACCTCTTCCGCGTCTCCCGGTCTCCAGCGTCGGAGCCGTCGTTTCCTCGCGAGCGATGGGATAGCCAGGCGCCCTGACCTCAGCCCCTCAGCCCCTCAGCCCCTCAGCCCCTCAGTCCCTCAGCTCCAGCCCTTCAGCCCCGTCCCCTCTGACTGACCGGCCCCAGGCCCCCCGGTTCAGACAGCCGCGTCCGCCGCCCCGCCGCAGGCTCCCGCCAGCGCCCCCGCCGGGTCGTCGTCCGCCGGTCCGGCGGGTACCCAGCGACCGCGCTCCTTCCGGTAGGGCCACCACCGTCCGTTCCGGTCGAACCGGAGCTGGAGGTCGGCGCCCGCGACGGTCCAGCGGGCCCGGCCGCCCGACCGCAGCGCCGGCCGCTCGCCCGCCTCCCATGCCTCGCCGAGCCGGGCACGGGCCCGCGCCAGGTCCTCCGGGCCGGGCGTCCACTCCTCGTCCAGCACCGCGAGTGCCGCGGCCCCGCCGTACCGCCAGGCGCGGACCGCCGCGTCCAGGTCCGCGGCCGGCCGGCCGGACCCCGTGGCCAGCCGGGCCCCGATCCTCGTCTCCGGCCGGGTGTCCGCGGCCAGCCGCACCGCGTCCTGCCGCGGAGTCAGCTCAAGGGGGAGCGGCTGCCCTTCGTGCCCCGGGGCCAGAGCGTCCAGCAGCATCCGGTGGGCCCGCACCGCGCTGTCGGCCGCCAGCACCTCCAGCGCCGCCGGGTCGATTCCGGGCGCGGGGGCGGTCTCCGTGTCCAGGGAAGGTCCTTGTCCCGGTTCATCGGGGGCCGGCGGGGGAGTGGGCAGCGGCGGCAGGATCCCGGCGGCCGCGAACGCCTCGTCGGCCGGGACCCCGCGAACCTCCCTCTCCACGTCGTCGGCGCCCTCCCGCGCCACGTCGCCGTCCGCCCGGACCGCTCGGGCGGCGCTGCGCACCTGGAGTTCGTCCAGCAGCCGCCGCTCCTCGCGCCCCCGCATCAGCAGCAGGACGAACGGGTCCTCGTCCAGCAAACGCGCCATCTGGTAGCAGAGAGCACCTGAATGCGGGCAGTGGTCCCAGGCCTCACAGGTGCACTCCGGCTCCAGATCACCGATGCCGGGCAGCAGATCGACCCCGGCGCCCGCCGCGTCCTCCACCAGGTGCGGCGGCATCTCCCGGTCCAGCAGCGCCGCGATGTGCCCGGCCCGGTCCACGGCCATGTCCAGGAACCGGTCCCAGGCGCCCGCGCCGAGCTGCTGGAGCAGGACGTCGCTGCGGTAGGCCGTGCCGTCGCGGTCCCGCACCACGGCCGTGATCCGCCCCGGCCGTACGGAGACCGCCCCGACCCTGCCCTCACGGGCCAGCCGTCGGCCCTGCTTGAGCTGCTGGCCGTCCAGCGCGGTGTCCTCCAGAGCCTTGAGCCACGCCAGTCCCCACCAGGACGTGGCGAAACCCCGGCCCTGCGTGGGGGGAAGCGCGGCGAACACCCGCTCCGCTCCGCGCCGGCCGTCCCGCGACGTCTCGTCGTCGCTCCGATCGGAGGCGTCCGCGTCGCCCACCCTGTACTCCGCCCCGTACGCGTAGTCGTCCTCGTAGTCGTCGCTCATCGCGTGCCCCCTCGCAGCTCGACCAGGTCGGCCAGTTCCGCATCGGTCAGTTCGGTCAGTGCCGCCTCGCCCGAGCCGAGCACCGCGTCCGCGAGGCCCTGCTTGCGGGCGAGCATCGCGGTGATCCGGTCCTCGATCGTGCCCTCGGCGATCAGCCGGTGCACCTGTACCGGCTGGGTCTGGCCGATCCGGTACGCCCGGTCCGTCGCCTGCGCCTCGACCGCCGGATTCCACCAGCGGTCGAAGTGCACGACGTGACCGGCCCGGGTGAGGTTGAGCCCGGTGCCCGCGGCCTTGAGGGACAGCAGGAACACCGGTGCCTCGCCCGCCTGGAAGCGCGCCACCATCTCCTCGCGCCGGGCCACCGGCGTACCGCCGTGCAGGAACTGCGTGTCCACCCCGCGCGCGGCCAGGTGCTTCTCCAGCAGCCGGGCCATCTGCACGTACTGCGTGAAGACCAGCACCGAACCCTGCTCGGCCAGGATCGTGTCCAGGAGTTCGTCGAGCAGCTCGACCTTCCCCGACCGGTCCGTGATCTGCGGTCGCTCCTCCTTGAGGTACTGCGCCGGGTGGTTGCAGATCTGCTTGAGGGCCGTCAGCAACTTCATCACGAGGCCCCGCCGCTCGAAACCGTCGGCGGCGGAGATCTCCGCGAGGGTCTCGCGGACCACCGCCTCGTACAGGCCGGTCTGTTCCGGCGTCAACGACACGGCCCGGTCGGTCTCGGTCTTCGGCGGCAGCTCCGGCGCGATTCCCGGGTCGGACTTGCGGCGGCGCAGCAGGAACGGCCGCACCAGCGCGGCGAGCCGCTCGGCGGCGCCCGGATCGTTTCCGCCCTCGACCGCCGCCGCGTACCGCGTACGGAAGGTGCTGAGCCGTCCGAGCAGGCCAGGCGTCGTCCAGTCCAGGATCGCCCACAGCTCGGAGAGGTTGTTCTCCACGGGCGTGCCGGTGAGCGCGACGCGGGCACGGGCGCCGAGGGTACGCAGCTGCTTGGCCGTCGCCGAGTGCGGGTTCTTCACGTGCTGCGCCTCGTCGATGACGACCATGCCCCAGGACACAGCGGCGAGCCGGGGCGCGTCGAGGCGCATCGTGCTGTACGTCGTCAGCACGAACTCGCCGTCCACCAGGCCTTCCAGGGAACGTGACGCGCCGTGGAAGCGGCGGACGGGGGTGCCCGGAGCGAACCGCTCGATCTCCCGTTGCCAGTTGCCCATCAACGACGTCGGGCACACGACCAGCGTCGGTCCGGCCGCGTCCCGGTCGCTCTGCCGGTGCAGATGCAGCGCGATGAGCGTGATCGTCTTGCCGAGGCCCATGTCGTCGGCGAGGCAGGCGCCGAGACCGAGGGAGGTCATCGTGTTCAGCCAGTTCAGACCGCGCAGCTGGTAGTCGCGCAAGGTCGCGTTGAGCGCTTCGGGCTGCCCGATCGACTGCTGGGAGGCGGACTCCGGGTCGGCCAGCCGGTCCCGCAACTGCTGGAGCCAGCCGGTCGCCGCCACCTCGACGCGACGGCCGCCCACCTCCGTCGAACCGGTCAGCACCGCGCCGAGGGCGTCGATCGGGGTGACCTTGCGGTCCTGGGTCTCCCGCGCCCGGCGCGCCTCCTCGGGGTCGATGAGCACCCACTGGTCGCGCAGTCGCACGATGGGCCTGGTGGACTCGGCCAGCCGGTCCAGCTCCTCGCGGGTCAACTTCTGGTCGCCGAGTGCGAACCGCCAGCCGAAGGACAGCAGCGCGTCGGCGGAGAGGAACGAGGGCATATCCGTGGCGCTGCGTCCCCGTGTCCCGGCCGCCTGTCCGTCGCCCTGCCGGTCCATGAAGTCCCGGTCCAGGAAATCCGGATCCGCGGAGTCCCGGTCGTCCGGGCCGATCACTGCGCGCGCGGTGAGCTTCCTGGCCAGTTCCCTGGGCCAGTGCACCTGCACACCGGCGCCGGCCAGGGCACGCGAGGCGGACCCCAGCAGTTCGGCGATCTCCTCGTCGGCCGGTTCCACCGAGTCCGGCACCGCGGCGGAGAGCAGCGGCGCCAGCGGCGGCCAGGCGCGGGCGGCCCGGCGCAGGGTGAGGAGGGCGTCCATGCGGGCCCGCGGTCCGAACGCGGCGGCGGTCCGCGAGTCGCCCGCCCACACCTCGGCCGCGTCGGCGACCAGGGTGGGATCGCTGACGCTGTGAATCTGCAGTACGGCACGGAACGACGGTGGGGCCGGCTCCGGACCGGGCCCCGGCCCCACCGCTTCCGGGGCGGCCTCCGTGTGTCTTTGCGGCGAGGTCACGCCTGCGACCTCGATACGCAACGAGAGCCGCACGCCCGCGTCGTGACCGGCCGCCACGTCGGCGGCCCAGGCCCGCCCCTCGGGCAGGTGCTGCGGCTTCCGGGAGGCGAAAGCCGGGCCGGCGGTGGCGAGCCCTGCGGCCGGTGTACGGGGCATCGCGTCGGCCACGGCATCGAGGAACGCACGCAGCAGGTGCTCCGGTTCGGGCAGCAAGGGCGGCAACGGCAGCAACGTTTCGCCGCCGTCGGCACCGTTCGTCGTGCCCCGCTCCCGCTCCTGTTCCCGCGCTCGGCCCGGCCCGCCCGCGCCCCCCTTGTTGCCCGCCCCGCCCGGTCCGCCCCGTCCGGTCGGCTGCTCGTCGCCCTCGTCGGGTACGGGGGTCGCGTGGGCGGTCGGCGGCATCGAAGCCGCCAGTTCCCGGATCCGGTGGAGGTCGTCGGCGCTCAACGGCCCGATCCGCCAGGCGTCATGGTCGGTGCCGCTCAACCCCGGCAACAGGAGGCCGCGGGCCACGAACTGGAGCGCGAGAAGCGCGGCGGCGCCCCAGAAGGTGGTGGCGGGTGAGGCACCCGCGACGGCGCGTGCCCGGGTCAGGACGGGCAGTGCGTCCCGTACGGGGAGGTACCGTGCCGTGACCGTACGAGGTCGCAGATCGGATCCGACGACGGTCAGTTCCGACGAAGTCCCGGGAGCGTCGGAAGGGGTGCTACCGTCCGGGTTCCAGAACGCGATCCCGCCGGTACGGGCTGGATCCGCGGGGACGAAGACCGCGGAGCAGCGGGAGAGTTCGGCGATCTCGGAGGGCGTTGCCGCAGGGTGCCTGTGCACAGCGATGTCAGATTCCTCAAATTTGACTAGTGGGCGGAGTCGCCGAGGGTACTCCATTTCGTGTGGCGACAGGCCGTTGGGCTGTGTGGTATGCGTCACTTCTTCTCGTGGTGCGGCCCCGATGGTGCAGCCAGCCCCACCATCGAGCACGGGGGTCTGCCCCAGGGGAGCCCGGGTGGTGGCGCCATGGTCCCCACCGGCCCCGATCCGTACGTTCGATGAGGTCAGCGCATATGTTCCAGAGACCGGAGACGTCATGCCCCAGGCGACAGCCACTGTTGCGGATCCTGCGGACGAAAGCAGTCCTGACCGTCCGGCCGGCGTCCGCGAGGCGGCACCCGGCAGCGACTTCGCGCCGCTGTTGCGTGCCGTGCGGGACCAGGGGCTGCTGGAGCGCCGTACTGATCGGTATGTGCTCGGCATCGCCGTCAATCTGGTGGCCCTGGGTGCGGTGATCACCGGCTTCGTCCTGTTGGGCGACAGCTGGTGGAGCCTGCTCCTCACCCTGCCGCTGGCGGTGCTGTGGACGCGTACGGCCTTCATCGCCCATGACGCCGGACACGCACAGATATCCGGCGACCGCAGGACGAGCAGAGTGATCGGTCTCGTTCACGCCAATCTGCTTCTCGGAATGAACGAGGCGTGGTGGAACGACAAGCACGTACGCCACCACGCCAACCCGAACCACATCGACAAGGACCCCGATGTCGGTGTCGGCGCCCTGGTCTGGACCCAGAAGCAGGCGGCGCAGCGTGAGGGACTCGCCCGCTGGCTGACCAGGAACCAGGCCCGGCTGTTCTTCCCGATGCTGTTGCTCGAAGGCATCGCGCTGAAGATCTACGGATTCCAGTTCCTGCGCCGCCAGCCCCTCCGGGAGCGGGTCGTCTCGGGGCTGCTGCTGACCGCGCACCTCGCCCTCTGCGCGACGTTGCTGCTCAGCACCCTGTCCCCGGGCAAGGCGATCGTCTTCGCCCTGGTGCTGCACGCGCTGTTCGGCCTGCACCTGGGCATGGCCTTCGCCCCGAACCACAAGGGAATGGAGATGCCCGACCCCGACGGCGAGCGCTGGGGCCACCTCCAGCGGCAGGTCCTGACCTCGCGCAACGTACGTGGCGCCGTCCTGACGGACTGGTTCCTCGGCGGGCTGAACTACCAGATCGAGCACCACCTCTTCCCGAGCATGCCCCGGCCCAACCTGCGTCTCGCCCAGCCCCTGGTCAAGGCGTACTGCTCCGGTATCGGCATGCCGTATGCGGAGACCGGGCTGATCGAGTCCTACCGACAGGCGCTGTCGCACATGCACGAGGTCGGCGAACCGCTGCGATAGCACGGCCTACGGGGAACGTAAGGACGCGCGGACGCGTTCACACAACAGGAGCGGCGCCGGCCGCGAAGGAGGCGTGGACCATGTCGAATGGTGCGAAGGTCGCTATCGGGGGAGTGCTCGCGGCAGCCATCCTGTGGCCCCTGATCGGATTCTGGTGGGCGCTGCTGATCGTGATCGGTGTTCCCGTGGCGGGCTATCTGCTGCTGGACCCGTCCCAGCGGCGCAGGCTCCGCAGGATCAACCGCAAGGAGATCGGTCGCTGAGCATGAATCGCCCCGCGTGACCGGCGTGGGCGTCACGCGGGGTGAACGGCCAGCCCGTCCAGGGCGGCGAGCAGGCCGGGCAAGGCCGCTCCACGCCCGACGGGAATGACCGTGCCGGGCTCCTCGTCCAGCAGGAACAGAGCGATGTCGTCGGTACGGGCCACCATCGACCACCCAGGACCGTCGACGCGCAGGGTACGTGCGTCGGCCGAGGCGTAGGAGGAACGGATCCGCCCGGGCGGCGGTGGGGCTTCGGTGTAGGCGGTCGCCTCCGCGAGGGCTCTGCGTACGCCGGGGTGCCGGGGGGACGTGGAAGGACCGCCCTCCGGCTCACCCTCGACGCTGCTCTCCGGCCCTCCCCCGGCTCCCGGCCGCGGGAACCGCACGTCGTCCAGCTGCTCGCGCCACACCGGCCACTGCGCGGCGATCTCGTCGGCTCCGAGCCGCCGCTGCGCCGGGCCCCAGGCCTCCGCATCGGGAGGAGCCAGCGCCGCCGGGCCCTCCCCGTCCGTCTCCGGATCGTGCGGATCCGGCACGCCGGGCGCGGAGACGGCGAGCTCCATGGGCCAGCCCGGCAGCGCACACACCATGGAGCGCTCGTCGGGAGAGAGCTCGTGTTCCATGCCGCAGTCCCAGGCGGCGATGGCGACGGCCACCTGGGAGGCGTCCTCGACGACCACGGTCCACCGAGCTCCCTCGCCGTCCTGGCCGAGGACGAGACCGTAGCCCTCCTCGTACGGTTCGAGCGCGAGAGCGCCGCACGCGGCCACATAGTCGTCCCCCAGCACGCTGGGAAACCGCGCGGGCGTCAGCAGCATCGCGGTCAGCACCAGCAGCGCGTCGTCGGCGACCGCGTCGTCCGCACCTTCCATGGTGTCCTCCCCATCGATCATCGCCCGCCTCCACACCGCTCGGCCCTGCGTCCTTCGCTCCGTCGGCGCACCCTAACTACTCGGTAACCTCCTCGTCGAGGCCTCGACGGTAAGGATTGAACGGAGCTGTACTCGCCCTGTTCGGGAGCTGGGAAAGCCGAAGGACCGGGCGTGGGGAAGGCGTCCGCGTAAGGTTGGAGGTCCGGCCGAACGAGGGGGCAGCGTGGTGGAGCGGTACGACCGGCTCAAGGAGATTCGGCGGCTGGACCCCGAGCGGGACTTCCTGGAGATCTACCGTCTCACCGTCACCTACGAGTTCCCGTGGGACGTCACCCGCGCCCTCGAACTGGCCCTCTACCGCACCTACGCCGTGCCCAGCATCGGCCGACTCCTGGACGAGACGGCGGAGTTGACGGAGCGATCCCAGAAACGTTACGACGACACCGCCCTGCTGCTCGACACGGTGGTGGAGCACGGCTTCGACACCGACGAAGGCCGCACGGCCGTCCGGCGGATCAACCTGATGCACCGCGGCTACGACATCAGCAACGAGGACATGCGCTACGTCCTGTGCACGTTCGTCGTCACCCCGAAGCGCTGGCTGGACAACTTCGGCTGGCGCCGCCTGTGCTGCCACGAGCTGAGAGCCTTCGCCGCCTATTACCGTACGCTCGGCACCCGCATGGGGATCAAGGACGTTCCGGAGACCTACGAGGACTTCGAGCGCACCCTCGACGCCTATGAGAACGAGCATTTCGGCTGGGACGCAGGGGGCCGCCGGGTGTCCGACGCCACCCTGGCGCTGATGGGGTCCTGGTATCCGGCGCCCCTCGCCCCGCTGGTGCGCGGCGCCAGCCTCGCGCTCCTGGACGACTCGTTGCTCAGGGCGTTCCGCTACCGCCGCCCGGGGCCGGTGGCCCGCGGAGCGGCCAGGGGAGCGCTCCGGCTCCGGGCTCGTGCCGTCCGGCTCCTGCCGCCCCGGCGGAAGCCCCACTACGCGCGCCAGAACCCCGAGATCAAGGGATATCCGAACGGGTACGAGATCGCGGAGCTGGGAACGTTCCCCACACCGGGCGTCCGTGGCTGCCCGGTCCCCGGCCACCGGCCGTCGCCGTCGCACGCCGACTGATGCGCCGGGTCCCGACCGGCCCCTGCGTCGAGCTTCCGCGTCTCGGACGCTGCCTGTACGGCGGCGGCGGGCCCGGCCGCGCCCGCCGCCTCAGGCCTGCCTGACGGCGAGGGCGAGGAAGCGGTCGTCCTCGTCGGTATAGGACTCCAGCCGCCACCCCGCACCGGCCAGCAGCGCACGCAGCCTGGGCTCGGCCCGCAGATCGTCGTCGGTGACGCCGCGTCCCTGGCGTGCGGCGAGGGCGGCCCGGCCGATCGGATGGAACAGCCCAAGGACTCCGCCCGGTCGCACCACGCGGGCGAGTTCCGCCGCATCGGCCTCGGGCCGGGCCAGATGCGAGATCAGCCCGGCCCCGAACACCGCGTCCAGGACTCCGTCACGCAGCGGGAGCCGCGCGACGTCGGCACGGACGAGTGCACCGCTCTCTCCACGTCCCGCCCGCACCGCCGCCTCCAGCATGGCCGGAGTGAGGTCGGCGCCCAGCACCGTTCCCTCCGGCCCGACCACCGCCCGCAGTGCGGGAAGCGCCCGCCCCGTCCCACAGCCCGCGTCGAGCACGGCATCGCCGGGACGCAACCCGAGCAATCCGGCCGCGGCGGCGTAGGCGGGGCCGTCGTCGGGGAACCGGCTGTCCCAGCCGGCCGCACGCGGCGTGAAGAAGTCCAGGACGTGATGGGTGTGGTCGTCGGTCATTGAGACATGATCGCGCAACCGGCGCGGCGTGCGACCGTCATCGGAACCCGCCCCGTCAGGCCTGACGATGACGCCCGGTCAGACATTGACCCCGTAGTCCGAGGCGATGCCCGCCAGGCCGGAGGCGTAACCCTGGCCGACCGCGCGGAACTTCCACTCGGCGCCGTGCCGGTACAGCTCGCCGAAGACCATCGCGGTCTCGGTGGAGGCGTCCTCGCTCAGGTCGTAGCGGGCGAGCTCCACGCCGTTGGCCCGGTTCACCACGCGGATGAACGCGTTGCGCACCTGACCGAAACTCTGGCCCCGGCTCTGGGCGTCGTGGATCGAGACGGGGAACACGATCTTCGCGATCTCGGCGGGGACCGACGACAGGTCGACCTCGACCGACTCGTCGTCTCCCTCGCCCTCACCCGTCAGATTGTCGCCGGTGTGGCGGACCGAACCATCGGGGCTGTTGAGGTTGTTGTAGAAGACGAAGTGGCCGTCGGAGAGGACCTTCCCGGCCGCGGAACACAGCAGCGCACTGGCGTCCAGGTCGTGATCGGCTCCGGTCGTGGTCCGAACGTCCCAACCGAGCCCGACCGTCACGGCGGTCAGGCCGGGGGCCTCCTTGGACAGGGAGACATTGCCGCCCTTGGCCAGAGTCACACCCATGAATTTCCTCCAGTGCTCCGTCGGTCCGCACCGGCGATCCCGGCCCCTGCGGCTTCACCGCGTCCGGGCCCGGTGACCGGTGCTGTTCTGCTGTCACTCTTGTCGCCGCTACCTGTGCGAACGCTCGGCTCCCCTGCTTCCATAGCGCGGTCAGCGGGCGTTCTCGTCCTTCATCGCCCTGGCCTCGCTCTTGAGGATGCGCAGGGACTTCCCCAGCGCGCGGGCGGTGTCCGGCAGCTTCTTCGAGCCGAAGACGACGATCACGATGACCGCCAGGATCAGCAGGTGCCAGGGTTCCAGTCCGTTGCGCAACACTCTGGTCCTGCCTCTCTCCGTTCGCACGACAACAGTTGCCGCATTGCGCAACTGTACAACTGATGATGCGGATCGGAAACGGCACCCCTCAGCGTTCGGCAGGCTCGTCATCGTGCGGCCGGCGGCGCTCGTAGCGGCGGCGGGCCGCCGCCAGCCCGACCGCGTACAGTCCCAGGACCGAGCCGAGCGACAGGTAGTAGAGGGGTGGCAGGGCGCTCATACCCAGCAGTGCCCCGAGCGGTGTGAGCGGCAGGAGTACGCCGACCGCGGCGAGGCCCGCCGCGGCGGCCCGCAGAGGCCCGCCCGCCCTGCGCTCGGCGGCAGTGCGGCCGGTCCGCAGCAGGACCATGACCAGGGCCTGGGTGAGCAGGTTCTCCGTGAACCAACCGGCGTGGAACGCCGCCTCCCCGCTGTCCCCGGACGCGCTGTGGAGGGCGAGCGCGAGCACCCCGAAGGTGGCGAGGTCGGCGGCCGCGTTGAGCAGGCCGAAACCCGTGATGAAGCGCAGGAAGTCGCGTGGGCGCAGCACGGTGGGGCGGCGCAGGACCGACGCCGCCGGGCGGTCGAAAGCGAAAGCCAACTGCGCCGCGTCGAAGCAGAGGTTCTGTACCAGCACCTGCGCGGGGAGCATGGGAAGGAAGGGCAGCATCAGCCCGGCCGTCAACATGGCGATGACATTGCCGAGGTTCGACGAGAGGGTGATCCGCAGATAGGTGGCGATGTTCCCACTGCTGTGTCGGCCGGCCAGCACCGCACGGTCGATCGCGGTGAGGTCCTTCTCCGCCAGGACGACGTCCGCCGCCTCCCTGGTCACGTCCACGGCGTTGCGGGGGCAGATGCCGACATCAGCGGCGTGCAGGGCGGGCAGGTCGTTGACGCCGTCGCCGAGGAAGCCGGTCGTGTGGCCGCCGGAGCGCAGGGCCGAGACGATCCGGGCCTTGTGCTCGGGGGTGCAGCGCGCGAACACGGTGGCCCGGTCCGCCACCGGGACCAGCTCCGCGTCCGACAGGGTGTCCACCAGTTCGGCCGTCACCACGTCGTCGGGGCCGAGGCGACCCTCCGGGCGCAGGCCGAGGTCCGCGCACACCCGGGCGGCCGTGCCCGGATGGTCCCCGGTGAGCACCTTGACCCGCACACCCCGGCGCGCGAGCACCCCCAGCGCGTCGGCGGCGCTCGGGGCCGGGATGTCCCGCAGCGCCACCAGGCCCAGGAAGGTCAGCCCCCGCTCGTCCGCCGGGGTGTACGCGCCCGCCCGGGCCGCCCGGTCGGCGCGGGCCACGGCCACCAGACGCAGCCCCGTCTCCGCCTTCCGGTCGGCGAGGGCGAGCAGCCGATCGCGCTCCTCCCGGTCCACGGCGCACCGGTCGAGCACGGCCTCGACCGCGCCCCTGGTGACCAGGGTGTGGACACCGAGCCGGCCCGGTCGCCCGACCACGGCGGTCGCGACCCGGCGCACCGGATCGAAGGGCAGTACGGCGACACCCTCGTACGCCTCCGGATCCACCTCCCCGCCAGCGGACGGTCCGCACCGCTCGGCGGCGTCCAGCACCGCTTCGTCGAGTGCGTCGGCCGCGGGCAGGTCCGCCAGCTGGAGCGTCCACCACACGCTGACGGCCGCCCACCGCAGTACGTCGGGGTCGGACCGGTCCGTACCGTCGGTCGTCTCCGCGACGACGGGCCGGTCCTCGGTCAGCGTGCCGGTCTTGTCCAGGCACAGCACATCGACCGCCCCCAGGTCGTGCAGCGCCGGGAGCCGTTTGACGATCACTCCGCTCGTACGCGCCAGCCGAGCGGCTCCCCGCGCGAGTGTCGTCGTCACGATGACCGGCAGCATCTCCGGGGTGAGACCCACGGCGACGGCCACGGCGAACGGCAGTGTCTCCAGGCCCCGGCCGCGCAGCGCCGCACTGGCCATCAGCACCAGGGGCGGAGTCAGGAGCATGAAGCGGATGAGCGTCCAGGAGATGCCCTGGACCGACCGGTCGAAGGAGCTCGCACCCCGTTGCCCGGCCCGGCCGTCGTGGGCGGCGGCGAACCGGGTCTCCCCTCCGGTGGCAACGATCACCGCCGTGCCACTGCCGGAGGTGACACTGCTGCCCTGGAAGCACCATTCCGGCTGCGCGAACGGTCCGGCCCCGGACAGCGCGGGGTCGGGGACGTCGAGCGCCTGCTTGGCCACCGGCACCGACTCCCCGGTCAGCGCCGACTGATGCACGGTGAGGCCGTCGCCGCGCAGCAGCCGCACATCGGCGGGGACCAGGTCGCCCGGCCGCAGCCGGATCACGTCCCCCGGCACCAGGTCGGCGACCGGTAGCTCCCGTTCCAGAGGAGGTGCGTCGTCCGAGGCCCTGCGCACCACGGTCGCCGTGGTCGCCACCAGTTCGCGCAGCGCCGCGGCCGAACGGTCGGCGCGATGTTCCTCGACCGAGCGCAGCAGACAGCTCACTATGACGAGGGCCAGAATGACGCACGCGGTGCCCCACGCGGAGACGAGTGCCGATACCAGGCCGAGACAGAGAAGTACGGAGGTGAACGGATCCCGGAGGCTCCGCAGGAAGCGGCGGGGCCAGGGCACGGGCCGCCGGGTCGGCAGCACGTTCCCGCCCGTCCGGCCGAGCCGGATCTCCGCCTCCGTCTCCAGCAGTCCGCGAGGTCCGCTGTCGAGGGCTCGCAGCGTCTGCAGCGAAGTGGGCCCGGCGCCGGACGCCGGAGCGGCGCCCGTGCGGTCTTCACCGGGTGCTGCCGCGGCGGACGTGCCGGGGCCGATGCCGGGTAGCGGTGTGACGGAGGCCGGCGTACCGGCGGTGGCGTGTCGTCCGGGGCCCGCGGCCGAACCGCTCTCAGGCACCGAGCTCACGCAGGCGGACCGGATTCCGGGCGGAGCGGCCGGGATGTCCGGAGTGCCCGGCGCGCTCGGTCAACTGCCCGACCATGAGTCGTACGACCATCACCACGTCGGGATCGTCGACCAGATAGACCTGCCGACGGCCTTCACGGCGCGATCGGACGAGACCGGCCAGCTTCAGCTTCGTCAGATGCTGGCTGACCGAGGGAAGCGTCCCGCCCACCCGCTCGGCGAGCCCCGTGACATCGCTCTCGCCCTGGGCCAGCGCCCACACGATGTGCAGGCGTGCCGGTGTCGCCAGGAGCCCGAACGCCGCCGCGGCCTCCGCCAGCACCTCCGCGGGCGGATCCTGGAAACCGCCGCCGGAACCTGTCGACACGCTCGAATCTCCTCGTCCCCGGGCCGCCTGTCGGGACCCGGCACCGGTGCCCGTTGAGGACAGCCGAAACATCCAGTGTAGGGGCCGTGGCGGAAGGGCCCGAGGTCCGAGTAGGGCATCCGGCCCGACCAACGGCAAGGAGCGACCGTGACCGAGCCACATCAGTCGAGAACGATCAACCCACTCGAACGATCCCGACCGGTTGCCATGCTGTCGGCCCCTGGCGATTCGCGAAGAGAGCAGGGGCGCATGTCCTCCGAACACATCGACGGCGGCGAGAGCTCCGGTACCGCCCGCCGCCCCCGGAAACGTGGGCAGGAGCATGATCGGAGAGGACATCGCGCTCACCTTGAAGATCGTTGTCGCGGGCGGCTTCGGGGCCGGGAAGACGACCCTGGTCGGCTCGGTCAGCGAGATCCGCCCGCTGCACTCGGAGGAGACGCTGAGCGGGAACGGGCGTGGCCGGTACGAATCCGACGGCATGGAGCGGAAGGGCACCACGACCGTAGCGATGGATTTCGGCCGTATCACCGCCCACTCAGGCTTGACGCTCCACCTGTTCGGCACGCCGGGTCAGGACCGCTTCCGATTCCTCTGGGACGAGCTGTGCGAGGGCGCCCTCGCGGCGATCGTGCTCGCGGACACCCGGCGTCCCGGGGACTGTTTCGCCGCCGTCGACTACTTCGAGCGCGGGCGGGTTCCGTTCGTCGTCGCCGTCAACCGGTTCCCCGGCGCTGCTGACCATACGGAGCACGACCTCGCCCGAGCGCTCGACCTCGCCCGAGGCACGCCGGTCGTGCCGTGCGACGCCCGCGACCGGGCATCCGGAAAAGAAGTCCTGATCCGTACGGTCGAGTACGCCGGGCGTATGCACACCGCACGGCTCCTCGCCTCCGTCGGCTGACGGCGCGACATCGCGGCCCCGTCCGTCAGCCGGCCATGTCAGCCATCGCGACCACCTGGTCGATCCTCACGCGAACGACCAGTTCACCGGGCACGCCGTTCCGCCGGCCGAACTCCTCGGCCGCGTCGGCCTCCACGTAACGGTGGGCGATCAACGTGGCCCACCGCAGGAGTTCCCCGGGGTCCTCGCTCAGTTCGGCATGCCCCCGCACCACCGCGAACGCGTACGGTGGCCGGTCGTCATCGACGCAGAGAGCGACCCGCCCGTCGCGTGCGAGGTTGCGCCCCTTGACGCTCTCCTTGCCGGTGTTGAAGACCACCGAGTCACCGTCGAGAAGGAACCAGACGGGTGCGACATGGGGACTGCCGTCGGCCCGCACCGTCGAGACCTTCGCCGTGCGCGTGCCCTGCGAGAGAAAGGCGCGCCATTCTTCTTCGGTCATGTGGTGTGCCATGGGCCCATCCTGAGCCCGATCGCCGCATGGCGCGAAGCGGCGCCCCGCGAGGGTGGGGGCGCTTGCCCCCACGGGGCCGTTGCGCAAGGCTTACGCGCGTAGCGGGGCACGGGGAACGAAGGTACGGGGAGGACGAGCATATGCCGCTTGACCGGGGACTTGACTGGCTCCTTGACGATCTCACCAGCAGGGTGCAATTCATACGGCACGCCTTGGTGCTGTCGAACGACGGACTGGTCACCGGGGCCAGCACCGGGCTTGCCCGCGAGGACGCGGAGCACCTGGCGGCGGTCTCCTCCGGTCTGCAGAGTCTGGCGCGCGGCTCGGGGCGCCACTTCAGGGCGGGGCGCGCCCGCCAGACCATGGTCGAGTTCGACGAGGCGTTGCTCTTCGTGACGGCCGCGGGCGACGGCAGTTGCCTGTGCGTCCTGACGGCCGCCGAAGCCGATGTCGGCCAGGTCGCCTACGAGATGACCCTGCTCGTCAACAGGGTCGGCGAACACCTCGGAGTCTCCGTCCGCCAAGGCGGGCCCGAAGACCTCGGACCCTTCTGAGCTGCACTTCTCGCCGCCGATGAAGAGTTATCCACAGGGGTGACGGGTGATGACTCCCTCGGGCTACCGTGATCACGGAGAGTATTCGAATCAACGGGGGAGGGCTGCCATGACGGTCAGGGAAGCGCTGCGGGCGCACACGAGGACCCGAGGCGCGGACGTCGGGTCCCGGCCCGGGCGGGCCAGGACCCGGGCCGCGCGGGCCGGGGGCGCGAGGGTACGGGCCGAGGTCCATGCCGCGGATGTCAGTACGGGGGTGGAGAACGAGGGCGGGGACACTCCGTCCGCCACCCCGGCGGCGGCGACGGTCGCGGCCGGGCGCGCGGCTCAGGAGCTGGGTATCCGGCGTGCGGAGTTCGAGCTCGCGGTGCACCTGGGGCTGATCGGCGTCGTCTGCGCACCGGGAGGCGGGCGGCCACGGGTGCACGAGGAGGAGATCGGGCGCCTGCGGGAGCGGCCGGGCTTTCCCGATGACCTGGCGGAGCGGGTCCGCACCGTCGGAACAGCGGAGGGAGCGGCACTGCTGGGCATCGCTCCGGCGCGCTTCACCCGGCTCGCCCGGGCAGGCTGTGTCTCACCGGTCACGTTCTATCTGAACCGGTATCGCGCGGTGGTCTGGCTCTACCTCGCGGACGAGCTCGCCGCCTTCGCGGCCCGGGAGCCGGAGCTGCTTGCGGGGCGGACACCCGTGAGGATGCGCACGATCCTTGAGTCGGGCGCCGACTGGCGGCCGCGGAACTGGCGCTCCCAGCGCATCGATCGGCTGCTGAACCGCACGCGGGACCCCTGGGTGCGCACGGCGATCCAGGCGTCGGCGCTGGACCCGGTGCAACTGGCGGAAGTGGTGGACGACCCCTATGAGCGCGCCTATCTCGCGCGGGTCCGGCCGGATCCGGTCTTCGGACGCCCGGGGTCCATGGCGGCGAGGGAAGCCATGGGGGAGCTGATGCTGGCCGACGATCCCGACGAGATTCTCTGGCGGAGGGTCAACCTGGTGCTGGAGCTGGATGAGGCGCGAGCGGAGCGGCCGGCCCCGCTCCCCGGGGACGACGGCGTAAGCCGACCGGCGCCTGCCGCCCTGACCGATACCGCAGCCCGGACCGATGCCGGGGCCAGTACCGGTGCCGCGACTCCGGAGTCCGCCGCCGAGCCCGCACCGTTGCTCGCCCGTGCCGGGGCGGCTCGCTCGGCCGTGACGGGAGCGCCGACCGGGAAGGGGCTGCTCGCCAGGCTGGGGTGGCGTGGGCGTGGCGCCGGATAAGTCTTCGCGCCGATCACTCGGATGAGCCATCCTGTCCGCATGCTGATCAGGGAAGCAACCTCCGAGGACTGGCCCGCCATCTGGCCGTTCTTCCATTCGATCGTCTCCGCGGGCGAGACGCTCACCTATCCGCTCGACCTCGGTGAGGAGGACGCCGAGGGATGGTGGTTCGTCGCGGCGCCGAGCCGGGTGGTCGTTGCCGTGGACGACGCCGGGACCGTGCTCGGCACGGCGAAGATGAATCGCAACCACATGGGCAACGGGTCGCACATCGCCAGCGCCACGTACATGGTCGACCCCGCACGCTCCGGCCAGGGGGTGGGGCGCGCGCTGTGTGTGTACTCGGTCGACTGGGCTCGCGCCGAAGGGTACCGGGCCATGCAGTTCAACGCGGTGGTCGAGACCAACACCCACGCGGTCAGGCTGTACCGGTCGATCGGGTTCGACGTGATCGGAACCCTTCCGGAGGGCTTCGACCACCCCACCGAGGGCTATGTGGGGCTTCACATCATGCACAAGGCCCTGTGACGACAGAGCACCCTCACATCGCCATGTCGGCCACGGCCGGAGCGGGCGCGGCGATCAGGCGAAGGGATGGTCCGCTGTCGGCCCCAGCTCCGGGCCCGGCAGCGTGCGGCCTGCCGGACCACCGTCCGCCGCGCCGCTCGCGGTGACCCCCGGGACGACCGTCCCGGCCCAGGAGAGCGCCGTCCATCCCGAGTCCGGCGAGCCCTCGACCACCACCACGCCCGTGTTGTCCAGGCGGTGTTCGGCGGCGAACTCCACCGTGACGTTCCGTGCGCGGGCGGCTGTCCACACACGGATGGCAGCACCATGACTGACGAGCGCCACGGTCCTCTGCTCCCCGAACCCCGCTGCCTCGGCCACCACGGCGTCGAAGCGGGCCAGCGCCTCGGTCCCGCTCTCGCCCCCGGGCATCCGGCGGGCGATGTCCCCCGCCGACCAGGCGAAGACGGTCGTCAGATACTGCCGCACGGCGTCCTCGTCGGCCCGCATCTCCAGGTCACCGGCCGACAGTTCGCGGATTCCCTCGCGGATCCGGACCTCGATGCCCCGTTCTGCGGCGAGGGGTGCGGCCGTGAGTTGCGTACGGGTCAGGGTGGAGGCGTACAACGCTGCGATGTCCTCCCCGGCGAGGGCTCCGGGCAGGGCAGCAGCCTGCCGAAGCCCCAGGTCGGTGAGGCCGGGGCCAGGCCGTGCGGTGTCCAGGAAGTGCCCGACGTTGGACACTGTCTGGCCGTGACGGATCAGCAGCATTCGCATAGAACGGGTCAGGCTCCAGGCTCGGGCGCGCAGGCGGCGGCAGACAGGTGCACAGTCCACCCTCTCACTCGGCCGGACCGGGGACAGCGCGATGTGAGGCCTGTTCGCCGCGCTGGAAGTGTCGGTTCCGTGGCCGGAGTTGGTACGACGGTCTACGGATGGGGCGGATGTGCCGTGCCCGCGCGATGGCAGTACTGTGCGCCACACCGCCATTCGGGCGATGAGACGTATCTGGAGGAATAATTCATGACCATACCCAGGAGATCGTGGCGTGGCGCGGGAGCACTCGTGGCCGCTGCGGTCGTCGGTCTGACCGGAGGAGTCGTCTCCGCCGGTCCGGCCGCGGCTCACACCCCCACCTGGGCCGTGACCTGCTCCGAGGTGACTGTCGCGCTCACCGACTACACGAGCAGCGTCCCCAACACGGTGACCGTCACGGTGGACGGCAACGACCTGCTGCCCACCGAGACGTTCGGTCGTGAGTTCCGCAAGAAGCTGACGCTTCCCGAGCACGACAAGCCGGTGACCGTCCGACTGGTCGTCAAGGACGCCGAGGGCGAGGGCAAGCACTCCATCGACGAGACGAAGACGGCGGAGGTGTGCGAAGAGGAGCCCAGCCCCACGCCTCCGACCCCGACCCCGACCAAGTCGGTTCCGGGCGAGGCGACCCCGTCCGAGACGCCGTCCACCGGGACGCCCGAGCCGAGTGCCACCCCCAGTGAGCAGCCCTCGGAGTCCGCGCCGGCCGTGCCCGCCACGAGCCCGAGCTCGCCGGACCTGGCCGAGACCGGTTCGTCGTCGTCGACTCCGGTCATCGGTGGCGCCGCGGTAGCTGTGCTGTTGGCCGGGGGCGGCATCCTGTGGGCCGTCCGCAAGCGGCGTACCGCCTAGGGCGTGTTTCGAAAGTAGCGCCGTCCGCCCGGAGGGCGGGCTCGGCGGCGTCTGGTGCGTGCGATCGCAAGGCGGAGGGTCGCCCCGATACTGGATGTATCGGGGTGATCCCGACAACGCGGCGAGCGTGCGTGCCAGGCGTCGCCGAGCAGGCGGGACTTTCGAAACACGCCCTAGGACTGACGCTCCCGCGGTCAAGGGGTGTGCCGCATCACCCCGGTGACTCGGCACACCCGTCTGGTCCGTCACCGCTCTGCGACCGTCTGCGGCGGTGTGGTGGCCGGCGAGGGAGCGGGGCCGATCTCGCACCAGACGGCCTTGCCCTCGCCTCTCGGCTCGATGCCCCAGCGCGTGGCGACCGCGTCGAGCAGGAGCAGCCCCCGGCCGGAGGTGGACGTCTCGCCCGGCGTGCGCCGGCGGGGCCAGGCGCTGGACCGGTCCTGGACCGACAGCCGGATCCGCCGCACCGGTTCGGGCAGCACTTCCAGCGTCAGGACGGCCCCGCCCTCGGTGTGCAGGAGCACGTTCACCAGCAACTCGCCCGTGACGAGCTCGGCATCGTCCGCGAACTCGGCCATGTCCCAGTCGGCGAGAGCCTGGCGCACGATCGCACGGGCGTCGGAGAGCCCTTCCGGGTCGGCCTGGTGGATGTACTGGTGCAGCCGCGGCGCATGCGACGACCCCACGTCGGGGCTTCGGCGCAGGACGAGCAGCGCCACATCATCCCCCGACCCCCACCGTTCCCACAGCCGTTCCGACAGGTGATCGGCCAACGCCTCGGCCCCCGCGGGCCCGGCGCTCACCTCGTTGCGCAGCGCTTCGATCCCGGTGTCGAGGTCGGCCCCCGGCTCCTCCACCAACCCGTCCGTGTACAGGACGAACGTCTCACCGGGCACCAGGTCCAGCCGGGTCTCCGGGTACTCCTCGTCCTGGAGGTCCGTGGAGGTGCCCAGCGGCAGCCCGCCGCGCACCTGCGGGCTGCCCACCCGCCCGTCGAGGTGGCGGATCAACGGACCGAGATGTCCGGCCCGGACCACCTGCACCGTTCCGGACGCCAGGTCGACCTGGGCGTAGGTGCAGGTGGCGAAACGGTCGGTGTCCAGTTCGGCGAGGAAGCGGGAGGCCCGTGCCAGGACGGTGGCCGGCGGATGCCCTTCGGCGGCGTACGCGCGCAGGGCGATACGCAACTGGCCCATGATCGCGGCGGCGTGGGTGTCGTGCCCCTGCACGTCCCCCACGACCAGCCCGTAACGGTGCTTGGGCAGGGTGATCACGTCGTACCAGTCGCCACCGACCTGTCGGCCGCTCCACGCCGCGTGGTAGCGGACCGCGATCTCGCCGCCCTCGACATCCTGTATCCGGGGCGGGAGCATCGCGGACTGGAGCTGGGTGGCGAACTCCCGCTCCTCGTCGAAGAGCATCGCCCGTTGGAGGGACTGGGCCACGATGGCGGCGAGGCCCAGGCACAGAATGCGCTCGTCCGCGTTGAAGACCGTGCGCTCGCGGTAGAAGAGGGCCAGACCACCGAGCGACCGGGCCTGGGCCACCAGCGGCAGATACGCCGCCGCCCTGAACCTCAGCCTCCCGAGATGCGACTCCAGCTCCGGGTATCGACGGGCGAGCGCGGCGAGGGAGGTGATGAACCGGGGGCGTCCGCTGCGGATGGTGTCCGCGAGGGGGAGGTTGCGGTCGAGGTCACCGGAGCCGAGCCCGTCGAGCACCTCGAGCGACTCGCCGCTCAGCGCGACGATGTTCAGCGCGGAGCTCTCCACGAGCCCCAGGGCGAGACCGTCGGCGCCCAGCCGGGCCAGCCCGCCGGGGCCGGTGAGGGCGGCCGTCACGTCGTCCACGGTCACGGCACGGGACATGGCGCTCGTTGTTCGTTCAACGATATTGGTCTGACGTTGCCGCCGCTTCTCCAGATCGAGAACGAAGGCCGAATGGGTGACCTCCGCCGTCGCGTCCCGGACGACCCCCACGATCCGGTGAGCCCTTCCGTCCTTCGATCGCAGAATGCGGGCCTGGACATGGGTCCACTGTGTGGTCCCGTCGTCCAGCGGCACGCGGAGGTGGACGCTGAAGGAACTGCTGCCGCCGGTGACGGCCTCGTCGATCGTGACGTCGAGCCGGGCCCGTTCCGCCGGTTCCAGGTGCTCCAGCAGTGCGCCCGGGCGTGCGTCGAAGGTCGCCGGATCCACGCCGAACACCATGAGCCCGGCCTCGTCGATGTCCAGGGTCCGGGTGTCCAGGTCCCAGTCGAAGCTTCCGGTCCGGTTCATGGCGAGGCGTTCCGTCGGCCGGATCTCACCGTTGGTCTTCCGGTCGATCCGGCGGAGCGAAGAGGCTTCGGCGTCCTGCCGCCGTTCGTCGTCGGTCATGCCAGCTCCGGAGGTCGTCCGGCGGAGGTCGCACGTCGGCGGACTCCGTAGGCCTCAATTGTCGAGCCGCAGCCATCGGAGTGCCACAGCGGAGTGCCCGCTACTCCTTTCGGCCCGATCCGGGAGGCGGGGGGCACGGAGCGGCCGCCGAGGGCCGTCCGCGACCATGGAGGGCGTACCACGTGTCCACGAGCCCAGCGAGCGGAGCGCACACATGAACGACGACCAGCCCGTCCTCCTGGAGAAGAGGGGCACCTGCCTGCACCTCACGCTGAACCGCCCGCGCGCGCTCAACGCACTCAGCCACACCATGGTGCGGCTTCTCGACGAGGCCCTGTCCCGCGCCGAGCAGGACGAATCAATCGCATCGGTACTGCTGTCCGGGGCCGGCGACCGGGGCCTGTGCGCCGGCGGCGACATTCGCGCCCTGCACGACGACGCACGGGCCTCGGGACGCGAGTCCCTGGAGTTCTGGCGTGACGAGTACCGCTTGAACGCCCGCATCGCCCGATTCCCCAAGCCGTACGTCGCACTGATGGACGGCATCGTGATGGGCGGGGGAGTCGGGGTTTCGGCACACTCCGGGATCCGCGTCGTCACCGAACGCTCACGCGTCGCCATGCCCGAGACCGCGATCGGCTTCGTGCCCGATGTCGGGGGCACCCGCCTCCTGTCCACCGCCCCCGGTGAACTGGGCACTCACCTGGCGCTCACGGGCCGTTCCGTCGGGTCGGCCGACGCCGTTCTCTGCGGCCTGGCCGATCACCACGTCCCGGCCCGCCTTCTGCCTGCCCTGACCGAAGCGCTGGACGAGGCGACCGGCCAGGACACGTCGGTGGCGGGCATCGTCCAGCGCTTCGCCACGGAGCCGCCTGCCGGTGAGCTCGCGGCCCAGCGCGACTGGATCGACGGTTGCTACGCGGCGGACAGCGTGGAGGAGATCCTCCGGCGGCTGCGCGAGAGCGGCATTCCAGCAGCCGGGGCGGCGGCGGACGAACTCCTGACCAAGTCGCCGCTCGCGCTCAAGGTCACGCTTTCCGCACTCCGCAGGGCAGCCCGGCTCGACAGCCTGGAGGCCGTTCTCGACCAGGAGTTCCGTGTCTCCAGCCGGGCTTTCGAACACCCGGACTTCGTCGAAGGTGTGCGAGCCCGGATCATCGACAAGGACAACGAACCGCAGTGGAAGCCGGGCTCCCTCAACGAGATCGCCGACCAGGAGGTCGCCCGGTTCTTCGCACCGCTCGGCCCCGGCGAACAGGAACTCGGACTCGCTCCGGGCCCCACCCACGCCTAGGCCGGCGCGTGTCGGTCCGACGCGTGCCCCCGGCGCGCCTATCTGTCGCTGCCGGAAAGGCTCGGCTGCAATGCCCGTACGAGAGCGAACAGCCGGTCCTCATTGCCTGTCAGCCCCGCCCTGCGCAGCGCATGGTCGGCCTCCCGCATCGGAGAGGTGAGCAGCGGCAGGTAGACCGGTGCGTCGTCGGGGTCCGCGAGGGCCGCCCGGGTGGCTTCCAGCAAGCGGACGTACGCCTGCGCTGCGGCGAGCTCGTCGTTGTCCATCTCTGCGTCTCCTCCTCAGAGCTGTCGGACCGTCAAGCATTCCTCATGGGTCTGACAACGCCGACTCAGTCCCGGCCGTGCCCGCCGGACAACCCGCTCGGCGGCTCCACCTCCAGGTAGCGCCGTCTGCGGGGCCCCCGGTAGAGCAGCACCGTCCATCCCAGTTCCCGCAAGGCCGATGCGCAGCCGGCCAGCGCCTCCTCCTCGTGGTGAGCGGCACCGCTGCCGGGCGGTCCGGTCCATTCGACCCGCACCGAACCTGCCGACTCCCCTTCGCTCACCCGGTATCCGGCGGAGACACGGCGTCCCGACGGGTCCACGGCCGAAGGTGAGGCCCCTGACCTCTCCAGCGCCAACGCGACCGCCCTGATGGGCCGGTTCAGTTCCCACGGAGCCGGCGCGGCCACGGGGTCGGGCCGCCCGGCACCGGTGAGCCGACGGATCTGCAGCAGCCCCTCGAACGCGGTCCGCACCGAGGCAGCCCGTGCCGCAGCGGGCTCGGCGGCCGGTGGGCCGTCGCCGGTCGCGGGCTCGAATCCGTTGCTCTCCTCGGTTTCCATACCTCCCCCTCACGATCCATACCGTGCCCAGTGTGCACCTGCACCGGCCAGCGGCATCGGTTGGGAGTCCCGGAGTCGACAGGGTGCAGACGGAGCCTCCGGGAGCATCGCCACCCCGGCTTCTCGGTAGACTCGTGTGCTCTGCACCCGTAACTTGCGCAGCACCAGTCAGCGAGGATTCCACCCCCGTGTCCGACAACGAACCGACCGCCGTGCCCGGCAACGGACGCGAGGCCCTGCGAGCGGACTGCGCGAACTGTTTCGCTCTCTGCTGCGTCGCCCTCACGCTCACGGCCTCGTCGGACTTCGCCATCGACAAGGACGCCGGGCGGCCCTGTCCCAACCTGCAGGACGACAACCGCTGCGGCATCCACACCCGGCTACGTCCGAAGGGCTTCTCCGGCTGCACCGTGTACGACTGCTTCGGCGCCGGCCAGAAGGTCTCCCAGGTGACCTACGACGGCCGCGACTGGCGTTCGTCCCCCGACCTCGCCGCGCAGATGTTCCAGGTTTTCCCTGTCATGCGCCAGCTCCATGAGCTGCTGTGGTATCTCACCGAGGCACTCACCCTGCCGGACGCGCGCCCCCTGTACACCGAGATCCGCCGGGCCCTGGAAGCAACGGAACGACACACCTCGCGCCCGGCCGTCGACTTCGCGGAACTGGACGTCGCCGGTCATCGGGACAGGGTCGCCGGGCTGCTTCTGCGTACCAGCGAACTCGTCCGGGCCGCCGCGCCCCGCCGCAAGAAGCGCAACCACCGCGGTGCCGATCTCATCGGGGCCCGGCTGCGCGGCGCCGACCTGCGCGCAGCGGACCTCCGCGGGGCCTACCTGATCGCCGCAGACCTCACCGGCGCCGACCTCCGCCTGGCCGACCTCATCGGCGCGGACTTCCGCGACGCCGATCTCTCGGGCGCCGACCTCACGGGAAGCCTGTTCCTCACCCAGGCCCAGCTCAACGCAGCGAGGGGCAACGCGAAGACAGCTCTTCCCTCATCTCTGAGCCGCCCTCCGCATTGGGCCGCCTAAGGGCTGTCCCGTGCCCCCTGGTGGATCTGCGTGCGGCGTCGGATGCGGTGCGTCGCCAGGCGGAGGGACGTCCGCATACTGGATGTATGGGGACGTTCCGACAACGCGGCGAGGTGCCGTAGCTGTCGTCGCGCGCCCGCCAGGGATTACGGGACAGCCCTTAGGCACTTCGCCGACGCCGCGGCGACGAAGGCCAAGCCTGAGCCTCAAGATTGCGGGAGATGCGCTAACTTCCGGTTCCTCCCCGGACGTCCTCCTCCAGGGCCGCCTTGAGGCGCGTCAGCGTCGTCCGGATGTTGCCGCCTTGGAACTGCGCGAAGGTCTTCCCGCCCGTGGCGACCCGGTCGAAGGCATGGGCGAGGAAGTCAGGCCAGCGACGCCGGTCGTCTGTCCAGGTCTCGGTGACCAGGGTCGCGCCGTCCACCGCCTCGAAGCGGTAGTCCCACGTGGCGATCGGCCCCGGGAGCAGAGGGCGTCGCAGACCGATCGCGTGCACCCGGAAGGCGAAGCGCTCGCCGGGATCGGCCGCCGTCACCGTGCACCGTGTCGTCCAGCGCGCCGCCCCGCGCTTGTTCCGCCCCTCGAAGACCATGCCGACGTACGTACCACGCCGATCGCCCTTCACGGTCGCACCACGGTTCTCGGGGCTCCAACGCCCCATCGCCGTGGGATCACTGAGCTGCTCGTAGACCTGCGCTGGGGTGGCGTCGATGACGATGCTGTCCGCTACGGACATGGTGCGGGGCATGGCGCGACTCCCTTGTCCACGGCCGTCGATGGACACGCCCGGGTGTCGTACGGGCCGTGGGCCGACATCCCGGAACTCACACCTTACTCGTGAGTAGATTCTGTGGGGGGGGGGGCGGGTGGGAGCAACTCCTGAGCGCAGACCACACACATCTGTGAGCGCTGCGGCCGGCCCACCGTGACACGATCCGGCTCCTGGCCCCCGGGTCCCGGCGGCTCAGCGCGTGCGCCGCTCCCGGCGGTTCGCAACCCGGACCTGTACATCGGCCGACAGGCTTCGTATGCCGCCGCTGTCACGGGCTTCCGTGACGACCCCGGCCACCGACCGCACGACCTGCGCGGGCCGGGCTCCGGGCTCCACGACCACCGTCACCACCGCCCGCAGCGGCCGGCCCACCAGACGCACGCGGGCACGCACCACATTGTCGAACGCCGCCACCCGCGTCGTCATCGCCCGTTCCCACGCACGCCTGCGCAACACCGGCCCGGCCTGCGGGAGCACCGCCCACCGGGGTCTGCCCGACAGCGCCTGACAGGCCAACCACCACACCAGCAGCGCCAGAACGAGGGTGAGCCCGGCGATCGATGCAGGGCCCCACCAGCCGCTCTCCCGGAGCTGTGCGAACAGTCCGCGGTCCAGCATCACCCCGTCCGCCGCGGGCACCGGCCACCAGTGCGGGACGCGGTCCACCATCGGCATCCACGCCGATCCGTCGCCCACGGCCAGCCAGCCTCCGCAGGCCACCAGCAACAGCCCGGAGGCGCCGAGCAGCGACCGATTGACCACGCCACGTCTGTTCACCGACATCCCCTCACTCCCTCATCAGCTCAGCCGGAGCCGGAGCCGGAGCCGGTGCCGGTGCCGGTGTCGCTGTCGTCGAACCAGCCATGCATTCCGCCGGCTCCTCGATGGACGGCGGCTGCCCGGGCGGCTCCCGCCGGACTCGCATGCTGACCCGCAGCGCCGGAGCCCGCACCAGACCCAGCTCCGGCAAGGTCGCTTCAAGGACTTGGAGCACCTCGGCCCGCACCTGCTCCGGGTCGCCGTAGCCCACTTCTGCCAGCACTCTTACGCGCCTCCGCCGGACACTCACCCGGGCCCGAACCACTCCGGCCACGGTGGCGGCCCGATCCTGGACGACCCGGGCGGCGGCCGAACGGTCGAGCACGGCCCGCAGTCGCGGCGCGGGCGCGGCCATCGTCAGTCTTCGCCCGTGACCCGGCAGCAGGGCGTACCCCAGCAGCCAGACGCCGGTCAGCGCGGCCAGCGCCCCGCCGGCGCGGACCGCCGTGTCCGTCGGGCCGTGCGTCGACGCCCAGTCGACCAGCCACATCCGCCAGGCGGCGGGTGTGCCGCCGAGCCGGACTGCGACGACGTCCACCAGGAGCAGCGCACAGCCGGTCGCAGCAACGGCCGCCGTCAGCACCGCAGGAATCCGGCGCTGCGCCCGGATCCGGCTGCCCCGGCCACCGCTCCGTACGGTGTGCTCCGCCGTGCGCGCCGCATCATCTGGCCCAGGTGGCTCACCGTCCGAAGGTTTCCGGCCGGGTGGCAGAGGAAGCACCGAGAGCGCGTCGATCCGGATGTCGGCGTGCGGAACGGACAGGCCCGTCAGGGCCGCGGTCCGGGTCTGTGCCCGTTCCCGGATTCGACCGGCCGCTTCATCTGCCTGTATCGGATACGGCAGCCGGACGCCGACCGTGACCCGCGCGGTCGCTCCGCGCACCGAAGCCGAGGCGCGAGTCACCGCGCCGCCTTCGGTCAGCGCCTCGGTCGCCGCCCGCTCGGCGATCCGCCGTACTGCTCGGGGCGCCACCGTCGTGGTGCCACGCCCGGCGGCGGGGACCGTCATGGCCGCCGCCCCGCCATTGTGTCCAGGAACTCGCGCAGGCCGGTGCCCCGGTCCACGAGGTGCCCGGCCAACCAGCCCACCGCGCCGAGCGACGCGACCACGAGGAAGGCTCCGAACCCGCCGAACCAACCGGCGAACCCCAGCGCCATGCCCGCCGCCGCGCCGTACACACCCCGGCCCGGCGCACCGCTCTCCGGGCCGGACGCATCCGTCTGCCGCGTCACGCCGTCACGCCACGCGGGTCTCGGAAGGGGCGGCCTCGTCGTCGTCCTCGGGCAGATGCACGTCGTTGACCGTCACATTGACCTCGACGACCTCAAGGCCCGTGGTGCGTTCCACCGCCGCGATGACGTTCTCGCGGACATCGTGCGCCACATCGGTGATCGCGACGCCGTACTCGACGACAAGGTCGAGGTCGATGGCGGTCTGGCGCTCGCCCACCTCGACCTTGACACCTCGCCCGACGTTCGGCCGGCCGCCAGGCACCCGGTCGCGCACCGCGCCTAGGGTGCGGGAGAGGCCGCCGCCCATGTCGTGGACGCCGGGAATCTCCCGGGCCGCCATCCCCGCGATCTTCACGACGACGGTGTCCGCGATGGAGGTACGGCCCCGGGTCGCCGCCGGCTCGGCCGCCCCGGTGGCCCCGCTGCCGAGTGTGGTGGTCCCGCCCGCGGAGCCGCTCTGCTTCGTCGAACCCGTCCGTGAAGCGGCTCCCGCGGAGGGAACGGTCGCTGCTGGCTGGATGGTGGTCATGGAAACTCCTCGCGTCTCGCTCGGCTCGTTCTGCCTGACATCTCGTTGGACACGCTGTCCGCCGATTCGTTACGCGGGTTCGCGGAAGAATTTTCCGGGCGCAGCCGGGCGCAGCCGGGCGACGTGGGCGGTGGTCCGCCGTGCCGTGCAGACGAGGGAATGTGAGTGCGTGACGTTCGGTCCCGCGGTGTGTCCAACGAACGAGAAGCGGTCACGAGGGCACGTGGAGAGATATGTGCGGGGCCGTGCGCCGGACGCGTGCAGAACCAGGAGCGAGCGTCGTGGAAATGAGTGGGGAAGGAGTTGGTCCGTGCCCGGTGACGGGAATCAGCTGACGGAGCGCGTGCCGGACGCCGTGGCGGCCGACGAGGCGCTGCTGGCCGTGAGGGCCGGGGAGGGGGACGAGGTGGCCTTCGAGGTGCTCGTGCGCAGACATGGCCCGGTCATGCTGCAATTGGCGACGCGGCTTCTCGGCGACCGGGCGGACGCCGAGGACGCCGTACAGGACGCCTTCGTGAGCGCCTGGCGTAAACTCCCCGAATTCCGCCGGGATGCCTCGTTCCACACATGGCTCTACCGCATCGTCACCAATCGCTGCCTCAACCGACTCAGAGCCCGCAGACCGGCGGCGGACCTTGACTCGGTCCCGGAACAGGCCGCCCCCGAGCATCAGGCGTCCCCCGCCCGTGCGGTGGAGTCCCGGGCGGCCGTCGACGCGCTGGCCGAGGCGATGGCGAGTCTCTCGCCCGAACAACGCGTGTGCTGGGTGCTGCGTGAGATGCAGGGACTGTCGTACGAGAGCATCGCGGGAACGGTCGGAATCAGTCTGCAGGCGGTCCGCGGCCGGGTCTTCCGGGCGCGCCGCTCCTTGACGGAGGCGATGAGCGCATGGCGATGAGCGCCAATCCGGACCGGCCGGAGGAGAGCCGGTACGAGGAGGAGGACGAGCGGCTCGGTTGCGGGCGGCTGCTCACCGACGTCTGGGAGGCCTGGGACACCGGCCGCTCGGCGAGCGACCCCCACTTCGCCGCCTGCCCCTTCTGCTCGGCCGCCCTGGCCGATCTCACGAGCCTCGGCGACGCGGTACGTCACACCTGTGATCAGGAGCCGGGCCCCCCGGACACCACGGCCATAACGGCTAGGGTCATGGACCTCGTACGGCTCGAAATGCGCCCGGGACGCCCACTGCCGCTGGGAGAACCGGGGGAGGACCACTGGATGGTCGAGGCCGCGGTCGCACGGATACTGCGGGAGGCGGTCGACAGACTGCCCGGGGTGCGCGCCGGGAGCTGCCGCATCGCCCCCCTCGACCCCGCGGATCCCACCGGGGAACTGCACATCCGGGTCGAGGTCGCGGCGAGCCTCGGCCTGCCCCTGCGGGACCTGGCCGACGCCGTGCGCGCGCGGGTCGCCGAGGTTGCCGACCGGGACATCGGCATCCGCCTCGCCACCACCGACGTCCTGGTCGTCGACATCCTCGACAGCGCCGACACCCTCGACATCCTCTATGAAGATGTCGGTCACCATGTGCACGGCGAAGGGGACGACGGCACGGAAGCGGCCACCAGCGGTCACGCTGACGGACTGGCCGACGGACACGGGACGGGAGCAGCGCGATGACCGCGGTCACACGCAGGGACCGGGTGGCGGTCGCTGCCGCCGAGGCCGCTCGCGGCGTGCCGGGCGTCGCCTTCCTGCGCCCCGGTGTGGCGGACCTGCTGCGCGCTCGGATCGCCGAGCGCACTCCGTTCCGCGCCCCACAGAGCGGGAACAGGGCGCCGGGAGTGCGGGTCGGCCGGGACGAGGACGACGGCTGGCACATCGACATCCGGTTCGTCCTGTGCCGCGGCCACCGGGCGCTCGACATCACCCGGGCGGTGCGGGCCGCGGTCGTCGCCGCGCTGCCCGGGGAGCCCGTGGTCTCGGTGCGGATCACCGTGACGGGCGTGGTCTGAGGGCGGCGGACGCTCCGGCCGGGCGGGTACCCCCGTTTCCCACTCGGCCGGAGCGTTGGCCCGGTCGTCTCTCCCGCGCGACGACCGGCGTCAGGCGCGCCACTCCGCAGTGCGTTCCTGCGACGCTTCCGAGAGAGCCTTCACGATGGCGTCGATGTCGCCCTGGCTGCCGTACACCGGCGTGCCCGGCTGCTGGCGCCACGATTCGTCCAGGCCGCCGCTGTCGACCGTGTCGAAGCCCAACTCGTCGATGAGGTCGCGCACCGCCTGCTTGGCCGCCGAGTCGTCGCCGGCCACCGGGAGCGCCTGCCTGCCCGGAGTGCCCTGCGGACGGCCCCGGTCCAGGATGTCCTGGGCGTACGTGCCGTTGAACGCCTTGATCACGGGGTGACCGATCTGCTGTTCCGTCCACCGGCTCTCGGGCAGCCCGTCCTCGATGGCGTTGATGCGACCGTCACGCTGCTGCGGGTAGTAGTTGCCCGTGTCGATGACCGCGGCGCCCTCCGCGGCACCGTCGAGAAATCCCGCGGGCAGATCCGGCACGGCCTTCAGCGGCACGGTGACGACGACCACCTGGGCGCCGAGCGCGGCCTCAGACGCTGTCACCGGCCTCGCCCCGGTCTCTTCGGCGAGGGCGGTGAGCGTGTGAGGACCGCGGGAGTTGGCAACCGCGACCTCGTGCCCGAGGGCGGTCAGACGACGCGTGAGGTTGCCGCCGATGTTGCCTGCGCCGATGATGCCGATCTTCATGAATCCGACCTTTCGAAGCTTGCCGCGTGGACAGGATGGGAGAGGAGTGGGAGCAGTGGGGACGAGCAGCGAAGTGAGGGAGTGGGAAGTGGTGCTGTCGGTTCACCAACTCCGCTGTCGGAGAAGCTATTCCGGAGTCAGCTCGGGAATATTCGATCGGCCCCCGGACGTTGGCATCCCCTTTCGGTCGCGCCGACCGAGGCCGAAGCGTTCGCCGTAGGCCATTTGAGTGTCCTTGTCGGCCGCAAGCCCCGGACGGGGAAGGATGTCCCACCGCACTGATCGCCGCGGGTCCATTCTGGTCGCCGAGTCCACACGGGCCGTCGACCGAAGGAGCGTCGTAGTGACGACGAGGGGCATCTCGCAACCGGTGGAGACCGATACCGCCGACCAGGACGAAATGCCGGTACGGCGCGGCGAACCCGGCAACGTGGTCATCAAGTGGATGACCACGACGGACCACAAGACGATCGGCACGCTCTACCTCGTCACCTCCTTCGCGTTCTTCTGCGTGGGAGGGCTCCTGGCGCTGGTGATGCGGGCCGAACTGGCCCGGCCCGGCATCCAGCTGATCTCGAACGAGCAGTTCAACCAGGCGTTCACGATGCACGGCACGATCATGCTGCTCATGTTCGCGACGCCGCTGTTCGCCGGATTCGCCAACTGGATCATGCCGCTGCAGATCGGCGCGCCCGACGTGGCGTTCCCCCGGCTGAACATGTTCGCCTACTGGCTGTACCTCTTCGGCTCGCTCATCGCGGTGGCCGGCTTCCTCACCCCGCAGGGCGCCGCGGACTTCGGCTGGTTCGCCTACGCCCCGCTCAACGACGCGGTCCGCTCACCGGGCATCGGCGCCGACATGTGGATCATGGGTCTGGCCTTCTCCGGCTTCGGCACGATCCTCGGCTCGGTCAACTTCATCACCACGATCATCTGCATGCGCGCACCCGGCATGACGATGTTCCGCATGCCGATCTTCGTCTGGAACGTCCTGCTGACCGGTGTGCTGGTCCTGCTGGCCTTCCCGGTCCTCGCCGCGGCCCTGCTGGCGCTGGAGGCCGACCGCAAGTTCGGCGCGCACGTCTTCGACGCGGCCAACGGCGGCGCCTTGCTCTGGCAGCACCTGTTCTGGTTCTTCGGCCACCCCGAGGTCTACATCATCGCCCTGCCGTTCTTCGGCATCGTCACCGAGATCTTCCCGGTCTTCAGCCGCAAACCGGTCTTCGGCTATATCGGCCTGGTCGCGGCCACCATCGCCATCGCGGGTCTGTCCGCGACCGTGTGGGCGCACCACATGTTCGTCACGGGCGGTGTGCTGTTGCCGTTCTTCTCGTTCATGACGTTCCTCATCGCCGTGCCGACAGGCGTGAAGTTCTTCAACTGGATCGGCACGATGTGGAAGGGTTCCCTCTCCATGGAGACCCCGATGCTCTGGGCCGTCGGGTTTCTGGTCACCTTCCTGTTCGGCGGCCTGACCGGGATCATCCTCGCCTCACCGCCCCTGGACTTCCACGTCTCCGACTCGTACTTCGTCGTCGCCCACTTCCACTACGTGGTATTCGGCACCGTGGTGTTCGCGATGTTCGCCGGATTTCACTTCTGGTGGCCGAAGTTCACCGGCAAGATGCTGGACGAACGGCTCGGCAAAATGACGTTCTGGACGCTCTTCGTCGGATTCCACGGCACGTTCCTCGTTCAGCACTGGCTCGGCGCCGAGGGCATGCCGCGCCGTTACGCTGACTATCTCGACGCCGACGGATTCACCGCGCTGAACACGATCTCCACCATCTCCTCCTTCCTGCTCGGACTGTCGATCCTGCCGTTCTTCTACAACATCTGGAAGACCGCCAAGTACGGCAAGAAGATCGAGGTCGACGACCCGTGGGGCTACGGTCGTTCGCTGGAATGGGCCACCTCCTGCCCGCCGCCCCGGCACAACTTCGTCACCCTGCCGCGGATTCGTTCCGAATCCCCGGCGTTCGACCTACACCACCCGGCTGTCCGCTCCCTGGAAGGCGCCACCAATCGCCCCCAGAACTCCACGATCGTCGCCCCGGGGGACCGGCACGAGTGAGATGCGGCCCGGCCCTGACGAAGCGACGGAGAGGAGGACGGGGTGAAACCCGACAAGGACGGCGCCCGGGGGCTGGCGCAGCTGGAGGGCTTTCTGCTCTGGAACGCCGAGGTCGAGCGGGCGCGGCGGCAGGCGCGCCGGTTCACCGGCCAGTTGCCCTGGTTGACCACGGCGCAGCGCGAGGACGTCGAGCGGGTGTTCATCGCCGAACGCGTCACCGCTTCCCGGGAGTCGCTCACCCGTATCCGGGACCGTGCGGACGAACTGCGCGCTGAGTATGCCGGGCGCTACGCCCGGCTCCGGGCCCGGTGCGTGGCTGTCTCGGCCGGTGCTGTGGGCGTGGCGGCCTGCCTCGGCACGGCGCTGGCGTTGGTCCTGCGCTGACCCCTCGGTGAAATCCGTTGGGATCGCGTGGGATCCGGTGCGGCCGGTCGACGGCCGCACCGGACGGGCCCGGGGTGCGCGAGCGGTGCCGGAGCGGTCAGCGCCGTACCAGACAGAAAGGGTGCCCGGCGGGATCGGCGTACACACGCCAGCCGCGCCCCGCGTCCCCGGTGTCGAGCGGGGACGCCCCGCAGGCCAGGGCCTCGCCGTGCGCCCGCTCCTGATCGGTGACGCCGAAGTCCAGGTGGAACTGCTGGGGCGGGTCCTGGTCGGGCCAGCGAGGGGGCCGGTGGCCGGCCACCCGCTGAAAGGCGAGGACGAGTCCGCCGGGCGTGTGCAGAGTGGACCAGTCCTCGTCGCACCCCCATCGCCGGTCGGGGAGGTCGACCTCGCCCCCGAGCAAGGACGCGTAGAAGTCGGCCAGTTTCCTCGGATCCGGGCAGTCCAGGACCACACAGTCCAGTTCAGCGATCATGGCCGCATTTTAGGGGTGACCTGCTCACTCCGGCCGCGTTCACGAAGCCCGGCGCGGCACCCGCCGCCCCGGGATCTCGGCTTCCCGGCTGCCGCCCCTCCCGTGGACTCAGCGGGCCCCGAACACCTGCGTCCACACCGGACCGCCGCCGGAGTCCTGCTTCCCCACACCGATCTCCTTGAAGGAGCAGTTGAGGATGTTCGCGCGGTGTCCCGGACTGTCCATCCAGGACCGCATCACATCGGCCGGGGTCCGCTGGCCCTTGGCGATGTTCTCGCCGTAGGTGGACCACTGATACCCAGCGGCCGTGATCCGGTCTCCGGGGTCCCTGCCGTCCTGCGAGGTGTGTGAGAAGTAGTCCTTGGCCTCCATGTCGGCGGAGTGCCGTTGTGCGGCCGTGCTGAGCTGATCGTTCACGGTCACCGGGCCGCAGCCCTCCTTGGCCCGCTCCGTGTTGACCAGCTCGGTGACCTGGCCGGCGGTCCCCGCCGGGGCGGGCGGCGCGGGCGCGGGCGGGTCCGGCTTCGGGACCGGGGCGGCGGTGGTGGGCGCGGGCGGTGGTGGGGTGCTCCGCTTCGGCTTGGCCTTGGGCGTACGCGAGGGGCTCGGCGACGGGGACGCGCTGGGCGAGGCGGACGCGGAGGCCGAGGGGGAGGGGGACGACGTCGTGGAGGCCGGCGTGGGCACCTCGGAACGGGGGGCCGGAGCGTCGGCCGTGACGGTCGTCGCGTCCCGGTCGTCGCCGTCGGTGTACAGGTGTACCGCCGCGCCACCCGTGCCCAGAGCGGCGACCGCGACGACGGCGGCGACGGCCGAGTTACGACGGCGCCGCCGGGCCTGCACCCGTCTGCGCTCCGCGCGCCCCGCACCTGCGCCGTGCGAGCCCGGACCGGGCGCCTGGAGGTGTGCGGCCGTGCTGAGCAGTTCGGGAGCCGCCCCCGTCCCCGCGGCGGCCACCGGGACCAGCGCGAGTCCCACCAGCAGCCCTTCGGCGGGCACGAGCCCCGAGCGGTGTCCCGAGCACACCGTGCACTCGCGGGCGTGGCGGGCCAGCCGCTTGCGCCACAGGGCGGAGGGGACGCCGTCCCAGCCGACGGCGATGTCCTGCAGGAGCACGCACGGCGGTTCGGCCGCCAGCGCGCCCACCACGACCCTCGCCGCCTCCAGCTGTGCCTTCATCCGCTGCACCCGTACGGCGGTGTGCTGCGCGGAGAGTTCGAGAGCGGCGGCGACCTCGGCCCTGGACAGATGCCCGGCGGTCTCCAGCCACCACAGCGACAGCAGGGCGCGATCGTCTTCGTCCAGCCAGCGCGTCGCTTCCGCGACCTGGCGGCGCTGGCCGGTCAGGCCCAGTTCCAGGATCGTCACCTCGACGAAGTCCGCCCGGGGATCCGGCAGGTCGTACGCCGCCTCCAGCCGGTCCGCCGGTAGCGCACCCGACTGCCGCTCACGCCAGTGCGTGCGTATCTCGTTCATGGCTATCGCCACCAGCCAGGACCGGAAACGTTCCGGGTCGCGCAGTTCGGGCAGGCTCCGGAGCATACGCAGCACCGTCTCCTGCACCACGTCGTCCACGTCCGCATGACCGTCCAGCGCGCGTCCGACGACGTTGTACAGCAGCGGCAGGTACGCCGAGACGAGCTGGTCCTTGGCCTGCTGGTCGCCGCCCTGCGCCGCCGCGATCAAGACCGTCGGGTGATCCTTGCCCATGCTGTGCTCACTCTTCCGGGGTCCGGTGCTGTCACTTCCCACACTCGGGAGATGCGGTGCGGGCGGGACAATAACAAGAATCCGGCGGGCAACCCCGGAAACGTTCGACGCCGCCACCCGGAACGGGCATCGTCGGCCCTTGTGGCGGCGGTGTGCGCGGTGGGCCCGACGTACCCCGCGCACCGGTCCGTGCCACGGATCACTTTCCGTGGCACGGACCGGTGCGCGGGACAGGTGGCGGCCGCCCGGTCGCCGGCGGGGCTGCTCAGGCGCGGGGCGGTCCGCCCTGGTCACGGTCCGTCCCGAACTGCTGCCTGAGCTTGTCCTGGGCGGTGTCGACGTGCCCCTTGTACTTGCCCTTCGTACGGTCGTCGACCATGTCGCCGCCCTTGTCGATGCCCTTTCCTACCTGATCCTCATGGCCCTTGAGCATCCTCTTGATCTTGTCCAGTGCGGACATGCGTCCTCCTCGTCGACTCTGCGCCCCCCCACATCAAGGGTCACCGCACCGGGCACCGCCCGCATCCGCGCCGGGCACGGCGAGGACGCCGACAGGTGGGACGGGAGGGGACGGGAAGTGTGAAGCCGCGTCGACTGGGCACATACCGGTTGACCAGGAGGAGGTGGTGGCAATGGGCCGCATCCGAGTCGTCGTCCGTCGTCCCCCGCCCCCTTCGGGGCCCCCGCCCCTCGATCTGCGAACCCCGTCCGGTCGCCCCCTGCCGTACTGAACATCGGCGCGCCCACCCCTCCGGGGTACGGGTGCGGCCGCCCGGAATCGCGGGGCAGCCCTCAGCGGTGATCAGGCTGGGGGCCGCCGTCGAGCGGTCCGTGCCGCCGTGGTCTGTCCTCGTACCGCCCCGCCGCCGGCCCCGACAGCGGTGCCAGCTGCTCCACCAGGGCCTCCAGCTCCTCGACGGCGTACTCGGTCTCGCGGCGGATGTTCTTGTGCTCCGCGACGACGGCCCCGAGCAGCAGCGCGGTGAGCGCGACGCTTGCGTTGAGCACGGAGAGATTGGCCATGATCTCCATCAGGCTGTGCCCCGCGAACGGCCCTACGGCATCCGTACCGGCGATGATGGCGAGCACCGAGACGACCAGGGCACACGGAGCGCTGCCGGGCAGCTGGAAGCGCAGGGCCGCCCAGATGATCACCGGGAACACCAGGTAGATCATCGACAGCGAGCTGCGCGTGGCGATCAGCGACGACACGACCACGACGGCGGCGAGGACCGACGCCTCCAGCCACCGGTCGGACGGGCGCGGCCACCGCACCCCGCGCAGGACCAGCAGCACAGGGGTGACCACCAGGACCCCCATCGCGTCCCCCGCCCACCAGGACGACCAGACCAGCCAGAAGCGTCCCGGCGGGACCTTGCCGTCGAGCAGCAGTGTCAGACTCCCGATGGAGGCGCTGATCAGCATCCCCGCGAACGCGCCGAGGAAGACCAGACAGACCCCGTCCCGCAGCCGCACCAGCTCACTGCGGAAGCCGACCCTCCGCAACAGGGCGTACGAGGCGAGCGGGGCGATGGTGTTGCCGAACATGATGGCCAGACGGCTCAGGGTGAACGCGTCGCCGATCTCGGAGACCGTGACCAGCGTGCCCAGCGCGATACCCGGCCAGACACGGGGGCCCAGCCACAGCACCGCGGCCAGAGCGATGCCGGTGGGCGGCCACAGAGGTGTGACCACCGCGCCGTCCACGACGACCTGGCGCATCAGCCCGAGATGCCCCACCAGGTAGTAGGCGCCGGCCACGCCCAGGATCTGCGCCATGTACACGGCCCGACGTCTGGCTCTTTCGGTGCGGATCACACCACTCATCAGACACCGACCGCGGCGGGACCCGGCAGGTGACACGCGCGGTACGGGCAGGCGTCACCGCGGTCCGCGGCGGGCGGCGGCATGCCGCAGGACCAGTACGGCGGCGTCGTCCTCGTGCCCCGTCACCTCCGTCGCGCCCAGGACCTCGTCGGCCAGCCGGGCGGCGCTCGCCCCGGCGTGCGCGGCGACCAGCTGCCGGACCCGCTCCAGGCCGTCCTCGATCAGCAGCGAAGGCCCCTCGACGACCCCGTCGGTGAGCAGCACGATCGCCCCGTCGGAGTCGAGGGTGCGCCGGGTGACGGGATAGACCTCGCCGGGCTCGATGCCGAGCGGCAGGCCGCCCGGGTCCTCCGTGACACCGGACCGGCCCTCCGTGGTGGCCCACACGGACGCCACGTGCCCGGCCCGCGCGCTGTGCAGCTGCCAGGTCGTCGGGTCCAGACGCATGAACGTGCAGGTCGCGAAGAGGCCCGAGTCCACGGACACCAGGAGGTCGTTCGTCCGCCCCAGGACCTCGCCCGGATCGGACACCGTGCCCGCGATGGCCCGCATCGCGATGCGGACCTGCCCCATGAAAGCGGCGGCCTCGACATCATGTCCCTGTACGTCGCCGATGGCGAAGCCCAGGGCCCCGTCCGCGAGCGGGAAACCGTCGTACCAGTCACCGCCGATGTCCAGGCCGTGGCGGGCGGGCGCGTAGCGTGCCGCGGCCTGGAGACCGGGGAGCGTGGGCAGGGCGGACGGAAGCATCTCGCGCTGGAGCGCCTGCGCCAGTTCGACCCTGGCCTGGTGGAACTCCACCTCGCGCCGAGCGCGGGCCGTGAGGTTCTGCAGGGTGTTGAGCAGGTCTTCGGCGCTTGCTGAGCGGGGAGTCCGACGCCGGTTCATGTGCCGCTCCGCGGTGCGTTATGTCCCTGAATCATATGGCGGGCGCCCCGGAGCGGCGACCGCGGGCGCCTCCGCGCTCCCGTAGCCACCGGAGTGAGGCCCAGGACGCCACCGGGGTGAGGCTCAGGAGGGCCGGGAGCGGTACAGATCGCGGAGCAGGGCGATCTCGGCACCGTGGTGCAGCACCTCCTGATTGACCCACCAGACGATGTCGAGGAAGGGATCCTCGGCGTCGCTGCCGTTCGGATAGGTGCTGTACCCGACGGTGTCCAGGGCCGTGTCGTCAGCGCTGAGCAGGGCCTCGCGCCAGGCTGCGGCCGCGGTCCCGAAAGCGGTCACCGCCCCGGTGGCCTCACCCGGAGTGCGGTAGCCGTCGCGCGTGAGCGCCCTGCTGCCACTGGTGTGATCGGCACGCAGGGTGAGCATCTCGGCGAGATGGCTCAGACGCCACGCGATGGTGGTGAACGGCGGAGGGAACGGGTGCGGGGATTCAGCCGAGTCCCGCCCCCACTCCCCGGTTCCTGCCAGAGCGGTCGCCCGCGCCCCGGGGCCGTCGCCGCGACGGCGTACCGACCAGCAGTCGGGCACGGGTTCCCAGAGGTGTTCGTCGTCGCCGAGCGGGGTGACGCCGACGTCGACTCCGTTGCCGCTGTCCATGACGGGACCGGTCAGGCGGGCGAGAAGCCGCTCACAGGCGAAGTCGAACTGCTCCAGCAACGGGATCAGGCGCGGTGGAAGGCTCATCGGTGGAGCGTTTCACGGCCGACGGGCGGGCGCACACCCCATTTTCCGGGGGTCGCTACCCCGCCGGTCCGGACCGGCGGGGTCGGGCGGCCGAGCCTGGCCGGATGGACCCTCGTACCGAGCCGTTGTCAGTGCCCGGTGGGATGCTGCCCGCATGGACGAGCTGATGAGGCAGCGACGGGTGTACGGCACCGACCACGACGACCCCCGCCCCGGGCCGAGGCCGGGGCACGACTATCGGGAGCTGGTCGGCGGCCCGCTCGACGGGCTGCTGCTGGACGTCACCGACTGGGGCGAGGCGGACCTGCGCGACGGCGTCGGGCTGGTCACCGAGATCGGCGCCTACGGGCCCGGTGGACGTGCCGAGTACGGGCCGCGGTCGCCGGACAGCCACCAGTGGGACTGGCGCGGCGACGTGCGGTGAAAGGCCGGGTGGTGATGGCAGGGGCGGCAGGAATCGAACCTGCGACATACGGTTTTGGAGACCGCCGCTCTGGCCGCTGAGCTACGCCCCTTTGGTTATGGGTGAAGCCTGGCATGCCCGTCCTCGGACGCCAACAGATTTACGCGGCTGCGGCGTTGGGCCCCGCCGCGCCGAACGTCCCCACGACCGGCCGGGGCCGATGCGGCGGGGTGCCACCCCTCAGGACGCCGGGCAAGCCGGGGGAGGGGCTGCGGGCCGGACCACGACGGTCCGATAGGTTGGCCGGTCATGTGGGCTTTGAGCGCGGTCGGGCACCGTCGGCTGGGTGCGGCAGGATCTCTGGCGATCGTCGTCGGCGGCTGGTTCGCCGGAAAGCTGCCGGTCCACGACCCCTGGGGTCTGTGGACCGACCAGGGATCCGCCACGAAGGCGGCAGCGGCCGTCCTCACGTACGTCGGACTGACCGTCCTCCTCGTGGCCTGGTGGCAGTACGGAAAGACCGCCTCCACCGTCCGCGAGACCCTCACCACCCTCGCCTGGTGGACGGCTCCGTTCCTGCTCGCGCCCCCGCTCTACAGCGCCGACGTCTACAGCTACATCGCGCAGGGCGCGATGGTCGTCGAAGGGCACGACGTCTACACCGTCGGCCCCTCCGCCCTTGACCCCGGCGGAATCGGCGGCGACGCCGCCGCGAGCGTCGGCAACCACTGGCGCGACACCCCGGCCCCGTACGGACCGCTCTTCCTGATGCTCTGCGCCGCCGTCGCCTGGATCACCGGCGGAACGATCGTCCCCGCCGTCCTCGCCCTGCGGCTCGTCGCGCTCGTCTCCCTCGCCCTGATCGTCTGGTCCCTGCGCCGCCTGGCCCGCGAACACGGCCGCAGCGAGAGCCGCGCCCTGTGGCTGGGAGCTCTCAACCCGCTGTTGCTGATGCACGTGGTGGGCGGCGTGCACAACGACGGGCTGATGATCGGCCTGATGCTCGCCGGCCTGGTGCTCGCGCTGCGCGGCAGGTGGATCGCGGGCAGTGCCGTGGTCGGCCTCGCCATGATGGTGAAGTCCCCGGCCGCCGTGGCACTCCTGTTCATCGGGGTTCTCGTGCACGCGTCCGCGACCGGCCCCTGGTGGCGCCGCTGGGCCAAGGGACTGTTCGCACCCGGTCTGATCGCCTGCGCGGTCGCCGGAGGGGCCACGCTGATCAGCGGCACCGGATTCGGCTGGCTCCACACCCAGGGCGTCGCCGCGAACATCCACACCGCCCTCTCCGTCACCAGCGACATCGGCCTCGGACTGGGGGAGCTGGCCCGGCTGCTCCTGGGCGTCGACGCGGAGCCGGTCAAGTCCGCCGTCCAGACGCTGGGTCTGGCGGCCGCTCTCGTCGTGATCGTCGTGCTGGCCCGGCGTGCGATGCGGGGCAGCACGACACCGGCCCACGCCCTGGGCGTCTCCCTGCTCGTCCTGGTCGCCCTCTCACCCATGGTCCAGCCCTGGTACCTGCTGTGGGGCATGGCCGTGGTCGCCGCGACCGAACAGTACGGCCGCCTCTCCGCCGTCCTGACCGTGCTCTCCGCGGCGCTGGTGTACGAGACCCACCCGATGGGCGCCACCCCGCCCTACGGATTCGCCCTGGCCGGCCTCGCCGCCGTCCTCGGCACTCTCGCGCTCCGGCGTACCCCCGTCGTGCCACCCGGCGTCCGACTGCCCGGCCGGCGGGACTCCTCGGACGCGCCGGGCTCGCAGGAGAGCCAGGGCACCTCCGCGTCCGCCGCCTCGCCCGCCCCGGCGCCGCAGAGCGCTCCCTGAACAAATCCCCTCGACGCCCGGCAAGATCCTCGGCTACGCTGAGCGGGTCCTGTTGTCTCCGATTGAGGTGGACGTTGCGCATCTGAGGTCCGCGATCATCGCGCGGTACGGCCCTGGCCCGTACACCGTCACGACGTTGTCGGCATTTCTGCCGCCCGTGACGTCCGCGTGGATGCGACCTCGGTGCTGAGCCGTCCCTCACCTTCTCAGGACTGTTCTTCCCACCACCTTCCGGCCCCGGCCGGGTCGCCGCGTGCTGTTCGCATACGAAGCCCCCCCGTTCCTCCTGCTTCCGACTGCGAGAACCACATGAGCCATCCCACCGCGCCCGGCGCCTCCGTGGCAGCCTCCAACCTCACCTTCCGGTGGCCCGACGGCACGAAGCTCTTCGACGGGCTCTCCCTCACCGTCCCCCGGGGACGCACCGGTCTGGCCGGGGCCAACGGCGCCGGCAAGTCGACCCTGCTGCGTCTGTTCGCCGGACTCCTGCGCCCCTCGGAGGGGTCCGTCTCGGTCGGCGGAAACCTGGCCTACCTGCCGCAGAACATCACCCTGGACACCACACTGCGCGTCGACGCCGCCCTCGGCATCGCCGAGCGGCGGGCCGCCCTGCGCGCCATCGAGGCCGGAGACGTACGGGAGGAGCACTTCGCGGCGGTCGGCGACGACTGGGACGTCGAGGAGCGCGCCCTGGCCACCCTCGGCACCCTGGGTCTCGGCGCCGTCGACCTGGACCGCACCGTCGGGCAGTTGTCCGGCGGTGAGACCGTCCTGCTGCGCCTGGCCGCGCTGCTCCTGGAACGCCCGGACGTCCTCCTCCTCGACGAGCCGACCAACAACCTGGACCTGTTCGCCCGCCGCAGGCTCTACGACGCCGTCGACTCCTGGCGCACCGGCATCCTGATCGTCGTCAGCCACGATCGGGACCTGCTGGAACGGGTCGACCGCATCGCGGAACTGCGATCCGGCTCGGTCGGCTGGTACGGGGGCGGCTGGTCCGCCTACCAGGAGGCCCTCGCCACCCAGCAGGAGGCCGCCGGGCGGATGCTCCGCGCCGCCGACGCCGACGTACGCCGTCAGCAGCGCGAACTGGAGGAGACCCGGATCAAGGTGGCCCGCCGTCAGCGCCACGACAAGAAGCTGGACGGCCGGCGCAAGGCCCCGCGCATCGTCGCCGGGGAACGCAAGCGCTCGGCCCAGGAGTCCGGGGACCGGCTGCGCGGCCTCCACGAGGACCGGCTCGACGAGGCCCGCGAGCGCAGGGAGGAAGCCGCCGAAGCCGTTCGCCGGGACGCCGAGATCAAGGTGAGCCTGCCCCACACCGCGGTGCCCGCGGGCCGCACCGTGCTGACCGTACGCGACCTGAGCCTGCCCCACGGACGGCTGCGCGAGGGCAGCCTCCAGGTGAAGGGACCCGAACGCATCGCCCTGGTCGGCCGCAACGGAGCCGGCAAGACGACCCTGCTGCGGGCACTCACCGGAGAGCTCGCACCGAGCACCGGGGAGGCCGTGGCGGCGGTGCCGCTGAAGTTCCTCCCGCAGCGGCTGGACGTCCTCGACGACGCGCTGAGCGTCGCCGACAACGTCGCCCGCACCGCCCCGGGCACCACCGACAACCAGATCCGCTCCCAACTCGCCCGGTTCCTCTTCAAGGGGGCCCGCGCGGAGCAGCCGGCGGGCACCCTGTCCGGCGGTGAACGTTTCCGGGCCGCTCTCGCGGCGACGATGCTCGCCGCCCCCGCGCCGCAACTGCTCCTGCTGGACGAGCCGACCAACAACCTCGATCTGGCCAGCGTGCGCCAGCTGACGAGCGCCCTGGAGTCCTACGAGGGCGCGCTCGTCATCGCCAGCCACGACCTGCCGTTCCTGGAGTCCGTCGGCATCAGCCGCTGGATCCTGCTGGACGACGAACTGCGGGAGACCGACGCCGAGCAGGTCCGCGAACTGTTCGGGAACCCGGACCCGACCCCGGCGGGCACCGCGTGACACCGACCGCACGAGCGAAGGAGAAGAAGATCCGGATGGGCACCGACCTCGGCCCCTGTGTCGTACTGATCACCGGAGTGATGGCCGCGGGGAAGTCCACCGTCGCCCAGCTCCTGGCCGAGCGCCTGCCACGCGCGGTCCATGTGCGCGGAGACGTCTTCCGCCGCATGATCGTCTCCGGCCGCGCGGAGATGACACCCGACGAGGCGCAGGAGGCACGGAGCCAGCTCGACCTGCGCCAGCGGCTCTCGGCACAGGTGGCCGACGCCTACGCGGACGACGGATGGACGGCCGTCGTCCAGGACATCGTCCTCGGCGAGGACCTGCCCCGCTACGTGGCCAGGGTCCGCACCCGTCCGCTCCACGTCGTCGTGCTCGCCCCCACGCCCGCGACCGTGCGCGAGAGGGAGGAAACGCGGGCGAAGACGGGGTACGGGGAGTGGACGGTCGAAGCGTTCGACGCGCACCTGCGGAGCGGGACGCCCCGTATCGGCCTGTGGCTGGACACATCCGGTCAGACGCCCGAGGAGACGGTTTCGGCCATCCTCGACGGGCTGCGCGGTGCGGGAGGTACAGGTGACGCGGCCCCTCAGGCCGCCTCGTAGTGGTGGGCCCGCCCGCCCCGCCACTCCACCCAGACCGGGTTGTCGAGAATCCGGTCCGCTTCTTCGAGGCCGGCCTCGTTCAGGAACACGATCACGTCGTGGTCGCTGTGGGCCAGCCCGAGTATCTCGTCCCGGCCCTCATAGTGCACGGTCACCCGGCGGCCGCCCGAAGAGGTCGGCCGGTGGATGACGATCGGGGGATTTGCCATGGGTCCACCCTGCGACGCGCCCCGAGCCCTCGCATCCCCGGCCCGCACCCTCGGAAGGCGAACCGAAGCCGCTCCGGAAAAGGCATCCGCGCCCTCCCCCGGGGCCGAGGAGGGCCTCAGCGCCCGGCGGATCCGAGTTCCACCGTTGTGGTGACACGCACCAGGGAGGGGCTGCGCGGGGCGGAACCGAACCCGAAGGCCACGGGCGGATCGAGCGGGGTGAGCCGTCCCAGGCTCACCCCGCCCAGCGTGGCGTCGGCGGCCACGACCGGCCTCAGCCCCCGCGCCCCGTACCACTCACGCCGTCCCGGACCCGCACGGCCCAGGGTGCGTACGCCGGGCATCAGCAGCCGGGCCGGCACGTCGCACAGCGCGGCCCAGACCGGGCTGCGGGCGAGCGGGCCCGGCACGGCGGACAACAGCAGGCCGAGTGCGGAGCGGCGGCCCGTCCGCAGCCGCAGACGCAGCGACCCCGCCTCGACGATCCAGGTGTCGCCCGCGACGGTGACGGTCACGGGCACCACCTCGATCCGGTCGAAGCGGTAGGTGGCGGCCACGAAGTCCGCGATCCGCCCGGACGGGGCCAGCAGGACCCGCTCGCCGTCACGATGCTCCACCATGACGTCGCTGAACGCCCCGAACGGGGAACGCGGCCAGTGGCCGACCACCAGCCGGGTGCCCGAGGAGGTACCCACACCGGCGATCCAGCCGTCGAACCGCAGTCGCTCACCTGTCACGCCCGCCAGTCTCCCCCGTCACGGGCGGCGGGGCAGGACCGGCGGCCGGCGCGGCGGGCCCCGCCGCCGTACGGGCTACTCGAAACGGGACGTGTCCCCGGCTCCGCGACGTACGATCTCGGGATCGTCGCCGGAGAAGTCGATGACCGTGGTGAGCTCGGTGCCGCAGTCGCCCGAGTCGAGGACGGCGTCCACCTCGTGCTCCAGCCGCTCCTTGATCTCCCAGCCCTGCGTCAGCGGCTCCTCCTCGTCCGGCAGCAGCAGGGTGCTGGAGAGCAGCGGCTCACCGAGCTCGGCGACCAGCGCCTGGGTCACCACGTGGTCGGGGATGCGCACGCCGACCGTCTTCTTCTTCGGGTGCAGCAGCTGGCGGGGAACCTCCTTCGTCGCCGGGAGGATGAAGGTGTAACTGCCGGGAGTCGCCGCCTTGATCGCCCGGAACACGTCGTTGTCCACGCGGACGAACTGGGACAGCTGCGCGAAGTCGTGGCACACCAGCGTGAAGTGGTGCTTGTCGTCGAGGTTCCGGATCGACCGGATCCGGCCCAGGGCGTCACGGTTGCCCAACTGGCAGCCGAGCGCGTAGCACGAGTCGGTCGGGTACGCGACGAGCGCACCGGACCGGATGCTGTCGACCACCGTGCTGATGGTGCGGGGCTGGGGATTTGCGGGGTGCACGTCGAAGTACTTGGCCATTCGCCGAGCTTACGCGCTCGGGCCGGACCGGTAGAGCCCTCGGCCGGGAAGAGTGAGAGGCGGCCCGTCGTAGGACGGGCCGCCTCTTCTTCCGCTTCGCGCGGCGGTGTTCACCGCCGGTCCGGTCAGACCGCGGCGGCCCCCACCAGCTCGTCCAGTACGTCCTCCATGGTCACGAAGCCGATGACCGTCCCCTTGTCCCCGGCGACCGCCGCGAGATGCGTACCGGCGGCACGCATCGCGGTGAGGGTGTCGTCGAGCGGGGTGTCGATCTCGACCCGGATGACGGGGTGGAGGGCGCTCGTGGGCAGCGCCTTGGTGCGCTCCGCCACGCCGAGGGCGTCCTTGATGTGGAAGTAGCCCAGCAGCCCGTCGTCGGGTCCGGTGACCGGCAGCCGGGAGAAGCCCGAGGCGACGGCGGCCCGCTCCAGACCCTGCGGGGTGATGCCCAGGCCGACGGTGACGGTCCGGTTCAGCGGGACCATCACCTCGCCGACCGGCCGGGTCCCGAGCTCCAGGGCGTCCCGCAGACGCTCCCCGTCGGCCGGGGCCAGCAGCCCGGCGTCGCTGGAGTCCTTGACCAGCCGTACGAGCTCGTCGTCGGTGAACACCGAGGCGACCTCGTCCTTGGGGTCGACCTTGAGCAGCCGCAGCAGCATGTTGGCGAAGGCGTTGATGCCGAAGATGACCGGCCGCAGCGCCCGGGTCAGGCCTACCAGGGGCGGCCCCAGCGCCAGCGCGGTGGCGACGGGGGCGGCCAGCGCGATGTTCTTCGGGATCATCTCGCCGATGAGCATGTGCAGATACGTCGCCAGCGTCAGCGCGATCACGAAGGCGATCGGGTGGACCAGCGCCTCCGGCACGCCGACCGCGTCGAACGGCGGCTCCAGCAGATGGGCGATGGCCGGCTCCGCCACGGCGCCCAGCACCAGGGAGGAGATGGTGATGCCGAGCTGCGCGGTGGCCATGGCGGCCGACAGGTGTTCGAGGCCCCACAGTGCGCTCTTCGCACGTCGGCCGCCCCGTAGAGCCTGCGGTTCGATCTGACTGCGTCGGACCGAGATGAGGGCGAACTCCGCGCCCACGAAGAACGCGTTGGTGAGGAGGGTGAGCACACCGATGGCGAGCTGGATGGCGGTCATCGGGCGTCCTCCTCCACGAGGGCCGGCGCCGGTGCGGGCGCGCTGATGCGGACCCGGTCGGCCCGGTGGTGCTCGATGTCGAGCACGTCGAACTGCCAGCCGTCGACCTCCACCCGGTCCGTACGGACCGGGATGCGGGCCAGCTGGTTGGCGAGCAGGCCGGCGAGCGTCTCGTAGGGGCCCTCCGGCGCGCCGAAGCCGATCCGGTCGAGCTGGTCCAGCCGGAGGCTGCCCTCGGCCTCCCAGACCGGGCGTCCGTCGCCGAGCGGCTCGGCCGGTGCGAGGTCGGGTCGCTCATGGGGGTCGTGCTCGTCGCGGACCTCGCCGACGACTTCCTCGACGATGTCCTCGACGGTGGCGACCCCTGCCGTGCCGCCGTACTCGTCGATCACCACGGCCATCGTCCGGCGCTTGCGCAACTGCGCGAGCAGCCGGTCCACGGGCAGCGAGTCGGGTACGAGGAGGGGCTCGGTCGCCAGGGCGGTGACGGGGGTCCGGGCCCGCTCGGACTCGTCCAGGGCGAGCACATCGCGGATGTGGACCGTGCCGATGACCTCGTCCAGGCTGTCCCGGTAGACCGGGAAGCGGGACAGACCGGTGGCCAGCGTGAGGTTGGCGGCGTCGGCGGCGGTGGCGTGGGCCTCCAGCGCCCGGACGTCGACGCGCGGCGTCATCACGTTCTCGGCGGACAGCTCCGCCAGGTGCAGGGTGCGGACGAACAGCTCGGCCGAATCCTGCTCGATGGCGCCTTCGCGGGCGGAGTGCTGAGCGAGCGCGATCAGCTCCTGCGGCGTACGGGCGGATGCCAGCTCCTCGGCCGGCTCCAGGCCCAGGCGGCGCACGAAACGGTTCGCGGTGTTGTTGAGGTGCCGGATCAGCGGAGCGAAACAGGCCGTGAAGGCCCGCTGCGGGGTCGAGACGACCTTGGCCACCGTGAGCGGGCTGGAGATCGCCCAGTTCTTCGGGACCAGCTCACCGATGACCATGAGCACCACGGTGGAGGCGGCCACACCGAGGAGGGTGGCGACCGTGGACACGGCGCCGGCCGGAAGCCCGGCGCTCTCCAGCGGGCCGCGCAGCAGCACCGCGAGGGACGGCTCGGCCAGCATGCCGATGATCAGCGAGGTCACGGTGATGCCGAGCTGGGCGCCGGAGAGCTGGAAGGTGAGTCGCTTGGCTGCCTTGAGCGCGCTCTCGGCACCGCGTTCACCGGCCTTCACGGCGCGTTCGAGCTCGCTGCGCTCGATGGTGGTGAGCGAGAACTCGGCCGCGACGAACACCGCACAGGCCAGTGTCAGCGCGAGGGCAAGGAGGAGAAGGGCCACTTCGCTCACCGTGTCACCTCCGTCCCCCGGTGCGTGGGGTCAGGGATGACACGGTTCGTACTGGGAGGCTCACCCATTGCGGTGCGCAGCTCCTTCTCTGTTCGGGGCGTCGGGATCGACGGTGGAAGACGGGTGTGAACCCGCCCCATAGATAGTAAAGGGAACGCAAAGCAATGGGGAGTGGCGGGCGTCACACGGTGAGCCGCACGGGGCGGTCGGGCGGTGCGCGATCTTGATGGCCGGAACTGTGCGTAGGGGGCGCGCGCTTGGGAAACCCTTTGCTTCCCGGGATGTTCTGCCCGGGGAGGTGGCTCACGCAACCTCGATCATCCATCCGTAGAGATCACTTGTCCGTAGAGATCATTCATCCACAGAAGGAGCGGACGCCGCACATGGTGTTCAAGAAGTTGCTCGGAGCCCTCGGGGTCGGCGGACCCTCGGTCGACACCGTTCTGGAACCCGGTCCCGCCGTGCCCGGTGGCCTCCTCACCGGAGAGGTCCGCCTGCGGGGCGGCGGATCGGACGTGACGGTCGACCGGATCTCACTCCTTCTCGTCGCCCGGGTCGAGATGGAGGGCCAGGACGAGGAGCACGAGGGGACGGTCGTCCTCGAACGATTCACCGTCGGCGGTGGGTTCCGGCTTGCGGAGGAGGCCGAGCACACGGTGCCGTTCACCGTCACCCTGCCGTGGGAGACGCCGATCACCGAGCTCCACGGCCAGCACCTCGGACCCGTGCTCGGGATCCGGACGGAGCTGGAGGTCGCGGGAGCGCGGGACAAGGGCGACCTCGACGCACTCGCGGTGGGGCCGCTGCCCGCGCAGGAGGCGATCCTGGAGTCCTTCGGGCAGCTCGGTTACGCGTTCAGGGCGGCCGACCTGGAGCTCGGACACATCCGGGGCACCGGTCAGCAGCTTCCCTGCTACCAGGAGATCGAGATCCTCCCGCCGGCCGGGCACGCGCACGCCGTCAACGAGATCGAGGTGACCTTCATCGCCGCGTCGGGCGGTCTGGAGATCGTGATCGAGGCGGACAAGCGCGCCGGACTGTTCTCCGACGGCCAGGACACGGTCCACCGCTTCACCGCCTCGCACCACGCGGTCCCGCACACCGACTGGAACGCCCAGGTGGACGGCTGGCTGAAGGAGGTCATCGCCGGTCACGAGGCCCGTGCGACGCCGCACTCGGGCGTCGAGCACCACGGTGACCGGCACCGGCCGGGTCCCGGCACGGGTGCGGTGGTGGCCGGGGTCGCGGCGGGCGTGGCCGTCGGCGTCGTCGGTGGCATGGTCGCCGCCGAAGTGGTCGACGAGATCGGCGACGCTTTCGAGGACGAGGAGGGCGGCGAGGGCGAGGGGGGCGACGACGAGGGCTGACCCTCCCGTCGTACGCGGTCCGGGGCGGCGGGCGGGATTTCTCCTTCCGCCCGCCGGTCGGCGCCCCGCAGATCGCCGCGCCTTCGGCCGTCGCTCCTTTCGGTCGTCGTCCCCTCGGAGGCGGTGATCTCAGCCGGACGACCGGTCGGCCACCTTCGGAGCAAGCCGGTCGGCGAGAGCGTCCAGATCCCGGACGAACCAGATGTCCCGGCCCCGATTGGCCTCGCGGACGAGATCGGGAAGGGCAGAACTGGCCGACAGATGGTGGTCGATGTCTCCGACGACCACGAGGCGGAGCCGGTAGTTGGCGAACTTCTGCAGGATGGCTCCGGCGAGGCCGGTGCTCAGGTCGAAGAACCGGTCGTCCAGCCTTGTGGACGGCAACGCGACCACCTCCGCACACGCGAACGCGGCACCGATCAGATGGTCGAGGGCGTCCTGAACATCGGCGACGGTGACCCCGTCGGCGTCGCACACCAGGACCGGAACGCCGTGGTACTCGACGACGTCAGGCACGGTCCGCCCCCGGTGTGGACGTGGCGGTGGAGGTGAACAAGCCGCTGTCCGGGCCCAGCAGGCCGTCGATCATGTGCAGCAGATCGGCGGTGGCCGCGGCGCCGCCGAGAACGACGATCTTCATTCGGGTTCGCTCCTTGTCGTAGACCGTCTGGATGCGCAGGGGGTCCGACCCGTCCCGCCCGGACTGCGCGCCCGCCGTGACGAACGTGCTCAGCCGGTGTGCGGCGCCCGGATCGAGCGCGTCGATCTGCACGACGCTGGACACCTCCACGTGTCCGGGCGCGGCCGTCGGCCGCGTGGCCGTGTCGTCGGCCGGCCGACCGGTCAGGACGGCCAGGTCCTCCTTGTTGATCCGGTACTGCTTGCCGATCCGGACGGCCTTGAGCCGCCCGTCGCGGACGTAGTTCCGGACGGTCCGCACATGCAGCCCCAGCAGCTCGGCCACCTCGCCGACCGAGTAGAGCTCCCGCTCGTCGTTCCCCATAGGAACGTAACCTACTCTAAAAAACCTTCAATGGACTCCATGAACCGTGGATAGGGTTGTTTAGGGAAGGACTGTGCTGACGTTCGCCCTCCTTGACGTACTCGGCGGGTGAGACGAAGTCCCGAGTAGCAGAGTGGGAAAGCCCCGGCAGCCAGGGGGGGAGACGAACGGCCGCCCACGGACAAGGAATCCCATGAACCTCGAATCCCGGCCGCCCGATCCGCGGCACCAGCGACCCGAAGGCGTGACCGACGCGACGGTAGAGGCGCTCGGGGCCCTTTCCAAAGCGCTGGAGACCGCCGAGCGTGCCCGCGGTGCCCTCTACGACTTCCATCAGCTCACCGGGAGTGCCGACCTCGCGCTGGACGACGCCGTACGACTGCTCCGCGCCGCGGGGCACGAACCGGACGCCGAGCGGGTCGAACGGGAGATCCTCGGCCGCAATGTGATCCCCGGACACTGGACGTTCCAGATCGTCGAGGAGTACAACACCACCTATTACGACGTGTTCCGGACGATCGAACGGCAGATCAGGCAGAAGCTCGCCGACGGCCGCGATCACCTCTACGAGGCCGAGATGAAGGCGGCCCGGCGGACCGCGGGACATCCGGATCACACCGCTGAGTGACGGGCCGCCGCCCCCTCCGGTAACCCGTCTCCTCCCGCTGTCACCGAACGTAGCCGCACGAGATGCGGACCGGACCGACTCCGGTGACGCTGGGGCTCAGGTCGCGCACGCAACGTAGTTTGCCGACGGAGGACCGACGACGGAGGACATCCCATGAGCTTGCACGAAACCCCGGTGGAGCGAGCCCGCCGCACCCGTGAACGCGCCGAGGAACTGGGCCGCGCCGCCGACCGGACCACCGACCCCGAGCACCGGCAGCGGCTGCGGGAGAAGGCTCTGCGGCTGCTGCGCGAGGAACCGGCTGCCGACTCCCGCCCCTCCTGACTCCCGCCCCTCCTGACAGGCCTGCCGGAGTGAACGCGTTCGGAACGCGGCGGCGCCCTAATCCCTGACTTTGAGGAAGCGCATCCGGGTTGCGCCGTTGCTGTCGGTGCCGCCGGCCTCGGCGTCGGAGATCTTCCCGCCGGTGAGGACGAACATCAGGTGCAGGCGGACGGTCCGGGGGCCGGAGGCGACCGTGTACTCGGTCATGATGTGCGTGGTCCCGCCCTGCTGTTCCTGCCTCGTGGCGTTGATCGCCGCGATCTGCGTGAAGCTCGTCAGGAGGGTGTCCGTGGTCTCGTCCCTGAGCCAGCCGATGATGTAGCCGCTGCCGCCGGTGGCGGAACCGAGCGCGTACCGTACGTCGCTGTCGATGTGGTAGACGCCGGCTTCCGGGAGCACGATGTCGGACTCGGGGATCGGCACGTCGGTACCGGTCCGGGCCAGGAGGTCGGCGTGTTGCCGCTCGGCGTTGCGGAACGCGCTCACCGGCGTGAGGCGGGCGCCGATCTCCCACCTCTCGGGGCAGCCGGACGCTCCGGTGACATCGATGTCCACCGAGCGCTCGACGCCGACGTTGCCGCCTGGCGCGAGACCCGACAGGTCGACCCGCGGTACGAGTAGTCCACCGGTGGTGTTCCGTGCGGCATTGCACGGGGACGGGTCCAGGGACGGCGTGTCGGGCGCGTACAGACACCCGTCGCTGCCCCGGACGATGGCGTTGTCCCGGTCGGTGGAGATGCACGGCGGGAGGGCGGTGGCGCAGCCGTCCTGGCAGGAGGCGACCGGGACGACCGGTGGCACCGGGGCATAGGGGGTCGAGCCGTCGAGGGTGTCGGTCGTGCAGGTGACCGTGCCGTCGCAGGTGCGGCAGGTCGTACGGAGGAACGGCCTGCCGCAGCCCGGGGCGGACGCCTGGACGGTGAGGACGAGGCTGTCGACGGTCCATTGCTTGGGGCCGACTCGGCAGGCGTCGTCGTTGCCGGTCTCCAGGTTGAGCTCGACGACGACCCTGCCCGCGAGGACGTCCGCGAGGGGCACGGCGGTCGGTGGGATGACGCCGTTGTCGTCTCCACCCGCCGGCAGGTCGGGCGGTCCCAGGAGATCGGCGCGGATGGGGGTCGTGCCGTTCCACAGGGCGAAGCGGCCGTAGAGCCGGCAGGCCGTGTTCCTGCCGTCGTTGTGGACATGGACCGAGGCGCTGATCGTGACGTCGGTGGGGTTGCCGCGCAGTGACGCCGGGTCGATGTGGACGACGCCGGCGAGCCAGGTGTGCTGGCCGTTGTGCGTCCCGTCGTCGGCCGGGAACTCTCCCGTGCCACTGTTCAGGATCGTCTGGGCGACGACAGGGTCCAGTGCGGCATGGGTGTTGGCGATGGTGTAGTACGGCGTCGGGTCGGTGCTGATCGCGGTCGCTGGGATCCGGTACGGCGCGGAGTCGCGCAGGGAGATCGTCTCGCAGTGCTCGCACGGCTTGGGATCGGGGCAAGTAACGGGAGGGCAGGGGGGTTTGGGGGGCTGACAGCCACCGATGGCGATCGGTGGCTGCCCGCAGCCGCATCCGCTCATGAATCAACTCCGTTGAGACGATCGAGTGTCGACGCTGCTGGAAGTGCTGGAAGTGCTGACGGTGTTGGTGGTCTTGCCGAGTTCTCGGCCGCTCGGCCGCTCGGCCGAGGAGTGGAAGAAGAGTCCTGGCGACCGTTCGCCTGGATGCGTCTGGCGTGACGTCGACCGTCTTCCAGCTACGTGCTGCCGCAGGGGGCGTGTTCTTGGGGTGGGAACAGAAGCGGCCGTGTCGGCCCGTCTTCGCGATTCCGCCACTGGGCCGACCGCGTCGGGCGCTCGGACATGGGCCCATCTGAAGCTCAGTCGCTTGTCTTCTCGTTGTCATCCCCAAGGTACTGGCCCGTGCGGCTGTCTGGCATTACCTCGTTAGAGTGGCCGATCCCTCCGTCGAGGTGTCTGAGCCCTCGTCGGTGTGCGGGAAATATCGATTGCCGGGCGGTCGTCGCGCGGGTAGCGTCGCGCGCCGTGACCCCGACCCTGCGCACCGAGAGGCTCCTGCTGGAGCCGTACGTCCCCGAGGACGAAGAGGACTTCGTCGCCCTGTTCCAGGACACCGAGGTGTCCCGCTGGATGGGCGACGGCCCTTCCTCCGAGGCGGAGGACCGGGCCGTGTTCGGGCGGGTCTTCACCAAGGTCTACGCCCAGGACCTGTTCGCCGTCTGGGCCGTCCGCCGCGACGGGCGCCTCGTCGGGCATGCCGAGATCAAACGCACCGACGCCGTCGGCGGCCACGAGATCATCTACGCCCTGGCCCCCACGGCCTGGGGCGCCGGCCTGGGGACCGAGCTGGCACGGGCTGTCGTCGCCCACGGCTTCGGCACCCTGGGGCTGACCGAGGTCCACGCCACGGTCGCCGCCGCGAACGAGGCCTCGTTGACGCTGCTCCGCAGAATCGGCTTCGAGCACATGAGGGACATCGAGGAGGACGACGGCAGCACCACCCGCGTGCTGACCCGCCGCCGCTGAGACGGGGCCGCCCTCTCCCCTCGCATCGGTCGAGCGCGCGGGGGGCCGGCCGCCCGCCGCGGTCTCAGGCGCCCACCGTGCCGTCCACCCCTTCGCGCAGCAGGTCCGCGTGACCGTTGTGGCGGCCGTACTCCAGCAGGACGTGCACCATGACCATCCGCAGCGAGACGTCCTTCTCCCAGCGCGGCTGACGCCCCACCAGATCCAGCGAGGCCGCCTCCCGCTCGATCCGGCGCGAGGTCTCCACCTCCGCTTCCCAGGCGGTGAACGCCTCGGCCCGGGTCGCGGCGCTCGCGTCGTACGCCGCCTGGAAGTCGAACGCCTCCTCCGACCACACCATCGGTGCCGCCTCGTCCTCGAAGACCCTCCGGAACCAGGCGCGTTCCACCTCGGTCAGATGGCGCACCAGAGCCAGCAGGGACAAGGTGGACGGCGGCATCGACCGCTCGCGCAACTCCTCGTCGCCCAGCCCCGCGCACTTCATGGCGAGGGTCTCCCGCTGGTAGTCGAGAAAGGCCCGCAGCGTCTCGCGCTCGCTCCCCAGCAGCGGAGGCCCGATCCGGTCGTCGTTCGTCATGATGATGTCCCCCAGTCCGTTCGCCGGTCCGTTTCCCGGTCCGTTTCCGGCCGACAGTATGACCGGCCCGTGTCCGCCCGGTCAGGCCCGGCCTCACCCGTCCACAACCTCCCTGGACAGAACACCTAGGGTGGTGAGGCATGGACGAGAGGGAACTGCTGCGACGCTCCGACGGGCCGGTGACCCGGGGCCGGATCCGGGACGACCTGGCCGGACTCGGTCTCGCCGCGGGCGACACCGTGATGTTCCATACGCGGCTCTCCGCGATCGGCTACGTCCCCGGCGGTTCCCGGACCGTCATCGACGCCCTGCTGGACGTGGTGGGGCCGACCGGCACGCTGCTGGTCACCTGCGGCTGGAACGACGCTCCGCCCTACGACTTCACCGCCTGGCCCCGTGCCTGGCAGGAGGCCGTGCGCGCCCACCACCCGGCGTTCGACCCGGAGACGAGCGAGGCCGAGCACGCCAACGGCCGCCTCCCGGAGGCCGTGCGCCGCAGGCCCGGGGCGGTACGCAGCCGTCACCCCGATGTGAGTCTCGCGGCGCTCGGCGCCTCGGCCGCCGCCCTGATGGACGCCCACCCGTGGGACGACCCGCACGGCCCCGGCAGCCCGCTGGCGCGTCTGGTGGCCCGCGGTGGCCGGGTGCTGCTCCTCGGCGCGCCCCGGGAGTCGATGACGTTGCTCCACCATGCGGAAGCGCTGGCCCAGGCCCCGGGCAAACGGTTCGTGACGTACGAACAGCCCATCGAGGTGGAGGGCGAGCGGGTCTGGCGCACCTTCCACGACATCGACTCCGAGCACGGTGCGTTCGACTACTCCTCGGCCGTGCCCGAAGGCCAGGACCCCTTCGCGGCGATCGTCGGGAGCATGCTCGCCGCGGGTATCGGGCGGGAGGGTCTCGTCGGGGCGGCCAGGAGCTGTCTGTTCGACGCCGGTCCGGCCGTGGAGTTCGGCGTCCGCTGGATCGAGGAGCACCTGAACCGGGACGCCTGACGCCCTCCCCCGAACGCCGTGCCCGGCGGGCAGCGTGCGGCTGTTCTGAACCGCCACGCGATCCGCCGGGCGGTTCGTTCAGGACAGCCGTACCTTGATCGTCTGGGTCGCCCCGCGCGTCCCGGAGAGGTCGCCGAAGACGAGGCGCAGCGACGGCCCCGCGGTCGCCGACGACACCGTCGCCGGCTTCGACACGACCGAGGCGACGGCCCGGTTCCACGTGAGGGTCAGGCTCGTCCGCATCCGCATGGGGTCGCTCACGCACACCGTCGCCGTCCCGTCGGCGTGCTCGGTGACCATCACGGAGCACGGGGCGTCCGCCGCCAGCGGCCCGACGCTCCCGCCGAACCAGAAGTTGACAGCGGTCAGCCCGAGCGAGTCCACCGCCACCCCCTGTTGATCGTCCGTGTTGGCGAGCACCCTCAGCCAGCCGTAGTCCGCCGCTCGTGCCGCCGTGCGCTGTTCGGACGCGCCGGGCAGGAGCTGGTACGCGTACGCGGCGTCGGACGGGTCCTTGCCGTGGTCGAACCAGAGGGTGAGGTACTTCCGGGAGAGCGGGTCCGTGGAGCCCGCCTTGTTGATGTCGCGCCAGCGGCCCGTACGGTCCTCCCGCAGCGCCTTCACGGTGGCCCCGCCCGGGAACACGTAACCGCCGTGCCCGCCGAGATGCGCCCAGGACGTGCCGGTCAGCGTCGCCGACCAGGGGACCGTGCGGGGTTTCACCGAGCCGTCGACGGTGAAGGGGGCGTTGCCCGTCGGCCCGAGGTTGCGGTTGTCGACGGTGGTCTCCACGGCCGCGCCGTCGCGGCTGTGGATGCCCGCGCCCAGGCACACGACGGTGTCGTCGAGGAAGAACCAGGACTTCTTCGCCATCAGCGTGCTGGACAGTCCCTTGAGGTACTGCCCCACGGTGGCTCGCTTCTTGTCGGTGACGCCGCCGACCCAGTTCACATCGGGGAGCGACGTGCCCCAGTCGCCGCCCGCCCCGTCGGCCAGCACCTTGCGCGAGGCCGTGGTGCCGGGCAGCCGGTACGGGTCGACGGTGGGCCAGAAGGCGTCGCTGTACTGGCCGTTGGCGAAGCTGTCGCCCCACCAGTAGAGCATCCCCGATCCGGTGTGCCAGCCGCGCAGATTCTCGCCGTTGCCGGTCTCGTAGTAGGTGATCCGCCGGTCGGCCATGCTCAGCGACGCCGCCCAACCCGGACGGCGGTGCGTGGCCCGCGCCATGTCGGGGAAGAGCCGGTGGCCCTCCGGCTCGGGGACCGGAGTGAGCGAGGTGTCGTCCAGGACGTCCTTGATCCGGGCCAGCGCGGTGAGCCCGAGCGAGGGGTTGCTCAGCGGCGGGCTGTAGTGGTCGCGCTGCGCCCATCCCTTGACGAGCCCCCGCCACCGGTTGTTCTCGGCGTCCGACGCGCCCCGGCCCAGCAGGACGACGGAGGCGAGGATCGGGTGTCCGCGCCGGTGGTCGTCGACCGCGCCGCGGCTGATGGCGCGCCCCGCGACGGAGTCCATGACGAGGCCGTTGAACAGGAACGGGGCCCAGGCGTTCTCCACCGCGTCGAACACCACCTGCCGCTGGGGGTCGGTGACCTCCCAGTCGGTCCCCTTCAGCAGCGCGAACAGCAGACCGAGTCCGCCGAGCATCACCGATCCGTAACTGCCGGTGTACGGCACGGTGGTGTGCTGGATGAACGAGCCGTCGGCGTACAGGCCGTCGCCCCTCGTCACCAGCGGGAAGACGGGGGAGAGGGCGTCCCGGGCCAGCGCGATCTTCGCCGCGCTCCCTCCGACGACCCCGCGCAGGGCCAGGACCCGGCAGAGGTCGACGCGGTTCGCCCCGGTGCTGGTCCCGGTGTACGAGGCGACGGCGGAGTCCGGTACGAAATGGTCGACGGCGGCGCAGTAGCGCGTGAGCCGCTCCGGGGCGATGACGTCGTACATCAGTACGCATACGTCCAGCAGGGCCTGTGGTGCGCCGATCTGCCAGCTGTACCAGTTTCCGTACCGGGCCTGGCCGTCGTGGTAGACCTGGGTGCTGAGGTGCTCCAGGCCGGTGAGCACCGCGTCGCGCAGCCCGGTGCTCCCGGTGAGGCCGGTGCCCTGCTGGCGGTAGGCCTGGGCCAGGGTGTTCAGGCGGATGAAGCTGTCGGCCATCCGTCCCGAGAAGACGTACGACTCGGCGTCCGTGTCCGGGTCCGGATCCGCGAACACCGCGTCGGGCCAGAGCGAGCCCTCCGCCGGCGCCATGGTCTCCAGCAGGTGCGAGGCGCTCGCGCCGAGGTCGGCCAGCCGGCTCTTGAAGGGTTCGGCGGTCGGGCTGAAGCCCTCGCCGAGGATCAGCGCGCTCCAGGCGGCGCGGAGCGCGGGGTACGGATCGTCCTCGGGGGCGGAGGGGGAGACGGAGGGGGCGGCAGTGGCGGGCGCGGCGAGCGTCAGCGCTCCGCCGCTCGCGGCGGTGAGCGCCGCGGAGGTGGCCAGGAACGTACGGCGGGACCAGGCAGAAGTCATGAGGGAGCTCCGGGTCGGTGACGTGTCTCCGCCGGGAACCCGGCGCGCGGGGCGCTGAACTGTTCCCGGGATCCGACTGTTCTGAGCGGGCGGGCACTTTCTAGCAGCCGCCAGACGACTCGCTCAATGATTTTGGCCGAATTGATCGTATCGATCGTTTCTCGGGGTGTGTATTGGCTGTCCGGGCGTGAACCGGCGTGCGCCCGTCGCATCGGGGCAAAACTGCGCACGGATCGTTTCGAGCGCATGTGATCGATATGGTTGAGGCGTGTCGGACGCGTCCCGGGAGGCAGCCGTGCGGGAACAGGAGTCCGGGCGATTGCCGTCGCCCGGGCGACGGCCCACCGTCCGCCGGAACACCGTCAGACCAGAGCCCAGCCGTCTCCGAGTCCAGGGGGATCCATGCGACTGCACGTCGACCAGCGCCACGAGCGGGTGCTCGAGCTCGTCCGCGAGCGCGGCAGTCTGCGCGTCGCCGAACTCGCCGAGGAGCTCGGCATGTCCGCCGTCACCCTGCGCCGGGACGTCGAGGCGCTGGCCGCCCAGGGCCTCGTGGAGCGGCTGCACGGTGCGGTGGTGTGGCCCACCGGGCAGTCCCGGCCGGCTCCGGCCGCCGCGCCCCCCGCCGAAGGACTGGTGGTGGGCATGGTGGTGCCGACCACCGAGTACTACTACGCGGACGTCGTGCGCGGCGCCCGGCAGACCGTCGAGGCCGCGGGCGCCCGGCTGACGATCGGGCTCTCCCGCTACCTCCCCGACGAGGACGCCGCCCAGGCCCGCCGGCTGCTGTCCACCGGTGCCGACGGACTCCTGCTGACGCCGAGCTGGGAGCGCGGCTGCCCGGAGCGGGGTGAGGGGCTGTGGACGGTGGAGCAGGAGGTCCCGGTCGTCCTGGTGGAGCGCTCGGCGCCCCTCGGCCATCCGGCGGCGGGCCTGGACCGGGTGCGCTCGGACCACGCGCACGGCGCCGCCGAGGCGGTGGCGCACCTGGCCGGGCTGGGGCACCGGGCGATCGCGCTCGCCGTGCAGGACAGCCCGACCGCTCCCCGGCTCCGGGTCGGATACCGGGCCGCCGTGGAGGCCCTGGGGCTGACCCCGGTGTCGGCCGCGCCGCTGGACGACGCCTCGTCGCGTTCGGAGGCGAAGCGGTTCGAGCGGACCCTGGAGTACCTGTGCGAGGCCGTGGCGAGCGGCAACGTGACCGCCGCGATCGTGCACAGCGACGCGGACGCGATCGTCCTCATCCCGCGGCTCCAGGCGCGGGGTGTGCGGGTGCCGGAGGACCTCGCGGTGATCGCCTACGACGACGAGGTCGCCGGACTCGCCGACCTGCCGCTCACCGCCGTGGCCCCGGACAAGCACGCCGTGGGAGCCGCCGCCGCCCGGCTCCTGTTGGACCGCCTCGGCGTGGCGGCGCCGGGCGCGAAGGACGCGAGGGCGGGGGAGGCGGCCCGGGGCCCGGGGGCCCGCCGGCACCTGGACATCCTGCCCACCCTGCGGATCCGGGTCTCCTGCGGGGCGGTCGCAGCCGCCCCCTGACGGAGGAAGTGCCGCGCCAGGAGCCGTGTCCGGGGTCAACAGGCCCTGCGGGTACGGCTCTTCGCGTGTCCGGACGGCGACGGTTCGGCGCCGGGACTCCAATTCGGAGATGATCGATTCGATTGATTTGGTCATTTGCTCTTGACGGCGATCACTTCCGCGCAAAATGATGTGTGCCGTTCACCTCATCTCCCGCAGTTCGAGGTCCCGTAGGAGCCGGCCCATGCCCCGTAACGCCCGCACGTCCCGCCTCGCCCTCGCGGCGTCCGCCGCCTCACTCGCCCTGCTCGCCACCGCCTGCGGCGGCGGATCGGCCTCGGATGCCTCGGGTCCCGGCGACGGCAAGCCCGTCACCCTCACCTTCTGGTCGTCCGCCCTGGGCGCCAAGGAGACGGCCGACGCGTTCAACAAGTCGCAGACCGGCATCAAGGTCACGTTCTCCCTGGTGCCCGCGGGGCCCGAGGGCGTCACCAAGCTGTCCAACGCGGTCAAGGGCGGCAACGCCCCCGACGTGGCCACCATGGACTACTCCGCCCTGCCCGAGTACGCCAGCGAGGGCAACCTGGTGGACCTCACGCCCAGTTCAGGAGAGCTGGTGAAGAAGGAGTTCCCCGAGGCGGTCCAGTCCCTGGTCAACCTCGGCGGCTCCACCTGGGCGGTGCCGTTCGACGTCACGCCCATCCAGCTCTTCTACCGCAAGGACCTGTTCACGAAGCACGGCGTCGAGGTGCCGACGACCTGGGCCGAGTACCGCACGGCCGCCGAGAAGATCCACCGGGCCGACCCCGACGTCACCATCACCAACTTCGGCGGCGGCGACCCCGCCCTGCTCTCCGGCCTCGCCTGGCAGGCCGGCGCCCAGTGGTACGGCACCAGCGGCGACGCCTGGAAGGTGAACATCGACGACCCGGCCTCCCGCAAGGTCGCCGCCTACTGGGACGACCTCCTTGGCGACGGCCTCGCCTCCCGGACCCCGCTCTGGGGCGAGGGCGAGGCCAAGGAGCGCTCCACCGGCAAGGTCGCCACCGTCATCGGCGCCGCCTGGAGCGCTGGGACCTTCCCCGTCAGCTACCCCGACAGCAAGGGCAAGTGGGGCATAGCGCCCCTGCCCACCTGGGACGGCGAGCCGAGCACCGGCATGTACGGCGGGACCTCCTACATCGTGCCCAAGGGCAGCGAACACACCGAGGCGGCCGCCGAGTTCATCAAGTGGGTCACCACCGACCCCGCGGCCATGACCGCCCGCCTCAGCTCGCTCCAGGCCCCCAGCAGCGCCCTGCCCGCCAACGAGGGCATGCGCGCCGCGGCGGCGAAGGAGTTCGACACCTCCTACTTCGCCGGCCAGGACGTCTACGCCGTGGCCGGCGAGGCCGCCGACACCATCGTGCCCGGCTGGACCTGGGGCCCGGTGCAGCAGCAGGTCGTCTCGGCGCAGATGGCCGCGGGCAGCGACCACACGAAGATGCTCGGCTCCGGTCAGGCGAAGGGCGAGAGGGCGATCACCGACCGCGGCCTGAAGCTCGACAAGTAGCCGCACGGCTGCCCGGGACACCGTGCCGGGCAGCCCGCGCCCCCTCCCCGCCCACCCCATCCAGCCGAAGGAGCATCAGGTGGCAGCCCCACTCGCCCGGCCGGCCAAGACCTCGGCGCCCCAGGCCGCGCCGCCGCCCGCAGGTCCCGCCGGTCCGGCCGTCTCCGCCCGACCGGAAAGGCCGGGCGGCCCCGGCACCCGACGCGGACAGCGCCGGGCGGTCGCCCTGTTCACGGTCCCGTTCTTCGCCCTGTTCACCGCCGTCACGGTCCTGCCGATGATCTACGCGGCCTGGATGAGCCTCTACCGCGAGGAATCCTCCGGTCTGGGATTCGGCGGCACCGAGCGGGTCTTCGCCGGACTCGGCAACTTCACCGAAGCCCTGGGCAACGAGGCGTTCCTGCGCTCGTTCGGGAACATCGCGTTCTACTGCGCGCTCTACATCCCCGCGATGGTCGGCGGAGCGCTCGTCCTGGCCCTGCTCGTCGACTCGACCATGGCCCGGGCCCGGCGCTTCTTCCAGATCGCCTACTTCCTGCCGCACGCGGTACCCGGCCTGATCGCCTCGCTGATCTGGCTCTACCTCTACACGCCGGGTCTCAGCCCCATCACCGACGCCCTCGACGCGCTCGGCGCCCAGTGGAACTTCTTCGGCCAGGACGAGGCGATCTTCTCGGTCGTCAACATCTCCGCCTGGCAGTGGACCGGCTACAACATGATCATCTTTTACGCGGGTCTCCAGGCCGTTCCCCGCGAGGTCCTGGAAGCGGCGACCGTCGACGGCGCCGGAGCCCTGCGCACCGCCCTCCAGGTCAAGATCCCCATGATCCGGCCCACGGTCGTCCTGACCCTGCTGTTCACCTGCGTCGGCGCCATCCAGCTCTTCGACGCCCCCAAGCTCGTACAACTGCGCGCCAACACCATGGGCGAGGACTGGTCGCCGACCATGTTCATCTACACCGCGGCCTTCAAGGGCCACGACTACGGCCTGGCCGCCGCGAGCTCCCTCCTGCTCGCCCTCGTCGCCGGACTGCTGTCCTTCGTCGTCACCAAGCTCGGCAACCGGTGGAAGGCCTCATGAGCACCCAGACAGCCACCCCCGACGCACCGCCCGCGCCGACGCCGCCCCGCCGCGCCGGACGCCGTTCCGCCCCGCCGCCCGACCGCCGGGGCCGGGGAATCACCTCCCGCGTCATGGTCAACGGCGTCCTCGCCGTCGTCGCCGTCTACACCCTGATGCCGCTGACCTGGCTCCTGATCGCCTCCACCAAGAGCTACCGGGACCTGTTCGCCACCAACCCGTTCAGCCTCGGCGACTTCCAGTTCCTGGCCAATCTCGACGCCCTCCTCGCCTACGACGACGGGGTTTTCGTCCGCTGGCTGCTCAACAGCCTCCTGTACACCGTCGTCGCCTCCGGGCTCTCCACCCTCATCTCGGTCGCTTGCGGCTACGCCTTCGACACATACGCCTTCCGCGGCCGGGAGAAGTGGTTCGGGGTCGTCCTCGTCGGCGTCCTCATCCCCTCGACCGTCGTCCAGCTCCCGCTCTACCTGATGGCCTCCGAACTGGGCCTCGTCAACACCTACTGGGCCGTCCTGATCCCGAGCCTGGTGAACCCGTTCGGCGTCTACCTGGCCCGCGTCTTCTCCGAGGGGTACGTACCGGGCGAGGTCCTGGAAGCGGCCCGGATGGACGGGGCGGGGGAAGTGCGGACCTTCGTCAAGGTCGCCCTGCCGATGATGGCGCCCGGCTTCGTGACCATCTTCCTGTTCTCTTTCACCGCGAGCTGGAACAACTTCTACGGCGCGCTCATGATGCTCAACGACGACCGGCTCTACCCGGTCAACCTGGGCCTCTACATGTGGAACCAGAACGTCTACCAGCAGCCCGAGCTCTACCCGCTGGTCATCATCGGCTCGCTCGTCGCCGTCGTCCCCCTGATCGTCGCCTTCCTCTGCCTCCAGCGCTTCTGGCGCTCGGGCCTCACCGCAGGAGCCGTCAAGTGAGCCACTCCGCCGCGCCCCAGCGGACCCGCCCCCGCACCGTCCTGGCGATGAGCGGCGAGACCCGGACGGCGATCCTGGCCCCGGAAGCCCTGGACCGGCTCGCCCGCGTCGCCGACCTCGTCCCCGGCCTCCTCGTCACCGACTTCGGCGACGACGACCCCGCCCAGCGCACCGGGCTCCGCGAGGCCGAGGTCCTGTTCACCGGCTGGGGCTGCCCGCCGCTCGGCCCGGCGGCACTGGGCGCCATGCCCCGGCTGCGCGCGGTCGTCCACGCCGCCGGCTCCGTCAAGCACCACATCACCCAGGACGTCTGGGACCGGGGCATCGCCGTCAGCACCGCCGCGACGGCCAACGCCCTCCCGGTCGCGGAGTACACGGTCGCGGCGATCCTCTTCGCCAACAAGCAGATCCTGGAGAGCGCCCGCGTCTACCGCGAGACCCGCTCCCGGGTGAACGCCCTGAGGCGGTTCCCCGCCGTCGGCAACTACCGCCGCACCGTGGGCATCGTCGGAGCCTCCCGCATCGGACGTCGCGTCGTCGAACTGCTGCGCCCCTACGATCTGCGCGTCCTGGTCCACGATCCGTACCTGGACGAGGACGGCGCCCGGGCCCTGGGCGTGGAGCGCGCAGACCTCGACGACCTGGCGGCACGGAGCGACGTCGTCAGCATCCACGCCCCGGAACTCCCCTCGACGCGGCATCTGTTCGACGCCGGGCGTCTGGCCCTCATGCGGGACGGGGCGACCCTCGTCAACACCGCGCGCGGCTCCCTGGTGGACACCGACGCGCTCGTGAAGGAGCTGGTCTCGGGGCGTCTGAACGCCGTGCTCGACCACACGGAGCCGGAAGTCCTGCCCGCCGACTCACCTCTCTACGACCTGCGGAACGTGCTCCTGACCCCGCACATCGCCGGGTCGCAGGGCGGGGAACTCCACCGGCTCGCGGACGCCGCCGTCGACGAACTCGAACGCTACGCGCACGGCCTGCCGTTCGCCCACCCGGTGGACCCCCGCACCCTGCACCAGCAGGCCTGACCCCTGCTCCGCCCGCACACCGGTCCCGCGCGCCGGTCCTGCCGATACGCCGGGGACGCCCTGTCCGGGACGTCCCCGGCGTACCGTCACGCGGCGTGCATCCGCCCCGAGGGCAGCACCGCGATCATGCGGGCCACCGTGCGGGCCATCGCGTCCCGGCCGTCCGACAGATAGCGGCGCGGATCCACGCCCCGGTCGTCGCGGGCCAGCCGCTCCCGTATCGCCCCGGTCATCGCGATGTTCAGCGCGGTGCCGATGTTGACCTTCCGGATCCCGCCCGCCACGGCGCGCGCCAGCTCCTCGTCGGAGGCTCCGGACGAACCGTGCAGCACCAGCGGAACCGGTACGGCCTCACACAGCCTGCTCAGCAGACCGTGGTCGATGACGGCGTCCCGCGAGGTCATGGCGTGCGAGGTGCCGACCGCCACGGCCAGCGCGTCGACCCCGGTGGCCGCGACGAACGACCGCGCCTCGTCGGGATCCGTACGGGCCCCGGGCGCATGGGCGTCGAGCGCGGGCTCCCCGTTCTTCCCGCCGACCTGCCCCAGCTCGGCCTCCAGCCACAGGCCCCGCTCGTGCGCCCAGACGACGGCGGCACGGGTGGCCGCCAGGTTCTCCGTGTACGGCAGGCGGGCGGCGTCGAACATCGCCGAACTGAAACCGCAGTCCGCCGCCCGGTGCAGCAGTTCGGTCGACTGCACATGATCGAGGTGCAGGGAGACGGGTACGGCGGCCTGGTCGGCCACCTCCGCCGCGGCGCGCGCGAGCGGCCGCGGCCGGCCCCGGTGGTAGGCGACCGCGTTCTCGCTGATCTGCAGGATCACCGGCGATCCCGCCGCCTCCGCGCCCTCGGCGATGGCCTCCGCGTGTTCCAGGGTGATGACGTTGAACGCGGCGACCGCACGGTGCTGTGCGGCGGCCTCGGCGATCAGATCGCCGGTGGCTGCGATGGACATGGCGACTCCGGGGTGAGGGACCGTCGGGCTGGGAGGGGCGGCCGGGGCCGTCAGACCGTGCTGCTGAGGATGACCGAGCGGGTGAGGTGGCGCGGCCGGTCCGGGTCGAGACCGCGGGCGTTCGCGATGGCCAGGGCCAGACGCTGCACCCGGACCAGCTCCGCCAGTGGGTCGAGGCCGCCGGCCACCCAGCGGGCACCGGTCGCATGCACCTCGTCCATCAGCCCGGACGGGGCCTCGCCGAGCATCCAGGTCGCGGTGGAACGGGTGGAGATGCTGATCGGTCCGTGGCGGTACTCCATCGCCGGGTACGCCTCGGTCCAGGCGAGCGCGGCCTCGCGCATCTTCAGCGCGGCCTCGTTGGCGAGCCCCACGCTCCAGCCCTGCCCGAGGAAGGTGAACTGGCTGCACTCCACGAGGCCGACGGGCAGCGGCTCGGCGAGCGCGACCTGGGCGTCCTCGACGACCGCGTCGGTGTGCAGGCCCAGATGGGCGCGGAGCAGGGTCAGCGCCGAAGTGGCGAAGCGGGTCTGCACGACGGACTTCTCGTCGGCGAACTCGAGCACGATCGTGTCGTCGGCCATCGCCGCCATCGGGGTGTCGGGGTCGCCGATGACCACCGTGCGGCGGGTCGTGCCACCGATCTCCCCGAGGAGCCCGAGCACCTCCGTCGTGGTGCCGGAGCGGCTCAGCGCCACGACCCGGTCGTACGGGCGGCCGGTCGGGAACTCCGAAGCGGCGAAGGCGTCGGTCTCGCCCTGGCCGCTGCCCTCCCGGAGCGCCGCGTAGGCCTGGGCCATGAAGTACGACGTACCGCAGCCGACCACGGCGATGCGCTCGCCGGCCGCCGGAAGCCGGTGGGCGAGCCCGTCCGCCATGCCGGCGGCCACCTGCCAGCAGTCGGGCTGACTGGCCAGCTCCTGAGCCACGTGCGTCATCTGTGCTCCCTGTTCCCGGCGATCGATGCTCGAAGCTGCATATTAGGCGCGCATTTCGCGCAATATCAAGCAGCCGGTTGTCGGGTTCGCGCAGGCCGCCGGACGATCCCCGGCCCGATGGCGCATGGTGGCACGCACGTGTTCAGCGCCGTGCGCCGGGCCGGGAAGATCCGCCCCGCCCCACGGATCAACATCGGGGCCGGGCCAGCGGATCCGGCGCGCGGCGGCGTGATGGAAGACGGCCAGGTCCTCCGGTTCCCGAGGGTCATGAACTCCAGGGGCGTCGGGTGAACATGTCCGGGCCGATGGTGCGGGTGAGCAGATGCAGGGGCGCTGCGCGGACGCCGGTCGCCTCCGCCGCTTCCCAGTAGGCCAGTCCGGTGGCCGCGTCGACCGTGCCGTGGACGAGCGGTACGTCGGCCCCCGAGGCCTGGAGCAGGGACTCCAGCCGGCAGGACGCGACGGTGTCCGGCACCATCGGCTGCGCGAGGTATCCGGCCACCGCGGCGGCCGGGAGGCCCTCGGCCACCCGCCGCTCCGCCGGGCCGGCGCTCAGCAGCCCGCCGCCCACGACCAGAACGTCCTTCGCCCGTTCCATCCGGCCGATGGCGCGGGACGTGTCGAAGCAGTGCGGGAACGAGTCGTCGACCACCGTCGTACCCGGTGCCAGGCGGTCGATGTCCAGGAGTGCGCCGCCCCCGCTGACCGCCGCGACGATCAGGCGGGCGTCGTACACGGCGTCGGGCAGCCCATGGTCGGACTCGGCCGACTCGACCACCTCCACGATCTCCACGAGGCCGCGTTCCAGCAGGTTCTCGGCCAGTTCCTTCAGCCGTGGCCCGCTGCCCGGCACGTCGCAGAGCAGCAGCCGGGCAGGCGGCCGTTGGGCCCTGGTGAGCAGCAACTCCAGCGAGGAGGAACCGATCGAGCCGAGCCCCACGAACGCGACGGTGAGAGCTTCCAGGTGCTGCCCGGTCGCGCCGAGAGCCGCGTGTACGGTGCTGACGACGGAAACGACGGTCGCCGCGTGACCGGTGGTGACGACGGGCGCGGTGGTGACGACGGGCCCGTTATCCGCACTGCCGACGGCCCGCAGGACGTCGAAGCCGTAGCCCGTGAGCGAGGGGATCATGCCCGCCAGGGAAACGGCCCGCGCACCGAGGGACGAGGCGAGCTCCATTCCCCGCGTGGTGTGCCCGACCAGGGCGTCGCCGGGGGAGAGTTCGTCCGCGAACAGCGGGACGCACACGAAGCCCGAACCGCCCAGCGGCGTCGTCAGGGTCTCCAGCAGCCGTGGCCGCCCGTCCGGGAACAGCAGGTTCCGCACCTGCTCGCGCGGCAGCGCCTCCTCGGGCAGACCTGCCAGCCGGGCGAGGTCGGCCGGGGACGGCAGATACCCGATGAGCGCGGCGTCCAGCGGAGCGTCGAGGCCGGGGCCGTCCGGGTCGCCGAGGCGATCGGGGCCGGGCCGGGGTGCGGCCACCGCGTGCGCCAGCGTGACGCGCATCGAGTCCGTGAAGGCCGTCAGCCCCTCCTCGGTGAACGCGGTCGCCGCCGCGCGGACGGTGATTCGCAGCCGCCCGCCGTCCGGAACGGCCGCCAGGAACACGTCCGTACCGGCCGGTGGCGGGGTGTACACACTGTCGCCGCTCTCCCGGGTGACCGCCAGTGTCCTGCCGCTCTCCGGACCCAGGGCGGAGAAGTCCAGATAGGTGAAGAAGAACTGCGAGGCCATGGGCAGGCCGTTGGACAGCGCCGGCACGGCCCCCTCGTACGCCCGCGCCTCGGCGGCCTCGGCGGCGACGCGCCGCAGATCGTCCTCGAAACCCGCGCTGTCGGACCGCCTCGACGCCGGACCCGCCGGCCGCAGGGGAACGGCCGTGGCGAAGGGACCGAACACCCGGTGTGCGTCGGGCAGGGAACGGTCCCGGCCGCTCACCGCGAGACCGAGTACCAGATCCGGCCGTCCCGTGGCGGACACGAGGGCCCGGTAGTAGGCGGTGAGCACCGGGGCGTGGAGGGTGCACCCGGTGCGCGCCGCGAGCTCGCGGAGCGCCGCCACCTGGTCGGCGTCGACCGTGAACCCGCAGGTGCGGAAGAGCGGGCCGGCGTGGCTGCCCGGAGGGGAGCCGGTGGTGGTCGTCCCGGCGGCGAGCACGGGCGGCCGGTAGGGCGCCCTCAGCCGCGCCCACCGGTCCGCACCGGTCGGGGCGGTGGGCGTGTCCGTGCGCTCCGCGAGCCGGAGGGCGTGGTCGCGGAAGGAACTGCGCAGGGGGGCCGGGGCCGGTTCCTCGCCGCTGGACAGGGCGTCGTACACGGCCGTCAGCTCCCGTACCAGGAGGGCGGCGCTGTAGCCGTCGCCGATGATGTGGTGGGCGTGTGCCACCAGGACGTGTTCGTCGGGTGCGACGGTGAGCACCCGCAGGCGCAACAGGGGCCACGCCCAGGGTTCGAAACGGCGGGCCCGTTCGGCGGTGATCCGCTCCTCCACCTGCTCCGGGTCGGTGAGGGTCTCGAAGTCGACCGGCAGGCGCAGCGAGGACGGAAGCTCCTGCTGGACGGGCGGGCGCGCCCCGGCGGGGAAGACGGTACGGAGCATCGGGTGGCGCCCGACGAGCGTGTCCACCGCGCCCTGGAAGCGGGCGGTGTCGAGGCGGCCGTGCAGACGCAACCGCGTGAGCCAGGAAGAGGTCGCGCCCGGTGCGATGGCTTCGGCGAGGAGGAAGCCCCGCTGGGTGGGAGTGAGCGGGAAGGGCGGGGGAGCGGCGGCCGGATCGAGCGTCCCGGTGCGGCCACCGACCGCGTCGCCTTCCCGGGGCGACGCGTCCGCTGCGGCGTCAAGGGCGTCAGAGGCGTCCACAGCCTTCGGAGCGTCCACGCCGACACCCGTGGCATCCGTGGCATCCGTGGGGTCCGTGGCGTCCGTGGGGTCCGCGGCGGTGACCTCTGCCGCGTCCACCGCGGAAGCGAGGGCCGCGAGTGTGCGGTTGCGGTAGATGACGGTCGGCCGGGGGAGCGGACCTCCCTGCTTCTCCAGCCGGGCGAACACTTCCAGCACGAGAAGGGAGTCGCCGCCCAGGACGAAGAAGTCGTCCTCGCGGGACACGCCGTCGGCCTGGAGCAGGGTGGACCAGATGGCGGCCAGCCGTACTTCGGTGGGAGTGCGGGGCGGTGTACGGACGTCGCCCGCGCGCACGCCGCTGCCGGTGTCCGTGTGCGTCCCGTGCGGTTCGGTCGCTTCCTGGAGTGCGGGGAGCCCACGTCGGTCGATCTTGCCCGTGCTGGTGAGCGGCATCCTGTCGACACGGGTGATCCGGGACGGAAGCATGTACGCGGGCAGAGACTCCGCGAGATGGAGCCGGAGCGCCACGGCATCCGCTCCGGAGGACGCGGGCCCCGGTGTCACGAAGGCGGTGAGGCGTCCGTTCTCGGCGAGGACGACGGCGTGGGTGACGTCCGGGTGGGTCTGGAGCACCGCCTCGATCTCGCCCGGCTCGACACGGTTGCCCCGGATCTTCACCTGGTCGTCCAGCCGCCCGAGGAATTCCAGTACGCCGTCCTCGGAACACCGCACCCGGTCGCCGCTGCGGTACCACCGGCGACCACGCCGCACCGTGAACGCGGCCTCGGTGAGGGCCGGTTCGCCGAGGTAGCCCGCGGTGAGGCCGACTCCGGAGATGAGGAGCTCACCGGGCTCGCCGGGCCGCGCGGGCTCTCCGTCGGGGCCGACGACCTCCACCTCCGTGCCCGAGACGGGACGGCCGATGGGAAGCCGCCGCACCTGGTCGCCGGGCCGGGCCCGGATGATGTGGCAGCTCGTGTTGATGGTGGCCTCGGTCGGGCCGTACAGGTTGGCGATGTGCTGGCCGTCGCCGAAGAGGTCGAACCAGCGGCGTACATGGGCGGGTGACAGGGCCTCGCCGCCGACATGGATCCACCGGAGCGCGGTCAGGTCCGGCACCGGCGCGCCGTTGCGTACGCGTTCCTCGGAAGCGCCGAGGAGCTGTTCCCAGAGCGTGGGGACGGAGCTCCAGACGGTGATCCCGCTGCGTACGACGTGGGTCAGCAGCCGGTCGGGATCGCGCAGCAGGTCCCAGGCCACGGTGACCACGGTGGCGCCGACGAGCAGCGGGGCGAGGAGCTGGCGGACGGAGGCGTCGAAGCAGGGCGACGCGGTCTGGGCGAGCCGGTCGCGCTCGGTGTATCCGAAGGTGTCGATCGCCCAGTCGAGGTAGTTCTCCATCGACCGATGGGTGATGGGCACGGCCTTGGGGCGGCCGGTGGATCCGGAAGTGAAGATCACGTAGGCGATGTCGTCGGCGACGACCGGGCCGTCGGGTGCGGGCAGTCCGTCCGGCGACGGAACGGAAACGGCGACCCGGTCCGGGCCTCCGGCAGGCTCGGAACCCGCGCCCCTGGAAGGCGGCGCCGAAGCGTCGACGAACACCAGGGCGACGTCGCCGAGCGCTTCCCCCACGGCACGGGTGGCGTTGTGGCAGAGCACCGTACGGGCGCCCGAGCGCGTGAGCTGGTCCGTCAGCCGTGCGGTCGGGTGGCCGGCGTCCAGCGGGACCCAGCCCGCCCCGGCGCGCAGGACCGCGACGACCGACACGACGGTATCGGCGCCGGGTTCGGTGAGAAGCCCGACGAGGCTTCCCGGGGTGACGCCGCGGGCCAGGAGAGTGGTCGCGAGGACGTGGGAGGCACGGTCGAGTTCGGCGTACGTCAGGGTGGTGGAGCCGCTGTCGACGGCGACCGCGCCCGGAGTGGCCCGGAACCGCTCGACGAGCCGACGCACGATCGTGGCGGAGGCGGAGGCGGGTGCGGGGGCGGAACCGTCGTTGGTGCCGGTGCCGGTGCCGGTGCCGTGGACTGGCAGGGGCTCCGTGACGGCCGGGGCGTCGGGCCGAGGCTCGACGAGTGCGGCCAACTCGTCGTGGAAGTCCCGGTCCAGGCGTGCCACCGTCGCCGGGTCGAAGAGCCGGACGGGGAAGTTCCACGAGAAGCGCAGCACCGCCTCGTCCTGCCAGCACAGCAGGCTCAGACGGGTCGCGGCGGTGGCGGTGCCGGCCGCGGTCGGCCGCACGCTCACCGGGCAACGCCCGTCGAGAGCGGCGGGGAAGCGCGAGAAGCTGAAGCCGGCCGGGCTCACGGTCCGGGGGCCGGACCCGGACGGCTCCGACGGCAGCAGCCGGGCCAGGTCCAGGCCGGTGAGGCTCGCGTGTCGCTCGCTCTCCAGCCAGATCCCCGCCAGCCGCCCGGCGAGCGCCTCCACCGACTCGTCCGGGTCCGTCCGGCAGAGCAGCGGAAGGGTGTCGGCGAGCGGCCCCACGAGCCGGTCCAGGCCCGCCAGGCGATCGTCCCGCCGGGCGCGGGCGACGTTCACCGCGATCGCCCGCTGCCCGCTCCACCGGGCCAGACAGCGTACGTGCACGGCGAGCAGCAGATGGAAGAGGCTCACCCCGTGAGCGGCGGCCCGCCTCGTCAACGCGGCGGTCAGCACCGGGTCGAGGGCACTCTGACGCGTGGTCATCGGCGCCGCGGGCAGGGCGGAGGGATCACCGTCGTACGGCAGTCGCAGCGGTTCGCCCAGGGATTCCAGCCGCCCCGACCAGTACCGCCGGTCGGCGGCGAGGGCCCTCACCCCGTCCACGGAGGACCGCTCGTCGGAGGTGGCCGCAGCGTACCGGGCGAAGTCGGTGCCGAGCGCGGGCGGCGTCGGTGTCTGCCCGTCGGCGAGGGCGGTGTACAGCGACCAGAGTTCCCCGGCGAGGACGTTGAGGCTGTATCCGTCACCGGCCGCGTGGTGGATGACCAGGACCAGATGGGACAACTCCGGGTTCTCCCGGGCGAGGAGCGCGCGCACGGGAGGCTCGGCGGAGAGGTCGAACGGCCGGTTGCACAGGGCCTTTTCGAGCTCCTCGATGCGGCCGCTCAGTTCGCGGACCTCGTACCAGTCGGACAGCGCGGCGGGCGGCGCGACGTACTGCGCCGGCGTCGCCGAGCCGATCCCGTCCCGCATCCCGTCGTCGGTGCTTCCGGTTCCGGTGCTTCCCGCGCTTTCGATGCGGATCCGGAGCATGCTGTGCCGGTCGGCGAGCGCGGTGAGCGCCCGGCCCAGGAGCCGGCTGTCCAGGGGGCCCCGGACGGTCTGGCGGACGTAGCCGTGGGCCGGGATGTCCGGGTGGAGCCGACTGCTGGTGTGCAGGGCGAGTTGGACGGGGGTGAGCGGGAAGGCGACCCCGTCCGGCGCGGGAGTCGCGGCGGGCGGGAGGGCGCGGGTGGAGTCGGCCGACGGTGCGGGGGAGGGTGTGGAGTCGAGGTGCGCGGCCAGTTCGGCGATCGTCCGGTACTCGAAGAAGAGCGTGGCGGGCAGCGGCCTGCCCAGCTCCCTTTCGAGCTGCCTGACGAGGTCGACGGCGGCGAGCGAGTCCAGGCCGAGGGCGAGGAACGGTTCGTCGTCGAGGACCCCGGCGGCAGGCAGACGCAGCGCCGAGGCCAGCAGCCGCCGAAGCAGCGGCGCGGTGCCGGTACGGGGTCCGGCGCCCGCGCCCGTACTGCTGTCCACCATCGTGCCGATGTGGGGGGCCCGGCCCGAGGGCGCCGGTTCCGTGCGGGATTCCGTTCCGGGTTCCGTTCCCGTGGATTCCGTCGGCGGGATCGCGCCCGCCGTGCCCGCGGGTCCCGGGGGCGGTGTGAGGTCGGCGATCAGCAGCTGCGCCGCGTCGATGCCGCACGCCGTACGGAGCGCCGCCAGCGCGGGACCGAGGGCAACGGACCGTCCCCCGGGGCTCCGCACGGTGGCGGAGGCGCCTCCCGCCCCGGTTCCGAGGGCCGCCGCCATGCCCGTCCCGGTGAGGGCCGCGAGGTTCACCGACTGCCAGGGCTTGCCGGCGTGCCGTTCCGACGCGGCGAACGCGTCGAGGAAGGCGTTGGCCGCGGCATAGTCGCCCAGGGCTCCCGCCAGGCCGGGCAGCGCGGCGCTGACGGAGGAGAACGCGACACGGACCGCCGGGTCGAGCCCGTGCCGGCGCAGGGCCAGCGAGAGCAGCAGACTGCCCCGGGTCTTGGCGGCCAGCGCTTCCGCCGTCTCCTCCGCGCGCCTGTTGCGGAGGGTCCCTGGCCGCACTGCCCCCGCGGCGTGGAAGAGGCCGTCGAGGCGGGGCAGTCCGGCGAGCAGTGCGTCGACGTCCTGCTCCACCGAGACGTCGGCCACGCGGTAGTGGACGGTGGCGCCCAGCGAGCGGAGTTCCTCCGCCAGTCCTGCGGGAGGACGGGGGGAGCGCCCGGCGAGTACGAGGGTGGGGCTGCCCCGGCCGGCGAGGTCCCGGGCGAGCGCGGCGCCGACTCCGCCACCGCCCCCGGTGATGAGGAAGGTGCCGTCGGCCGGCAGCGGTGACCGCGTCGCCCAATCCGGTGCTGTCGAGCCGCTCGTCAGCGGTGCGAAACGGCGGGTGAGCCTCCGCCCCGCGCGCCAGGCCACGGTGGCGACCGTGCCCGGCGTGCCGGCGCCCGATTTCAGTTCGGTCAGTTCGGCCAGCACGGAGGTGAGGCGCTGGGCCGGGGTGTCCAGTGAGCAGAGGTCGAGGGCGGTGGCAGCGGCGCCCGGAGTCTCCTGCGGCAGCGCCAGCAGGAGCCCGCCGAGCACGGCGTGGGCCGGCCGGGGCCTCTCCCGCACGGCCCCCGTGGCGTGGACGTCCTCGGTCAACACCAGCAGCCGGTCCGCGCGTGCCTCGTCGAACCGTGCGAGGGCCTCGCCGAAGGCGGCCAGCGAGGCGTCCTGGGCCCGGCCGAGCGCGTCGGCGGTGTCCTGGACGGGAGCGGGACCGGCCACCAGGACCACGGCATCCGGCGGCCCGTCGCCCGCTTCGTACATCCGGACACCCTCGGCGGAGAGCTGCGAGGCCAGCCGGTCGACGTACGCGGAGTCGGGCCCTGTCAGCAGCACCGAACGCACGGTCGCCGCTGCCGCTGCCGCTGCCGCTGTCGTTGCGGGCAGGGCGGCGTCCTCCCACAGGACCTGGTGCAGCAGAGGGCTCGCGGGGGGATCGGCCCAGTAGCGGCTGCGCTGGAAGGGATACGTGGGCAGAGGAATCCGCTGGTGCTCCGCGTCGAGCGCGGTGCGGTCCAGCGGCACGCCGTGCGACCACAGGCGGCCGATGGTTCCGAGCAGGGCCCCGCGCCCGCCGTGCCCGTCGTCGGGGAGCCGCTCCGCGTCCGTGCGGCCGTCGGAACGTCCCGGAAGGGCGCACACCACGATCGTTGCGTCGCTGGACAAGCTGGATGTACTGGACGTACCGGACCCGGCGGAGGTGGTGGGCGTACTGGACGTTCCAGCTCCGCCGACGCGTTCCACCGCTATGCCGGCCGCGTACGCCTCCGTCGTCGCGCGGGCCGCACCCGACAGGGTCGCGCCGTGGCCGATCTCCACGAACGTGTCGTACCCCTCCCGGGCCAGCCGCTCCACGGCCGCCCCGAACCGCACCGGACGCTCGGCGTGGTCACGCAGGTACTCCGGGCCGAGGACCGGCTGCCACTCGGCGGTGACGGTGCTCAGGAGGGGAACGGACGGCACCTGCGGGTCCAACGCACGGGCCGCGTCGGCGAGCCGGTCGGCGACCGGCCGCATCAGCGGTGAATGGAAGGCCCGGGAGACCCGCAGCCGACGCGTGGGGAAGCCCAGCCCTTCGAGGTCGGCGGCGGCGCGCTCCACCGCACGGACGCCCCCGGAGAGGACCTGGAGCCCCGGACCGTTGTACGCGGCCACGGCGAGCGCCCCGTCGGACTCCACCACCGCCGCGGCGACGGCCTCCTCACCCCCGCGCACGGCGATCATGGCTCCAGGCTCGGTGAACGCGCCCATGAGACGGCCGCGTTCGGCTGCGAACCGCACCGCCTCCCCGAGAGTGAGCACCCCGCTGACACACGCGGCGGTGATCTCCCCGACGCTGTGCCCGGCCACCGCGTCCGGCTCCACGCCCCAGGTGCGCAACTGACGGGCGAGAGCCACCCCGGAGGCGACGAGGAGCGGCTGCGCCACCTCGGTCGCGGCCTGCGCGGCGGGGTCCGCTTCCAGGTCCAGCGCCCAGTCCAGCAGGGGCCGCCCGTACACCGGACCGAGCAGCGCGGACGCCTCGTCGAGCGTGTCCCGGAACACCCGGGCCGTCCGGTACAGCGCCAGGTCCTGGGCGGGGAACTGCGAACCCTGCCCGGGGAACAGGAAGACCACGCGCGGCCGGGAGCGGACGAGGCTCCCGACCTGCCCGCCCGCCACTCCCGTTCCCGCGGCGGCGATGGCGGAGAGCCGGTCCCGCAGGTCACCGTCGGCGATGACGGCGAGCCGGTGGGGCCCATCGTCCCGGGACGTGCTCGCGGTTCGGCAGACGTCGCCCTCGCGCAGAAGCGGACGGCTTTCCAGGTGCGCGGCGAGCCGGGCCACGGAGTCCCGCAGCGCGCCCGCGCTGCGCGCCGACAGCGTCAGCAGGTGAGGCCCTTCGGCCGCGACTTCACCCGCGACACCCGTCGACCGGGCAGCTGGGACGGCAGGGACAGCCGAGGCGGCAGGGACTGCCGAGACAACCGGGGACGCCGGGGGCGGGGCCTGTTCGAGGACGGCATGGGCGTTGGTGCCGCCGAAGCCGAACGCGTTGATCCCCGCGACGAGGGGCTCGGCGGACGTCCAGTGCCGTGCCTCGGCCACCACGGTGAAACCTGCGGCGGCGAGGCCAGGAGAGGCTGGGGAGTGGTGCAGCGACGGCGGGAGCCTGCGGTGGCCCAGCGCCAGCACGACCTTCACCAGCGCGGGCAGTGCCGCGGCGTTCAGCAGATGCCCGATGTTGGTCTTCACCGAACCGAGCAACCGCGGTTCGCCGTCGGGTAGTCCGGGAAAGGCGTGGGCCAGCGAACGCAGCTCGATCGGGTCCCCCACGGCCGTGCCGGTCCCGTGGGCCTCCACATAGCTCACCGAGGCGGGATCGACGCCCGCCGCCTCGTACGCCCGGGTGATGACCTCCCGCTGCCGCAACGGGTTGGGCGCCATGAGGCTCATCGACCGGCCGTCGTTGTTGACGGCCGTGCCCCGGACCACCGCGAGCACCGGATCGCCATTCAGGTGGGCGGCGTCGAGGCGCGTCAGGACGATGGCCGCGCCGCCCTCGCCGGGCACGAAGCCGTCGGCGTCGGAGCTGAAGGCGCGGCTGCGCCCGGTGGGGGAGAGGGCCCCCGCTTCTTCCAGCAGCCGGTGCGGGGCCGAGGTCAGGTGGAGGTTGACCCCGCCGATGACGGCGAGGTCGCACTCGCCGTCCAGGAGGCTGCGCCGGGCCAGGTGCAGAGCCACCAGGCCCGACGAGCAGGCCGTGTCCACCGCGAGCGCGGGACCGTCGAGGTCGAGACTCTGCGAGACCCGGGCGGCGACGAGGGCCGGCAGGTTTCCGGTGAGCACCCCGGGCAGCGGGGAGCCGTAGCCCGAGGCCCGCTCCAGGACTTCCCGATAGCCGCTGTCCCCGACCGCCGCGAACACACCGATCCTGCGACCGCGTCGGCGGGGCCCCGCGTATCCGGCACGTTCGAGGGCCTCGTGCGCGAGTTCCAGGAAGAGCCGGGCCTGCGGGTCGAGTGCGCGTGCCTCGTCCTCGCCGATGCCGAAGTAGCCGGGGTCGAAAGCGGCCGGATCCTCCAGGAGCGCAGCCCATCGCTTCCGGGGAACTGCCGGAGTCATCGGTGTTGCCGGAGCCGCCGGAGCCGAACCCGGTCGGGCATTCGGAAGGTCCTGGCCGTCGTCCCATCGTCCACGTGGTACGGGGGCGACGGCGTCGTGCCCGTCGACGAGCAGCTCCCAGAAGTCCTCGGGGCTGTCGGCGCCGGGGAACCGGCAGGCCATCCCGATGACGGCCGCGGCGGTGGCGGCACCCTGGGGCCCGGTCGCGCCCACCGCGGCCGTTCCTCCGGTCCGCCGAGGGCCGCTCTCCAAGGTTTCCGCATCGGAGGCTCCCGTACCTGGCGTCACTGGACCGGGCACCACCGTCAGAAGGTGACCGGCCAGCGCGGCCACCGTGCCGTGGTCGCGGATGACCGCCGGCGGCAGTGTCACACCGAAGGCGTCCTCCAGCGCCACCAGCACCTCCATGGCCTTGAGCGACGTCCCTCCGAGGCTCCCGAACGGCTCGTGCGCCCCGATCGACCCGGCGGGCCGCCCCAGGACCCGTGCCCACGCATCCCGCACGATCTCGACGGTCTCCGCCCCGCCCCGGGGCGCCGTCGTGGGAGGTTCCGCCGCAGGCCGTGCGGATTCCGCCGGACCGGTCACGGCAGACGCGCTGCCACCTCCGTCACCCGCGGCGCCCTTCCCCGCCTCCGGCTCACCGGCCCGCCGCTCACCCGACCCGAACGCGCCCTCCTCGAAACGCTCCCGCAGCCGCCGACGTTGCAGCTTGCCGCTCGTCGTACGCGGAAACGCGCCCGGCGGCACGGCCAGCACCCGCACATCGTCGTGGAGCAGGGCCTCGCGCACCCGGGCCGCGACGCGTTCGAGTACGTCCGCAGCCTCGCTCGCGGGCCGTGCCCAGGGGACGAACACCACGACGCGCTCAGCACCGGTGACCGGGTCGGTCGACCCGACCACCGCCGGGGTGCCGGGAGGGAGTCCGGGCGTCGCGGCCGCGACCTCCTCCATGTCCGTGGCGTGGAAGGTGCGGCCGTTGAGGAACAGCACGTCCTTGTGCCGGCCCGTGACGCACAGTCGGCCGTCGCGCAGGAACCCGAGATCACCGGTGCGGAGCCATCCCCCGGCGAACACCTCCGCGCTGACGTCGGGAAGACGGTGGTAACCACGGGCCAGTTGGGGGCCGCTGACCATGATGTGCCCGGTCCGCCGGTCTCCGAGGACGGTGCCCGCGTCGTCGACGATGCGCACGGCGCAGCCGGCCACCGGCCGCCCGACGTCCATCAACTCGACGGCCCCATCGCCCGGTTCGGCGTCCACCGCCACGCCGCGGCTCAACGACGCCCGGTCCAGGACCAGGGGCTCGGCCACCTCCCCCGGCGGCGGGAAGGTCACCGCCAGCGTCGCCTCCGCCAGGCCGTAGACCGGCTGGGCCGCCGCTGGGTCCAGCCCCGAAGGCCGGGTCTTGTCGGCGAAGGCACGCCACACCGCGGGCGCGATCGGCTCCGCCCCGACCAGGACCAGCCGCACGGCAGAGAGGTCCAGCCGGGCCAGGACCTCGTCGGGAACACGGCGTACGGCCAGTGCCAGGGCGAAGTTGGCGGCGGACAGCACCGTGGCCCGGTGCCGGGCCGCCACCTCGAACCACAGGCGGGGCCTCTTGGCGAACGACAGCGGACCGATCTTGACCTGCCGGGCCCGGGCGGCCAGCGGAGCGAGATGGGTGCCGATCAGCCCCATGTCGTGGAAGTACGGCATCCAGCTGACCACCACGTCGTCGGGGCCCAGCGCCGAAGCGGCCCGTATCTGCTCCAGATTGGCCAGCACCGCGCCGTGCGTCACCTCCACCCCCTTGGGCGCACCGGTGCTCCCCGAGGAGAACTGCACGAACGCGACGTCGTCGGGCCCGGCGGTGACAGGCTCCCGCAGGACGGGTCCCTCCCGAAGGACATCGAGGGTCAGGGTGCGTACGGCGCCCGGGAGTTCACCGGTCAGCGACGCCGTCGAGGCGTCCACGACGACGGGCGGCCGCCCCAGGTGCTCCCAGACCGGCAGCACCCGACGGGCGTCCGGCGCCAGCGGGACCGGAACGAGACCGGCCGCCACCGCACCCCAGAACATCGGCTGGAAGTCCTCGCTGCGGTCGGCGAGCAACGGGACACAGGTCCCGGGCGCGACTCCTGCCTCCCGGAAGCCTCCGGCCACGCGCAGGGAGTCGTCCAGGAGCTCGCGCAGGCCGACCGTCAACTCGCCGCCGTCGCCGCGGACATGCACGACGACCTGCCCGGGAGCCTCACGGACCGCGTCCAGCAGTACATCCAGCAATGTCATGTCGTGTTCCACCGGTCCGTCGGTTCGTTCCTCGGAGAATGATCTTAAAAACGCTCAGCTCGCGGGGAATCAGCCGTCGGGAGGAGAGCGCATGCACCCTGGGAGTGACCTGGTGGACGGGTTCGGGTCGGGACAGCCCTTAGCGTGTCCACCGTGAACGTGGGGACCGAGGAGACCCGGTTGATCGTCCTGCGCGGCAACAGCGCGTCGGGGAAGTCGAGTGTGGCGGCCGGTCTCCGCGACAGCTTCGGCCGGGGACTGGCCGTGGTCGGCCAGGACAACCTCCGCCGCACCGTGCTGCGCGAACGCGACCGGCCGGGGGCGGCCAACATCGGCCTGATCGACCTGACGGCGCGCTACGCCCTGGACGCCGGCTTCCATGTGGTGGTCGAGGGCATCCTCTACGCCGACCATTACGGTGACATGCTCGCCCGGCTGCGCGCCGACCACCGCGGCCCGACCCACGGGTACTACCTGGACGTCCCGTTCGCCGAGACCGTGGCCCGGCACGCCACCAAGCCGATCGCCGACGCGGTCGACGAGAACCAGCTGCGGGACTGGTACCGCCCCCGCGATGTGCTGCCCGACGGTGTCGAGACCGTGATCGGTCCCGACAGCGTCCTGGCCGGGACCGTCGACCGCATCATGCGTGACACCGGCCTGGACGGCCTGCCGCCGGTCGACCGCTGACACCCCGGGGCCTGCCCGGCCCGGCAGGAGGCAGCGCCCCGCCCGGCCGGTCGCGGTCCGGCCGGGCAGGTCACACAGCTGCGCCCGCCCGGCTACGCGCCGGTCGGGGCGGCCTGCTGCACGACCTCGAAGGACCACACCGTGGACCCGCTGGCCGCCGGCTGGGGGCGCTCGGCGCTCCCGGCGCCGCCGCCGCCCTGATGGGCCGCCTTCATCGGCCCCTCCATCCACGCCTGGAAGGAGGCCTCGTCACGCCAGCGCGTGTAGACGAGGTAGTCGTCCGTGCCCTCGACGGGCCGGAGCAGCTCGAACCACTCGAATCCGTCGGAGCCCTCCACGGCATGGGCCCGGGAAGCGAAGCGCTTCTCCAGCGTCTCGCGTTGTTCCTGGGGGACGGTCAGCACATTGATCTTGACTACGCTCATGGCTCCATCCTGCCGTACGACGTCCGGACTCCGTCGGCGGGCGGGGCTGTCGCGGGAAGTTCCACCGTGATGCGGATCCCGCCCTCCGCGCGCGGGGCGAGAGTGAGCGTTCCGTCGTGTGCGCGGGTGATGGTCTGCACGATGGCCAGGCCGAGGCCGACGCCCGCGTGGTGGGTGCGCACCCGTTCGGCGCCGCGCCGGAACGGTTCGGTGAGCGTCGAGGCCAGCTGGGGGGTGACCTTCGCGCCGGTGTTCTCGACCGTGAGCACCGCGGTCCCCCGGTGGACGCCGGTGGTGACCCGGACAGTGCCGCGTTCGGGCAGGTTGTGGACGATCGCGTTGTGCACGAGGTTCGTCGTCAGCTGGAGCAGGAGCGCCGGAGATCCGATCGCGAGGGCGACCTCGGCGTCCGTCTCGACGGTGACGCCCTGCTCCTCCGCGAGGGGAAGGAGGGTCTCGGTGGCCTCTTCCGCCAGCAGTGACAGGTCGACGCGTTCCCGGGCGAAGGAACGCCGGTCGGCGCGGCTGAGCACGAGCAGCGCCTCGGTGAGGTCGATCGCCCGGCCGTTGACGGTGTACAGGCGGTCGATGATCTCGTCGGTGTCGCGGTCCGGATCGGTGCGGGCCACCTCCAGAAGAGCCTTCGAGATCGCCAGCGGGGTCCGCAGTTCGTGGGAGGCGTTGGCCGCGAACCTCTCCTGCTCGGCGACGTCTGCTTCGAGCCGGGCGAGCATCGTGTCGAACGCGTCGGCGAGCTCCCGGAACTCGTCCCTGCGGCCCGGCAGCCGGATCCGGTGGGCGAGCGACCCGCGCGTGGCCTCGCGGGTGGCCTCGGTGATCCGGGTCAGCGGGGCGAGCATACGGCCGGCGAGGACCCATCCTCCCAGGAGTCCGAAGACGAGAAGGACCGCCAGCACGGTGGCGGCCGCCGGGGCGAACGTGTACGCGAGGAGCTGGCGGTTGGGGTTCTCGTGGAGCATCCGCTTGTCCCAGTCGTCGGGAACGTACTCCAGGAGGAACACCCACACCGCCGTGAGCAGCAGGACGCCGGCGACCATGAGGAACCCGGCGTAGCTGAGGGTGAGCTTGAGGCGGACGCTCAACCCGGGCCGCCTAGCCACGGTCCGCTCCCTCACCGGTACCGGTGCCGGACGCCGGGGCGATGCGGTAGCCGACGCCCGGCACGGTGGCGATGATCCACGGTTCGCCGAGGCGCTTGCGCAGGGCCGAGACGGTGATGCGTACGGCGTTGGTGAACGGGTCGGCGTTCTCGTCCCACGCGCGTTCCAGAAGCTCCTCGGCGCTGACGACACCGCCGTCGGCGGCCACGAGGACATCGAGCACCGCGAACTGCTTTCTGGTCAGAGCGACGTAGCGGCCGTCCCGGTAGACCTCCCTGCGGAACGTGTCCAGCCGCAGCCCCGCGATCTCCCGCACGGGGGGCCTGCTGTGGGCGCGTCTGCGGTCGAGCGCTCTGAGCCTGAGCACAAGCTCCCGGAGGTCGAAGGGCTTCGTGAGGTAGTCGTCGGCGCCGAGCCCGAACCCGGAGGCCTTGTCGTCGAGGCGGTCGGCCGCCGTGAGCATGAGGATCGGCAGGCCACTGCCGGAGGCGACGATGTGTTCGGCGATCTCGTCGCCGGACGGCCCGGGGATGTCGCGGTCCAGGACGGCGATGTCGTAGGTGTTGACGCTCAGCATTTCCAGAGCGGTGTCCCCGTCGCCCGCGATGTCCGCGGCGATCGCTTCGAGACGCAGGCCGTCGCGGACGGCCTCCGCGAGATAGGGCTCGTCCTCGACGATCAGCACGCGCATGGTTCGATGCTACGAGTCGCCACCTATCGTCGGCGTATCGAAAACCGCATACGGGTCGGCAACACCGCGCCGCCTTGACTGGCGGTATGACTCGACCACCTCCGTCAGCGCGAACCACACCCCGCCGGACGCGCGGGCCCCTCGTCGTCGGTGCGGTGTCCGTCGTGGCAGCGATCGCGACGGCCCTCGGCCACGCCCTGCTGAACCCCTCACCTGTCCCGTCGCCCTCGGCCTCGGTCTCCGCCTCGCCGCGCTTCCCGTCCGCCGATCCCTCCTCGGCGCCGGCACCTCTAAAGCCTCCGCTCCACCGTGAGCTCGGTGGAGCGCTGGGAGAGGCCGACGGGGCCGTCCCCGACGGCGTGACGGTGCTCGACGACGGGATCCCGGCCGTCGCCAACCTCGACCCGGATCTGCTCCCGGCCCTCCGCCGGGCGGCACGGGAGGCGGCGCGGGACGGCGTCGAGTTCGTCGTCAACAGCGGCTGGCGATCACCGGAATATCAGGATCAGCTGCTCCGCAAGGCGATCGCGCGGTACGGGTCCGAGGCCGAGGCCGCCCGCTGGGTGGCCACCGCGAAGACGTCGCCGCACGTGTCGGGGGACGCGGTCGACATCGGACCGGCGGACGCGACGGAGTGGCTGTCCGAGCACGGCGCGGGATACGGGCTGTGCCAGACCTACCGGAACGAACCCTGGCACTACGAACTGCGCACGGAAGCGATCGACCGGGGTTGCCCGCGCATGTATGCCGACCCCACCCAGGACCCGAGGATGCGAAAGTGACCGGCAGCGAGCGAGGACGGACGATGACGCCGGTGGACACGGCCGGGACCGTACAGAGCGACGTGCCTACGGCCGGGACCGCACAGGGTGACGGGCCTACGGCCGGGACCGCGCAGAGCGACGTGGACGCGGCCTGTTCCCGGCAGGGCGACGCCGGTCTCCGGGACGCGGACCCCGGGGGCACCGGCCCCCGGCACACCGGCACGAGGAAGGGCGTCTGGACGCGCGGCCGGGTGCTCGCGGCGGCGTCGCTGCTGCTGGGCCTGCTCATGCTGCTGCACGCGAGCATCCCGAACCGGATCGGGAACCTCGGCAGTCTGGTGGAGACCTTCCTCCCGTGGTCCGGCCTGTTCATCCCGGTGCTGCTGGCCGGGGCGCTGCTGCGCCGCTCCGTCCTCGCGGCCGTCGCGCTCCTGCTGCCGGCCGTCGTGTGGCTGAACCTCTTCGGCGGACTGCTCACCGACAAGTCCCACCCGGGCGGCGACCTCACCGTGGTCAGCCACAACGTCGGCGCCGACAACCCCGACGTGGTGGGCACCGCACGCGCCCTGGTCGCCTCCGGCGCGGACGTGCTCGCGCTCGAAGAGCTGGACCCGGGGGCCCGGGGGACGTACGAGAGGGAGCTGGCGACCACGTATCCGCACCACACGGTGCTGGGCACGGTCGGCGTGTGGAGCAGACTGCCGCTGTCGGACACCCGGCCGGTCGACGTCGAGATGGACGCGGGGCCGCTGGGGGACGCGAAGCCCGCCGACGTCAAGCTGGAGTACAACCGGGGACTGCGTACCACGGTGGCCACGGACCACGGGCCCCTGGCGGTGTACGTGGCGCACCTCGGATCCGTACGGGTGAATCCCAGGGCGGGCCTCTCGTCGGGGCAACGGGACGCCGGCGCGCGGTCGCTCGGCCAGGCCCTCGCCGCCGAGCAGAACGAGCGGGTGGTGCTGCTCGGCGATCTGAACGGCACCCTGGACGACCGCGCGTACGCGGGCATCACCTCGCGGATGCGATCGGCGCAGGAGGCGTCCGGCGACGGGTTCGGCTTCAGCTGGCCCGCCACCTCCCCGGTGGTGCGGATCGACCAGATCCTGGTCCGCGGCGTGGAGCCGGAGAGTTCGTGGGTGCTGCCCGCGACCGGCAGCGACCATCTCCCGGTGGCGGCCCGCGTCAGCTGGTGACACCGCGGAGGGCTCCGGAGGCGCCGGGAATCCCCGACGGCCTCGGGGCGGGCGCCCGGACCCTCCGCGTCCCGCTGCGGTTCACCCGCCGCCGGGGCGCGATCAACGCACGCGCTAGGCTGCTTTCCGCCACGGGGGAAGTCCGGTCGAAATCCGGCGCTGACCCGCAACGGTAGACGGAGCCCCCGGGTTCCGTGAGCCCGATCACCCGCGGCGGAGAAGGCTCCTGACGATTCGCCGTGGACTGCGAATGGGCGCTGCGCGGGGCGGCCGCCGTCCGGGGCCGCTCCTCATCGCGCGACGCACGGCCCGAGGCGAAAGCGACCTGCCTGTGGCCACGTCCCTCGACCGCATACCCTCCAAGCCGTCGCGCCCCGCGCACCTCGGCACCGGACCGGCGCCACCCCGGCGCGTGCCCCTGCCGTTCCTCCTTGCCGGCCTGTGCGCGGCCCTGCCCCTCTCCCTCGTCTGCGGAGCGGCACTCGGGGCGTCGGGGCTCTCCTGGTCGGAGGTGACGCGCTATCTGTGGGCAGGGCTGGCCGGCGGAGCCATCGGCCCCGACGAGGTCCCGGGCTACACCATCGTCTGGGAACTGCGCCTGCCACGGGCCGTGCTGGCCGCCGTCGTCGGGGCCGGCCTGTCCGCCATCGGCGTCGCCGTCCAGGCCATGGTGCGCAACGCGCTGGCCGACCCGTTCGTGCTCGGCATCTCCTCGGGCGCGGCGGTCGGCGCCAACGCCGTGCTCATCTTCGGGACGTTGGGAGCGCTGGGCATCTGGGCCCTGTCCACGGCGGCGTTCCTCTCCGCACTCCTCGCCATGCTGCTCGTGTACGCGATCGCCCGCACCGAACGCGGACTGACCCCGCTCCGGCTCGTCCTGACGGGCACCGCGATGTACTACGGCTTCTCCGCCGTGACCACGTTCATGGTGTTCGCGGCCGAGCGCGGGGAAGCGGCCCGCTCGGCGATGATGTGGCTGCTCGGCAGCCTGAGCGGGGCCAACTGGGCCGCCGTGCCGATCGCCGCCGGAGCGGTGCTCGCCGGCCTCGCGCATCTCTGCTGGTCGGCACGGCGCCTGAACGCCCTCGCCATGGGGGACGAGACCGCCGCCGCCCTCGGGGTCGATCCCGGGAGGCTGCGCAAGGAGCTCTTCCTCGTCTCCGCGGCCGTGACCGGGGCGGTGGTCGCGGTGAGCGGGGCGATCGGCTTCGTCGGCCTGATGGTCCCGCACGCCGCACGGATGCTGGTCGGCGCGGACCACCGCCGGCTCCTGGCCGTCGCACCCCTGGCGGGAGCCGTCCTGCTGATCTGGGTGGACATCCTCTCGCGCGTGGTGCTGGCGCCGGCCGAGCTGCCGGTGGGCGTCCTCACCGCGGTCATCGGCGTTCCCTGCTTCCTCCTCCTCATGCGCCGGCGCGCCTACTCCTTCGGAGGCATCTGATGCGGATCGACATCGACGCGCTCACCGTCGAGATCGCCGGTGCACGGCTGGTCAACCAGGTCACCCTGGGCGCGGCCGACGGCCAGCTCGTCGGCCTGGTCGGTCCCAACGGCAGCGGGAAGTCGACCCTGTTGCGCTGCGTCTACCGGGCCCTGCGCCCTTCGGCGGGCGCCGTCAGGATCGGTGGTGAGGACCTTCACGCCCTGAGCACCCGGGAAGGCGCCCGGCGGCTGGCCGCCCTTCCGCAGGACGCGGTCGCCGAATTCGACTTCACCGTCGCCGAGATCGTCGCCATGGGGCGGCTGCCGCACCAGGGGCCCGTCGCCCGGGCGTCCGACGAGGACCGCCGCCTCTGCGACGAGGCGCTGGCGGGGGTCGGCGCGGGACACCTTGCCGAACGCGGCTTCCTCACCCTCTCCGGCGGCGAGCGGCAGCGCGTCCTGATCGCGCGCGCCCTCGCCCAGCAGCCCCGGGTCCTGGTGCTCGACGAACCCACCAACCACCTGGACATCGCGCACCAGTTGGAGGTCCTCGCCCTGGTCCGCGGCAGCGGCCTGACCGTCCTCACCGCCCTGCACGACCTGAATCTGGCGGCCCTGCACTGCGACCTGGTCCACGTCATCGACCGCGGCCGGATCGTCGCCTCCGGTTCCCCGCACGCGGTCCTGACCACCGAGCTGCTGGCCGACGTCTTCGGTGTACGGGCGCACCGCGTCGCACATCCGGAGACCGGCGCGCTCCAACTGCTCTTCGACCTTGCCTCTGCCCGTCCCACCTCCTGAAGGAGCCTCGACCACCATGCCCAACCCCCTGCGTCCCGCAGCTCTCGTGCTCGCGGCCGCCCTGGCACTCACCGGCTGCGGAGCGGACGTCACCCCACGGGCCGACGGGAAGGACCGCACGTCCGAGGCCGACCGCCACTACCCGGTGACCGTCGAGAACTGCGGGGAGAGGAAGACGTACGACAAGGCCCCGCAGCGCGTCGTCACCAACGACACCGGCATCACCGAGATCATGTTCGCCCTCGGGCTGGAGGACCACATGGCCGGGTACGTGATGCCCGACGACAAGGGTGACCTGACGTCCGTCCCCTGGAAGGACGGCTACACGAAGACCAAGTGGCTCTCCAAGGAGCGGATCAACAAGGAGCTGGTCCTCGACGCGCGAGCCGACCTGGTCTTCGCCGGCTGGAACTACGGATTCAACGAGGGGGAGGGCTTCACCCCCGCCGAACTGGAGCGCGTGGGCATCGACTCGTATCTGCTCAGCGAGTCGTGCCGCAACGGGCAGGGCAAGGCCCGCGGAGTCATGCCCCCGCTCGAAGCGCTCTACACCGACCTGCGGAACCTCGGAAAGATCTTCGACGTCGAGGACCGGGCGGACACCCTCATCACGTCGTTCCGCGAGGAGGTCGCCGACGCACGGGCGAAGGCGGCCGAGGGCGGTGACCGCCTCCGTGTCTTCCTGTACGACGACGGGAAGGACAAGCCGCTGACCTCGGGCGCGTACGCCGGACCGCACGACATCATCACCAAGGCCGGCGGCGACCACGTCATGAAGGACCTGGAGGACAGCTGGACGACGGTGGGCTGGGAGACCGTGGTCGACCGCGATCCCGAGGTCATCGTCATCAACGACTACGGCGACACCACGGCGGACGAGAAGCGGAAGTTCCTGAAGTCCTACAAGCCGCTCGCCGGCGTTTCCGCGATCGTGAACGACCGGATCGTCGTACTCGACTACGTGGACCTGGTCGAGAGCCCGCGCAATCCGGCGGCCATCAGCTCGCTGGCGGAGGACCTGAGGAAGTTCGCCCGGTAGGTGGGCCCGCCGGGTGCGGCGGGGCGGGGCCCGGCCCGGAGACCCTCCCGGGCCGGGCCCCGCCCGGTCGGTTCAGCCGTTGAACGTGTCCGGGTCGGGCCCGGTGCGCTCGTCCCGGTTCAGGGCGGCGATCTCGCCGACGTCCCCTTCGGTGAGCTCGAAGTCGAAGAGTGCGAAGTTGTCCTGGATGCGCTTCAGCGTCACGGACTTGGGGAACACGATGTCCCCACGCTGCAGGTGCCAGCGCAGCACCACCTGTGCGGGGGTCCTGCCCAGCCGCTCGGCGATGCGCGTGACCGTCGGGTCCGCGAGCACCTTGCCCTGGGCGATGGGCGACCACGCCTCCGTGGCGATGCCGTGCTCCGCCCCGAAGGCGCGCAGGGCATCCTGCGTGAGGTACGGGTGCACCTCGATCTGGTTGACGGCGGGCACCACCGTGCTGTTGTCCAGCAGCCGCCGCAGGTGGTTCTCCTGGAAGTTGGAGACCCCGATGGCCTTGACGCGTCCGGACCGGTAGATCTCCTCCAGGGCCTTCCACGTCTCCACGAAGTCCCCCGAACCTCCTGGCAGGGGCCAGTGGATGAGGAAGAGGTCGAGGTAGTCGAGGTCCAGTTCCTCCATGGAGCGGTCGAACGCCCGGAGCGCCTCGTCGGGTGCGTGCGCCCCGTTGTTCAGCTTGCTCGTCACGAAGACGTCGGCGCGGTCGAGTCCCGATTCGCGGACCGCCTGGCCGACCTCCTTCTCGTTGCCGTACATCTGCGCCGTGTCGATGTGCCGGTAGCCGGTCTCCAGGGCGGCGAGCGTGGTCTCACAGGTCTCGTCCGGCGGGATCTGGAAGGTCCCGAAGCCGAGCTGGGGGATCGTCACACCATTGTTGAGCGTGATGGAGGGTACTGAGGGCACGGTTGCTCCTTGCTGTGTCGACGCCTCGGAAGGCGGTGTGAGGGAGGTACGGGGACGGGGCCGCCGCTCAGCCGGCGATGCCGCGGAGTTCGGCGTCGGGCGGCAGCACCCGGACGAGCTTGCGGTTGACGAACTCCCGCATACCGAGCTGCGACAGTTCCCGGCCGTAGCCCGACCGCTTGATCCCGCCGAACGGCAGATCGGGCTGGGTCGAGGTCGGGTGGTTGACCCAGACCATGCCGGTCTCCACCCGCTCGGCCACCCGGCGGCCCCGCTCCACGTCCGCGCAGAAGACGGATCCGCCCAGGCCGTACTGGCTGTCGTTGGCGAGCGCTACGGCTTCGTCCTCGTCCTGGACCCGGTAGATCACCGCGGCCGGGCCGAACAGTTCTTCCGCGTACGCGCGCATGCCCGGCTTGACGCCGGTGAGGATCGTCGGCCGGACGAAGGCTCCGGGACGGTCGATCCGGTCGCCGCCGGTCAGCAGTTCGGCTCCCTGCTCCACCGTCTCGCGGATCTGCTCGACCAGGTCGGAGGCGGCCCGCTCGGACGAGAGCGGCCCCAGCGTGGTCGCCTCGTCGGCCGGGTCGCCGGGCTCCAGGGCCTCGAAGGCGCGTCGCATGCGCTCCACGAAGTCGTCGTAGACGTCCGCCAGCACGATGAACCGCTTCGATGCCACGCAGCTCTGCCCGGTGTTGGCCATCCGGCCGGCCACCGCGGCGCCGACCGTACGCTCCAGCCCCTCACCGTCGAGGACGATGAAGACATCACTGCCGCCCAGCTCCAGCAGGCTGGGCTTCATGTTCCGCCCGGCCCGCTCCGCGACCTGCGCCCCCGCGCGTTCGCTACCGGTCAGCGACGCGCCCTTCACCGCCGGACTGTCGATGATGCGCGAGATCTCCTCGTGGCTCACGAACAGGTTGGTGTAGACGCCCTCGGGTGCGCCCGCGTCACGGAAGAGCGCCTCCAGGGCCAGGGCGGACTGCGGGCAGATCCCGGCGTGCTTGACCAGGACGGTGTTGCCCAGGACCAGGTTGGGTCCCGCGAAGCGCACCACCTGATAGAGCGGGAAGTTCCACGGCATGACGCCGAGCAGGACGCCGAGGGGCTCGCTGACGAGGTAGGCCTGTCCCTCCTCGACGTCGAGGGGTTCGCGGGCCGCGAAACCGGGCCCGTGCTCCGCGTAGTACGCCAGGATGGAGGCGGCGAGGTCCACTTCTCCCCGTGCCTCGGAGATGAGCTTTCCCATCTCCAGGGTGATGAGTTGCGCCAAGGTCTCCTTGCGCTCCCTCATCAGCCCGGCAACGCGGCCGACCAGCGCGGCGCGCTCCTCGACGGGCCGCTTCCGCCACGCGTCGAAGGCGCCGTCGGCGGTTTCCAGCACCGCGTCGACTTCCCGACCCTCGATGACCGGGAACTCCGCGAGCGTCTTCCCGGTGTACGGATTGACGGTGGCGAACGAACTCTTGCGCTGCTCTGACATGGAATCTCCAGAACGACGGTTGTGGTGCAGAGGGCGGAACGGTGCGCTCCGCCTCTCTGCGGGTACCCGACTGGGCGGGCAGAAAACTGCCTATAAGCACCTATATCGGTAATGGCGCACTCACGCAGAGTCGCGGAATCGCAGGCTTGGGCTCTTCTGCCCCGCTCCTGCCCCGCTCCGAGGCGTTACGGGAGGTCGACGGGCACGCCGAGCCGGTGGGCCACGGTGGTGAGGGCGTCACCCAGCGGGAGGCCGACACGGGTCAGGGCGTGCCGGTCGCCCCTGGTCGGATCCCGGTTGACGATCAGCACCGGCACTCCGGCCCGGTCGGCCTGGCGGACGAACCGGAGCCCGGACATCACCGTCAGCGAGGAGCCCAGGACCAGCAGGCTGCTCGCCTCGCGGACCAGTTCGCGGCAGCGCTCGACCCGCTGCGGGGGCACGGCCTCGCCGAAGAACACCACGTCCGGCTTGAGGACGCCGCCGCAGACCGTGCACGGCACCACGTGGAAGTCCCCGACCTGTTCGTCGGTGAGGTCGGCGTCGCCGTCCGGGTTCATCGAGGCGGCCACCGGCGCGAACCCCTCGTTGGCCTCCTCCAGCCGGCGCGCCAGCTCGGGGCGCGGGCTGAAGGCGCCGCAGGACAGGCAGACGACCCGGTCCAGACGTCCATGCAGGTCGACGACGTCCGCGCTGCCGGCGGCCTGGTGCAGGCCGTCGACGTTCTGGGTGATCACACCCGAGAGCAGACCCCGCCGCCGGAACGCGGACACGGCCCGGTGCCCGGCATTGGGACGGGCGCGGCCGAACGTACGCCAGCCGAGATGGCTGCGCGCCCAGTAGCGGCGACGGGCCCCGGCGTCGGCGGTGAAGTCCTGGTAGGTCATCGGCGTGTGACGGCTCAGGCTCCCGCCCTCGCCCCGGTAGTCGGGGATGCCCGACTCCGTGGAGATGCCCGCGCCGCTCAGGACCAGCACACCGCCACCGCGCAGCGCCTCGACGACCGGCGCCAGGTCCGTGGTGCACGGCGGCGGCTCCTCGGCGGAGGTCCAGCTCAGGGTGGGTCGCATGCGCATGTCCTCAGGGTACGGAACACGCCCCCGATGGCGACGTGGACGGGCGGCGGGGACGCCGGGGCGACCCGATGGGACGGCGGGCCCCGGGCCGAAGATCCCGGCAGGGTTCGTTTCCGGCCTCATTTCATGACAGGGGCATGATCAAGCTGCGACCGCGGCATAGGTTCTGCGGCCCCGGGAGGATCGGCGGCCGCCCCGTGCGCCCGTACGGTTCGCGGCCGCCGCCCTCCCACTCCCTCGGCTCCGCGCGGAGCCGAACCCCCCATGAGTGAAGGGACAGCACATGCTGGAATCCAGATGGCTCAAGGCAGTCGGTGTCGCCGCGGCGATCACCCTGGCCACGGCTACGGCGGCGCAGGCCGCCCCCGCGCCGGAACCGGTGGCGGAGGGCGCGTCGGCGGTGGTGACGCTCCGGTACGACGACAGCCGAGCGGGCGGCTGGGAGGCGCAGATCGCGGCCGGAGTCGCCTCGTGGAACTCCACCGTCGACAACGTCAGGCTGGTCGAGGCCGCGCCCGGCACGCGGGCCGAGATACAGATCGTGGCCACCAGCGGCTGGCCGCAGGCCACCCTCGGCCCGGTCCGGCCCGGCGGCCAGGTCAGGGTGGAGCTGGGCAGCCAGGCGGTCGCCCAGGGCCACGACAAGACCCGTATCGCCGCTCACGAGATCGGCCACAGCCTGGGGCTGCCGGACACCAAGCCCGGCCCCTGCTCCCAGCTGATGTCGGGATCCAGCGCCGGCATCAGCTGCAAGAACGCCGTACCGAACGCGGCCGAGCAGTCCCGCGTCGAGTCCGCCTACGCCGGCGGCCTCGCCCCGCGCGTGCCGGCTGACGGACGCGTCCTGGTGGACGCCCCGTAACCGGCTGTACGAGGGCGTACGGGGCGCCGGCCCCGACCTGATCCGGCGCCCGGTGACCTCCGTTCCCGGCCGGCCCGCTGCCGGAACCCGGGAACGGGGGGACCGGGTCCCCCGAGTGCGTGCCCGCCCGGACGGCGGCGTCCGACGGGGGACGCGGACGGCTCACCGCCTCGCCGCGCCCCCGTGCCGTCGGCCGTGCCCGGCGTTACGGGGTGCGCGGTGTGAACGGACCGTCGTGGGCGAAGGCCAGGCGGGCGAAGCGTTCGGCGATGAGGCGGTGGGTGGCGGGGTCCGGGTGCAGGTCGTCGGGCAGCGGAAGTTCGGCGTGATCGCTCTCGCCGTAGAGGTCGAGGCCGTCGAGGTAGTGCAGATGAGGGTCGGTGGCGGCGCGTTCGGCGACGATCCGGGCCAGCTGGTCGCGGATGACGGTCAGGGTCAGCTTCCCGGCGGCGCTCTCCGCGGGATCGCCCATCGCCACGAACCGGAGCCGCCCCTCGCTCATCGCGCTGTAGTCCGGTGCGCAGGGGCCCGGAGTGGTCTCGTGGATGGGGCAGCAGATCGGCGAGACCACCAGCAGCGGTGCGGTGGGGTGACCTTCGCGGATGGTGTCCAGGAAGCCGTGGACCGCCGGGCCGAAAGCGCGCAGCCGCATCAGGTCGGCGTTGACGAGGTTGATGCCGATCTTGACGCTGATCAGGTCGGCGGGGGTGTCGCGCATGGCGCGCGCGGTGAACGGGTCGAGCAGGGCGCTGCCGCTGAATCCCAGGTTGATCAGCTCGGCTTCGCCGAGGCGCGCGGCCAGGGCGGGCCAGGTGCCGGTCGGGACGGTGGCGTTGGATCCGTGGCTGATGGAACTGCCGTGGTGCAGCCAGACCGGCCGGCCGCTCGGCCGGGGACTCCGGAGCGGCGCGTCGGTGCGCAGGGCGACCAGGAGCGTGGTCTCGTCGTGGGGCAGCCAGATCTCGACGTCCTTCTCCTCGTCCGGCAGGCCGGTGAAGCGCAGCGTTTCCACGGGGCCGGGCCGGGTCCGCGAAGTCATCGAGGCCAGGTCGACGGTGAGCGTGTCACCGTCGCGGGCGCTGGCCCGCGCCGTGGGGCGGCCGTCCACGAGCAGCTCGTACACGCCGTCGGGGCGCGGCGGCGCCCCGGGATAGACCCGCTTCGTGGCCACCACGTCCAGCTCGACGGCGGTGGCCCGGGTGCGGAACGCCAGCCGGACCCCGGAGGGCTGTGACGCGGCCATGGCCAGCTGGTCGTCGGGAATCTGCCGCCGAGCCCGCGCGGGCAGCCGGTGCGGCAGCATTCCGCGCTCGGTCCGCTCCAGGTCGAGCGCGCCCCGCAGGATGTCGGTGCTGATGGCGGTCGTCGTCCAGTCGTGCCGGGAGGGCATGTTCTCGGCCTCTTCGTTCGTCGAGGGGCGGGATGAGGGGGCGGGAAGGAGCGGGAGGAGGGATCAGGAAGGGGCGGGCCAGCTGCGCAGCAGGGAGTCGAGCGCGCCGAGGATCTCCGTCCAGCTCTCCTGGGAGTCGGGCGAGCTGTGGTGGAAACCGCCGGCCGCCTCCAGCCCCACGTAGCCGCTGAAGACGCTGCCCAGAAGCCGCACCGCGTGCGTCTGCTGGAGCTCGGTCAGGTCGTAGCCGCGCAGGATCGCCCGCATCATCCGGGAGTGCCGGACGCCGGCGCTCGCGGCCACCGCGTCCGCGTCGAGCCGGAACCCGGCCGCGGCGAAGCGCCCCGGGTGCTGGAGGGCGTAGTCGCGGTAGGCGTCGGCGAAGGCGGTGAGCGCGTCCCGGCCCGCCCGTCCCGCGAGTGCCGCCGACGCCTGGTCGGCCAGCTCCTCCAGGGCCAGCAGGGCGATCTTCGTCTTGAGGTCGTGGGCGTTCTGCACGTGCGAGTACAGGCTCGCGGTCTTGATGCCCAGCTTCCGGGCGAGCTCCGACGGGGTCACCTGCTCGAAGCCGATCTCGTCCGCCAGCTCGGCCCCCGCCCGCACGACGCGCTCCGCGGTCAGTCCTCCTCGCGCCATGTGACCCTCCGAACGCTCAGCTGTGATTGCCTAAGCAAATATACGTTTGCCTAATGAGATTAGGCAAATTAGCGTGAGTTTCATGAAGCCTCTGACCGAGCAAGAGATCCGATCCGCCTTCGTCAACTGCACCAAGGGCGAGGCCAAGCGCCTGTCCGTTCCCCGCGACCTCGCCGACCGGCCCTGGGGCGACCTGGACTTCCTGGGCTGGCGCGACCCTCAGGCCCCCGACCGGGCCTACCTGGTGCTCGCCTCGGGCGAGAGCCCCGTCGCCATCCAGCTGCGCTCCTCCGACGCCGGATCCTGGCAGACCCGCCGCAGCATGTGCTCGCTGTGCATGACCGTCCACACCGGAGGCGTCTCCCTGCTGGTCGCCCCCAAGTCGGGGAAGGCGGGCCAGCAGGGCAACTCGGTCGGCGCCTACATGTGCAGCGACCTCGCCTGCTCGCTCTACGTACGCGGCAAGAAGGACGCGGGCGTCGGGTCACGGCTCCGCGAGTCCCTCACCCTGGAGCAGCAGATCGAGCGGACCGTGGCGAATCTCGTGGCGTTCATCGCCAAGGTGACGGTGTGATCCGGCGCGGCCCCTGACCATCGCCATGCGGTACGGGAAGCAGGGGTGTGCCTCCGTCGGTCGTCGGCGGTGTCGATCGACGGCAAGGTTCAGGACGCCGTGGTGATCGGTTCCGGCCGTGCAAGGGGCGGTGTACGCCCGGGTGCGGCTCCGCCGCACCCGCTGGACCTGAACGGATACGAAACCGTTCGACCGTGTGCGAAAGACACCGGCCAGATCTCGCGGTCCCGCGAAGTGGCCGGTCCGGGCGTCGACCCAATAGGTGCCTGGGGCATCCAATTGGGTGAGGTGCGGAGCGATCCGCTCCGCACCTATCACCGAGCACTGCGAGGCGACCGCTCCCATGACGGAATCCACGACGGAACCGGCCCGCCAGGACCCCGCTCTCACCAGTCCTTCCACCGAACCGACCTCCGCGACCTCGTTCCCGCAGGACCGCGAGTGCCCCTACCACCCGCCCAACGGGTACGGACCACTGCGCGCGGACCGGCCGCTGAGCCGGGTCACCCTCTTCGACGGGCGTCCGGTCTGGGCGGTCACCGGCCACGCCCTGGCCCGCCGGCTGCTGGCGGATCCGCGGCTGTCCACCGACCGCACCCACCCCGACTTCCCCGTTCCGGCCGAGCGGTTCGTGAACGTGCCGCGGCGGCGCGTGGCCCTTCTCGGCGTCGACGACCCCGAGCACAACTCCCAGCGCAGGATGCTCATTCCGAGCTTCTCCGTGAAGCGGATCGCCGCGCTGCGCCCCGGCATCCAGGAGACGGTGGACCGCTTGCTGGACGCGATGGAGCGGCAGGGGCCGCCCTCCGAGCTGGTCGCCGACTTCGCGCTGCCGGTGCCGTCGATGGTGATCTGCGCGCTCCTCGGTGTTCCGTACGCCGACCACGAGTTCTTCGAGGGCTGCTCGCGGCGGCTCCTGAGGGGCCCGGGTGCGGCCGACGTGGACAAGGCCCGGATCGAGCTGGAGGACTATCTGGGCGCCCTGATCGACCGCAAGCGGGCGGAGCCGGGGGAGGGGCTCCTGGACGAGCTGATCCACCGGGACCACCCGGGCGGACCCGTCGACCGGGACGACCTCGTCTCGTTCGCCGTGATCCTGCTCGTCGCGGGGCACGAGACGACGGCGAACATGATCTCGCTCGGTACGTTCACGCTGCTGAGGCACCCCGGGAAACTGGCCGCGCTGCGGTCCGGAGAGGCGACGACGGCCGCGGTGGTCGAGGAGCTGCTGCGGTTCCTGTCCATCGCCGACGGCCTGCAGCGGCTGGCGACCGAGGACATCGACGTGGACGGGACGACGATCCGCGAGGGCGAGGGCGTGCTCTTCTCGACCTCGCTCATCAACCGCGACACCGAGGTGTACGACCACCCGGAGACGCTCGACTGGGACCGGTCCACCCGCCACCATCTGGCCTTCGGCTTCGGTGTCCACCAGTGCCTGGGCCAGAACCTGGCCCGCACCGAGCTGGACATCGCCCTGCGCACGCTCTTCGAGCGGCTGCCGGCGCTCAGGCTCGCCGTGCCCGCGCACGAGATCCAGCACAAACCCGGGGACACGATCCAGGGTCTGCTGGAACTGCCCGTGGCCTGGTGAGCGGCATGGGCGTCCAGGTCGACAAGGAACGCTGCGTGGGGGCCGGCATGTGCGCGCTGACCGCGCCGGACGTGTTCACGCAGGACGACGACGGCTTCAGTGAGATGCTTCCCGGCCGCACGGTGGAGCCGGGGGACCACCCGCTGGTGCGGGAGGCCGTGCGGGCCTGCCCGGTCGGGGCGGTAACCCTGACCGACGACTGACGGGTCCGACGGGCACTGACCGGAGGGGCAAGAGGTACGGGCCTGACGTGAAGGTCTGGCCGGGCCCCGGCGGGACGCGACGCGGTCGCGCCCGCCGGGGCCCCGTCGCTACGGGAAACGCACCGGCCGGATCAGAGGCCGAACTCCTGCGGGGACACCCCGAGCGCCATGCACGCCTCTCGCAGAACCTGTGCCTCGGCCGGGGCGATGTACCCGTCCGCTCCGGCGATCACGAAACCGGTCTGGATGACCGCCTTGGCCTCCACCGGCTTCTTCGCGGCCTTCGCGATCTCCTGCATGGCCTCGGTCTTGCCCTGCTGGAAGTTGAACATCATCTGATCGACATGCTTGTTGAACCTCTGCCGCAACTGCTCGGGCGGGAAGTTCTGCAGGACGTCGTTCTGCAGGATCAGCGTCTCCACGTGGTGCCGCTCGGCGGGGTCGACGGACCCGTCGGCGGCCGCGACCAGAGCGCACATCGCCATACTGGCGTCCCGGTACGCCCCGCTCTTGAGCTCCGTCTTGAGGGAGCCGAGCTGCGACTTGAGCAGCCCCACCAACTTCTCCTTCGAGCCGCCCGCGGCTCCCGTACCCGGCTGCTGCTGCCCGGCGGGGCCCCTCGTGCCCTGCGACTGCTGCTGAAGCCCCTTGGCCTGGTCCTTGATGCGGTCCCACATAGCCATGCGTGCCACCTTGTCGATCGGATCGATGGTCCGCGCGATGTGCGCGCGGCCTCTTGCAACCATTCTTCGTGGACCGCGCGTCGCCGGCCCTCGCCCGGTGACCGGTGAGCCTCCCGAAGCAGGCGGCTCCGGGAGGCTCGTCGAACCGATCACACGCGGTCCTTCCGCCGATCACCTCGGCGGGAACGCAGCCTGCGACCGACCGCCACGACCAGCGCCACGACCACCACTACCAGAACGACCTTCGAGAGCACCCCGACGTAACTCTCCACGAGCTCCCACTGGTCACCCAGCAGATATCCGGCCATGACGAGGATGAAGTTCCATATGAAGCTGCCCAAGGCGGTGAGGAGTACGAAGGTCGGCAGAGGCATCCGCTCAACGCCGGCCGGGACACTGATCAGGCTGCGGAAGATCGGGATCATCCGGCCGAAGAAGATGGCCTTCATGCCGTGCTTGACGAACCATTCCTCGGTCTTCTTGAGGTCGGAGACCTTCACCAGGGGGAGTCGCTCCCACAGGGCGTACATGCGGTCCCGGCCGAAGAGAGCGCCGATCTGATACAGGGCGACAGCCCCCACCACCGACCCCAGCGTCGTCCAGAACAGGGCGGAGAACAGGCTGATCACTCCCTGCCCCGCGGCGAAACCCGTCAGCGGCAGAATGATTTCGCTCGGCAACGGCGGAAAGAGATTCTCCAAGGCGATCGCCAGTCCGGCCCCGGGGCCGCCCATGGTTTCGACAAGGCTGGTCGCCCAGCCCGCGATGCCGCTCGCCGGCTCCGAGGCGAGAGGGAAATGCTGCATGTGCGTCTGCTCCAGGACTGAGTAGGAAGGCCGAGGCCGGAGTGCTGACCAACTCGGCGTCATAACTTTTCGGGGCGGTGAATCCCCCAGGATTCGGGCGGATGCCGGGAGAGGAATCCGGGACCCATCACGAGGGAATCGCGGCGGAATGCCGCATGACGCGGGACGTGAGAGCACGAGTCCGCGAGCGGGAGATCAAGGCCTGGGTGGCCATCGGAGGCCCTGCCCGCCGACCGGGGCGAGCGTGGTGCGACTCACCGGGTCGAGCGCCGAGCCACCGCGGGGCGTCAGGCTGTGCGGGGCCCGGAGGGCTGCCGCAGGGTGGTCGGAGGCTCCGCTCAGCAGCGAAGGATCTGGACACGGGCAGGGCTTCGCGATCCGGAGTGCGAAGAATGCTGCCGGGCGACATCCGTCGCGCAGTCGTGGAGATCCGGTGATGAGGAGGGAATGCCTGCCTGTACGGGAGGCGAGGCCGTCGAGCTTCCCGCTTTGTGGCGGTGCTGGAGTGTGACGTCACCGTCGACGCCCTCCAGCGGAGTGCTGGGCCCCGACCCGTCGAATACGGACACGGACGGAGAATGAGCTGCCGTGCCGACGGTCTGCAGGGTCTGAGCGGAGGTGCCGAGAGCGAACGCGGAAATCATCAGGAGCACGGCGATACCGGCGCAGAAGGCCAGCATCTCCCTGCAGCGCATTCCTACGCTCCCTGTCCCGGTCGATTCGGCTCGTTGGGCGAAGTGCCGAAGCCGCTCGGCGAATTGCCGCCGCACGACTGCACTCTAACAGCCCGAACTGAAGCGAACCTGAAGCTCATTTCGCCGTACGGCTCACGCGCTGCGGCGACCGTACGCCCGCCGGCCCGGCCGGGCCGGCGGGTCGGCGGGTCGGCCCCAGAGGTCGGCGGGCGCACGCCGCCTCCGGCTTCCCGCCGAAGGGCCCTGGCGTGGTCAGGCCGTGCTGTGGACGCGGCCCAGGAAATCGAGGATGAGCGCGGCGACCGTGTCACCGGCGCTTTCCAGCAGGAAGTGCCCGCCGTCGAGGAGGTGGATCTCGGCGTCCGGGACGTCATCGGCGAAGGCGCGGGCGCCGTCGGGGCCGAAGATCGGGTCGTTCCGGCCCCATACCGCGAGAACCGGCGGCCGGTGGGCGCGAAGGTAGGCGTGCAGTGCCGGGTACAGCGGCGAGTTGCTGGCGTAGTCACGGAACAGCGACAACTGGACCTCGTCGTTGCCGGGGCGGGAGACGAGGGCGAAGTCGTGGTGCCAGGTGTCGGGGCTGATGGTGCTCTCGTCCGGAGTGCCGGTGACGTACTGCCACTTGATGCCGTCCAGGGTCAGCGCGCCGCGCGCGTGCGCCTCGTTCTCGGGTGTCTGCTCGCTCTGGTAGCTCCGGATCGGCTTCCAGAAGCTCTCGACGAACCCCGCGTCGTAGCCGTTGCCGTTCTGCGTGATGATCGCCGTGATGGCCCCGGGGTCGGCCAGCGCGAGCCGCCAGCCGATCGGCGCCCCGTAGTCCTGGACGTAGATCGCGTAGCGACTCACCCCCAGTTGATAGAGGAGTCGCGCGGTCAGGTCCGCCAGCGCGTCGAAGGTGTAGGTGAACGCATCGACCGAGGGCGCGGCGGAGAGACCGAAACCCAGGTGGTCGGGCGCGATCACGTGGAAGCGCTCGGCCAGTGCGGGAATCAGGTCGCGGAACATGAACGAACTGGTCGGGAAGCCGTGCAGCAGCACGACGGCGGGTGCGTCGGCGTCGCCGGCCTCCCGGTAGAAGACGCGCTGTCCCTGGACGTCCGCGTAGCGGTGGTGGACCGAAGTCATGGCTAACCCCTCTGGATCAATTTACTGGTTAGTGCCATCATGCCGCTCGAACCTAACCTGTCAAGTTGGATAATGGGGGTTAGGGGGGTAGGGGTATGTCGAAAAATCGCGGGATGGGAGGAACCCGTCCCTCCGCCAGGTGTGATGGCTAGGGTCTGAGGAATGGAGACCATGGGGAATCGACGGGCGAGACGTGTGACGGCGGCAGTGGTCGGAGCCGCTGCCGCGGTGCTGTTCGGAGTCGGCGGTGCGCTGGCCGTGGGTACGTCGGACGAAGGGCCGACAGGACCGGACCCGGTGCCCGCGGAGAGCGTGCCCGCAGAATCGAGCGGAGGTGGCGACGTCTCGGGCGGCTCCGACGGCGGCTCCGGAGGGTCGGACGGCGGGAGCGTGAGCGGCTCCGGAGGGTCGGAGGGCGGCTCCGGAGAGACCGGTGGTTGGACCGTGGGCGGTTCCGGAGGGTCGGACGGCAGTTCCGGAGAGACCGGTGGTTGGACCGTGGGCGGTTCCGGAGGGTCGGACGGCGGCGATTCCGGATCCACCGGGGGGCCCGAGCCCAGTGCCCACCCGAGCGGCCCGGATCCCACGGTCGGCCCCAGCCCTTCGCCGGCGGCTCCGGCCGATCTCGCGGAGGTCGCCCAGCGGATCGAGGACCTGGAGAAGAAGGTCGACGAGCTGCCCACGAAGAAGGATCTGGCCGATGCGCTGCGCGCGTTCGCGGACTCCTTGGAGCCGCAGGACTGAGGGCGGGCGGAAACGTGGCCCCGGTGCCGGCTCTCCGGTCCGGCCGGGGCCGCGTCCGATGCGGGAATCAGCTGCCGGGTAGGACCGGACGGCCTTGGCCGGGTGGCAGTCCCGCGTTCCCCGGCCGGGCCGGGGGTCGGGCGTCTAGACGCGTTCCAGTGCCCGGTGAGGGGGCGGCGGCGGTTCGACCGTGACGGTGTCGCCGGCGCGGACCGTCCCGCCGGCGCGGACCACGGCCATGACGCCCGACTTGAAGGTGAATTCGCCCGACACGGGGTCCAGGGCGAAGACCTCGCCCAGCAGCCCCTGGCGGAAGTCGTTGATCTTCGCGCACGGATTGCGCAGCCCGGTCACCTCCAGCACCGCTTCCTCGCCGAGGCGCAGCAGGGTTCCGGTGGGAAGGCCGAGCAGATCCACTCCCGCGGTGGTGACGTTCTCGCCGAGCTGGCCCGCCGACACGTCGAAGCCCTTGAGCGCGAGCTCCTCGAAGAGCTCCTCGTGCATCAGGTGGACCTGGCGCAGGTTGGGCAGGTCCGGTTCGTACGTCATGCGGAACTGGTGGCGAATCTTCGTGCCCGCGTGCACGTCCCCCTCCACGCCGAGTCCGGCGAGCAGGGTGATGAACGGGTGGGTGGGTTTGCTGAACCCGTACCGCTCGTTACGGCTCACCGCGGTGACCCGGCCGCCCATGGTGCCCTCCGTGTGTCGTCGTCCGTCACCGCCCGATCGTACGGGGCCTGTCCGGGGCCCGGGCGCCGGTCAGTAGGGCAGGCCCTGCGAGGCGGCTCGCAGAGCGGCCAGCACGCAGGCCGTGATCTCCTCGCCCGAAGCCTCGGGATCGTCCGCGTACCGCTGGGCGAACTCCTCGGCCGCCGCGCGCAGCGCGCCGTTGAGCGTCGCCGCGTGCACCTTCGTTCCCAACGCTTCGGCGCTGCCGCCCGATCGCCGGGCCAGCAGTTCCGCGAGGACCGGCAGGGCGTCGTCGTGGGCCTGGAGCCAGACCGCCCGGAGCGCGGGGTCGGTGGACGTCATCCGGATCAGGTCGAGGACGGCCGGCGCCGCCGGGGGCAGCGCGCCGCTTCGGCTGGACCGCGTCACGAAGTCCAGCAGTGTCATCCCGGGCGGCCACGCGGCCAGTTGGGCCACCGCCATCTCAAGCCCCGCCGAGAGCAGGGGGAGGACGCAGCTCTCCTTGGTGGGGAAGTGGCGCCACAGCGTGCGGGACGAGATGCCCACGGCCCGGGCGATCTGTTCGCCCGTGGTGCCGGTGACGCCCCGAGAGGTGAACAGGCGGACCGCCTCGCCGGCGATTTCGAGGCGGAGGGCGGCTCTGCGTCGCTGAGCGAGCGACGGCTTGGCGGCGGTCTCCCCGGCGATGAGTCCGCCTTCCGCGGACGGCAAGTCACGCACCCGCACCCCCGGCCTCGGTCCTGTCCCGGCAGCATAGCGACCCACGGAGGAAGTGGCGCATGCAGACGTCTTGTCACTGAGTGACACTCAGACCTACGCTGCCGAAGGTAACCAGCGAGTAACACGACTGATTCCCAGAGCACTTGGCGTGAACCACCGCATGCGGACGTGCGATCACCCCCGGTCCCACCCGTCCCGGCCACACCGGATCCCGGTCGACACTCCCACCGGCCGCGTCGGCCGCCCGCGCCACGTTCACGCCCGCGCGGTCCGTCTTCCCGGCCCACCCCGACGAACATCCGTACGAGCAACGAGGAGCACACCGTGAGCCGCACGAGCACCCGTTCCCGTTCAGCCGCCACCCCCGACCCGGAAACCGCCCTCCCCACAGGGGCACGCCGCCGTCCCTCGGCCCGCCTGCGCCTCCTGGCCTGCACCGTGGCCGCCGGAACCGCCTGCGCCGGCCTGTCGGCCGTCCCGGCGTCCGCGGCAAAGGCACCTCCGGTCGTCTCCCGGGGCGTCACCATCCCGGAGTTCTACACGCCCCCAGCCGCACTGCCCGCCGACAACGGCGCGTTGATCCGCAGCGAGGCCCTTCCCCTCGGGCTGAACATCCCCGGCCTCGACGGCCGCCCGATGCCGGGAACCGCGACCCGCCTCATGTACAGGTCCACCGACTCGGCCGGGATGCCCGTCGCCGTGACCGGGGCCTACATCGAGCCCTCCGCGACCTGGAGGGGCTCCGGACCGCGCCCCCTGGTCGCGCTCGCCTCCGGCACCATGGGCCAGGGCGACCAGTGCGCCCCGTCCTTCGCCCTTCAGCACCCGCTGACCCTCAACGGCGACACCGTGTCCGTGGGCTACGAAGCCCTGGCCGTCTACCGGATCCTGGCCACCGGGGCGGCCGTCGTCGTCACCGACTACGTGGGCCTCGGCGCGACCGACCGCCTGCACACCTACGTCAACCGCGTCGACCAGGGACACGCTCTCCTGGACGCGGCCCGCGCCGCGCGTTCCGTGCCCGGCGCCTCGGTCACCGCGGTCTCCCGCACGGGCCTGTACGGCTACAGCCAGGGGGGTGGCGCCAGCGCGGCGGCAGCCGAACTCCAGCCCTCCTACGCCCCCGACGTCCGCCTCGCCGGAACCTACGCCGGCGCGCCCCCGGCCGACCTGACGTCGGTCATGAAGGGCATCGACGGCAGTGCGCTCGCCGGTGCGCTGGCCTGGTCGATCAACGGCTTCGCCCAGGCCGACCCCGACCTCCGCGCGGTGGTCGAGGCGAACATCAGCACCACCGGGAAGGCCGCCCTGGCGGACGCCTCCACCATGTGCGTCGGAGACGCGCTCCTCGGCCACGGCTTCACCAGGAGCAGTACATGGACCACCAGCGGAAAGACCATCGGGGAGATCATCGCCGCCGAGCCCCGGGCCAAGGCCGCCCTGGACAGGCAGCGCATCGGAGCGCTCAAACCGTCCGGCCCCGTGCGTCTGGCCACCGGGGTCCACGACGACATCGTCCCCCACTCCCAGGCGCGTCAACTGGCCGTCGACTGGTGCCGCAAGGGCGGCGACGTCACCTATGACGCCGTCGTACTGCCGAACCTCGGCGACAAGATCCTCACCAACCATCTCGTGCCACTCCTCACCGACCAGGGCGATGCGATCGGCTGGCTGACCGACCGCCTCTCCGGCAAACCGTCCACCTCCAACTGCTGGTCCATGCCGGTCCAGCCCTGACCCCGGGCTTCGCGCGCACCCGCCCGGTCCGCATCGATCGGCCCCGGGTGCGGCGAGCCTCGGCCGCGCGGACAGGCGCAGGTGGAGGATGGCCGGGGGCGGCCCCGGCCGGGACCGCCCCCCGACCGCACCGCCCCGTCGCGTGGAGAGGCCCGGCCATGAAACCGCTCGACGACCAGCTGATCCCCCTGACCGACGGCCGAGGGCCGCGCCGGTACAGGGACGCCCGACACGACGCCGTACCGGTGACGGCGTGAACGCCCCTCCGCCCGGAAGCGCGCCGGGCGAAGGCCGTTACGGCGAGGACTGCTTCCGCCCCGACCGGGCGGGGGAGGAGGAGCGCATCGACTTCGGCGCCGTCGCCTACGACGACTTCACGATGGCCCGACTGCGCTCCCTCGGAGCCGGCCCGGGATGGCGCTGCCTCGACATCGGCGCCGGAACGGGCACGGTCTCCCGCCGGCTGCTGGAGGAGGCCGGGGTGGCGAGCGTGCTCGCCGTGGACCGCGACGTACGGTTCCTGAGCGCGCGCCCAGTGCCCGGCCTCCAGGTGCTCCAGGCCGACATCACCCGCCCCGGGTTCGCGCCCGGCGGCTTCCGGCTCGTTCACGCGCGGTTCGTGCTGATGCATCTGCCCGAGCGGGACCGCCTGATCGGACACCTGGCCGAACTCCTCACGCCCGGCGGTGTCCTGGTGCTCAGCGACGCCGTCGACCTGACGAGCGACCGGACGCCGCCCACCCCGTACACCACGGCCATGCGGGCGATGTGGCAGGGGCTGCGTACCACCATCGGCACCGACGTCTCCTGGGTCCCGTCCTACCCGGACCTCCTGCGCGGGGCGGGGCTCGAACAGGTGGCGGCGGAGATCCACGTGCCGCCGCTGGGGCCCGGCACCGCCATCAGCCGCTTCTGGGCCGACACCTGGCAGCGCAGCAGGGAGGCGATGCTCTCCACCGGCCTGGTCGACGACGCGGCCGTCGACGCGGCGGTGCGGTACCTGGAGAGCGACGCGTGCGCCGCGCTGTCGGCCGGCATGCTCACGGCCTGGGGGCGGAAGCCCGGGAGGCTCACGGGCTGACCGGCACGGGCCACCGGCCGGAATGTATGCGTCGCGTAGCGCCCGAGCGCCCGAAAGGATGAATCGGCCGCCGAACCCGGCGTGCCCCGAGGGCGGAGGCCGCACTCTGCCGGGAGGGACGGCCGGTGCCGCACCCACCGTGGGTGCGGCGGCGGGCGAGGGGGAGTGGCAGTGGATTCAGCCAAGGGCCGGCCGCGAGTGCCGTTGCGCGACTGGGCACGCTACCGGTTCGACCGCACGCTGGCCCGTTCCACCGGCACCCTGATGGGCTGGCTGGTCATCACCTGCCTGGCCGTCGTCGTCCCGGTCAGCCTCCTGCTGGTCTGGACGGACCCCGGATCGCCCGCGTCCCTCTCGGAGCGGCTGATCGCGACATGGCGAATCAGCGCCGAGACGCTGCGCCTGGGCGCGGCCACCGGTACGCCACTGCGCCTGCTGCTCTCCGCGGTGCTCGGGCTGGTCGCGCTGCTCTGCGTCTCGACCCTCGTCGGGGTGATCACGACCGGACTGGCCGAGCGGATGGCGGAGTTGAGCAGGGGACGGTCCACGGTCCTGGAGCAGGGACACGTCCTGGTGCTCGGCTGGTCGGACCAGGTGACCACCGTGGTGGGCGAACTGGTCGCCGCCCGGACCCCGCGGCGCCCGCGCGCCATCGTGCTGCTCGCCGACCGCGACAAGGCCGAGATGGAGGGGGCACTGACCGCGCGGGTCGCCCCGGCCCCCCGCGCCCGGATCATCTGCCGCAGCGGTCCCGCCGGTGACCCGGACGTACTCGCACTCGTCAGCCCGAGGTCGGCGAGCACCGTGGTGGTGCTGCCGTCGGCGGAACCGACCGCCGACGCCGAGGTGCTGCGCATCCTGCTGGCCCTGCGGGCGGTCCTCGGCGAGGACACGGACGGGCCGCCGGTGCTCGCCGCGGTCCGGGACGACCGGTACCGGGCCCCGGCCCGGCTGGCCGCCGGCCCCCGCGGCACGGTCCTGGAGACCGACACGGTCACGGCCCGGCTGATCGCGCAGTGCGTCGGCCGGGCCGGCCTCTCGCTCGTCCTGCGCGACCTTCTCGACTTCGCGGGCGACGAGTTCCATCTCGCCGACGCCACCGCTTTCCACCACGGCCCCTTCGGAGCGACCCTGCTCAGCCACCCGCACTCCTGCGTGGTGGGGCTGCTCACCCCCGAAGGCCGTACGCTGCTGAACCCGCCCGCCGACACCGTCGTCCCGCCGGGAAGCCGCCTGATCGTGCTCGCGCGCGATGACCACAGCACCCGCGTCGAGGACTGCCGGCACCTCGTCGACGTCTCGGCGATCGTCGCTGCACGACCCGAGCGGGCCGGTCCCTCCCGGCTGCTGCTGCTCGGCTGGAACCGCCGGGCCCCCCTGGTCCTGGACCAGTTGCGGAGCACGGCCCGCCCCGGCTCCGTCGTGGACGTGGTCGTCGACAGTGCCGTACCCGGACCGAGAGAGCCGGAGGGCGGGGGCGGAGAAGCGGTCGGGCCGGACGTGCGGTTCCGGTCGGCTCCCCTGTCGCGGCCCGAGAGCCTGCTCGGCCTCGACCTCGATCCGTACGACGCGGTGGTCGTCCTCGGCCCGGACCGTGGCGACGGCCCCGACCACCCGGACGACTGGACCCTGGTCGCGCTCCTGGCCGTGCGACTGCTGGAACAGCGGACCGGACGCGAGACGCGTGTCGTCACCGAGCTCGTCGATGACCGGAACCGCCCCCTGGCGCCCGTGAACAGCGGTTCCGACGTCATCGTCAGCGGGCTGCTGATCGGTCTTCTCATGGCTCAGATCGCCCAGAACCGGCATCTGGCCCCCGTCTTCGAGGAGTTGTTCTCCGCGGAGGGCAACAACGTCTGTCTGCGGCCGGCCGGCGCCTACATCCGCCCAGGAGCCGAGGCCGCGTTCGCCGCCGTCGTCGCCGCCGCGCGGGACCGGGGCGAATGCGCGATCGGCTACCGCCGGCACGACGCCGCCCGCACCGGGCCCGGGGACCACGGCATCCGGCTCAACCCACCGAAGGGCGAGCGGCGCGTCTGGCACGCCGAGGACCAGGTGGTGGTCGTCGCCACGGCCCACCACCAGCTGCCCACGGTCGCCGCCGGACCGGGCGAATCCGCCGTCCCGGACTCTGCCTAGGCCCTGTCGTCCAACTGCCGCCTGCCCCGCGGTGCCATGCACGTGCTCTCGCCGCACCGGGCACAGGCCCGAGTACGGTCCCGTACGAGGAGCAGCCCCCGGCACACCGGGAGCACGCACCTGACCTCGCAGGGCCGCCCTCCGGGCGACGACGGCAGTTCGACGACAGGACCTAGCCCCAGGTGAGCGGGTCCAGATGGAGGTAGAAGCGCAGGCGCTCCTGATCCGGGGCGATGCCGTACCGCTCGGCGAAAGCCGCGTCCGCGACCCGTGCCCGCTCCTCGTCCACCCAGGTCTCGCGCGCATTGGCGAGCAGCAGCGCCAGGTCGGCGTGACGGTCGGCCGCTCCGAGGCGGCCCAGGTCGATGAAGCCCGACACCTCCAGGCTCTCCGGATCGAGGATGATGTTGGGCAGACACAGATCTCCGTGGCAGACGACCGTGTCGGCGGCCTCCTGATCCCGTCGCCGGGGAACCTCCCCGGTGAGGCGGGCCAGCAGCTCCGCTGGGGGCACGCGTCGCTGCTCCGTCGGGAGGAACTCGGAATACACGGCGTCCCGGGCCACGACGTCACGTGCGACGTCGACCACGGAGTCCAGCCCCCGGCGGAACGGACACGAGGCCACGGCCACCTCGTGCAGCCGGCGGACCGCGTCCGCGATGTGCCCCCAGGCAGCCCGAAGATCCTCGGCGCGCACCTGATCAGCGGGTACGCCGGTGACGGCACGGGTGACCAGGCAGGCGCCCGCGTCACCGGCGTACCAGTCGAGCACCCGGGGACCCGGTACACCCTGGCCGCTCAGCCAGACGATCCGGTCGCGTTCCGCCTCCAGAGCGGCCGAATCCGCGGTGGGCACGCACTTGGCGTACCGGGTGGCGTCCGCGGCGCGAAAGACGGAGGCACCCGATTCGCCCGCGGCGACGGGCAGCCAGTCACCCTCCACGCCGAACAGCACAGGCGAGACCGCCCCCGGCCCGCAGTGATCACTCATGACGGAGACTCTAGCCAGACCGGCGTACCGGCCCGGCCCGGAGCCACCCGAACCGGACTCCGTGCGACAGGCTCGTTTATGCTCCCGCTGGGGGCTGACCGGAAGGCAAGCTGAACATGACTGGGCAACGCGACCGTTGGGCGGAACTGACCGGTGGACAGGCTGGGGAGGAGTACGCCCAGCGGTTCGCACGGCTCGCCGAGTCGGGACACGACATCCACGGCGAGGCATCCTTCTGCGCCGCGCTGCTGAAACCGGCCGCCCGTGTGCTCGACGCGGGCTGCGGTACCGGCCGGATCGCGATCCGTCTCGCCGAACTGGGCCACCACTGCACGGGCGTGGACGTCGACTCCTCGATGCTCGCCGTCGCCCGCCGCGAAGCACCCGCACAGGACTGGCTCCTCGGCGACCTGGCCCGGCTGGACGCCCTCGGCCTGGATCCCGACTTCGACCTGGTGCTCGCCGCCGGAAACGTCATCCCCCTGCTGGCCCCCGGCACCGGAGAGGCCGTCGTCCGACACCTGGCCGCCGCCCTGCGACCCGGCGGCCTGCTGGTCACCGGCATGGGACTGGACGCGGCACACCTGCCGCTCGACGAAGCGCCGGTGACCATCACCGAGTTCGACCAGTGGTGCTCCAGGGCCGGACTGACCCTCCGGCAGCGCTACGCGACCTGGAGCGGCGACCCTTACGACGACGACGGCGGCTACGCGGTCAGTGTGCACACCCGCCCCGCCGCGTGAACCCGCGGTCTCTCCGGGAGTCCGCTCCCGCCACTCGCTCACCGAAAGCCCCCGTTCGCGATCCTTCCTGTACCAGGACCTGGAGATACCGGCATGCCACGCGTCGTCCTCGTCGAAGATGATCCGTCCGTACGCGACGGGGTCGAGATGGGCCTGCGCCGCCGCGGGCACGAGGTCCTCGCCACCGCGACCGGTGAGGCCGGCCTGGAGGCGCTGGAGGTGTTCCGCCCCGACCTCCTGCTGCTCGATCTGATGCTGCCCGTGATGGACGGCGTCGAGGTGTGCCGCCGCGTACGCGCGAACAGCCAGCTGCCGATCATCATGCTCACCGCGCGCGGCGATGACGTGGACATCGTCGTCGGCCTGGAGGCCGGTGCGGACGACTACGTCGTCAAGCCCGCCCGCACCGAGGTCATCGAGGCCCGCATCCGTGCCGTCCTGCGCCGCATCGAAGCCCCGGTCGGTGTGCGGCCCGCCGTCGAACACCACGGCGACCTGGACATCGACCGTGCCGGTCACACCGTCGTGAAGTCGGGCGAGCCGGTCGCGCTCGCACCCTCCGAGCTGAAGCTGTTGCTGTTCCTGTCCGCGGCGCCGGGAAAGGTCTTCAGCCGGCAGCGCCTCCTGGAAGAGGTCTGGGACCACAGCTACCACAGCGATGTGCGCCTGGTGGACGCCTGCGTGCGCCGACTCCGCATCAAGATCGAGGACCTGTCCGACAGCCCTCGGTACATCCAGACCCAGCGGGGATTCGGCTACCGCTTCGGCCCGCTGTGAAGATACCCGGGGCGGCCGCAGCCTTCGGGGTGCGCACCCGACTGGTTCTCGCGTTCCTCCTGGTGGCCGCGGTCAGCGCGGTCACGACGGCCGCGCTGACCTACCGGGAGGCGCGCAGCGCGGTCCTCGAACGCGCACAGGACACGGCCGTCGCCTCCTTCCGCGAGGAGGTCGAGCGGTTCGTCCCCGGCCTGCCCCTGGACCTGGAATCGGTCCGGTGGGAGCTGTACGACATCGCGGCCCGCTCCAAACCGCATCCGTGGATCGTGTTCGCCGAGTACGGCTCGGCACGTGTCTCCTCGGGCGACCGCCCCGTCTCCGGCGTGCTGACCGGGGAGCTGCGCCGTGCCGCGCGGACCGCGCCGCACGGCAGCTTCCAACGGGTCGTCAAGGACGGGCAGGCATATCTGACGGTCGGGATGCCGGTGATGACACGGGTCGTCGCTGGCGGCCGTGCGGTGCCCAGCGGCCTGGTCCTGTACGCGGTGATGCCCATGGCGAACGAGGAGGCCGACATCGACGCACTGGTGACCGCCGCCCGCGACGGCGCGCTGCCCGGACTGGCCGTGGCCCTGGTGCCCGCCCTGTTCGCGGCGCGCAGCGTGCTGCGCCCCGTCCGCGAACTGCGCAGTGCCGCGCACTCCATGGGCGGTGGGCGGCTCGACACGCGGATCACCGTACGCGGCAGGGACGAGATGGCCGACCTCGCCCGGACGTTCAACAGCTCGGCGGCCCGCCTCGAACACTCCGTACAGGAACTCCGGGACGCCGGGGCGCGGGCCCGGCGCTTCGCCTCGGACGTCTCGCACGAACTGCGCACCCCCCTCGCGGGGATGCTCGCCGTCACGGACGTGCTGGACGAGGACGCCGGGACGCTCGACCCGGACACCGCCCGGGCGGTGCGCCTGATCAGCGCCGAGACCGGCAAACTGGCCGTGCTGGTGGAGGACCTGATGGAGATGTCCCGCTTCGACGCCCGCGCGGCCGGACTCAACACCGACGAGGTGGACGCGGCGGAGGCCGTACGCAGAACATTGTCCGGCAGGCAGTGGCAGGACCGGGTCCGTGCGGAGCTGCCCGAGGGCATCCGCATCCGACTCGACCCGCGCCGCTTCGACGTCATCGTGGCCAACCTCGTCGGCAACGCCCTGCACCACGGAGCCGAACCGGTCACCGTACGGCTGTCGGCCCGCGCGGGGGCCCTGGTCACCGAGGTGCACGACAGCGGACCCGGGATCGCCCCCGACGCGCTGCCGAACATCTTCGACCGCTTCTACAAGGCGGATGCCGCACGGTCCCGCTCATCGGGCAGCGGCCTCGGCCTCGCGATCACCCTGGAGAACGTGCGACTCCACGGCGGCACGATCCGCGCTGCGAGCGCGCCCGGCGACGGCACGCTGTTCACGGTGGAACTGCCCTTCGACGGACCCGCGTCGGGGAGCGGCGCGCCGGACGCTCCGGCGGCCCCACAGGGCGCGGGGCAGGGAACCGGCCCGGACCGCACGGAGGCCACCGCGTGAGGCGGCGGGTGCCCCGCGGGGTCCGGCTCGCCACGCTGCTGCTGCTCGCCGGGGCGCCGCTCTCCGGCTGCGGTATTCAGGAGACGGGCGTGGTCGGGGCCGGGAGACCGCCGGTCGGCGACCTCCTGCCCCCGCGTGACTCACGGGTGTTGCTGTTCTTCTTCTCCCCCGACGACCAACTGCTTCCCGTGCCGCGGCACGTCCACGTCCCCTGGCAGGGCGGCTCCGGGACGTCGACCCCGGACAGCGGGGAGGCGAGCGAGGCCCTGTCGCCCCTGACGGCCGTCACCACGCTCCTCGACGGGCCGAACAAGGCCGAACGGCGGGCCGGGCTCCGCAACGCCCCCTCGCTGCCCCGCGAGGCGTCCGCCGCCGACCGGGTCGTGACCCGCGGCACCACCGTGGAGGTCAGGCTGAGCCTGCGGGTCAGGCGGCTGTCCGCCTCCGCCCGCGACCAGCTCGTCTGCACGGCAGCCTTTGCCGCGCACGCCCAGGGGGCCATGCCCGTCACCCTGGTCGGACAGGACGGCAGACTCGCCCCCGCCTACTGCTCCCTCCGCCCGGTCCCGGCTCCGGCACGCTGAGCCCGCGCCGGGGGAGCGGAAACGGCCGGCGGTAGCGCCCGCCACGCCGACAGCAGGACAGCGGCCCGCCGGAACTTCCGTTCCGACGGGCCGCTGCCCCTGGCATCACCCCGGGCGATGTTCCGCCCGGCGGGGTCTCACCTGCCGAAGAAGGCGTTGTGGACCGTGACCGCCGACTCGTTGTCGCTCGTGTCGGTGACGACGGCACGCAACGAGATCGCCTTGCCCTTCGCCGGGGCGTTCACGGTGATCTTGCCCGCGGTGACCTTGGCGGGCAGCCACTTCTCGTTGTCGTACGACACGGTCACCCGCAGCGACTTGAGACCGACTCCTGCCGCCGCGCCCTGCACCACGACGGGGAACGTCTGCTTGGCGCCCGCCACCACGGTGGAGTCCAGTGCGAGCTGCGGCTGGAAACGGACCGTGGAGACCGGCAGCGTCGCAGGGGTCTCGGTGCGGGCCGAGGTGAAGGTCCACGAGGCGTCGATCCGGCTACCGGCGCGGTAGACCGCCGGGTTCCGGTCGATCGTGGTCGCCACCTTGTACGTGGCGGACTCCGGCGGCAGCGCGAAGAACCGCTCGTCGATGGCCGCGTCCTCCTTCGCGTACAGCACGCCGTCGCGGTGGATGGTGGTGGTCGCACCGGCGTACCTGGCGAATCCGGGATGGCCCGCCCCGTCACTGACCAGCGCCAGCGAACCGTAGAGGTTGTCGCCGTCGCGCACGAGCCCATCGCCGGGTTTGATCTGCGGCCCCATCACACCGGCGTGGTAGGTCTCGGTGTGCGTCGTGCCAGGCTCGAACCGCCGTGCCGTGTCCATGGAGTAGGCCGCTTCGATATGCCGGCCGCCCGCCGGGTCCTTCTCACCCAGCACGCCCGCCGAGATGTTCCAGACGGCGTCGTCGTCCGTGGACAGGTAGACCTTCCGGGTCCCCGTCAGGGGGTGCACGGTGAAGGCCGGCTCGATGCCTCCGTGGGCCAGTTCGCCGTACGCCTGGACGATGCCGTCGACCCCGGGTGCGGACGACCCGATCCGCACCTTCACCAGGGCCATGTTCTTGGTCGTGTAGGTCTTGTTGTAGCCCGTGGCCAGTTTCGGGACCATGGTGCCGGTGAGTGCGTTGTACTCGGTGGCCCCCTGCTTCCAGTGCGCGGACCACTGCTGGTAGAGGGAGGAGTCGCCGGTCACCGGGGAGCCCTGGTACGCGGTGCGGACGTTGTCGAAGCTGGTGAAGTCGCTCCACAGCGTGACGTTCGTCTCGGGCGTGTTGAGGTGGTACATCATTCCCGCACGCGTCGGCGTGGCCGTCGCGTCCGGCACCGTGAACGACACCGGCCGGGTGGTCCGGGCGTCGAGCTCGACCGTGGTCGGGCCGGTCACCGAGAACCGGGGGTTGTTGATGAGGTCGGCCCCCTTCCCCGGGGCCGCGGGGTCGACCAGCATGTCGGCCGACAGGTTGTACGTGCCGCGCGGCAGCCGGACCGTCGTCGAACCGGACGAAAGATCCGGGAAGAACCGCAGGCCCGAGGCGATGCCGGTGTGCCCCTTCAGGTCGGCCTGCCAGCCGGTGCTCGGCGCGCCGTCGCGTCCGGTGGCCTTGAAGGTGACCTCGTACGTTTCCACCTCCCGGTCCACCGCGGCCGCGGTGCGCACGGTCTGGCCGCCCCCGGTGCCCACGACCGTGGCCGAGTAGGAGCCGTCGACCGTACCGCCGAGGCGGGTGTCGGCCGTCAGGTCCACGGCGGCGGTGCCGCCCGCCGGCACCGTGACCCGCTGCGCCCCGAGGGTGAAGAAGCCGGCCGGGGCGGGCTGTCCGTCCCCGCCGGTCGGCGCGGACAGCGACAGGTCCAGCGTCACGTCGGCGCTGCCGTCGTTGCGGTACGTCACCTTCTTGGTGACGGGGGTGTCGTCGGTGTGGGGCCAGGACTGGGTGCCCAGGTTCACGGAGACCGGCTCGGCGACGACCGTCTGGTCGATCGCCCTGTCGACGGTGAGCCGGCCCGCGCCCTGCTGGAAGACCGAGTGGGAGCCGTCCTTGGCCGAGCCCGTCAGGGCGGCCTTGATCCGGGCGCCCGTCCAGGTGGGGTTCTTCTGCTTGAGGATCGCCGCGGCCCCCGCGACGTGCGGAGTCGCCATCGACGTGCCGTTCAGGCTCTGGTATCCGGGCGGGTTCTGCCCCGCCACGCCTGCCGCGGCGGCCGCCGTGATCGACACGCCCGGTGCGGTGATGTCGGGCTTGACGGCCTTGTCACCGATACGGGGACCGACGCTGGAGAAGTCGGCGATCCGGTCGTCGTCGCCGACGGCTCCGACGGTCAGGGCCGCGTCGGCGCTGCCCGGTGAGGCGACCGTGCCCCGGTCCGGCCCGTTGTTGCCCGCGGCTATCGCGAACAGCACGCCCTTCTCCGCGGAGACCTTGTTGACCTGGGCTTCCAGCGGGTCGATTCCGGGAGTGTCGAGGCCGCCCAGGCTCATGTTGATGATGTCGGCGCCCTGGGCGACGGCCCAGTCGACCCCCGCGATGATGCCGGAGTCGTCACCGACGCCCCGGTCGTCGAGCACCTTCGCGTTGATCAGCCGGGCGCCGGGGGCCACGCCCTTGAACCGGGCGTCCTTCGCTCCCGTGCCGGCCGCCGTGGAGGCCACGTGCGTGCCGTGGCCGTCACGGTCCTGGGCGTCCGGGGAGGCGCTGAAGTTGCGCTCCGCGGCCACCCGGCCCGCCAGGTCCGGATGGGTGGCGTCGATGCCCGTGTCCACGACGGCGATCTTCACACCGGTGCCGTCGAACGACCGGGCCCAGGCCGCCGGGGCGCCGATCTGGCCGGTGCTGCGGTCGAGCGAGGCCTTGCGCACACCGTCGAGCCAGATCCGTGCGATGCCGGACGCGGTGGCCGCCGAACCGTCCTCCCGCTGACGCGTCAGGGCGTCCCACAGCGCGCCCTTGTCGTCGGTGGCCGCGGCACTGGTGACGGCATCGGCGTGGAGGGCCGACAGGGTCCGGCGGACGGTGGTGCCGTCCGCGGACCGCACCTCGGCGCGGGCGGCCCCGGCCGCCGCGCCCCGGTAACCGACGATCACCTTGAGCCCGGCCCGGTGGGCCTTGAGGCTCTCCGGTCTGGCCAGTGCGGTGATGTCGAACAGCCGCCGGTCCAGCCTGCCGTCGGCGATCAGCTGCCGGGCGTCACGCGGCACGACATGGGTGCGGCCGTCGTGGAGTTCGGTGAAGAACGGGATGTCCTCCCGGCCCTTGGCCCGCTCGATGCCACCGATCCGGCCCTTGGCGTCCACGAGGACCCGGTCGCCGGTGATCAGGGTGACGGTGTCGACGGTCCGGTCGCCTGCCTCTAAGGCCTTGGCGGTGGTGGGGGACGCCGTGTCCGGGCCGGCGGTCTTCCCCGACGCCGGAGCGGTCATGCCCGCCGTCAGGGCGACCGAGGCCGCGGCGACGAGGGCGTACGCCCTCGTTGATCTTTTTCGCAAGATTGCCCCTGCTCAGGAGTGGTTCGGGCGGGCGAAGGCCCGGCCGCACGGGGCGCGTTCGGATATGCGTTCGGCCCCGGATTCCTGAAGTATGCCGAGGCCGTTCGGACCCACTCAATGATCGTTGTGTAACAGCGGAGCGCCCTGGTCCGCCTTGCTCGCGAGGGTGCCCGGCCCCGGGATCAACCGGACCCCGTGCCCGGACTCCACCGGCCGAACCACTGCTCGGCGCCGTACTCCTCGAACCGTGCGACCTCGGTGAACCCCAGCTTCCGCGCGAGGCGCATCGAAGGGGCGTTGGCGATCCGTGTGCAGAGCACCACCGGTTCGCCGGGCCGCGCGGCGGCGAACCAGCCGAGTGCGGCGGTGCATGCCTCGGCTGCGTATCCGGCCCCCCACGCCCGGGGCAGGAACATGTAGCCGAGCTCGGCGTGGTCGCCGTCGGGGCCGAGGCCGTCCGGACGCTCGGCGGTCCGGCGTTCGAGCGTGACCGTGCCGACCATCGCCCCGCCGAGCTCCACGACGAAGACACCTCGGCGCTGTCCCGGAACCTCCGGAACAGCCTGTTCCAGTTCATCGGGCGGACGGGGGCCGCCGAGGTAGGCGCCCACCTCCGGGGAAGCGAACAACTCGATGAAGGCCGCACGGTCCCGGGCCTCGGACCCACGGAGCACGAGCCGCGCCGTATCGATCGGGTCAGGTGGCCAGGCGACGCAGGCGAGTTCGGTCATGGCGGGCAAACTATCGCGCCTGCCCGGAGGGGCGGGCTGATCTGCCCTGGTGGTCCACCATGGCTCGGTGCGCGCTGTGTTGAGCGGACCCGTGACACCGGCCCAACCGCTGCCGCGGCCTTCCCGCCCTGGCAGGCTCCTCCCGCGCCCGCTCCGCGAGCGGGCGCCGAGGTTGCGGCAATGTAGCCGCCGCCCGCGTCGGCGCGTCAGGTGGTCCGCGCGATGAGTCGGCGCGCGGACGTCAGTGGCCGCGGCGCATCCGGATCCGGATCGGGCCCCGGGCCTCGTCCGGTGCGACGGGGCGGCCTCCCTGGGTGATCTCGACCCGACCGGCTCCGACCAGCCGCCGGGCCGCCTGGCGGGCGGGCTCCATCAGAAAACGCCAGCCGTCGCCGTCACCCCGGTACACGGCGCGCGCGGCGTCGGAGGGGCAGATGGTGGCGTTCGGGCCACGCCGCTCCAGCAGGTCGACGATCGCCTGTTCCAGGCGTCGGCCGGTCCGTCGTTCGTCCTCGGGCACCTCTCCATGGTGGCACCCGCACGTCGGCGGCGCGCGGTGCCGGGGACCGCCTCGCCGGGTCCGGCAGGCGACCACGGTATGCAGCGGGTCGCGCGTTCACCTCGGTGTTCACGGGGACGATGGAACCCGTACCGTTTCTACGATCTTCGGTTCTACGATCGTTACGAGAGCGTGGTTCCAGCGGTGGCCCCTGGTCCTCGGCCCGGCGGCCGACAACGGCCCCTACGGTTACCTCACCCATCTCCAGCTGTCCCCCACTCCTCTCACCTGCGCTCCCGAACTGCCGCCCGCCGCTGACGAGAACGCGCTCGACGCGTGGATCAGCGCGCACATCGACTGGTGACCGTCCACCACGGGCGGGGTCACCACCGGCCGGTCATCACGGGTGTCACCACGCGTCGATGACCGGTACGTCGGTTTCGTGGTGCTGCCACGCCTCGTCGAGGCGCGCCAGCCGGTCCGTGGCGGCGATGCCGTACAGGGCCGCGACCTTGCCGTCGCTGACCTCGAACGCCACGGCGCCCACGACCCGTCCCCCGACCACGGCGACGACGGCCGGGGTGCCGTTGACCCGCGCGAGATGCATCGCCGGCGGGCCGCCGGCCAGCCGCCGCTTCGCCGGAGTCGCCTTGAAACCCGCCCGTACGAAGGAGGCGACCCGCTCGCGCGACCTGTGCCGCAGCAGCCGCCTGGCCAGTCCGGCGCCGTCCGAGACCGCCGTCACGTCGTCGGTGAGCAGCGCCACCAGCCGATCGGTGCGCCCCGACGTGGCGGCGGCGAGGAACTCCTCGACGACCCGGCGCGCGGACGCGGGGTCGGCCGCGCCGCCGTGTCGGCGCTCGGCCGCGACCCGCGTCCGCGCCCGATGCGCGTGCTGCTGGCTCGCCGACTCGGTGATGTCGAGGATCGCGGCGATCTCGGCATGGCTGTACGCGAACGCCTCACGCAGGACGTAGACGGCCCGCTCGGCCGGCGACAGGCGCTCCAGGAGGGTCAGCACGGCCAGAGTCACCGATTCACGCTGCTCGAAGGTGGCGGCAGGACCGAGCATCGGGTCGCCGTCGAGAAGCGGTTCGGGCAGCCAGGCGCCGGCCGTTCGCTCGTGACGCGCCTGTGCCGAGCGGAGCCGGTCGAGGCAGAGGTTGGTGGCGACCTTGGTCAGCCAGGCCTCCGGTACCTCGATCCGCTCGCGGTCCGCGGCCTGCCAGCGCAGGAAGGTGTCCTGCACGGCGTCCTCGGCGTCGGCCGCCGAACCGAGCAGACGGTACGCGAGCGAGGCCAGCCTGTTCCGGCCGGCCTCGAACCGATCGACGGCAGCGCTGTCCATGCGCAACAGCCTAGGCCGCGGCCCGCGTAGCGGTCCGGCCGGGCGCGGGGGCAAGCCGCTGCCTGCGCTTCGGCAGGCCGAAGGTCGGATGGGCGATGCCCCAATCGGCTCCCTTGAGCACACCCGACTTGAGCCGTGCGGCGGTTCGGCCGCCCAGGAACCAGCTCTTCGACCGGACGTCCCCGTCCACCATCTGGAAGATGGCGTCCCGCCGTCCGAGGCTGATGTGGTTGCCGAAGTACTTCAGCCCGGTGGCCGGGGCCTCGCCGCCCGTCAGGCGCGCGATGATCGCGGCGGTCGCCCGCATGTTGGTGAGACCGGCCGATGCACAGGACATCGGCAGCGGCCGGCCGTTCTCGCCGATCGCGTACGCGCTGTCGCCCGCGGCGTAGACGTCCGGGTGGGAGACCGAACGCATGGAGCTGTCGACGACGATCCGGCCGGTCCCGGAGACCTCCAGGCCGGCGGCGGCCGCCATCGGGTGCACGGCGAACCCGGCCGACCACACGGTCACATCGGCCGGGACGGACCTGCCGTCGGCGGTGATCACCTGTGTCGGCCCGACGGCCGCGACAGCGGTGTGTTCGTGCACGGTGACGCCGAGTCGGTCGAAGGCGCCGCGCAGATGACGGCGCGCCTTCGGGGAGAGCCAGGCGCCCGGCTCGCCGCGGGCCGCGAGCGCGATCGAGAGCCCGGGACGCGACTCGGCGAGCTCGGTCGCGGTCTCGATGCCGGTCAGCCCCTCGCCGACGACCACGACGGTGCCGCCCCCGCCCAGGCCGGCCAGGCGCTCGCGCAGGCGCAGCGCCGAGGACCGGCCGGCCACGTCGAAGGCGTACTCGGCCGCGCCGGGGACGTCATGGTGGGCGACGGAGCTGCCGAGCGCGTAGAGAAGGGTGTCGTAGGCGACTTCACCGTCGCCGTCCTCGCCGGTCACGGCGACGGACCTGTGCTCGGGGTCGATGCCGGTGACCCGCGCCAGGCGCAGCCGCACCCCGGTGCCCGCGAACACGTCCGCGAGCTCGCGGGACGCGAGATCCTGGCCGCTCGCGAGCTGGTGGAGCCGCATCCGCTCGACGAAGTCGGGTGCGGCGTTGACGACGGTGATCTCGGTGTCGGCGGGGGAGAGCCGGCGGGCCAGGTTGCCGGCGGCGAAAGCCCCGGCGTAGCCGGCGCCGAGGACGACGATGCGGTGCTTCATGTCATGGCTCCTGTCTCGTTCGCGTACCCCTTGAACGGGACCGCGCTCCGATTGCTGACAGGGGCCCTGTGTGAGGCGGGTCACCCGGCGGCCCCATCCCTTCGCCGTCCGGCTCCGAATCACTGGTGAGGGGACCGGACTTCTTGCGAGGGAACAGGTGGGATCGATGACCCGGACACGAGCACTGCTCACCCCTGACCTTCCGCCCCGCTTCGAGACGCCGGACCTTCCGGGGGCACGGACCGGCGACGCCGTCCGGTCACCACCACGCCCCGCGCGGCACCGGGGAGAACCGCGCGAGGGGGCACCACCGGAACCTTCCGATCGGACCGCTGAGACGCGCTGAGTCCGGTAGCCAGCCGACCGAATTTTGTACGTTTTGCCCGTATGTAGTGGGTCGTAACCACAAAAAGGGATTTTTTGCCGTGCGCAGAGATTTGCCACGCCGCGAAGAGAAGGGCTATAAGAGGCATGTGGTTCAGGCGCCGCCGGGAATTCCGGGGAGGCCGCCATGGAGGTTTCCCATGTTTCTTACTCCGTCCGACACGGAGAAATTGCTACTGAGTGTTGCCGGAATGATCGCCCGCGACCGGCGTGCCCGCGGCGTCCGCCTCAACTACCCGGAGACCGTCGCCCTGCTCGCGTGCTGGGCGATGGAGCGGGCCCGAGAGGGGGCCTCGGTCAGCGAGCTGATGACGGCGGGCAGGGCGGTGCTCACCCGCGCTGAAGTGCTGGAAGGCGTCCCCGAGATGCTGCACGACGTCCAGGTCGAGGCGACCTTCCCGGACGGGCGCAAGCTCGTCACGATCACCTCTCCGATCCCGTGATCCCGGGCGAGATCCGGACCGGCTCCGGAGTGGTGCACATCAATGCCGAAAGCACGGTATTGCCTCTCACTGTGGTGAACGACGGAGACCGGCCCATTCAGGTCGGATCACATCTGCATTTCTCCGACGCGAATCCGGCACTTTCTTTCGACCGGGCCGCCGCTCGGGGTTATCGGCTCGATATTCCCTCGGGCACGTCGCTGCGCTTCGAACCGGGGGTCGGCGCCGACGTCAGCCTCGTGGAGCTCCGGGGCCGCCGCCGCGTTCCCGGCATCGTGCTGCCGGAGACCCGCACTCTCGAACCCGACCCCGCACCCACCCCCGAACCCGCACCCACACCCGAACCCGCACCCACACCCGAACCCGCACCCACCCCCGAAGCCGAACCCGCCCTCACCCCCGCGCTTCGAACGGAGGACCTGTGACATGGCCCAGCTGACCCGCGCCGCCTACGCCTCGCTCTACGGCCCCACCACCGGGGACCGGATCCGCCTCGCCGACACCGACCTGTGGATCGAGGTCGAGGAGGACCGGTGCTTCGGCGGCGACGAGGCCGTCTTCGGGGGCGGCAAGTCCATCCGCGAGTCGATGGCGCAGGCCACCGCGTCCCGGGCCGAGGGTGCGCCCGACCTGGTCATCACCAACGCGGTCGTCCTGGACCACTGGGGCGTCGTCAAGACCGACATCGGCGTCCGCGACGGGCGGATCGTCGCCCTCGGCCGCTCCGGCAACCCCGACATCAGCGACGGCGTCCATCCGGACCTGGTGATCGGCCCCGGCACCGACGTGATCTCCGGCGAGGGGCGCATCCTCACGGCCGGAGCCGTCGACACCCACGTCCACTTCCTGATGCCCGAGACCCTCCACGAGGCGCTCGCCACCGGCACCACCACCGTCATCGGGGGCGGCACCGGCGCCACCGAGGGCTCCAAGGCCACCACCGTCACCCCCGGCGCCTGGAACCTCGCCATGATGCACCGGTCCCTGGACCGCGTCCCGCTCAACGTCATGCTGTTCGGCAAGGGCTCCACCGTCGGCGAGGAAGCCCTGCGCGAGGCGGCCCTCAGCGGCGCCGGCGGCTACAAGGTCCACGAGGACTGGGGCGCCACCCCGGCCGCGATCGACGCCGCGCTGCGGGCGGCGGACGCCTACGGCCTCCAGGTGGCGCTGCACGCGGACAGCCTCAACGAGGTCGGCTACGTCGAGGGCACCCTCGGCGCCATCGCCGGACGCGGCATCCACGTCTTCCACGCGGAGGGCGCGGGCGGCGGCCACGCTCCCGACATCATCACCATGGCCTCCCACCCGAACATCCTCCCGGCGTCCACCAACCCGACGCTCCCGCACACCGTCAACACCGTCGCCGAACACCTCGACATGCTGATGGTGTGCCACCACCTCAACCCCCGGGTCCCCGAGGACCTCGCGTTCGCCGAGTCCCGGATCCGGGCCACCACCATCGCCGCCGAGGACGTGCTGCACGACCTCGGCGCACTCTCCATCACCTCCTCCGACGCCCAGGCGATGGGCCGCATCGGCGAGGTCGTCTGCCGCACCTGGCAGGTCGCCCACGTCATGAAGCAGCGCTTCGGCGACCGCGGCAGCGAACTGCCCGCCGACAACGAGCGGGCGCGCCGCTACGTCGCCAAGTACACGATCTGCCCGGCCGTCGCCCACGGCATCGACCACGTCGTCGGCTCCGTGGAGCCCGGAAAGCTCGCCGACCTGGTGCTCTGGGATCCCGCCTTCTTCGGGATCCGGCCCGCCGCCGTCATCAAGGGCGGCATGGCCGTGTACGCGCCCCTGGGCGACGCGGGCGCGGCGATCCCCACCACCCAGCCGGTCCTCCTGCGCGCCACCGCCGCCGCCGACGCCGCGCCCCACCTCTCGGTCACCTTCGTCTCCCCGCTGGCACTGGCCGACGGACTGGCTGAACGGCTCGGCCTCGTTAGGGAGTTGGTCGCCGTGAGGCCCACCAGGCACCTCACGAAGGCGGACCTGCCGAACAACACGGCGCTCCCGGACATCGACGTGGACCCGGAGACCTTCGCCATCCGCATCGACGGGGAGCTCGTCGAGCCCGCCCCCGCCGCCGAACTGCCGCTGGCCCAGCGGTACAGCATGTTCTGATGGCGCTGCTCGCCCCCTACCTCCTCGCCGACGGGCGGCTCCCGGTCGGCGCCCACACCTACAGCGCCGGCCTCGAACCGGCCGTCGCGGCGGGCCTCACGCGCGCGCAGATTCCCGCCCTGCTCAGGGCCCGCCTGCACACCAGCGTCGTCACCGAAGCGGCCGCCGCCGTACTCGCCCTGCGGGCGGCCCTGCGCGATCCGGTGGACTACGCGCCCGTGCAGGAGGCGCTCGCCGCCCGGACGCCGACGGCGCCGCTGCGCGAGGCGTCCGCCGCACTGGGCCGGGGCGTACACCGCCTCGCCCGCCGGCTGGCCCCGGACCATCCCGCGGTCACCGCCCTGACCCGGCTCCACCCGCGCCCCCTGCGGCCGGTCACCCTCGGGGCGCTCGGGGCCGTCGTGGGGGTGGGGGAGGAGGCGCTGGTCCACGGCGTCGTCTACGACGAACTGCAGACCATCGCCTCCGCCGCGCTCAAGCTGCTGCCCGGCGACCCCCTCGACTCGGTCGCGTGGATCATCGCCGCCGAGGCGGACGCCGCGGCCACCGTCAGCGAGGCGCTGGCCGTACGCACCCCCGCCGAACTCCCCGCCCGAACACCACCGCTCACCGAGCAGTGGGCACTCGAACACGACCGACGCGAACGGAGACTCTTCCTTGCCTGACAACGCATCCGCCCAGCCCGCCCAGCCCGCCCAGGGCCCCAACGAGCACTACCACCAGCCGCTCAACCAGCCGCGCGCCCTGCGCATCGGCGTCGCCGGCCCCGTCGGCACCGGCAAGAGCTCCATCCTCGCCACCCTCTGCCGCCAACTGGCCGGCGAGCTCTCCATGGCCGTCGTCACCAACGACATCTACACCGACGAGGACGCCCGCTTCCTCCGCTCGGCCGGCGTCCTGCCCACCGAGCGCATCCGCGCCGTCGAGACCGGAGCCTGCCCCCACACCGCGATCCGCGACGACGTGAGCGCCAACCTCGACGCGGTCGAGGACCTGGAGGAGGCCTACGGGCCTCTGGACCTGGTGCTCATCGAAAGCGGGGGCGACAACCTCACCGCCACGTTCAGCCCCGCCCTCGCCGACGCACAGCTCTTCAGCATCGACGTCGCCGGCGGCGGGGACGTCGCCCGCAAGGGCGGCCCAGGCATCACCGGCGCGGATCTCCTCGTCATCAACAAGACCGACCTGGCACCCCATGTGGAGGTCGACGTGGCCGCGATGGTCGCCGACGCCGAACGGGCCCGCGACGGTCTTCCCGTCCTCGCGCTGTCCAAGCACGACCCGGAATCCATCGCCCACCTGGCCGACTGGGTGCGCGCCGTGCTGGTACGCCACCGCTCCGGCACCCACGTCCCGACCGACCCCGGCCCGATGGCGCCCCACAGCCACAGCCACGACGGCTCGTGACCGGCCCGCCCGCGCCCGCCGTCCACCCGGCCGAGCCCGACGACCCCACGGTCGTCGCCGTCGAGCGCGACGCCTCCGGCAGGCACCTCGCCCGCGAGCTGTCTCCCGGCGCGTTCCTCGCCCCCCGCCCCCTGCTGCCGTGCGAGGACCGCCTGCGGATCGCCCTCGTCGGCACCCGGGCGGGCCTGCTGGCCGGCGATGACCTCCGGCTGCACGTCTCGGTCGGCCCGGGGGCCCGCCTCGAACTGGTCGAACCCTCCGGTCTGGTGGCGTACGACCACCGGGGCGGCAGATCGGCGTGGCGGGCCAGGATCGACATCGCCGCGGGAGGCCGGCTGGACTGGGACGGGAAGCCGTTCGTGGTCGCGCACGGAGCGTGGGTCGACCGCACGATGGAGGTGGCGCTCGCGCCCGGTGCCCGGATGCTGTGGCGCGACACCCTCGTCCTGGGCCGCTCCGGTGAACGCGGCGGCCACGTCCGGGCCAGGACCCGGGCCGTGCACGACGACCGGGAACTGCTGGTCGAGGACCTCGACCTGACCGATCCGGAGACACGCGAACTCCCCGGGGTCCTCGGCCCCAACCGGATCATCGGCTCCGTCACCGCCCTCGGCGCACGCCCACCCGGACCGCCCCACCCCTACCGGACGGACTTCGCCGGCCCCGGGGCCCAGGTGCGACTGCTGGACACCGAGGCTCCGGCGCTGGAAGCGGAGCTGTCGGCGCTGTGGGAGCACTGGCGGACCGGGAACGCGGGCGAGTGACGCTGATCAGGGGCGTCCCCACACCGTGAAGGGGTTGGGCGTCGCCCCTGTCCAGCGATGCAGCACCGCGCGTCCGGTCTGCAGCGTGGTTCCTCCGGAGTCGGCCGTGCCCGCCTCGGCCACGTAGAACCTGCCGTCGTCGAGCGAGACCAGACCGTACTGGCCGCCCGACTCGAAGCCGTACACGCCGGACGGCTCGTGGTGCAGCCCGCGGGGCAGGAGGGAGAGGATACGGCCGGACTCGGGGCGCGGCTGTCCCTTCACCTCTCCCCGGCGGGCGGGCTCCGAGCCGTCCACCACGTAGAGCGAGTAGTGGGGAAAGGCGGTCTTCCTGCCCTTGTACACGGCCATCAGCCAGTTGCCGCTGTGCCGGTCGTACTCCAGATTCTGGACGCCGTACGTGGTGTTGCCGGTGTAGGCGAAGAACGTGCCGTCGGGGGAGGCGGGGCCGCTTGTGTGGTGAGCGCCTTCGACGAGCGGCCTCTCGTACCTTCTCCAGTCGCGCACGTCGTACTGGAGCAGCACCTGGTGGTCGTTGTCGGTGCGGGCGGTGTTGGAGTAGACGCCGTACGCGACGGTGAGCCGGACGCCGCCCCGGTGGTCCAGGTCGGGGCCGAAGGCGACCCCGTCGATGCCGCTGCAGCCGTAGCGGTGGTCGGGGGTAGTGCCGGTGTTCCCGTCGAAGACCCCGTCGCCGTTCATATCGGCGGTGTAGTCCCGAACGACCTCCCGGAGATGGACGGTCGAGACCACATCGGTGGTCCGGGCGTCCATGTTCATCCGGGTGATGCGGGCTCCGTCGAAGATCGCGACGTAGAACGCCTCCGCGGCCTTGTACTCCAGGGAGCCGTAGACCCGGCCGTCGCCGGTGTTGACGTCCAGATCGCCCAGGTGCCCGGTGAAGCCGGTGACCGAGCCGATCGCTCTGCCCGACAGGTCGGTCTTCACCAGCAGATCGGTGAAGGAGAAGTACATGTGGCCCTTGCGGCGGTCGATGGCTGTGCCCTGGAGATGCCCGGACGACCAGGCCCCGCCGTCGACGGAAGCGGGCAGTGAGCGGGACGGCGACGGCGACGGGGACGGGGACGGGGACGGGGACGGTGTTCGGGCATGTGCCGAGCCTCCGCCCACCGCCAGGAGCGCCGACGCGACGACGATCGACAGGAACAGGGCGGCGAGGCGCACCGGTGCTCGGCTTCGCATGGATCCTCCGGGATCGTGGTCCTGGGATGTGCGGCGTCGGTGGAGACGAGCGAGGACTCAGGCCCTGCCGTGGGAGACCCGTGAACGCCGGGCCACGGCATCCAACGACACCGCCAGCAGCAGTACCCCGCCGGTCACTATGAAGCGGTACGCGGAGTCGAGGTTCAGCAGCGTGAGCCCACTGGAGATGGACTGGATCACCAGCACACCGAGCAGCGCGGCGAACGCGGTGCCCCGGCCGCCGAACAGACTGGTGCCGCCGATGACGGCCGCCGCGATGGCGTTGAGGTTGACGTCACCGCCGCCGCTGCTCTGGTTGGCAGCCGCGAGCCGTGAGGCGGAGAGGACGCCGCCGACACAGGCGAGCGTCGTGCACAGCACGAACGCGGTGGTGAGGACGGCCTTCACGTTCACGCCCGCACGCCGCGCGGCCTCCATGTTGCCGCCGACCGCGTACATCGACTTGCCGAACGAGGTGCGGGACAGGACGTAGTGCAGCGCCAGCACCAGGGCGAGGAAGAACACGAACATCCAGCCGACCCCCCGGTCCCGGTCGAGGTACCAGACCGCCGCGCCGAGACCGGCCAGCAGCGCCAGACTCCGTCCGGCGAGCAGGCGCCGCGAGGAGGCGGTGAGCCCCGCCCGACGGCGCTCCGCCGCACGGGCGGCACCGGTCGCGTACAGCGCCGCCGCGCCCGCGACGACCAGCGTGTACGCCAACCAGGCCGGCAGGAAGTGGAGTTGGGCGAAGGCCACCAGACCCGAGTCGAAGGGCAGGTTGATCGACCCCTTGGGCCCGAGTATCCACAGCTGCACGCCGAGGAAGCCGAGGAGGCCGCCGAGGGTGATGACGAAGCTGGGCACCCCGATCCGGTTGTGGACCTGGGCGTAGAACCACCCGATCAGACCCGCGAGAGCCAGGGAGACGGTGACGGCGAGCCAGGCCGGCAGCCCCCGGTCCACGAAGAGGACCGCCAGTACGGCAGCGCCGAGGCCGCTGATCGAGCCGACCGACAGATCGATCTGGCCGACGAGGAGGACGCAGACCACTCCGAGGGCGATGATGCCGACCGGCACGCTTTCGAGGGCGAGGTTCGTGAGGTTCGCGCTCGACAGGAAGACGGGGTTGAGGATCTGCATCACGACCCAGATCACGACCAGCCCGGCGAGGACGGGCGCGAGGCCGAGGTCGCCGCCGCGCAGCCGGACGGACAGCGCCCGCAGGCGGTCGCGCGGACGGGCGGACCGCGACGGCGGCTTGAGGGGCTCACCCCGGGGGAGCTCCGGGCTCGTGACAGCGGCCGGTTCCGTCATGGTGCTTCCCCCTCGTGCGCCGATCCGGTCCGCCTGTGCGCCGTTCCGGCTCCGTGGCCCGTGGCCCGGTCGCGGCCGGCGCGGCGGCTGACCACGTTGTCGGTGGCTCCGGTGATGGCCGCCACCAGCTCCGACGGCGTCGTCCCGGCCGCGTCGAAGACGCCGTTGTTGCGGCCGAGCCGCAGGACGGCCACCGTGTCGGCGACGGCCCGCACGTCGGCCATGTTGTGGCTGACCATGATGACGCCCAGGCCGCGCTCCCTCAGACGCTCGATCAGATTGAGGACCTCCGCGGTCTGCGCCACGCCCAGGGCGGCTGTCGGCTCGTCCAGGATGATCACTTTGGGGTCGCCCAGGAGGGTCCGCGCGATGGCCACCGTCTGCCGTTGGCCGCCGGACAGGGCCGCGACCGGGACGCGTACCGAGGGGATCTTCGCCGACAGCTCCCCGAGCAGGACGCGGGAGCGGACCTCCATGGCCACCTCGTCCAGGCGCAGCCCGCGCACCTCGCGCCCGAGGAAGAGGTTCTCCACCACGTTCAGGTTCTCGCACAGGGCGAGGTCCTGGAACACGGTCGCGATGCCGAGCCGCTGTGCGGTGGCCGGGGAGGGGATGGACACGGTCCCGGCGCCGAAGCCGACGGTTCCGGCGTCCGGCCGGTGCACCCCGGAGAGGACCTTGACCAGGGTGGACTTCCCCGCTCCGTTGTCGCCGACCAGAGCGACGACCTGCCCGGCGGCGACGTCGAGGTCGACATCGGTGAGTGCGGCGACGGCGCCGAAGGATTTGCTGATCCCGCGCAGGGAGAGCAGCGAGCCCCCCGACGCCTCGTGAGGCGAGGGCAAGGAGTCAGCGGACATCGACCGACCTTCCGAGGCAGACGGGCAGACGGGCAGGGGAGCAGAGGCAGCAGACGAGCAGAGGCAGGAGGGGACAGCGCGGGCTAGGTCAGGCCGATCTCGGCGCAGGCGGCGGCGTACGTCGCCGTGCACACCTCGGCGGTCTTCAGCGGCTTTCCGTCGCCCACCAGCACCTCCGCGATGTTCTCCCGGGTGACCACGGTGGGGGTGAAGAGCTCCGAGGGAGTGCCGAAGAGGGTGGTGTCGCCCCGGGGCTTCCTGCCCTCGGCGAAGGCGTACGCCGCGGTGGCCGCGGCTTCCGCGACGGTCTTGATGGGCTTGGAGATGGTGTTGTACTGGTCGCCCTTGATGATCCGCTGGGCGGCGGCGAGTTCGGCGTCGTTCCCGGTCACCGGCGGGACCTTCGCTCCGGCCGCCTTGAACGCGGCGATGGAGCCGCCGCCCGTGCCGTCGTTGGCGGCCACCACTCCGGCGATCCTCCCCGGGAACTTGGCTATCTGGCCGCTGACCCAGCTCTGGGCCTTGCCCGGTTCCCAGGCCGGCGTGTCGTATTCGGCGAGGAGATCGAATCCGCTGGAGTCGACCGCGCTGTGTACGCCCTTCTTGATCAGGCCCGCCGCCGCGTCGGTCGGCGATCCGTTGACCTGGAGGAGCCCGCCCTTCGAGGAGGTGGCCTTGAGGTGCTCCACCAGGGAAGCGCCGATCATGGAGCCGATCTTCTCGTTGTCGAAGGAGACGTAGTAGTCGGCCTTGACCGCCGGGATCGGCCGGTCGTACGCGATGACGGGGACCCCTCGGCCCTGCGCCGTACGGACGGTGCTGGCGGCCGCGGCGGAGTCCACCGGATCGATCACGATGACGTCGGCGCCCTGCGCGAGAGCCGAGTCGGCCTGCTGCTGTTGCTTCGCCGCGTCGCCGCCCGCGTTCTGGTAGAGGACCTCGCAACCACCGCAGAGATCCTTCACCTTGGCCCTGAAGAGAGGGGCGTCGTACAACTCGTACCGGGTGGAGGCGATATCGGGCATCAGGAACGCGATCTTCGCGTCCCGCGGCGACTTGGCGTCCGTGCTGTTCGGCGCTTTCGTCGTACAAGCGGCGGCGGAGACGATCACCGTCATCACGGACAAGGCAGCGGCGAACGATCTGACAGAGCGTTGCTTCACTGGAATCTCCCGGTCTTCAGGCGGAGAGCCCTCCTTCGCGTCAAATTAACAGCGCGCGTGTTAGTAGTGTCAATGGGCATGTCATAAATAACAGGGTGGTGGGCTCGTCCGGAGGCGGCCGGTCAACCGCTGAACCGCGCGCGAGCCCGCCATTCGGTGCGGGCCGTCGTCAACTCCGCCCGGTACCGCTCGTATCCGTCCTCGTACAGCGCCCGTACGTCCGCACGCGGTTCGACGACCTGGTGGCGCCCCGGCGGCGCCTCGTACCCGGGGGACAGGGAAGCCCTCGCGACGGACACCACGCCGAGCGCCCCGACCTGCTCCTCCAGCGGAACGCGGACGGGCCGGCCGAGGACGTCGGCGATCAGCCGGGCCCACATCACCGACCGGGTGCCACCGCCGCACAGCGCCAGGGTGCCGCTCAGCCCAGCCGTGTCCAGGCAGTGCCGGGCGGCGTAGCCGATGGCCTCGCAGACGGCCCTCACAGCGTCCTCCCGGCCCGTCGCCAGGCTGAGCCCGTCGAGTCTGCCCCGGGCCGCCGGCTCGACGAACGGGGCCCGTTCGCCCGCTTCGGACAGGAAGGGGAAGGCATGGACGCCCCGGGCTCCGGGCGGACTGTCGGTGAGCAGGGCGTCCACGTCGGCCGTGGTCGCGCCGACGAGGGCGAGCACCCACTCCAGCGCCGCCGTCCCGACCATCGCGGGCATGGCGCGCAGCCAGCGGCCGGGGACGGGTGTGCACAACCACATGCCGGCGGGCTCGGCGAGCGGATCGAGATCGACGCGGTCGGTCAGCACCTGGCTCGCGAGGGTCGTGCCGAGGATCAGAACGCCGTCCCCCACCTCGCGCACCCCGCTGCCGATCGCGCACGCCGGCAGGTCGTACGGCCCCGCCACGACGGGCAGCCCCTCGGGGAGCCCCAGGAGTCCGGCGCCGCGGCCGTCCAGCCCGAGCACCGTGCCGGGGGCGGCGGGAGGCGGCAGCAGACCCGCCCGTTCCTCGACGCCGCAGGCCGCCAGCGCCTGGGGTGCGTAGCGACGGGTACGGGGGTCGAGGAACGGCAGCGTCGCGTCGGAGGCGTCCAGGCACACCCGGCCGGTGAGGCGCTGGGCGACAGCGTCGACGCAGTACCCCGCGACGGCGGCCCGGTCCAGCGACTCCGGCTCGTGTTCCTGGAGCCAGTTCAGCAGCGGGCCGTGGCATCCCGGGAACATGCCGGAGCCGGTGTGCGCGTAAGCGGTGCCGACCGTGCCGTCCACCAGCCAGCGGGTCACCACGTCCGAGGCCCGCGCGTCCATCCAGGAGATGGCGGGCCGCACCGGGCGGCCCTCGGAGTCCCGCAGCCACAGACCGTCCCCCTGACCGGTGAGCGCCACGGCGTCCGGTGTCCGGCCGACGGCGGCGGCGACTTCGCGCACGACCTCGCCGACACCGGCCACGACGTCGTCGAGATCCTGCTCGACGCGACCGCCCGGCAGCATGTCCAGATGGGAGCGCCGGCTCGCGGAGGCCAGCGCGTCACCCGCCCCGTCGAACGCCACGGCCTTGGTGACCGACGTCCCGATGTCCACACCGATGATGGTGCTCACGCCTGGTGCCTCCCGTACGAGACGATGCGGGCCGATATCAGTAGACAAGAACGGATAGAGGCGGAAGCGAGCAGATGGTGCGGAGTGGGGCCGGCGGGGGGCGGACGAGCTCCCGGGCGACGGTCACGGCGAGGGCGGTCGCCGTCAGGTCCGACCGGCCGCCAGGACGTCATGGTTCGCGAGGTGGGCCGGCTCCTCCCCGCGCAGGAAGCGGCCGACCTCGGATGCGGTGACGGACGCCGCCCGGTGCGCCGTCTGCCGGGTCGCGCCCGCGAGATGGGGGGTCGTGATCACGTTCGGCACGTCGCGCAGGGCCCAGTCGGCGGGGATCGGCTCGATGTCGTACACGTCGAGGGCGAGCGCCCCGAGGGCGCCGCCCCGCAGCAGCTCCGGCAGCGGCCTGTGGTCGAGCAGCCCGCCACGGGCGGAGTTCACCAGGACCGCGCCGTGCGGCAGCAGCCCGAGGCGGCGGGAGTCGAGCAGGTGGTGGGTCTCCTCCGTCAGGCGGGCATGCAGACTCACCACCGAACTCCGGCTCAGGAGGTCGTCCAGCTCGACCGGTTCGACCCCGTCCGCCTCGATCGCCGCCCGATCGGCGTACGGGTCGGCCGCGAGCACACGGGCCCCGAAGGCGCGCATCACCCGTGCCACGATGCGGCCGATGGCGCCGTAGCCCACGAGTCCGACCGTGGCCCCGCCCAGCTCGCCGCCGCTCTCCTCGTACGCGTACAGATCGCCCCGCCAGATGCCCCGCTTCAGCTCCGCGTCGGCGGTGGTGACGCGGCGCATCGCGGCGAGCATCAGCCCCACGGCGAACTCCGCGGCGGCCTGGGCGTTGCGGCCGGGGGCGAAGCTGACCCTGACCCCGTGACGGGTGGCGGCGGCCAGGTCCACATTGACCGGCCCGCCCCGGGAGACGGCGACGAGGCGCAACGCGGGCGACGCGGCGAACACCCGGCCGGTGAACGGGGCCATCTGCGTCACGCAGACCGAGGCCCCGGACAGCGCCTCGATGAGCTCGTCCTCCGTACCGCTCGCCTCGTGCACCTCCGCGACCGGGCCGAAGGGCTCGTGGGGCCAGGGGAGGGTCAGCTCCGCGAACTCCGGGAGCTCCCGGGCCGTACGCGACAGCTCCTGGCTCACTGCCGCGCGGATCAACGAGGGACGGACGAAGTGGTCGCCTGCGGCGAGGATGCGCATGACGTCGGATTCCTTCTGCGAGGAGAGCCGGTGGGCTTGCGTGGCGAGCAGGCCGGAGGGTGATCCGAGCCGTGACAGGGCGGTCCTGGACTGTGGAATTTCTGTTAAATTTAACAGCGCCCACGTGAACCGGCAATGCGCCCGGCGCGTACGGCCTGTTGCTCACCTCGCGTTCTGTTGCTCACCTTGCGTCTGCTGTTCCCGCGTTCGCCGTTCCTGTGGTTGCTCATCCTGCGGTTGCGCCTCGACCTCGAAAGGGCCTCTCCATGACCTCTCGGCTCCTGCTGGTACGCCACGGCGAGACCGAGTGGCACGCGGAGAACCGGTACGCCGGTGTCACCGACGTCGCCCTGACGCCCAAGGGCGTGGCCCAGGGAGCCGACCTCGGATCCTGGGCCGCCCGCAACGGCGTGGACGCGGTCGCCTGCTCCCCGCTCGGCCGCGCGCGCCTGACGGCGGCTCCCGCGGCGGCGGCGCTGGGCCTGACGGCGGACGTCCGGGAGGGGCTGCGGGAGGTGGACTTCGGATGGGGCGAGGGCAGGACCGTCGAGGAGATGGCCGAGGAGGACCCCGAAGCCGTACGGCGGTTCCGCGAGGACGCCGGCACCGGCGCCTTCCCCGGCTCCGAGCCGGTCGCCCTGGCCGCGGCGCGGGCGACCGGCTCCCTGCGCGACCTCGCCCACCGACACCAGGGAGAGAAGGTGCTGGTCGTCGCCCACAACACCCTGCTGCGCATCGCCCTGTGCGAACTCCTCGGACTGCCCCTCGGACGCTACCGGCGGATCTTCCCGCGACTGGACAACGGGGCTGTCACGGAGATCGAGATCCGCGGCGCGGAGACGGCGCTGCGCTCGCTCAACGTGCCCACCACCGCGCCCCCCGCCCCCGCGCCCGGCCCGGGCCCTGCGGGAGACTGACCCCCATGACCAAGAGATCCGCCGAAGAACGGCGACGGCTCATCGCCGACCATGTCGTGGAGCAGGGCACGGCCACGGGCGCCGCCCTCGCCCAGCTCGCGGGCGTGAGCCTGATGACCGTCCACCGCGACCTCGACGACCTCGCGCGGCAAGGGGTGCTGCGGCGCTTCCGCGGCGGCGCGTCCGCCCTGCCGTCCACGGTGTTCGAGTCGAGCCTCGACTACCGGCTCGGCGTCAACACGGCGGAGAAGAACGCTGTCGCGCGCGCCGCCGCCGCGCTGGTGGAGCCCGGGATGTCGGTGATGCTCGACGATTCCACCACGGTCCTGGTCATGGCGGGCCTGCTGGTCGACCTCGCCCCGCTCACCGTCGTCACCAACGCCCGCCGGGTGCTCGACGTCTTCACCGGGTGCGAGGGCATCCGCCTGATCGCCCTGGGCGGCGAGTACTCGCGCACCCATGACTCCTTCCTCGGAATGCCCTGCGTCGAGGCGGTGGAGGCGCTCTCCGTCGACCTCGTCGCGGTCTCCACCTCGGCCCTCGACGCCAGGACGGCCTACCACCAGGAGCAGGACGTGGTGCTGGTGAAACGGGCGATGCTCACGTCGGCGGCCACGAAGGTGATGCTCATGGACCACACCAAGCTGGCCCGGACCGCGCTGCACCGCGTGGGGCCCGTCGGCGACCTGGACCATCTCGTCGTGGACGACGGGGCGGACGCCGAACTGCTCGGCAAACTCCGCGAAAGGACCCGGGTGACGGTGGCGGCGGTCGTCCCCTGACGCCGCTCGTTCCGCCAGTAGGCCGTTCCTCCCGCCCCGCCGCCATGATGGAACGCATGGTGAATTCACACGCACGCAGCCACCGCGACGGACCGCCACCTGATCGGTGGACGTCACAGGCCCGTCCCGCCGGGGAAGGACGCTTTCCGCCATGAGCAGTGCATCCCGTCGCACCACTCCCCACGCCCCGGCCGTGATCGGCGTCGACGTGGCCACCGCGTCCGTCCGCACGGTGTGCGTGGACGGCCAGGGGCGCGTACTCGCCGAGGCCCGGGGCGAACTGCCGCCCCCCGTACGGACCGCCGCCGGGACGAGCGAGCAGGACGCCCGGTCGTGGTGGCCCGCCGTACGGTCGGCGCTGCGCCGCACGACGGGCGCGCTGCCCCGGGGCGGCCGCGAGGTGATCGCGGTGGCCGTGTCCGCCACGTCCGGCACCATCGTGCCCACCGGGACCGACGGTGTCCCGCTCGGCCCGGCCCTGATGTACGACGACCGGCGGGCCGCCGACGCCAACGCCGGGGCCCAGCGGGCGGGCAGCGCCCGGTGGGACGCGCTCGGCCTGTCCGTGGGGCCCACCGCGGCGCTGGGCCGGGCCGTCTGGTGCCTGCGGACATACGGTTCCGCTCTGCGTCAGGTCCTGCACACACCCGAGGTCGTCGGGCGCGCGCTGACGGGCCGCCCCGTCGCCACCGACTGGAGCCACGCGCTCAAGTCCGGCTACGACGCCCGTGCCGCGGAGTGGGCGCACGAGGTCTTCGACGCCTTCGACTTCCCGCTCGCGCTGCTCCCCTCCGTACGCGCCCCCGCCACGGAGGCCGGAGTCGTCGGCCCGGAGGCGGCCGAGGCCACGGGCCTGCCCCAAGGATGCTCCGTACGCCTGGGGATGACGGACGGCTGCGCGGGCCAGATCGCCACCGGGGCGGTCGAGCCGGGCCGCTTCGTGGGCGTGCTCGGCACCACGTACGTCCTCAAGGGAGTCTCCGCGGACCTGGTCCGCGACGCGACCGGCGCGTTCTACAGCCATCGTCACCCCGACGGCTGGTGGCTCCCCGGCGGTGCCTCCAACACCGGAGGGGAGTGCCTGGCCGACGTAGCCCCGGCCCGCCTGCCCGCGCTGGACGCCGCCGCTGCGGCCCGGGGCCCCGCCTCGTACGTGCGCTACCCGCTGTGCCGCGACGGCGAACGGTTCCCCTTCGTCTCCGGCGCGGCACGCGGATTCGAGCTGGGCCGCCCCCGCGACGAGGCGGACGCCCACCGGGCCGCACTCGAAGGAGTCGCCTTCGTCGAACGCCTGGCCCTGGACCGGGTCGAGCGTCTGGGCGTTCCGGTCCTCGGCCCCCTGCACGCGGCCGGCGGGGGCAGCCGCAGCGCCGTGTGGACGACGATCCGGGCCACCGTCCTGGACCGCCCGATCCGGGTCGTCGAGCGCGCGGAGACGGCCTTCGGCGCCGCGCTCCTCGCCGCGACCGGCACGCTCCACGAGGACCTCGCTGCGAGCGCCGCGGCGATGGTGCGCGGCGGCGCCCTCGTCGAGCCGGTACCGGAGGAACGCCCCGCCCTGGACGACGCCTACGGCCGCTTCGTCACGGCGCTGAGCGAGCGGGGCTGGCTCCCGGCCGACTGACGCGTCGCGCCCCGCCCGTACCCGTAGACGAGGGGAAAGAGCGTCAGCGCGCACTGATCCTCAGCCGACCGTTCCGGTGAAGGTGAAGTCGGAGGCGTGGTCGCCGGCCCACTGCGCGTAGGAGCGTCCCGGTCGGCCGAGGACCTCGGCGAGGGTGAGGTAGGCGTCGTCGGAAGCGGGGTTCACTTCGCCGGGTTCGTCGGTGACGCCTTCCACCCCGTCGTAACTGGTGAGGCCGTACAGCCAGTCGGCGTTGTCGGCCGCGAACCCGCCCTGCTCGCGGTAGAAGTCGAGCGCCTGCTGGGGCGTCACCTCGTCGAGGGCGATGTCCTCTCCCACCGCCCCGGCGATGAGGGCGACCTGTTCGCGCTTGGTGAGTCTGTCGGGGCCGATGATCGTGTCGATGCGTCCGCGGCGGTCGTGATCGAGCAGGTCGGCGAGGATGACGTCGGCGATGTCCTGCTCGTGGATCGGGTTGCCGGCCTGGTCGGGGAACGGCTCGACCGCCCGCCGGCCGGAGCGGATGGCCGGACCCCAGATGAGCAGGGCATTGGTGGCGAACTCACCGGGCCGGACGATCGACCAGTCGAGCCCGGACGCCTGCACCGCGCGCTCGACGGGCAGGTTGTAGGTGGTGTCATGGCCCGCGGTCACGGCGGCGGACGACACGACCACGATGTGCTCGATCCCCGCCTTCCGCGCGCGTTCGACGACCGCGACTGCCGTGTCCGGCACCGCGATGAGCACCAGTGACCTGGCCGCCTCGAAGGCGGTGCCGAGCGTCGACGGCTCATGGACATCGCCGGCCACCACCTCCACGGCAGGCGGCAGAACGCGCTGCCGGGGCCGCCGGGACACGGCTCGCACCGGCCGGCCGCCGCTCAGCAGCCCATCGACGACGCGCCGCCCGAGCACGCCGGTCGCACCGGTCACGACGGTAAGAGGCAATGAACTATCAAAGTGAGACTTCATAGTCTCATAATGACACTGTGCCTTATGATCCGGCAATGGAGTTGTCACCGCAGAAGCAGCGCACGCGTCGTGCCATCCTCGATGCGGCGGCGGGTGAGTGGGCGCGGGATCCCGCCGTGAGCCTGGGGCGCATCGCCGCGGCGGCCGGTGTCGGCCGCGCCACCGTCCACCGCTACTTCCCCGACCGCGAACATCTCCGGTCGGCGCTCACCAGTGACTCCTGGGCCGCCCTCCACGCGGCGATCGTGGAGGCCGCTCCCGGCTCCGGCCCGGTGCTGGAGGTGGTCGACCGGATCGTCAGTGCCATGGTCCACGTCGGCGACCGGGTGCTGTTCCTGTTCGCCTCGGCGGGGGAGGAGCCCTCCCGCGCGGACGCCCCGGTCGCGGGCGAGGTCGACGAGATCCTCGTCGCGGAGATCCGGCGGGGGCAACGGGACGGTGAGCTCGACTCCGCCGTCCCGGCCCAGTGGATCCAGCGCATGCTGTGGAGCATCGTCTACACCGGCCTCCACGCGACCGGTGACGGGCTCGTCGCACGCCACGGGGTCGACGACCTGATCCGTTGGACCCTTCGCGGTGCCATCAGCGCCCGATGAGCGGGCTGTTGGCGTTGAGCCGTCCCGAACGGGCGCGTGGGTCACGGTACTTCGATACGGGAGCGGTTCCGGGAAAGCCGCTGCCGCAAGGACCTTGCCATGCTGGCCGGACCCCTCTACGTTCACTTTAGAAAGCGCTTGCTGTCCCGTCGCTCGCGGTGTGGAGCCCGGGGCGCCGGAGCGCTGCCGCATGCCCCCCGGACCGACGGAGCCGCTTCTGTGCGGCGGCATGCGGGAGCGCTCCCACATGTCATGAGCACGCCATGTGTGCGTTCTCTGTCATCCATCACCGACCGACCGATTACGCAGGGGAGACGACCATGGAACGACCAGTCGCACGGCGGTTGCAAGCCGCCGTGGCAACTCTGGCCATCGCGGCCGCGGCCGCGGCCGGAGCAGGGCTGTCGGCGCCCGAGGCGGCGGCGGCGACCGGGAGCGCCACCGGCTACGCCACCCAGAACGGCGGGACCACCGGCGGGGCGGGCGGGCAGACCGTCCGCGCCACCACCGGGACCCAGATCCACGAGGCGCTGTGCGGGCGGGCCGACAGCAGTACCCCGATCGTGATCGAGGTCGAAGGCACCATCAACCACGGCAACACCGCCAAGGTGTCGGGCGACAGCTGCAGCACCGCCGCCGGCGTGATCGAGCTCAAGCAGATCAGCAACGTCACGATCGTCGGCGTCGGCAGCGGGGCCGTCTTCGACCAGCTGGGCATCCACCTGCGCGAGGCCGGCAACATCATCATCCAGAACGTCACCGTCCGGAACGTCAAGAAGTCCGGCTCGCCCACCTCCAACGGCGGCGACGCCATCGGCATGGAGTCCGGCGTCCGCAACGTCTGGGTCGACCACACGACCCTGGAGGCGTCGGGCGGGGAGTCGGAGGGCTACGACGGACTCTTCGACATGAAGGCCAACACGCAGTACGTGACCCTCTCGTACAGCATCCTGCGCAACTCCGGCCGCGGCGGCCTGGTGGGGTCCAGCGAGAGCGACCTCTCCAACGGATTCATCACCTACCACCACAACCTGTACGAGAACATCGACTCCCGCGCGCCCCTGCTGCGCGGCGGCATCGCCCACATCTACAACAACCACTACGTGCGGCTCAACGAGTCCGGCATCAACTCCCGGGCCGGGGCCCGCGCCAAGGTGGAGAACAACTACTTCCAGGACTCCAAGGACGTCCTCGGCACCTTCTACACCGACGAGGCCGGCTACTGGCAGGCCGGCGGGAACACCCTCGACAACGTGACCTGGTCCAGCCCCGGCGGCACGACCAACCCCGCAGGGCCCGACATGAAGTCCACCACCACCGTCGACATCCCCTACACCTACCGTGCCGACACGGCCGGTTGCGTGCCGGACGTCGTCAGCCGCACGGCGGGCGCGGGCACGGGCCTGAAGGTCTCGGACGGCAACTGCACCCCGCAGACGCCCACGCCGACGCCGACGCCGACCGACCCGACGCCAGGACCGACGGACCCGACGCCCGGCCCGACCGATCCCACCCCGCCCACCGGGACCAACCTCAGCATCGGAGCCGGCTCCGACGGCTCCAGCAAGGCCGCCGGCACGAGCTACGGCGATCTGCGCGACGGCGACCGGAACACCTACTGGTCACCCGCCGGCCCCACCGGCTCCGCCTCGATCAAGTGGGCCTCCGCCACCCAGATCTCCTCGGTCGTCATCCGTGAGGCAGCGGGTTCCACCGGTGCCATCAAGGGCTGGCGGCTTTTCAACGGAGACACCGGCGCCGTCCTGACCTCCGGCGAAGGAGCGGGCGCCATCAGCTTTCCCCGTACCTCCCTGCGGAAGATCACCTTCGAGATCACCGGCTCGACCGGCACTCCGAGGATCGCCGAGTTCGAGACCTACGCGGGCTGACCACACGGACCGCTCCCACGATCCACGACCCGCACCTCCCACGCGGTCGGGAGGTGCGGGTCCCGGGCGTCCAGCCGGCGGGCCGGGACGTGGGCACGGGCCTCGACCGGACTGAGCTGCGGCCGGTTCGCGGGGCCGGTGACGCCGGCGCCGGGGCCGGTGTTGCGGTACTCGGCGAAGCGCTGATCCTGCCACGCGAAGCCCGCGGACATGGTGGCGTACGGCGTCCTCGCGTCGATCCCCGGGCCGAGCCGGCTGTCGCGGACGGTCAGCATGGGGTGTGCCGTGAGGTCCGACGAGGGCACCCAGGGGCGGGCGAGCTTGTGGTGCGCGTCGGGGGCGGTGCTCGTGACCCGGGAGAGGACGACGAGGAAACCGTGCGGGTTGGTCCCGGCGGTGCTCGGCGCGAAGACGTAGCCGTAGGGGGGCCGAGGCCAGGTCGGTGCGGTTCAGCGCGCGGAAGTGGCAGTGGTCGAAGACGGCGGTGGCGCGGCCGAAGACGAAGTCGACGTCGCCTTCCACGGAGCAGTCGCGGTAGTACTGGCGGGCGGACGCGGTGACGGCGAGTGAGTCGGCGTACAGGGTGTCCTGGAGGCCGAGGAACCGGCAGCCGTGGAACGCCGACCGGTCCCCCTGGACCTTGACGGCGACGGTCTGCGTGCCGGTGTACTCGGGGTTGTCGGAGCGCAGCCGGTCGTTGGCGAAGGTCAGGTCGCGGGCGGCGAACCCGGGGCCGCACCCGTTCCGGCGAGCAGGGAGAGGGCGGTGCGCCTGCTGGTCGGGCAAGGGCCGCTGGTCAGGTACGGATTCCCGGGCAGAGAAGGGCCGTCGGGTGGGCAGGGGCCGTTGGGCATGATGGGGCTCCTCGCGGCGGATGGCGAAAGGCCGGAGCGGCGCTCTCCGGGGTGGTGGAAAGCATGCGGTGCCGCTCCGGCCGGTTCGCGAACGGTCGGTTACGTGCGGTCGGGCGTGCGTGCTCAGCGGCCCGTCGTGCTCGCCCTGCCCGCTCCCGCACGGAGCGCCACGAGCACCGGCACGGCGAGCGGGTGGTGGACCGCCGTCCGCAGGCGGGGCGTCCAGCCGGCGCCCTCGGTGAGGTGCTCGCCCGGCACCCCCGCGTTGTGCACGGCGACCAGGTCGGTCTTCCGCCCGTCGACGTAGTTGTTCGCCGCCGTGAGTGACGACTCCGACCACTTCTTCAGGATCGTCGCCCGGTCCACGTCCCGCGCCAGGGTGAACGCGTTGTGTTCGGCCACCAGCCGGGACTCCGCGCCGATGCCGTACGTGTATCCGTAGGCGCTGCCCTTTGTTGCCACGAAGTGGTTGTTGTACGAGTCGACCCGGCCGAACCGCACGCGCGGCGCCCGCTCCTTCACGTCCTTGAAGAGGTTGTGGTGGAGCGTGACGCGGAGCTTGTCCCGGTCGGTGGCGCCCGCGCCGTCGCTGTTGCCGATGAGCATGGTCTTGTCGTGGTCCCTGAGGACGTTCCACGAGACGGTGACCAGGTCCGCGCCGCGCACGATGTCGAAGAGGCCGTCGTGCTGCTGGTACACCTGGCCGAAGTAGTGGGGCTGCTCCGCGTCGGGGCGGTCGCCGTCGCTGAACGTGTTGTGGTCCACCCAGACATGACGGGACCCGTACACGACGAGGTTGTCGTACTCGGAGTTCCAGGCGCCCTCGGCCCCGTCCATGGGGTCCCACTGGGGGAAGCAGTCATAGGTGTCCTCGAAGCCGAGGTTGCGGATGATGACGTTGGAGACGTCCCTCACCTGGAGCGAGGCGCCGACGACCTTCGGGTTCTTCCCCACGCCGACCAGGGTGGTGTTGGAGGGGACCTTGATATGGACGGAGGCTGCCTGGAGCTTCGCGGAGGCGGCGCGGGCCTCCTCCAGCGGACCCGAGGGGACCGCGTCCCGGCCCCAGACCTCGGGGTCGTAGGCGGTGAGGTACTTCTCCAGCGTGTAGCCGCCGGTCTGATACTGCTCGCAGTCGATCGGCGTGCCGTGGACGTCGGAGTTGCCGTGCACGGTCCCGGAGATCCTGACGATCTTCGGCGCGTCGCCCGCCTCCGCCAAGGCGGCGACGAGTTCGGCCCGGTTGGTCACCGAGTAGACGTGGTCGGGGGTGGCGTTCGCGCCGCCCGTGGTGGAGCCCTCGGCGGCGGCCCAGCCGTCTCCGGCGGGAAGCACCGCGCGCTCGATGCCGGGGCCGGGGTGGCGCGGGTGTGCGGTGGCCCGGCCGGGGGTGCCGAGGGCGAGGGCCAGGGAGGCGCAGCCCAGGGTCACGGCGATGGCGCGGGTGTGACGCTTGCGTGCGGGCATGGCGAATCCTTCTGTGTCGTCGGAAGGGAGAGAAGGGAGAAGGACAGGACGAGGACTGAGGGAGGACTCACGGAGGACAGAGGAAGCACAGGGAGAGGGGAGAGGAGAGTGAGGGCACGTCAGGCGGGTTTGGACCAGGTGATCCACTCCACCGGGACCCGCTCGTCCAGTCGGCGGACGCCGCGCTCGGCGAGCACGTCCTCACCCGGCAGCGCCCGAGGGGCCGGCGGCGGAGCGCTGCCCGGACCGCCGCCGGCCCCCGTCAGCGGGGGAGGGGACAGAAAGCGAGGCCCGATCAGCCGTTGCCGATCTCCTTCCACTCCTTGTTGGCGGCGTTCAGCTCCTCGGCCATCTCGTCCAGGAACTCCTTGGCCGTGATCTTGCCGAGCAGCAGTTTCTGGAACTCCGGCTCGTTGTCCGCCTTGCTGATGTTGTTCCAGTCCGGCAGGTAGTACGGCAGGTCGACGATCTTCGTCGAGCCGTCGGTCAGGGTCTTCGCGGCCAGCGCGGTCGACTCGGTCTCCTTGATCCACGGGTCCTTCGCCGCTTCGGCGTTGGCCGGGATGGCGCCCGCCGACTCGTTCCACTTGCTGTTGGACGCGTGCGAGGCCGCGAACTCGATGAACTTCCACGCCGCGGTCTTGTTCCGGCTCGACCGGAAGAGGCCGAGGCCGTCGACGGGGTTGGAGACCTGCACCCGGGTGCCGCTGTCCCCGACGGGTGCGGGTATGCCCGCGAACTTGTCCTCGCCGAGGGCCTTGAGGTGGTCCTGGTAGGAGCCGAGATTGTGGCTCAGCATGCCGATCGTGCCGGTGTCCCACTGGGCCACCATCTTGGTGAAGTCGTTGTTGACGTCGGCCGCGGGCGTGGTCTTCTTGAAGAGCCCGGCGTACTTCTCCAGTGCCGCGACGTTCTTCGGGTCGTTGAGCGTCGTCCTGTCGCCGTCCCAGAACTCGGTGATGCCGGACTGGCCGTAGACGGCGTCCAGCGCCTGCGCGATGGAGCCCGCGCCGCCGCGGATCGTGTAGCCGAACCTGTTGTCCTTCGCGTCGGTCAGTTTCTCGGCCGCCGTGTAGAAATTCGCCCAGGTGTCGGGAGCCTTCAGACCGGCCTGCTCGAACAGGTCGGTGCGGTACCAGAGCACGCCGTTGTTCGCGGAGGTCGGTACGGAGTAGACGTCGTCGCCCCGGCCGGCCGCGGCGCGGACGCTCTCGACCATGGACTCGACCAGCTTGCCCTTCAGCGCGGACTTCTCCAGCCGGTCGTTGACCGGCTCCAGAGCTTCCTGGGAGACCATGTTGGCCAGGTAGGCCGTGCCGACGCCGCCGACGTCGGGCAGCCCGCCGCCCGCGATCGCGGTGTCGTACTTCGACTGGACGTCGGCGATCGGGATCGGGACGTACGTGACCTCGATGTCGGGGTTCTGCTTCTCGAAGTCCTTGATGATCTCGGTCCAGACGGCGGTGCGCGGACCGCCGTTGTTGTCCCAGAAGGTGATCTCGCCCTTTCCGCTGCCCTCCGTGCCGGAGCCGCTGCCGTCGTCGCCGCACGCGGTCGCCGTCAGCGCGAGCACCGCCGTGAGGGAGATCGCGGCCGTGGCACGCCCCCGCTGTGTCTTCGAGATGTTCATCGTCGGCTCTTTTCTGTCTGCTGGTGATGCGGGTGTGATGGGTCGTGACGTGTGTACTTCTGCGGGGGGTGGGGGCCGGTGACGCGGAATGAGGTGAAGCGGGCCGTTCCGGCGGGGCCCGTCCCGGCCGGTGCGGTGGCGAAGAGCCCGAGGAGGGCCCCGACCCAGCGCCAAGGGGTGGCGGCGAAGACCTGGCCCGAGGGCCGGAACCCGTCGCCGGTGTCGGCGGAGAAGCGGCAGCGGGCCCCCGCCGTGACCTCGACGCGCAGCCGGGCCCGTCCGTCGGGGGACGCGCGGGAGTCGGCCGCGTCCCGTTCGTGTACGGCGACGCCCTCGGCGAAGCGGTGGACGAGCCGCGGTGTGCCGTCCTCCGCGAGGGCGAGGCCGATCCAGCCGAAGGCGTCGCCCAGGACGGCGAGTCCGGCCTTGGCGCCCGGCTCGCGGCTGTCCAGGGCGAGGTCCACGTCGACGGTGAACTCTTCGGCGGGCAGCCGCTGGACCAGGATGCTCGGCAGCAGCCGCAGGTCGTGCTCGTACGCGGTCCGTACGCAGGTGAGCCGCAGCCCGTCCCCGCTGTGCCGGGTGGTCCAGCCGGGGTGCGGGTTGGCCGTCCACTGCCACTGTGCGCCGGGACGGCCCCCGGGGAAGTCGTCGTCGACGGCGGGTGCCGTCACCGGCTGTGCGGGGGCGACGGGTTTGGTGTGCACGGGGACGGGTTCGCCCTGGTCGCCGATGACGGGCCAGCCCTCGGCGTTCCAGCGCATCGGCTGGAGGTGGACGACCCGCCCGTACGCTCCCCGGGCCTGGAAGTGGAGGAACCAGTCCTCGCCCGCGGAGGTGTGCACCCAACCGCCCTGATGGGGGCCGTTGACGTCGGTGCGGCCCTGGGCGAGGACGACGCGTTCCTCGTACGGGCCGAAGAAGTCGCGGGAACGGAACGCGCCCTGCCAGCCGGTCTCCACGCCGCCGGCCGGAGCGAGGATCCAGAAGTACCCGTCGCGGCGGTAGAGCTTGGGGCCTTCGAGGGTGAACCAGCCCGGTATCCGGTCGGCGTCCACCAACGTCGATCCGTCGTCGAGGAGTTCCCGGCCGTCGGGGCTCATCCGGTGGCCGGTGAGGCGGTTCTTGACGCCGGAGCGGGACCTGGCCCACGCGTGGACGAGATAGGCCTCGCCGGTCTCCTCGTCCCACAGCGGGCAGGCGTCGATGAACCCCTTGCCCGCCTTGAGCAGATGCGGGGTGCTCCAGGGCCCCTCGACGCGGTCCGCGTTGATCTGCTGGATACCGTGGTCGGGGTCGCCCCAGAAGATCCAGAAGCGTCCGCCGTGGTGGCGCAGCGAGGGCGCCCATACTCCGCGGTCGTGGCGGGGGGCGGCGAACTCGTCGGCGGGTTCGAGGCGGTCCAGCGCGTGCCCGACGGCGGTCCAGTTGACCAGGTCGCGGGAGTGCAGGAGCGGCAGCCCGGGGGACCGGCCGAAGCTGGACGCGGTGAGGTAGTGGTCGTCGCCGACGCGGACGACGTCCGGGTCTGACCAGTCGGCGTTCAGGACCGGGTTGCGGTACGTCCCGTCACCCAGGTCGGAGGTCCAGGGGCGGCTCACCGGGCCACCGCCTCGCGCGCGTACCGGGCTGCGGTCTCCCGGTCCGTCCTGCCGTCCACGACGACGGTGATGATCCGGCGTACGACCGAGGCCCCGGCGGGTACGGGCAGCCGCTCGTGCGCAGCGAGGCTTGAGCCGACGCCCGGGTACTCGGCGGTCCTCACGAACCACGGGTCCCGCCGGGTCTCCCCGGTCGCCCCCGCGAACACGAGCGTCCAGCCGTTCCCGGAGAGCGCCAGCCAGTCGGCGGTGCGGCCGTGGACCTCGCCCTCACCCTCGCGCGTGGCGCTGAACACGGTGGGTGGTGCCGCCTCCTTGGGGGCGCGCCAGAAGAAGCCGCCGTACCCGGCCCCCGGCCGCCCGTTGGTCGCGGGGCTGCCGATGGAGAGGTCCGTGTCCCCGGTGTTGGTGAGCACGAAGGAGAAGTCCAGCTCCCAGGCGGTGCCGGAGATCCGGGTGGCCGAGAGGGTGCGGTGCTCACGCAGGAGCTCGACGCCGGCCGCTTCCCAGCCGAGCTCCTGCGTGAAGCCGTTCGGGCTCCGGTGCGGCCGGGCCAGATGGCGCTGGACGCCGTGGTTGTCGAGTGCGGTGGGTCCCCGACCCCGTACGAAGGTGCGCCCGCCCCAGAAGTTGTACCCGGCCACATCGGGGACGGCGACGGAGACGCCCAGGTGGTGGAGGTGGTCGGCGGGGCGCTCCTCGGTGACGGTGACCCCGCCGAGGGTGGTGACGGGGTGGAGACGCGGGCGGCCGTCCGGTCCCGGCGCGTAGCCGTAGTGGGCGACGGTGTCGGCGCCGCAGGCAAGGGTGGCAGGAAGGTCGGGGAACGGGTCCGTCGCGTGCTGCCTCATGAGGCGGCCACCTCGTCCACCCGGGCCCAGGGGGCGCCCAGTTCGGAGAAGAGGCGGAGGGACTCGGCCCCGGCGTCGACCAGGGAGTCGATGCCCGGCACGACCCGCCGCGCCCCGCCGTCCGGCCCGTCGTGCCGGGTCTCCCACGCGTGGTCGGGCAGCGGGGCGGGCTCGGGGGCGGTGCGTACGGCCTCGACGACGCGCATGAACGCCCCCGTCGACGCGGGCGGAACCAGCAGCGGTGTGCCGTGCTCCAGGTGGTCGAGGAGGTTCTCCAGGAGATCGGTCCGCCCGTGGACGGTCTCCTCGGGGCCCCGCCCGGCGCGCTGCACCAGGACGCGGTCCTGTTTGTACCAGAAGGTGATCCGGCCCTTCTCGCCGTGCACGATGACGTACGGTTCCCCGGGGCGTTCGGCGCACAGGGTGACGGCGACGGTGACGCGCGGCCCGTCGGCGGTGGTGATGCGGACGCTGCTGGTGTCGTCCGCCTCGATGGCGTGCGCCCGGAACAGCTCCGTCTCGATGGCGGTGACCTGCTCGGCCCGGCCCCGGCAGGCCAGTTCGAGTGCGGTGGCCACGGCGTGCGCCAGGGGGTTGGTGAGGACGCCGTCGACCACGTCGGTGGTGCCGATCCTGCGCCGCCCGGCCCAGGGCGCCCGCCGGAAGTAGGCGTCGTCGCGGACCCACGCGCCGGCGGCCCCGAAGCCGGTGACGTTTCCGATGGCCCCGGTGGCCACCAGCTCGCGGATGGCGGGCAGGGCGTGCGACCCGAATGACTGGAACCCCACCTGGCAGGCGACGCCGGCTCGTTCGACGCCTTCGGTCATCCGCGCGTAGTCGGCCCAGAGGGCGGCGGGCGGCTTCTCCAGCAGCAGGTGGACGCCCCGGGCGGCGGCGGTGAGCGCCAGCTCGGTGTGGGTCTGGATCGGGGTGCAGATGATGGCCGCCCGCGCTCCGGTGACGTCCAGGAGCGCCCCGAAGTCGGCGGACTGCTCGGGCGACTCGCCGGCGCCGAACCCGGCGGCGGCGAGCTCATCCTCGGTCAGCGGCTCCAGCTCGCAGATGCCGGCCAGCCTGATCCGGCCCTGGTGCTGGAGCCGGCGCACATTGGCCAGGTGCCACCGGCCGTGTCCCCGGGCGCCCGCCAGGACGACGGGCACGGGGGCGGGCGTGGAGGCGGACGGGACGTCGGGCACGGGGGCGGCCGGGTCCGTGGCGGGGACGGTCACTCTCCTCATCCCTTCACCGCGCCGGCGCTGAAGCCCGTGATGAGCCACTTCTGGATGAAGGCGAACACGATCACCACGGGGACGGCCGCGATGACGCCGCCCGCCGCGAGCGCGCCCAGGTCGACGCTGTCCGCGCCGATCAGCGTGTTCAGACCGACCGGGATCGTCTGCTTGTCCTGCTCGCTCAGGAACATCAGGGCGAAGAGGAAGTGGTTCCAGCTGTGCACGAACGCGAAGGAGCCGACGGCGATCAGCCCGGGACGCAGGAGCGGCAGGACGACGGTGCGGAAGGCGGTGAAGCGCGAGCAGCCGTCGACCCAGGCGGCCTCCTCCAGGGAGACGGGGACGTTCTTGATGAAGCCGCTGATCAGGATGATCGACAGCGGGAGCTGGAAGACCGTCTCCGCGATGACGACGCTCCCCAGCGAGTTGATCATCTGGAGGTTCCGGAAGATCTCGAAGAGCGGTACGAGCATCAGGGCGCCCGGGATGAACTGCGAGCAGAGCAGCGCGAGCATGAACGCGCCCTTGATCCTGAAGTCGAACCGGGCCAGGGCGTAGCCGCCGGCCAGGGCGACCAGGGTCGTGGCGACGAGCGTCGCGACGCCGACGATCATGCTGTTCTGGAAGAAGACGGCGAAACTCCGCTCGTTCCAGACCTTGGAGAAGTGCGCTCCGGTCATCGGCCAGGGCACCAGCGACGTGGAACCCGCGGGCCGTACGGCGAAGAGCAGCATCCAGTAGAACGGGATGAGCGTGAAGAGCAGGTAGAGACCGAGCGGCAGATAGATCTGCCAGCGCGGCACGTCGTCGAAGGCACGCTCCCGCCCTGGGCGGCGGCGCGGGGCGGACGGCGGGGAGCCGGGAGCGGAGGACCGCCGGGCGGCTCCGTTCTTCTCGGTGAGCAGGGCGGTCACGTGCGGTCGCCTCCGAACTTGCTCAGGCGCAGATAGACGATCGAACAGAAGAGGAGGATTACGAAGGCGACGGTGGTGAGCGCGGAGGCGTACCCGAAGTCGTGGCCCTCGATGCCGGTGTTGGCCACGTAGAGCGGCAGGGTGGTGGTCTCGCCCGCGGGACCGCCGCCGGTGAGGGTGTAGAGCAGGTCGACGTTGTTGAACTCCCAGACACCGCGCAGCAGGGTGGCGAGGATGATCGCGTCCCGCAGGTGGGGCAGCGTGATGTGGAAGAACTGCCGCAGCCGGCCGGCGCCGTCGACCGACGCCGCCTCGTACAACTCCTTCGAGACGGACTGGAGGTCGGCGAGGATGAGAATCGCGAAGAAGGGGACGCCGCGCCAGAGTTCGGTGACGGTGGCCGCCCAGAAGACGGTTCCGGTGTCCGAGAGCACCGACGTGCCGTACTCGCCGATCCCCGCGTCCGCGAGGTAGCGGCTGAAGCCCGTCGAGGAGTTGTAGAGCAGGATCCAGATCGTGCTGGTCAGCACACCGGAGACCGCCCAGGGGGAGAACACCATGGCCCGGGAGATGCCGCGCCCGATGAACGTCTGGTTGACGATCAGGGCGAGCGCCAGGCCGAGGAGCAGCTGGAGCGTGACCTGCGTGAAGACCCACTGGGCGCTGAACCCGAGCGTCGGCCAGAACTGGTCGTCCTCGGTGAAGACGCGCCGGAAGTTGTCGAGCCCGGCGAAACCGTTCCGCCACGGCTTGGTGACGTTGTAGTTCTGCAGGCTGTAGTAGAAGACGCTGAGCACCGGATAGGCGATGAAGCCCAGCATCAGGAGGCCCGCCGGCGCGATCAGCAGATACGGCAGTCGGCGGGGGCTCGCCCGGCGGCGCCGGGACTCTTTGGGCGGCGGTGTGGCCACGGCTGCGGTGGGGGCCATGACACGTCTCCGATCTCTGGGAGGTGCTGGATGCGCTGGACGTCCGGGCCTGCTGGACTTGGCTGTGAAAGCAGCTGTGAAAGCGCTTGCTGAGAAGGGCTGGAGCGACCCGGGGGAGCGAGGTGCGCAAGGGGGTTCCCGGCTCCGTCCGGGTACGGTGACGGAGCCGCGTACGGTCATGGAGCCCGGCGACGTTCACGGGGCCCGCGTACGGTCATGGGACCCGCGTACGTTCACGGGATCCGGTTCATCCCGATCACGGGTCGGTTCATCCCGCGTACGGGTCGGGCACTTCTCCCTCCCGGGCCAGGAACGCGAAGTCGCATCCGGTGTCGGCCTGGGTGATCTGGTCCTGGTACAGCGCCCCGTAACCCCGTCCGTAACGGGCGGGCGGCGGGGACCAGGCGGCCCGGCGCCGCTCCAGTTCCTCGTCGTCGACGTCGAGCCGCAGGAGCCGGGCCTCGACGTCCAGGGTGATGAGGTCGCCGGTGCGGACCAGGGCCAGCGGCCCGCCGACGAAGGACTCGGGCGCGATGTGCAGGACGCACGCCCCGTAACTGGTGCCGCTCATCCGCGCGTCGGAGATCCGCACCATGTCCCGCACACCTTGTTTCAGCAGGTAGTCGGGGATCGGCAGCATGCCGTACTCGGGCATGCCGGGACCGCCCTGGGGTCCGGCGTTGCGCAGCACGAGCACATGGTCCGGAGTGAGGCCGAGGGCCGGGTCGTTGATCGTGCGCTGGAGCTCCCGGTAGTCGTCGAAGACGACGGCGGGCCCGGTGTGGCGCAGCAGGCGCGGCTCGGCGGCGATGTGCTTGATGACGGCCCCGTCGGGACAGAGGTTGCCACGCAGCACGGCCACCCCGCCTTCCCCGGCCAGTGGGTCGGAGCGCTCGCGTATGACGTCGGCGTTGTGGACGGGGGCACCGTCGAGCTGCTCGCGCAGGGTGGCGTGCGCGACCGTGGGCCGGTCCAGGTGCAGTACGTCGGTGAGTCGCCCCAGGAAGCCCGGCAGACCGCCGGCGAAGTGGAAGTCCTCCATCAAGTACCGTCCGCCGGGGCGGAGGTCGGCGAGCACGGGCACCGTACGGGCGATCCGGTCGAAGTCGTCCAGGGTGAGCTTCACGCCGGACCGGCCCGCCATGGCGATCAGGTGGATCACCGCGTTGGTGGAGCCGCCGAGCGCGAGAACCGTGGCGACGGCGTCCTCGTACGCCTGCGGTGTCAGGATCTGCGACAACGTCACCTGCCGCAGGACGAGGTCGACGATCCGCAGCCCCGAAGCCGCGGCCATCCGCTCGTGCCCCGAGTCGACTGCCGGTAGGGACGACGCCCCCGGCAGGGCGACCCCCAGCACCTCGGCGGCGGCCGTCAGGGTGGAGGCGGTGCCCATCGTCATGCAGTGGCCGGGGGAGCGGGCCAGACCGTTCTCCAGCTCGGCCATCTCGCAGTCGCCGATGATCCCGGCCCGCCGGTCGTCCCAGTACCGCCACATGTCCGTGCCGGAGCCGAGGACCTCGTTGCGCCAGTGCCCGGGCAGCATCGGCCCGGCGGGCACGAAGACGGTCGGCAGGTTCACGGAGGCGGCGCCCATCAGCAGCGCGGGCGTCGACTTGTCGCAGCCGCCCAGCAGCACGGCCCCGTCGACGGGGTAGGAGCGCAGCAGCTCCTCGGTCTCCATCGCCAGCAGGTTGCGATAGAGCATCGGGGTCGGCTTCTGGAAGGTCTCCGACAGGGTGGACACCGGGAACTCCAGCGGGAACCCGCCCGCCTGCCAGACCCCCCGCTTGACCGCCTGCGCCCGTTCGCGCAGGTGGCTGTGGCAGGGGTTGATGTCGGACCAGGTGTTGAGCACCGCGATGACCGGCTTGCCGAGGTGCTCCTCGGGGAGGTAGCCGAGCTGACGGGTGCGGGCCCGGTGGCTGAAGGACCTCAGCCCGTCCGTGCCGAACCACCGGTGGCTGCGCAGCTCCTCGGGCGCGATACGGCGGCCTCCCGGGACCCGGGTCGACGCGTCGCTCACAGGGACCACGCGGCTGTCAGCCCGGCGACCTCGGCGCGGCGGGTGTCGGGCAGGACCCGGCTCGGAGCGCGTACGTCGCGACGGCAGAGCCCCAGCGCGGACAGGGCCTCCTTCACGACGGTGACGTTGTCGGCGGACTGCTCCTCGGCGCGGAGTTCCTCGAAGCGGCGGATGCGCTCCCAGACCTTCATCGCCGCCACGTAGTCCCCGGCCCGCAGCGCCTCCAGCATGTCGAGGGAGACGGCCGGGGCGACGTTGACCAGACCGGAGGTGAAGCCGGTGGCGCCGGTGGCGAAGTAGGAGGGGGCGTACAGCTCCGCGAGACCGGCGATCCAGACGAACCGCTCCAGGCCGGCGTCCCGGGCGAAGGCGCCGAAGCGGGCCGCGTCGGGGACCGCGTACTTCACACCGACGACGTTGGGGCAGGCGTCGGCGAGTTCGGCGAGCCGCTCGCCGGCCAGCCGCGGGCTGCGGATGTAGGGGACGACGCCGAGCTGCGGCACGGCCTCGGCGATCGACCGGTGGTAGTCGACCCACCCTTCCTGCGCGATGTACGGATGCACCGGCTGGTGCACCATCACCATCGCGGCACCGGCCTCGGCGGCGTGCTCGGCCGCGGCCACCGCGGTCGGCACGTCGTGGCCGACGCCCACCAGGACGGTGGCGCCTCCCGCGGCCTCCTCCACCGTCAGCTCGGTGACCAGCCGCCGCTCGTCCGGGGTGAGGGCGTAGAACTCCCCGGTGTTGCCGTTCGGGGTGACGGTGCGGATGCCGCCGTCGAGCAGCCTGCGCGTCAGGGCGCGATGGGTCGCGGAGTCGATGCTTCCGTCCTCGGCGAACGGTGTCACCGGGATCGCCACGACGTCTGCGAGGGCCGCCTTCAGCGGAGAGTGGTCCATGCGGACTGGCCTTTCGTCGAGGTGCTGGTGGAGCGTGTCCGGCGGGCGGTTCACGCGGCGTCGCCCCCGTCTTCGTCGTCGGGGAAGGCGCGGCGTACGAACGACGCGATGTGGTGGTGCAGGGCCCCGGCGGCGGCCTCCGCGTCCTCGGCGATGGCGAGCCGCAGGATCTCGCGGTGCTCGGCCGCCTCGCGCTCCCACGACGGGACGGCCGACCAGGCCACGGTCGACACGAGCGCCGCCTGGTCGCGGACCTCGTCGAGCATCCGGGAGAGCAGCGGGTTGCCGCAGGGCAGGTACAGGGCCCGGTGGAAGTCCCGGTTGGCCAGCGACCTGTCTGCTGTGTCGGCCGCCGAGTCGGCCCGCTCCAGGGCCTCTTGGGCCGCCTCCAGCGAGGCGCCCCGGGTGATGGAGCGGCGCAGCGCCTCCGGTTCCAGCAGGAGGCGCACGTCGTACACCTCCCTGGCCATGGTCGCGTCGACGAGCCGCACGGTGACGCCCTTGTACTGGCTCATCACCACGAGCCCCGTGCCCGCGAGCGTCTTGAGCGCCTCGCGGACGGGAGTCTTCGACACCCCGAACTGCGCGGCGAGTTCGGTCTCCACCAGCGCCTGTCCCGGTCTCAACCGCGCGGTGAGGATGGCGTGCTTGATGGCCTCCAGCACGTACTGGGTCCGGGACGGGATCGGGGCAGGGGCGAAGGTCATGGGTGACGGGCTCTCACATCTCGCGTATCGCGTCTCATATATGACGTACGAAGTGCGACGCGATGAAGCTAGGGCCACGTGGAATGTTTCGTCAACGCTTCCGACCGAAGAACTTCCGCGGCCCGGGCGCTACTTGACCACGCCGGTGCGCGGGCCGCCCGTCCCGGTGGGGCCCCACCGGTGGAACACGACCCTGCCGTGCGGCACCGACCCGACCCGACCCGGCCTGACTGGACCTGCTTCGCCTCCGCTGCCCGGACGTGCGTGACCTCCTATTCGTCGAACTGTGCCGTAACGTCACGGGTTTCGCCGGGAATCGACGAGGTAAACGCCCTTCGATACCCAAGCCTGGCGTCGTTCGACGAAAACGCGATGACGTGGGAAAAGGGATTGCATTCGATTCAGGGTGGTCCTGGAACCGACTACCCAGGAGAACTCCATGACTTTTCTGGAAGGGGACCGCAGCACTCCTCAGGAGACCGTCGCACCCTTGGCGTCCGCACCGGTTCCTGAGCCGAAACCGACCATGCTCGAATCCATGGGAGGCCCGGCGGGATTCGTCTACTCCACCATTCCGGTCGTCGTCTTCGTGGTGGGAGACTCCCTGGGGACCACAGCGGTGGCCATCTCCGTGGCGATGGCCACCGGCGTGGTGCTCACCGTGGTGCGCCTGCTGCGCGGCGAGCGCTTCGCCTCGGCGGTCGGCGGGCTCGTCGGCGTGGCGTTCGCCGCGGGCATCGTCGCGCTGACCGGCTCGGCCAAGGACTTCTTCCTGCTCGGGATCTGGGCGGCCCTCGCCGGATTCCTCGCCGCCCTCGGCTCGCTCCTGGTCCGTCGGCCGCTGACCGGCGTCGCCTGGAACCTCCTCCACGGCGGCAAGCACGCCTGGCGGGAGGACGCCGTGGTGCTGCGGGCGCACGACATCGCCACGCTGGCCGCGGCGATCGTGTTCGGTGGCCGATTCGTCGTCAAGCAGTGGCTCTACGTCCACGACTTCACCGGCTGGCTGGCGTTCGCGAAGGTCGCCATGGGCACCCCGCTGACGATTGTGGCCGCACTCGTCGCCGCCTGGGCTTTCCGGCGGAGCTCCCAGCGGCTGATCCGTGAACCCTGACCGGCCCACGAACGCACGGCGACATCATTCGGAAAGGGCGGGAAAGTGACGATCAGCATCAGCCCGGGAATCAGCCCGGGAACCGCATTGCGCGCGCTCGGCGCATTCGAGAAGACCATCGATCTCTACATGTACAGAAATCCTGTCCAGTTCTCCCTGGTGGCCCGCATCGACCGGCAGGTATCGGCGGTGACGCTGGCACGGGCGTTGGCGCGCCTCCAGGAGCGGCATCCGCTGCTCGCGGCCTCGGTCGACCGAAGCGCGGTGGAAACCCTGTACCGCTCGGCGGAGGGCGCCGTCGAGGTCGCGACACGTGCCGCGGGCACCCCGTGGCAGGCGGTCGTGGCCACCGAACAGACCCGCCCCATTCCGCCGGAGCCGGGGCCCCTGCTGCGAGCCGTCCTGATCCCCGGAGACACGGACTGCTCCGTCGTGCTGACCTTCGCCCACCAGATCACCGACGGAGTCGGCGGCCTACAGGTGCTGCTTGAGCTGATCGCGGCTCTCGACGGCGGCGTACGCGAAAGGGCCGACGGCGTACCGCGGGCCCAGGAGGACCTCCTCGGCGGCCGCGACGTACGGGCGGAGACCGGCGACGCCGCGGCTCCCGTGGACTCCCCGGCGGAGGACGAGCGTATGAGCGCACCCGGAGAGCTCGTCCCGTTCTCCGCGCTGCTGCCGCACGTGTCCGCCCTGGCCCTGGACCGCGAACTGACCACGAGGCTCGTCGGCCGCTGCCGTGCGGAGGGCACGTCGGTGCACGCGGCCCTCTGCTCGGCCGCCTCCACGGTGTTCCACCGGCGGGGCCGTGACTTCGTGCGGGTGTTGAGTCCGGTGGACCTGCGCCGCGCGGCCGGCCTGCCCGACGACGTCGCCAACCGCTTCGCCGGGGCCCGGACGGCGAGTGAGGCGACGCGGGCCGACGACTTCTGGGCTCTCGCCCGGCGGCACCACGAGTCGCTCGCGCGGCAACGCGCACCGCACGCGCTCCGGGCCGGTTCCGCGGCACTCTCCGAGAGCCCACCGGAGACCCCCGAGGACGCCGAGGCGATGATGGCCGCGGTCACAGCGGCCGATATCCAGATCACCAACCTCGGTGCGGCGGAGGCGTACGGACCCGTCCCGTCTTCCGTCACGGCTCTCTGGGGGCCCGCGCAGATCACCCAGGTGCGAGGGGAGCACGTCCTCGGTGTCGTCACGGTCGGCGGGCGCCTGCGGATGACCGAACTCACGCACGACCCCGTGGCCGGCCTGCTCCCGGAGATGGCCGCGGTTCTCGCCCAGGCCTGCGCGGCCTCGGACCGGGACGCGGACCCCGCGTGACCGTTCCCACCCACGCGCGCCGTCCCCCGTCCCGCCGGGAGCCGGTCCGCCGCGCACGACCGCACGCCCACCCTCTCCTCCTCCCTACCCCTCCACCAGGAGCGACGTTGTCCTACCTGCCGACCCGACTACGCCCGATGACGATCGCGGTGTCCGTGCCGCTGCTGCTTCTCGTCGGAGCGTGCAGCCCGAGCACGTCCGACGCCTCGCAGTCGGCGAAAGCCTCGACGAAACAACCCGGTGAGCTGGACCGCTTCTACGACCAGAACCTCGCACTCGGCTCGTGCAAGGGGTACGGCACCACTCCTGCGGACGAGAAGGCCTTCGCCGATCCCCGTCTCCAGTGCGCGCGACTGGATGTGCCGCTGGACTACAGCGAACCCGACGGCAGGACCAGGCAGATCGCGGTGCTCCGGGTTCCCGCACGGGGCAAGTCGAAGGGGCCCCTGCTCCTCAACTCGGGCGGCCCCGGCGGCACCGGCCAGAACTTCGCGGCGCAGACCGGCACGGCTCCGGCGAAGAGCCCCGTGACCGAGAGCTTCGACCTCGTGGGATTCGACCCCCGTGGCGTCGGAGCGTCCCGACCGGCGATCAGCTGCTTCAGCAGGAAGGACTACCTCGCCGGTGACGTACGGACCGAACTCGTCCTGACCGCAGGCCGCTTCACCGAGGAGGACACCGGGCGACTCGTCGGAAAATGCGCGCGGGGCTCCGGCGGGGAACAGAACCTGGGCAGCGTCAGCACCCGCGACACGGTCCGCGACATGGACCTCCTGCGGTCCGCTCTCGGCGGGAGGAAGCTGAACTTCCTGGGCCAGAGCTACGGGACCCGCATCGGAGCGCTGTACGCCGAGCAGTACCCGGGCAACGTACGCAGCATGGTTCTCGACGGCGCCGTCGACCCGCACCTCGGGAGCGAGCGGCTGCTGTCCCAGTACAGCGGCTTCCAACGCTCCTTCGACAAGATGGCCGAGGCCTGCGCCGCCGGCCAGGACTGCCCCCTGGGCACCGATCCGGAGCAAGCGACCGAGAAGTTCCAGAAGATCGCCGGCCCACTGCTCGACAAGCCGCTCACCTACGGGAAGGGGATGCGGTTCACGTACAACGACCTCATGGACGCCGTGATCTCCGGCCTCTACTACCAAGCGGTCTGGCCGAAGATCACCAAGGGCATCGCCGAGGTGCGGGCGGGCAACCCCGGACAACTCCTGGCCATCTCCGCCGCCTTCAGCGGGCGCGGCCCCGATGGGAGCGGCAGCAACTTCGACGTGGCCAACTACGCCATCACCTGCATGGACGAGGCACGCATGACCCCCGAGCAAGCGGTCGAGACGCGCGGCAGGACCTACCGGGCGGCACCGTTCGTAGACCCGGGCACCGGCACCGAAGGGGCCAGGGACACCTGCGAGTTCTGGCCGGCCGAGCCGAAGACCACGTACCCCTTCCCCGATCGCGTCGACGGGCTGCCCGCCACCCTGACGATCTCCATCACCGGCGATCCGAGCACCCCGCATCAGGCAGGCGTCAACCTGGCCGAGACCCTCGGCGGCGGCCTGCTCACGGTGAAGGGGGAACAGCACACCATCGCCGCATCAGGGGCCAACGCCTGCGTCAACAAGGCCGTGGCCGACTATCTGATCCACCTGCGAACCCCGTCCGAAAGCACCACCTGCACGCTCTGACACCTTCCGCCGAGGTCCGCCGGTCAACGCATGCGCGCGTCCCGTGTGCTGCTTCCCCCGCCCGACAGGGGGGAAGCAGCACATCTGCGTGTCTTCTTTCCCTCGCCGGACAGCGGAGGAAGAACGACAGCCTGTGGTTCCGGGCGGAAGCGACACCTTGGTTCCCGGCGGGAGCGACACCTGTTGTTCCCGGTGGGAACGACACCCGTGTCTCCCGGTGGGACGACCCGCCCGTGCGCTGCCGGGGCCAGATAGGCCCCGCGCGCACCCCCGCGCTTGACCATGCCGCTGCGGCATGGTTTCCCATGGACCTCTTCGGCGCGACCGCGCCGACACCACCAGCTGCCGAGGGAGAGACCCGATATGGCGTGGAGCACCCGCGAGATCGCGGAGCTCGCCGGCACCAGCCTGAGGACGGTGCGGCACTACCACGACATCGGGCTGCTCGACGAGCCGGAGCGGCGCTCCAACGGCTACAAGCAGTACGGGGTCACCCACCTCGTCCGGCTGCTGCGGGTCAAACGCCTCACGGCCCTCGGATTCTCCCTGGCCCAGATCGCCGCCCTGCGCGACCACGAACACCCCCGGGACGCCCTGCAAGCCCTCGACACCGAACTGGCCGCCACCATCGAACGCCTCCAACGGGCCCGCGTCGAGGTCTCGGCACTGCTGAAGAAGACCGCCGCGACCGATCTGCCACTCCGGTTCGCCGAGGCGGCCGATCCCGCCGAACTACCCGATCCGGAGCGCTCGTTCACCACCGTCCTGGGCACGATCCTCGGCCCGGACGGCATGGACGCCTACGCGGACATGCTGCGCGATGACCCCGACGCGGTCGCCCTGGAACTCGACGACCTCCCCGCCGACGCCGACGAACCGACGCGCCAAGACCTCGCGGAACGCCTCGTGCCCTACGTCCGCGCCCTGTATGTGAAGCACCCGGGACTGGACGACCTCTCCTCGGACGCCCCACGCGGCCCGGAGCACACCGCGCAGACCATCGGCAGAGCGATCACCGACCTCTGCAACCCCGCCCAGGTCGACGTGATGCGTCGCCTCAGGACTCTCCTCGCTCGGCCGGAGGGAGGAAACACGGCTGTCTGACCCGGCGGCCCCGGCGGCCCCCATGTCCACCGGTCGGTGGACAACAGGTTCAGTCGGCCGGACGTGTCCGGCGCCGCACCCCGGCGGCCAGGATTTCCGGCATGAGACACCTACCTGTACGTATGGCGCGATGGAGCGCCCGGCACGCCGGGCGGGCGATCGTCGGCTGGTTCGCGTTCGTCGTCCTGTGCCTCGTGGCCGGCATCGCGCTGGGCACCAACGAGGCCACCACCAAGGACTTCTGGGTCGGCGAGGCCGGACGCGCCGAGGCTATGGCGACCGAGGGCGGCCTGGAACGTTCCCCCACCGAGCGGTTCATGATCCGGGCCGGATCGGGAGAGCTGGACATGGCGGCGGCCGGTGCGGCGGCCCGGGACGTGACCGCGCGGATGCGGGAGCTGCCCGAGGTGGAGAGCGTGGCCGCCCCCGTCCGCTCGAAGGACGGTGAGGTCCTGCTGGTGTCGGTGGTCCTGAACGGACCCGAACTGGAAGGCAGGAAGAACGTCGTACCGCTCCTGGAGCAGACGGCGGCGGTGGGCGCCGACCACCCGGACCTGGTGGTGGAGGAGACCGGATCCCCAGCCATCAGCAAGGGCGTCAACGACCAGCGCGACGCGGATCTCGCGCTCTCCGAACGCATCAGCCTGCCTGTCACCGTCGTCACCCTGCTGATCGTGTTCGGCTCGGTGATCATGGCGGGTGTGCCGTTGCTGCTGGCGCTCTCCTCGATCGCCGCGGCGATCGGACTGTCCATGGTCGCCTCGCACGTCATGCCCGACGCGGGGGTCGGCACGAACCTGATCCTCCTCATCGGTCTGGCGGTCGGCGTCGACTACACGCTCTTCTACCTGAAGCGCGAACGGGAGGAACGGGCGCGCGCAGGCGGGCGGCTCGGCCCGGAAGCCCTCGTGGAGCTGGCGGCGGCGACAGCGGGCCGGGCCATCGTGATCTCGGGTCTCGCCGTGGTCGTCTCCACCGCCACCCTGTATCTGGCCACGGACGTCATCTTCTCCTCACTGGCGACCGGGACCATCCTCGTCGTGGCCGTCGCCGTGGCCAGCTCGCTCACCGTGCTCCCCGCGCTGCTGGTCGTCATCGGCCGCCGGACCGGCCGCCTCGCCCCCCGCAGGGCCGCCCGCCGGGCCGAGCGCGGCGAGCCGGCCCGGGCCGGGGAGCCGGAGACGGGACGGGTGTTCGCCGCTCTGCTGCGCCCGGCCCGGACCCGCCCCGCCCTCACCCTGTGCCTGTCGGTCCTCGTCATGCTCGGTCTGGCCGTGCCCGCGCTCGGCCTGAAACTGATCGATCCGGGAAGGGACACCTTCTCCCGCGACATCCCGGCCATGCGGGTCTACGACCGGCTGACCGAGAGCTTCCCCGAACTCCTCGTCACCCACGAGGTCGTCACCCGCTCCACGCCGGAACGGGCGGCACAGGTGAAGCAGGCCCTGGAGGACCTCGGCCGACGTGCCCAGACAGACCCTCTGTTCGCGCAGGCTCAGAAGAACCCGGAGAACGCGGAGAACGCGGAAACTCCGGAGAACTCCCCTCCGACCGTCCGCACGTCGGCCGACGGCCGGATCAGCGTGCTGGAGCTCTCGGTTCCTCATCCCGCGCCCTCCGCCGAGGCGATCGCATCGCTCACCCACCTCCGCCAGGACCACATCCCCGCGACCGTCGGCCGCCTGTCCGGCGTGGAGACGGCGGTGAGCGGCGATGTCGCGCGGGGCCGCGACTACGTGAGTCACGAGAGCGACAAGCTGCCGCTGGTCCTCGGCCTCCTGCTGCTGATGACCTTCCTGATGACCGTGTGGGCGTTTCGCTCGGTGGTGATCGGCGTGATCGGCGTCGTACTGAACCTGCTCTCCGCCGGCGCCTCGCTCGGCATGCTGGTCCTGGTATTCCAGGGGACGTGGGCGGAGGGACTGCTGAACTTCGACTCCCTCGGGGCGATCGCGTCCAGGGTTCCGTTGTTCCTCGTGGTGATCCTCTTCGGCCTGTCGATGGACTACCAGGTGTTCGTGGTCAGCCGGATCCAGGAGGCCCGGCAGAACGGCATGTCCGCCCGTGAGGCGGTCCTGGAGGGCATCAACCGGTCGGCCAAGGTGGTGACCAGCGCGGCGATCGTCATGGTGACGGTGTTCGGCGCGTTCGTGGCCCTGCACCTCACCGAGATGAAACAGATGGGATTCTGCCTGGCCGTGGCCGTCCTGCTGGACGCCGTGGTCATCCGGCTCATGGTCCTGCCGTCGGTGCTGTTGCTCCTCGGTGAGCGTGCCTGGTGGCCGGCCAGGCGCCCCGGCCGGTTCGGCAGGGGCAGGCGGGGCGGGCGGGCGCAGGAACCCGTCGCCGGGCCCCTGACGGAAGTAGGCTGACGCGGTGAATCAACGGCCGCAGCCCGAAACCGCGTTGACCGTACCGTCGCTGCACCGGTGGAACGCCGTCTTCTGGGTGCTGCTGGGCATGGTCCCGCCGGCCCTCGCGGTCGCCGACGCACCCGGGACGACGCGCTTCCCGGTGCTGGGGCTGCTGGCCGTGCTCGCCCTGTCGTACGGCGCCGTGGGGCTGTTCCCCGGCAACCACACCCTGCGCCCCCGCCCCTACCTGTACGTACTCGTCGTGGGCCTCGGAGCCATGTCGTACCTGCTCGACGGCAGCGCGGCGCTCTTCGTGGTGACACTGCCGCACTTCTGGATCTACACCGCGAGCGCGCGTGCCGCGATCGCCCTGAGCGGTCTCGCCGCTGCGGGCGTCGTGGCCGGCAACGTCGTACGGCAGGGCTGGGACGGAGAGTTCTTCACCGGCAACGTGATCTTCACGCTCATCGGGTACGCGGCAGGCGTGCTCATCGGGTTGGGAGTACGCCACATCACCGAGGACGCGGACGAGCGGGCCCGTCGGCTGAGCGCCGAACTGGAGGAAGCACGGCTCCGGCTCATCGAAGCACACCACCGCCAGGGGGCGGCTGACGAGCGCGAACGTCTCGCGCGCGAGATCCACGACACGCTCGCCCAGGGATTCGCGTCCATCGTCGTGCTCGCGGAGGCGGCCAGAGCGGGTCTGGCGACCGACCCTGGCAGGAGCGGGAAACACCTGCTCGCGATCGAGAACACCGCGCGCGAGAACCTCGCCGAGGCGCGCGTCCTCGTCGGCTCGGCCCCGCAGAGCGGTGTCGTCGCCGGCTCGGTGGCGGACACCCTGCGACGGACCCTGCGGCGGTTCGCCGAGGACACCGGGACCCACGTCACCTCCGATCTGCCGGACGTCACCTGCGACCAGCAGACCCGTATCGCTCTCCTGCGTTGCACCCAGGAGTCCCTTGCCAACATCCGCAAGCACGCGGCGGCCTCCACCGTGGAGGTGGCCCTCACCGCGCAGCCGTACGGGATCGAGCTGGAGATCACCGACGACGGCGCGGGATTCGTGACCGAGGACTCCCACGGCTTCGGGCTGCACGGAATGCGCAAGCGCCTGGCCGAACTCGGCGGCGAGCTCACCGTCACCAGTTCGGTCGGCGACGGCACACGTGTCCTCGCCATGATTCCCACCGACAGGCAGGGCTGAGATGCACCACGGGCCGACAGCGCAGAACAAGCTCCGGATCCTCCTGGCGGACGACCACACGGTGATGCGTGCAGGGGTCGTCGCCCTGCTGGCGGACGAACCCACCATCGAGATCGTCGGCGAGGCGGAGGACGGCCGGGCTGCCGTCGGCCTGGTGGAACGGCTGGAGCCCGACGTGGTGCTGATGGATCTGCGGATGCCCGTCCTCGACGGGACGAGCGCCACCGCTGAGATCGTCGCCGGGCCCGCCCGGACCCGGGTGCTGATCCTGACCACGTACGAGACCGACGCGGAGATCGAGCGCGCCGTCGAGGCGGGCGCCGTCGGCTACCTGCTGAAGGACGCCACCCGCGGGCAGTTGGTGGAGGCCGTCCACTCCGCGTCCCGGGGCGAGACCGTGCTGGCTCCGCGCGTCGCGGCGCGGCTGGTGGCCCGGATGCGCAGGCCCGAGCCGGTGGCGCTGACCAGACGGGAGGTGGATGTACTGGGCGCTGTGGCGGACGGGCTGTCCAACGTGGAGATCGGCCGCCGGCTGGTCATCGCGGAGGCGACGGTGAAGACGCACCTGCTGAGGGTCTTCGCCAAACTCGACGTGGGCGACCGGACGCACGCGGTGGTCAGGGCACTCGAACTCGGCCTGCTGGAAAGGCCCCGGGGGACAGCGGAAGGCGGCTGACGTCGTGCCCTGACCAACGGGAGCACGGCGCGACGGCAGCACGGCGCAACGACACTACGCGAGCACAGGCCCGTGCTCCGAGCTCCGTGGTCCGTACGGCACTGATCAGCGAGCCTGGCTGATCGCCGCCGCCTGCACCCGGCTTGGCTCCGCCCTCTCCTGGCAGAGTGCTCGGTGAGGGGACGGGTCCTCCAAGCCGTACGCCGGGGTGCCCATGGTGGGTTGGGGGAGGTTCGCGGGTCTGTCGCGCCCGGTGGTGAGGTGTTCAGCGGCGGGGTAGCGCGTCGGCCACAGTGGTCTGGGAGTGGTCGATGGTGGTCCGCCCGTCCTCGATGTCCCACAGCGAGTTCTGCAGCAGCCGGGCCAGGGTCCAGCCTGCCGCGCGTTGGCGGTCCAGCCCGAGCGTCTCCGTCAGCAGGTCGAAGCGGCGTCGCACCGTCCGGGGAGCGTCCCCGGTAGTGCGGAGCTTCTCCCAGCCGCTGTCCAGTGCAGGCCACAGGTCGAAGCCCGGTTCGCCGACGAGAGGTTCGGGGTCGATGGCCAGCCACGGCTCACGCTCGGCGGCGAGTACGTTGTCGTAGTGCAGGTCCCAATGCAGCATCCGGTCGCCGGGTTCGCCGGCCAACTCGGTGACCGCTGATGCCCAGCCCTGCAGTCGCCGCTGGTCCTCGGCGTCCGGTAGGGCGGCGACGGCCGCCGGTACGGACGCCAACATGTCGCCCGCCACGTCACCGAGGCCGCGCAGTCCCTCGGGCGCCGGGGCGGAGTGCAGCCGGGCCAAGAGTCCGGCCAAGAGGTTCATGGCCACGTCGTCGTCCTCGACGGAAGCCAGGGTGCGTGAGCCGTCCAGCCGTTCCAGCAACATGGTGCTGCTCTCCGGGTCGTGGTCGAGCAGCCGCACGATGCCGTTGCCGTTCCATGTCCGCAACCCGATCAGCGCGGCGGTGGTCTCCGCGCGGGGCATCTGGAGTTTGAGCGCGGCGCGGGTACCGTCCGTGCCCTTGCGGCGCACCGGCACCACCAACGACGCCTCGCCGGACCTGGTGCCGCCGTCGCGCTCCAGTTCCCATCGGTCGAGCAGCTCTGCCACCAATGAGGGCAGCCGTGCGATCCAGGTGCGTTGTTCTTCGTCCCCGCTTCTCGTGTACGACGCGACCAGGGCTTCAGGGACGTCAAGATCCTGCGGCGAACTCATGCGGAGGTGTCCTTATGAGAGTTGGGCTTCCGACCGCGACCACGGGTAGTGACGGCAGCCATGCGGCGGCTGCCGCGGGGTGTGGGTTCGCAGAAGGTGCGTTTGCGGAGCATTGGAGTTGCGCGCTTCGGCTTCGGTGTCGTGCGCGCGCGTCCACGTTGTGCGGACCTGCCGCCCGCATGCTCACACGCATTGCGGGAGTGGAGATTGTTTTCGGCCATTGGTGCGGGTTGTATTCTAAACCATACATCCGTTTTGTTAGCGTGCTCGTTCTGTGTGCGGCAGGTGTGTTTGTTGGTTGGTGACCATCCCACGGAGCGGCAGTATGGCCAAGCAGGACCGTGCGGTTCGCACGCGTCGGGAGTTGATTCGTTCGGCGGCGGAGGCTTTCGGACGCCAGGGTTTCGCTACGTCGTCGTTGTCGGAGATCAGTAGTGGGGCGGGGGTGAGTGCGGGGGCGTTGAACTTTCATTTTCCTACCAAGAGGGAGTTGGGGGAGGCGGTGGAGGAGGCGGCGGCGGAGGCGTTGCGGTGCATTGTCGCGAGCGCTCCTACGGGGCAGTCACCGCCTTTGCAGGTGCTGGTCGATGCGACGCATCTGCTGGCGCGGGGGCTGGAAGAGGATGTGGTGCTGCGTGCGGGATTCGGGCTGGGGAGTGATGCGACGTGGAATGTGGATTCGGGGGCGAAGTTGTGGCTGGAGTGGCGGAGTTGGGTGAGAGGGGTGCTGTCGGCGGCGGGGGGCGAGGGGAATCTGGCAGCGGGGGTGGTGCTGGAGGATGCGGATGCTGCGGTGACTGCGGCCGTGGTGGGGTTCGAGGTCCTGGCGCGCGGTGATGCGCGGTGGCGTTCGCGTGGTGCGGTGACGCGGTTCTGGGATCTGATGCTGCCGGGGTTGTCGTCGGAGGCGGTCAGGGCGGAGCTGGATGCGGCGGGGCCGGGGGTGCCGGCCTGGGGGGATGGGTGCCCCTGTGTGCTGGGTGCCGGTGCCGGAGAGGTTTGCGGTCGTGCCGGGGAGGGCGGTGGCGGGTCGGGCGGCTCAGGCATCTGAAAACCGATCGAAAGGTTTTTTTATCCGAGTTTCGTGTGGGTGGTTGAGCGGTTTTCAGTCAGGCTGATGCCGACTGGTGGGTGCGGGGCGGGCGGCGGGTTCGTGGGTGGATTGTCGGAGGCGTGGGCCGGGTCGAGGGTGTTCCGCTCCTTAAGGGCTGGGGTGTTGTCGTATTCGCAGGGTTCGTCGATGCTCCGCTCGCCTGGCATGGTGAAGCCAGGAACGCCGTGATGGCCGCCCTGTCGTAAGGGTTCGTTGGCACGATTCTGTCTGTGACCGGGAGGCGGGCATCGAGGCGAACCGGCAGGCGGCGGAGCGTGCGGAGGATGGCTGTGCCGGGGCAGTTCCGGGCTCCTGTGGATGGGAGTGGGCGGCTGCGCTGCGGCGGAAGTCGCGCGACTTCGCCCGCTACAGGGCGGCCTGAGTTCCGGCTGCCGGTAGCCGCGGGGCAATGATCGCGGTCTGCCCTGCGGCCGGCGGGGGTCACCGGGGGAGCGCGGTCAGCGGCTGTGGGTGTGAGTGGCCTGCGGGGCTGGTGTGACAGGTTCTGCGGGTATTCGTGCTGGACGGCATAGTCCATGCCGTCGGCCGGCGCATGACATGCTGGCTCGGTGTTCCTGAACGATCTCGTCAGCAGTGTCGGCCTGCGCCCGGTGGGCTATCAGTTCGCCACGGCCCAGGGCGATTGGCACGACGACAACTGGCTGGTCATCGATGGTGCGGTGATGTCTCCTGAGGGAAGCTGGGTCTTCGCCGATCCGTGTTTGCTCACCGATGAAGCTCAGCAGGTGGCGGCGTGGCTGCGCGCGGTGGCGGCGGGGACGGTGGCCGTGTCCGAGCCCGATTCCGGAGGTGAGCTGTCGCCGGACACGTGGTTCACCGAGCCGGTGGTGGCTTTCAGCCTCGCGGGTCGAAGCGAGAGCGGGACCTCGGTGATCCGCGTTCATCTGTCCCTGGAGGCGGCGCCCCCGTGGCAGCGAGGTGACGACGGGGCTGACATCTACCAGTACGTCCTGGAAGTGACGATGGACGCCGCGGCGCTGCTTCACGCGGCTGACCAGTGGGACCTCTCTCTGGTGTCCTTCCCGCCCCGCTGATCACCTTTCCTGTGCGAAGGCCTGACTCAGCGTCGGAGCCCAAGTGGGGCCAGAGCTACTCGTTCAAGTGGGGCCAGAACCGCCAGGCGAAAGCAGTCACTCGGAACGGCTGGCACCGGTATAACCGGGTTGCCCCCGACGGCCGTTGAAGTTGTGTGACACATGCCGACGAGCACGCCGAGGCCTGCCGGGTTGCGTATCAGTGCCGTCTACCGTCCGCTGCTGGCGCGACGAGCTGATCGGACTGCGGGCCGCCCCGGGAAACGCGCCTGGACCGTGCGTGCTCACAAGGAAGGTCGTCAGGCAGGGCGGGAGGTGGTCCTGATCGACGGCACCCTCATCCGCGCCTAGAGCACGTCTCCTTGATCCGCTTGCCGGTTGATCGGACATGTCCGTCCGATTAGTGATCACTGATGCGATGTGGGACCGGATCAAGCCGTTGATGCCTGCCGATCCGGTCCACGGTCGACGGTGGGCCGATCACCGTCGCACCCTGGAAGCCATCGTGTGGAAGTACCGCACAGGCTCGCCTTGGCGGGACCTGCCAAAGGAGCTCGGCTCATTCCAGACCGGTCACGAACGGCTGCTCAGGTGGGCCGTGGACGGCACCTGGGAACGCATCCTCGCCGCGGTTCCGGCATCAGCAGACGCTGATGCCGACATCTGCTGGACCGTGTCAGTGGACTCCACCGTCTGCCGGGCCCACCAGCACGCCGCCAGGGCCAGAAGAAGGGGGGCGCCCGATCGGGCTGAGCCCGACGATCACGCGCTTGGTCGCTCCCGCGGCGGCCTGAGCACGAAGGTTCACCTCGCCAGCGACAGCCATGCGCGCCCTTTGACCCTCCGCGTCACCGCGGGTCAGGCAGGCGACGCACCGGCCTTCGAGGCCGTCATGGCCGGTATCCGAGTTCCGCGAAGCGGGCCGGGAAGAGCGAGAACCCGACCGGACACCGTTCTGGCGGACCGCGCGTATTCGTCACGCGCGATCCGGAAGCATCTCCGCCAACGCGGGATCCGCGCTGTCATTCCCCAGCCGTCCGACCAGATTGGCCACTGCCGGCGCCGAGGCCGTTTAGGTGGCCGACCGCCTGCCTTCGACGCCGAGGCGTACGAGCAGCGCAACGCGGTCGAGCGATACATCAGCCGGCTCAAGCAGTGGCGGGGGCCGGCCATGCGAACGGACAAACTCGCCATCGCCTACGGGGCAGCGCTCTACCTTGCCGCCATCCTCATCTGGGTCCGGGCGTAGGGGCGTCGGGCTGCATAATTTGGAGAGGCACGTCCTCGGCCCAGCGTGGCAGCGTGCGGCAATGGCCTTTCGACACCCCGACGGCGACTACGCGATCACCGCGATGTACTCCGTGCCCGATGACGCCTGGTATCTGGAACTGGACCTCGTGGCCGGGCAACGGACTCTCGTGACCGCAATCGTCCCCGACGAGGATCCGGCACGGGAACCCACGGTGTGCTTCAACGCGAATGCAGGACACACTGACGTCCCATACAAGGTCATGCGCTGGTTCATGCACCAGGTCGATGAAGAGATCCGTACCTCTCGTGCCTGGATGCGGCTGAGACCGGAGCTCGTCGAGATCATCTACCAACTCCGTCAGGAGCACATGGGCGCCATCGACGATGACGACTTTCCCCAGGTACTGGCGGACGTGCGCACCACGGTCCCCGAGGAAGACCTCTCCGACTTTCTAGAAGCCGCCTTCGGGCGGAATCCTGAGGGCACCACCACGAACCACCCGCAAACGCCCCAGCCTGTAGACGGTCAGGGTGACAGGCCTTAGCGCCGCACCGGCAAGGCCGGCCGGGGAACTGCTCCGGCAAGCACCGTGGCCACGCCTGCAGTTCCTCGCCCTGACCTACGAGAACGGTCGCCCGATGTGCATATCCGCACCTCCCGGGTCCTCGGGGCCGGACCCACGACATCACCGCCGCCCGCCACGACCGCATCCTGGCCTGCCTGCGCGCCGCCGGCCTCGGGGCGTCGGCCGACCTCGGTTTCCGCAGACTGGACAACGGCATCCCCGCCCCGGTGATCGTCCTCGGCTGCACCGCCGGCCGCACCTACAAGATCACCTCGGTCGCGAAGGAGGCCGACCGCGCCCTCGCCTCAATCCCGGAGGAACAGCAACTCCTGCTTCGTATATGCGAGATCGTCCGCAGCGGACGTCTTTGGGTCTTGCTGCCTCTGCGAGGAGCGCAATCCGAGTGATCCCGTGTGCTGGCCACGGCCAAGTCAATCGCGCTAGGTGACCGACTCGCGGAACGTGTGCCAGGCTCTCTGAACTCCCCGCCGCAGATACCGGGGGCCGGGCGGGGGTGCACCGCTCTATGGTCCGGAGGTTCGCGGCGTTTGGTGGGGTGGGATTTCGGGTGTGCTGTGTTGGGATCCCTGTGGCGGTCGCTGTAGCTGATGAGAGTGTGTCAGGGGTAGGTGCCTGAGCGTTTGGCGTGGAAGGCGATAGGTCCCGGGCCGTGGTCGACTGGGTGGTCGTATGGAAGGGTGTTGGGCGTGTCGTTGCGCAGTTTGCCGGCGGTGGGTGTGCGGTAGGTCGATGGGGGCGGTGTGGAGCGACACAGGGTTGGGACGTCCCACCGTGCTCAGTCGACGGTCAGAGGCAGATGGACGCCTTCGGGGCGCAGAAGCCGGGTGTGGCACGGTAGTTGAAGGTGTAGAGCAGGGTCTGGCGGGCCGGCGGGGCGCCGTACTTGGAGTGGGCGACGACTAGGGCGTGTTTCGAAAGTAGCGCCGTCCGCCCGGAGGGCGGGCTCGGCGGCGTCTGGTGCGTGCGATCGCAAGGCGGAGGGTCGCCCCGATACTGGATGTATCGGGGTGATCCCGGCAACGCGGCGAGCGTGCGTGCCAGGCGTCGCCGAGCAGGCGGGACTTTCGAAACACGCCCTAGTTCGGCCTGCCGGATGGTCGAGGTGATGAGGCCTGAGTCGTAGGCGCTGTCGTCGGTGCGTGCGGGCCACAGGGCGGTGAGGCAGAACGCGTCGGGCTCCCGCTGGGGCCAGCTTCCTACGAGAACCCTGTCCTGGTGGCGGAGGTGTGTGCACCTCTAGGGTGTCGCGGGTCCTGGGCCGTCGGTGCTGGTATGCGGAGCGGTCAGACAGGAAGTTGTTTCGGACATGATGGGCCCGCGCGATGTGAAAACTTGAGACGGAGTCGCGCTGGTAGAATACCGATCCACCGGTCTTTTTCAATCGCAGGCAAAGGCCAGGTCGAGTGTGGGGAATCAGTTGGCGAGACAGGAACGTGCAGTCCGAACGCGCAGAGTCTTCCTGGAAGCGGCTGCGGAAGTCTTCAACGAGTTCGGTTACGGGGCCGCGTCCATTTCCATGATCCTTGAGCGGTCCCAACTCACGCGGGGCGCGCTGTACTTCCATTTCACGTCGAAGGAAGAGCTGGCGCGGGGGGTGCTGGCCGAGGCGGTGACGACGGACGGTGTCGCCCCGCAGGCGCTCAAGGTCCAGGAGTGGATCGACGCCGCGCTCGTCCTGGCACACCGGCTGCCCGGCGAGCCGCTGCTCAGCGCCTCGGTCAGGCTGTCCGTCGATCCGCGGGCCAGGGATCTTTTCGGCACTCCCTGGCCGGGATGGACCGAGCTGGGGACGCAGTTGCTCACTGAAGCGAAGCAGCGCGGCGAGCTGCAGGTGCACGTCGAACCTCGGGTCGCGGCACGGCTGTTCGTGGGTGCGTGGACCGGTGTGCAGATGGTGTCCGAAGCGCTGCCCGATAGCCCCGGACTGTCGACCGAGATATCGGAACTCTTCCATCTCATCCTGCCGAACCTGGTGACTCCGGGGGTGCTGGCGAAGCTGGACCTGTCGCCGTACAGGGCCGAGCGCCTGTTGGTGGACTTCCGGGCGGCCGGTGGCTGACGCGGACCCGAATGGGCGTTGGATCGGGCCGGCTATTCCGCCCGCTCCGCCGATACTCCCCGGCGCCGGAGTGCCCGCCTGTCGTCCGCGGAGCCGGGGGCGCAGTTGGTAGCCGGTGACAGAGGGCGGTGGCCGGTCGGCGCCACGGGCTTCTCGTCGACCGGTCCGCAGCGGCCGGTCTGCCTTCTGGACACCGCCGCACAGGACTCAGCCCCCGCACCTACGCCTGCACCCGCACGCGCGCACCCTTGGACCCGTGCCCGCCCCTGTGTCTGACCCGGTGTCCGATCGGGCGCGGGGGGTGCGGGACATCGAGGCGCGTTCCCTCAGCGGCCGGCGCTGCCGGACCGCGCCGCGATCCGGCACCCGTGTTCACCGCTGTGCTCGCGAAAGGGGGGAGCGTCGGCCGGGGAGGACGCGGTCCCTGACGGATGGGCCGGTGACTCAGCACCCAGAAATATACCTGCCGAACGGTATATTGTTCTGCTTGAACACTGCCACCAGGTCGCCCGCGAAAGTCGTTCACCGTGCGCCACGTCACGTTGGGTTGCGTACTACACGGGTGCCTGAGCCCTGGAACAGGAACGTGTGCAGTGCAGCAGCCGCCTGCGTCCGTCCTGACCAGAGGCATGAGTCTCGAACCGTGCAGTGAACTGCGTTCCCTGCGGCGGACCATTTTCGCCCACGGTCCGGCGCTCACCTCCGAGGAGCTGCCGAAGCCCGCCGAGCGCGCGTTGAGGTACGGGTCGAACCGCGCGTCGAACCGCGCGTCGAACCGCGCACGGAGCCGCGCGTCGAGACGCCCCGAACCGGTGAAGTGGCTGATGCCTCGCATCTCGCCGTTTCGCCAGACAGCTCCTACTTCAAGGAGCTCGCCGACACTGTGATGACCGTCAGCGAAGGACTCCCATGTCCGTTCTGAAGGCAGAATCGGCAATCGGGAGTCTCGCGGGGGACAGGCGTCGCGCTGCGGAAGCCATGCCCCCACGACATGCCCCCTCCACAACACGACACCGACGCGTGATGCAGCTCACGAGACTCAACTGCGCGCGCGTACAACCCTTTCGGTTCGTTGTCGATCAAGAATGTGCGGTCGCCGTGGCGGTGCGCGATCTATGGTCCGCCCTTTCCCGACCTGTAACCGCCCATCGATAGTCGACAATGGAGACTCCTCATGCCCCAGCACTCCCGCAAGAGGTTGACGACCGGCAAGAAGGTGATCCTGGGCGTCAGCGCACTGGCCGCCTCCGGGCTCGGCGTCGGCCTGCTCGTCACACCGTCCGCGACGGCAGGGGGAACCGGTGCTGCCGAGGCGCTGGAGCAGAGCGAGGCTGCGGCCGCCGACGCGTCGGCAACGAAGGCCGCCGCACCCAGGCCCCGGGCCGCGCGCACTGCCGACTCCACCGTCGTCTCCGGAGTCACCGTCAACGGCGGCAACAGCGCCCACGTCGGGACGACGAACACACAGACGATCACCGTGAAGTGGACGGTCAGCGGCGGGTCGACGCTCTACGGCAGCCACGCGTCGATCTGGCGCGGCACCGACCTCGACAGCGGTATGAAGCGGTTCATCAACTCCGAGCAGTTCGATGCGGACGCCGACCCCTGCGTTCGGTCCGGCGACGCCACGTTCAGCTGCAGGGCCACCTTCAAGATGGACCCCCAGAGCGACCTGACGAACGAGGATGCCGGAGCCTGGAAGATCTCCCTCTATGCAATCACCGACTCGGCCACCGACGTGCGCACCGACAACGCCAAGACCTGGTACCTCAAGCGCTGGTCCCGGCTGAGCACCAACGCGGCCCCCGAGCCCGTCGCCAAGGGCAAGACGATCACGATCACCGGCAAGCTGGAGCGCGCCAACTGGGACACCCACAAGTACGCGGGATACACCCAGCAGACCGTTCACCTCCAGGAGCGTTCGCTGACCGGCTCGTACGCCACCACCAGCAGCCACCGCACCGGCACCGGCAGCCTGGCGGGGGTCGAGAAGAAGACACGCACCGCCACCACCGACCGCTGCTACCGCTACAAGTTCGAGGGCACCTCCACCACACCGCCGGTCGCCGCCACCGGTGACTGCGTCGACGTGCGCTGAGTTCTCGGACCTGACTGACCACACCGGGTCACGGAGGCGACGGACCCGCACTCGTCCCGGTGCTGGTCTGTCTGCGGTTCCGGTGACGCGGTCCGCCAGCTCCGCTCCCGTCCGGAGCACTTTCGGGACGACAAGGGGATGGGCCTCGGACCGAGGCCCTAGTTGTATTGCCCTGTGAGGTCGGTGCCATGGCCGTCGTCGAGGCGTGGATGGGCTCGCTCAATGAACGTGCCGACCCGCACAGCGACGTCCTGGCACTGGCCGGGCGTCCAGAGCGGAGGGCTGCGACGGCGGCGAGGCGTGCGGGCAACGCGTCGATGACGGTCTGGTCCACTGGTGAAGAGGCAGTGTTCTGGCTCTGCAGTATTCGTGGGCGGTGCAGAATCGAGGTCCGCGCCCAGGGGAGGCCACCATGCAGGACCCTGACATGTCGCACGGTGCACGGCTGACCGCCTACGGCGCCGTCTCCACAGCCCTGGATCTGTGCAGCGATCGCGCCTTGCGTGAACTCGTCGACACGGCTCTACCGCTCGGTTCCGGCATCGGCGGGACGTCTGCCCTGGCCGAGGTCGCTGGAACCCCGGTCTTCGTGAAGCGGGTGCCTCTCACCGACCTGGAAAGGGAACCCGAGAACGTCCGGTCCACGGCGAACCTGTTCGAGCTTCCCCTCTTCTGCCACTACGGCACCGGCACCATTGGCGGACCGGGCTTCGGAGTCTGGCGAGAGCTCGCCGTGCACGCCATGACGACGAACTGGGTGCTCGCAGCGGAGTACGAGGGTTTCCCGCTGATGTACCACTGGCGGATCGTGCCGGACTCGGAGCCGCTGCCCGAAGAACTGGCCGACGTCGAACGGGCCGTCGCCTACTGGGGCGGTGGATCGCAAGTACGCGGCCGGATCGAGGCTCTTCAGCAGTCCTCAGCGAGCATCGCACTGTTCTTGGAGTACATCCCGCAGAACCTGCACCAATGGCTGGGTGCCAGGATCGAAGCAGGGCACCACAACGTCGGCCGCGCCTGCGCCATGGTGGAGAAGGAACTGGTGGACGGCACCTCGTTCATCAACAGCCGCGGGCTCCTGCACTTCGACGCCCACTTCGAGAACATTCTGACTGACGGCCGGCGCCTCTACTTCGCAGACTTTGGCCTCGCTATCTCCTCCGGCTTCGAGTTGTCGCCGGGCGAAGCCGATTTCTTTGCCCGGCACCAGTCCTACGACCGCTGCTACACCGCGACGTATATGGTGAACTGGCTGGTCACCGAGCTCTACGGATACCAGAGGGGGGACCAGGAGATCCGCCACGCGCTGGTGCGGTCCTACGCGGCGGGCAAGCGCCCTACGGGAATCCCGGAAGAGGCCGCCACGTTACTCGCTCGCCATGCGCCGATCGCCACCGTGATGTCCGAGTTCAACCGCACGTTCCAGCACCAGAGTAGGCAGACGCCGTACCCGCTGGAGGCGATCCGCCAGCTGAGCGGTTCATTCCTTCCATAAATTCGTGAAAGGTTGCAATGGCGCTCCGTGCGTTAACGCCGTGGTGCTGTGGAACGAACACCCGTTACCCGGACGCCGCCGTCGCTCAGCTCCGCGCCGGGCCACGCCATCTAGGACGAGGAAGTCGCCCGGCTCTCCCCGTTCAAGGACCGGCACGTCAACTTCCAGGGCCGCTACCAGGTCAACATCACCGCCGCGGTCCTGAGATCTCGGCCTCCGCTTGCTCATAGCTTGAATGGGCACGGGTACCGACTGACCCGGTTTACTCCTCCTCGGCACCGTCCTCGGGCGCGTCTGGGTTCCGTGAGGAACGCAGGCCCCGGTCGTCGGGCCCGACCCTGGTCCACACCGACATCGCACGGCGCACGTGATCCTCCAGATACACCTCCGGTCTGCGCCAGGACGCCTCGAACAGGCCGTCAGCGCAGTCCCACGGGATGGGCACCGGCTCAGCGCGGGCGCCGATCGCGTGGGCCATCCCCGCAAGCGAGGGGAATTCAGCGAGGACGGTGGCGAACTCGGGCAGGTAGTCGCGGGTCAGCCAGAAGCGGTCCTGCCATGCGGGCTCGTCGGTGTCGAACGTCAGCACCACAACGCGGCGGGCCACCCGCCGCATCTCGCGCAACCCCGCTATCGGGCCCCCCAGTGGTGCACGGTGGAAACGGCCATCGAGACGTCGAAGGAGTTTCCTCGAACGGCAGGCTCTCCGCGGCGGCGGCCACGCACGGTGCCGCGCCGGGAGGGCGCTGCCCCCCGCATGACCGCGAGTCGAAGCGGTTCAGGGGGCGCTGACCGTCGCGCATCGGGACGCACGCGGCCTGGACGCCCGGATCGTACGGATCTTCAACACCTTCGGGCCGCACACGCGTGCCGACGACAGCCGGATGATCCCCACCTTCATTCGCCAGGCCATCGCCGGAGAACCGCTGACGGTGACCGGCGACGGCAGCCAGACCCGCTCGCTGTGCTACGTGAGCGACACCGTGGACGGCATCCTCCGGCTCCTGTGGGCGCCTGGCGAACAGGGGCCGGTGAACACATCGGCGGGACGCACGAGATGACGGTTCTCGCGACCGCCCAGATGATCCGCGACATCGTCGGCTCGTCCTAGTCCATCGAGTTCGTCGCCCGCCACCAGGACGACCCGGGCCTGCGGCGGCCGGACATCAGCCGGGCCGAACGGCCCCTCGGCCGGCGGTCGGCGGTGAGTATCGAAGCCGGGATCAAGAGGACCATCGACTGGTTCCTGGCGAACAGCGTCCCCGTCGGCTCCTGACGCGTCCGTACGGTTCGCCGTGCCGCGTGGCGCTCGGCGGCGCGGGCACGGCGAACCGTACGGGTCGGGGGCGTGGCGCACGCCGCCGGTACGTCAGCCCAAGGCGGCCATCAGGCCGGTGACGTAGCTGTCCAGGCGCTGTTCCAGGACGCTGGTCGTGAGATCGGTCCGCCCTGCGGACTGGTAGGCCTGCGCCCACAGGTCGATCTCCTCGGAGCACGACAGCGCGTCCCGCACCAGCCAGTACAGGCGCTCGCCCGGCTTCGTCGCCAGCTTCCCGCCCGCCTCCTCGTACGCCTCGGCGAAACGCAGCCCCCACGACAGGTCGTGGAGGAGCGCCAGATTGGTGGAGCAGTGGGCGACATCGAGGTCCGCCGGACCCCAGGAGGGCTGTGACCAGTCGACGACGCCGATGATCCGGGCCTCGTCCGGGCGGGACGGCGGCACGTCGAACAGGACGTTGCCCGGCTGGAAGTCGCGGTGCAGGAACCGGCCTTCGTACGACGGGGCGGGCTCGCGGATCACGTCGGTCGCCGCGGCCCAGACGGCCTCCTGGCCGCCCTTCGGCACGACGACCGACTCTGGCGTCGTCAACGTAGTGAACGTCCGGGGTCGCACGACGGGCTGGAGCGCGTGGATGGCGACGAGCTGACGGGCCAGCAGGGGAGCGCGGGTCTCGACGCCCTCGTCGTCGAGGACCGAGCGGCCCTCCAGGTGCGTCATCAGCAGTGAGGGGTACTCGCAGTGCGCGGCCGTCGGGTCGACCGCGACCGGATCCGGCGCGAGCACCCCGGTCCCACCGAGGAGTTCCAGGGCGCCGGCCTCCCTGGTCAGCCACTCCTCGGCATTCCGCAAGTAGAACGGGTCGACGAAACTGCGCAGCACGAGGTGACGGGTGACGGCGTCCTGGGTGCCGATGGTCAGCTTGAGCATTTCCGCGGTCATGCCGCCGTGCAGCGTCGCGGTCTTGACGACCCGCTCGCCGCTGTCCAGATGTCGGTTCACCCAGGCGAGAGTCTTCGGCCGCAGATTCATGTCGTCATGAAAGGTATGCACAGGGTCATTTGAACACGCGGTGCCAGACGGCGAAAGCGTATGCGGCGGGCCCGAACTTCCGTTTTCCGAAAGCGACTTCGCCGCATCAACGGCCGGGCCGAACTCTGTTATGGTTCCGTCGAAAAGACGAGGCCGACCGAAGAATTGCAACCCGCATCAGGGTGAACTGGACGGAACTCTTCATGGCGCGTTGGGAGAATATCTACATCGCGGCGACGGCGGTGGACCTGCCGCCCGCCGTCCCGGTATCCGAGGCGGTGGCGGACGACAGTTATCCGGAGAAACTCGCGGGGCGCACACTGCAGCGCACCGTCGCGGCCGCTCCGGCGGACGAGCCCCCGGCCGCGTTCGCCGCCCGCGCGCAGCGAAGGCGGCCCTGGCGGAGTCGGGGTACGCCTTCGACGATGTCGGGCTGCTCGTCCACACGTCGGTCCTGGACCCGTCGCCCCGGATGTCGAATCCCGTGATGTGGCTCGAGCGGGAGATCGGACCGGGCGGCTTCCGTGACGTGGCGCAGCTGATGAACGGCTGCGACGGGGTGGTGAACGGCATGCGCTGGGCCGCCGCCCGCCTCACCTGCGAGACCGAACACGGGGCCGCGCTGGTCACCGCCGCCGAGAGCTGGCAGTCGAAAGAGGTGATCGACCGGTGGACCGTCGACCCGGACACCTCGTTCGGAGACGGCGGAGCGGCGCTGGTCATGTCCAGGGACCACGGGATCGCCCGCCTTCTCGCGGCCGTCAGCCACACGCAGCCGCATCTCGAGGGGGTACACCGAGGCCCTCGCGTGTTTGGCCGGGGCGTCAGCCTTCCGGTGGTCCTCTCCCGGCGTTCCCGAGCCTTTTACGAGACGTCCGACATCTCTCGCGAAGAAGCTTGGAAGATGCGCGGAGAAGGAATTGGCACCGTCATCGACAAAGTACTGGCGGATGCCGGCGTCGCACGCGAAAAAGTGGCCCGTGTGGTGCTCCCATTCAGAGGGCGCCAGGTCCTCGAAGAAGGGTATTCCCCCTACCTCGGAGACCTCGAACCCGCGCGCTCCAGCGAGGAACGGGGACGCGAGATCGGACATCTGGGCGGGGCGGATCCTATCGCTGCCCTCCACTACTCGATCGCGTCGGGCGAACTCTCCCCGGGGGACCACGCCGTCGTCTTCAGCGAGGGCGTGGGAATCGTGCAGTCCGCCGTTCTCGTCCAGGTCGTCTGAATGACCACGCAATTCGGATACGGGAACGTCCGCATCGCCGTGGCCGCGCGGACCGGCACCGCCACCCCCAGCGGAGACGCGATAGCCATCCACGTCCAGGCCGACGGCACCACCGCAGCAGCCGTGGTCGACGGCATCGGCCACAGCCACCGCGTCGCGTCCGTGGCGGAGCTGCTCGCCACCGTCATGGTACGAGTCGCGGCGCGCCGGGGAAGCCTCGCCGGCCTGCTCACCGGCACCGAGCTGGTGGCCGACAAGGGCGCGGGAGTGACGAACCGGAGCCGGACGCCGTCGCAGTGGTAGCCACGGCGACGGCGACGGAGTCCTGTTCGACGTCCGCGTCGGCCGAAGAGGAGCGGATCCGCGTCGCGTGGGTCGGCGACTGCCGCGCCTACGCACTGGAGGGCGTACGGCTATGGCCGCTGACCGCCGACCACAACCTCGCGGAGCGCCTGGCCCTGGCCGGGTACACCGCCGAGACCCCGCGCCGGGCCGCCACATGGGTCCGCACGACCGTGCGGAGTGCCGCCGTCGCCACCGTGTCGGAGGCCTGGACCCGGTCCCCGCTGGTGGTCCTGATGTCGGACGGGGTCCACGACCAGGTGCCGCACGGCGCGATGGAGGCGCTGGCCCTCCGGTACGAGGATGATCCGCAGGCACTGTCGGAGGCTCTGGTGGCCGCCGCCGCGACCGGCGCGGACGGGATCAGGGACGACACGCCGCCGCCCTCGTGATCCGCCGCGGCTGAGGCAGTCGGGGGCACGGCAGCTCGCCGGCACGGCACCGCGGCGGCAGAGCATCTCACCCGTGACCAGCGAGTTCGGGGGCAATCCTCAGGGAGGGTACGTGTCGAGCAACGAGGGCATCGTCGTGCTGACCACCAGGGAGAAGGAGTGGTGGCTGAGCCTGCAGGAGATCATCCCGGCCACTCGGCGCCCGCCATGGCACAGACCGCCCAGTCCGGCGGCACAGTGAATCCGAAGGAGTCCACGCCCTCGCGGGGCAGGTCCGCCGTGTCCGAGCCCGTGACGATGATGACGGGAAGCCTGTGCCAGACGGTTCGGCGAAGAGCGCGTCATGGGCGAGGTGGCACACGCTGCCCGGCCGCGGGGACTGACCGAGCGGCGCGAACGCCCGGGTCACATCGACCGGAACCCAGTCGGTCACGACAACGCCGGGCCGGACGTCGCCGCCGGTGCTCCGCGTGCTGCCGATGAGAAGGATGGCGGTAGCCCCGGCCCGGCACCGGGACGAGCGGGGTGACCAACCGGGCCCAGAGCCAGTCCGCTGGCCCACCCTCGGCATTGTTCACACGGCCGCCGGGCTGGAGAATGTTCGAGGCCGCGGTGCCCTGGCGGGTGCTTCTGTGCGAGTTCATGTCTTGTCGGTAACACGTCTTCCGGGTGGAGGAGTTTGTGGCAGTGGGAAGGGCGGCTCGTCGGGCAGAACGCACGGCGAGAGTTGAGGAGGCGATCGGGAAGGGTGCGGCTCCCGCAGCGCTCGATCTGCTGGAACTGGTCGAGTTCGCGTGGCACGACTGCTACGGCGACACCACGCCGAGCGAGAACGTGGTCGAGGACATCTTGACGTGCGCCCAGGGTGATCTCGCGCGGATGATCCGATTCGCCCGGCTGGCTGTCGAGGATTGGCGGGATCTGCGGATGACCGCCGACGAGATCAGGTCCGCCGAGAATGGCCGCGGGACCGATGGGCTCGCCCGCTGAGTGCCGTCTGGGTGCGGTCGGTCCAGGTGTCACCGCGCGTGGTCGCCCGGGGCGTATCGGCTCCAGGTTCCTCCGGCCTCGGTGACGGGCCACTGAGTAGACCTGCGTCTCGCTCCGAGCCGGATGGGCTCACCTGCTCCAGCAGCAGCGGGCATGGGCGCGCGTGCATCAGCAGACCCTGCGCTACGGACTCCCGGAGCCGGACGCCACGGTGTCACCGACCTCTTCCGGCGCGGCATGGCCGCCGGCGAGCACATCGAAGCTCCCTGATCCTCGACCTCGCGCTGCTCGCGTCGCGCCCGGGGGCCGCTCGTACGTCCGGCCCCCGGGCGCGACGGGCTGTCTGGTTGTCGGCCACTCGGCCAGGCGCCGAGGTCGTGACGGGCCTTGCGAAGGCGACGATCGCCGGGCCTGCTTCTTCGGGCCGCACCTGCATGCCCGGGACCAACCGGGATCAACCGGAACCGGACGCGAGCAGCAGCACGAACAGGGCCATGGGCGAGAGCAACATCGTCGACACGTGCGCGAGCAGGGTTTTCGGCATGCGCAACACGGCGAAAGACGTCGCACCTACCACCAGCCAGCCGAGGTACAGCTTCCCGGCAGACTGCCAAGCGGCGGTCTCCTCCGCCCGGGTCGTTGGCTCCGCACCGATGACCCCTATGGATGCCAGGAGCAGCACGGCACAGACGAGCAGGTCACCAAGAACGACGATCGCAGCCGCGGGCCTGTCCGCGAGCTTGGTCTGGACCCGGGGTCGTATGGCACTCATAGGATCCGGAGCCTACCCATACCCACGACGGGCCCGTCAGTCGAGCGCGCCGAGCGCGGTGTCCGGCCGGCATCCCGTGCACGCGGCAACGCCCTCGGCGGCCCGCGCCGTGCTTCTTCGGTGGTGAAGCCTCAGGGCGACGGCTTCGTTCCGGGTGGCCTGGTGTTAGTTCTGGGCGGTGTGGGGCCCGTTGTCGCAGTGGTCTGCCCCTGGGCCGGCAAGCTGTGCGGAACGGCTGCAGTGGTCGTCGGTCTGCGCAGGACTGCTCGGATCGGATCGGTCGGCAGTCCACGCAAGGTCAGGGAGGTCTCGTCGGACGGTGGTTGCGCCAGGACGACGGTTCGGGGGCACGCGGGGGATGCGTAGCTGGAAGCATGCTCCGAGGTCCGAGGGGACCAGGACGAGGCTGCCGCCGTGGCGATGGGCGAGTTCACGGGCGATGGGGAGTCCGAGGCCGGTGCCCCCGCGGCCTCGGGTCCGGGCTTCGTCCAGCCGGACGAAACGTTCGAAGACCCGCTCGGATTCTTCGGCGGGGATGCCCGGGCCGTCGTCGTGGACGGACAGTTCGACGTGTGCGACCTGATTCCGGACGGTGATCCGGACGCGGCTTGCGGCGTGGCGGGCGGCGTTGTCGATGAGATTGCGCAGGAGCCGTTCGTGGTCACCGGGGCTGCCGTGCACGTAGGCGGGAGCGGTGGTGTGCGCGGTGAGAGTCACCGGTCGGCCCGGTGGCACCCCCTGCTCGACGAGGCGGTGGGCGAGGGCGGCCAAGTCGAAGGAACCGCTGTCCACCGTGGGTGTATGGGCATCGAGGCGGGCGAGGAGCAGCAGATCCTCGGCGAGGTTTTGAAGGCGTCGGGTCTGCCGCGCTGCGGTGTCGACCGCGACGGGCCAGTCAGTGCGTTCGGGGTAGGCGAGCGCTACTTCCAGGCTGGTCAGCAAGGTGGTGAGGGGGCTGCGGAGTTCGTGCGCGGCATCCGCGACGAAGCGTCTCTGCCGGGCTGCTGCCTCGTCGAGACGTTGCAGGGTGGTGTTGATGGTGGTGGCCAGGGCGGTGATCTCGTGTCCTGTGGCGGGCACGGTGACACGCTCTCTCGGGTCGCCGGCGGTGACCGAGGCGGTGGCGGTGCGGATCGCTTCGACCGGCCGCAGGGCGATGCGTACGGTGAAGTAGGTGACGGCGGAGACCAGCAGCAGGCCGGCAAGTCCGGCTCGCAGCAGCAGGAAATCGATGTTGGCCGTGATCGCCTCGGCGGTGTGGGGGAGCACCACCACATAGACCCGCAAGGTGGCGTCCGGGGAAACACCCAGGGCGTCTCTCTGCTCCCTGGTCAGTTCGCCGGCCCAGATGTCGGTGGTGAGAACGGGGTAGGTCCTGCCGCCCAGGTCGAAGCCGCCGGCCGCGGTGGCGTCGGAGCGCTCCGGGACGCGCAGTTCGTAGGTCGCGTAGCCGAAGCCCCCATCGTCATCATCAATGGGTCTGGAGGAGGCGGGTGGCGCGGGAAGCACATGGTGGCTGCCGGGAGGGAAAGCGTCCATCCCTCCTCCGGACACGACGGGGCTGTTGCGGCCGGTCGCGACCACCTCGTACGGCACGGCGCTCCTCGGGCTGGGAGTCGCTCCTTGCCGTAGTTGGTCGGCGAGCGCGAGGAGAGGGGCCTGGGCCTGGTCCTCGGCGATCTGGGCGCTTTGACGGTAGACGTCGTGGTGCAGCCACCAGCCGATGGCGACCAGGACGGCTGCGACGGTCGAGGCAACGGTCACAGCGGTACGGGAGCGTACGGACCGGGGCCACCGGCGCCGTCGAGCCTCAGCCGCGTTCACGGTCGTCAACCAGCCGGTAGCCGATGCCTCGCACGGTCTGCAGGGACTGCCGGTGGAACGGGGCGTCCACCTTCTTGCGCAGGAGGCTGACGCGCGCCTCCACCAGATTCGGGTCCAGGGCGTCATCGGGCCACGCGTGGTAGAGCAGATCCGCCTTGGAAACGGCCTGGCCCGGCCGGCGGGCGAGGAGTTCCAGAACGGCGAACTCCCGGGGGGTGAGATCCACCCGAGCTCCGGCCCGGCGGCAGACCCGAGCGGCGATGTCCAGCGAGAGGTCCCCGACGGCGAGGACGGGTGGGGCGACGACCGCGGCACGTCGGACCAGGGCCCGGAGCCGTGCGACGAGCACCAGGTAGGAGAAGGGCTTGGCCAGGTAGTCGTCGGCGCCCGTGTCGAGTGCCTCCGTCTGGTCCCCTTCCCCGTTCTTGGCGGTGAGCACCAGGATCGGAGTCGCGTTGCGCTCGCGGCGCAGCTGGGCGCAGACCTTGTAGCCGTTGAGGCCGGGCAGCATCAAGTCCAGGACGACAGCGGCGTATGCACCTGTCCTGGCCATCCACAGCCCCTGCCGCCCGTCGTGGGCGAGGTCGACGCTGTACCCCTCGGCCGTCAGACCGGTGTGCAGGGTGCGGGCGAGGTCCACCTCGTCTTCGACCACCAGGATGCGCATGTTTCGTAGCCTCGCACAGGGCCCGGAGCCGTTCCTGACCGGCCGATCAGGTTGGATCAGCAGTCGGTCAAGTGGGCCGGGCACGCTGGCGGTATCCCCGCCGCCTGAAAGGCCCTTCCGACGATGTCGCTCGCTGTACTTGCGCCCACCCCGGCCCCCGCCGCCGGTTTCCCGGGGCGGCCGCCCACTGACCGGCCGTCCTCCGTCTCGATGAGGGCCTTGGCCGTCATCGCCCCCGCGGCACTGGCCCTTGCTCTGGGACTCTGGGGCATCCGCAGGCAGAACACGATGTGGGGGGACGAGGCCGTTACCTACCGGCTCGCGCAACGAGAGTTGCACCAGCTGTGGGAGACGGTGCAGCAGGTCGACCTCGTCCACGCCCTGTACTACGCAGTGATGCACGTCGTCTTCGACGTATTCGGCACCGGGCTGTTCTCCCTGCGGTTTCCGTCCGTACTGGCCATGGCCGCTGCGGCGGGTGGAGTGGGTCTTCTCGGATCGCGTCTGGCGGGACCTCGTGCCGGGGTTTCGGCCGGGCTCGTGTTCGCTCTCCTCCCTCAGGTGCAGAAGTACGCGCAGGAGGGCCGGTCCTACGCCATGGTCTGCGCACTGATCGTCTGGGCGACCTGTGCCCTGGTGGTCAGCTCGTCACGGCGCGATCGTTGGCGGTGGTCCGTGTACGGCTTCGCCATGCTCCTGGCCTGCCTGCTCCACGAGTTCGCGGTTCTGGCCCTTGCCGCACACGGTGTCACGCTGATCGTCTCGCGCCCTTCGAAGGCCGTGCTGAAGGCGTGGAGCGTCACCGCTGCCGGCGTGGTAGCAGCGCTGTTGCCGCTGGCGATCGTCAGCGCGGGGCAGTCGGAGCAGGTGTCCTGGATCGGCGAACCGGTGCGCCCCTACCCCTGGCTGGCTGCGGTGGTTGTCGGGCTCGTGTGCACACGAGCACCCCTGCGGAGCCAAGGGACCATCCAGCTGACCGCACTCGCTGCGCCGCTTCTCGTGCTTCCGGGTGCCCTGCTGCTGATCGTCTCCCTGGTTAAGCCGATCTTCGTGGACCGTTATGTCCTCTTCAGCGACATCGGGCTCGCCCTCCTGCTGGGCGCCTTCCTGGAGTACGTCCACAGGCTGCCGCGATACTCCTGGACCGTGTACGTCGCCGTGCCCGCGGCTCTGGTCGCGCTCGCACCGCTGAGCAGCTCGCTGAGGACACCCCAGAGCCGGAGCAACGACGCCACAGCCATCGCCGCCGCCGTCCGCACGGAAGGCCGCCCCGGCGACGGGCTGCTCTACCTTTCCGGTCAGCAACGGACGCTGACCGCCGCCGACCCCGACGACACCCGCCTCCTGGTCGATATCGCCCTGGCGCGGGACCCCGTGGCATCGAACACCCTCGCGGGTATCGAGCGCCCCGCCCCCGAGATCGCCGCACGTATGAAACGGTTCGACCGGATCGTCGTGGTGAGGGCCGTAGGAATGCACAAGCCCGGGAATCCGCGAGAACAAGCGAAAAGGGACACTCTGCGTCGCCACTTCCGTGCGCACACGACGAACGAGGTCAACGGCGCGAGAGTGACGCTATATACCCGAATACACCCGGAATGAAGATTCGGCGCTTCCTGCGGCAGGAGCCCGGCCGCTGACCGGGTGCGGGGCGGGTTCGCCCGACCTGTCCCACGGCTTCCGTTTCACGTGCTGGAGCAACTGCTGCCGGGAAGCCGAGTACTCCCGGAAAGCCCTCGCGATGGCTGGTGCGGCGGAGATGATGGCTTGTCGGAGGCGGCGGCCGGTCCGCCGTCCGCACGGAACAAGGGGGAACATGTCCGCGATTGAGAAGAGCCCGCGCATCGCCGTCCACGGACTCGGCGCCATGGGGCTGGAGATCGTCAGGATCCTGCACGGCCGGGGTGCGAACATTGTCGCGGCAATCGTCCGGCCCGGGTCCGACAAGGGCGGGCGGGACCTGGGTGAGCTCGCGGGTGTCGGCCCACTCGGATTACCTGCCCGGGGCGATGCCGAGCAGGCCCTGCACGAGGCCGCCCCGGACATCGTGATCGTCACCGTCAGCACCTACCTCGATGACGCCCAGTACGAGATCTTCTCTGCCGCGGTCAGGGCCGGGGCGAATGTGATCACGCTCGCCGAGGAGATGCTCTACCCTTTCGCCACGGACAACCCGCGCGCCCGCGCCCTGGACACCCTGGCAGAGCGGCACCAGGTGACCGTGACCGGCACAGGGCACCAGGACGCCTACTGGGTCAACCTCATCAGCGTGCTGGCAGGCTCGACCCACGACCTGGGGAGCGTGAGCGGACGGCTCTCCTGGAACGTCGACGACTTCGGCCGCGCCCTCGCGGAACAACAGCGCGTCAACGCGACCGCCGAGGAGTTCGCCGTATGGCAAGCGGCCGCCGAACGGGCACCGACCTTCGGCCATTACTCCCTCCACGCCCTGGCAGCCACCATCGGCCTGACCCCGCGCGGAACCGTGGTCACCACGACCGAGCCGGTGATCGCCCAACACGGCACCCATTCCAAGGCCCTCGGAGCGACCGTGCCGCGGGGAAGGCTTCTGGGCTACACCGACACCGACACCCTGCACACAACCGAAGGCGTCACCCTGTCCATCAGCTCACAGGGATCGGTCTACGGCGAGGGTGAGAGGGACTACAACGAGTGGAGCCTGGCGGACTCGTCCGGACTGCCGACACTCCATCTGCGCAACAGCGATCTGAACACCGCGCACACCACCTGTGCGACGCTCGTCAACCGAATCCCGGACGTGATCGACGCGGAGCCGGGCATCGTCACGGTTGACCGACTGCCGCAGCTGCGCCATCGGAGCCTGCGCCGCCCGGCCTGAGCCGGGCGACACGCCTTCGCGCGGCGGCCGGCACCCCGGATGGACCCGGCCGTGTGCCATGCCCGGGCCCCGGCGAGGCTGGTACCGAAGCGGACCTCGATCGACTGCGGGACAGCCCTTAGGTCGTCTCGACTTCCTGACGCGCCCTGTGGGCAGGGCCCGATGCCCTGCCCGCAGGTTCTCAGGTACTGGCCGGCCAGAACTGCACCAGGTACCGCTCCACCTCGACGGGCACGTCCACGCTCATCTCCGATCGTGCGGGGAACGGTCCTGGGTACGACACCTTGCACCTGACGGGCACAAGTGGCGGGGTGCAAGAGGGTGCGGGTTACGCGTGTGCACTTTCGGTGGAAGTGCCCCCAGAACGGGAAACGTTGTTCGTGTCGGGCGTCGGCCCAGTGTCCGCGATCCGAGGTTTGCATGGTGTGGCGTACATGTTCAGGCCCTTGGGCGTCGGGGTGAGTTCCAGGCTCACGCCGATCTTGCGGCCAGGCCGTGCCGGGCGCAGTGTGCGTGAGCTGGCCAGGGTCGCGAGGGCAACGGGCAGCATGGCTGCGGCTGCGGCTGCCGCGGGGCAGTATCGGGGGCCCAGGCCGTAGGCGAGCAGCGCGGTGGGGGCCGGTTGCGGCTCGGCGTGGGGGAGCCAGCGCTGCGGGTCGAACACGTCCGGGTCGCGGTAGCGGTTCCTGTCGCGGCGCAGTGCGCCCAGGGGCAGGGTGACCACGGCTCCGGCCGGGATCCGTACACCGCCCTGGCAGGTCTGGTGGCGGGTGCGGCGGACTAGGAACGGGATCCCGTGGAGGCGGGTGACCTCATGGATGAATGCGGTCGCGAGGGGGAGCTGGTGCGCTTGGAGGCGGCTCGTTTCGGGTGCGGCGTGGGCTTCGTCCTGGAGCGCCTGCTGGTAGTGCGGGTTTCGGCCCAACTCATAGCAGGCCCAGGCGAGGGTGGAGGCGCTGGTCTCCATGCCGGCGATCAGCAGGGCGCGAATGTCGCGCTCCACCGCGTGGGGGTCCCCGGGAGCGGCAGCTTCGAGCACGGACACCAGGTCCTGGCCGTCCGGGTCGGGCCGGTGGCCGGCTCGCACCTGGCGGACGGCCTCGTCCAGTTCGGCGAGCGCGCGACGGCAGGCGCGGCGCCGGGGCACGGGCACCCAGGGCCAGGGTGCGAGGGCGTAGCGCCAGAACATGCCACCGGACAGGGTGGAGCGGGCGGCTGCGATCTTGGACAGGGTGTCGGGCGTGAGCTCGCTGTTGAGGACACAGGTGACGAGGAGGCCGCAGGCGAGTCGGCTCATCTCCACCTGCATGTCGAGCGGTCGGTCTGCGGGCAGGTCGGCGAGAAGCCGGCGGGTACGGGCCTGGACGCTGGGCCCGAGACCGGTGAGCCGGGACGCAGCGAACGCGGGCCTCATCACGGCGCGCCGCTCCCGGTGGGCGGCGCCCTCAAGACCGACCACTCCGTTTTCGGTGAAGTCGCGCAGGCTCGGGTCCGGCCCCCAGAACCGGAAGGTGTCCTCATCACTGCCGACCTTGCGCAGCAGTACCGGGTCGTTGACCTGGAATGCGGTCGCCGGGCCTGTCCGGGTCGGGAAGACCGGGCCCGCCTGTTCGAGGCGGGCCGCGAGGTTGGCCGGGTCCAGCCAGAACCGCAGGGCGCGGGAGTGCGCGAGTACTCCCGCGCCGGGCGGCACGGACGGTTGTCCGGGGCAGGCTGTCCTGTCCACACTCATGAGCTTCGCTGTCCTGTTCACTATCGTCGGCCTCTGCGGCTCCGGCCGTCAGTACGTGTGGGCAACGATCAACTGTGGGGGCGGTCACGGGTGGGCCGGGATGGTGCGAACCCTCGAAGCTGAGACAGCGTCACTCTCCACACGATGAGATCCGCCCAAGACCCGATCCACGGCCATCCGGCGCGTACCGTGAAACGACGCATGACCGTGTGCGGGCGGGCACTCCACAAGAAGAGGTCCGGCCGATAAGCGCGCAACCTGACCATGCCCCCCGTCACGCGGTATGCGCCCCGCGCCCGGGGCGCCGGCCGAACTGCTCCACCAGCTGCGCGCCGACCGGCGGGGCGTGCCGCACAGTGGGTGGCGGCCTTCGAGCGGGAATGGGCGGCCGCGCTGGAGGAGTCCCGCCGGACGCTCTCCCTCGGCGGGCTGTCCGCGGTTCTCCAGGACTGACAGGGCCGCATCGCGCACGCCCCGGCTGTCGACGCGTTCGTCGCCTCCGGCTAGGACGACAGCGAGGCCATCGACATGGCGAATCCTCGGGGAAGGCGAAGGCGCCAGTGAGCGAACAGCCCTACGCGGTCCGCTGACCACATGGGCGTCGTGCAGGCGAACCTCCGTTTCCCGGTTACTACCCAGGGCCGCTGCCTGCCCTTGCGCCATATCCGGCAGCCGCCGCGCCCTGTCCGGCAAGCTGCCCTGGCTGACGCTCTCGCTGCTGCTCGCGCGGCGGCCGACCACCTGAACGGAAATCTCTGAGGGTGTCGCGGGCGCAGCGCGGCATTTGCATGAGTCAGGCGGCGCACGGCTGCTGCCCGGGTAGCAGGTGACTTCGGCCGGTGCGGTATGGCCGGCTGCTGCACCTTGCGCAGGCGCTGCGGCCTCCAGCCGACGCTCCGGTACCAAGCAGCAGAACCTCGGACCCGTCACGGTGGCCGCAGGGAATCTCTGACTGAGCGGTTCAGTTGGCGACTGGAGCGAGCAGCGTCGATGGCTCTGGGGAGTTGGGCGGCGATACGCCGGGCAGGTCGACGGCCTGACGACACGACGCGGACGGGCCGCCTCCCCGTGGAGAGAGGCGGCCCGTCCCCGGCCACGCTGCGTCAGCACTGACGCAGGTTCTCCCACGGGTCGGAGGGAGTGTAAACGTCCACGGCCGGGACGTTGCCCCACTGGCCGTTGTCGAGCAGCGTCCAGTACCAGATGTTGTTTCCACCGGCATGGCCGTCGCCGGGTCCCCAGCAGACGAACCAACTGAAGCTCGAGGTCAGCGAGCCCCTGACCCCGGACGTGTACGAGCGGTGCGCATAGCCCTTGGCTCCGACGCGGTTGCCGCACCACAGTTTGCCGTCGGCGCGGACACCGCAGTCGGCGGCGGTGCTCCGCCCGGAGGCAGGGGCGGCTGTGGCAGGGCCGGCCCCCGTGGCCAAACCTGTTGTCAGGGCGAGGGCGGCGAGAGCCAGGGCCGTCTTCTTGCGTACGGACACGTTTCCTCCTGGTGTGGGTCTCCGGACGGAGCCGGATACGCGATGGACGAACCGGTGGAGCAGGGCTCCTCTCACCGCGGACGGCAGACGCGGCTTTCCGCTCGCACGTGCCGTCACTCCGGATGCTGCGGCGGGGACAACGTTCCTCGCGGCAGGCAGGAGGCAGCAATCCTTTCGTCAGGGACCGAAACCACGGGTGGTGGAGGCCAACAGCGCGGCGCCCAGGTGCGTGGTCGTGTGCAGGACCGCCTTGCCGTCGCGGCGGGTGGTGATCAGGGCGGCCCTGCGCAGCACGCTCGCGTGCTGGCTGGCCGTCGCGGGCGAGATGCCGAGACGGCGGGCGAGACCGGTTGTGCTGCAGCCGTCGGCCGCGGCTGCGAGGACGGCGGCCCTGGTCCGCCCCATCAGGTCGTCGAGCGAGCGCTCGGCCGGCTCCTCGGCGAGCCAGTGAGCGGAGCCGTCCGTCCCTTCGCCGACCGTGGGCAGGGCCAGGACAGGAGGCTGCTCATGGTCCACGAGGTTCTGCAGAACCTCCGCCTGCTGCGACGAGAACACCGTCGGCGCGATGATGAGCCCGCGCCCACGCAGACGGATGTCCGCGTCGCGGGGATGGTGCACTTCGAGTACGGAAGGCCGCCAGCGCACCAGCGGGTCGCACAGTGTCTCCAGTAACCGTTCGACTCCGCCCTCGGCCATCGTGCGCACATAGCCCGCGCGGGCCGTAGCGAGGTCCAGCCGCATCTGCTGCCAGTACGGGGCGATGGCCGCCCGGTGGCAGGCACGCAGCGCCACGGCCAACTGGAGGCGGGCCTCACGGTCGCCGTCGGCCAGGGTCCGGGCCCACGCACGATGAGCTGGATGGACGTCGAGGTACTCCACTTCGAGGCGCGTCAGTACGCGTGGAGCGGCCAGCAAGTTATCGACCGCCTCGTCGATGCAGGTGGTGTCGCCCGCGAGGCTCGCTATGTCGATCTGAGGTCCGTGCGCGGGCATCAACGCGAGTAGGGGGCCCGCCTGTTCGTACAGGCGTCCGCCCAGTTGCCTGCCGACCGAGCCTCGCCAGCGGTGGAAGGACGGGGTGCGGTCACCCTCCCGCAGCCGTTTGATGCCGTCCAGAGTCTCGGCGGCGACACCGAGGGTGGTGGTCACCCTGGTCCGTGAGAGATCCTCCGCCGTGAAATGAATGCGCTTGGTCACCGATCGCCCCGCTCCCCGCCGTTCTCTGCCCTGCACCCGAGTGTCCCAGCCCTGTGAACTCGCTGAGCGGGCTCTCGGATTAGTGGCCGGTGGCGGACGTGTTTCTGCCCATGGAGCGTCGAGCGGCGTATTCGCCGAGCTTGACGAGGAGGATCTACGCGCCCGCGGCATCACCGGTCGGGGTATCGCGGGCGCGCAGTTCGGTGTGGCGGAGAGGTTGCGTCTGGCGACGAAGGCACTGGCCGAGGCGGGACGGTTGCGCCCGGTGATCGGCTGGGAGTTTCCGTCATCGTTCACCACGGCGTCAACCACCACCCGCAGGACATCGAGGCCACCACCGAGGACGCCCACCCGGCCGTCGGCAGAACGGCTCGGCGTGCCCGACACCACCGCCCCTGGGCTCCTGCGCGCCGTGATCCTGGCCGAAACCGTTGCGTACGACTCCCGGGACGTCGATCACGACGCGGTGGCCACGGCGATCCGGGGCCCCGTTCGCCTGCCGCCGAGCGGCGGGCGGCTTCGCGGCGCTGTACCTTGCCGCTGGAGGTACGGGGCACGGAGCCGGGACGCAGCTGTCGAGAGCCGGATCGGAAGGCTTGAGGACATGGCGTGGCCGGGCGAGTTCGGCGAGGTTTACGACGGCGGAGACGAGCGGGCCCACGGCTGGCGCTGGCCTCCCGGGCTAGTGCTGTGACCGGGATGGTTCACCGTGGTCGTGAGATGGCGCACGGGACGAGCGCGGTCCGCGAGGCGAGTGGTATTACTGGTGCATGCAGGAAGAGACCGCGCGGTCCGCGATCGACACGTTCATCTCCGCGTTCAACGCCTCGGACGACAGCTATGTGACTGCGCTGCTCTCCCAGGCCCTCACCTCGGACGTGGTCTTCTGGGGACCGTTGGGCCGCAGTGAGGGGATCGAGGCGGTCGAGCGGTTCGTGCTGGACATCCGGCGCCACCCCGCGGGGACCGGCACGATGGTGCGCTGTTCGGCGGTGGACATGCCGGACGAGTGGGCCCGGTACCAGTGGGTCTTCACGACGCCGGACGGAGGCCCCCGCCTGGCGGGAACGGACGTCGTCCATCTGCGGCGGAGCCTCATCGACCAGGTCATCGTCTTCGCGGGGGAGATCGCGCCGTCCGCCTCCTGAGTCATCCTCCTCTGGCGCCGTCCTTCTCCTGAACCGGCCCGTTCGGGGCTCCGGGTCTGCCCAGCCGAGATCATCTTCACAACGCTTCGGTCGTCCGCGCTTGGCCACGAGCGGACCGATGATGCGCTGCGGCTGTGTAAGTTCGCGGTTGGTCAGGCTGCGGTGTTGAGGGGGCGTCCGCCCCGACGGATGCCCTTCTCGCTTCGTATGCGGGCGCGTTCCTTGCGCTCGGCGGCCAGGACATCGCGGTGACGGGCGTTAGCGTTGCGCCAGCGGAGGTAGGCATGCAGGGCCCGGGTCTGGACGGTGTGGTTCGGGTGATTCGAGTTGGCGATGGTGAACTGCCTCAGCGGTCCGAAGTGGGCTTCGACCGGGTTCGCCCAGGAGGCGTAGGTCGGGGTGAAGCACAACTCGACCTTGTTCTTCTTCGCCCAGCGGCGGATGTCAGTGCCCTTGTGGGCGGACAGGTTGTCCATGATCACGTAGATCGGTGCTCCGTCGTATCGGGCGGCGCGGATCGACTTCAGGGCGGCCAGCGTGTTCACGGCACCTTTCCTGCGGCGGTTGACACCCCACAGGCGGTCGTCGCCGACCGAGTAGCAGCCGTGGAAATACCGGACCCCGTGGGTGCGGTGGTAAGTGGCAGGGATCCGGTCGGGGCGCCCTTGGCTGGCCCAGCCCGAGCCTGCGATGGGCCGGATCCCGAGTGGGCCGAACTCGTCGAACGCGAAGACCCGGTCGGGGAAACGGTCCAGGACGTGCTCGATCCGGTCCAGCTTCGCCTCGCGGTCGGGGTCGGTGGATTCCTTCCAGGTCTTGGTTGGCTGGAAGGTGACTCCACAGCGGGCGAGCAAGCCGCGTAATGCCTCGCGGCCGATGCGGATCACTCGGCCGTGGACTGTGCGCAGGTAGGCGACGAGTTTGCGTAGCGACCAGCGAGTGAAAGGCTCGCCGAGCTTGGTGGGGCGGGTGGTGGCCGTCTGGACGACGAAGTCCTCGTCGTCATCGCTGAGCAGGCGGGGACGGCCTCCCGCCCGCCGAGGGTCCAGGCAGGCCAGGCCGATCTCGTTGAACCGGTGGATCACATCGCGCACGGTGTCCTCGTCGGCCGCCACCAGCTGGGCGATCACCGGCACCCGATTCCCGCCGGCCGAGGCCAGCAGCATCATCGCGCGCCGATAGCGCACCGCGTTGGTGCTGCCCCGGCGCACGATCTGCCGCAGCCGCTGCCCCTCCTGGTCGGTCAGTCCGCTCACACGGACAGGGATCGGCCACCGCGCCTCCAGCGGTCGGATCGGACGTCACCGCACATCCAACCGCCACGGCGGCCAACCCAGCGAACCTATGCGGTCACAGCACTAGGGCGTGTTTCGAAAGTCCCGCCTGCTCGGCGGCGTCTGGCACTTCCCCAAGCTCTCGGCTTCGCTCGAGCAGGGGAGGCCCCATCCCTCGCCGCGTTGTCGGGATCGCCCCGATACATCCAGTATCGGGGCGACCCTCCGCCTTGCGATCGCACGCACCAGACGCCGCCGAGCCCGCCCTCCGGGCGGACGGTGCTACTTTCGAAACACGCCCTAGCTCCGGCGTGGTGCGCCGTATGTCGTCGTCGGCGGCGTCGTAGAAGATGTGCTCGATCTCCAGGCAGACCCGGTCGGCCACCCGGACATGTCGGTACGGAATCTGAAAAACAGCCGGATGCCGCCGTACTTGCCGCGCTCGGCGTAGACGGGAACGCCGACGGAGGGCAGAGCCTCGACGCCGCGGTAGACCGTACGCACGGAGACTTCCAGCTGCTCGGCGAGCTCCGTGGCCGGAACCAGATCGCGCTGCAGTAACAGCAGGGTGGAGAGCAAGCGGTCGAACTTCATCCACCGAGTCCCTCCCATTCCTGTCGGCAGGTGTCAGGTGTGAGCCTCATGATCGGGCGTGCCGGCGAACCGAACGGAGATTCGCTATGAAGCGCGACACCATTCAGCAGCTAGTTGCCCACGTCGAGGGCGGGACCTGTTGCAGGCGACCGAGCTCCGCCGCCAGGCCCGCACCCGTCCCGGGCCCGGACAGATCCCGCTCTCCGCCGGTCTTCACGCCGCCGGGCCGTCCGGACTGCGGGAAATGACCGCCCGCGAACGGCTCGACGCCGAGCTCGACCCGCTCACGCTCGGCGGCCACCGAGTCAGGTGAAAGTCGGTGACGGAGCGGGTACCTACCGTGTTTTCGCCCAGCTCAATCGTGTTGATCGTCACCCCGTCAGACGTGATCGATCAGGCTAGTTTTATCAGGTGTGACTGTCTCTCAGATTCCGAATTCCGCATCAGCCTCCGCCGCGCTCGCCGACGTCCTGTTCGCCGGTCAGCTGGGCGCAACGCATGATCGATGGAGGCGCCTCTTCAGCTCCGCCGAGTTCCGCTTCGAGGAGGGGCTGACCCACCGAGAACGCATAGACCTGAGCTACGACCGGCTCCGCCTGGTCAACGAGGCCGTGGAGGCTCCGCAAGCCCTGGCGAACGATCCGGTCGAACTCACCGCCATACACGAGTGGGCCGGTGCGGTGGACCCCGGCATGGCCACCATCGTCGCCATCCACTACAACCTCTTCTTCGGGAGCCTGGTAGACCACGAGGCGGCCGGGCGCGACCTGGGCGAGTACGTCCGCGCGGGCCGCATCGGAACGTTCCTCTGCACCGAGGTTGCCCATGGCAACGATGCCGCGCATATGGAGACCACGGCGACATACGACCGGGCGACACGCGAGTTCGTGCTGAACACCCCAACGCCCGCCGCGGCGAAGTTCATGCCCAACACCGGCCCGGCCGGGGGAGCGAAGGGGGCCGTCGTCGCGGCCCGCCTGATCGTCGACGGCACCGACCACGGTGTCTTCTTGTTCCTGACGCCCCTCAGCGACGGCGACGGCAGCCCGTTGCCGGGTGTGGAGGTACGGCCGCTGCCCCAGACGGCCAGCAGCCCCGTCGACCACTGCGCCACGACGTTCCACCATGTCCGCCTCCCGCACAGCGCTCTCCTCCAGGGCGACCACGGCCACCTCACCCCCGGCGGCGAGTTCACCAGCGCGCTCGGAAGCCCCCGGCGACGGTTCCTCCAGTCCATCGGGCGAGTCACGATGGGCAAGCTGTGCATGACCGCCCACAGCCTCGGCGTCATGCGGCACGCACTCGACATCGCCATGCGTTACGCCCACACCCGGATCACCTCCGGCATGACCAACGGGCAGCGCGTGCCGCTGATCGCCCACCGCGGCCATCACACACCCCTGCTCGACGCCGTTGCGACGACCTACGCCGCCACGCTGCTCCAACGGTCGGTCGTACGGCAGTGGGACCGGGCGACGGGCGAGGAGCGTGAGGCGTACGAGCGGCTGACAGCGATCAGCAAGGCCTGGATCACCTGGCGGGCCCGCGCGGTCATGACCGAGTGCCGCGAACGGTGCGGTGCCCAGGGCCTGATCCAGGCGAACGGCATCGCGCTGCAGCTCGCCTCCATCGAGGGCACGATCACGGCCGAGGGCGACAACGCGGTGATCATGCAGAAGGCAGGGGGCGAGATGCTGCTCGGCGGTGTTGACCTCAAGCCGGAGAGCGAGATCGCGCCCGCGGACCGGGAGCTGACCGACCCCCAGTTCCTCCAGGATCTCTTGGCCGACATCGAGCACATCTCCCACAGCCGTGCGAAAGCCCGGCTCCGGCAGCGTGCCGCATCCCCGCTCGCCCGCTGGAACGCATCGGTGACGCCCGCCGTCGCGCTGGCCGACGCCCATGTCCACAGACTCGCCGCCGAGTCCCTGCTGACCGCCGCTGATCAGGTTCCCTCCGGACTCCCGGCGGACCTGCTGCGCGGGCTGCATGCCTTGTTCGCCCTGCGCCGGGTCGCCGCGCACAGCGGGGACCTGTTGGCACGGGGCCGGTTGACGGCCGATCAGGTCGAGTACCTGCCTGATGCGGTCGAGGCGGTCCTCGGCTTCCTGGAGCCGCACGCGCTGACCCTCACCCGAGCCTTCGGTGTATCCGAGGCGCTGCTGGAGACGCACCCGATGCTCAGCGCCTGACCAGAACCACGAGGGAGACAGGTCCACGGCCGCCCGGCGGGGGAGGCGGCCGGAGCGACGGGTCAGAGGTCTGCTGGGCCTGTGCCGCATGGTCGCGCAGGGCGCCATCGTGGACTGGGGAACCGTCTTCCTGACGAACGACGCGCGACACTGCTCGTCGACCAGACCCGCCCCAAAGGGCACGCCCTGTACCAGTCATGAGGCTGGACCACCCTCGGAGACCTACGTCCCCGTCCTGACGCCCCGATCTTCCACGCCATGCTGCTCGACCTTCCCCTGGAAGCCGGGGGAACCGGGCGGTGAGAGCAGGCCGTGCTGGTCGGACCGGCGAGGGGTGGTCGCCGGTCCGACACTTCGATCATGCCCTGGCAGGGTGGTGTCAGGCGGTGCGGGCGTCGTCGATGGTGCTGTGGATGCGTAGGACCTGATCGGCCCCCGTAAGAGTCAGGACGCGTTGCACCATGAGCGAGGGAGCGGCGATGCGGAGGTCGGTACGGTCGTGGGTGGTGATGATCAGTCTGAGGAACGTCGAGTCCGCGAACGTGATGCGGGACGCGAAGGGCGTACCTCGCCGCCGAAGGCCCGGACGGCGCCGCCCCCGGGTCGAACTGAGCTTCTCGTAGCCCCGGCCCGCAGGCGTCCGTCCGGCCGGCCGGGGTAGACGGCTGACCGGTCCGCCCATCGGCGCGGCCGGAACTCAGGAGAGGACACGATCAGCGTGAGCGACGCCGAGTACCGGAAACAGACCCCCGACGGAGCGGCCGAACTTCTGGTTCGCTGCCTGGAGAACGAGGGCGTCGAGGTGGTGTTCGGCGTACCGGGCGAGGAGAACATCCGTTTCACCAACGCCCTCGCCCGCTCGGAGAAGATCCGCTACGTCCTCACCCGGCATGAGCAGGCCGCGTCTTTCATGGCGGAGATGCACGGCCGGCTCACCGGCTCGGCGGGTGTGATGTCCGCGACGCTGGGGCCCGGCGCGATCAACCTGATGCTGGGCGTCGCCGACGCCATGACGAACAGCACGCCCGTTGTCGCGATCACCGCGCAGGTCGGCAAGGAGCGCAACTACAAGGAGTCCCACCAGTTCGTGGACCTGGTGAGCATGTTCGCCCCGGTCACGAAGTGGTCGGCGGAGGTACCGGCTACCCAGGCCATCCCCGAGATGGTGCGGCGCGCGTTCAAGACCGCGGAGTCCGAGCGGCCCGGCGCCATCTACCTCGCCGTGCCCGAGGACGTCGACGAGGCGACGGACGGCTCGGACCTGCGCCCGCTGCGCAGGAACGTCGTGCAGCCCGAGGCACCGTCCCCGAAGCAGATCAAGCGGGCGGTGGAACTGCTGCGGGAGGCCCGCCGGCCGGTGATCCTCGCCGGACACGGCGCGGCGCGGGGCGGCGCCGAGGAGTCGCTGGCGGCGTTCGCCACCGCGCTCGACGTGTCGACGGCGACCACCTTCCACGGCAAGGGCGTCCTGCCCGACGACCACCCGTGCGCCACCGGCACGTTCGGCTTCATGCGGCGCGACTACACCAACTTCGGGTTCGAGGAGGCCGACGTCGTCATCGCCGTCGGCTACGAGCTGCAGGAGTTCGACCCGTCCCGGATAAACCCGGACGGGGACAAGAAGATCATCCACATCCACCGCGTCCCGGCCGAGGTGGACAAAAGCTACTCGGTCGACGTCGGCATCATCGGCGACATCTCCGCCTCCCTCGACGCCCTCGCCACCGAACTCGACGGCCAGCGCTGGACCATCGACGACAAGGACACCACGGCCACCCGCACGCTGCTGGCCAAGGAACTCGAGCGGGGCGCCGCGGACGAGCGCTACCCGCTCGCCCCGCAGCGCGTCATCGCCGACACCCGCGCCGCGCTCGGTCGCGACGACATCGTGCTGGTCGACACCGGCGCGCTGAAGATGTGGATGGCCCGGCTCTACCCGACGTACGCGCCGAACACCTGCCTCATCTCCAACGGCTTGTCCACCATGGGCTTCTCGCTGCCCGGCGCGCTCGCGGTTCAGCTCGCCAGGCCGCAGACGAAGGTGCTGGCGGCGGTCGGCGACGGCTCGTTCCTCATGCACTCCCAGGAGATCGAGACGGCGGTTCGCGAGAACATCCCGCTGACCGTGCTGATCTGGGAGGACAACGGCTACGGGCTCATCAAGTGGAAGATGGACCTGGAGGTCGGGGAACACTCCAACACCGACTTCGGCAACCCGGACATCGTCCAGTACGCCCAAAGCTTCGGCGCGAAGGGCTACGACATCGAGTCCGCTGGGGACCTGCTGCCGACGCTCCGTGAGGCACTGGCGGACCCGGGCGTGTCGATCATCAACTGCCCGGTGGACTACGCCGAGAACATGAACCTCATCGAGCACCTCGGGCACCTCGACTCGGCGCTCTGACCAGCCCGCGGCGCGGCCCGACCCCCGTACGGGCTGCGCCGCGGCCCTCCCGCAGGGGCCGTGTCCTCGGGTCTGCGGTATCCCGTGGCATTCCGGCGGGGCGGGGTAGATGGCCACCGTGAGGTTCGACCGGTCGAGGAGAGGAACTTTCGTCATGCGTGCTCGGAGCGTAGGTGCGGCAGCCGCCACGGGGTTGGCGCTGGTGGCCGCCCGCGACCTCGTGCAGAAGAAGCACGCGCTGCTGAGGAACTTCCCCCTGGTGGGACACGCCAGGTATGTGCTGGAGACGATCGGCCCCGAGCTACGGCAGTACATCGTGACGTCCAACGACGAGGAGCGTCCCTTCAGCCGTGACCAGCGCAGCTGGATCTACGCGTCGGCGAAGGGGGAGAACAACTACTTCGGGTTCGGCACCGACAACGACATCGAGCACGTGCAGGGGCATGCATACGTGAAGCAGCGTACGTTCGCCGGTGCGCTGCCCGACCTGATCGATCCGCAGGCGGCGTTGCCCTCGGCCAAGGTGCTCGGCGGACCGCGCGGCCGCGCGAAGGCGTTCCGCCCGGCGAGCGTCATCAACATCTCGGCGATGAGCTTCGGCTCGCTGTCCGGCGCGGCCGTCACGGCGCTCAACAAGGGCGCGGCGCTGGCCGGGACGATGCAGAACACCGGCGAGGGCGGCCTGTCGCCCTACCACCTCAACGGCGGGGACCTCGTCCTCCAGATCGGTACGTCGTACTTCGGCTGCCGCAACGAGGACGGGACGTTCAACCTCGACAAGCTCAAGTCCATGGTCGCGGGCGCGCCCGTCAAGGCGATCGAGATCAAGCTCTCGCAAGGCGCGAAGCCGGGGCTCGGCGGCATGCTTCCGGGCGCAAAGGTGACCGACGAGATTGCCGGGATCCGCGCCATTCCCGCAGGCAAGGACTGCGCTTCGCCGTCGCGGCACACCGCGTTCCACGACGTGGACTCGATGCTCGACTTCGTGGAACTGCTGGCCACGGAGACCGGGTTGCCGGTCGGGATCAAGAGCGCCATCGGGGAGATGGACTTCTGGGAGGAACTCGCCACCCTGATGGAGCGGGGCGAGCGAGGGGTCGACTTCGTGACCGTCGACGGTGGCGAGGGCGGCACCGGGGCGGCTCCTCTGATCTTCGCCGACTCGGTGTCCCTGCCGTTCCGCATGGGCTTCTCCCGCGTCTACGGCGTGTTCGCCGAGCGGGGCCTGACCGACGACATCACCTTCATCGGCTCCGGCAAGCTCGGCCTGCCCGAGAAAGCCGTCGTCGCGTTCGCCCTCGGCGTCGACATGATCAACGTGGGCCGTGAGGCGATGCTGTCCATCGGCTGCATCCAGGCCCAGAAGTGCCATACCGACAAGTGCCCCACCGGCATCGCCACCCAGAACCCGTGGCTGGCGCGCGGCATCGACGCGCCCTCGAAAGGCATCCGGGCCGCGATGTACCTGCGCACCCTGCGCAGGGAGTTGCTGAAGGTCTCGGGCGCCGTCGGTGTCCCCCACCCGTCGCTCATCACCCCCACCGACATAGACATCCTGAACGGCGACTACGACGCCCGCAGCCTGGGGAGTGTGTACGGCTACAAGGATGGCTGGGGCTCGCTCGGCCCGGAGCTCGCCCATGAGATCGCCGAACTGCTTACCACCTGAGCCAGCTACTCGGCCAACCGTCATGCCTCGCGCAGCACGCCCATCGAGTGGAGCGCACCGAGTGGACGGTGGTGCGCATCGCGGTGCGCACCGGATGGACTCGGTGCGCACCGCTTGGGCGAGCACCAGGTGCTCATCGCACATCGCCTCCAGTGTGTCGGCGGTGTCCGGGTGCTCGGGGTCCGGGATCACGTTCACCGTGAACCGGATGATGCCGCGGGCGATGCCCGGCGCCGCCGTGACGGGGGAGTCCCGCGCCCAGTCCCGCAGCGCGCATCCGACCTCGCCCAGCGCGAAGGAGCCTGCGGACAGCTCTGCCCCCGTCCGCGGCCGTGGCGGGCCCGACGATGTCCTCGGCAAGCCGCAGCAGGACGAACGGGTCCCTCCGCTGCCGGAGGCCGATGACGGTGACCTCCGGGGCCGCCGGGAGCGCGCGGCGCTGCATGCATGGGGTCAGCCCCCGGTCCTGGGACACCTACAAGAGGGATGCGGCTCTGGTCGAGGCGGAGCTCAAGCCGGGCGGCGTCGCCCACTGGCCCCGGGCATGGTCCGCACTCCTTGGCGGATGACCAGCTTTGCTCGCCAGCTCCACGACACCCTGCTCACCACCCGGCCCGAACTGGATGCAACGCTCCTCGTCGACCAGGACCACCCCAAAGTCCACGCCCTGTACCGGGGCCGGGGCTGGACCACCCTCGGGGACCTGCGCCCCCGCCTGGACGACGCCCCGCTCTTCCATGCCATGCTGCTCGGCCTTCCCCCAGGGGCTGGGGAGTCGGGGCGTGAGGGCGCACCGTGGTGGTCGAACCGGCGAGGAATGGTCGCCGGTCCGAGTCCTCGTGTTCCGTGCGATGTCGGTCCCCGCCTGCTGGGGCAGATCCCCCGTACGGGGGATCTGCCCCAGCAGGCGGGGAGGCCGAGGATTCGGTGCAGGCCGTTTCCTCGTGCCGGCCACAAGGGCTGCACGCCGCTCCTCGGGGTCCTCGTCACTTTGCATGCCGCTGGGGTAGTCCCGGGTGGTCACGGGTCCATGGGGCCGGTGACGGCGGGGGGAACTCGTCGCGGCTTCGCCTGAGCTTGGGGCGCGTCAACAGGAGACAGAGGACTTCGCGGGCATCGGCGCGCCGGTCGGGATCGTGGGCGAGAACCGCGACGGCGGTTGCCAGGAGCGGACCAAGAACGCCCAGCACGAGGCCGGCGAGCGGCACAATGAGCATCATCACGAGGGTGGCTTCCGGTAGGGAACGGGCTGACGCCACTCATTGAGGCAGCCCTGAAGTGTTCGGTGGGGTGGTCCGAAGGACGGCGAACGACGCCGAACAGCGACGAACAGCGACGAGAGCAGGAGGTGGCGGTGTGGACCCGGTCGAGAAGTTCGCCGCTTGGCTGCGTCACCTGCACCGGGAAGCGAAGAAGCCCAGCTACACCGAGATCGTGCGCCGGATCCGGTTGGCCGATCCGACCGCGAGTGTGGTCGTCAGCACGATCTCCGAGACCCTCAACGGCAAACGCCTACCGCGCTGGACGACGGTGGAGCCGATCGCCCGGGTCCTGGGCGGCCCGGCCGCGGTCGAGGAATGCCTGCGCCGCTGGAAGCAGGCCGACGCCGCCCGCACCCCAACCGCCACGCAGAGCGACACCGCACCGACCCCTGACAGTCCCGCCCCCGGCCCGGAGACCGAGAGTGCCGTCGCCGGGTCAGGGACGAGCCACTCCTCCATCGCTCCGGGCGGAGGCGGAGAGGCGGCTGATCCGGATCAAGGAGCGCGCGAAGACGAGGCGCCGGTACACGCTCCACGCAGAAAACCGACTCTGGTGTGGGTGGTGGGTACGGTCACCGCACTGGGCGTCGCCGCAGCGGCCTGGGGAGCCGTAACCCTCATCGACGACCGGAACCAGACACCCACCGGAGGCCCGACAGCCGGTACGCCGCGGTTTGAGTCCGGCAGCTACGAAACAGTGCTGACTGTGAACAAGAAGTCCTGGGCGTCGCCAGACGGCAACGTTCGTATCCGCGTGCCTGGGGCATCCACCAGCGATGGCCCCACGCTCTTCGTCACCACACCGTCGGTCTCCTGCCCGCAGACCACGGTAGCGATCGGCGACGCGCTCGTCGTGCCAGAGGCGTCCGGCAGTTCATGGACCCGCATCACCACCCTGAAGGTATGGGCACAGGACACCCCGAACGGCGAACCCTTTGACATGTACGTCCAACTTCAGGTCGACCAGGGCACGGGCCGTGCGCCGGAAGGGCAAGAATGTGCTTCCTGAAGCACATTTCGTCCGGCGTGCCCGCGCGCTGCCCGACACGTACGAGGACAACCCCACCGCCATCGCAGGCAGGGAGGTGCGGGAGCGCGCTGGAGGCCGAAGGCCTGGAACAGTCCCTCGCTGATCGGGCACCCCAGACGGCGGGGCCGGTCTGCTTGAGGCATGCTCTATGTGACTCTGCGCGCCCCCTCGGGCAGGGATAGCGCTGCCGCCGGGAACATGTGTTCCGGCCACCCACCGGTCATTTGGCCAATGTGTGGCGTCAACGCGTGCAACCCAGGTGGGAGGGACAGAAACGTTCCGCGTACGAACGGTGGATTCCTGACGGCTTCTCTGCTGACAGACGGGGGTATCTCGAATGAGCGGTTGCACGGACCTCGACATGCGGGTAAAGAACTTCCCTGAACTCGGATTCCTCATCTTGCCCGGATTCCTCCCCGCCTCCTTGGTCGATCGTCTCGTACCCGAGGTGGACCGCTGGGTGGACACCGGCCTCAGACAGTTATCCATCGATGCCTGCTCCTTAACGGAGGACGACTCTCCGCCGAAACTCGAACTACAGATGGCGGCTCACGCGGAGCTCGCCGTCCACGCTCCGCTCCTGGAACTCCTGCGGGACGAGAACCTGCTGGGGCCCTCTTTCGTCTTCCATCACCTGCATAGCGACCGGCGGCCGCCCGGCGGAGCCGGCAAGAGCTGGCACCACGACTACGAACAGCACCCCCAGCGGGACCGAGCCCTGCCGATGATCCACGCACTGCACTACCTCGGCGGCCTCAGACCCGGCATGGGGTCGCTGGCCGTGCTGCCGGGATCCCACCACCAGATCGCCGAGAAAGACGAGATGAGCGGTCTGGGCACCGCCTGGCAGCCCGGGGAGGAGACCATCGACAACCTGCCCCGCGGCACCACCGTGCTCCTGCACTCGGCGCTCTTCCACACCCGCCGAGCCGCCCGAGGCCCGGCAGACGCAGCCCCCCGGTACATGGTCGACGCCTCGTACTGCACAACCGGGGCTCCGTGGCCGCCCGTCAAGCCGTACTGGCGGTCCGTGCTGGCCGTGGGACGGACGCTGGAACCGGCCCGGGCACAGTGGCCCGAACTCTTCTCCGAACGGCACTTCAGTCCGTACGTCCCCCGCACCCGCAGGCCGTCGGCGTGAAGACCCTGGAAGCCGTCAGCTACGACGCGCTCATGAGCCGCTTCACCCGGGAACACCCCTACGACCCCTGCGACGAGGCCAACTCGAACGACGAGGCCGCCGCGCACATCCATGACGCGCAGCACGTCCTTGGCGGACGCTGGCACCGGGTTCTGCTGGAGGGGCCCGAGGTACTCGACGTCGTACTGCCCTGGCACCTGGGCGAGGACGGCGACGTCGAACTGATCCCGCCGGCCGGCCTCACAGTGGCCGCCGCGGCGATCCGTCTCGCCGCGCTCGACGCCACGTACGCGCAGACCAATCCGCTCTGCGCGTTCAAGCTGACGCGCCAGACCCACCTGGCCCGGCCGCTGTACCTGAGCACCCGGGCGATGCCCACCCGGGACTACGCCGCGCTGACCGTCCGGGAAGGCCTGGTCCATCTCGACGGCCTGCACCGGATGCTGGCATGGCACCGCAGCGGCCTGCTGGCCCCGGGCCGCTGGGTCGAGGCCTACGTCGCGGGACTGCCCGATGAGTCGGCCTAGGGCGTGTTTCGAAAGTCCCTCCTGCTCGGCGACGCCTGGCACGCACGCTCGCCGCGTTGTCGGGATCACCCCGATACATCCAGTATCGGGGCGACCCTCCGCCTTGCGATCGCACGCACCAGACGCCGCCGAGCCCGCCCTCCGGGCGGACGGCGCTACTTTCGAAACACGCCCTAGCCGCGTCCGATCAAGGGCATGGAGCTGGGCATGAGGAGGACGGACTGCATGTTGACTCCCGCCGGTAGCGCGGCCATGGCGCGGACGGTCTCGACGACATGGCGCATGTCCATCGTCGGCTCGACCTGGAAGGAGCCGTCCGCCTGGCGTACCTCGGGCTGCGGCCGGTCCTGGGGTGTGACATTGCCGATGTCGATCTGGCCGCAGGAGATGTCGTAGCGGCGGCCGTCCAGGGAGAGCGACCGGGTCAGCCCGGCCACAGCGTGCTTGGCCGCGGTGAAGGCGATGGAGTCGGGGCGGGGTGCCTGGGCGGACGGTGCCCCATTGTTGATGATCCGGCCGCCCCGCGGTGACTGGAGTTTCATCATGCGGAAAGCGGCCTGCGAACAGAGGAAGGTGCCGGTGGCGATGGAATCCATCACTCTGTGCCAGTCCGCGGCACTCACTTCCTCCGTGGGCGTGTACGGCATGGTGTCGGCGGCGTTGTTGAACAGCAGATCCAGTCGGCCGAACCGGTCGGCCACCCCGGCGAACAACGCGTCGACATCACCGGGTTCGGTGATGTCCGCCCGCATCGCCACTGCCCGCTCGCGGTCCGCGGCAGGTGCGAGTCTGGCCGTCTCCGCCAGCGCAGCCGCGCGCCGCCCGGTCAGAACGACCGTCCAGCCGTCGGCGAGCAGGCCCAGCGCGCAGGCTCTTCCTACCCCGCTGCCCGCCCCGGTGACCACAGCAGTCCGTACAGCCATGATGTGCACTTCCTCTCCACGTGGGCCAGCTCTCCGAGCGTGTCCCTGCGCTTCCCCGACCAAACAGGAGCAGCAATGAATGGCTTCATCCCGGCACTGGGCGGCACCAGCGGCAGCCGGTCCTGGTTTGAACGAGCACAGCACTCGCTGGCCGGCGGGATCAGCTCATCCTCCCGGCTCACCTCCACCGGACCGCACCCGTATCCCCTCTACATGGCGGACGGTTCAGGGGCCCGGATCACGGACGTCGACGGGAACGAGTACATCGACTACCTCATCTCGTACGGCAGCGCCGTGCTCGGACACGCCTCGCCGCTGCTGACCGAAGCGCTCACCCAGGTCCTGCAATCGGGGACGATGTTCGGCACATGCAACGTCCCCGAGGTGGAACTGGCCGAACTCATCTGCCGGATGGTGCCGTGCGCCGATCTCGTGCGGTACGCGAACTCGGGCAGCGAGGCAGTGCAGGGAGCGGTGAGGGCGGCGCGCGGATTCACCGGGCGTTCCACGATCCTCAAGTTCGAGGGCCACTACCACGGCTGGAGCGACACCCTGGCCATCTCGAACCGGCCCTCCGCAGCCCAGGCCGGACCTTACGCGACACCGCATCCTGTCCCACACTCACCCGGCATCCCAGCAGGCGTCATCGACGACGTGGTGGTCTGCCCGTGGAACGACCCCACGGCACTGCGGGACGTCCTGGACGCCCACCCGGACCTGGCCGCCGTGATCTGCGAGCCGATCGTCGCCAACAACGCCTGCACGATGCCCGACCCGGGCTACCTGGACCTCCTCCGCGAGGAATGCACAGCACGCGACCTGGTCCTGATCTTCGACGAGGTATGCACCGGATTCCGCACAGGCCCAGGCGGAGCCCAGAACCTGTTCGGCGTCCTGCCGGACATCGCGGTCTTCTCCAAGGCGCTCGGCGGCGGGCTTCCGATCGCCGCCTTCGCCGGCCGCCGTGCCGTGATGGAACCGCTGGCCCGCGGCGAGGTCAAGCACGGCGGGACCTACAACGCCTCCCCACTGTGCGCGACGGCCGCACTCGTCACCCTCCGGCAACTGAACGACCCCGCCGTCACCAAACGCATCGACGAAGCCGGACAGCGCCTGATGGAAACCATCCGCCGGGCCGCGCACGACAACCGGGTGCCCTGCGCCGTCCAGGGCGTCGGCGCGATGTTCCAGGTGGTCTTCTCCTCGGACGGCGCACCCACCCGGCGCTACCGCGACCTGCTCGCCGCGGACACGGGCCGCTACGACGCCTTCCGGCACGAACTCCTCAAGCGTGGCGTGCACTCCAACGCCTACGCCATGGCCTGCTGGTTCGTTCCCGCAGTCGTCTCCGAGGACGACCTGTCAGCCACCTGCCGGGCCGTGGAAGAGGCATTCGCAGTCCTGAGATGACGACGCAAGACCCTCGCCCGCCCAGGGGCAGCAAGATAGAGGTACTCCGTGCCGGCCGGTGGTGGGCGGACCGGAGGTGCGGTGCCGAGGGTCGACCCCTTGCTCCCGCCGGGAGCGCCTCGAACCGCTGGGGGACGTCGGCGGCCACGCACCGTGGATGGCCGATGAGCTGGAGGTTGATCTGCGCACGGTGGCCGCCCGAACCCGGTCGGCGTGGGCGGTGAGAGCGGACTGTGGTGGTCGGACCGGCGTGGAGTGGTCGCCGGTCCGACGGTTCGATCATGGCCTGGCCGGGTGTTTGGTGTCAGGCGTGGCGGGCGGCGTCGAGGGTGGAATGGATGCGTAGGACCTGGTCGGCTCCCACGACGGTGAAGAGGCGCTGGACTGTGGGGGAGGGGGCGGCGATGCGCAGGTCGGCGCGGTCGTGGGCGGTGAGGATCAGTCTCAGGAACATCGAGTCCGCGAACGTGATGCGGCTGGCGTCCAGGATCAGTCCGCCGTAGCCGGTGATGGCCGCATCGATCTGTGCCTCCAGGGGAGGCAGGGCGTCGATGTCGAATTCGCCCTCGGGCGCGATGACCGGCAGTGGGTCGGAGTAGGAGCGGTCGGGCTGAGGTGTCGTCATCGCGTGATTATCCCCAAGCGTTCCGAGGGGAGTTCCGTCGGCCCGCACCCGCACCCGCACCCGCGCCCGGGACACCGGACGACAGGTCGTTCCGCACCGGCGATGCCAGCCGCCCGAGCGCGGACTCCCACCGCCGGCACGGACTCTCAGCATCAACGGCGTGCGCACCGCGCCACGTGCCCCAGCCGTGTCCAGCTGCCGACCGCGAGCGCGACTGACTGCTCTCTCAGGAGAGGCAGCGGCGACAGCGACAGGTGCAGGGTTCGGGAACCGGGCGGTGCTATGTGCGGGGCCTGAGGCGCATGTGCAGCCGTTGCGGGCTGAGTGTGAGGGCCAGGGCGGGGCGGACGGGGCGGCCAGGCAGGGGTTCCAGGCGCCACCGTGCGGCGATCGTGGCCAGGATGATGACGGTTTCGGTGATGCCGAACTGGTCGCCGACGCACTTGCGGGCGCCTCCGCCGAACGGGATGAAGGAGCCGTCCGGTGGGTTGAGGTGGCGGGAGCTGCTCCACCGGTCGGGGTCGAATTGCTCGGGGTTGTCGTACTGGTCGGTTCGGTGGTGGATGAGATAGGGGCTGAAGAAGACGGCCGTGCCGGCGCGGACGGGGTGCGTGCCGAGGTGTGTGTCGGTGGTGGTGGTGCGGCTGACGAGCCAGGCCGGCGGATGGCGTCGCAGGGATTCCATGAGGACGCGGCGTGTGTATTCCAGCCTGGGCACGTCGTCGAGTGTGGCTGCGGCGCCGGCGAGAACGCTGTCGGCCTCGGCGTGGAGCTGTTCTTCGATGTGGGGATGCTGGGCCAGTGCGTGCAGTGCCCATGCCAGGGTGGCGGCCGCGGTCTCGATGCCGGCGAAGAAGAAGGCCATCAGCTGGTCGATGACCTCGGCGTCGGAAAGGTTCTGGTCATGGCCGTCCTCGGGGGAATCGGGGCTGCCGAGGAGTACGGACAGCAGGTCGTCGTGGCCGGTGTCGGCGGAGCGGCGGTCTGCGGTGGCGCGGGCCATGGTCTGGCGCAGGCGGGATTGGGCCTGGTAGTAGCGGCGGTTGCCGGGGGTGGGGAGCGTGTTCAGGCGCGGTGGTGTGATCATGCGCCGGAAGATGCCGTCCGTGATGGCGCCGAGGTCCTCCAGTACCTCGGTGATGGCGGTGGGGTTGAGGGTGTCGGCGAACATGGTTGCCACCAGGCCCTGGGCGACGATGTTCTGCATCTCGGCATAGGCGTCGATGGTCTGGCCGTCGGTCCACGAGCCGGTGATGCTGTCGGTCTGTTCGGTCATCAGGCGGGCGTACGCGGGCATGCGGGCAGGGTGGAAGGCGGGCTGGACCAGCCGTCGCTGGCGGCGGTGGTCGGTATGGGGGCAGAGGGGCAGGCCGTTGCCCAGGACTTCCCTGCCCTGGTCGAATGCCGGGCCGCCTTTGTCGAAGGTGCGGTCGTTGACCAGGACGTGGCGGGTCAGTCCCGGGTCGCACACCATAAGGGCCTTCATGGGGCCGACTCGGATGTGGACCAGGTCTCCGTGGGCGGGCAGTGAGGTGAGGAATTTCAGAGGGTCGCGTGCCAGTGGCAGGAGGTGGCCGAGGAGAGGCAGCGCTCCCGGTGCCTGGCTGATCGGAACGTCCGTTGTCATAGCTGTCCACTCTCGGGTCGGCGGTGCGGTGGATGAAGCGGGGACGCGGGGTGCGCGGGGCCGGTTGCTGCGGGTGGAGCCCGGTGCCGGTTCCGGGGAGGCGGATCCCGCGACCCCGCCGGTTCAACCCGGTGCGCCCTGGGTGCTTGGGGCTTGGCGCGTGCGGGCGTGGAACGGCACTGCCCGGTGACCCGCTGTCCGTCATGGGGCATCCTCGGCGGCGCCGGGCATGGCCGGCGGGCATTCTGTGCGGGGCCTGTGCCGCAGTTGCTGTCGGGGCGTCAGATGAGTGGCGAGGTGCTGCACGGGGCCGGTCGCCGGGTCGCGCGGTCGGTGTAGCGGGCGGTTTCCTCTGCCCGGAGGGCGTTGCCGGCCATCCAGGTCCTGAGTCCTTCGACCATTTCGGTGAGGGCTGGCGGTCGTCGGGCTGCAGGTGGAGGTAGAGGACGGCCTCGGCGCGGCTCCCGGCGGCGAGGAGCCCGTCCGACCTGGACGTCGACCCGCTGGGCGACGAGATCGGCGGCTTCCTGCAAGGAGACGTCGAGTTTGCTGGTCAGGGCCACGACAATGTTGGAGAGGTCGTTGAGGCGGATCTCCTTGGGCGCGGAGTACGGGTCGTTGACCCAGGCCACGACGTGGGGGCGGCTTCGCGCATGGTCGCGGCGTCCGGGTTGCGGATCAGGTGGCCGGGCACCGGCTTGGCGGGGCGACCTCGATGAGGCCGGCGGCGACGTAGATGGCACTGGTCAGGAGCCGGTGGGCGCAGTACGCGTCCTCTGCGAAGGGGGTTTCGGAGAAGTTGATCTCCGATTGGCGGACGTGCGAGTAGAGGTAGTCGGTCGTGTCGTGGACGAGGCGGCTGGCCCACGCGGCGGTCATGCCCGGCCGGGTGTGGGCCCACAGGTCGGCCAGTCCTTCCCGGATCCTCGACACCGCGAGGACGTCGCCCACCCGGTGGGGCCCGGTTCGCGGGGCGGTGCGAGGAAGGGGGCGATGAACTGGTCGGCGATCTCGGTGGCCACCTCCGGGTCGCGGGCCCCACCGTGTCGTCCAGGACGTCGTTCAGGATGAAGTAGGCGCTCATCCAGTCCGCCAGGACGTATAAACGGCCGACGGAGGCGTGGGGATAGACCCGGGCGGCCGGCCTTCCGAGCAGGAACGAGTCGTTGACCTCTCGCGCTTTCGGGCTGTTGGCGATCATGCCCATTTCCTGTACCGACGCCTGGGTGTGCTGCTGGGCGCGGTCTTCGTGGGGGTGGAGCCTGGACGGCAGATCGAGGCGGAGCTGAGGGCCTGCGAGATCCATGATCACTCCCTGGTCCTTGTCCTGACAGTGGCGGGGCTGCGGCCCACCGGTTCCTTTCCTTTCAAGAGAGCCAGTACCACCCCAGGAAGGGAAGGTCTCGGTAACCAAAAGGGCGTGAACGTGTTGAACGGTCCTGTGCAGGCGAACCAGGGGGGCGGGCCAGACGAAGGCCTGCTAGGAAAAGCACCCTGCCCCGGCCCAGTCCGCGACCGTGGAGAGCTGGCGGGTGCTGTTCTGCTGCGTCATGTTCCCGAAGCCGATGATCTTCCCGCCCCGGGTGCTTGCTGGTGGTCCTGATCCAGGTCTCACGCGGTTCGCGGACGGCCCGGACACGGGCGCGCCCTGGGTGCCCAACGTCAGCCTCTCCACGCTGACGCCCGGGCGGATCGACGTGAACTGGCACGACGGAGGCGTATCCAGCCCAGGTCAGGTCCGACGGGGGGCAGAGCCCGGCGACCGCGTCCGCCGCGTCCGGGATCTCGTCCGTCGCGATGGCCCCGACGGCGGTGTCCCGGGTGTCGCGGCTGGTGACGAGCAGGACTCCGCCTCCGTGTGGGCGTAGCCGCCCCCGGTAGGCGGCCGGCGGCCGTGTCCCGGGCCCGACGAGGGAGGGGGTGTCGACGTGGTCGATGACGATCAGTCACCCCTTGGCGGTGGCCAGGTGTTCCCAGACCGCGTCGACGAGCGACACCCTTCCCGTCCGGGCCGCCTCCAGCCGGGCTTCGGACAGGCCGAGGATGTGAGCGGCTTGGGCAAGGTCCTGCCCGAGTTGGGCGGTATCGTCGCGCCACCAGATCCACACCACCACCCGCCCCTCGGCCCGGGCCCGGGCCGGAGGCCTCCGCGGCGAGCGTGGTCTTGCCCAGCCCTCCGGCCCCGCACACCACCGCCATGCCCCGCCAGGCCCCCGAACCAGGGTGCCGATCCGCTCCAGCTCCGGCGCACGCCCCCGCACCCGCGCTGAGACCTCAGGCGGGTTCATCGAGTGCCCCCTGCCGTGCGCCGCCCCAGCGGCACAGGCCGCACACCGTCGTCCCGCGGCCCGGCGGCCAGGCGCCGCTCCCAGAAGAACAGCCCGAGCGACACCACAGCCAGCGCCCCGAACACCGACCACACCAGGACGTGTTCTCCGCCCACTCCGGCAGTTCCGCGGTGACGTAGTTCGTCACGATCCCCACCAGGAAGGCGATTCCCGCCGAACCCCCCAAGACCGCCGAACCCATCCTGGCCGCACGCCTGCTTCCGGCCACCCTCACGTCCCCTGCCCTGCCCTGCCCGGAACCAGGACCACGTCATCGCCCCGGCCCGACGGAGCGTCCTTGATCCGACCGTTCCGGTACCTGCCCGTGACACTGCATCAGCCCAGCATCGTGGGGCGGCTGTCTCCTGCACCTGCGCTGCCGGCGCTCCGCCCGAGTGCTTCGTTCGAGCACAGCCGGCGGACGACCGGCCGCTGGACGAGAACAGCGCCCAAACCAGGGTTACAGCTCAGTCTGTTGGACGAGAACAGCAACCAGACCAGTTGCCGCCCGGGCGGCCGTCCTCCTCCGCGAGGCCGCCGACCTGACCGGCGCCCCCCGCCCGCGCCACGACACCCCGCCCGGTGCCCCGGACGGCGCCGCGCACCGTACGGGTGACACCCACCACCGGGCGTGGCCCCGCCCCGCCCCCGCCCGTTACCGGTGTACAGCCCCGGCCCCAGACCGGAGCGCACCCGGCCCCCGGCCCTGGACCCGGCCAGGGCCCGGGGCCGGGTGCGCTGACCGACGACGAAGGAGCCTTCCCCGTGACGACCCCCGCGCCCGCCCAGCTCCAGGGTGAGCCGTTCTCCGAGGCCCTGTCCGAGGCGGCGCAGGCCGCCGGGATGTCGGTCCGGCTGATCCTCGCGATCGCGGACGCGGTCCGCTGCGCCTCCCAGAAACACCACCACAATCAGGAGCAGGACCTGTCCGAGGACCTCGGGCAGATCGCGGAGTCCTGGTGGTCCGCCGACGAGCTCGGCAAGCACCTGCCCGAGTCTCTCCTCGACCACCTCACCGGCAGTGAGGACTGGCCGGTGATGGCCCGCCAGCTCATCTCCCTCAGCCACGCCGGCGTCGACCTCACGACGTTCCTCCCGAACCTCGGCACCATGGCCTCCGGCGTCGAGCAGGCCGTCGCCCGCAACACCGCCCGCATCCAGGCCGAGGGCACCGACCGCTGGGCCGACCTCCTGCGCACGACCATCCCCGAGGGCCTGGTCCGCGACGCGATCCTCGCCTCCCCGGCCTGGCCCGACATCGCCGCCACCATGGGCCGCCTCCACGACCAGGGCGTCGACGTCGCCCGCATCCTCAACCACGCCCACACAGCCGGCCTCAACGTCGACCAGGCCATCGCCGCCGCCGTCACCCCGACACCGGCCACCACACCCGCCCCGGCCACCGCTCCCGCTCAGGGTCCCGCCACTGCTCCACCCGTGCCGCCGCGCCCGCTCCGGCTACCGCGCCGACTCCACCCGCTTTCGCTCCGCTCCTGCTCCGGCCGCCGCGCCCGCGCCGGCCCCTGCCGCGTCGGCCGCCACCACACCGCAGCCCGCCGCGCCCGCCGCCCCTGCTCCGGCCGTCGCGCCGCCCACTCCCGGCACAGCGCAGAGGCCCGACCCCTGGGCCGCTCCCGCGGTGAGCACCGACGCGAAGAACCTCTGGGCCCGCTGGCTGAGGGCCTGAACATCCCCCGGGACCTCGACTTCGGTAACCGGGCCCGCGCCCTGGACCAGCTCGGCGTCACCTCCGCCGCTCACCGCACCCTGGTGACCAGGTCAACGAGACCCTCTCCGCGCAGGAGGAGGCGTTCCTGGTGAGCTCCCGTCAGTGGCCCGTCCTCGCCCACCGCATGCACCGCATGCACCGCATGCACCGCATGGCCCAGCAGAACGTGCCCTTCGACGCGCGCCTCGCCCGCATCGCACCCGACACCGCCCCTTGGCGCACCGGCCCGCCCTCCGGCATCGCCGCCCGCCTTCTCCTGGCCGCTCACCAAGCCCTCACCACACCGCTTGACCAGCCCCTGCCCGCCGGCCCGCGTGTCCCCACCACGGCAGCCCGCTCCCGCTCCACCACCACCGTCCTGGACACCGCCGTGCCCAAGCGGCCCGCCCTCGCAGACCCCGCCGCACCCGCACACCGCCGGAACACCGCCCCCGCGCCCAGTCAAGGACGCGGACGGTAACTACCACCCGGGCCCAACAGCCGCTCCTGCACAGGCTTTTGTGGCATGGCGCCCATGGCCTGGGAGATGATGCCGGTGTGATCAACCGGGAGCTCTCCTCACGCCTGGCAGCCGGACACGGCCGCCGTGTCACCCAGCTCGCCGAAGCAGCAGCGCGCTGGGGCGGACACGTACCCGATGACCCCGGCATCACCGAACTCGCCGACCTCCTCGAAACCGCCGCCGGCGTCCCCGACCGGCCCGGAGACCCCGGGAACACCGCCGGGGCTTTCCTGGCCGGTGCCGTGGAAGACCTCCGGGCCGCTGCCCGGCTCGGCGGCTTCCTCCCCGCAGTCACCCTCTGGCACTTGCAGCGCGCCATAGACCAGGAACACACCGCCCACCAGCAGCACACCCTCCCTGCACAACGACAGGAACACAGGCGGTAGACCCGTGCCGTGCCGTGGCCGTGTTCCGGAATTCCGCACCACGCACCACGCAGCCCGGCAGCCGGACTCCGTCCCGAACCCCGCCCGGGCCCCAGCCTGCCGGGAACCCGGAACCGGCCGGAGAGCATCAGCATCTATCGAGTGGAGATCCGGCCGCTCGGTGGCCTCACCCACCACTCAGCGCGGCCGCTGCCCGGGGACCGGTCCCCGGGCAGGTTGTCCGGAAGCCCTCCGACCAGCCTGCTGAAGCACTGCTAGGTTCCGGATCATGAGCCGCTTACCCGCCGTGGCGGCGCCCGCCGTACCCGACCCACCCTCCCTGCCGCACCCGCACCCGCGCTCGTACCCTGCCCAGTCCGATCCTGCCGCGGCCTGGGGACCGGAGGTGCTCGAGGCGGTCCGGGGAGACTCCGGCACCCTGGTACGCGGTGGCTTGCCCCGCCTTCGGCGGCGGCTGGCACATCAGCCTGCTCCAGGCCGGCGGGGTCGTCCGCGACTGCTTCACGACAGTCGGCCTGGATGCCGCCGACCGCGGGCTCCAGGAGCGCGGGTACCTGTCCCTCGCCTCAGCGATGGGCCGGGACTGGGACCGGCTGACACGGAGAAGAGGCGATCAGAGGTGTGGCACCCCGGTCTTCCTGGATCCCGGAGAAGACGCCTGATGTGGCTGCATTGCCGTGAAGGTGCTGCATCATCGCCCCGGCCGGTGTGACCCGCACGCGGCTCTTCGGGACGGATACGGAGCTGGTCCCCTCAGGTCGCTCCGAGCGGCGCAGTGTCTGCCCCCACCCTTCCGACGTGCTTGCTCACCTCGGGGTAACCACCCACTGCCAAGTGCGTACTTGATCATCCCCGGGTTTGTGACCACGCTGATCGGCATGGCACAGAACACTGTTGAAAAGACTCCCGTCACGCTGCTGGGTCTCGGCGCGATGGGTACCGCGCTGGCTCGTGCATGGCTTGCCGCCGGTCACCCGCTCACCGTCTGGAACCGCACCCCGGCCCGAGCCACGGCGCTCGCCGCCGAGGGCGCAGAGGCCGCGGACGCCGCCGCTGAGGCCGTCGCGGCGAACACCCTGGTCGTGGTCTGTCTGTTGGACGACACCTCGGTCGCCGAGGTGCTGGCGGGCACCGACCTGGCCGGCAAGGACCTGGTCAACCTGACCACCAGCACCCCTGCCCAGGCCCGTGCCCGCGCCGAGTGGGCCCGCGGCCGCGGTGCGCGCTACCTGGACGGCGGTATCATGGCCGTCCCTCCCATGGTCGGAGTCCCGGAAGCCGGCGGCTACGTCTTCTACAGCGGCTCGCCGGAGCTGTTCGAACGACACCAGCAGACCCTGGGCATCCCGGTCGGCACCACCTACGTCGGCGAGAACCCGGGATTCGCGGCCCTGCACGACGTGGCCCTGCTCAGCGCCATGTACGGGATGTTCGCCGGGGCCGCGCACGCCTTCGCCCTGATCCGCAAGGAGGACATCGACCCCGCGGCGCTCGCCCCGCTCCTCGCCGACTGGCTCGTCGCGATGGCCCCGTCAGTCCACCAGACCGCCGACCAGCTGCGAAGCGGTGACTACACCAAGGGCGTCGTCTCCAACCTCGCCATGCAGGTGGCCGGCACACCGACCTTCCTGGACACCGCCGCACAGCAGGGAGTCAGCCCGGAACTGCTCAGTCCCTACTTCGAGCTGATGCGCCGCCGCCTGGCCAAGGGCGTCGGCGAGGAGGACCTGACGGGCGTGATCGACCTGCTGGTGCACTGACCCGCCACGTGCCGCCCCACAAGCGACGCCCCCGAGCTGCGCTGCCGCCCGCTGATGCCGTCGACCCGGAACGAGCGGCATCCGTTCCGGTCGGATCCGGATGGCTGGAGGGCCGCAGCCCGGGTGAGGCTGCGGCGGCAGATCCGCCAGGACCTTCGGGCAGATGCGCTGCGAGGCCCGTGCGCCGGTCGCCCGGCGGTAGTCGCTCACCGACTTCCGGTTCCCTGCCGGTGGCCCCGGAGGGCGGGCCGTGGTACCCGCCGGCCTCCGCGGCTCCACCACCGCAGCCACCTCCCCGCCCCACCACCCGGCCCCCGCGCCGCCGAGGCAGCCCGCCCCGCCGAACCTGCCGCGCCCGCCCACCGCTTCCGCACCACGACACTCCCGGACGAACGCCCCCACCTCTTCGCCAACAGCCACGCCGGCATGCTCGACCTCGTCGAGGACATGGTCGAGCCCTCTGGCGGACCCGCCGTGACCGGGGCCGGGGCACCGCACCTGAACGCGGTCCGGAGCCGGTCGGACGTCATTTCCCCGCGGGCGGGCAGGAGACGTGGCGGAAGACGACGAACGACCCTGGCTCCCGTGACGAAAGAATGAGAGGCACCGACGTGGCCGATTCTGAAATGAGGGCGGTGGGCTGGGCGCAGTCCTTCCCCATGTCCCAGGGGGCGCGGGCCGGACGCCGCTGGGCGCGGGGACATCTCGACTCGCTGGAATGGGCGCAGAACGCACCCGATCTGGTGGACTCGGTGCTTCTGACAGTGACCGAGCTCATTACGAACGCGCACAAGCACGCTCATAGCGATGCCCAGCTCGTCCTGACCTGGGACAGTACCTGCCTGCACGTCAGTGTCCACGACGCGAGCCCGGAACCGCCGGCCCCGGCCGACCGGGGCCTCGACGCGACCGGCGGCCGGGGCCTCATGATCATCGAGGCGCTCTCCGACAGCTGGGAACACCATCCGCAACGAGACGGCAAGACGGTGACCGCCTGCTTCGTTCCGCCTGGATACCCGGAGCCGGGCCACGTCCTCAGCCCCGACGACACCACCTGACCAGCAGCACCACCGTCCCCGCACAACGCCAGGGACACCAGCGGTAGACCCCGGACGTTCGGGATCCCACCCGCATACCAGTACGCTGCACCTACTCTGACAGACCGTCAGAAATGCGCGGCGCTACGCCCCTCCGACATGCCGCCCGTCCGGGCAACAGGACATCCCCGGGCGGCGCCCCAGTGCACCGCCCGGCCCTCGCTCCCGGTGCTGACTCTCACTTCCGCGCCGGGTTACGTTCTCGCTCTGGTGTCTGAGGCAACGGGTTCTGAGCAGCGCTTCCTCAGCACCTGGCAAGACGATGGTCGGCACCTCGTGAGAAACATCCTCAACCACGCCCACGCCCACGCCGTCGACCAGGCCATCGCCATCGCCGCCGCCGTCACCCCGACTCCGGCCCCGCCGCTTCCGCACCGACCGCTCCCATCCCTGCTCCGGCCGCCGCCGCACCCGCCCCTGCTCTGGCGGCTGCCGCGCCGTCCGCTCCCACGCCGGGCAGAAGCCCGACCCCTGGGCCGCCCCCGCGGTGAGCACCGACGCGAGGAACGTCTGGAGCCCGCTGACCGAGGGCCTGACATCGCCCGCGACCTGGACCTCGGCAACGAGACGCGGTCCTGGGGCATCGAAGTGCCCCAGGTCATCGCTGACGGTGGCTACGGGGACACCGCTGCCTTCCGGCTCGGCCTGGAGACACGCGGACTCGACTACGTGGTGGGCATCTCGACAACAACCACCGCACAACCCGAGGACGCACGGCCGTCGACCCCGACCTACGTCGGCAGGGGCCGGCGGCCGGTCCCTGCCTATCCCGAGTCGGCACAGCGGGTGAAGGACCTGGTCATCGCGGCCGGCAAATCCTCCGCACGGCCGGTGCAGTGGAGGGAGGGATCACGGCCGGGCAGCGGCCGCAGCGGGGTGAAGCGCATGTACTCCCGCTTCGTTGCCCTGCGGATCCGGCCCGCCGGACGCGAGAACCGCAAGGCCACGGCCGCCGCCGAGCTTCCGGTCCGCTGGCTGCTGGCCGAATGGACCGCCGATCAGGACGAACCCGTGCAGTTCTGGCTCTCCAACCTGCCCGCAACCACCCCGTTGCCCGTCCTTGTGCGCACCGCGAAGCTCCGGTGGCGCATCGAGAACGACTACCGCGAGATGAAACAGGCCCTCGACTTGGCCCACTTCGAAGGCCGGACCCGGCCAGGCTGGCACCACCACGTCACCCTCGTCTCGGTCGCCCACGCCTTCTGCACACTCCAGCGACTGAGCCGATCCCCAAAAGAGACGGCGTCGGCCTGAGCCTCTACCGAGTCGTCCGCGAGCTGCAGATACTCCTCGCGACCTGGACCGGCGCCTGCCCCACCTGTCACCGCGACATGCCAGACCCCGCACCAACATGACCAAGCCCTACTAGTGACTTGAGTCGCAGGTTCGTCGTTGGTTGTTCATGAGTCGTCCCGGTCCGAAGATTCCGCCGTTGTCGGTGACTGATGCCCAGCGGGCTGTGCTGGAGGGTTGGGTGCGTCGTCGTTCGACGGCCCAGGCTCTGGCTCAGCGTTCGCGGATCGTGCTGGAGTGCGCCGAGGGGCATTCGATCCTGGAGGTGTCCCGCCGGTTGAGTGTTGCCGCGGACACGGTCCGCACCTGGCGGCGGCGGTTCATCGAACGTGGCCTGGACGGCCTGTCCGACGAACCGCGGCCCGGTGCGCCGAGGAAGATCAGTGACGCCGACGTCGAGCGGGTCATCGTCAGGACCCTCGAGGAGAGGCCGAAGAACGCCACCCATTGGTCGACCAGATCGATGGCTGCCGCCACGGGCATGTCGCAGTCGGCGATCTCCCGGATCTGGCGGGCGTTCGCACTCGCGCCGCACCGGTCTGAGACCTTCAAGCTGTCCACGGACCCGTTCTTCATCGACAGGGTCCGCGACGTGGTGGGCCTCTGCCTGGATCCACCGGAAAGAGCGCTGGTCCTCTGCGTGGACGAGAAGTCGCAGATCCAGGCCCTGGACCGGTCCCAGCCCGTGCTCCCGATGATGCCGGGCGTCCCGGAACGCCGGAGCCACGACTGCATCCGTGCCGGCACCACCACCCTGTTCGCGGCTCTGGAGGTGGCGACCGGCAAAGTCATCGGCCCATTGCACCGGCGCCATCGGGCAGCTGAGTTCAAGAAGTTCCTGGCCAAGGTCGACAAGGAAGTGCCGGCCGGCCTCGAGGTGCACCTGATCCTCGACAACTACGCGACCCACAAGACACCGGCGGTCAAGAAGTGGCTGCTGTCCCACCCCCGATTCCACCTGCACTTCACACCCACCAGTTCGTCCTGGCTGAACCTGGTGGAACGATGGTTCGCCGAGCTCACGCAGAAGAAACTCAAACGCGGCGTCCATCGTTCCGTCCAAGCACTGGAACGCGACATCCGGGCCTGGGTCGCGGACTGGAACGACCACCCACGGCCCTTCATCTGGACCAAGACCGCCGACGAAATCCTCGACAAGGTCGCCAGCTACTGCCAACGAATCTCTGACTCAGGTCACTAGGGCCGCATGGATCAGTTGGACCGGGTGCCAGGCGTCTCGTTCGGTGCCGTGGAAGATCTGCTGACGGCAGGAGACCCCGGTGGCCACGATGACGGTGTCCTCGGGCTCCGCGTCGACGGCCGGGAAGAGCCGGTCGGCGCCGATCGTCATCGAGAGGTCGTAGTGCTCGGACTCGAAGCCGAAGGAACCGGCCATCCCGCAGCATCCGGCGTCGAGTTCGACCACTTCGGCGCCGGGGATCCGGCGGAGCAGCTCGACGGTCGCCGCCGTGCCGACCTCGGCTTTCTGGTGGCAGTGGCCGTGGTAGAGGAATCGCCTGCCCGCGGGCCAGGTTTCCGCCCCGAGGTGGAGTCGTCCGTCGTCCAGGGCCTCCAGGAGGAGTTCCTCGACCTGTCGGACACGTCCGGCGATGTCCTGGACGGCGGTGTCGTCGGGCAGCATCGACAGGTGCTCGTCGCGCAGAGTCATCAGGCAGGAGGGCTCGCAGCCGACCACGGGCGATCCGGCCGGAGTCGTCTCGGCGAGCAGGTGGACGAGTTTGAATGCCTTCTCGTTGGCGTCGTCGATGAGCCCCTTGGAGAGGCTGGAGCGACCGCAGCAGCCCCGGCTCTCCAGGCGTACCTCCCATCCGGCGTGTTCCAGCAGTTCGATGGCGGCGCTGCCGATCGTCGGTTCGGTGTACGTGGTGAAGGAGTCGGCGAGATAGGTGAGGACGCCCTGGGGCGCGGGGCGGCGGACCCCGGTCTTGGTGTCGCGTCGGCGGAACCAGCGGACCAGGTTGCGGCGGGCGAAGCGGGGCAGCGGCCGGGCCGGGGTGATGCCGAGCCGGCGGTCGATGAGCCAACGCGCGGGGCGGAGCGCACCCATGGCGTTGGAGAGGGGGGCGGTAGCCGATCCGAGCCGGTTGAGCAGGCGGATCGAGCCGAAGAGCCGGGAGCGGACCGGCACACCGTGCAAGTCGTGGTGATGGGAGAGGGCTTCGGCCTTCAGTGACGCCATGTCGACCCCGAGCGGGCACTCGCTCTTGCACGCCTTGCACATCAGGCACAGATCGAGGACCTCGTGGAGCCGCTCGTCCCCCAGGGCCTTGCGGGGATCCGGTTCCGAGAGTGCTTTGACGAGTGCGCCCGCCCGGCCCCGGGTGGAGTCCTCCTCGTTGCGGGTGGCCATGTAGGAGGGGCACATCGCTCCGCTTCCGCTCTTGCGGCACAGGCCGATGTTCATGCAGCGGTCGGCCGCGCCTCGCATTCCGCCGACGACGTCGAAGGCCAGCCGCGTGCGCAGTTCAGGGGCCGAGGGGAGGGCGGGGTCGCGGAGGTGGTCGGTCATGGCGGGCGCGTCGACGATCTTGCCGGGGTTCATCCGGTCGTGCGGGTCGAAGATCCGTTTGACCTGGCGCATCGCTTCGTACAGCGCGTCGCCGAAGATCTCCCGGTTGAACTCGCTGCGGGCCAGGCCGTCGCCGTGCTCGCTGGAGTTGACCCCTCCGTACTCACGGACAAGGTCCTTGATCTCCTCGGCGACGGCCCGCATGGTGCGGACCTGGTCCGGGTCGGTGAGGTCGACGAAGGGCCGGATGTGCAGGCAGCCGACGGAGCAGTGCCCGTAGAACCCCGCGGAGAGGTTGTGGTGGTCCAGGATCTCCTTGAACCGGCGGGTGTAGGCGGCGAGGTGGACGGGGTCGACCGCGGTGTCCTCGATGAAGGCAAGGGGCCGGCGGGTGCCCTCGCCCGCGGCCATGAGCAGTCCGAGGCCCGCCTTGCGGACCTTCAGCAGCGCGCCGCGCTGGTCGGGGGTGACGGCCTGAAGCGTGTGGTAGCCGTGACCGTACTGCTTCCACAGCAGCGTCAGCTGCCGCATCCGATCGCGTATCTCGGTCTCGTCGTCGCCGGTGAAGCTGACGAAGAGCAGTGCTTCGGGGTCGCCCTGAAGGAGATTGCCCAGGGACGCGTACTCGATCTTCTGCCGGGAGAGGTCCAGGATCGTCCGGTCCATGAGCTCCACGGCCACCGGGTCGCAGGACAGCGCGGACTCGGTGGCCTCGATCGCCCCGGCCACGGAGGCGAAGTGTCCGACGGCGATCACGGTGTGACGGGGCTTCGGAACCAGATCGACGACGGCCCTGGAGGTGACGGCGAGGGTCCCCTCCGAGCCGACGATGAACTTGGCCAGGTCGAACGGCATCTCCTCCCTGGCGAGGCGGTCGAGGCGGTAGCCGCAGGCGCGGCGCCAGAACCGGGGGAACCCCTCGGCGATTGCGGTGGAGTTGGCCCGGACGAGCTCCGGAAGCTCCCGGTACAGCCGGCCCTCCAGGGTGGGCAGCTCCGCGCGGCGCGCGCGTTCGGTTTCGTCGACGGGCTCCAGGCGGACCGTGGAGGCGTCGGAGAGCGTGACGTCGAGTGCGCGGACGTGGTCGATGGTCATGCCGTAGCGCAGTGATCCGCTGCCGGCCGAGTTGTTGCCGATCATCCCGCCGATGGTGGCGCGGCTGCTGGTGGAGGTGTCGGGGCCGAACATGAGGCCGTGGGGTGCGGCCGCCCGGTTGAGCTCGTCCTGGACGACGCCGCTCTCGACGAGTGCGGTGCCCGCTTCGGGGTCCAGTTCCAGGATGCGGTTCATATGGCGGGACAGGTCGAGGACGAGTCCGGGCCCCACGGTCTGTCCGGCGAGGCTGGTGCCCGCCCCGCGTGCGAGGAGCGGTACGTCGTACTCGGCGGCGGCCGCGACCGCGGCCTCGATGTCACCGGTGTGCCGGGGGAAGACCACACCGCGCGGGGTGATGGCGTACATGCTGGCGTCGCGGGAGAAGAGGTGGCGGGTGTAGTCGTCGAACGCCACGTCGCCGTCGAGGTCGTGACGCAGGCGCTGTTCCAGTCCGTCCTGGGCGGTGGCGGCCACGGGCTGCCGGGAGGAGGGGGTCGGTCCGGTACGGGAGGTCATGGGGCGGCTCCGACTGCGGTGGTGGACGGGAGCGGGGTCAGGGGCGGGATCACCGGGCGCTCAGGACCTTCAGGGCTGCGGGGAGGCCGGCCGGGTCGGCCGGGAATCCGGCGATTCCGAGGCCCATCTGCACGCCGGCCAGGGTTCCGGCGAGGGTGAGGTCGTTGAAGTGGCCGAGGTGCCCGATTCGGAAGATGCGCCCGGCCAGCCGGCCGAGCCCCGCTCCCAGGGACATGTCGAACCGCTCCAGGACGACGGCGCGCAGTTCGTCCGCGTCGCAGTCCTCGGGCATCAGGACGGCGGTGAGCGATCCGGAGTGCTCGCGCTCGTCGGCGCAGAGCACCTCCAGCCCCCAGCCTCGGACGGCGGCCCTGGTCGCCGCCGCGTGCCGGGCGTGCCGGGCGTAGACCTGGGGCAGCCCTTCGGCGGCGAGCATCTCCAGCGCCTCGGCCAGCGCGTAGAGGAGGTTGGTGGCCGGGGTGTAGGGGAAGAAGCCGCGCCGGTTGGCTTCGAGGACGGGGGCCCAGTCCCAGAAGGACTTCGCCAGGCGGGAGGTCTTCGACGCGGCGAGCGCCTTGTCGCTGACGGCGTTGAAGCTGAGCCCTGGAGGGAGCATCAGGCCCTTCTGCGATCCGGCGACCGTGACGTCGACGCCCCACTCGTCGTGCTGGTAGTCGATGGAGCCCAGCGAGGAGATGGTGTCGACGAGGAGCAGCGCCGGGTGGTCCGTGCTGTCGAGGGCCCGGCGGAGGTCGGCGATCCGGCTGGTGACACCGGTGGAGGTTTCGTTGTGGACGACGCACACGGCCTTGAGTGCGTGGGCGGAGTCCGCGGCGAGCCGGCGCGCGAGTTCCTCCGGCGAGGCTCCGTGACGCCAGTCGCCGGGCACCGAGGTGACGTTGAGGCCGAGCGCCCTCGCCATGTCCTGCCAGAGGGTGGAGAAGTGCCCGGTCTCGAAGCACAGCACCTCGTCGCCGGGGCTGAGGGTGTTGACGAGTGCGGCCTCCCAGGCGCCCGTGCCGGAGGCGGGGTAGATCACGACGGGGCCCGTGGTGCCGAACACGGGTTTGACCGCTTGGAGCAGATGGGCCGTCAGGGCCGCGAACTCCGGCCCCCGGTGGTCGATCGTGGGCGCCGCCATGGCGCGAAGGACCTGGTCCGGGACGTTCGTGGGGCCGGGGATCTGGAGGAAGTGGCGTCCGGTGCGAGTGGGCATTCGAGAACACCTCCGAAAAGTGTTGTGCCATCATGTGGCACGGCGTACCATCAAGCGGCACGGCGGAGCATAGGTGCGGCCCAGCGAGGGAGTCAATGGATGCAGAGCGTTCTCAACGCGTTGCGCGTTCTGGAGGAGGTCGCGACGCGGCAACCGGTCGGGGTCGCAGACCTGGCGAGAGCCATGGAATCGCCGAAGAGCACAGTGCAGCGGGCCCTGCTCACGCTGCACACCGCGGGCTGGATCCGGCCCGCGGGGGGGACGCCCACCCGCTGGATGATCAGCACCAAGGCACTGCACGTGGGCCGGAGAGCAACCGGCGAGCTCGGACTGCGCGACATCGCCGTGCCGGTGATGGAGGAGCTGCGCCGCGCGACGGACGAGACCGTGCACCTGGCCGTGCCGGAAGGCGGCAACATCGTGCTGATCGAGCGGCTGGAGACGAGTAAGCCGGTGCGCATCATCCTGCCGCTCGGCCAGAACCTGCCGGCGCACGCGTCGGCCAACGGCAAGGCAGTGCTCGCGGCGAGCTCCGACGAGGCCGTCGAGCGCCATATCGCCGACGGCCTCACCCGGTTCACCGAGACGTCGATCGTCGACCCGGGGCTACTGCGGGCCGAGCTGACCGAGATCCGACTGCGGGGCTATGCAACCAACGCGGGCGAGTGGCGTACGGACGTCTCCGCGGTCGCCGCCGCCGTCCTCGGAGACGCCGGACTCCCGGTGGCGAGCATCAGCGTCAACGTACCCACGAGCAGGATGACCGAGGACTCCCGGGCCGCCTTCGGGGCGGCGCTGCGCGAGGCGGCGAAGACGGTGAGCGAGGCACTGAAGCGGACGCGGGGCGACTGACAGGGCGGGGCGGTCACCTGTCGGCAGCCGCCGGGAACTTCCGTGACACCTCTTGACGAACCACGTCGGGCGGGTCTTCGATACCCATCATCACGGAATTCGAATTCCGCATAGCGGAATCCATGCGGGCGTCAATGGCATGCCACACCGCAGGCCGCCACGCTCCGTCCCCCGCCGTCCGCCCCACCGATTCGCCCCGGCGAGGGGCTGCGCACGTCCGGACAGCGACCTTCGACCGAAGGCGAGGAACCCTCGTGTCCGATCACGTCATCGCTCTCATCGCATTGGTACTGATCTTCACCCTCGCGACCTTCACCTCGGCACACATGGGAGCACTCGCCATCGCCGCGGCATTCATCACCGGCACACTCTTCTTCGACCAGTCCGCGGACGACATCTTCCAGGGATTCCCAGGCGACCTGTTCGTCGTCCTCGTAGGCGTCACCCTTCTGTTCGCCATCGCGAAGAACAATGGAACAATCGAGTGGCTCGTCCACGCCTCGACCCGGGCCGTACGCGGCAGGATCGCCCTCATTCCCTGGGTGATGTTCCTGATCACCGCGACCCTCACCGCTGTGGGCGCGGTGGTCCCGGCCGCCGTCGCCCTCGTCGCCCCGCTCGCCATGGGCTTCGCCGCACGGCACCGGATCCATCCCGTACTGCTCGGCCTCTTCGTCATCAACGGCGCCAGCGCAGGGGGGTTCTCGCCGATCGGCATCTTCGGCAGCATCACCAACGGTGTGGTAGAACGCAGCGGCCTGCCCGGAAGCCCCGCGTTCCTGTTCGCCAGCACCTTCGCCTTCAACGTAGCCCTCAGCGGAGTGGTGTTCCTCCTCTTCGGCGGACGGCAGCTGACCGGCCGCCGGGCACACGACACTCCCCCCGGGAGCGGCGACGCCGAACAGCTTCCGGGAACAGCCGCACAGCTTCCCGGAGCAGCGGAGCCACCGGGCAGCGCCGTTCCCGCACCACGCGCCGGTCCGGAGACGGGTGGCGTCAGCGCTCCATCCGCCGCCGGGCCCACCACGCTCACGATCGCGAACCCGGGCGCCGGGGCCGCGTTCCATCAGGGCGCGGGTCCCCACGGCACCGCACCACGCCTCGACCCGATCCGGGTGGTCACCCTCCTCGGACTGCTCAGCCTCGTCGTCGGGGCGCTGTTCTTCGACCTCAACGTGGGGCTGCTGGCCCTGACGGTGGCGGTGCTGCTGACGCTCCTGTCCCCCGCATCCGCCGAAGGAGCGGTCGACAGCTGCGCCTGGTCCACCGTGCTGTTGGTGTGCGGCATCGTGACGTTCGTCGGTGTGATGGAGCGCATCGGGACCATCGACCATCTCGGCAGGGAGGTCGCCGGCATCGGAGCGCCTCTGCTCGGCGCATTGCTGATCTGCCTGATCGGCGCGGTGGTCTCCGCTTTCGCTTCCACGACCGGGATCCTCGGTGCGCTCATCCCGATCGCCATCCCGTTCCTCCTCAGCGGCGAGATCGGCGCGGTCGGACTGATCGCGGCACTCGCCATCTCCTCCTCCGTCGTGGACTCCTCCCCCATCTCCACCAGCGGTGCGCTGGTCACGGCGAGCGCACCCGAGGAACAGCGCGAAGCGGTCTTCCGACGACTGATGCAGTGGGGGCTATGCATGGCCGTGATCACACCGCTGCTCACCTGGCTGATCTTCATCCTGCCCGGTCGGCTCTGAACGACGCGCGCGGGCGAGTCGCCGCCTCGGAGGGCAGCCGGGGCAGGCGACCGCTCACCGTGTTCCGTCTCGCCCGAGTACCCCTGCTCCGCGCCGGCCCCGAACTCAGCAGGTCCGCTTGGGAAACCACCCGGCCCAGGGGCCAGGAATTCCAGAACCGTGGAGAACGCCCTGGTGGCGAGATCCGCCCGCGCCCCGGCCCGGCGGCACACCCGGGCGGCAACAGGTCGACGAGGTCGAGCAGGATCCATGTTCCAGCTACTTCCAGCACGGCTCCCGACGACCTCGTGCAGGGTGTGAGGCTGGCACTCAAGTGCGCCCGTTCCGTCCAGCACGACCCGGCTCCGATCCACAACCCTCGGCGGGGCCTGCCTCCGAGCGACCAGGCCCTTGCGTTCAACGGAAGCCGCACCTCCGCTCGAACAAGGGTGAGCCGCTCGTGCCGTGCCCACCGAATATGACTTCGGTGCTCGCCGGGCACGTGGGGGTGGCCCACCTCGACCGCGTGTAGCGAGAGTGTTGTCACAGGGCTCTGTCCTGTGAAGAGTGACGCTGTCTCAGCTTCGAGGCTCCACAACGGGCCTGCCCACCCGTGACCGCCCCCGCAGTTGATCGTTGGCCACACGTCCTGACGGCCGGAACCGCAGAGGCCGACGAACGGTAGAGGACAGCGAAGCACCCCCGCATCAGCCGCCGCGCGGCGTTCTTGCCCGTCTCGTCCAGTCGTCCAGCGCCGCGCCTTCGGTCAGCCCGACCGCCGCGAGGCCGCTGCCCATTCAAACGAGAACGGCCTCGCTCTCCTCCCGCAGTGGGTACTCCACCGTCCGGTCAGCCTGCTCCTGGATGCTGACTCTCACTTTCACGACGGATCGCGTTCTCGCTCTGGTGTCTGAGGCAACGGGTTCCGGGCAGCGCTTCCTCAGCACCCGGTGAGGCAACGGCGGGCGCCTCGTGAGAATGCCCAGCCCAGCGAAACGAAACTCAGCAACGTGAGCCGGGGCCCTGCGGATACGGACTGGCCCCTTAATTCGAAACGCATGTTCTGATTGGTGGATGGGCCGCTTCCGCTTCCCCGACGACCTGATCCGCGCCCAGCAGGACTGGCACACCACCTACCGCGCCCTCGCCGTGCCCACCCCCCGCCGCACCTTGCTGCGCCGCCGCCTGCTCCACCTGTCCGTCCGCATCGAGCAGCACCCGTTCTGGTCCACCCCGGCGGGGACGCCTGCGGCGCGGGTGGAGCTGAGGCGGCGGGCCGGGGGAGAGCGGCGGTCGGAGGGCGCCGCGTGATCCGGCCGGTCCGGCCGCCGCAGGCTCGATAGGGTCAGGGACAGACCGTGCCGTATGGGTGCGCGGGACAGGGCGGGTCTTTCGGAGTACGGCCCGAACCGGCGGTGCCGGTGGCGGAAGCCACCGGCACCGGACTGCCCTGGTTCGGATTAGGCCGCCGTGGCCCAGTCGATGCCGAGCGCGGCGAGCTGCTCGCGCTGGTGGTCGGTCAGTTTCTCCCGCCTGCTGCGGGTATTGCTGATCCAGGTGCCCAGCCGGACGGGCCCGTGGGGGCCTCCTTGATCAGTGCTGTTCCGTTCGTCTGCGTTCGAGTGCTGCACCGAATTTTCCAGGCCGTCCGAGGGCGTCCTGCGGCCAGAGATCCCCAATGCCGGACAACGAGCGGACAAGCGCTGTTACTACGGTGATTGACCCATTTTTTCGTTGTATGAGGAAGAGGATGTCATGGCTGTTTTCACTGCTGCTCTGGTGGCCCGTCACAGCGACAAGCTGGTCTCGGTGACCGCTTCGGGGACCCAGGACGGTGCCGAGGTCGTCCAGTGGACGGACAAGAACAAGCCGAACCAGCACTGGAACCTGGTGGCCACGACCGGCGGCTACTACCACGTTCTCGCGGTGCACAGTGGCAAGGCCCTGTCGGTCCTCGCCTCGGAGACCGAGGACGGTGCCGAGGTCGTCCAGTGGACGAACAAGGACAAGCCCAACCAGGAGTGGAAGCTCGTCCAGAAGGACGACGGCTACTTCGCGCTCGAAGCCCGCCACAGCGGCAAGGTCCTGTCGGTACTCGCCGAAGACACCAAGGACGGCGGCAAGCTCGTCCAGTGGACCGACAAGGACAAGCCCAACCAGCAGTTCCGCCTCGGCTAAAGACCCACCTCGAAGGGCCCGCCGACTGCCGGCGGGCCCTTCGGACACCAGGTGTCAGATGCCTGGCGCCAGCGTCGCGGCCGGGGCCTAGTAGGGCTTGGTCAGGTTCGTATGGGGGTGGGTATGTCGTGGTGGCAGGTGGGGCAGGTGCCGTTCCAGGTGGCGAGGAGTGTCTGGAGTTCGTGGACGACCTGGTAGAGGCTCAGACCTGCGCCGCGGCTTTTGGGTGGTGGGCCAGTCGTTGCAGGGTGCAGAAGGCATGGGCGGCGGAGACGAGGGTGACGTGGTGGTGCCAGCCGCTCCAGGTGCGGCCTTCGAAGTGGGCAAGCCCCAGAGCCTGTTTCATCTCGCGGTAGTCGTGCTCGATGCGCCGGCGCAGCTTGGCCAGCCGCACCAAAGTGGCCAGCGGCATCCCGGAGGGCAGGTCCGACAGCCAGAACTGCACCGGCTCGGGTTCGGTGGCGGGCCACTCGGCCAGCAGCCAGCGTTCGGGCAGTTCAGGACCGTCGGTGGTCTTGCGGACGCCTCGTCCGGCGGGTCGCACGCGCAGGGCAACGAACCGCGAGTACATGCGTTTGAAGGCGCTGATTCCCTTGCCGGGCCGGGAGCCTTCCCTCCAGGACACCGGCCTGGCAGCTGCCCGCCCGGCTGCGATGACCAGCTCTTTCATGGTCTGCGCGGGCTCGGGGTACTGCATTGCCGGTGGCCGGCCGGTGCCCGCGTAGGCGGGCCGGGCCGGCCGGGCGTCGGCCGGATGAGCAGTGTGGCGAGAGGAAATGCCCACCACATAGGGCAGGTTGCGTTTCTCCAGGCCGTGGCGGAAAGCTGCGGCATCCCCGTAACCGGCGTCCGCGACGACCAGGGGAACATCGATGCCCCACGACCGGGTCTCGTCGATCATGTCCAGGGCCAGCTGCCACTTCTCCACATGCCCCACTCCTGCGGGAATGCCGCAGCGGCTGCGGCGGGCAACCTTGCCCGGGTCCGCCTCCGGAGAGGCCGGATCCCAGGACGCGGGCAGGAACAGCCGCCAGTTCACCGCAGCCGAGGCATGATCCCGGGCCAGGTGCAGCGACACCCCGACCTGGCATCTGGTGACCTTGCCCGCGGTGCCGGTGTACTGCCGCGACACACACGCCGACGCGTCCCCGTCCTTCAAGAACCCGGTGTCGTCGACGATCAACGCCTCCGGGCCGATCGCCTCCTGCATTCTCCAGGCCGTCCGGGCCCGCACATGCGCCGGATCCCACGGGCTCGTCGTCACAAAGTGGGCCAGGGCCTGCCGGTTGCCGTCCTCACCGAGACGGGCCGCCATCGGTTCAACCGACTTGCGCCGCCCGTCCAGCAGCAACCCCCGCACATACGCCTGTCCCCACCGCCGCTGATCCGCACGGAAGAACCCGTCGAACAACTCCGCAGCAAACGCCTCCAGGTCCTCCCGGACCCCGGCCATCTCCTCAGGTGTCACACCACCCCAACGACACCCAAGCATCCACAGACACGCCACTCACGAATGAAGATGACCAAGCCCTTCTTCAAAAGATCTTGCCTAAGGGCTGTCCCGCAATGACCTGGAGGCCCGAGTCGAGGCTCGAAAAGATGCGATGCCGTGCACGCAGCGTGTGTACGGTGCCGGAGTGATCGACTTTGATGGCGCTTGGTTGGGTGCGGAGGCCGCGCGGCGGTTGGCGGAGGCGGACTGCTGTGAGATAGCTCCAGGGCTCACGGAGGAAGAGCTCAGCCGGATCGAGGCGACCTATGAGCTCGAGTTCTCCCCGGAGCATCGTGCTTTTCTAGCGGCAGGGCTGCCGGTCGCTTCACCTCCCGAGGAAGGCGCGACGTGGCAGCAGCCCTGGCCCGACTGGCGTCACGCTGATGAAGACGACCTGCGCCATCGGCTGGAGTGGCCGGTACGAGAAGTGCTGGGCGACGTCGCTCATGGCAGCTGGCATCCGGCCCTGGGAGCGCGCCCCACCTCCAAGGAAGAGGCTCTGGAGGTAGCCCGAGCGGTACTTGCACGAGCACCACGACTCGTTCCTATCTACGCGCACCGCTTCATACCCGCAGGTCGTGACACTCCGGGACATCCGGTCCTATCGGTGTGGGGGACCGACATCATCTGCTACGGCCACGATCTGGCCGACTACATCGACCGCGAGTTCGGCGAGATCGACGAGGACGCGCCCTGGAATCCGCAGGCATCCGTCCCGCTCTGGAAGGACTTCCTCGGCTGAGATTGCCCCGGCTGATGCCGATGTAAATGATCTCTGTCGTGCCTGGTGTGATCACGGCCTCGGAGCCGTCCTGGATAGTCCCGTTCACCGGTGTGGCTCCGCGCCAGTTCAACCGGGTGGTGCGTGCGCTGCGGCGCGAAGGCGCCGACATCGCTCGGCGCGGCCGGCCGTGGGGGATTCCGCTGGAAGACCGGTTGCTCCTGGTGGCCGCACACTGGCGCACCAACCTGACACTGCGCCAGCTCGCACCGCTCTTCGGCGTCTCGAAGTCCGCGGCCAGCCGCATCGTCGGTCACCTCGGCCCCCGGCTCGCGCTCAAGCCCCGCAGACGGTTCCGCAAGGACACCGTGCTCGTCGTGGACGGAACTCTGGTCCCCACCCGCGACCACACGGCGGCCGAGCGGTCCAAGAACTACCGGTACTCCACCAATCACCAGGTCGTCATCGACGCCGACACCCGGCGCGTCGTCGTGGTCGGCAGGCCGTTGCCCGGCAACCGCAACGACTGCAAGGCGTGGGCACTGTCCGGAGCCGAGGAGGCCCTCGGCCGCACCACCGTCATCGCCGACGGCGGCTACCGGGGCACCGGCCTGGTGATCCCGCACCGTCGCGAGCGCGGGCAGAGCGAACTGCCGGCCTGGAAGGAAGAACACAACACTTCTCACCGTCAGGTCCGCGCCCGTGTCGAGCACGCCTTCGCCCGCATGAAGACCTGGAAGATCCTCCGAGACTGCCGGTTGAAGGGCGACGGCGTCCATCACGCAATGAGCGGCATCGCCCGCCTGCGCAACCTCGCACTCGGCCGATAGGCGAGCCGAGCGGACAGCAGCCGATCACGGCCGAGCTGACTCGAAGATCTTTACGGGACAGCCCTTAGGGCTTGCAGAACAATAAGTTGCGCACTCGCGCTCTTGACACCGCAGCTCATGCACGGTGTTCGACAGCAAGTTGATTCTCTGCAAGCCCTTAGGTTGATGGTCATTCGTTGCTGCGGCAGATCAATGGTCCATGGCCGGACGGGGGCTGCGGCTCCCGCGGCTGGGTGATGGGTGCTCCGTGGGGGTGTTTCTGGTCTGTGCCGGGGGACGGCTGCTGCTGCATCGGCAAGGCGAGCTTCCAGCGCACTTCCTCGCGGGTGAGGTCGTGTGTCCAGGACTGCAAGAAGTGTGTGTCCGCGAGTAGTCCGAGTGTGTGTAGGAGGCTCTGCGGTGCCAGGCCGCACATCCGCGCCAGGTGTGCCTGATCGGCGCTGGACTCCTCCTCGGAGTTGTCGGCCTGGGGGTGGGTCGCCAGCACGAGTACCAGCAGCCGCGGGAGCGGGCCCAGCTGGCGTAAGGTTTTCACCCGGCAGGTGCGCAGACTCCAGTCGGCTGCGCGAGCGCGGTCTTTCCTGGCCGGGGCCTGTGTTCGCAGAGCGACATCCAGGAGCTGTGCGGTGAAACCTTCACTCCCGGGTTGCGGGGTAGTGAATGCGTGGAGCCATTGAGCCCCCTGCAGTTCGCCGAGCGCCGTGGTGCCGGGACCGAGTTGCATGCCGCGGATCAGACCGGTGGGGATGCTCACCATCCCAGCTGTGGTGGAACGCAGGGCGCACTGCAAGGCCAGCAGGCGGGCGGAAGCAGAGGCCTGAGCGGGGAGGGCAGCGGCCAGGTAGCTGAGCATTTCCCGCACGCGGACTTGCTCCGAGGGCCCGCACGGCCTGGTTCTGCGCTGCTTCCGCCGGGTCCGTCTCTCCGACTCTGCCGATGACGCTGTGACAAGGACAGTGTCGGGCACGACGGCGGCATGGGCGGTCGCTGCCGCGCAAGCGGCGCAGACATCGGCGAGGCGCCAGAGGCGGCCTCCGTGTTCACGGGTGAGGACGAGCAGGACGGGGCCGGAGCAGCCGCGGTGGCGAGGGTGCCACCGGCAGCCATGGGGGTGGCACTGGCAGGTCCGCAGATGCTGGGGCAGGGCATCGTGCCGGGCGTGCCGGGCTAGGTGCGCCAAGACCTGGGACGCGGTACCTCGCACGGGAGGGCTGCCGGGCGGGCACTGCGGGCAGTGGAGCACAGGCCCTCCCTTTTCGGGGCGTAGCTCCACGGTCCACGTGCGTCGCACCATGGGGTGCGTGGTGCACAGCCTCATCTGGTTCGACGTCTCCTGGTCTTCGGCACGCTCGGTGCTGCGCACCCGCCGGCTGGGGGAGTGGGGCGGCAGCACACCGTAGTGCAGACCTCTGCACTGCTAACGCTGGGAGGGGGGTTTGTTGGTGTGCGGCGGGGCGGCTGGTCTGGGGTGTTGCTGGTTCGCTGAGAGGTGGGATTGGCGGTCTTGGCAGCTGGGTCGGCGTATCTGAGCTGGGGTTATGTGTTCTGCGCTGAGGGCAGCTGGGTGTGTTGTAGGTAGTTCTAGCGTGTAAAGGCCCGATTGGTGTTTGTGCTGGTCAGAGCCTTTTGCCTGGCTGCCAGGTGTGCCTATCGGCCTCGGCGCGGGCGGTGTTGGGTTTCGGCGAGGTGGTCGAGGCGGATGGTGTCGAGGGTGGTTTTGGTGATGCGTTCGGTGCCGTCGTGGATGGCGGTGATGGCGGCTTGGCGGATGAGTCGGGTGAGGGATCCGATGCGGCCTGCGGTGCGCTGGTGGAGGTAGGGGGTGTGGCGGGGGAGGGTGCCGGGTTTGTGCTGCTGGAGGTCGAGGTGGTTTTCGATGTCGGTGATGACGTCGCGGAAGGGTTCACGCTTGCCGTGGCGGGCGGAGAGGGGGCCGCAGTCGACGAGGGTGGCGCGTCCGGCGAGTTGGGCGCCGCGGGTGCCGGTGAACAGGGGGGTGTCGGTGACGTTGATGCCGGCGTAGACGAATGTCGCGGGGAGGCGTTCGCTGAGGTCTTTCAGAAGGTCGGCGGTTTGGGCGCCGGTGGTGGTGCGGGGGTTGAGGCGGTGGATCTCGTCGATCATCACCAGCTGGATGCCGGCTTGGGTGTAGGTGTGGCAGACGGCTTCGGTGATCTGGGTCTGGGTCATGCGCGCGGTTACGGGGATGCCGAGGTAGCGGGCGAATTCGGTGATGAGGGTTTTCGCGGTGGCGCCGGGCGGGACCAGAACATACGCGACGGGTACCGCGGCGTGTGCTGATCCCGGTGGCGGTGGGTTTTTGCGTGTGTGGGCGAGGTGGCAGGTACGTCCGACGTTCAGGAGGGCGGTGGTTTTCCCGGCTGCGGCGGGTCCGGTGACGATCAGTGAGGGCCGTGCGGTGGTCTGCTGATGGCGTCCGAGGATCATCAGGGTGCGGACTTGGGTGGCCAGGGTGTGGATGGCGGGGGTGCGGATGGTGACGAAGCTGGAGTGGTAGGCCAGGCGTTCCTCCGTACTGCGGGGCCGGTCGCCGGGCCGGGGAGGGACGACGGGGTCGGCGGTGGCGAAGCGGTGCCAGCCCTGCCAGGTGGTCAGCGGCCAGGACAATTCGGCCCCGCCGCTGTCGCCGGCTGGTGTGCTGCTCGCGTTTGGCGGGCTCGGGTTCACCACTTGTCGGCTTCCTCGTGCGCGTTGTAGAGCCCGAATCCGGCGGCCGGGGCAGGGCTGACGTCGTCGTCGGGCAGGTCATCGAGGTCGTCGATGCAGTCGTCGTTGCCTTCGTTGCCTTGCTGCGCCAAGTTGTCGGCGGGTGCTTCGGTGCGGTGGTCCTCATCGCGGGCTTCGGGGAGCGGGAGGTGAGCGGTGCGGGCGAGGAGTGCCTGCTCTGTTGTGGTGGCGTGGCCGCTGTGGACGCGGCGCATGAGCTGGTCGAGGGCGTCGGCGAGGCCGGCTTCGTGCTGCTCGGCGTCGCTGTGGTTGCCGTCAACGGCCTGGGTGCGGATGTGCTGCCAGGTGCGTTCGTCGAAGGGCCGGTGGACGTGGTCGCGGTGGATCCACGGAATCTCGGTGAGTTCACCGTCGGGGAGGCGGACCCAGATCTGGCGCACGTCGTGGGGGTTGTAGTGGATCTCCCATTTCCCGCCGCGGCCGGCGACGGGGGATGCCTGGCCGCGGTGCGGGGCGAGGAGGTCCGCGTCGTAGGTGCGGTGGTGGATGGTGATGCCGCCGGGGGTGATGGCCTGCCAGCGCACGGGGAGCAGTTCGAGGTAGTCGCGCCCGGTCAACGGGACGGGCACATAGGCGGCGACGGCGACGAGCGCGGCCCACATCTCGTTCGGCGTGAGTGCCTTCCTGGGCATCATCGGGTGGCGCAGCCCTTCGTGGGGCCGGTGGTGGTAGTGCACCAGCCACTCATCGAGGAGGTCCTGCAGCTGGGCGACGCTGTAGCAGGCGTCTTTCTCGGTGTCGGGGCCGCGGCGGGTGACGTCGGAGCCGGTGTAGCCGGGCAGGTGCTGGCAGAACAGGGCGTTGATGGAGCCGAAGGTGCGCTCGACGATGCCCTTCGCGGTGGGGGCGCGGGGCGGGGCCGGCTGGACACTGATGCCGAGGCTCTCGCAGGCGGCGGTGAACGCGACGGAGACGAAGACTTTGCCACGGTCGACGACGATCGTCTCGGGCAGGACGACCGGCCGGGCCGCCGCACCGGCAAGACGCTCATCCAGCGTGACCAGCCGCTGGTGGGGGAGTGCGCGGGCGTGGTCCATGCGCAGGATGTCCGGCCAGGTTGGCCTGGCCGGGTGCGGGACCGCCATCTCCGCGAGCAGCAGGGCCGCGTCGACGGCTTTGGTCGCGCTGGGGCACAGCACGGCGGCCAGGATGGCGCGGGTGGCGACGTCGACGGCGATGGTCAGCTCGGGCCGGGCCAGGCGCCCGTCGTCGAAGAGGGCCAGGACATCCAGGCGGGTGGTGTCGATCTGGACCTGCTCGCCCGGCCGCAGCGCCGTGGCAGGGGCGAAGGCCCGCCCCTCGACACTCGCGGGCACCTGCCGCACCGGACCACTGGGCAGTTCGCCGGGGCGGGCGAGGGAGGTGACGAGCCGGTACAGCGTCGCCTGGGACGGCACGGGCACCGCGCCGGGGCCATGCTGATCTTCGAGGATCTGGTTGATGAGCGGGAACAGGCCGTTGATGGTGCCTTTGGAGCGCCCGCGCCGACGGCGCAGCGCTTCACGGACGGCGGCGACGACCCGTTCGTCGGACCGCCCGGTAGGGCTGGAGGCACGAGTGGTGCGGTGGTCCAAGAGCCCCCACAGTCCCTGCTTGCGATAAGCGAGCCGCATGCGCTGCACCGTGGTGCGCGAGATACGGCCGAACCCGAGCGCGGTCAGCTCCTCGGCCTTGGCCTGCTCCCGCTCGGCCAGCGTGTGCCGCTCTGGGTCGTACTGCTCCCGCACCGCTCCAGCACTGCCGGGCCCGCCGGCAAGGCCGCATTCGACTTCCCTCACGTGCCGCTGCCAGGCCAGAGCCTTCTCCCGCGCCGCGGCGGGGGCGGTCTCGAACAGCCCCCACTGCGGGACCGCCTGCGGCACATCGGCCCCGATGACGCTGAAGCCGGGATCGGCGAACAGGTACCCGGCGAGCACCGCCTCGCCACCGCCGCCCGGGCCGACGAGGTGAATGGTCTGCCCGGACAGGGCGACCACCTGCCACTTCACACCGCGGAACCGGACCTGCGCCCCGACCTTCACCGATGGCCGGGCATTGCGCCGCGCGGTCACCGAGCCCCTCCCGCCATGCCCGGCCCCGGGCCACTCCAGCCCGCAGGACCGACCAGGACACGTTCATGCAGCGGCGCCTCCAGGGCTGCCGTCACCCGCCCGTGCCACACGGCGTGGAAGACCACCGGCAGGACCTCGATCGGGTCACCGGCCGCTTCGGCACCTTCGATCAGCGGCCGCGGCCGCGCGAACGCCTCCACCACCGCGGGCATGAGGCCGGTGCGGCCGGCGTTGCGGGGGTGGCGGTAGCCGGCCAGCCATTTCAGATTGGCGGCCCGGACGTCGTCGAGCGGCGCAAGGCGCCGGTAGGTCCAGCCGATCTCCTCACACGCCGCGCTCACCGCTTCGGCGGCCTTCACCGCCCGGTCGCCGCCGGCCTCCGGGTGGCTGGGGCAGTCGGCCAGCAGACCCGTGCCGTCGCGGTACCGGGCGAACAGCTGCGGCACCCAGGAACGCACCCGGCCCCGCTCCTCGCGCCACAACACGCGTACCGGACGCCCCGCGAGCCCGGTCACATCGGGGTCGCGGTCCAGGACCATCAGCTGGGTACGCATCGCGTTCGAACCCGCGGCCACGTGCCGCCCGGTGGTTGCCGACCACCACAGACCCGGCCCCCAGCGGCGCCCCGGGATCACCGGGAACGCCGACACCGGTCGCAACTCCTCGAATCCCACGGTCATGGCGGCATCCGCCCACCGCTGCTGAACCGGCTGCCCCACCGGATCGAGGAACATCGCCTCGAACCCGCTCCCACGATCCACGGCCACTCGCCTCGCCCGGCCCCCGGGCCGGGCGGCCTCTCCTGTGCTGATCACCCGCGTCAGCCAAGCCGCTCCCGCCGACAAGCATCGTCGTTTTCAGGGTTTCTGCCACAAACGAGTGCTGTATCAGCTAACAGGCGATGCGCCCGGGCCCACCTTGATCTCAGCCGTCCTCTTCCTGCCCGCCTGCCGTCAGCATCCTTCTCAGTGTCCCGGGGGACATATCCGCCCACCGGGCCACCTCCTCCAACGGCACCCCGCCGTTCACCGCCGCCACCGCGGTCCGCTTCCAGGCCGCCTCGACCAGACCGGCACTGTGACCGAGGCCTTGCAGCAGCTGCCGGGCGACCTCGGCGGTCGGCCCGCTCTGCACGCCGCGCAGCTGCAGCAACTGCTCCTCGGCACTGCCGATGAGACTGCCGATCCGCATCCGCTGCTCGGCCGGCACCACCGCCCGCCACATCGTCCCCGAACCGGGTGCCTTCTTCTCCTTGCCCAGCACCCGCAACTGCCCCGCCATCGTCACCGGCTGATGCTCCCGGCGCAGCCACCAGGGGTCGTTGTCATATCCGGGAGGCCCACCGGCCCCGCGGCGCAGCCGGATCACGCTGCCCATCCACGCGATCAGCGGACCGCCATGATCCGCCGCAACCAGCGGCCCCAGCCAGCCCCGGCCTACCCGCTCACCGAGCCGACGGCAGAACAACCCGTCGACGGGCAACGCTTGCGGCCGCCCGGCACCGCTGTCCACCCACACCAGCTCGGCCATGCCCGGATCCAGCAATGCGTCGGCTACGGCCACCACCTCGGGAAAGACCACCGCGTCCCGCCCCACGATCCGCCACCACTCCAGATCACCCCCGGCATCACCGCCCGCGACCCGATGCAACCGCCACGGCCAGACCTTCTCCCGCTCCCAATGCAGCGCCTGCTCCCACCACCGGGCCACCACCGCCTGCGCCAGCGCGAACACCCTCTCCGGCTCGGCCCCCGCCCGCACCGCACGCCGCACCACCCCCGCCCACCGCCGCTGCGCCGCGCCCACCTCCGGCAGACGCCGCACGTCCAGATACTCGTGAGGCTGGTCGGCATCCGCATCAAGGAGCCACCGCCCGTGCCGGACACACACACGGTCCCACCGCGAGGCGTACAGCACCGACCGCCCAGCCGCCCCCGTACGCCGGGCCGTGCACAGACGACAGCCGAACGCCACCGGCCCGGCAACCGCACCACCGATCCGCCACGCCGCCACCGGCTCCCCGGCATCCGCGGCCGGCAGCCTGGCATCCTCCCGCCCCCAGGACGGCAACGCCCGCGCCAGCACACCGTCCTCGACGCCGCACAGGCCTGCCAGGAGCCGCCGCCCCGCCGTGTTCAACAACACCTCGGCGTCTGCCCGCGCGCCCCCTCCGTCGTGCCGAGGCTGGTGGCTGCGCCACTTCCAGCAGGACCGCAACGCCGTTGCTTCGAGACCGTAGCGGCCGGCGATGCGGCAGATCAGCGACGACGTCGTCTCTCCGTGCAGGGGAGCGGTACGCAGAAGGCCGGGAGGAAGGATCACTCCACCACGGTCTCGTGTCCGCCGATCAAGGAGGGCGTCTTCGCGGCAGTTCCTTCCATCCTGCGGCCGTCCTTGGCTCACTTCCTCAGGGCCGCAGCTGCCCCTTCCTGAAGCCAACGGCCGCAACGCGACGGGAGATTAGCCCGTTCGAGCACACCGTGATGATCCGATCGCACTAAGCTACGCCTGTGGTGGTTGGTGAAGACGCTCAGGTGAAGGGCTTCTCGGGGGCTCGAAGAGCCAAGCAGTGGCTCGAGGGCACGATGCGCATCTTCGGTGCGTACGCGAACACGGACTCGGAGTCCTGCGGCCGTCGGCTGACCCTCGCCTGGCCGTACGGAGGTCGGACCTTCTCCTTCGATCTGGGCGGCGCCATGCGCGGCGATCCCTACCAGAACGACATGTTCTGCGCCGAGGTCAAGAACTACGCCCAACCCAGCGACCAGGGCACGCAGTTCGACGAGTTCCTCGCCAAGTGCTATGTCGCCGCCCAGGCCCAGCACCATCTCAGCGACCACTTCATGTGGATCACCTGGGCACCGTTCCGGGCGAACTCCTGGTCCACCCTCAACTCACCTGACCAGGTGGAGAGCGCAGTCCTTCAGCACAGCAGCCGCGTTTTCGGCACCAGCGACCCCGCGGAAGCCCGAAAAATCCTGGACAGCGAACTCGCCCAGTCGGTCGCCGCACGCCTGTGGCTGATCGTCCTTTCGGACAAGCAGGAAACCCTCCTGCCGCTCAAGGACTGGGCAGCCATCGTCGCCGCCGAACTCACCCGCAGAGAGGGCTCGTGGTGAACCTCGTCGAACAGTCGATTGCCCAGGCCATGGACGAGCCCGACGACCGGATGATGTTCACCCAGGTCAAGGACATCGTCGCCCGGCACCTGCGCCGCATGGACCCCGGCGCCACCGTCACCAAAACCGAATTCTTCAACCACACCCACGTCCCCGACATGGTCCTGGAATGGCCCGGCAGACCCCGCACACCCCGCCGGTTCATCTACCTGCGCACCACATCGGACCAGCGCGAACTCGAGGACGACCTGCAACGTCTTCCCCGTGCAGACCGGCCGGTGCTTCTCGCGCTCGGTCAACTGCCCTCCACGCGGCAACGAGGAGACCTCCCCCCGCTACCCGGCAGCAGCACGTCGCTCCTCCTCGACGCTTCCGCGCTCGGCGCCCTCCAGCCGGCCGACGACTCTCCCGGCATCCCTCAGCTGGTGTCTCGCTCCGTCCTCGAAGGCGGCCGCGGCACCCTCGACAGACCGGCCACCGAGGAATTCCTGAATACGGTCGTCCAGGGAGCGGAAGCCGCCCGCGCGGGAGAACGCGTTCCCACCCGCGATGCTGTCGACGCCCTCACCGCACGCATGACCACCGACGTCGCCGACCGGATGTCAGCCTTCCTCGCCGCGCTCTGGCACTACTCGCCACCCGATGCCAGGGCAGAGCCGTCCCAGACACGGACGGCTACATTGCCGTGGCGGGCAACCACTATCTGGTGGGCCCGTGGGGCGCGCGACGCAGTCTCACTGTCGAGCTCTCCGAAACAGAGGTGACGATCCGCAGTAGCGGTTACCACACCGGCGGATTCCACGTCGTGACCTATGCCCGCAGTTGGGCAACAGGCATCCATCACACCCTCCCGCAGTCTCACACCGTGACCGGGCTCGGGAGCAGCCGCAGCCGTGAGGAGGCCGGGCCGTAGCTGCCGGCATGACGGGACGCCGCCTCCGCGCGGGGTTTCCACATCCGGCTGCCCTTTCCGCTGGCTCGGCTTCTGCAGGCTGAGTGGCCACGGCGTGCTGTGAGCGTGCAGCAGGCCGAGTAGGGCTAGCTACGGAGTCCCAGAAGCGCGTGCTGTGGTCAGTCGAATCAGCGCTGTGGGTGAGGAGGTGTTGTTGGTGGGGGTGGAGGGTGTGCCAGCGGGCGCGTTGCTGGGCGATCCAGCGGTGGAGTGCGTCGGGGAGGGGCGTGCTTCCGTTGATCGCGGTGCGGTATTGCTGGTAGGTGCGGTGCCAGGTATAGGGCCAGGGCGGGTTCCACCACGGGTCCAGGCTGGCGAGGGCGGCTGCGGTGGTGGCGGAGAGGGTGCCGGCGCGAGCGTTGCGGCGTTGGCGGCTCAGCCATGTGCCGAGGGGGAAGCCGTCTTGTCGGGTGTGTTTGTCCGGGGTGAGGTGGCCGTGCTGGACGGCGTAGGCGCGTGCGTGGTCGAGTCCGGGGCTGACGGGGTAGGAGCGTGTGGCCGGGGCGGGGCGTTCGCCTACAGGAGTGTGGGGTGTGATGCCGAGGGCGGTCAGGAGATCCTGCTGGCCGGGGTGGAGATGCTCCCAGGACTCCTGCTGGACACGGATCCAGCGGTAAAGGCCTCGGGGGTGGTTCGTGGGCGTTACGCCGTCGGCACCCGCAGCTGCCGTGCACAGGCGGTGGTAGGCCTGCTGCCACTGCAGGGGCCAGGCCGGATTCCACCACGGATCGATCATGGCCAGGGCTTTGGCCCGGGCAGAGGAGAGGCGCCCCTGATGGGCGCGCCGTCGTTGCCAAGCCAGCCACTTTCCCAACCGGAACCCGTTGAGGATGGTGCTGGTGGGAGCGGCGATGTGGCCGTATCGGGCGGCGTAAGTGCGGGCGTGTGCGAGCGCGGTGTCCAAAAGATCGGGCTCGGTGGAGGGAGCCGGTGGCTGGGCGGCGCGGGCTGTTTCGGCGGTGATGCCGATCCTGGCCAGCAGATGATGCTGTTCGGGGTGGAGCGTGCCGTAGCCGGCGCACTGACGCCTCAGCCAGCCGGCCAGCTCCTCCTCAAGGTCCGCAATGCTCGTACTACCGCCGTCGTCGACTGCGTACGCGGACTCTGACCGCTTCCGCACGCGACTCCAATTGCGTTGCCACTCCAAGGACCAGGTCGGACTCCACCAGGGGTCGAGCGCCGCCAGGAGCGTACTGACTGGCCACGTACCGCCCGTACCGCGATGGTGCTCCCGCGCCTTGCGGCGCTGTTCGCTCAGCCACCGGCCCAACGGAAACCCCTCGCAATACGCACTCCGGGGAATGGCGAGGTGGCCGTGCTGGGCGGCGTAGGTGCGCGCGTGGGCCAGCCCGGGGGCCGTACCGCAGAGCTGCGCGATGACCTCGTGGGGGCGAACAGCGGCGGTTTCGGCGGTGATGCCGATCTCCGCCAGCAGATGCTGCTGCGGCGGACGCAACTGCTTGTAGCCGATGCACTGTACAGACAGCCACGTGGCCCAGCCGTCACTGCCGTCCGGCCAGTGCCCTCCCGCAGCCGCCTGGCGCCGGTCTCGGACATGAGCGCGGATCCGGTGCCAGGTCCGCTGCCACGCCAAGGGCCACGGCGGGTTCCACCACACGTCGATCTCGTCGAGTACCTGCAGGTGCGGGCCGGCTTCGTCCTGACGGCGACCGAGGGAACGCTGGGCATTGAGCCACTGCCCCAGCGGAAATCCCTGGTAAGAGATGTTCTTGGTGGCCAGAGCAAGGCATCCGTGCTCGGCGACGAAGGCGCGCGCACGGACAAGAGCCGTATCGATGCCCGCTGTCCGGCTCGTTCGGCGTGGGCGTGCGCTGGCGGCCGCCTGGGCCGTGATGCCGATGACGGCCAGCAGACGGCGCTGCTCAGGATGGAGTGAGTCGTAGTCGGTGCACTGCAGATACAGCCACTCCCCAGTCAGCACGTGGGTGGCGGGGAAGCCATCGGCGGCGGTGAGGGGGCCGTGGCGCCTGGCGTGATCGCGGGCGCGGTAGTAGGAGCGCTGCCACTTCACCGACCAGGGGATGTTCCACCACGGATCCACATCCTTCAGGGCGGCGGCCTTCTCTTCCGGCAGGGCCAGGGCATGGGTCTGCTGGTTGTGCACCCATTTTCCCAGGGCGAAGGAGCCGACGCGGGTGTCGCGTTGGGTGGCGAGGTGGCCGTGCTGGGCGGCGTAGGTGCGCGCGTGGGCCAGGCCGGTGGCGAAGGCGCTCTCGGCGTGCACGCTGTGGCCCCGAAGCCGTTTCTGAGCCGGCAGGCCCTCTGTGCCTGCGGTCTGCCGATGCTGGTAACCCGCCAGAGCGTCGGCGAGAGGCCGGGGCCGGAACGCCAAGGGGACCTGCCACAGCCGCTGTTCGTCGTCTACACCGCCGCCCTTGGTACGGATGCACTGGTACGCCCAGGCAAACAGCGGTCCGTGGGTACAGGCGGCAAGACGCTCGGTGAGCCACGGCCGCCACAAGCGATGGCCTAGCTCGCAGGGCACGCAGGGCACATCAGCTAACCGGTAGGGCAGGTGACCACCACCGCCAGCAGCGACACGGAGCCGCCAGGCCGGGCTGGCCAGAAGCGTTGCGAGGGCGACGGCCTCGGGATAGGTGACCAGATCCCGCCCCAGGATCCGCCACCGCTGCGGATCCTCGCCCGCGGGCATGGCCGCATCCAGCCGCATCGGCCACAGGTGCTCCTCAGGCCACTGCTGGGCCCACCACCAGGCTGTGACCGCCTCAGCGACCTCGAACGCCGAACCAGCGACGGGGGAGCGGCGCAGCAGCTTCCGGTGATCCTCCTGGGCCTGGACCACCTCCGGGCATCCGGCCAGCTCGACGACACGGCCCCCGCTGCCAGGCACGCTCATCAACCAGTACCGGTGGCGTAGGCAGACTCGTTGGTGCGCCGCCAGGTACACCCGGGCCGGTGCAACGCGACCGGTCCGCGCAGCCACACAGCCCGGGCACGCCGGACCCCAGGCAGCAACCGTCTCCACCCCGTTGTGGAGCCGCGCCGTCGGCCTCTCTTTCGAGGGGCCCAGCGGCTCCTCTCGCATCCAGGCTGGCAACGCGCGGCCTAGATCCACCTGCGGCACCCGAGACAGCGCTGCGACCCGGTCCCGGGCCGCAGCGTTCAAGAACACCTCACTGTCGCCCTGCAGAGCCCCGGCCACGCCTTGGCGGCCGGCCACTTCGGTAACCGACGACAGCAGACTCCGCACTGACAGGCCGTACCTGTCCGCGATCCGCTCCAGGAACGACAGCGTCATCTCACCTTGCAGAGGAGCCACCCGAAAGGCGCCCGCGGCCAGCAACAGCTTCCCCACCCCCGTCGCTTGTGACAGCTATCGTGCTTCGGCTCAACAGTGTGATCCGGCTACCCGACCACAACAGGCAGTGCCGGGCCCGCGGCCGGTGTCCGGTCAGTAGTCGAGGTCGAGGTAGTCGATGTCGTTGAGGGTGACGTCGGAGAGACCTGCCGCTCGGTCTCCGCCGTCTTGGAAGTAGATCTCTTTGAAGCCTTCGGCGATGATGCCGCGCATCTCCTGCTCGCTGACTCCGGATTCACGGGCGTCGAAGAGGCGTTGTGCGTACGTCGCGGGGAGGTGCACGGTGAGTCGCCGGAATCGTCCGTCGTCGGTGGTGCCGACCGGCGCGGTGTAGCCGAACCGGGCCCGGGTTTCCACGGTGATCCCGCCTGTGGCGGCGGCTTGCTTCTGCCGACGCTTGCGGACCATGGGCTGCCAGCGCTGCCGTACGGCGTCATCGATCTTCGCGGCGACGTCGGCGCGGGCGTGCTTGCGGGCGCCGCGCCGGTAGCGGTTGACGGAGTCGGCGGTGACCCCGAGCTCCGCCGCGACGGCCTTGGCGCTGCCCATCTGCTTGAGCAGATAGCCGATCTGGCCCTTGAGGGTCTTGGGCGGCTGGCGGGTGAAGCTCTCCCGGTCGGCCCGCTCGATGGCGTCCTCGATCTCCCCCACGGTCTACTCTCCTTCGTCCAGGACGGCGTCGCCGCCCTTGATGTGGCGGGCGGGGTTGAGACCCTTCTCCATGAGGTCGACCGCCCACAGCATCGACTGGACGCCTTCCAGTTTTGCCAGGCCCGGGGTGGGTCCGAGGCGGAAGGCGCCGGGCTGCGGCTTGCCGGACGCGGCGTAGGGGAGGAAGTCGAGCGGGCTCTCACCCGGGCTCGGGTAGACGACGCAGTCGGAGAGTACGGCGAGCGGGTACAGGCCGGTCATCTTGACCATGTTGTTGAGCTTGCGGTGCATGTTGACCCGGGCCTTGCTGATGACGGCGGCCCGGATGTCGGGGCGCCACGTCGGCCGGGCCAGGGCCGGCCACGTCTCGCCCTCCTTGTAGGACTTGCCCTGCGGGCGCTCGCGGAGCTTGCCGACGCCGCCCTTCACCGTGGCCTTGATCGCGGACAGGACGGCGGCCAGCGCCGGGTCGTTCTGCTTGTGCTGCTCCATCGCCGCCAGGAACTCCACGTCGGTGAGGTCCTTGGTGACGCCGAGGTCGGCGAGGGTGTCGACGTAGGCGTTCTTCAGCCGGTCGTGCCACGGGTCCAGGTACGCCCCGGTCTCGCGGCGCAGGTACGCCTCGACCGGGTGCACGTCGTGCCCGAGCTCCTGGGCGTAGGCGAGGGTGTGCGTCTGGTACCAGGCCGGTCCCGTCGGCCGGGTGCCGTCGGGGGTGAACGGGGAGGGCAGGCGCGGGTCCAGCTCGATGTGGCTGAGGTCGGCCAGCCAGCTCCCGGGGATCTTCGGGTTGAACTTCGGGGTGTGGAAGTGGTCCGGGGCGGAGAGGCCGACGACCAGGCGGGCCGCAGCGGCGAGGAACGCCGTGTTGAGGTCCAGGCCGACCGCGAAGGGCAGGGTGCACTCCTCATCGGACAGCGTCTGAACCGACCGCACCCACTGGTAGGCCTCTTCGTTCAGGAAGCCGCCCTTCCAGCCCGAGTTCACGACGACGGGGTGTTCCGGGGTGGCCTCCGGCGGCGCCGGGTCCATCGGCTCCGTCCCGAGCGAGCCCGCGTTGTAGCCGGACACCCAGTTCCCGGTCTCCTCGTCCCGCACGGCCTTCGTCGGCGGGCGCAGCGCCGTCATCAGCTCCAGCCCGGACACGGCCGTCGAGCCGCGCGGCGTGATGACCCGCATCGCGTACACCCCCAGCACGCGGGCGATATCGGCCGGCTCCATCTCGCTGACACCGGGCCAGGACCGCTCATCGAGCGCGTTCCACGACAGGACTGCCAGCTGCACGCACTGCCGCTCGCGGCCCTGCGCCTTGCGGTAGATCCGGGCCCACGGGCCGAAGCCCCGCTGGGTGAGTTGCCACTTGGCCTTCGTCACCTGCTTGACGACGGGGTGGTCCTCCGGGAGGCGCAGGGAGCGGCGCTGCTCGTGGCCCTCCAGGCGCTCGGGCAGTCCGAGCTTCACGGCGGCGGCCGCGGTGAGCACGATCAGCGGGTCGGAGTCCTTGCCGTACCGGTTGAGCTTCGCGGCACCGAGGCCGGACTCGCGCAGCGTCCACTCCACCAGCTCCGGGATCGTGGCCGCCGGGCAGTCCAGCACGATCCCGCCCGCGCCGTACGCGGAGCCGTCGCCGTCCAGCACGGCGAGCGGGCCGTGGGGGAAGCGCGGGTCGACGGCGGGCGCGGCAGCCTTCTTGGCCGCCGGACGCCGCGACGTCACCGAACGTGCGGGACGTTCGGACACCGCCAGGACGGCCGCGGCCTGAACCGGCGCGGCAACCTCCGCCTGCTCCGGGGCGGCCGAGCCGGTGAACGTCTCGGGCACCTCCGGCTGCGGCGCGACGACCGGTGCGGGCGCGGCCGGGGAAGTGTGCGCGGGGTACTTCGCTGCCCACCCCTTCAGGAGCCGCTGGTAAGCCTCCAGGCGCGGCGACTTCGGTTCTGAGCGGCCGTTCTCGTAGTTCTTCACCGTCTGCGTCGACGTTTTCAGCGCGACCGCGAGGCGGGCCTGGGTAATGCCGGCGGCCTCACGCAGCCGGGCACGCTCCGCCGGAGGCGGGAGCTGCGGCTCCTCCTCCAACAGCGCGTCCACGCTCGCGAACAGCTCTTCCTCAGACGCCATGGGTGGGTCTCCTTTCGTGCCCTCACCCTAGCAGTGTTTACCCTAGCTTTTAGCCTCTTTTTTTAACCCGTTCTGATTTATTGGCGGGCGAGGTGTGGACACGCGGAAGGCCGTCCAGCGGATGCCGGACGGCCTTCGGTCTCACATCTCACAGACTCGCCAGAAGGACTTTCACCTGCGGAAACACCCCAAGAGGCTCACAGGCGGACGGACTCGGGCTCTGTGCCCCTGACCTCGGCCAGACCGTGAGTCCACGGTGCAGCCCTCCGGAGTCAGCAGAGCGTGGGCTACACCTTCTCGGGGATCGTGTCGTCGATGACGATCTCCGGCTCCGGATCATCCGGACTCGTGGCGGCCTTGATCCGGTCGATCGCGGGGGCGATAGCGTTGTACACCCGGCGGGAAGCCGCCGCGTTCTCCGGGGTGTTGTTCCACTTCGACGTGTGAGCGTTGGCGTCCAGTTCCTTGAGGTAGGCCACGAGGTTCGTGCCGGTCATCGACACCTCCACAAGCCCCCGGTTGGCGCGCGGGCCGGTGGAGATCCCGGACACCGTCGCCTTCACCGTGATCGTGGGTCCGTTGCTGGGGTTCACACCGTCCGGCTTCGTCTCGTTCCACAGGTCTTTCGAGCAGACGATCGTGACCCGGGCAATGCCGGCGGCCTTGGTGAGCCGGTCGTCGTGCTTGGCCGGGGACTGGGTGCAACCTGCCAGCGCGAGGCCGGCGACAGCGGCGACGGCCAGGGCCGTACGCGGTGAGCGAGAGGGTTTCGACATATTCACCACGTCATCCTTGAGCAGCACCGCAACCCAAACCGCCTCATGACGGAAAGACGGCTGAAAGTGCTACTTAAGGCCGATTTCCGTGTGTGCGGGCGCCACCTCGACGGTGGCCGCCCTCCTCAGCGGCGGCCGACAGCGATCCGGACGAGGACGTTCGGGATGAGGCAGAACGCAGCGAGGCTGCAGACGACGAGGAGCGTGAGGAACAACCAGTAGGTGAACCCGTGTCCGGTGGACTGCGCGGCGAGCGAGGCGTAGGTCAGCGTGATCAGGGACGCGGTCAGAGCGAGCCCCGCCGCCCAGCCTGTGCAGCTCAGGCCCAGCCCCAGCCCGATGAACGCCCAGAACAGGGCGGGGCCGAGCATCGCCACGACCGCGGGGACCGGCGAGGCAGGCACATCATGCGTGGCGATCAGGGCGTTGAGGGACGGGAAACAGACAACCCCCCAGAACAGGCTGTACGCACCGAGCAGACCAACAAGGGCGAAGCCGGCGGCTCCCAGAGGCCGACGCGCGGGGGCCGGGGCGGGACGATCGGAACGGGGAAGTGTGGTCACGGCCTGATGGTGGGCGGTCCTGCCCCTGTCCGAGAGGGCTTTCGCCAGCGGTCACCGGAACGGGTGTCCCACCATCACGGCGACCCCATGTCCCGACTTCTGTCCCCGCGACCGACGACGGAACGGTACCGTCGTCGGTGCGCGGTACCCGGTCGCGTGTCCCGGAAACGGGCAGAGGTCTCTTGAGAGGCCCCGGGCCACCTCCCACCCACTGCACCAGTGACGCGGATGACCGACGACGGCCCCGGCCTCGGCACCCGACGGCCCGTTCGGCGTGAACATCTCCACGGAACAGCCGCTCCTACTCCTGACCGAGCCCTGCACCCGGCCGGCACGCCTCACACGACTGGATATCCGGCATCGTCACCGCGACCAGCGCATAGTCCCGGTCGATGAAACCGATCCGGGCCTGGTAGAGCCCACAGTCCCCGCGGTGCAGCAGTGCTGGCGACGTCGGCGTCTTCTGCTGGATCTTCCACCGCAGCGCGGCACGCTCCTGCTCCTCCAGGTCCCGGATGCGTTTCTGAACCTGCCCGAGCTGCCAGCGCAGCCACTCCTCCAACGCCCTGTTCTTCTCCAGCAGCGATGGCCCCTCGGCCGGCCGGCCCTCCGGGGCGTCATCGTCGGGCACGACTACGCCTCGGCTGCCGACTCGTGGGCGTGCTTCAGCCGCATCCTGGCCTCGACCACCTTGCCGTTCTCGACCGTCTCCCAGAACGGGTGCGTGGACACTACGGCGGACAGCCGCAGCACCTCCGCACGCAGACGGGCCACCTCGGACCGCTGGTCGTCGGTGTAGCCGGGACTGTCCGGCTTGCCGGACCGGTAGGAGGAGTGCAATTGCCTGTCGGCTTCCCACCCGGCCATGGGCTCGGCGGACCAGGGGAGGGTGCGGGCGTATTCCTCGGAGGCGTGGCGGGCGCGGTGAAGAGCGACCTGGGCATCGAGGAGATCGCTCGGGAAGTCGAAGACGGTCTCGTTCTTGGACACCCCCTAATGGTACGTCTGTTCGATTTTCGGATGCGAGCAGCCGCACCGGGATCCGGCCGCCGCTCCCCCGGCCGACGGAGTGCGTTCGCGAGTTCTGACGGCACCGCGGTGCCGTCGTCGCGGCGAGCGATCAATCAACTGTGCCTTCGCAAGCAGCGTCCGTAGGGTTTGCGCATGACGGATGAGAGTGAGCGGGCCATGCAGGCGGCCATCGACGGGGAGATGCGGCTCCTCGATCCCGAGGTGCGCGCCTCCCCGGACCGTGTCCTGGAGCTTCTGGATCCGGAGTTCATCGAGTTCGGGGCTTCCGGGCGCCGGTGGGACGTGGAGTCGATCCTCACCGTGACGAGCGGAGACTCGGTGTCCCCCGAGTCCCCGGTCAAGGTCAGCGAGATGACCGGCACCGCCCTCGCTCCAGGTGTCGTTCATCTGACGTACCTCGCCGACAACCAGGGCCGCAGGGCATGGCGGAGCTCTCTGTGGCGTCTGACAGCGTCGGGCTGGCGGATGTACTTCCACCAGGCCACTCTGACCGGTTGAGGCACCCCACCGACCGCCGAGCGGGGCGGCGGGCTGGGCGCTGCGCACCCGCCGGGCGAGCGGCTGCTTCACCGCCTGGTCCGACTCCGGTTCGGGTCGAGCTCTGGCGGACCGGGATCTGTATCTACCGAAGTCCTGGACCTCCGACCGTGACCGCTGCCAGGCGGCGAAGATCCCCGACGAGCGGGGCTTCGCGACCAAGGGGGAGCTGGCCAGAGACATCGTGCGCCGCTGTCTGGCCGCGGGTCTACCGGCTGCCTGGGTGACCGCGGATGAGGCGTACGGGCAGGACTGGAACTTCCGCCGCCTGCTCGAACAGCTTGGCCTCGGTTACGTGGTGGCGGTGCTCAAGTCCCAGCAGATCAAGTCCCTGGCCGGGATCTGGCGCATCGACGAGCTCATCGACGAAGCCCCCCGTCGATGCCCGGCAGCGGCTGTCCTGTGGCGACGGGGCGAAGGGCCCACGCGTCTACCACTGGGCCGCGGCGAAACTGCCCGCCAACATCATCTTCGATCCGGATCTGCCGACCCATCACCGCTGGGTGCTGGCCCGCCGCAGTCTCTCCGACCCCGCCGAGATCGCCTACTACCTCGCTCACGCGCCCGTCGGCATCGAGACCGAAGAACTCTCCCGGGGCGCCGGCAGCCGGTGGGCGGTGGGCGGTGGGCGGTGGGCGGTGGGCGGTCAAGGAATGCTTCCAAGCCGCGAAGAACGAATGTGGCCTTGACGAGTACGAAGTCCGCCGCTACCCCGGCTGGTACCGGCACACCACCCTCGCCATGCTCGCCCACGCCGTTCTGACCGCACTCGCCGCCCAGGCCGCCGTCGAGGCCGTAAAAGGGGCTGCAGAAACGGATCAGCTCTCGTCCCGCTCACCGTGGCGGAGATCCGGCGGCTCCTGGACACTCTCCTGCCTCATCCCCGAGCCGACCACGATCCCGTCACCCACGCACTGAACTGGTTCGCCTGGAGAAGACGCCGCTAGGCCATCGCCCGCCACTGTCACGACCGAAGGTTTTCCGATCGGGCCAGTTTCCTCACCCTTGCCATCTAGCCGGTCGAGGGCTTCAGCAGAGGGCTCCGGACTACGGATCAGCCACCATGTGCCTAGAAGTCCCCCGCTCAGAGCTACGAGCGTGACTGTGGCAGCAGAGAGCCGGAGCCACCCATCGTGGTCAACAGAGAAGACTGCTGCGCCAAAGCATATGAGCCACCAGAACCCAGTTCTGCGCAGCCACAACTCAATCCCATCTGACACAGAATACTCCTTAAAGTAACTTTTGACCGGAATCATCGCGTCCGGCTCTGCTTGGCGAAGTGTGCCTGCCGACGATCTCGCAGCGCGCACTCAGATCGCATCGAAGTGTCCACTCTTCGCCGCTGGTTGAGGCTTTCTGGCAACCTTTGTCCTGTTGTGCGCGTCCGAGCCTACTTGAGGAAATCCGTGGCGGGCACGGCAAATTCTTGATGCGCGGGCTTCGGGACTGACGGTGATGCCGGCGTAGGCCTATTGCGCAAATCACTCATGAATTATCGCGACCCGGATCATCTTTTCGCAAACCGGACCGACGGAGCGTGATTGATTTATGTATGAGGAATGGAACGGCAAGTGAAGCGACTGCGGGGGGGATGAAGAGTAAGAAGATTTCCAGTCTTTGCGTTATGGCTGCCCATAGTGCGCAAGCGTGAATTAGTACGACTAGCAGCGAGGTGAGCGTTGATTCTCTTTTGGAATTCACCATTTACACTCAAGTGTCACGGGGGTAATCCCTCTCGGGCGAGGCCCGTCTTCGCCCTGCCTCGGCAGGGCGAAGACGGGCCTCTCGGCTGAAGTTTATTGTCCGATGCGAGCCGTCAGAATCGGCCACGCCACCTTCGGATGGTGTATTTCGGGTACCACCGGGGGGTGGCGCGATTGTAGATGTGGGCCATACCGTTCCAGGCGAACCTACGGCCGTGGCGAACGACATTCCTCCCGTGCCAGTAGGCGCTGGGTATTCCTGTTACAGAAAGAGCGCTACCCACACAGCGAGACCGTCCCCATCTCCCCCCGCACGACCTTCTGATCTTCCGGATATTCCAGGCATTCTTGGCTGACCGAGCCCACCCTCCAGGGGTGAAGTAGGCCCCGAACATTACCGTTGAATGCAACATGTCATAGCTAGCGTGCTTCCGGCGCTTCTTCTTCCACCAGCTCCATCGTCCGTCGAGGTCGTATTTGTTGAGGGGGTCGGCGGTGACGTATTCGTAGGCGTTGGCGTTGCCTCCGTATACGGGGTCGATGCTGAGGAAGCGTCCGGTGGTGGGGTTGTAGAGGCGGACGCCCATGAGTGTGAGGTTGTTGGGTGTTTCGGTGGAGCGTTGTTTGGCGCCGAGCCAGTTGTAGCGGGTGGGGGTTTGGCCGGTGCGGGGGTTTCCGTATTCGTCGCTGTCGAGTGCGACGGGGGGGTTGTTGATGTCCAGCGGGAGTTGCAGGGCGATGTCGCCGTGGATGGTTGTGAGGTGGAGGACGGTGTCGCCGGTTTTGGTGGTGGTGGCGGCGAGGTCTCCGGAGGTGGATTCGATGTTGCGGGTGAGGGTGCCGGTGGTGTCCTCGGTGATCCAGCGGGGGCTGTCGCTGTCGCTGTCGTAGTGGTTGGTCTTGGCTCCGGTCTGGGTCCAGGTGGTGCCGGTGGCGGTTTCGGTCGTCCAGGAGCGGAAGCGCAGTGCGGCGTCGAGCTGCCAGGTCTGGCGTTCGGTGCTGGTGGTGACCTGGTGGGCGAGGTCGTTGGCGTAGTAGCCGACGGTGCTGCCGGGCAGTGCGGTGGTACGGCCGAGGTTGTCGTAGGTGTAGCCGGTGTCGACGAGCCGGTCGGCGCTGTCGTAGGTGTGGGTGGTGGTGGTGCCGCCGGTGGTGGGGCAGGCCTCGGTGGGCTCGCCGGTGGCGGTGGTCAGGCCGGTGCGGTTGGTGCGTTTGTCGAAGGTGTAGGTGCGGCGGGTGCAGGTCTCGCCGGCGGTGTCGTGGACGTTGGTGAGGCGGCCGGCCTTGTCGTACTTGTAGTTCTGGGCGGACCAGCCCTGGTGGCTGGTGACCTGGCCGTGGGCGGACTCGGTGACGGTGTCGGTGTAGAGGCTCGTGCCGTCACTGTCGCGGGTGTAGGCCCGTGAGACAGCGGCTCCGGTCGGGTCCTCGGTGGCGGTCATGGTGTATCCGCCGGGCAGTTTCTCTGTGGCCAGGGATCCGTCGGCGTCGTAGGACGGGACGAAGTCACCGGCGACGGAGTCGCTGATCTTGGTGGTCAGGCCGCGGGGCTCGAGGTTGTGGTTGTAGGTGTAGGTGGTGGTCGAGGGGACCGTGTCGGACAGCTTGACGGGCCGGTCGAGCAGGTCGTACTCGGTCGTGGTCTTCCCCCGTCGGCGTCGGTGTAGGTCGCCTGGCGGCCGAGCTTGTCGTAGGTCTTGGTGATGGTGCCCGCGGTCGGGGAGGTGATCTTGGTGATCTGGCCGGTGACCGTGTCGTACTCGTTGGTCGTCTCGGGGACGGCCTGGCCCAGGCCGCCGGTGACGGTGGTCTTCAGCGGGCGGGCGGCCGAGTCGTGGGTTGTGGTGGTCGTGCGGGTGGTGCCGTTGGCGGTGTCGGTGGCCTGGGTGACCTGGCCGAAGTACCCGTACTCGGTCGTCGTGTCGGGGAGATTGGCGGGCTGGCTGCCGCCGCCGGTGATGGCGCCTGCGGGACCGGTCCAGCAGGGCTGGTCGGCCCACTCGGGGCGGCCCTTGCACCATCCGGTGCCGTCCGCTGCCCAGTACTCGGTGATCCGGGTGGCGGCGTCGCTTCCGGTGCTGCCGGGCAGCCCCTGGGAGATGACACGGCCCTGGGCGTCGTAGCCGGTGGAGGTTCCCAGGTTCAGGCCTCCGGCGTCCTGGAGGGACAGCACGGGCAGGCCCTTCACCCAGTCGTACTGCGTCTGGGTGACGCGCTTCTCACCCATGAGGGAGTAGTGGTCCCGCACCCGGGCGCCGGTGATTTCCAGGGTGACCTGGTCCTTGACCGTCGCAGTTCCGTTGGTGGGGCGGCCCTCGTCGTATTCCTTGACCGTCCAGGAACGGGCCGGAACCGAGGTGCCGGCCGGAACGACCGTGGTGGTGCCGTCCTTGAGGTCCTCGGCCAGGTCCACACGGTGCAGCGGCCCGAACTCCTCCAGCTCGCGGGTACCTGTCTCGTTGTAGAGCGAGGTGGTCGACAGCACCTGAGCACGCTCGGACGAGGACTGGGCGATGATGCCCAGGTCGGTGAGGGTCTCCTTGTGCGCGTCGGTGGCGCCGAGCGCGAGTTCCCGGTTCCCGGCCGTCAGCTCACGGACGGTGTTGCCGAACCGGTCGTACTCGGTCGTGGTGATGTTCGCACCCGGGCTGAGGCTGTTGACCTGACGGCCGGAGACGTTCAGGTAGTTCACTGCGGCCCGCGCGTAGTTGCCGGGCGCCAGGTCCTCACCGGAGTTCGAGGTGGGAACGACGTCGGCGGGAAAGACGGCGGTGGCGTCGGTCGGGGCGTCGAACTGCCCCCACGCGGCCACGTTGCCGGCGCCCATCGCCACCGGAGCCTTGGCCCCGGTCAGCGGCACGCCGTAGACGACGGTGCTGACAGCGGTGCCTTCAGTCTGGTCGAGCGTGCCCTGCTTGAGTCCGGCACGTGAGACGTTCAGCAGCATGCCGTCGTTGGGGACCGAACCGCTGCCGGCGTTGCCGTAGTCGAAGGAGTAGGGCAGCTGCCCGTCCGATTCGGTCCATGTCACCCGGTCGCCCCAGTAGGCGTACTGGGTCTGGGCCTGCCGGCCTACCCGCGGGTCCCAGGACTGGCGCAGGGCGCCGGTGGAGTCGTAGCGGTAGCCCGCCACCGCGGTCGCCGTCGCGGCGGCGGCGCCGGGCGCGGTCGCCCACAGCTTGATCTGCTTGACCTGTCCGGTGAAGTCACCGAACTGGGCGTCCGAGCCGGTGCCCGTCGCCGTGGTGGCGGTGGCGTACTCGAACTCCAGCACCCGGCAGCCCTTGGTCGCCGGAGCGGTCTCGCAGGCCGCAGTCGTGACCGCGGAGGTCGGGGCGATGACCCGCTTGGGCCGCGCGAGCTTCTTGCCCGCCACGGTCACCGTCTCAGAGACGATCTTCGTGGTGGAATGCGTCAGCCCGTCCACCAGCGTGCTGGAAACCTGCCACGTCGTCGCGGCCGGATCGGGCTTGGTGAACGTGGTCACCGAGCCTTCGGTGTCCGACAGGGTGAACGTGGTGCCTACCGTGCCCTTGAGCGTCAGGCTTTCCAGCCCCGGCTCCGATACCCAGCCGGTCTTGGCGGCGTTGGCGGTGAAGTGGAGCGCGTCGCCCTCGAGCATCACCACGTCGACCGCGGTGTCGGAGACCCTGCGGACGTGGGAGTACTCGGACTCGCTGAGCTCGGCGACCGTGCCAGCCACCCAGTGCTTGCCGAAGATCGGGGCCTGGCCCTCCTGCTTGGCCGCCTTGTCCGGCACCCGCGAGGACGCCGTACGCGTGACCGACATCTCGAAGGCGGAGGCGTCCGTCTCGGAGAGGGTGTAGTCACCGGTCAGCAGGTTCAGAGAGCCGGGTCCGACCTCGGTCGTGGCCGCACCGTCGGCGTTGCGGTCCACCACCAGGTTCAGGGCGGGAGACGCGCTGGCCGCCGAGTTGGGGCCGGTGAAGTCGGCCTTCAGCTGGATGCTGCCGTCAGGGTTGACGGTGTCGGTGGTGTTCCACACCAGCGGAGCGTTCTTCCCGTTGACCAGCGGAACCGGCCAGGCCGTCAGCGCGGTGCCTCCGGAGGTGACGTCACCTGCGGGGATCTTCACCCACGGGTCGGCCTCCGAGCGGCGCCAGGAGAAGGACACCTGGTTGTATTTGCCCGCTTCGGCCTCGGCCACCAGCGGCAGACGCCGCGCGGTGCGTTCTCCCTCCGAGGGCTGGGAGAACCCGCCCGAACCGGCGTGGAAGATGTACTCGCGGGCCTCGGACTTGTTGTCCGCCTTGTCGGCCGACCGCACCTGCAGGGTGTGGGTGCCGTTACGGGGCGGGGTCACGCTGATCGCCTTCGCCGCGGACGAGCCGCCGGTGACGACCTTCGTCCAGGTCACCCCGTCCAGCGACCACTCCAGCCAGTTGTGATCAGCGGCCGGCGGCGTCACCGTGAACGTGCCCGGCTGGCCCGCGCCCTTGACCCACTGCCCGGAGGGGTAGTCGGTGGAGGTGATCTGCGTCGGCGCCGACGGTGCGGAGGTATCGACCGTGAACGTCTTCCACGCCGACCAGCCGGTGTTGTAGTGCGCCCCGTCGTAGGGGCTGGTGCGGAACTTGTAGGTCTTCCCGTTGACCAGCACGCCGGCGGGGACCGTCACGGACGCGGCCTGGCCCGATGCCACGTACTTCGAGACGATCGGACTGCCGACCTGCGTGTTGGTGACGTTGTCGTAGACCTGGAAGGTCCCGTTGACCTTGTCACCGTTCGCGTCGACGAACGTGTCCCGCAGCGTCGGTGTGAGGGTGTTCACGACGTAGTTGCCGGCGTAGGAGAAGAACGGAGGACCGGCCTCCTGCTTGGTACCCGTGCGCGGCCGGTGGTTGTAGGTCACCGACAGCTTCGGCGGGTTCTTCGCCGCGTTGGCGGAGTTCACCCGCTTCCACTGGGCCGTCACCGTCTCGCTGGTGGCCCGCAGACCCGTGTGCCCGCGGGTCGCCTTGGCACTGGCCCACTCCTGCGCCAGCGCCGTCACATCGGCGTTGATCCAGCCGTCCGTGACCGAGCCGCAGGCAGGGTTGCCCTTTGTCTCAGTGGAGGTGGCCTTCTTCGCCGTCCAGGCCGGCTGCGCGGTCCAGCGCGACGAGGTGGCCGGAGCCCCGGTGGACCACACCTCCCACGGATACGCCTTGCAGTCGGTGTTCGCAGAGTGGAAGTTCCACAGGCTCAGCTTCGCGCTGGAGACCAGCGAGTCCGCGATCGGCGCCGTGTTCCAGGTGATGAAGGAACGGGCCGTCCGGGGTGTCCCGTTCGCGTTCGTCGTGCCCGGGTTGCCGAGGTCGAGCTCGGTATCGGTGGACAGATCGGTCGTCTCACCCTGCTGCACATAGGTGTCGAACAGGTTCCCCAGCGCCGAGGTCGAAGGATCGACCGTGACCGGGTACTGCGTCTTCGGGTCCGCCAGGAACTCGGCGTCTGGCGTGACCACCAGGTCCACACCGCCCGGCGACTTCACGACCTTCATCGCGACGGGAGAACGCCGGGTGTGCTCGCCGGAGGCCTTGTCGACGCTCGCGTCCCACATCACCGGCGCCGGCATCACGGCCGTCTTCTTCGACTTCTTGTCCGTGAAGAGGACGCTGCCGTCCTTCTGCTGCTTGACCTTCAGACCCTTGGTCCTCAGCGGAAGCGTGTAGGAGAAACCCGCGGCAGGCGGGTTCTTCAGCTCGACAAACTGCTCGAACCCGGTACGGGTTGCCTCGACAATCACGTCGGCACCGGGCACCGCGTTGACATACGTGGCACGCGTCCCGTCAAGCTCGGGCGCCGGCAGACCGCCTCGCCACTGCAGCGTGATCTGCCCGTCACCCTCGCCCAGGGTCACCAGGTCAGTAGCGGGCGCCGCCTGAGAAGCCTTCAGCGACGAAGCTCTCTTCCCAGTCTTCCCTGACAGCCGCAGCCCTTCCGGATGAGCATGCGGGGCGACCGACCCGTCGGGCAATGCCTCCAGATCCACATTCACATCGCGCCACTGATCGGAATCATCCCTGAACCGGACAGGGCCAGCCGCGATCTCCGTCGTGAGGGAACCGTCCTTATTCACCCACGTCGTGGAGGAATCGGTCCTCTCCGACAGAGCTTCCACCCGTTTGCCCGACAAGCGGGCAAGGACACGGGCCGACGAAAGATCCCCTGCCTCCGTCGCGTACTTCCGCGATTCCTTGTCCGCAGGCTGGGCACTCTGCCCGGCAGGACCGGCAATCGCCGTCTCCGCCCCCTGCAGCACCGTAACCGCCATGGTCAGCGCGATGGACGTGGCAACCCCACGCTTCCACGCACCAGGCGCAGGCCGGGCAACACGGTGCCAGGCCGTAAACCGTTGATTCATCGAGAGAAACCCCCCAAGAAAAGCTGCCTTTTGGCAGCAAGGGGAAACTAACCAACGTCAAAAGATGGCAAAGAGGGCTAACTGACCACAAAGGAGATCTTCACACAACGGTCACGAAAAACTTGTCTGGAAACAGCTCCACTCACAGGGAACTCTGAAACCAGACAACAAGCACGAAACGAACCTCCCCAAGCGGCACCCCCACCTCAACAAAACCCCACGAGGTAGCTCGCAGGCTCTGGCCTTGCCGTGCGAAGCCGCCGTCACGACGGGTCCCCGCGACGCGGGAGGCGCGGATGCCTTGCGAACCGAAGCGTCATGCCTACAACTGAGGCATCAACTCTCATTTGAGTCGAAGGAGAGTTGATGCCCCTCAGTTGTAGGCGGGACCTTTGGTTTGCAAGCAAAGGGTCCGGCCGTGTGAGGGAGGGGATGCGCGTGACGGTCGCTTCGCGCGGCACTCCAGATCCTGCATTCGTGGGGTTTTGTTGAGGTGGGGGTGCCGCTTGGGGAGGTTCGTTTCGTGCTTGTTGTCTGGTTTCAGAGTTCCCTGTGAGTGGAGCTGTTTCCAGACAAGTTTTTCGTGACCGTTGTGTGAAGATCTCCTTTGTGGTCAGTTAGCCCTCTTTGCCATCTTTTGACGTTGGTTAGTTTCCCTTGCTGCCAAAAGGCAGCTTTTCTTGGGGGGTTTCTCTCGATGAATCAACGGTTTACGGCCTGGCACCGTGTTGCCCGGCCTGCGCCTGGTGCGTGGAAGCGTGGGGTTGCCACGTCCATCGCGCTGACCATGGCGGTTACGGTGCTGCAGGGGGCGGAGACGGCGATTGCCGGTCCTGCCGGGCAGAGTGCCCAGCCTGCGGACAAGGAATCGCGGAAGTACGCGACGGAGGCAGGGGATCTTTCGTCGGCCCGTGTCCTTGCCCGCTTGTCGGGCAAACGGGTGGAAGCTCTGTCGGAGAGGACCGATTCCTCCACGACGTGGGTGAATAAGGACGGTTCCCTCACGACGGAGATCGCGGCTGGCCCTGTCCGGTTCAGGGATGATTCCGATCAGTGGCGCGATGTGAATGTGGATCTGGAGGCATTGCCCGACGGGTCGGTCGCCCCGCATGCTCATCCGGAAGGGCTGCGGCTGTCAGGGAAGACTGGGAAGAGAGCTTCGTCGCTGAAGGCTTCTCAGGCGGCGCCCGCTACTGACCTGGTGACCCTGGGCGAGGGTGACGGGCAGATCACGCTGCAGTGGCGAGGCGGTCTGCCGGCGCCCGAGCTTGACGGGACGCGTGCCACGTATGTCAACGCGGTGCCCGGTGCCGACGTGATTGTCGAGGCAACCCGTACCGGGTTCGAGCAGTTTGTCGAGCTGAAGAACCCGCCTGCCGCGGGTTTCTCCTACACGCTTCCGCTGAGGACCAAGGGTCTGAAGGTCAAGCAGCAGAAGGACGGCAGCGTCCTCTTCACGGACAAGAAGTCGAAGAAGACGGCCGTGATGCCGGCGCCGGTGATGTGGGACGCGAGCGTCGACAAGGCCTCCGGCGAGCACACCCGGCGTTCTCCCGTCGCGATGAAGGTCGTGAAGTCGCCGGGCGGTGTGGACCTGGTGGTCACGCCAGACGCCGAGTTCCTGGCGGACCCGAAGACGCAGTACCCGGTCACGGTCGATCCTTCGACCTCGGCGCTGGGGAACCTGTTCGACACCTATGTGCAGCAGGGTGAGACGACCGATCTGTCCACCGATACCGAGCTCGACCTCGGCAACCCGGGCACGACGAACGCGAACGGGACACCCCGGACGGCCCGTTCCTTCATCACCTGGAACACGGCGCCGATCGCGGACTCGCTGGTCTCCAGCGCGAAGCTGAGCCTGTGGAACTTCCACTCTGCGAACACCGACTGCAAGGCGTATCCGTGGGAGGTGTGGTCCACCGGGGCTCCGGCCACCTCGTCGCGCTGGACCGCGCAGCCGGCCTGGACGGCGAAGAAGGCCACCTCCACTGAGACAAAGGGCAACCCTGCCTGCGGCTCGGTCACGGACGGCTGGATCAACGCCGATGTGACGGCGCTGGCGCAGGAGTGGGCCAGTGCCAAGGCGACCCGCGGGCACACGGGTCTGCGGGCCACCAGCGAGACGGTGACGGCCCAGTGGAAGCGGGTGAACTCCGCCAACGCGGCGAAGAACCCGCCGAAGCTGTCGGTGACCTACAACCACCGGCCGCGCACGGGTACCAAGCAGGAGGCCGGTCCTCCGTTCTTCTCCTACGCCGGCAACTACGTCGTGAACACCCTCACACCGACGCTGCGGGACACGTTCGTCGACGCGAACGGTGACAAGGTCAACGGGACCTTCCAGGTCTACGACAACGTCACCAACACGCAGGTCGGCAGTCCGATCGTCTCGAAGTACGTGGCATCGGGCCAGGCCGCGTCCGTGACGGTCCCCGCCGGCGTGCTGGTCAACGGGAAGACCTACAAGTTCCGCACCAGCCCCTACGACGGGGCGCACTACAACACCGGCTGGTCGGCGTGGAAGACGTTCACGGTCGATACCTCCGCACCGTCGGCGCCGACGCAGATCACCTCCACCGACTACCCCTCCGGGCAGTGGGTCAAGGGCGCGGGCCAGCCGGGCACGTTCACGGTGACGCCGCCGGCCGCTGATCACAACTGGCTGGAGTGGTCGCTGGACGGGGTGACCTGGACGAAGGTCGTCACCGGCGGCTCGTCCGCGGCGAAGGCGATCAGCGTGACCCCGCCCCGTAACGGCACCCACACCCTGCAGGTGCGGTCGGCCGACAAGGCGGACAACAAGTCCGAGGCCCGCGAGTACATCTTCCACGCCGGTTCGGGCGGGTTCTCCCAGCCCTCGGAGGGAGAACGCACCGCGCGGCGTCTGCCGCTGGTGGCCGAGGCCGAAGCGGGCAAATACAACCAGGTGTCCTTCTCCTGGCGCCGCTCGGAGGCCGACCCGTGGGTGAAGATCCCCGCAGGTGACGTCACCTCCGGAGGCACCGCGCTGACGGCCTGGCCGGTTCCGCTGGTCAACGGGAAGAACGCTCCGCTGGTGTGGAACACCACCGACACCGTCAACCCTGACGGCAGCATCCAGCTGAAGGCCGACTTCACCGGCCCCAACTCGGCGGCCAGCGCGTCTCCCGCCCTGAACCTGGTGGTGGACCGCAACGCCGACGGTGCGGCCACGACCGAGGTCGGACCCGGCTCTCTGAACCTGCTGACCGGTGACTACACCCTCTCCGAGACGGACGCCTCCGCCTTCGAGATGTCGGTCACGCGTACGGCGTCCTCGCGGGTGCCGGACAAGGCGGCCAAGCAGGAGGGCCAGGCCCCGATCTTCGGCAAGCACTGGGTGGCTGGCACGGTCGCCGAGCTCAGCGAGTCCGAGTACTCCCACGTCCGCAGGGTCTCCGACACCGCGGTCGACGTGGTGATGCTCGAGGGCGACGCGCTCCACTTCACCGCCAACGCCGCCAAGACCGGCTGGGTATCGGAGCCGGGGCTGGAAAGCCTGACGCTCAAGGGCACGGTAGGCACCACGTTCACCCTGTCGGACACCGAAGGCTCGGTGACCACGTTCACCAAGCCCGATCCGGCCGCGACGACGTGGCAGGTTTCCAGCACGCTGGTGGACGGGCTGACGCATTCCACCACGAAGATCGTCTCTGAGACGGTGACCGTGGCGGGCAAGAAGCTCGCGCGGCCCAAGCGGGTCATCGCCCCGACCTCCGCGGTCACGACTGCGGCCTGCGAGACCGCTCCGGCGACCAAGGGCTGCCGGGTGCTGGAGTTCGAGTACGCCACCGCCACCACGGCGACGGGCACCGGCTCGGACGCCCAGTTCGGTGACTTCACCGGACAGGTCAAGCAGATCAAGCTGTGGGCGACCGCGCCCGGCGCCGCCGCCGCGACGGCGACCGCGGTGGCGGGCTACCGCTACGACTCCACCGGCGCCCTGCGCCAGTCCTGGGACCCGCGGGTAGGCCGGCAGGCCCAGACCCAGTACGCCTACTGGGGCGACCGGGTGACATGGACCGAATCGGACGGGCAGCTGCCCTACTCCTTCGACTACGGCAACGCCGGCAGCGGTTCGGTCCCCAACGACGGCATGCTGCTGAACGTCTCACGTGCCGGACTCAAGCAGGGCACGCTCGACCAGACTGAAGGCACCGCTGTCAGCACCGTCGTCTACGGCGTGCCGCTGACCGGGGCCAAGGCTCCGGTGGCGATGGGCGCCGGCAACGTGGCCGCGTGGGGGCAGTTCGACGCCCCGACCGACGCCACCGCCGTCTTTCCCGCCGACGTCGTTCCCACCTCGAACTCCGGTGAGGACCTGGCGCCCGGCAACTACGCGCGGGCCGCAGTGAACTACCTGAACGTCTCCGGCCGTCAGGTCAACAGCCTCAGCCCGGGTGCGAACATCACCACGACCGAGTACGACCGGTTCGGCAACACCGTCCGTGAGCTGACGGCCGGGAACCGGGAACTCGCGCTCGGCGCCACCGACGCGCACAAGGAGACCCTCACCGACCTGGGCATCATCGCCCAGTCCTCGTCCGAGCGTGCTCAGGTGCTGTCGACCACCTCGCTCTACAACGAGACAGGTACCCGCGAGCTGGAGGAGTTCGGGCCGCTGCACCGTGTGGACCTGGCCGAGGACCTCAAGGACGGCACCACCACGGTCGTTCCGGCCGGCACCTCGGTTCCGGCCCGTTCCTGGACGGTCAAGGAATACGACGAGGGCCGCCCCACCAACGGAACTGCGACGGTCAAGGACCAGGTCACCCTGGAAATCACCGGCGCCCGGGTGCGGGACCACTACTCCCTCATGGGTGAGAAGCGCGTCACCCAGACGCAGTACGACTGGGTGAAGGGCCTGCCCGTGCTGTCCCTCCAGGACGCCGGAGGCCTGAACCTGGGAACCTCCACCGGCTACGACGCCCAGGGCCGTGTCATCTCCCAGGGGCTGCCCGGCAGCACCGGAAGCGACGCCGCCACCCGGATCACCGAGTACTGGGCAGCGGACGGCACCGGATGGTGCAAGGGCCGCCCCGAGTGGGCCGACCAGCCCTGCTGGACCGGTCCCGCAGGCGCCATCACCGGCGGCGGCAGCCAGCCCGCCAATCTCCCCGACACGACGACCGAGTACGGGTACTTCGGCCAGGTCACCCAGGCCACCGACACCGCCAACGGCACCACCCGCACGACCACCACAACCCACGACTCGGCCGCCCGCCCGCTGAAGACCACCGTCACCGGCGGCCTGGGCCAGGCCGTCCCCGAGACGACCAACGAGTACGACACGGTCACCGGCCAGATCACCAAGATCACCTCCCCGACCGCGGGCACCATCACCAAGACCTACGACAAGCTCGGCCGCCAGGCGACCTACACCGACGCCGACGGGGGGAAGACCACGACCGAGTACGACCTGCTCGACCGGCCCGTCAAGCTGTCCGACACGGTCCCCTCGACCACCACCTACACCTACAACCACAACCTCGAGCCCCGCGGCCTGACCACCAAGATCAGCGACTCCGTCGCCGGTGACTTCGTCCCGTCCTACGACGCCGACGGATCCCTGGCCACAGAGAAACTGCCCGGCGGATACACCATGACCGCCACCGAGGACCCGACCGGAGCCGCTGTCTCACGGGCCTACACCCGCGACAGTGACGGCACGAGCCTCTACACCGACACCGTCACCGAGTCCGCCCACGGCCAGGTCACCAGCCACCAGGGCTGGTCCGCCCAGAACTACAAGTACGACAAGGCCGGCCGCCTCACCAACGTCCACGACACCGCCGGCGAGACCTGCACCCGCCGCACCTACACCTTCGACAAACGCACCAACCGCACCGGCCTGACCACCGCCACCGGCGAGCCCACCGAGGCCTGCCCCACCACCGGCGGCACCACCACCACCCACACCTACGACAGCGCCGACCGGCTCGTCGACACCGGCTACACCTACGACAACCTCGGCCGTACCACCGCACTGCCCGGCAGCACCGTCGGCTACTACGCCAACGACCTCGCCCACCAGGTCACCACCAGCACCGAACGCCAGACCTGGCAGCTCGACGCCGCACTGCGCTTCCGCTCCTGGACGACCGAAACCGCCACCGGCACCACCTGGACCCAGACCGGAGCCAAGACCAACCACTACGACAGCGACAGCGACAGCCCCCGCTGGATCACCGAGGACACCACCGGCACCCTCACCCGCAACATCGAATCCACCTCCGGAGACCTCGCCGCCACCACCACCAAAACCGGCGACACCGTCCTCCACCTCACAACCATCCACGGCGACATCGCCCTGCAACTCCCGCTGGACATCAACAACCCCCCCGTCGCACTCGACAGCGACGAATACGGAAACCCCCGCACCGGCCAAACCCCCACCCGCTACAACTGGCTCGGCGCCAAACAACGCTCCACCGAAACACCCAACAACCTCACACTCATGGGCGTCCGCCTCTACAACCCCACCACCGGACGCTTCCTCAGCATCGACCCCGTATACGGAGGCAACGCCAACGCCTACGAATACGTCACCGCCGACCCCCTCAACAAATACGACCTCGACGGACGA